>NZ_WWCQ01000002.1:0-1251660 GCF_009857555.1 Duganella sp. CY15W | reverse complement strand
AATCTGAGCCAGGATCAAACTCTTTAGTTTAATCTCTGTTTTATGATCATTGCTGACCATGGTTCGCTCACTCAAAATACTGACAGTATTACTACTGCTTATTTCTTGTGGAGCATTTAATGCTTTTTGTTGCAGCATCAAACGCCCACACTTATCGATTCTGAATTTTTAAAGATCTTGTCTCTGTAACGCTGCGAATCGTTTTGTTCTGCAGCAGAGAGATGAGATTATGCCGCAGCCTATGTGAGTCGTCAACCCCTCTCGTAAAGTAAAATACGGTATGTCTATTTTGCTCACCACCCTCAACGCCCGCTATACCCACGCATCGCTGGGTCTGCGCTATCTATTAGCCAATATGGGCGAGCTGCAATCGCAAACGCGTCTGCAGGAATTCGTCATCGGCGCCAAGACTACCGAGATCGTCGAACGCATCCTGGCGCATGCGCCGCGCATCGTCGGCTTCGGCATCTATATATGGAACGTCGAAGAGACAGCCAGAGTGGTCGCCATGCTCAAGCGCGTGGCGCCGCAGGTGACCGTGGTGCTGGGCGGCCCGGAGGTTTCCCATGAAACCAATGAGCAGGAGATTGTGAAGCTGGCCGACTACGTGGTTACCGGCTGGGGCGACGTCACCTTCCCCAAGCTGTGCGGCGAGATCCTCAACGGTCCCAAGCCGCTCATGAAGGTGCACGCCGGCGTGCAGCCGCCCATGGCCGAGATCAAGCTGCCCTACTCGCTCTACACCGATGACGACATCAAAAACCGTACCTTATATGTAGAAGCCTCGCGCGGCTGTCCGTTCAAGTGCGAGTTCTGCCTGTCCGCGCTGGACAAGACGGCCTGGCCGTTCGCGCTGGACAGCTTCCTGGCCGAGATGGAGTCGCTATATCAGCGCGGCGCGCGCCTGTTCAAGTTTGTCGACCGCACCTTCAATCTGAATATCAAGACCAGCCTGAAGATCATGCAGTTCTTCCTGGATAAGCTGGAAGCCCATCCAGACGATCCGGTCTACGCCCACTTCGAGCTGGTCCCCGACCATCTGCCGGATGCACTAAAAGAAGGCATCGCCAAGTTCCCGCCCGGCGCGCTGCAGTTTGAAATCGGCATCCAGAGCTTCAATCCTGCGGTGCAGACGCTGGTCAGCCGCAAGCAGGACAACCAGAAGGCCGCCGACAATATCCGCTGGCTAACCACGCAATCGCACGCCCACATGCACGTTGACCTGATTGCCGGCCTGCCCGGCGAGACGATGGAGAGCTTTGCCGAAGGCTTCAACAAGCTGTGGGCGCTGGAACCGCACGAGATCCAGTTCGGCATCCTGAAGCGTTTGCGCGGCACGCCGATCATCCGCCACACGCAGGAATACGGCATGGTCTACGATCCGTACCCGCCGTATACCATCCTGGCGAACAAGGATATCGACTTCAGCACGATGCAACGGCTGGTGCGCTTTGCCCGCTACTGGGACCTGGTGGCCAATTCCGGCCGTTTCGGCCACACGCTGCCGGTGCTGCTGGGCGAGCAGCCGTTCCAGAGCTTTATGGCCTTCTCTGACTGGCTGTATGCGAATACTGACGCTACCCACCGCATTGCGCTGGAGCGGCTGGTGGCCATGGTGGCGCGCTATCTGCAAACCCAGGGCATGGACAAGGGCGATGCCGAAGCGCTGCTGGCCAGCGATTATGCGGGGGCGAAGCCTAAGGCTGCCGAGACGCCAGCGCCCAAGCGCCAGGCCCGAAGGCTGGCCGCCTGAGGCTTGTACCCCGCAGACCCCACGGCCCTTCGGGTATGTCTTATGAGCGAGGCCGCACCCCGGCCGTGAACACAAGTAGCGGCCGGGGCGAAACTCCCTTAAACTTGAGCTTATGCCTACTGCCCAAGAGCCTACCCTGACCCTCAATGCTGGCGCTGTCGCTGCAAGCGGCACCTGGCAAGTTCACGCTCTGGCGCAGGGCAAGGCGATGGCCACCATCACCGCTGCCCTCAAATCATTCAAGGGCGACCACCTGAAATGGGACCTGACAGCGGTCGACAGCATGGACCACATCGGCGCCCAGCTGTTCTGGAACGCCTGGGGCAAGACCCGGCCCGCCAGCCTGCAACTGGCGCCGGAACAGGAAGAATTCTTTAAGCGCCTCGAAACCACCGGCACACTGGAGCTGCCACGCTCGCGCCAGCACCGTCTCACGCTGGTGATGAAGCTGGGTTTTGCCATGCTGCTGTTCTTCGAGCACATGGCCGGGCTGATACGCCTGATTGGCCAGGTGGTCCTGGACAGCTGGCGGTTTATCCGCAATCCCCTGCGCGGACCATGGAAGGAAATCTCCGCCAATATTTACCACGCCGGCTTCCAGGCATTGGGCATCACGGCGCTGGTCGGCTTTCTGATTGGCGTGGTGTTCTCTTATCTGTCGGCGCAGCAGCTGCGTAACTTTGGCGGCGACATCTTCCTGGTCAACCTGCTGGGCATGAGCATCATCCGCGAACTGGGGCCGCTGCTGGCGGCGATTCTGGTGGCGGGCCGCTCCGGCTCCTCCATCACCGCGCAACTGGGCGTGATGCGCGTGACCGAAGAGCTGGACGCCATGCTGGTAATGGGCATCTCGCACGGCTTCCGCCTGATCCTGCCCAAAGTGCTGGCACTGGCCATCGCCATGCCACTGCTGGTGATCTGGACCGATACCATCGCGCTGCTGGGCGGCATGGTGTCCGCCAAAATGGAGCTGAATCTGTCGCCGCAATACTTCCTGCTGAAGCTACCGGAGGCCGTGCCGCTGGCGAACTACATGATCGGTATCGGCAAAGGCGTGGTGTTCGGCATGCTGATTGCGCTGGTGTCCTGCCATTTCGGCCTGCGCATCAAGCCGAATACCGAGAGCCTGGGTCGCGGCACCACCACGTCGGTGGTCACCGCGATTACCGCCGTGATCCTGGCCGACGCGGTGTTTGCGATTGTCTTCAGCGGTGTGGGGTTCTGATGAGCGAACACGAAAGCACCTGCGGCCCCGGCACCGGCGAACTGACACTCGATGGCAGCGTGCCCGTGGTCGAGATCACCGGCCTGTGGACCAAGTACGGCCGCACCGTGGTGCACCAGGACTTGAACCTCGAAATCGAGCAAGGCGAAATCCTCTCCATCGTCGGCGGCTCCGGCACCGGCAAGACCACGCTGGTACGCCAGATGCTGGGCCTTGAGCGCCCCGCGCGCGGCTGCGTGCGCGTGTTCGGCGAAGACATCAGCGAGATCGATTCTGCCCAGCTGCAGCAGTTGCGCAATCACTGGGGCATGCTGTTCCAGCAGGGCGCGCTGTATTCGGCGCTGACGGTATTTGAGAACATCGCCCAGCCGATGCGCGAACTGCACGTGTTGCCGGAAGACCTGATCCACGACGCCGTGCTGCTGAAAATGAATATGGTCGGCATGGGCCCCGAGCACGCCAACAAGATGCCCTCCGACCTGTCCGGCGGCATGGTCAAGCGCGTGGCGCTGGCGCGTGCGCTGGCACTGGAACCCAAGCTGCTGTTCCTCGACGAGCCCACCGCCGGCCTTGATCCCGACCTGTCGGAAGCTTTTGTGGCACTGATTAAATCGCTGCACCGCGAGCTGGGTCTGACGGTGGTGATGGTCACCCACGACCTGGATACGCTGTTTGCCCTGTCCACCCGCATTGCCGTGCTGGCGGAAAAACACGTGATCGCGCTTGGCCCGCTGCGCGATCTGCTGAAAGTCGATCACCCGTTCATCAAGGAGTTCTTCCTCGGCGACCGCGGCCGCCGCGCACTGGAAGCGCTGGAAGAAAAAACACCCACGGAGCACTGATGGAAAACCGATCCCATGCCCTCACTACCGGCTTCTTCACGATCACGCTGCTGATAGCGGCGATCCTGTATGGCCTCTGGTTCAACCGCGACCGCGTCGAGCGCGTGCCCTACGTGATCGCCACCGCGCAGTCCATCCCCGGCCTGAATCCGCAGGCGCCGATACGCTACCGGGGCCTGGAAGTGGGCCGCGTCGGCGGCATCGCGTTTGACACCAAGGTGGCCGGCCAGATCCTGGTCACGCTCAACATCAACACCGATGCGCCCATCACCACCACCACCTTTGCTTCGCTGGGTTATCAGGGTGTGACCGGCATCGCCTTCATCGCGCTCGATGACGACAAGGCCGGCTCGCCGCTCATGCCATCCAGTAGCGACCATCCGGCACGCATCCCGCTGCGCCAGGGCTTCTTCGATCAGCTGGAAAAGCGCGGCAAGGAAATCCTGACGCAAACCGAGGAAGTTACACGCCGCCTGAACACCTTGCTGAGCCCCGACAACCAGAAGACCATCCTGGGCGCGTTCTCCGACGTCAGTGAAACGGCGCAGAAGTACCGTGAGCTGCCGGAGAAGCTGCAGCCGACCATCGACAAGCTGCCGGCACTGGCCGACCAGACGCAGAAGACGCTCAACTCCGTCACCGCACTGGCCACGGACGTCAACAAGCTGACCACCGGCCTGCAGGCGCCAGGCGGTCCGATCGACCGCGTCACCACCACGGTGGAGCGCATCGGCGGCTCGGTGGATGCAGTCGCCGGCGGCCTGGAACTGGACACGCTGCCGCAGGTGAATTCGCTGTCCGACGACACCAAGGCCTCGATGCGCGCACTGCGCAAGACCATGAACAAGATTAACGACCGTCCGCAAAGCCTGATCTTCGGCTCACCTGGCACTCCGCCCGGCCCCGGCGAAGAAGGCTTTACCGCGCCAAGCAAATAAGGACCACGAGATGACGACCACCGCCACCATCCGTAACGCCATCGCGATTGCCGCTACCGCTGCGCTGCTGGGCGCCTGCGCCAGCAAAGGCCAGCCCACCGCGCAATACGACTTCGGCCCGCTAACGGCTGCCACGCCCACCAGCGCCAGCAAGATCGCGCCGCTCATCATCGCCGACGTTGCCGGTCCGGCCGCGCTGGAGACGGAGCGCATGCACTATCGCCTGCTGTATTCCGACGCCAACCAGCCGCGCCCGTACGCATATAACCAGTGGACTGCCACGCCGGCGCAATTGCTCACGCAGCGCATCAAGGCGCGCATCGCGCAGGCTGGCGTGAAAGTGCTGGCGACCACCGACGCTGCCGCCAGCACCACCGTGCTGCGCATGGAGGTGGAGGACTTTGCGCAAAACTTCGATACGGCCACCAGCAGCAATGGCACCCTGACCTTGCGCGCCTCGGTGTTCCGCAGCCATAAGCTGGTGGATCAGAAGACCTTCAGCAGCAGCGTCGCAGCGACCAGCGCGGATGCGGCAGGCGGCGCGCGCGCACTGTCGGCGGCCAGCGACGCCGTGGCGGCGGATCTCATCACCTGGCTGGCGGCGCTGCCGCCGTCCAAGGAATGACGGAAAACACGCCAGCGGAGCCGGCGGCGCCAGCACCGGCTCCCTCGCCAACTGCGGCCACACCGCCGCCCGCAGAGGCCACGCCGCCCCTGGCGCCGGTCAGCCGCACCTCGCCGATCACGCGCGCGGCGCTGCTGGCCTATCTGCTGCTGATTATTTACGCCAGCTGGTTTCCTTTCTCCGGCTGGCATAACCAGGGCTTGTCGCCGCTGATCTTCCTCGAGACGACCAGCATGCCGCGCTACTGGACCAAATTTGACGCCATCATCAACGTCATCGGCTACATCCCGTTCGGCATACTGATCGTGTACGCGCTCTACCCGCGCGTCAAAGGCATCTGGGCATTGCTGCTGGCCGGCGCCTGCGGCCTGCTGGTGTCCGGCACCATGGAGGCGGTGCAGACCTACCTGCCCAGCCGCGTCTCATCCAACCTGGACTTCTACACCAACGCCGTCGGCTGCGCCATAGGCGCGCTGATCGGCGTACTCACCGTGCGCCGCCTGCTGGACCAGAGCCAGCTGCAGCGCCTGCGCCGCGCCTGGTTCGCGCCGCACGCCAGCCAGGGCCTGGTGCTGCTGGCGCTGTGGCCGCTGGCGCAGATCTATCCGCAGAACTTCCTGTACGGCCTGGGCCAGCTGCTGCCGATCCTGTCCGAATGGCTGTCGCAGCTGCTGGACATGGAAATCGACCTTGGCAATATGATCCGCCCCGACGTCGAGCTCACGGTCGAGCAATACTGGCTGTCCGAAACCATCATCACCGCATGCGGCATGGTGGGCGCCGGCCTGACGCTGCTGTGCCTGCTGCGCAAGCCATCGCCGCGCGGCCTGCTGCTGAGCGCCATGGTGGCGGCCTCGGTGGTGGTCAAGGCGCTGGCGACCGCGCTGCTGTTCTCGCCTGAAAATGCGTTTGTCTGGGTCACGCCGGGCGCCCAGGCCGGGTTCCTGATCGGCGCCATCATGCTGGCCGGCCTGACCTATGCGCCGCACGTGGCGCAGCGGCGGCTGGCCGTGACCACGCTGCTGCTGGGTCTGGTCATCATCAACACCACGCCGGCCAATCCGTATTTCGTGGCAACTTTGCAAACATGGGTGCAGGGTAAATTCCTGAATTTCAATGGGGCGGCGCAGTTCCTGTCGCTGCTGTGGCCGTTCTTTGCGGTCTGGTTCCTGTGGCTGCCGTCCCACAAGCTGAACGCGGCCAAGGTATCATAGCGGCTACCAACTCACCGAGGTATAGCCATGAGCGACACTCCCTACTTCAAACACCACGTTTTCTTCTGCATGAACAAGCGTGACGACGGCCGCGACAGCTGCGGCGCCCATGGCGCCGAAACCGCGCAAAAGCATGCGAAAAAACGCTGCAAGGAACTCGGCCTCAACGGCCACGGCAAGGTCCGCATCAACCAGGCCGGCTGCCTGGACCGCTGCGAAGATGGTCCGGTGCTGGTGGTCTATCCGGAAGGCACCTGGTACACCTACGTCGACACCAGCGACGTCGATGAAATCATCGACAGCCACCTGGTCAACGGCAAGGTTGTGGAACGTCTCAAAATCTAAGGTCTATGAACAAAAGCGAAAAATTTACCCTGGCTGGCGGCGCCGGCCAGATGGAAGGCGTGATTGACTACCCGGGCATCGCACCGCGCGGCGTCGCGCTGGTGGCCCACCCGCACCCGCTGTACGGCGGCACCATGGACAATAAGGTGGCCGTCACGCTGATGCGTACCTTCGTCAACCTGGGCTATGTGGTGGCGCGCATCAACTTCCGCGGCGTCGGCGCCTCCGAAGGCGTGCACGACCACGGCAAGGGCGAGACCGACGACATGGGCCTGCTGCATGCGTGGATGGTGGAAAAATTCCCCGGCCTGCCGGTGGCACTGTCGGGCTTCTCCTTCGGCACCTATGTGCAGTCGCACCTGGCCCAGCGTTTGGCGGCGGCCGGTACGCCGGCGGAGCGTCTGGTGCTGGTCGGCACCGCCGCCAAAAAATGGGAGCTGGCCGAAGTGCCTGCCGACACCATCCTGATCCACGGCGAAAACGACGACATCATTCCCCTCATCGACGTGCTGGACTGGCTGCGCCCGCAGGACATTCCCGTCATCGTCATCCCTGGCGCCGACCATTTCTTCCACCGCAAACTGGGTCACATCAAGAGCTGGGTCACGCAGCTGTGGCACCGTCCACGCTTAACCGAGGCTGAAGAGGACACCTCAAGCGCCGACTAAGCCACTATAATCACCGGGCTTTTAACTTTTACACCAGATCTTATGAAGAAAATTATCACGGCACTAGCCACCAGTGTGATGTTGATGACCTCGGCCGTGGCGCAGACGCTGCCGGCCCCGACCATCGCCGCCAAGTCCTGGCTGCTGCTGGACGCGACCAGCGGCCAGATTATCGCCTCGCAAGATCCCAACGCCCGCATCGAGCCGGCCTCGCTGACCAAGATCATGACCGCCTACGTCGCCTTCACCGCGCTGCGCGACAAGAAGATCGACCTCAAGCAAATGGTCAATGTCTCCACCAAGGCGTGGAAGGTCGACACCAGCAGCTCCAAGATGTTCATTGATCCGGCCACCCCGGTCAGCATCAACGACCTGCTGTACGGCCTGATGGTGCAGTCGGGTAACGACGCCGCCGTGGCGCTGGCCGAAGCGGTGGCTGGCGATGAATCCGCTTTCGTCGTGATGATGAACAAGGAAGCCCAGCGCATGGGCCTGACCTCGACCCACTTTGCCAATCCGCACGGCCTGCCGTCGCCGGAAAACTATTCCACCGCGCAGGACCTGTCGGTGCTGGCCAAGCGCGTGATCCTGGACTTCCCGGAGTTCTACAAGATTGATTCGGTGAAAACCTTCACCTACAACAAGATCACCCAGCCGAACCGTAACCGCCTGCTGTGGCTGGACCCGACCGTGGACGGCATGAAGACTGGCCACACCGAAGCGGCCGGCTACTGCATGATCGCCTCGGCCCACCGTCCCAACGGCGCCGGCGAGCGCCGCCTGATCTCGGTGGTGCTGGGCACCTCGTCCGACCAGGTACGTACCCAGGAAAGCCAGAAGCTGCTGAACTGGGGCTTCCAGAACTTCGACACCGTGAAGCTGTACTCCAAAGGCCAGCCGATCGCCACGCCGGAAGTCTGGAAAGGCGCCAAGGGCCAGGTCAAGATCGGCTTTGCCAACGACGTCATGGTCACCGTGCCGAAAGGCGTGGCAGGCAAGATGAAGCCGGCGCTGGAACGCAAAGACCCGCTGGTCGCGCCGCTGGCTGAAAACAGCCGCGTCGGCACCCTGAAGATGATGGTGGACGGCAAGCCAATGCTGGAACTGCCGGTGGTGGCGCTGGAAACCGTCGAGCAAGCCTCGATCTTCGGCCGCGCCTGGGATTCGATCCGCCTCTGGCTGAAATAATCTGACCAGCCCGCTTCGGCGGGCTTTTTTTATCAGTCGTCGGCGCTGGTGTGGTGCATGGACTCCTGCGCCCACTGGAACGCCGCCTGCCCCACGGACGGCAGCGCCTCCATCTCCACCTCCAACTTGGCCGCAATCTCCAGCGCGCGGTCAACCTTGTCGCGCTCCAGCAGCAGCACCATCATCAGATACGGGCCGTAAGCGCCCTCGCTGTGCAGCAGCACGTCGCGGATATCGTCCGACAGGTGCATCTTGCTGACCAGATTGGCCATTGGCACGCCCAGCAGCACATCGAACAGCGACAGCAGCCCCACCAGGAACAACTCATCGCGCTTGGTCTGCGGCAGCCGGCTGCAGGTTTCCAGGAAGCGCGCCCGCGTCAACGCCACTTCCAGCAGCGATTCATCGCGTTCCTTGGTGGCGCCGCCGCCAAGGCGGAACATGGACACGGTCAGGCCGCGGTAGAGCTGGTTCCGGCCCAGCACCATGAATGCCTGCTGCAGGCTGGTCACCTTGGTGGCCTGGCCATTGCTTGGCGCGTTCGCCCATTGCAGCACCTGGTAAGTCATGCCGGGATCGCGCTTGGCCACCTCGATCATGGCCGGCAGCTCGGCATCCGTGCGCAGCAGGTTCAGCAGCTCGATCGAGGTCATGCGGCTCTGGTCGATCTTGGCGTCCGGGTCCACCTTGTCGCTGGTGGTGAGGAAATGGCCCATGAAATAATTGCAGCCCCAGGAGGCGCACATGCGCTGCTCGTCCCAGGATTCGACGCCATCCACAATCAGCTTGAGCTCCTGGTAGCGCAGGCGCAGCTGCTTGGTCAGGGTCTGAAACTCGGCCAACGTATGTTCATTCAAGTACAGCACCACGATGTCGCAGGCGGTCAGCAGCGGCGCATCTTCCACATCCAGCGTGACACCGCGCAACGCCACCTTGCAGCCGGATTCGCGCAGCGCCGCCATGCGGCCGGCAATCTGGTCGGCCGGCAGGTTGGCAGCCTTGCGGTCCAGCAGGAAAACCGTGTGCGGAGCGATCAGGGGCAGGTGACGATTGAACACCACGGCGTCCATGCTCAGTTGCACCAGCGCCATGCGGTTTTGCGCAAACTGCGGCACATGGGCGGCCACCAGGGTATCGATCAATGCGGGTTCCAGCTGCGGTGCGTTGAAACGATAGCCGCACAGGCGGTGGCGTTCGTCGACAATTTCCGCGCGCGTCACCATGGCGCCGGCATCTTCCACCGGACGCGGCGCTGGCGCAGCAGCGGGCGGCGCGGCAGGCGCACTGGCGGCGTGCTTTTGTGGCTCCGGTTTAGATCTCAGAAACGATAGAAAGCCCACGTTACCCCTCCGTTCAGTCGGTCGCACGTTTCGATAATACAATGAAAATCGACAACAACGGAAGTAACTAAATTACACACTTGTGGCTATAATTCCTGTCCACCTCCTCACCTTGAAAGCATGCTCATGTCCGACCTGAACTGCCCATCCCTCATCACTTATCCAGGCGGCCTGACGCTGTCGCGTATCGTGGCCGGCATGTGGCGCATGAATGAATGGCAGCTCACGCCGCAGCAGCGGGTTGAATGGATAGAGCAGGCGCTGGCCATGGGCGTTACCAGCTTCGACCACGCCGATATCTACGGCGGCTATGGGGTGGAAGCCACGTTTGGCGAGGCGCTGGCGTTGCAGCCCTCGCTGCGCGACCATATGCAGATCGTCAGCAAATGCGGCATCAAGCTGATCTCCGATGCGCGCCCGGAACACACCATCCAGCACTATGACACCAGCGCCAGCCACATCATTGCTTCCGCCGAGAATTCGCTGCGCCAGCTGCGCACCGACCATCTGGACCTGCTGCTGATCCACCGTCCCGATCCGCTCATGAATTTTGACGCCATCGCCAGCGCTTTCCAACGCCTGCGCCAGGATGGCAAGGTCAAGCACTTTGGCGTGTCCAACTTCACGCGTCACCAGTTCGAAAGCCTGAACCGCCGCATCGCGCTGGCCACCAACCAGGTCGAATTCTCGCCGCTGCACGTGGCGCCGATGTTTGACGAAACCTTCGACGGCCTGCAAGACCTGGGCGTGGCGCCGATGATCTGGTCGCCGCTGGGCGGGGGCCGCCTGTTCAGCAGCGACGACGCCACCGGCGTGCGCGTGCGTGCCGCGATCCAGAAAGTGGCGGACGAGCTGCAACGTCCGTTTGGCAGCGTGGTGTTTGCGTGGATCATGCAACTGCCGAGCCGCCCGGTGCCGTTGACCGGTTCGGGCCGTATCCAGGCCGTCAAGGAAGCGGTGGAAGCGACCCAGTTCAGCCTGAGCCGCAGCCAGTGGTTTGAGATTCTGCGCGCCGCGCGCGGCCACGAAGTGGCTTAATCGTCCGTGTAGACGACCGGCGGGGCGATGCCCGTCCAGCCGGTTTTCCATGCCGCGTTGAGCGCCAGCGTGGCGCTGATGTAGAGCGCAAAGAACAGCACGAAGTACAGCGCCTGCAGCCAGACCAGCAGGCCCACATTGATCGCCAGCAGCACCAGCGCGGCCACGCTCTTTTTCTGCTTGGAACTCGGGAAGCGGATGGTGGAGACCATCAGGCTGCCCACGCCAAACAGCAGCAGCACGATCAGGCTGCCATGCAGCACCGATGCGGCCGGGTCCGGCCAGGCCACCACCACCGACGCCACGCATGCGGCGCCCGCCGTGATCGGCATGCCGACAAAATAGCGCGGATCGGTACGGCCAACGTTGACATTGAAACGCGCCAGGCGCAACGCGCCGCAGGCGACAAAGAAGAAACTCGCCATGCCGCCCAGACGCAGCAGCGTGGGATGATCCAGGCCCAGTTGCTGGAACCCCCAGCAGTACAGCAGCAGCCCCGGCGCGCAGCCGAAGTTCATGACGTCGGCGATCGAATCGAGCTGCATGCCAAAGTCGGACTGGGTATTGGTGGCGCGCGCCACCATGCCGTCCAGCGCGTCAAACACGCCGGCCAGCACCAGCAGCACGGCTGCCAGACGGTAGTCATGGGCCGAACCGACCAGCGCATTATCGACCGAGATGACGATGCTGCCGAAGCCGCAGGCAATCGACATCAGCGTGACCATGCTGGGCAAGGCAAACTTGGCGCGCTGCATGCGCGGATGGTGTAATGGCTTCAAAGCAGGGGCAATTTCAAAGAAACGGCAAGCTTACCATCTTTGGTCCGCTGCCAAGGTGCGTCTAATGCGTGCACTGATTTTGAAATCCGACATAGAATCGGGACATGGCACAGGAGCTCATCATGAACAAATGGCGACTACCCTTGGCGGCGCTATGCACGACGGCACTGCTGACCGCTTGCGGCGGCGGTGGTTCAACCTCGATTGGCGGCGGCTCGACCACCACACCGCCGTTGACACCGGAACCGGGCGCGCCCGCCTCCGTCAACAATACCGCGACCGACGGCTTCAACTGGTTCAACTACCGGCGCGCGCAGCTGGGGCTGTCTGTCCTCACGCGCAACAGCCGCATCGATACGGCCGCCCAGGGGCATTCGGACTACCAGCGGCTCAACAGCACCATCACGCACGAGCAAACCCAAGGCAAAGCCGGGTTTACCGGCGTGGACGTGGCCGACCGCCTGAAAGCCGCAGGCTACACCCTGAGCGGGTCCTATGCGGCCGGCGAAGTCATCGCGGCCAACACCAACAATTCCGGCTTCTACATGGCGGAAGAACTGATTACAGCCATTTACCACCGCTTCGTTATTTTTGAGCCGGTGTTCAAAGAAATCGGCACCGGTGCAGCCACCGGCAACTATACCTACTTCACGGCCGACTTTGCGGTGGTGAATGGCTACAACGGCCTCGGCGCAGGCAAGATCGTCACCTACCCGATCAACAACCAGGTCAATGTGCAGACCAACTTCTTCAGCGACAACGAGTCACCCGACCCGGTGCCCAACCAGAACGAAGTGGGCTACCCGATCAGCGTGCATGCGGACATCAACAATCCTGTGGTGGTGCAAAGCTTCACCGTGGCGCCGCGCGGCGGCACGGCGCTGACCACCCGGCTGCTGAGCCAGGGCGCGGGCACCAGCACCGTGTCCAGCGCCGCGGCCATCATTCCGCTGGCGCCGCTGCGCAGCGCCACCACCTACGATGTCACGTTCAGCGGCACAGTGGGCGGCACCGCAGTCACACGCAGCTGGTCGTTCACCACCAAATAAAGCGCCGGGTGTTGCACGATTTCAACGATGCCATGGAACGGGGTCTGCTATCGTAGCGGTAACAACCATCACACTGAGCACGATGACATCTACCAGCCAGCTCCTGCCGCCGGCGCCCGAAGGGGGCCACATCCTGCAAGTGGAAACCGGCTTGCAGCAGCTGATGGGCGACCGCGAGCTGTACATGCAAATCCTGCGCCGCTTCCGCCAGCGCTACCCGAACAGCGGCAACGAGGCGCGCAAGGCGCTGGTCGAAGGCGAACCGGGCCACGCCCAGCGCATCGTCCACACGCTCAAGGGCGCGGCCGGCATGATCGGCGCGCAGCAGGTGTATCTGCTGGCGGCGCAGCTGGAACCGGTGTGCGCGGGACCGGCCTCCAGCTGGTCATCGCTGCTGGTGCAGCTGGAACAGGCGCTGCGCAGCCTGGTCACGATTATCGATGGTGTGCTTGACGGCGATCCGCACGGCATGCTGGTGGAGCACACAGCCGCCGCCCAGCCCTCGCACCTGCCGGAAACCCGCATGCTGTTGCTGCACCTGGCGCGCTTGCTGGACGAGGGCGATGGCACGGCAATTGACGTGCTGGAGCAATCGGCAACCGTGCTGGCGGCCAGTCTTGGCGTGGAAGTTTTTCAGGAAGTGACGGAAGCGGCGCACCAGTTCGATTTTGAAACGGCGCTGGCGACCTTGCAGGCAGCGATGGCCTGACGGTGGCGGACCTGCGATCTAGCGGGTGTATTCCTTCTCTTCATCAAACGCGTCAGCGCATTCCTTGTCGCAAAAGCGGCGCACATTATCCAGCGGCTTTTCGCAATACCAGCAGGTGCCTTTGGGCGGCAGCATCTGGCGCGTCTGCACTGGTGGCACGGGCCTGGCGGATGCCGGTGGCGGCATGCCCGCCCCGTCGTCCGGGACGCTCTCTTGTATCGGTTCCACGATCCCCTCCTTTCCAGGCCAAGCGCAGGTCAGTTGTGCAAGGTTACTTCAGCGGAATTGACGCAAACATGAGAATTCTCAACGGTTGCATGAAGCGGCATAACCGTTTGCGACAATCAATAATAGCAGGTTACTCGCAAGCGCTACATCCACCGCATCGGCAAAAAATCGCCGTCAAACGACACTTTTGGTCCGCTACAGAATGAGGAAATATTTTTCAATGAAAAAGCCGGAAACGATAGTGCAGCAAGCCGCAACGCACCCCTTATAATCGGCACATTATTCCCATCCGGAAAGCACGCATGTCAGAACTCGCCCCTGCCCCGCAACACCTGTCCGCGCGCGTGCTCGGACTGGCCCAGCTGGGACTCATCGTCCTCGACATCAATCAGCACATCGTGATGTGGAACCAGTGGATGGCCAGCCGTTCCGGCAAATCGGCGCACCGCGTACTGGGCCAGGATCTGTTCGACCTGTACGGCGAACTGCGCGGCCAGCGCCTCGAGCAGGCGGTGTTGAGCGCGATGCAGAGCAATCTGCCGCAGACCCTGTCGCCGGCGCTGAACCCGTCGCCGTTTCCGCTGTATCCGGCCGGCAGCTGGGGCGGCGAACGCGTCGAGCAAGCGGTGTCGGTGACGCCGTTCAACGAAGGCAAGGAACGCTACTGCCTGATTGAAGTGAGCGACATCAGCACCATCGTCGGCCGCGAGCGCCAGCTGCGCAGCCAGGCCGAGCAACTGCGCGCGCAATCCTATGTGGACGGCCTGACCGGCATCGCCAACCGCCGCCACTTCGACGTCGCACTGGACCGCGAACTGCGCCGCGCCATGCGCAACGATGGCCAGCTGTCGCTGCTGTTAATGGACATCGACTCCTTCAAGGCCTATAACGACCACTTCGGCCACCAGCAGGGCGACGCCTGCCTGAGCATGGTGGCGGAAGCGTTTGCCTCCATGCTGCAGCGGCCGGCCGACCTGGCAGCGCGCTACGGCGGCGAAGAGTTTGCCGCCGTGCTGCCCGACACCAGCGCCGAGCAGGCCGCGCTGCACGCGGAAACCATCCGCGCCAAGATCGCCTCGCTGAACCTGGCCCATTCGCCCAAGGCCACCAAGCCGCACGTCACCATGAGCATCGGCGTGGCCACCTTTGACAAGGACACGCTCAACGACGCCGCTGCCCTGCTGGCCGCCGCCGACAGCTGCCTGTATGCGGCCAAGCATGCAGGCCGCGACTGCGTGATCGTCTACCGTGGCGAGCAAGCCAGCGCCGCCTGACTTGGCAAGCAACAAAGGCTATCAATTTACCAACTATCTTGCGTATCTGAGGTAAGATGCTGGAGTGAAACATTCAGCAGAGGATAGCGCATGATAGTTGGCATCGACCTGGGCACCACCAACAGCCTGATCGCCGTGTGGGAAAACGGCGCCGCCCGTCTCCTCCCCAACAGCCTGGGCGACGTGTTGACGCCGTCCTGCGTCAGCATCGATGAGGACGGCAGCATCCTGGTCGGCCGCGCCGCGCGCGAACGGCTGCAAACCCATCCCCTGCTGAGCACGGCCGCATTCAAGCGCCACATGGGCAGCGACCGCCAGATCCAGCTCGGCACGCGCAGCTTCCGGCCCGAAGAACTGTCGGCGCTGATCCTGCGCTCGCTGAAGGAAGATGCCGAAGCGGCACTGGGCCAGCCGGTGACGGAAGCCATCATCACCGTACCGGCCTACTTTTCCGACGCCCAGCGTAAAGCCACGCGCGCGGCTGGCCAACTGGCCGGGCTCAAAGTCGAGCGCCTGCTCAACGAACCGACCGCAGCGGCGCTGGCCTACGGCATCCACCTGCGCGACAGCGAAACCAAATTCCTCGTATTCGACCTGGGCGGCGGCACCTTTGACGTCTCGGTGCTGGACCTGTTCGACAACGTGATGGAAGTGCGCGCCTCGGCCGGCGACAACTTCCTGGGCGGCGAAGACTTTGTCGCCTGCGTGGTCGAGCGCTTCTTCGAGCACAACAAGCTGTCCACCAGCTACAAGAACGACGCCGGCTTCATGCAGCGCCTGCATGCGCAGGTCGAGCTGGCCAAGCGCGCGCTCAGCGACACGGCCAGCACCACCATCCGCATCCGCGACAACGACGCCGAGTACGCGATGGAACTGGACGAGGCCGCATTTGAAAAAATCTGCGCACCACTGCTGTCGCGCCTGCGCGATCCGGTCGACCGCGCGCTGCGCGACGCCCAGCTGCCCAGCAGCGAACTGGACAACATCGTACTGGCCGGCGGCGCCTCGCGCATGCCCATGGTGCGGCGCCTGGTGGCGCGCATGTTCGGCCGCTTCCCGTCATGCGACATCAACCCGGACGAAGTGGTGGCGCTCGGCGCCGCCGTGCAGGCCGGCCTGAAAGCGCGCGACGCCGCACTTGATGAAGTGGTGATGACCGACGTCGCGCCCTACTCGCTGGGCGTGGACACCTCCATGCGCCTGGGCCAGGACGTGTATTCACACGGCCACTTCGACCCGATTATCGAGCGCAACAGCGTGGTGCCGGTGAGCCGCGTCAAACGCTACTACCCGCTCAAGGAAAACCAGCAGCAGCTGGTGCTCAATGTATTCCAGGGCGAGGCGCGCATGGCCAGCGACAACATCAAGCTCGGCTCGCTGCAACTGAATTTGCCGGGCGGCCCGCAGGAAGACGCTGGCGTCGATGTGCGCTTCACCTACGACGTCAACGGCCTGCTGCAAGTGGAAGCCACCATCGTCAAGACCCAGCAACAGAACACGCTGCTGATCGAAGGGAATCCCGGCATGCTGAGCGAGCAGGAAATCGCGCAACGCTTTGCCGCCCTGTCTGCGCTGAAAATCCACCCGCGCGACCAGATGGAAAACCGCACCCTGCTGGCGCGCGGCGAACGCCTGTACCAGCAGCTGCGCGGCAACGTGCGTGAACACCTGGGTGTACAGATCACGCGCTTTGAGCAGGCGCTGGAAACCCAGGACAAGAAACAGTTTGGCCCGGCCGCCAAGGCCTTCGGCGAACTGCTGGATGCACTGGAGAGCCAGAGCTTCCTGCCCGACTACCCGAACTGAACACCATGCGCGACACCATGCCATTCCTGGCACGCCTGGGCCTGGATACCGAAACCGACGCCCGCGCCATCCGCCGCGCCTATGCACGCGAGCTCAAGCTCATCGACCAGGAGCAGGATGGCGCCGCATTCCAGGAATTGCGCGAGGCCTATGAGACCGCACTGAGCTGGCTCGCCTGGCGCGACCAGCAGGCCACCGACTCCGCCGCCGCGCCAGCGCCGCTGAGGCCAGAACCGGTCGCCCCAGACTACGGCATGCCGCGCACACCCGTCAGCCTGGGCATCCAGCCCGAGGCCGCATCCGAACCGCAGCAGATCGCGCACGAAGATCCCCAACGGCTGGCCGCCGCCGTCCTGGAAGACTTCCGCGCCGCCATGCAGCAGCTGCTGCAAGACCACCACGTGCGCAATCCTGTCCCGTGGCAGCAGGCGTTGCAGCACAGCCTGGACGACGACCGCCTGCTCAACATCAGCGCACGCATCTACTTCGAAGCCCATATTGCACAACAGCTGGCCAGCGGCTGGCGGCCGGGGCACGACCTGCTGTTCACCGTCGCCTGCAAGATATTCCAGTGGAGCGACGACCGGCGCCGCCTGCTGCAGCTGGGCCGCGCAGGCGCGCTGATCGACAAGGCCATCGAAGAACACACCATCTTCGCGCACCTGCCCGAAGCCGATTTGATGATCAACCGCGCCGTGCTGGACCTGCTGCGCAAGGACGACACCCCATCCGACTACCAGCTGCGCAACGACCTGCCGTATGCCGAACGCATGGCCGCCTACTTCCCCGTGTGGATGTCAGTGGTCAGCAACATCGGCATGGTGGCGCAGTGGCGCGCACGCTTTGACGCCCTGCCGCCGCCGAAGAAATCCTGGTGGCCCAGATTCAACATCAACCTGTCGTCGCGTGCGGGCTGGGTCTTATTCCTGGTGCTGCTTCAGCTGGTGCGCGTGGCCTATAACTACAACAGCGAGCACGCCGACACCACACCTGCGCCGCGCTTTCCGCAGCTGCCGCAAACCGCGCCACCCGTGGTCCAGCAACTGCCGCCGGAGATGCTGCAGAAAATCAAGGCGCACATGCCGACCGGGGCCATGGATCTGGGACCGGGTCAGCACCGGGCCGACATCAACGTGGTGCTGGACGACAAAGGCAACATCTACCAGATCATGGTGTACCAGACTTCAGGCAGGGTCAGCTATGATAGTGCGGCGATCAGCGCCATCCGCGCGTGCGCGCCCTTCCCTGCGGCGATACCGCGGGAGTTCCTGATTTCATTCAACGTCCGCGACAACGCCACCCCATGAAACTACGCCACATCGTACTGAGTCTGACCGCCGCCCTGTCCACCGCCACCGCCATGGCAGCGCCCGCAACGTGCACCGGCACCGCGCCCGCGGGCGAACTGCGCGCCACCCGCATCGCCGCCGCCAACACCACGCGCAGCGAGCCGGGCTTGTACGAAGGTCCCGTGTGGATCAAGGACGCGCTGTACTTCTCCGACTTCACGTTCGGCCCCGGCTTCCCGTCGCGCATCATGAAACTGGATGCGGACGGCAAAGTCAGCGTCGTCATCGACGACAGCGGCAGCAACGGCCTGGCGACCGACGGCAAAGGCAACCTGATCGCCGCCACCCACAAATACAAATCCGTGTCGCGCTACACGCTGGACGGCCAGCGCAGCGACATCGTCAAAGAATATGCGGGCCAGGTCTTCAACTCACCGAACGACATGGCGCTGGCTGCGGACGGCACCTTGTACTTCAGCGATCCCGACTTCCAGCGCACCGCTGCGCCGGGCGGCCAGGACAAGACGCGCGTGTACCGCGTCGCCACCGATGGCAAGGTCACCGTAGTAGACGACACGCTGCGCAATCCGAACGGCGTTTCGCTGTCGCCGCGCGGCGATGTGCTGTATGTGAACGGCATGGTCGGTGATCACGGCGTGCTGCGTTCCTACGCCATCGTCAATGGCGTGCCGCAGCGGGGCAAAGAGCTGGTCGGCAAGCTGGGCGTGCCGGACGGCATGGCGGTCGACTGCCACGGCAACATCTACGTGACCGAACACGAAGACCGGCGCCTGCGCGTCTTCACGCCTGCCGGCAAAGAAATCGCCACCATCAAGGTTGACGCCAACGTCACCAACGCCGCGTTTGGCGGCAGCGATGGCAAGACCCTCTATATCACAGGCGCCGGCGCCCTCTGGCAAGTCAAGCTCAACGTCACCGGCTCGCCCTACTAACAATCCGGGGTCAGGTCCGTCATTTCTACACGAGCTGAGCCGTAGCTTGCGCTACGGCTCAGCTCGTGTAGAAATGACGGACCTGACCCCGGAGTTTATTTGCCGATGCAGAAGCGGCTGAAGATGACACCCAGCAGGTCGTCGGAGGAGAAGGCGCCAGTGATGCTGGACAGCTGAACTTGCGCCAGCCGCAGTTCTTCGGCAAACAGGTCCAGCGACTGGTCGTTCTGCGCCGCATGTTCACCCGCACGCGCCAGGTGGGCGCCGGCGTTTTTCAGTGCGATCAGATGGCGTTCGCGCGCCAGGTACAGCGATTCGCCCGTCTGTTGCCAGCCGGCGATGCGCAGCAACTCCTTGCGCAGCAGGTCGATCCCGATGTGTTCGTGCGCGGACAGGTAGATGTGGGTGGCGTCGCCCATCACGTCCACCGCCGGCTTGTGGCCGGACAGGTCGATCTTGTTCCAGATGCGCAGCACCGGTACGCCGTCCGGGAAGGCGGCTACGATGCTTTCGTCGGCGCGCGACGGGCCGTGGTCGGCATCCAGCAGGTGCAGGATGACGTCGGCCTTGCCCACTTCGCCCCAGGTGCGTTCGATGCCGATGCGCTCCACCACGTCCACCGCCTCTTCCGCCGCGCGGATGCCGGCAGTGTCGATGATGTTGAGCGGGATGCCTTCGATCTGGATGGTTTCGGTGACCTTGTCGCGCGTGGTGCCGGCGATCGGCGTGACGATGGCAACGTCGTTGCCCGCCAGCGCGTTCAGCAGCGAGGATTTGCCCACATTCGGCTGGCCGACCAGCACCACGTTCAGGCCTTCGCGCAGCAAGGCGCCCTGCGCCGCCTGTTTGAAGACTTGCTCTAAAGCGTCAACAATGCCTTTGAGCTGGCCGCGCGCGTCGGATTTTTCCAGGAAGTCGATCTCTTCTTCCGGAAAGTCCAGGGTCGCTTCCACCAGCATGCGCAGGTTGGTGACGCTGGCCACCAGCTTGTTCACGGTTTTCGAGAACGCGCCCGACAGCGATTGCGAGGCCGATTTGGCCGCCGCTTCGGTCGAGGCGTCGATCAGATCGGCCACTGCCTCGGCCTGCGCCAGGTCCAGCTTGTCGTTCAGATAAGCCCGGCGTGTGAATTCGCCAGGCTCGGCGAGGCGCAAGCCCAGTGCTTCGCCCGCTTCCAGCACGCGCGCCAGCAGCATTTGCAGCACGATGGGGCCGCCGTGGCCTTGCAGTTCCAGCACGTCTTCGCCGGTGTACGAGTGGGGGCCCTTGAACCAGATGGCGATGCCCTGGTCGATCACGCTGCCGTCCGCCTGCGTGAACGGGATGTAGGTCGCGTGGCGCGGCTTGAGGCTGCTATCGCCAAACAGCGCGGCAATCAGCGGCTGCAGCTGTTTGCCGGAGGCGCGCACGACGCCGATGCCGCCACGCCCCGGTGCGGTGGCGATAGCGGCGATGGGGGAGGAATCGATATTCATACAGGCATTGTATTAGATAAAAAAAAGCTCCATGTGGCTTTGCGGCGGCCTGGGCCGCGGCAAGCGCACATGGAGCTTTTTAGCAACAGTCTGGTCAGGCTTTAGCCGGTTCTACCGCGCCGAACTTCTTCGAGATCACGTATTGCTGGGCAATCGACAGGACGTTGTTCACTACCCAGTACAGCACCAGGCCGGACGGGAAGAAGAAGAACATGACCGAGAACGCCAGCGGCATGAACAGCATCATCTTGGCTTGCATCGGATCCGCCGGTGCAGGGTTGAGCTTGGTGGTGATGAACATCGAAATCGCATACAGCACCGGCAGGATGGCGTACGGATCATGCTGCGCCAGGTCGGTAATCCAGCCCACCCATGGTGCACCGCGGATTTCCACGGCCGATTGCAGCACGTAGTACAGCGCGATGAACACTGGCATCTGCACCAGGATCGGCAGGCAGCCGCCCAGCGGGTTGATCTTCTCCTGCTTGTACAGTTCCATGGTGGCCTGGTTCATCTTGGCCGGGTCGCCTTTGTAGCGCTCGCGGATGGCTTGCATCTTCGGCGTCACGAGCTTGACCTTGGCCATGCTGCGGTAGCCGGCGGCCGACAGCGGGAAGAACAGCAGCTTGATCAGGATGGTGAACGCAATAATGGTCCAGCCCCAGTTGCCCAGCACGCCGTGGATGTGCTCGATGACCCAGAACATCGGCTTGGCGATCACGGCCAGCCAACCGTAGTCGCGCACCAGCACCAAGCCTGGCGTCACCGGTTCCAGCAACGCGTTTTCCTGCGGACCCGAGAACAGCTTGGCGTCGTTCGACACGGTCGCGCCCGGCGCCAGCGTGCCCAGCGGCTGCTTGACGCTGATGCCGTAGACGTTGGTGTCGATCTTGGTGGTCTCGATATCGTGCATCAGCTTAGGCTGAGGAATGAAGGCCGAGACGAAGAAGTGCTGCGAAATCGCGATCCAGCCGTTGTCGGCCTTGGTCGCGTGGTCCTGCAGCATCGGCTTGCCGGTCTTGGCGGCTTCCTGCGCTTCTTTTTCCAGGGTTTCGAACTTCAGCTTCTCGTAGTGCTTTTCATCGGTGTACAGGGTCGGACCGGTGTAGCTGCTGTTGAAGAAGGAATCGCCGGCCGGCTTGTTGCCGTCGTGCGCCAGCTGCAGGTACAGCTGCGGCGATACCGGCGCGGCGCCGGTGTTGGTGACGTCATGACGCACGCCGATCACGTAGTCGCCGCGCTTGAAGGTGAAGGTCTTGGTCAGCTTGACGCCGCCCTCTTCCGATTCCAGCACCAGTTGCACCTGGTTGGCGTCGTTGAGCATGCGCGGGCCAGGTTTGGCAACAAAGCCGCTGTTATGGTTGGGCACGCCAGCGCCGATCAGGCCGGTACGGGCCAGATAGGTCTTGCCGGTGCCGGCATCGACGTCAAACAGCACCACGTTCTTGCTGTTGTCGCCCGGTTCGCACCATTTGAACAGGCCGAAGCAGCCGTTGAACCAGCCAGGGTGGCCGTTTTCCTTGTACTTGAGCAGTTCCAGGCGCTTGATGGTGCCGCCCTGGGTGTCGATATCGGCCCGCACCACGTCGGTGGTGATGGTGATGCGCTCGGCCTTGAACGGCGCGGCTTCCGCAGCGCCTGGTGCGGCGGCGGTGGCAGCCGCTCCCGGCACGGCAGCAGCGGCCGGCAGGTCGGATTTCTTCGCCTCAGGCGCCTTGGCCGTCTGCGCTGGCGGTGGTGCAAACATCGATGGACGGCCGTTCGAGACTTGCCAGTTGTTCCACAGAACAAACAGCGACACCGCAAACACGATCCACAGGATGGTACGTTTATTGATATCCATTATTTCAATCAGGAGTGGTTGCAACCGCAAGCGGTCGTAGAGGAATGGGAGGTGCCCGGCACCGGATCATGCCCGCCCGGATGCCACGGATGGCAGCGGCACACGCGGCGCAACGCCAGCCAGCTGCCGCGCGCGGCGCCGTGGACGTCCAGCGCTTCCAGCGCATAGTTCGAACAGCTCGGATAAAACCGGCAGCTCGGCGTCATCATCGGGCTGATCGCCAGTTGATAAAAGCGCAGCAGGAAGCGGAGCACGGTTTTCATGGCGACCTATGTGGCGGCGGCGACGCCGAAGGCAAGGCCGGCCGCGCCGACTGTTTTGCCTGCGCGGCAAACAGACGTGCTAATTCCACCCGCAAGGCCGCTTTCAGCTTTGCAGTGGTGGCAGGGCCATCTTTGCTGTTGACCGGTCTGGCCAGGCGCACCACGCAATCGATGGCGGGCAGGCCGCTGACGCGGAACAGTTCGCGCGTGACGCGTTTGATCGTATTGCGGGTGACAGCGCGCGGCGCAAAGCGCTTGGCTACCACGACGCCCAGCCGCGCATGCGGCAGTTGGTTCAGACGGGTGTACAGCACGAAGTGCGCGCTTTTTTGGCTAGGGCGCAAACGAAAAACGGATGAAAATTCATCCGTTTTAACGATACGCCGAGCGCGCGCGAAGTCGTGTGAACCTTCGCCTGTCGAGCCGCTGTTTACGCAGCTGTCCACGCGATCAGCTAACAAGTGACTAGCTTATACAGCCAGACGCTTGCGGCCTTTGGCGCGGCGTGCGTTCAGCACTTGACGGCCACCACGGGTAGCCATACGTGCACGGAAGCCGTGGGTACGCTTACGGCGTACAACGGAAGGTTGGTAAGTACGTTTCATGTTGGTCTCGCTTAAAGCAGAAAAAAATGCAAAATCGGGTCAGACGGCCCGTCAGTTTTTGGTGCCAATGACACTTCGCGCACCCATGCCAACGCTATCCGGCACAAGCTGGGTCCATCTCATCGCCCGCTAAATCCTCGCTACTCCATATTGATATCCATGTGAAGAAACAAGGAATACGGGCGGGGAACCCTGAATTATCAGCATTTCGGCCCCGCTTGTCAACAACTGGCTGCCGCCTCCAGCCACCCCGGCGGCAGCCAAACTGCGAAAAAATCCTGCCGTGCCTGTGGATAACTAAGCCGAGCGAGAGTAGAATAGCGCGTTACGTGTGAAAAACTTCAAAGTTGCCCACACCCTTATACAGTAAGAATACACAAAAGATTCATGGAAAATTTCTGGCAGACCTGCTCCGCCCAGCTGGAGCTGGAGCTGACGCCGCAACAATTCAGCGCCTGGATTAAGCCGCTTATCCCCCTCGATTACGAGGCGGGCAAGCTGCGCATGGCCGCGCCCAACCGCTTCAAGCTGGATTGGGTCAAGACCCAGTTCGCCAGCCGCATCACCGCACTGGCCTGCCAGTACTGGGAGCAGCCGACCGAAGTGCAGTTTGTGCTCGACCCACGCCTGTCCGCGCCGAAAAAACCAGCCACCACCACCGCGCCCGTGCCCGATCCGAACGGCGGCGCGCCGAGCAACAATGCGCGCATGGCCGATTCCGTGCCGTCGGTGCCGGAAATGCCGGCCTCGGCCGCGCCACGCCGCGAGCAGAGCCGCATCAACACGGACCTGACGTTTGACAGCTTCGTGACTGGTAAGGCCAACCAGCTGGCGCGCGCCGCTGCGATCCAGGTCGCCAACAACCCGGGCGTGTCGTACAACCCGCTGTTCTTCTACGGCGGCGTGGGCCTGGGTAAGACCCACTTGATCCACGCGATCGGCAACCAGGTGATGGCCGACCAGCCAGGCGCACGCATCCGCTACATCCACGCCGAGCAGTATGTGCGCGACGTGGTGACCGCCTACCAGCGCAAGGGCTTCGACGACTTCAAGCATTACTACCACTCGCTGGACATGCTGCTCATCGATGATATTCAATTCTTCGGTGGCAAAAGCCGCACGCAGGAAGAATTCTTCTATGCGTTTGAAGCGCTGATCGCTGCCAAGAAGCAGATCATCATTACCTCGGACACCTATCCGAAAGAGATCACCGGCATGGATGACCGCCTGATCTCGCGCTTTGACTCCGGCCTGACGGTGGCGATCGAGCCGCCCGAGCTGGAAATGCGCGTAGCGATCCTGCTCAAGAAAGCCAAGCAGGAAGGCGTGACCTTCTCCGACGACGTCGCCTTCTTCGTGGCCAAGCACCTGCGCTCCAACGTGCGCGAGCTGGAAGGCGCGCTGCGCAAGATCCTGGCGTACTCGCGTTTCCACGGCAAAGACATCACCATCGACATCGTCAAGGAAGCGCTGAAAGACCTGCTGTCGGTGCAGAACCGCCAGATTTCGGTGGAAAACATCCAGAAAACCGTGGCCGACTTCTTCAACATCAAGGTGGCCGACATGTATTCCAAGCGCCGGCCGGCCAATATCGCCCGCCCGCGCCAGATCGCCATGTACCTGGCCAAGGAACTGACGCAGAAGTCGCTGCCGGAAATCGGCGAGCTGTTCGGCGGCCGCGACCACACGACCGTGCTGCACGCGGTCCGCAAGATCGCGCTGGACCGCACCAAAAACCCGGAATGCAACCACGAATTGCACGTCCTGGAACAGACCCTGAAGGGCTAGCCGGAGGGCATGGTTTACCTTATGATTCAGGCAAACCTGCCACGGCAACCAGCATTCAACACGCATCAAAAACATCGTTAATTTTTACTGAGGATAATCTATGCAATTGGTCAAAACCACCCGAGATACGCTACTCCGGCCACTGCAGATCGTGAGCGGTATTGTCGAGCGTCGGCACACTATGCCGATTCTGGCCAATATCCTCATCCGCAAAGAGGGCGAAGGCGTATCCTTCCTGTCGACCGACACCGAAGTGCAGATCACCACCAAGGCCGAGATCGGCTCTGGCCCGGAAGTGACCGGCACCACCGTGGCCGCGCGCAAGCTGCTGGACATCCTGCGCGCACTGCCGGAAACCGGCGACGTCACGATCACGCTGCAGAACAAGCGCCTGGCCGTACAGTCGGGCAAATCGCGCTTTGCGCTGCAGACCCTGGCCGCGGAAGAATTCCCGACCGTGCAGCAGGCCGACAGCTACAGCGCCTCCGTCACGCTGCCACAGAAAACCCTGAAGCACCTGTTCAACATGGTGCACTTCTCGATGGCCCAGCAAGACATCCGCTACTACCTGAACGGCCTGCTGCTGGTGCTGGACGGTAACAACGTGATTGCCGTGGCCACCGACGGCCACCGTCTGGCGTTCTGCCAGGTCGAGACCGAACAGTCGTTCGCGCGCCAGGAAGTCATCATCCCGCGCAAGACCATCATCGAACTGCAGCGCCTGCTGGAAGAAAACGACGAGACCGTGCAGCTGGACATCGCCGCCAACCAGGTCAAGCTGACCTTTGCCGACATCGAGCTGATCTCGAAACTGGTGGAAGGCAAGTTCCCCGACTACACGCGCGTGATCCCGAAGGGCTACAAGAACGAATTCACGATCGGCCGCGACGAGCTGCTGCGTTCGCTGCAACGCGCAGCCATCATGACCAGCGATAAATTCAAGGGCGTGCGCTGCATCATCACCCCCGGCAGCATGAAGATCAGCTCCACCAATGCCGACCAGGAAGAGGCGGTGGAAGAACTGGAAATCGACTACGGCGGCGACAGCGTCGACATCGGCTTCAACGTCACCTACCTGCTGGACGTGCTGAACAACCTCAAGTGCGACCAGGTCAACGTGGCGCTGGGCGACTCCAACTCGTCGGCCCTGATCTCCATTCCGGACAATGCCGACTTCAAGTACGTCGTCATGCCGATGCGTATTTAATCAGCGGTACCAGTACCTTAGTAATCGATATTAGAGAAAGCAGCACATGTCCGCCATCCCAGAAGAGAACGCAGCACCCGTGGTAAAAAACGAAGAATACGGCGCCTCCTCGATTCAAATTCTTGAAGGCCTGGAAGCCGTCCGCAAACGTCCCGGCATGTACATCGGCGACACCTCGGACGGCACCGGCCTGCACCACCTGGTGTTTGAAGTGCTGGACAACTCGATTGACGAAGCACTGGCTGGCCACTGCTCGGAAATCCACGTCACCATCCACTCGGACAACTCGATCTCGATTACCGACAACGGCCGCGGCATTCCGGTCGGCCTGAAAATGGACGACAAGCACGAGCCGAAACGCTCGGCGGCCGAAATCGTGCTGACCGAGCTGCACGCCGGCGGCAAGTTCGACCAGAACGCCTACAAGGTCTCGGGCGGCCTGCACGGCGTCGGCGTGTCCTGCGTGAATGCACTGTCCAAGCTGCTGCGCGTGACCATCCGCCGCGACGGCAAGGTGCACCAGATGGAATTCGTGCGCGGCGTCGCCCAGAACCGTGAAATTGAAATGCGCGACGGCGTGGCCGTCTCGCCCATCAAGGTTATCGGCGAAACCGACAAGCGCGGCACCGACGTCCACTTCTGGGCCGACGAAGACATCTTCACCCACGTCGAGTTCCACTACGAAATCCTGGCCAAGCGCATCCGCGAACTGTCGTTCCTGAATAACGGCGTCAACATCAAGCTGACCGACCAGCGCACCGGCAAGGAAGAGCTGTTCGCGTTTGAAGGCGGCACCCGCGGCTTCGTCGAATACATCAACAAGGCCAAGACCGTGCTGCACCCGACCGTGTTCCAGGCCACCGGCGAGCGCCAGTCCGACCAGAACACCACGATTACCGTGGACGTCTCCATGCAGTGGAACGACGCCTACAACGAACAGGTGCTGTGCTTCACCAACAACATCCCGCAGCGCGACGGCGGCACCCACCTGACCGGCCTGCGCGCGGCAATGACGCGCGTGATCAACAAATACATCGACGAGAACGACTTCGCCAAGAAAGCCAAGGTCGAAATCTCCGGCGACGACATGCGCGAAGGCCTGACCTGCGTGCTGTCCGTCAAAGTGCCGGAACCGAAGTTCTCCTCGCAGACCAAGGACAAGCTGGTGTCGTCCGAAGTGCGCGGCCCGGTCGAAGAGATCGTCGCCAAGACGCTGTCCGACTACCTGCAGGAAAAACCCAACGACGCCAAAATCATCTGCGGCAAGATCGTTGAAGCAGCGCGCGCGCGCGAAGCGGCCCGCAAGGCGCGCGACCTGACCCGCCGCAAAGGCGTGATGGACGGCCTGGGCCTGTCCTCCAAACTGGCCGACTGCCAGGAACGCGATCCGGCGCTGTGCGAACTGTACATCGTCGAGGGTGACTCCGCAGGCGGCTCGGCCAAGCAGGGCCGCGACCGTAAATTCCAGGCCATCCTGCCGCTGCGCGGTAAAGTGCTGAACGTGGAAAAGGCGCGCTTTGAAAAAATGCTGTCGTCGGAACAGATCACCACGCTGATCGCCACGCTGGGCACCTCGATCGGCCCGGACGAATTCAACGTTGAAAAGCTGCGCTACCACCGCATCATCATCATGACCGATGCGGACGTCGACGGCGCCCACATCCGCACCCTGCTGCTGACCCTGTTCTACCGCCAGATGCCGGAACTGGTGGAACGCGGCCACATCTACATCGCCCAGCCGCCGCTGTACAAGGTCAAGGCCGGCCGCGACGAGCGCTACCTGAAAGACGATGCGGAAGAAGCCACCTACATGATGAATGTAGCGCTCAACACCGCCGTGCTGACCCCGCGCGAAGGCGCCGACCCGATCATGGGCGAAGCGCTGAGCGAACTGGTACGCCAGTTCAACCTGTCCAACGTCATCATGACGCGCCTGACCCGCGTGATCGACCGCGCCGCGCTGACCGCCATCATGACCGGCGTCACGCTGGACATGAGCACGCTGGAAGCCTCGGAAGCCTCGGCCCGCGCGCTGGAAGAGAACATCAACGACATCGCCGTCAAAGTGACCGTACGTTCGGACGAGCTCAACGAAAAGCACCAGCTGTGGATCGAACGCATGCACCACGGTAACGTCAAAGTCAGCTCGATCGACGCCGACTTCGTCGAAAGCGCCGACTACCGCGTGCTGGCCGAAGCGGCCGCCACCTTCACCGGCCTGATCGGCCCAGGCGCCTTCGTGCGCCGCGGCGAAGGCGAGCGCACCAAGGAATCCGCCGTGATCGACTTCCACCAGGCCATGCAGTGGCTACGTGACGAATCGGAACGCGTGGTCTCCAAGCAGCGCTACAAAGGACTGGGCGAGATGAACCCGGAACAGCTGTGGGAAACCACCATGGACCCAACCGTGCGCCGCCTGCTCAAAGTGCAGATCGAAGACGCGATCGCCGCCGACCAGATCTTCACCACGCTGATGGGCGATGACGTTGAGCCACGTCGTGCATTCATCGAGAACAATGCGCTGCGTGCGGGGAACATCGACGTTTAAGCAGTCATTCCCAAGCTTCATCCAAAAGCCAACCATACGGTTGGCTTTTTTTGTTTACGGCAAACAGCGACGCGACCTGAAACGATTTCACGAAGACCCTTTTTGAATTGGAATTCAAAGGTTCTTACGATCGCCCGGCGTCTTTCGCCAGACAATGGCAGTGAGGGTAACTCGGCACGCAAACACACGGTGCCGAAATCCGATCGGAGCTAGCACTAGCTTAGGAGCATTTTGATAACGGTCAAACATTTTCAATTGTGAACTGTATAAAAACACAGTAAAATCGATAAGCCAGATTTTTCTGGTTGTGGCAGTAGTTGCTTTATACTTCTGCCGTTCTGATCAGCGAACAGCTGGCCGAATAACATGCGCTAACAGATTATGAGGTCTGGTTGGAGCCTCACAGATTAAGTCTGATCGATAAACACATCATGTATAAGCAGCCTATTATCTTCTCCACCGCCGAAACCATCGCGCTAACGCCGCGTGCTCTGAAGTCGATCGAGCTTTTCGCTGGCGCGGGAGGTTTGGCACTAGGATTCTCCGAAAATCATGTGCGTCATCGCGCGGTTGTCGAATGGAACTCACATGCATGCAACACTATTCGTCACAATAAGCTACACAAGGTTGATCCGATAAGTCATTGGCCGGACGTGACCGAAGAGGATGTCAAAAATTTCAAGTACGACGGGTTCCAAGGAGTCGATCTGATAACGGGCGGACCGCCTTGCCAGCCTTTCTCTATGGGGGGGAAACATGGCGGTTTTCTGGACGAACGCGACATGTTTCCACAGGCGATACGTGCTGTGCGCGAGGCACGTCCGCGCGCGTTCGTCTTCGAAAATGTGCAAGGTCTGACTCGCTTAGCCTTCGCCGACTACTTCGACTATATCCTGTTGCAGCTGGAATTTCCTTCGTTGATCGCAAAGCCAAAAGAGCAATGGGGCGATCATCTGACTCGCTTGCGGAAATGGAAGCAGAAGTCCAGTACCACGAGCGAGTACCGCGTCACATTCAAACTGGTGAACGCGGCGAACTACGGCGTTCCTCAAAAGCGCATGCGCGTTTTCTTCGTTGGCTTCCGGGCCGACGAGGAGAAGTTGTGGCAAGCCCCAGCTGAAACGCATAGTAGCGATGCGCTGTTACTCTCGCAATGGGGATCCAGCGAGTATTGGGATAGGCATAAGGTGGCGACTCGACACCGCCCTGCTAAGCCTGTCGGCGTTGAGAAGAAAATTAGTGCGCTTATCGACACAGATTATGGAAGCAACTTGCTCGCTTGGCGAACAGTTCGAGATGCTATTTGTGATCTACCAGACCCTGAGCGGTTCCCTGGCAAAGTGCAGGCGCATCGTTTTCAACCGGGCGCCCGCACCTATCCTGGTCATACCGGTAGCCCCATGGACGAGCCGGCAAAAGCATTAAAGGCCGGCGACCACGGCGTTCCTGGCGGCGAAAATATGCTGAGACGAGTGGATGGGTCAGTTCGCTATTTCACCGTACGCGAATCCGCCCGCATTCAGACCTTCCCTGATACCTTCCTGTTTGAAGGCACCTGGTCGGAAATCATGCGTCAGCTCGGCAATGCCGTGCCGGCACATTTGGCGTCTGTTATCGCTAAGAGCGTATGCGATCTTCTCAGGAAATAGCATTAGAAACAGGGACAGCATCAACGGCCTCTAGCTCAACAGCGCCGTATGCAGGCGTATAGAAACGATCCGATGTCAACTGATGCATGTCTTCGGTAAAACGTTCGAAGATTTCGTGAATGTCGGCGTAGGGCCGATGCGTTGACAAATGGTCGCCAATCTGCTCGACAATCGTTTCCAACGTTTTCTGGTTTTCCGCAGTCGCATCCGCCCACTCCCGACCAGGATGCATCGTATCCCATGGAGAGCGCTTGTTGACACGGGTTTCAGAACTGTCACCATGCTTACCCAAACCGAAGCATATTTTCGTTTCAGAATTCCAGATCGGATTGAAGAAGTTGATCAAATAGTCTTCGGCTGATTTTTGAAAGCCGGTTTGGACGATCAGGAAGCGGCATTCAAAGTCACTGATATCCAGCGTTGTAAAAGCTTTCCGGATGCTGCGCGCATGTTCGTTCAGGCGAGCAGAAAGCTTGGTGCCTTGACTGACAGCGTCCTTCGCCGCCTGATTGTCTGGATCGGCCTTGCCTATATAAATTGGATGGTCTCGGTTCTTCAACTGCGCGTAAGGCGTAAAGTCACCTTTGTAGTAGATGGCGTACACCCCAGCACCGTAGAATTCTGGAATTTTGGCCAACGGGTGCTTGGTCTGAGCCACCAGGGTGAGCGCCACGACCCGTCCCGAGGTATTCGGGTCAGTAGGGTCAAAGATGGATTCGGGGCGCAATATTGGGTCCAGCTTCGTGGTCACCTTCCGCAGTTGGGAAGTAACCTGCTCGAACCCGACTCGGATCCTCTTAATGGCGCGCGCATCGTCACCGGTTTCTGCTACGGATATTCGTTCCGTAAGAGTACGCAACTCCGACAGCAACGAGGCCAGTGGAGACTCATTTTTCTTACTTTTCGCCATCGAATTCCTTTATGCGCCTAGCCCACCTTCGGGGAATTATTGCAATTTTACTATATCGTGTTATCTCCTTTACTGGCTTTTCAGCATTCATGTTTGATACAGGGCTGGCCATTCGAAGTCAGTAGCTTGACGGAGTAACCAGTCTTGTACTCGTCACAGGCAACGTGACGACAGTTAATCCCCACGTTTCAATAGGATGGCGTTCCACCGGTCTCAGGCTCAATAGCGTCATTTACGTCAACCCAGCTTGGCAAGGCATCCGGGGGAAGCGGAAGAACTTTGTCCAGACGCTTGAGTCTTAGGTCCGGATTAATTTCCAAAGCATCATAAATCTTGTCATATCGATTTTTCCTCTCGGAGTCGGATCGAATACCAAGCAGCTCCAGCTCTGCTTTTTCTTCGGCTGTCGCGCCAGGACCGTGTCCATCCGTAAAAAGCAGTTCAAGCGATGCGGCACTTTCCTTGCTCCCAAATTTCACCCCTTCTTGGTGTAGCTTGATTGCATCCATATAGCGCTTCTCAACCTCTGCCTTAATGCCCAAATCATATGCAGCAGGGCCATGTCCTTGAAGGTAAGCACATTTCAACATGGTTTCTTCGTCGGCAAATCGCCCTGCGCTGCCATAAACGCTTGCCAGTGTCATTTGTGCATCAGGACTACCAAGCTCCGCTGCCCGCAAAAAGTAAGCCCATGCAAGATCCCGATCTTGTACCGCTCCACCATAGCCATGTTCATAAGCGACACCGAGATCGAATATTCCCCAGGGCTGACCTGCGGCAGACGCCATTCGTGCAATTTCGACAGCCTTGTCCGGTGCAGCGTCAAGCACGTGGTTTGATTCAAGAACTCCTAATCCATAGAGATAAAAATGCGCCAACAAAGCGCGGGCACCCCAATCTCCAAGCTCCGACGCTTTTCTAACGTCAGTTAGTATTTGAGTAGTCTCCGTAAGGGTAAGTTGCCATCCAATCTTGCTTCGCCAGACCTTCCTCGCTTCAATATAGAGATGGTAAGCAGCTGGATCACGCTTCGACGGCATATGCTCCTTCCATCGGCCGCATAAGGGAAGAGGATCAGACAAGCTGAATCTCTTAAATCCATAAGGCAAAGCATGCAAGGCGTTCTCCTGTAAATAGCCACGAATGAACACTGCTCCGGACGCCAATCCGACACATAGCAGAAGAATGATTACCCAACGTTTTCGCGAGATGATCATAACTAGACCACCGGCAGCCCTGGCTTTCTATCGACATAAAAGGGAAGTAGCTGCCCCGTTAGCTTGCCTCCCGATTGCTTTGTTCTGAAGTTTTTCAACGCCAGCTCTCGCCATAATTTAAATGTATGCGCCATGTCACCAAACTGCTGTGCTCCGGGGTCTTGAACGCATTGCGTGAACAAGTCAGCACGCAACTTATACGCCACATCAAATGCGTCACTTATCACGTTGAGCTCACTATCTAGCGCCATGCTTCGCAAGTTCAGATTTGCGGAGCCGATCGTGAATGCCGCATCATCTACGATGGCCACTTTGGCGTGAATATAGATTTCCTCATAGTCCGTTGAGCGTAATTGTCCTTCTTGATCTGCACACGTCCAAAGCGACCCCATGAAGACGCGCAGGCCGTGAGCGGCTAGATCCTCAGCAGCCAAAGGTTGTTGTGTTCCATTCTTGATTGCACTTGCTACAGCTTCCTCATGTTCAACACGCATCTGGGTGCTCAATCCGACGCTCCCGGCTACATCGTAAGTTGGCCGATCCATGCCGTCGCTTTCCGGTGTCGACGTTAAGATGAAAACGTAAATAGGGTTAAGATAGCCCGCTGCTCTCAAACGCGCTGAGCATTCGATTAAGTGCTCCACCCAAGGCTGATATTGGATGTACTGGTTCTGGATGAAGATGTAGTGAAGCATCTGTCTGGTAAGGTTTGCATAGCACTCCTTTATCGACTTTTCCCCATGCAGCGGCTGAGTGCGTAACAGTTGTAGATTATGACGGCCATCTGGCAGATCAAATGCTTCTAGAGTCAACGCACGGCGCCGTGCAATGAAGTCCACATCCATTTCTTCAGGCAACTGGCCATCAATTTTCTTTCCCCTTGGGAGCCAAGCAAGCCGACAAAGCTCTCTGAAGAAGGAGCTTGGACGCTTGGATTCCTCCCAGGCTTGGGAAAAGTTATGATTGAGGTCATAGAGAATTGGACCTCGCACCCGGCAGGAAACGTCTTGGAACGGCTTTGAGACATGGCTGTTCGCGTCGATATAAGATTGCACCGCGCGCTCCTTTGCTAGTTGTTGAGACTCGGTCATACCGGAACCAACACTGTCAAACTGCTCTCCCATTTTCCAAGCTTTCTTCTGCAGTCGTATATGATCCATCGCGTAGAAGCGCTCGCGACGTATGTCTCTGAATTTGTGCTCCCTCGTATCCCAAAAATCGGTCACGGAGTTATGTCCCATTACGTAGCCCTTGGCTAACGTGGGAAGCTCATAGTCGACTAACACCATTTTCTGATGATGCGTAGGATATTTCTTGGCAATCATGGCTTTAATGTTCGATGGAGCGGATTCGTCTGATAGCGCCTGATCGACGAAGCTCACAGGAACATCCCTGACGTGAAAGTGGATGTTCGGTATTTCATTCGCACATACTTGCCTATACCAGTCGTCGTTGTAGGCTTGATGATGCTCACTATAGAAATCCTTAAAAGCAAGATTAATCAAAGGAAATCTGATCCCGTAGTAGCCAGGATTGTTATTCATCTGTGCATGGGATGCGGCATCGTCATGCCAGACCACCAGGCGCACTTTGACCGGATTTTTTTTCCGCGTCGCGATCCTTTTTAACAAGTCACCGTAACGTAATCCATCTTCTGCCGAGGAGCCGCGAACAAGCACCATGCCAGGATCGAAGCCCCATGTAATGATGTCCACGCTGTGACGCGCGGTTAACAAATCCTTCGCGATGCGTCCAAAGACTTCCTCTCCACAGATTAATGGTTCAATCGAGCAGCGATAGCGTGGGTAATAGACCTGCTTTGGAACGCGGACAAACCACAACTGCGCAAGGCATTGATTCGGAGTAGCGTTCTTCCGATAGGATAAGGTTTGTGTGTAAAGGTTCGCGTTGGTGTTCATGCTAGCCATGGCATTGTCCTCTTAAGCGAGATGGAAATTATTCATCGGACGCTTCGTCATCGTCGCCTACGGCAGGGTTGGACAACTGCCGGCTTTGTTCTAGTGAGGCGTATTCTTCATTCAAGGAACCTCCCTCATTTACATAGCCGTGATAGCCAATACCAGAACTGATCTCATGCTGTTCCTTATGAGGGTTTGAGGCAATCGCAAAGCGACTACCGTTGGGAAGTTCAAGCTGATAATCAGATTCTTTGTCTACATCATGCTTGAAGGTCATGTTGCCGTTTTCATCGAACTTTCCCTCCTCAGCCAGAGCTCCGTCCTTATACAGCTTGTAGGGTAATCCGCCATTGGCGCGGCCACCGGCTGCGGGATGACTGTTCAAATGGAACGTGCCGGCGCCATCGAGAACCTGCTCAGACGGCTGAATACTCGCCATCCCCATGGTCTTAGGACCAGTGAACCGATGCATTGCTGCGTTCGAGACGAAGTTTCCACTGGTACCAAGCTCAATACTGCCCCCGCTGAATTTGACATAGCTTCCTCCACCGTTGATGACAACTTCTTCTTTTGCGCTGATGTTGATGGTGTTAGCTGTATGAGTAATCTGGAGTTTCGCTAGAATGTTGACGCTGTCGGACAGAGCACGCACATCGATGTCACCACCTGCGGCAACAAGTCGCATTCCTGCTTTGTGTACAAATATCTTGCATGCTTGTCGAACACTGGCGAACAAGCTGCCAGCGCTGACAACTGAGAGGTCCTGCCCCGTCGTGACTGCGGTATGCTGATCACTGGAGATATGGGTACTACCACCGGTTGATGTCTCAATCCCATGCGGACTAGCAAGTACCAGGTGTGGTTTGCCCAGTTGTGAAGATTTTCCTTTTGCGCTTCCTTGAATCTCTTGATTCTGTTTTTTTAGAATCTCGGCTACCTTTGCCTGCTCTGCCGCGTCCTGTACCTTCGCACCTTGTGCGAGTTTCGCCAGCATGTCATGGTTCCCTTGAGCGGCATTCAGTCTTTGCAAAGTTTCGCCCATATCCTTTATGGGAGACACGCCCGGATGACGACTCTCCGTCGTAATAAGCATTCCCTTGTTAGCTCGCGCCACCCCCCACCCATTGGTTGCCAACTCCCAGCCTTCGCCGCGAGACTGGCCCACGCCGTCTGATCTCGCCCGGGTAACAAACCCCAAGTTAAGTTGCGAGTCGTCATGATCGCTTGCCAGTTGGACACTAATCTGCCCTTCTGTGTCATCCAATCTCAGTTGATTCGCACGCTCGCCGTTAATTTCACGGCTTTTTATACCTGAAAGGTATCGGTTTGCAGGCAATTCTCCCTTTCCTAGTGCAGGTGGTTGAGCATTTTGGTTGTAGAGCTGCCCAACGATCACTGGCTTATCAGGATCGCCGTCGAGGAAGTTGATAAGGACTTCTGTACCAACTCGCGGCAAGCCGATCGTTCCGCATTGCTGAAATGCGCCTGGACCATTGCCTGCCCAGTTGGAGGCGACGCGTACCCAGGCGGAATCCGCGTCAGTGTCTGAAGCGCCAGCGCCGGCGGCTTCTTCGTGATCTGTAGGGCGGGTACCGGGGAAGCGAATTTTTACGCGGCCGAGTTGGTCGCAATGGACTTCCTCTCCTTCTGGACCGACAACGATGGCGCTTTGCATTTGGGCTTGGGGCACATCGATACGTGCGTTGTACGCCGGGACGATGGTTACGCTGCGGCGTACTGCTGTGAACTGGAGGTGCATGCGCATGGGGCCAGTCGCGGCTTTATGGTGTATGCCACACAGTGCTTGCAAACCCGGCGCTCCTTGCATCCAGCGGTTGCGGTCGAATAGCTGTTCTACGCGAGAAGCCAACGCTTGGGGGAGGTTATTCTGTGCGGTCACCTGCAAAGACGTGACGACGAAGTCGCGGTCTTCAAGCGCATGCAGATCTATTTCGGGATGCTCGGCCAGCGTGAAATACTCTCCTGCACACAAGTCGCGTACGCTGCCTTCTCCGTGAAAGCACTTCGACTCGTAGTCGTGTCGATTCATACGCAACTGGCCCAGGCGGCACAGGTCTTCGTTATCATCGCCGACATGGGGCGGCAAGACTTGATAGTCATCCAGACTGGCGGCTAGTTCATTGCCGCTGCCGCCTTGGTCGACACTGCTGCTGGCCGCTGTCATCATGAAATCACGGCCTTGCGGATTGAGGTAGTCCCAGCTGTGCTGCGTCACCATGCCTGGTTGTAAGCGACGCGCGGCACTCCAGGAGGTGATCGTGTCGCGCTCTTCGGTGGCGCTGTCGCGATGGTAGCGTATGGTTCCGGCCGCGTTCTGGCGCAGACTGTCGGCGCTATTGAATAGCACCAGTGTATGTCCAGCCCCATCTGCGCGTATGTACCAGGCAATGCCACGCCGCTTCAGCAGACGGCGAATGAATGCCGCATCGGATTCATTGTGCTGCATGGTGAATTCCCGCTGGGGATAAATGCGCTGGCTGAAGATCTCGTCCACTTCGTGATTGAAGCAGGTGCCGAGAACCGCGCTTTTCTGCCGCCATTCGTTCAGAATGCGCTGAACAATTTCCACCTCGTTCATATTGCGGAACACGCGCGTGTTGATGCGTTTTTCCAATATGGCCAGCGCGTCGCGCAGCACCAGTTGATAGCTGGCCAAGCCGCCATCGCTGTCGCCGGAACTGGCTTCGGTAACGATGCCGCATACGCTACGCAGGTCACCGCGGTCCGTCACAAATTCCAGCGTCGCCGGCACTGCGATCATTTGCTTCAATGGAAGGTGAACGCTGGAAGATACGCACAGCACGCGATATTCAATACCACCGCACACCGCTTCCGAGCCGAATACACGCTGTGGCAGCAGCATGTCCTCGTTCGATCCACCCGCCAGTTCCAGGCGCAACCGCAATGGGCGGTTGCTGGTGACCAGTTCTTTGGCCATCGACATGAAACCGAAAAAATCGCTATCGCTTTCCATCGTCGCTCCTTAGCTATGCAGCAGATACATCAACTCATCATGATCCTCTGTCGCTTGCCGACCCAGCAAAAGTGCATTCACGCCTAGCCTGCTAGTTGCATCTAAATACACGCCTTGCATGTCCTGCGCCTGCTGTATCAAATGCACTTCCCACGTCAAGCTTGCGCCGCAATGTAGTTTCAACATCGCCGCCAGATGGTATGCACTCGTGCGGCCCGGTAAAAAACGTTCGTAGCGCTGTTTGTCCAACGGACCGATACGCAGACGCACACGCGCATCGCAGCCATACGTTCGCGCTCCCAGCATGACGCCATCGTCCAGGTTCACATGTGCTCGTCCTAACTGCGCCTGATCGGCCTGCGGAAACTCGTACCACTCTCCAATCAACGGCTCCACTAGAAACGGCACGCCAAAATATTCTGAATACATCCCTGCTATTTGTGGTGCACAGACGCATCTGCTACGTATCTGCATTGCGTAACATGCCAGCGTCTCGCGGTCGATGCGATCGCCGTCGCCATGCGTACCGGCCAGCGCAGTGAGCATGGCGAGAAATTCCCCCTCGGCGCAATCCATACGCTCTCGTGCCCAGGCCCGATAAAACATTTCCACCGGCCGATGCGACAGCACATCAAGAAAGGCGCGTGGGCCGCCGTCATGTCCATCGCGCTCATGCCGGCCTATGCGCTCTGAATAATGCAGCGGCAGTACGCCCTGGCTTCCCAGCATGCCAATGAACGCTGGCGTAACACGTATGCCGCGCTCATCGCTACTTACGTTCTCGATCTGATTGGGCGGAAAACTCATCGCCAACCGGTTACGGAACCGAACACTTTCCGGCCGCCATTGATCGAGCAGACTTACTGCCTGAAAGAATTCGAACCGCTGCGGCGCAGCCAGAAGCTCGCCAATTACGCCAGCGTCAGCGCGCCGTTGCGAGGTGGGCATCGCAGCAACTCCTTTCCGCTGACATGAGAGAACAGCACCAGCCGCGTAAAACTATTCAAGTGGACATGGAGTGCAAAAAAGTGATCCAGCATCTGTGCAAATCCATAGATACCCACGCCTGCATAAGCCTCTTCGTCCAACGAAATATGCACTTCAATCCCGCGCAGATAGGCGTTGCCCTGCCCCTGCCGTATCCACGCCGACACGGGACGATGAGACAGCGCCGTCACACCGTCGATCATGCGCTGCGATACCAGGTTGTCCTGTTGCGCATAGAGCCGTAGCGTGGATGTCAACGCCGGTAAGCCTTCCTGAGTCAACGAACGGTGATTCAATGCCAGATGCGCCACCAGTCCCCATTGGCGATGCCCGTCATCAGCCAGGCGGTATGAAAGGGACGGACGGCGCAACATGCGGATGGGGAAGCTGCCAATGGCACTATCGGTACTCAAGTCGCCGTTCGCGCGGCCGTATTCCAGGCCATGTGGCAGATTCCGGTTTGTACACGTCAGACGTACGGATGCCGTGCCAATTTCTTCCTGCGTCGGCGAAAGGTCGCGGTCTACCAGCGTGAGCGTGTATTCATGGCCAGCGGCCATCAATTCTTCCCGATGCAGCAGCCAATAGTGGCCTTTACGGCTGTCCGCCTCACCGTGACGCAGAGAATAGTAAGGAAAGAATTCCGTCACCGAGCTTCCCTTCTCGGATTTGCGCACCGTGTGCACTGAATCGACGCTGTAGATTTCGCATGCCTTGCCTGGCATTTCATCTGCCATTAAAGGATAGCTACTATGTACTCGGGTAATACGGATGGGGGTTGCCGGTTGTGGAAACAGATTTACGACGGGCGTGCAGCCCAGGAGCAGGTTGTCTGAAGAGAGATGCCGCAGAATGTGTGCGACTGGCATATCGGGCCGTATATCGCGCAGAATAAGACGCAAATTCAATTGCGTGCAGCCACCAGGGCATACCGCCAGCAAGGCAGCTAAGTTGATATCGACAAAATCAAATTTCTCAGAAAAAGCGAAGTACTCGCTCAGCAGCCGGTAGGCGGCATGCTCGGAAGGGGCGGCTGGCAACAATGTTTCGTCAGCGGCAAAGCCGACAGGGGACAAAGGCACTCTCTCCAGCATGGACCATTGCCCATCCGCTTCCACACAAGCGCAAGCCGTATGCATAAAGAAAGCATCGCGCAAGGCTGCACTCAGCGTGGCATCGCCATCGATATAAGCTCGCAGCGTCGTCAACCCCAGCATTGACAGATCACGCATCGACGCAGTGCCGGCAATCCTGATGTGGATTGCAGCACCTGCATCTGGCGGTAGTGCAAGCGCAGGAGGGGTTTGCGGATAGGGCTCAAAATGTACGGCACTAATCTGTATCGGCGCCACCACGACGTCATAAACCGTACGAAAGCGGCAGATTACTGCCCCTTGCCCCAGTGCCTTCAACGCTGCGCCACGCGGCAGCACACTGGTCGTAGTAACCTGGTTGGTCCGGGCACTGCTGTAGTCCACACGGGCAATTGAACAGGAAGGCATGGGCCGCAGGTAATGCGGATATAACATGCCGAGCAAGGCGTCGGTGAAGCGCGAGTAGCCATCGTCCAGCAGCTTGGCCACGCGGGCGTTAAGGAAGGCTGATGCCTGTATCAAGCGCTCCACATGCGGATCGGGACAGGTTTCGCTGCGGAGTTGCAGACTCCCGGCAAGCTTGGGATAGCGGCCCGCAAACTCGGCGCCAGCGCGCCGCAGCAGGCTTAACTCGCGTTCGTAATATGGAAGCAATCTTTCCATCGTAGCATCCCGGAAAACTGTGCAGCTAGGCAAGCTGCGCAAGTTTCCGATGATGTCACGATGGTTTGCTCAGTTATTGACGGAACGCAACTAGCGCGTGATGCGGTCCCAGCCCTCTTTGACCGCCTCCTTGAACTTCTCCCAGCTCGACTGCGGCTGCTTGCTTTCCCACGTGGCGCGCAGCTCGGGCTCGACGTCGTTCCACTCCTTGTCCTTGTAGCCTGGATTGCCGGCCATCGACTCGCCATAACGGTAGGCCGGGTCGTATTCCTGATAGGTGCCGCCGGTGTAGGTTTTCTCCCAGTGTGAACGGAAGTGGCCGTCCTCGGCCTCTTCGTTGCCCTTCAGGATATCCAGGCTGGCTTGCGCGGCGCGGTCGTCGCGTGGATAGATACGCATGCCGCTGCGCTGCACAGTGTTCTGGATGTCGGACACGGCTTCCTTGGCGGCCGGCGGCACGGCCTGCAGTTCGCCGCGCTGCAGCGAACCTGGCGTGGCCACCTGTTCGGCGCGCGCAAACACCACCGCGTCTTCGCGCGGGCGGATGCCGTGCTGCTCGGGCGCGCTCTGCTGCGCACCGATGCCAGTTTGCAGCGTGCCGGCGCCGCTGTGCAGCACTTCCGCGCCCCAGCCGCTGGCACGCCACATGGTTTCGTGCTCGTCAATGTCGATCGGGCTGAAGTCTTCGATGATGTCGGCCGCGCGTTCGGCTGCTTCCAGCGTATGGGTGTCCAGCGCCAGCACGGTGTGGCCGCGGTTCAGCGCTTCGGCGTAGACGTGGCGGTCGGCATGCTCGCGGCCCACCAGGTCGCTGAACATACGGCGCACGTTGCCGAGGATCGATTCGTCGTCGTTGATGCGCGCGGTGCCGGCCACGCTGCCGGAATCGTGGATGGCGATGCTGTCGGCGTCATAGCCGTTGTGCACCAGTTCGTCCCGTGCCAGATTGGCCTCGGCCCGGGTTTCAAAAACAGCTGCCAGAGTGTGGGTCATGATGGTCTCCTGGTTGACGACAGATGGGTTCGAGTATCGGTTTCAGTCTACGGTTTACGCGTGCAGACTAGCGCCCGTTTGCCGACTGGAAATTCACGCGTCGACCAGCGCCTGTTTCAGCGCCTGATTGAAGGCCGGGATGTCGTCCGGCTTGCGGCTGGTGATGAGCTTGCCGTCCACCACCACTTCCTCGTCGCGCCATTCGGCGCCGGCGTTGCGCAGGTCCACCTGCAGGCTGGGCCAGCTGGTGATCTGCTTGCCTTTGACAAGGCCGGCGTCGATGAGCGTCCACGGGCCGTGGCAGATGGCGGCGATCGGCTTGTTCTCGCGGCCGAATTCGCGGATGAAGGTGATGGCTTCCGGGTGCAGCCGCAGCTGGTCGGGATTGGCCACGCCGCCCGGCAAGACCAGCGCGTCGAAGTCGGCCGGGCGGGCGTCGCGCACGTCCATTTCCACGATGAAGCGGGTGCTGGTCTGCAGATGCTGGAATCCTTGCACGTGCTCGCCGCGGGTCTTGGGCGAGACCAGCGTCACGCGCGCGCCTTCCTGTTCCAGAAAGCGGCGCGGTTCGCTGTATTCGACCTGCTCGACGCCGTCGGTCATCAGCACGGCGACGCGTTTGTCCTGTAGAGCTTTGCTCATGGTGTCTGCTCCCAAACATGGTTGGATGAGGACACAGGGTGCCACAGGCGCGGGCGCTTGCCTGTGCGTGGGCCAACATAGGCGGGCTATAATGGCCGCATGCACTTTTCCCTCCGTTATCTGCCGCTCGCTTTCTGCACGCTAGGCGCCTGCGCGCTGGCGGCGCCCGGCGAACTGGTGATGCTGGCGCCGCTGGACCAGGCCATGCCGATTGTGCGCTTTCAGAACGGCGCCATCAGCGGTGGCATCGTCAAGGATGTGGGCGACCTGCTGGCGCTGCGCCTGGGGCGGCGCCCGGTCTACCTCACCGCCGATTCGCCCGACGTGATGCCGGCGCTCAGCAGCGGCCGCGCGGACGCCATGTGCTATGTGATGCCGTTCTGGATCGATGGCGACTACAACTGGAGCGTGCCACTGCTGCCGGATGCGGAAATGGTGGCCGCACGAAGTGACATGCCGCACCTGCGTTCACTCAAGGACCTCAAGGACAAGCCGGTCGGTACGGTGGTCCACTACCGCTATCCGCGCGTGGAGCAGGTGCTGGGCAAGCGCTTCCGGCGCGTCGATGCGGGCAGCATGGAGAAGAACATCCAGCAGATGGTGGCCGGCAAGCTGCCGTACACCATGATGAGCGAGGCCACGCTGAACTATCTGCACCGCACACGCACCGCGCTCAATGTGCGCGCGGACCTGGTGTTTTCGGCCTACAAGGCGCACTGCGCGTTTTCGCAGAAATCCACCGTGCCGTTCGAGGACGCCACCAAGGCCATCGATGCGCTCATCAAGGATGGCAGCATCGATCAGATCATGGCGCGCTACCGCTAGCGCCAAAGCCGGGGCGATCGGCGCCGGAAAACCAGCCGCCGCCGGACACAATTAATTCACAAGTAAAATATTATTTACCTATGCTGCGCTGCAGGCCAAATTTCGCTTTAAGAAATTTTTGACTTGGATCAATGTTTTTACTGCACTGCATCAATAGACTTTGTCACGTTACTTAACGACGACAAAGAGGAAGTGAAATGAGTAAGTCTCTAGCAGCAGTACTGGCAGCCCTGACCCTGATGAGCGGTAATGCCTTTGCAGAAGAGAGCCCATGGCTGGTGCGCGCACGCGCGGTGCATCTGGACCCGGCGGACAAATCCGACGCGCTGGGCGGCGTCGGCAAAACCGACCGTATCGGCGTCAGCAGCAAAACCATCCCGGAAGTGGACATCTCCTATTTCTTCACCAAAAACATCGCGGCCGAGCTGATCCTGACCTATCCGCAAAAGCACGACGTCACACTGGATGGCGCCAAGATCGGCACCGTCAAGCACCTGCCGCCGACGCTGCTGGTGCAGTACCACTTCCTGCCGGACGCCCAGTTCCGTCCGTACGTGGGCGCGGGCGTCAACTACACCACGTTCTCCAAGAACGAACTGCTGAACGGCGCGGCCAGCCTCGAGCATGACAGCTTCGGCCTGGCACTGCAGGCGGGCGCCGACGTTGCCATCGACAAGAACTGGTCGATCAACTTCGACGTGAAAAAAGCGCAGATCCGCAGCGACGTGCTGATCGGTGGTGCCAAGGCCAGCCGCGTGAAGATCGACCCGCTGATGATCGGCGTCGGCATCGGCTACCGTTTCTAAGAAGCACCACCCCACGCATGGGGCGCTATAATATTTCCAGATCGATAGCAACGAAATGGAAAGCCCCATGCGCAAGATTCTGATAGTCCTGATGCCACTGCTGCTGGCCGCCTGCGTAGACGATACCGCGTCCTACTATGCGGACGGCCCGGTGGGCAATCATGCGCTGACCATTCATCGCGCGCAGAAACACTTCTGGAGCAGCGCCAGCCGCGTCGAGCTCATCATGCAGCGCCTGCCCGACTGCCTGCGGCGCATCGAACTGACCGAGATGCCGGCGGAAGATGTGGAAATCGAACTGCTGTCGGGCGGCGACAACGTCTGGACGCTGCGCGCCGGCCAGGAAATGTGGCAGGTCGAAACGCAGACCTGCACCCAGTATCCCGACGTCAAAGGCGATGGTGGCGAGCTGATGGGTGTATTCCGCGCCGACGGCGACAAATTCGTCTACGAAGCCGCCGTCGTCGAAACCGTCCCCGCCGACGCCCCCGCCAAATAATCCGGGGTCAGGTCCGTCATTTCTACACGAACTCATGTAGAAATGGCGGACCTGACCCCGTTTTTATCAGCGGGCCAGGGCGATCTGGCGCGAGGTGGCGGTGCGGCGGGTGGCGGCGCGAGCACGTGGTGCGGCGGGCGCATGCGTATCGCCACTCAGTTTGAAGCGCGCGACCAGGGCGGCCAGTGTGGCGGCCTGTTCCTGCATGCTGCCGGCCGCAGCGGCGGCCTCTTCGACCAGCGCGGCGTTCTGCTGCGTGACGGAATCCATCTCGGTGATCGCCATGTTGACGTGGCCGATGCCGGTGCTTTGCTCGCTCGAGGCGTCGGTGATCGCCGACATGATCTGGGTGACGCGTGAAACGCTGGTCACTACCTGATCCATCGTCGTGCCCGCCTCTGCCACGAGCGCGCTGCCGGCGCCGATGCTGTCCACCGAGGCGTTGATAAGTTCCTTGATTTCCTTGGCCGCCGCCGCCGAACGCTGGGCCAGGTTGCGCACTTCCGACGCCACCACGGCAAAGCCGCGGCCCTGTTCGCCCGCGCGCGCCGCTTCCACCGCCGCGTTCAGGGCCAGGATGTTGGTCTGGAAGGCGATGCCGTCAATCACGCTGATGATGTCGACAATGCGCGTGGCCGAAGCATTGATGGTTTCCATGGTCTGCACCACTTGCGACACCACCTTGCCGCCGCGCTCCGCCACTTCCGAGGCCGATTGCACCAGCTGGTTGGCCTGCACGGCGTTGTCCGCATTCTGGGTCACGGTGGAGGTCAGTTCTTCCATCGACGCCGCCGTTTCCTCCAGCGAGCTGGCCTGCGATTCGGTGCGCGCCGACAAATCCATATTGCCGCTGGCGATTTCGCCCGACGCGGTGGCGATGGTGTCGGCACTGTGGCGGATTTCGCGGATGGTTTCGGCCAGGCGCTGCTGCATCGCCTTCACCGAGTGCAGGATGCTGCCCTGGTCCGACTCGTGCACCTTGACGTCCACGCTGAGGTCGCCCTCGGCAATGGTGCGCGTGACTTCGCCCACATACTCGGGATCGCCGCCGATGGTGTGGCGCAGGCTCTTGTTGACGAGGCTCACCACCACCCACAGCAGCACGCACACCAGCGCCAGCCAGCCGGCCGACACCAGCAGCGACTCGCGGAACGCGGTGTCGATGTCATCGGTGTACACGCCGGTCACCAGGTCCCAGCCCCATGGCTCGTAGTGCACCACGCGGCTCATCTTGGGCACGGGTTCGTTGGAACCAGGGCGCGACCAGTAATAGCTGACAAAGCCGCCGCCCTCGGGCAAGGCGCCGGTCGCGGCAATCGCGCGGTAGACGTACGTGCCTTTGGGATCTTTCAGGTCGACCAGATCCTTGCCATTGTTTTCCGGCTTGATCGGGTGCATCAGTGACTTGGTGCCGCTGCTGATGGTGAAGTAGCCATCCTTGGCGTAGCGCAGGCCGCGAATGAGGTCCATCGCCTGTTTCTGCGCATCTTCCTTGCTCAGGGTGCCGGCCGCAGCCTTGTCGCCATACTGCTTGACGATATTCAGCGCCAGATCATCCAGGCTGCGCAGGTCGTTCTGCCGCTCTTCCATGCGGACATTGCGGGTCTGAATAGTTTCAAACAAGAAAATTGCGGTGATGCACAGCAGACTGCAAAGCAAGGGCACCCACAGCTTCTGCTGGAACGATAACTTGTTCATTTAGTTTGTCTCCTATTGTTCTATGGAAATGAGCATACCTCCAAATGTGTCACGTATGGTGCAAGAAATTTAATGCTGTGGTTTATCCGCAATAAAGCAAAACGGGCGCTGCGATCTGATCGCAGCGCCCGTCAAGAGCAACGTTGTCGCCTGATTATTGTGCAGTTTTGTCTTTCACTTGCTTGGCGGCCAGTTGCGCCTTGACCTCGGCGTTTTTTGCGCGTGGCGCCATGTAGGCCGGGTCCTGATATGCTTCATTGATGTCCAGCAGGCCGGCCTTGCGGGCGGCGATGGTGTCCGCCTTGACTTGCTCACGGGTCAGCGTGCTGCTGCCAGTGTTGCGGAAGGCTTGATCGACGGCGGCTTCGTTGGTGTCAGCGGCAAACGTGGTGCCGGCGGCAACCAGCAAGGCGGCAGCGGCGAGGATAGATTGGGCTTTCATGTTCATGCTCCTGAAGAGGAATTCGATGGAGTCATCTTAGTATTAAAAATTCTGATTAAATAGCGCAAAATTCCACTCAAATTCATCCGTTTATCCGATGATAAAGCCGTGTGATCGTGGTTGTGACAAGCTAGGTAGTGTTCTTGAGCAACGAAATGTGTCAGAATAATGATTTCCTTCTTAACAATTCTGCGCCCCCATGAAATTCCCTTTGTCGATCCTGCTGCTGGCCTCTAGCGCGTGCGTAGTCCACGCCGCACCGGCCGTGCCCAAGTTCGACGGGGCGGCGCTGGTGGAGCAGATCAGTACGCTGGCCTCGGATGAGTTCGAAGGCCGCGCGCCCGGCACCAATGGCGAAACCCAGACCATCGAATATCTGCAACAACAGTTCAAGAAACTGGGGCTGGAGCCGGGCAATCCGGACGGCACCTACCTGCAGACGGTGCCGCTGGCCGGCATCTCCAGTCATCCCACGCTGCGCTATGGCAGCACCCAGCTGAAGTTCGGCGAAGACTACGTGGCCTGGACCGCGCGCGCCGACAAGCAGATCGAGGTAGCCGATTCCGAACTGGTGTTTGTCGGCTACGGCGTGCAGGCGCCGGAGTTCAAGTGGGACGATTACAAAGGCGTGGACCTGAAAGGCAAGACGCTGGTCATGCTCATCAACGACCCACCGGTGCCTGACCCGAAAAAACCGAAAATGCTGGACCCGGCCGTGTTCGGTGGCCATGCGGTGACGTGGTACGGCCGCTGGAACTACAAATTCGAAATGGCCGCGAAGATGGGCGCGGCAGCGGCGCTGATCGTGCACGAAACCAAGGCGGCCGGCTATCCGTATGAAGTCGTGGTCAATGGCTGGGGCCGCGAAAACTTCGCGCTGAAAAGCAGCAAGCCGGACGGCTACATGCCCGCCATCGCCGGCTGGCTGCAGAACGAGCGCGCCTGCGATCTGTTCAAGGCCGCCGGCAAGGACTTGGCAGAGCTCAAGCAGCAGGCGCTGTCGCGCAACTTCAAGCCTATCCCGCTGGGCATCAAAATCAACCTGGCGACCGTGAACGCGGTGCGGGAGGTGGCGTCGCACAACGTGGTGGCGCGGATTGCCGGTTCCGATCCGCAACTCAAGAACGAAGTGGTGGTGTACACGGCGCACTGGGACCATTTCGGTATTGATGAAACGCTTCCAGGCCCGCGCACGCAGCAAATTTTCCACGGTGCGGTGGACAATGCGAGCGGCGTCGCCGGTCTGCTGCAAATTGCTAAAGCCTACAAAGCGATGCCGACACCGCCCAAGCGCAGCATCCTGTTTGTGGCAACCACGGCGGAAGAACGCGGCCTGCTCGGTGCGCAATACTACGTGCGCCATCCGCTGTACCCGATCAGCAAGACCATCCTCAACATCAATATTGACGGCCTGAACCTGTGGGGCCGCACGCGCGATGTCGAGCTGAGCGGCATGGGCAAATCGTCGGCGGACGACATCGTGGCCGCCATCGCCGCCAGACAGGGGCGCGTGGTCAAGCCCGACAGCAACGTCAGCTACGGCAGCTACTACCGCGGCGACCAGCTGGAATTTGCGCGCGTCGGCATCCCGACCATCTACCTGCGCAGCAGCGCCGGCAAGCTGCTGAACTACACCGCGCAGCACTACCACACCGTCAGCGACACCGTACAAGCCAACTGGAACACCAGCGGCGCGGTTGAAGACCTGAGCCTGCTATTCCAGGCCGGCTACCAGGCCGCGCAAGCCAAAGACCAGCCCAAGTGGAAAGACAGCGCCGAATTCCAGCGCCACTGATCCGGGCAGTAGTTAAAGGCGGGCGATAAGGGCAGCGGTGTGGGGGCCGGCGGCGAGCGTCGCCAGTTTGGGGGCCAGCTTTTGCAGCTGCGCGAGGTTGCGTTGCTGGAAGGCGTCGGTGCCGGCGATCTGGATGTCGGCCAGTACGCCTTGCGCCGCTTGCTCAATGCGCGCGCTGTCCTGCGGCGCCAGGTCAATCACGCTGTTCAGGTAGGTCACGCCCCATTGCAGGCGCGTCGCGGGACCGGTCGCGGCTTGCCATGCCTTGCCATACCATGCCAGCACGCCCGCGATGTCGCTGCGGCGCTTGGCGTTCGCGGCCAGGCTCAGCATGAAGTAGTACGGTGAATGCGAACGCGGCAGTTCGGCCAGCAGCACTTGTTCCGCTTGCGCGCTCAGGCCGGCGTCGTTGAGGGCGCTGACGGCGGTGTTCACCAGTGTGTGGCGTTCGTAGGGATCGGTGGACGCGGCCAGCGCTTCCTCCACTTTCTCGCGCACCCGATCTTGCAAGCCGTGTGCCGGCGCCAGCAGGCGGGCCAGGCGCATTTGCAGACGCACGGCCATCAGGCGGTCCGGTGCGCTGAGCCAAAAGTCATCGGCCCACTGCGCAGCGACACCGCCCAGCGCTGCCGCCAGTTCTTCGCGGCGGCTGGCAATTTTGATCAGGTTGACGCCGCTGTTGTTGAAGATGTCCATGTTGACGCGCGCCAGCCGGGCATCGGCCAGCAGCGCCAGCAAGTCTGCGGCATCGACTGCGCCGGCCGCCAGTTGGGCATGCAGGCGCAGGCGGGCGGCGTCAGGATCGGTGCTGGCGGCCGCCAGCGTTGCCAGCGTCGGCGCCAGCGCGCGCGTACCCAGCAGTTTGCCCTCGTCGGTATCCCAGGAGTAGTGGGCCAGCAAGGTCCACTCGTCGCCGCTCAAGGCGCGCGTGCCTGTCAGGGCGGCGTCCAGCGCGGCGGCGGCCGATGAGCCGGCCGCATGGACGGTCAAGGCAGTATCGAATGCGGCAACGAACAGCTCGCCATCGAGCTCGCACGGCAGGCGCGTGATTTCGCTGCCGTCAGGCGCAAACAGCACCAGCGTCGGATAGCTGCGCAGCGCGTACTGCGCGGCCAGCGCCTGTGCGCCTGCGCTGTCGCCGTCGAGGTGATAGCACAGCACGGCCGCGCTCCGCTGCACGAACTCGTCGCGCGCGAAGATCTCCGATTTGACGCGGTTGCACGGCGGGCACCAGACGGCGCCCCAGTACAGGAACAGGGGCCGCTGCTGCGCCCCGGCCAGCGCAAACGCATCCGCCAGGCTGCCGCCCAGCCATTCGATGGCTGCCATCGGCGTTAATCCTTGGCCAGCGCCAGGAATTCGGTCCGCATCGCCAGGTTAGGCTGCAGTTCGCCCAGCATGGCGGAGGTAACCGTCTCTTCGCCCGGCGTGCGGATGCCGCGGCTTTCCATGCACAGATGGCGGCATTTGATGATTACGCCCACCGCTTTCGGCTCCAGCACGTCCATCAGCGCGTTGGCGATCTGCATGGTCATGCGTTCCTGCACCTGCAGGCGCTTGGAGAAGCAGTCCACCAGGCGGGTCAGCTTGGACAGGCCGACGATCTTGCCGTTCGGGATGTAGCCCACGGTGGCCTTGCCGAAGAACGGCGCCAGGTGGTGCTCGCAATGGCTGTACACCGGGATATTGCGGACGATGATGAATTCGTTGTACTGCTCCGCGCCATCTTCAAACGCTTTCAGCAGTTTGACCGGGTCCTGCTCGTAGCCCGAGGTCCAGTGCTTCCAGGCTTTCGCCACGCGCGCCGGGGTTTCCTGCAGGCCGGGACGGTCCGGATCTTCACCAAAACTGGCAATCAGGCGGCGCCAGTCGTTTTCCGAGAATTCTTCTTGAGACATGATGAAACACCTTTTTTCAAATTTGCCCGACAGTATATAGAAAACGCCGGGACTTCACCCGCGCTCAGGCGGGCCGGTGGGCGTCGATGAGCTTGGCGGCAATCGAGACTTTGACCGGCGTCTCCGGCCATTCGTCGCCCGGCCCGAACCAGCGCGCTTCGGCGATCTCGGTCGCGTCGACGCGGATCTCGCCGTCCAGGTAATCGGCCGTGTAGGCGATCATCAGCGAATGCGGGAACGGCCACGACTGGCTGCCGAAATACTGGAGGTTGTGCACGCGCAGGCCGACCTCTTCATACACTTCGCGGTGGATGGCCTCTTCGACCGATTCGCCCGCTTCCAGGAAGCCGGCCAGCGCCGTGTAGCGCTTGTAGGGCGAATTGGTGTGCATCGCCAGCAGCACCTGATCGCCCTTGCGCACCAGCACCATCATGGCCGGCGAGATGCGCGGATAGGCGCTGTGGCAGCACTGCGGACAGCGCAGGCAGCGCTCGCCTTCGAGCAATTGCAGCGGCGTGGCGCAGGCGCCGCAATAGCGGTGGGTGCGCGCCCATTCAAGAATCTGGTAAGCACGGCCGGCGATGCCCAGGAAGCCGTCATCCACCACGCTGAACAGCGAGCGCAGGCTGTGATAGCTGAATTCCGGCCCCGGCAGCAGTGGCTCATCCAGCCATACGGCCTGGTAGTAGCGCCCCGCCATCTCGCCCAGCGGATGCACGCGCTCGGCCGGCAAGGCCAGGCCGGCCAGGTCCGCCAGCTCCGGCAAGCCCAGCACAGTGTTGCGCAGAAGCAACTCGCCGCGATGGAACACGAATGTTAGCGGCCTGTCATGCTCCTGCGGCCGTATCAGCGGGGTAAATGTGGCGGGAGTTTGCAGCATAGCCGGGAAAATAGAGGATGGACACGGAACAGCATCTTACAGTGTTTCCTGATTACCTATTTTGCGCGCAAAAATCGGCGACTTTCTTGGCGGAAAAATCAACGCTAAGTCATTGTTTTCAGACCAAGATTTAAAGGATTTTTAGCGCTCTTTTCTCTGGATAAGGCCGTTTGGCGGTACTATATTCTATCGTCAGGAGAATATCGACCATGCCATCTTTAATACCAGGTTTTAACACCGACCAAATCGCCAGCTTGCAGACCAGCCAAGTCATCCAGATGAGCACGGAGGACATCAGCTTGCTGTCGACCGCGCAGGTGCAAGCCTTGAGCCTCCAGAATCTGGCCGTGATCGGCACCGCCCAGCTGCGTGCAATGACGACGCGCACCTTGTCCGCGCTGACCACCCAGCAACTGGGCCAGGGTCTGACGACCAAGCAAATTGCCGCCCTGACCACGGGCCAGCTGGTGAACCTGACGACCGACCAGCTGACCGCCGGCCTGACGACCGACCAATTTGCCGCGCTATCGACGGCACAGCTGGGCTCGCTGACGACGGCGCAATTCTCCCTGATCCCGACCAACGACATCGCTGCGCTCAAGACCGCGCAGCTGGCGTCGCTGAGCACCACCCAGCTGCGCACGCTGGGCAGCAGCCAGATTGCCGCGCTGACCACCAGCCAGGCTGTCGCCCTGTCCACCCGCCAGATCGCTGCCCTGACCAGCGCGCAACTGGCCGGCATCGAGACGGCCGACATCAATGTACTCGGCAGCCAGCAGCTGAATGCGCTGGGCACCAGCCAGATCACCACGCTCAACAGCGACCAGATCGGTGCGCTGCGCACCGCCCAGTCCAGCAACCTGTCGACTACGCTGATTGCCGCGCTCGGCACCGAGCAGCTGGCCGCGCTGGGCACGGACGGCTTTGCCGCCCTTAAAACCGCGCAGATCGCCGCGCTGACCACCAAACAGTTTGCCGCCCTCAGCACCGACCAGATCGTCGCGCTGACCACGGCGCAAACCGTGGCCCTGACCACGCTGCAGCTGAGCCAGCTGTCCAGCACCCAGCTGGCCGCGATGGAAACCCAGGACTTCGCCGCACTGCGCAGCAACCAGCTGGCCGCCCTGGGCAGCGCCACCACCGCGCTGCTGGGCACCGACCAGATCGCCGCACTGACCACGGCCCAAGTGGCCGCCATGTCGCTGGGCCAGATCCGTGCACTGACCACTGACCAGATCGTCGCGCTGACCACCGGCCAGTTCACCGCGCTGCAAAGCGCGCAGCTGCAAGCACTGAACAGCAACCAGCTGGCCGCGATTGAAACCCGCGACATCGCCGCGCTGCGCACCCAGCAGGTGGCGGTACTGACCTCCAACCAGCTCAACGCACTGGGCACCGATCAGATCGTCAGCCTGAGTACCGCCCAGGCCGCCGCGCTGGGCACCGCGCAGATCGGCACGCTGTCGACCACCCAGCTGGCCACGCTGGACACGCAAGACGTGGCCGCACTGCGCACCCAGCAGGTCGCAGCCATCTCCACCGCCGCCATGTCTATCCTGTCGAGCGCGCAAGTGGCCGCGCTGAACTCGGCGCAACTGAGCGCGCTGCAAAGCAAGCAGCTGGCCGCGCTCAGCACCGACAATATCGCCGTGCTGACGTCCGTCCAGGTCGGCGGCTTCACCACCCAGCAGATTGCCGCGCTGTCGTCGTCGCAGGTGGCGGCGCTGGGCGACACCGTATTTGGCAGCCTCAAGACGCAGCAATTCGCCGCCCTGAGCACCAGCCTGATTGCCGCCCTGAGCACTGCCCAGATCGCCGCGCTGAAAACCGCGCAGGCCAATGCCCTGACCTCGCTGCAACTGTCGGCCTTCTCGAGCGACCAGCTGGCCGCGCTGTCGACCGCCGACCTCGCTGTGATCCGCACCCAGCAGCTGGCCGGCCTGAGCACCAGCAACGTCAGCCTGCTGACCACCGACCAGTTCTCGGCCTTGACCACGGCCCAGGTGGCAGCATTGAGCAGCCGCCAGTTGAGCGTGCTCAGCAGCGACCAGATCGTCAGCCTCACCACGGCCCAGGCCGGTGCGCTGACGACGCAGCAAGTCGCCGCCATGGGCACCGAGCAGGTCGCCGTCATGGAAACCCGTGACCTGGCCGCGCTCAAGACCAACCAGATCGCCGCACTGACCAACGGCCAGATCGCCGCGCTCGACAGCGACCAGATCATCGGCCTCAGCACCCAGCAATACACCGCGCTGACCAGCAAGCAAGTGGCCGCGTTGAGCACCGCGCAGGTGGCCGTCATGCAGACAGCCGATCTCAACGCGCTGCAAACCCGTCAGGTCGTCGCCCTCATCAGCGACGCGATTGCCGCCATCACCACCGACCAGTTGTCGGTGCTGGGCACGGCCGCACTGAACGCGCTGACCAGCGACCAGCTGGCGGCGCTGACCACCGACCAGATCGTTGCGCTGAGCACCCAGCAAGTGGCCAGCCTCAACACGCGCAGCCTGGCCGCGCTGTCGACCAACCAGCTGAACGCGCTGGAAACGCGCGACTTTGCCGCACTCAAGACCAACCAGATTGCCGCGCTGACCGCCGGCCAAGTGGCCGCACTGAATACCGACCTCATCGTCGCCCTCACCACCGCCCAGGCCGGCGCACTGACGCCGGTGCAACTGGTGGCGCTGACCAGCGACCAGATGAACGCCATGGAAACCCAGGACTTCGCCGCGCTGAAGACCAGCCAGCTGCTGGGCCTGGGCACCAAGGCCATCGCCACGCTGACGCCGGGCCAGGTGGCCGCACTGAAGACCGAACAGCTGATCCAGCTGACCTCGGACCAGGTGCAGGTCCTGAGCAGCAGCCAGCTGGCCGTGCTGAGCACCTTGCAGATCGGCGCCCTGACCAGCGCCCAGATCAGCTACCTGCTGACCGAGCAGGTAGCTGTCTTGACCACCGCCGACTGGGCCGCCCTCAAGTCCAGCCAGCTCAACGCACTGAGCAGCAAACAGATCGCCGCCATCACCAGCGACCAGATCGTGGCGCTGACCACGCAGCAAGCCAGCCAGCTCAGCACGCGTCAGCTGGGGGCGCTGTCGACCGACCAGCTCAACGCCATGGAAAGCCAGGACCTGGGCGCGCTGACCAGCAACCAGATCGCCAGCCTGGGCACGGGCGCGATTGCCGCGCTGAGCCTGTCGCTGCTGGCCGCGCTGAAAACCCAGCAAGCTGCCGCGCTGACCTCTAACCAGGTTCAGGCGCTGGGCACGGCACAGGTGGCCGCGCTGAGCACCGCACAGATCAGCAGCCTCAACACCGCGCAAGTTGCCGCACTCGACAGCAACCAGGTGCAAGCCATCGAAACCCAGGACCTGGCCGCCCTGAAAACCCAGCAGGTGGCCGCCTTCAGCACCAGCCAGATCGCCGCGCTCAATAGCGACCAGATCGTGGCGCTGTCGACGCTGCAAGTCAGCAACCTGAGCACGCGCCAGCTGTCCGTGCTGTCCACCGACCAGGTCATCGCGCTGGAAACGCGCGACCTGGCCGCGCTGAAAACCCAGCAGATCGCCGGCCTCGGCAGCGACAATCTGAATGCCCTCATCAGCGCCCAGGTGCAAGCGCTGACCACGGCCCAGATCGGCGCCCTGAGCAGCAGCCAGCTGCAAGCACTGAACACCACGCAAGTGGCCGAACTCACTACCGGCCAGGTCGCCGGCCTGACCAGCACGCACATCAGCCTGCTGAGCAGCGACCAGTTGGTGGCCTTGGGCACGGATGGCCTGTCGCGCCTCAAGACCCAGCAGATCACCGCGCTGCGCACGGCCCAGGTGGCCACGCTCAATAGCGACCAGATCATTGCACTGACCACCCAGCAAGTCAGCAACCTGAGCAGCCAGCAAGTGGCCGCGCTCGGCAGCGACCAGCTGAACGCGATGGAAACGCAAGACCTCGCATCGCTGCGCACCCAGCAGATCGCCGCCCTGGGAACGGCCCAGGTGGCCGGCCTGAGCAGCCGCCAGACCGGCGCGCTGACCACCCAGCAAATCACCGGCCTGACCTCGGCCCAGCTCAATGCGCTTGACGCCAGCCAGCTGCAAGGCCTGTCCACCGCCGCGATTGCCGCGCTGCGCACCGCGCAAATGGCGGTGCTGAGCACGGACCAGCTCAGCGCACTGCTGAGCGACCAGTTCCGCGTTCTCAACACCGCCCAGATCGCTGCACTGACCACCGCCCAGTTCCAGTCGCTGAGCACCGACCAGATCGTGGCGCTGAGCACGCTGCAAGCGTCCAGCCTGAACAGCACCCAGATCCAGTCGCTGAGCGCCAGCCAGCTGGCCGCGCTGGAAACCCAGGACCTGGCCGCCATGAAGACGGCCCAGATCAACGCGCTGAAAACGTCGCAACTGGTGCTGCTGAACAGCAGCCAGATCGCCGGCCTCAGCACGCTGCAAGTGGCCAACCTGAGCACCGCGCAACTGTCCGCGCTGATCACCGACCAGATCGTGGCGCTGGAATCGCAAGACCTGGCCGCGCTCAAGACCCAGCAAGTGCTGGCTCTGTCCAGCGACCAGCTGGACGCCATCAGCACCGACCAGCTGCAAGCCGTCACACTGGCCCAGCTGGCCGCGCTGAGCACGGCGCAGCTGCAATCGCTGCTGACCTCGCAGATTGCCGCCCTCAGCACCCAGCAGATCGGCGCCCTCATCACGGCCCAGATCGCCGCGCTGGGCAACAACCAGCTGGCCGCGCTGAACACGGATGACATCAGCGCGCTCAAATCAGCCCAGATCGGCGCCCTGCGCACCGCGCAAGTGGCGCTGTTGAGCACCGACCAGATTGTCGCGCTCAAGAGCAACCAGGTGGCCGCCATGTCGACCACCCAGCTGACGGCGCTGAACTCCGACCAGATCGGCGCGCTGAGCACCGACGACTTCGCCGCGCTGAGCGCCGCCCAGCTGGCAGCGCTGGGCGGCTTGAACAACCTCAGCACCGACCAGATCCAGGGCCTGACCACCAACCAGATCGCCGGCCTCACTACGGCCCAGATCGCGGGCTTCAACACCGCCCAGATCGTGGCCCTGACCACGCGCCAGATCGGCGCACTGAGCACCGCCGGCGTCGCCTCGCTGAGCAGCGACCAGCTGCGTGCCGTGGAACTGGTCGACCTGGCCGCCATGAAAACCGCGCAGATCCTGGCGCTGAGCAGCGACCAGGTGCAGCTGCTGACCTCCGACCAGGTCGGCGCCCTGACCACCTCCCAGGCCCAGGCGCTGAGCAGCAGCCAGCTGCGCGCGCTGACCTCGGCGCAAGTACAAGCCCTCAGCACCGACGACCTGTTCGCGCTGAAATCCGCGCAGATCCAGGCGCTGTCGAGCGACCAGCTGAACACGCTGCAACCGGGCCAGCTGCAAAGCCTGGGCCTGGTCCAGCTGACCGCGCTCAGCAGCGCACAGCTGCAGGCACTCAGCAGTGACCAGATCGTCGGCTTGACCACCCAGCAATTCGGCTTCCTGAGCACGGCGCAAGTGGCGCTGCTGACCACCGCCCAGCTGGGCGCGATCGAGCTGGAAGACCTGGCTGCGCTCAAGACCAGCCAGATCCAGGCCCTCAGCAGCACCCAGCTGCAAGCGCTGACCAACGACCGCATCATTGCCCTGACCACCCAGCAGGTGCAGGCGCTGGGCACGGCGCAGGTGGCCGCGCTGACCACGAGCCAGATCCAGGCTGTCGAAACGGAAGACCTGGCCGTCCTCAAGGCCGCGCAGCTGCAGGCGCTGAGCAGCGACCAGCTCAACAGCCTGTACGGCGTCCAGTGGCAAAACCTGGGCACCGCCCAGCTCAACGCGCTGACCACCACGCAATTCCGCGCACTGAGCAGCGACCAGATCATCCTGCTGACCACCGACCAGGCCGGCATGCTGGCGACCGCGCAGATCGCCTCGCTGAACTCGTCCCAGCTGGCCGCGCTGGAGCTGGAAGACCTGGCCGTCCTGAGCAGCAACCAGATCGCCGCGCTGAGCACCTTGCAGATGAGCCAGCTGGACCTGGCCCACATCGCCGGCTTCAGCACCCAGCAGGCCGCCGGCCTCAGCGGCGCCCAGCTCGGCGCGCTGAGCACCGACCAGTTCCAGGCCCTGGGCACGGACGCCGTGTCGGCGCTGAAAACCGCGCAAGTTGCCGGCCTCAGCACCAACCAGCTGATCTCGCTGACCATCGACCAGTTGCAGCACCTGACCACCGACCAGATCGACGCACTGACCTCGTCGCAGGCGCGCGCGCTGACTACCGACCAGGTCGCCGCGCTGACCACACTGCAAGTGGACAACCTGGGTACGCGCCAGTTGAACGCACTGAGCAGCAGCCAGATCGCCGCCCTCAGCACCGACAACTTCGCCACCCTGTCCAGCAGCCAGATCGCCGCGCTCAACGCCGCCCAGTTCGGCGCCATCACCACCGACCAGATGGTAGCGCTGAGCAGCATGCAGGCCGCCTCGCTGGGCACCGCACAGGTCGCCGCACTCAGCAGCGACCAGCTTGACGCGCTGGAAAGCGCCGACTTCATCGCGCTCAAGAGCACGCAGATTGCCGCCATCACCACCGCCAACATCGCCGCGCTGACCACCGACCTGGTCAGCGTGCTGACCACCGCGCAAATGACCGGCATCAGCAGCGATCAGATCAAGGCCCTGAATACCGACCAGGTTGCCGCGCTGAACAGCACGCAAGCCACCGCGCTCAACTCGGCCCAGATTGCCGCCTTCAGCACCAGCCAGATCGGTGCGCTGAGCACGGCCGACTTTGTTGCGCTGCGCAGCAACCAGTTGGCCGCACTGAGCACCACGCAATTTGCCGCGCTGACCAGCGACCAGCTCAACGCCCTGTCCACCAGCGCCTTCACCGCGCTGACCACGGCCATGCTGGAATCGCTGACCACCAGCCAGTTCAGCCAGCTGACCACGGCCCAGATCGGCGCCCTGACCTCGACCCAGGCCGGCGCGCTGAGTACCGGACAGCTCAGCACCTTGAGCACCGACCAGTTCGCCGTCATCAGCACCACCGCCATCCGCAACCTGCAATCGGGCCAGTTTGGCGCGCTGACCACCGACCAGATCGTCGCGCTGACCACGCAGCAAGTGCGCGCGCTCAACAGCATGCAGCTGGGCGCCCTGACCAGCGCCCAGGTGGCCGCACTGGAAACCACCGACCTGGCCGCACTGGGCACGGCACAGCTGGGCCTGCTGAACACCGACCAGCTGCAAGCGCTGCTGACCGACCAGCTGGCCTCGCTGTCGACTGCGCAGATCAGCACCTTGAGCACCGACCAGATCAGCAGCGGCCTGACCACCGCGCAAATCGTCGCGCTGACCACCGCGCAAGCCGCCGCGCTGGCCACCAAGCAGGTGGCCGCCCTGACGACCGACCAGATCGCCGCCCTGGAAACTGCCGACCTGTCCTCGTTCAGCACGCGCCAGATGCAGGCCCTGACCAGTGACCAGCTGAACACGCTGAGCACCGATCAGCTCAACAGCCTGACCACCACCGAGCTGGCCGCGCTGACCACGGCCCAGATCAGTGCCGGTCTCAGCACAGCCCAGCTGGCCGCGCTGGACACCAACCACATCAGCGCGCTGAGCACCAGCCAGCTGACCTGGGGTGTGGGCGCGGCCGCGATTGCCGCACTGACCACCGACCAGCTGGCCGCACTGCGCACCGCGCAAACCGCGACGCTGAGCACCACCCAGATCAGCCTGCTGACCACCGAACAGATCGTCGCCCTGACCACCGCCCAGACCGCCACGCTGACCACTCAGCAAATCGCCGCCCTGGGCAGCGACCAGGTGGCCGCGCTGGAAACGGCGGACGTCGGCGTCCTGACCACGCGCCAGATCGCCGCCCTGAACGCCCAGCAACTGGGCGCCATGGCTGCCATCCAGCTCAACGCCCTGAGCACCGCGCAACTGGCCGCACTTGGCACGAGCCAACTCAGCAATGGCCTCACCACGGCGCAGGCCGCAGCGCTCGACACCGACCACATCACGGCGCTGACCACCGCCCAGCTGGCGTACGGCTTCACCGTCGACAGCCTGGCCGCGCTCGGCAGCGACCAGATCCAGTCGCTGCGCACGGTACAGATCGCCACCATGACCACCGCGCAGATCAGCAGCCTCAGCACGGCCCAGATCGCCGCGCTGCGCAGCGACCAGATGACCGGCCTGTCCACCGCCCAGATGCCAACGCTGACAGCCGACCAGCTGGCCGCGCTGAGCACGGCGCAAGTGGCCGCGCTGGACACCCAGGACGTGGCAGCATTGAGCGCCGGCCAGTTCGCCGGCCTCAGCACCGCGCAAACGGCCGCGCTGACCACCGGCCAGGTACGCGGCCTGAAAACCGCCCAGGTCAACGCCGTGGACGCCAGCCAGATCGCCGCCTTCAGCACCGACCAGCTGCAAGCGCTGAGCACGCAACAAGCAGCCGCGCTGAGCGTGGACGCCTTCACCGGCCTGTCCACCGACCAACTGGGGGCGCTGACCACGCAGGACGTGGCCGCCATCGGCACCTCGCAACTGTCCAGCCTGGACACAAGCAAACTGGTCGGCCTCAACACCAGCCAGATCCAGGCGCTCACCAGCGTCCAGCTGGGCGCCATGACCGCCGACCAGATGTACGCCCTGAGCACCACGCAGATTACCGCGCTGCGCACCGCCCAGATCGGCTACCTGACCACCGCGCAGCTGGCCGCGCTGTCCGATCCGCAAGTCCAGTCGCTGACCACCGACCAGGTTGCCGCGATCAAGCTGAGCCAGATCCCGGCGCTGACCGTCGACCAGGTGGGCGCACTCGGTTCCGATCAGCTGCGCGCCATGACCACCGCGCAGATCCAGGCCCTGAGCAGCACCCAGCTCAACGCCCTGACCGGCACCCAGGCAGGTGCGCTGACCACCACCCAGATGGCAGCGCTCAAAAACGCCCAGATCGCCGCACTGAGCGTGGACCAGATCTCCGGCTTCACCACCACCCAGTTGGCGGCCTGGAGCACGGTCCAGCTGGGCGCACTGACCGCCAGCCAGATCGGCTACCTGTCCACCGACCAGATCGCCGGCCTGACCAACGCCCAGGTTGCCGGCCTGAAAACCAGCCAGCTCATAGTCTTCAGCAACACCCAGCTGCAAGCCTTCACCGCCGGCCAGATGCCATCGCTGGCGACCGCCGGACTGGCGGCGCTGAGCCTGTCCCAGGCCAACGCCTTCACCGGCAGCCAGGTGGCAGCGATGTCGGTCACCCAGACCATGTCGCTGAACGCCTCCTCGGTGAACTACGCCACGCCGCTGATCCTCGACCTTGACGGCAACGGCGTACAAACGCTGAGCATTGCCGCCGGCGTCCAGTTCGACATCCGCGGCGCCGGCCAGAAAGTCAGCACCGGCTGGGTCGACGCCCACGACGGCCTGCTGGCCCTGGACCGCAACGGCGACGGCATCATCAACGATGGTAGCGAACTGTTCGGCAGCGGCACCACGCTGGCCGACGGCAGCAAGGCCAAGGACGGTTACAGTGCCCTGCAAGCGCTGGACAGCAACGGCGACGGCCAGATCACCAGCGCCGACAGCGCCTACGGCGAACTGCGCGTCTGGATCGACGGCAACTCCGACGGCATCAGCCAGGCCGATGAACTGAAGACCCTGGCCCAGCTCAAGATTGCATCGATCAGCGTCAAGGCCAACAACACCCTGACCCAGCAGAACGGCAACCTCGTCGGCCTGACCTCGAGCTACACCAGCAGCGACGGCAGCGTGCACCAGAGCGCGGACGTCTGGTTCCTGGCACAGAACCAGACAGCAACACCATCTGCCTCCCTGCAACAGCAAGTGAGCGGCCTGAGCAACGCCATCGCCGGCTACGCCAGCACTGCGGCCGCGCCGGCGTCCTCCGCGCCACAGCTGGAGACCGCCAAACCGGCAGCCTCGGCAGCCGCCCTGGCCGACGGCAGCCAGGCCCTGAGCGACGCCCTCAAGCAATACCGCGCCGTCCAAGGCCTGCAAGGCTTCACCGCCGCCGTCACCGGAAAAACCTCGGCAGCCGAGCACGCCACCAGCTGGTTCACCGTCCCCAACCGCTAAAAACCCGCGGCCAATCCGGGGTCAGTTCTTGCAATCCAACACGAGCTCAGCCGTAAGTCATCTTACGGCTGAGCTCGTGTTGGATTGCAAGAACTGACCCCGGATTGCTGAATGGTTGAGCAGCGGGCGTTTTACAGTCTTGCTCCAGAGCCAAAAGTTGCCCCTTACCTAGCTACAAAAAGGTATGATAGGGCTTACCTTTTGTGGTTCTATTTGAAGCTCAGCTATGACCGTACAAGTACCTGCTGCACCTGTCCCCGTCGATAACAGCCCGCTGGGCACTGTCATGGGTATGGCCGTCAAAGGCGTCCTCTCCATCGGCGACCTGTTCGGCGCGGCGGCGGTGCTCCAGGAAAGCGGTCAGTTGCAAGCCGCTATCGCCCTGTACCGTACCTGGATCGATTACACGCCTTCGCCGCTGGCGTATGCCGCCTGCTTCAATCTGGCGGTGGTGCTGTCCAGCTCGGGCGATGACGCCGGCGCCGAGGTGGTGCTGCGCAAGGCGATGGCGCTGAATCCGCATTTCGTCGAGGCCCGCCTCAATCTCGGTACGCTGCTGGAACGCACCGGCCGTCCCAACGACGCGCTGGCGATGTGGCAGTCCATCCTGTCCGATCCGATCGAACCGGACATCAAGACCAACACCACGCTGTACATCCAGACCCTGAACAATCTGGGCCGTCTACTGGAAATCCAAAAACGCTATCCGGAAGCGGAAGCCATGCTGGCCGTGAGCCTCGGCGTCGATCCGCAACAGGCCAATGTGATGACCCACTGGGTGCACCTGCGCCAGAAGCAGTGCGAGTGGCCGGTCTACTCGGGCCTTGAGCACATCTCGCTGGCCACCATGATGGAAGGCACCTCGGCGCTGGCCATGCTCAGCGCCTCTGCCGATCCGGCCATGCAGCTGGCCGCCGCCAAGCGCTTCGTCAACGAGAAGATCAACGCCGCCGTGGCGCCGCTGACGGGCGCCCATGGCTATGGCCACAACCGCCTGCGCATCGGCTACCTGTCGTCGGACTTCTGCTCGCACGCAGTGTCCATCCTGACAGCCGAGCTGTATGAGCTGCATGACCGTAACAAGTTCGAGGTCTACGCCTTCAGCTGGAGCCGCGAAGACGGTTCGCCGATCCGCGCCCGCGTGGTCAAGGCCATGGACCATTACATCCGCATCGATAAGCTCAGCGACGAGCAGGCCGCGCGCACCATCCGCGCCCACGAAATCGATATCCTGGTCGACCTGCACGGCCTGACGCTGGGCGCCCGCCCGCAGATCCTGGCCTACCGCCCGGCCCCTGTGCAGCTGACCTATCTCGGCTTCCCCGGCAGTACCGGCCTGCCCGGCATCGATTACGTGATCGCCGACGAGTTCCTGATTACGCCGGAGATGACCGCGCACTTCACCGAGAAGCCGCTGTATCTGCCGGACTGCTTCCAGATCAACGACCGCCAGCGCGCCATCGCACCCAAGCCAACGCGCGCCTCCGTCAACCTGCCGGAAGACGCGTTTGTCTTCTGCTCGTTCAACAACAACTTCAAGTTCACGCCCGACCTGTTCGAGGTGTGGATGAATATTCTGCGCCGCGTGCCGAATTCGGTTCTCTGGCTGGTGGCCGATTATCCGGAAGTGCGCGAGAACCTGTACCGCAATGCCGAAGCGGCCGGCATTGACCGCAACCGCCTGATCTTCAACACCCGCGCCGTGCCGGCCGAATACCTGGCGCGCTACCAGCTGGCCGACCTGTTCCTGGATACCTTCCCGTTCAACGCCGGCACCACCGCCAGCGATGCGCTGTGGGCCGGCCTGCCGCTGCTGACCTGCGCCGGCCAGACCTTCTCGTCGCGCATGGCGGGCAGCCTGCTGCGCGCGGTCGACCTGTCGCAGCTGATTACCCATAACTTCGCCGACTACGAAGAGAAGGCCGTGGAACTGGCCAACAACCCGCAGCGTATCGCCGCGATGAAGCGTCAGCTGCAGGCCAACCGCCTGACCTGCGCGCTGTTCGACAGCCCGCGCTTCGTGCGCAATATGGAAGCGGCGCTGCTCAAGGTCGCCAAGCCGGCCGCACCGCGCCTGGCCGCGCCAGCGCATGCCGTGCATCCGTCGGAAGAAGCTTCGCCAGCACCGGTGCGTATCGACCAGATCCCGATTGTCACTGTGTCCTACAACGCACCGGACCTGATCGAGGCGCTGCTGCGCACCCTGCGCCAGCACTACACCAACCGCGTCTACGTGATCGATGGTTCGAATCCGGATGTGGCGGAACAGATCCGCGCCATCACCGATGGCTACGACAACGTCGAGTTCATCCCGTTCGGCTACAACATCCACCATGGTCCCGGCATGTCGTGGGCCATCAATCATCTGGGCCTGTCGGGCGAGGTGCTGTTCCTCGATTCGGATGTGGAGATCCTCAAGCCGGGCTTCCTGGAATCGCTGCACAGCAATCTGAAACCAGAGATGTACGGCGTCGGCAACGTCCAGTGGGTCAACGAATCGGGCCACAGCCGCGATGTGGACGGCATCCCTTATCTGCACCCGGCCTGCATGCTGGTGAATGTGGAGGTGATGCGCCAGTGGCCAATGCCGATCAAGCACGGCGCCCCGCTACTGCCGGCCATGATCGCACTGCACCAGGCCGGCGCCGGCAATCTGCTGCTGGGCGTGGACTGGGTACGCGATGATTTCAGCCGCGAGCCGCAGCGCCACTACATCAAGCATGACTGGCAGGGCACGGTGATCCGCACCGGCGGCTACCACTACGACCTGCCGAGCGCCAGTACCGAGATCAATGCGGACCTGCTGAACCTTGTGCCGGTCACTGCCCGCAAGGTGGTGGAGCTGGGCTGCCGCGACGGCTCCTTCGCCAAGGCTTACCGCGCCCGCAATCCGCTGGCCAACTACACCGGCATCGAAGCCGATCCGGCGCTGGCGCAGGCGGCGCGTCCGCATTGCGATTTCGTCTTCAACGATCATATCGAGCATGCCGGCGCGGAGCTGTGGGACCACGTGCGCGGCGCGGATTGCTGGGTACTGGATGAGGCGCTGGAAAAGGTGGACGATCCATGGAGCCTGCTGCACAAGATCCGCACCAATATCGCTCCGGGCGGCAAGATCGTGATCGCGCTGCGCAATTTCCAGCACTGGAGCATGCAGGCGCGCCTGAATGTGGGCGATATGCGGTATGGCGCCGGCGGCATCGAAAAATCGCGCAAGCGCATGTTCACGCGCGGCGTCATGCTGGAGATGCTGCAGCAGTCCGGCTTCCAGATCAGCGGCGGCAGCGCGCGCATTACCGATGAACCGGCGCGCGAGAAATACCTGCCGGCGATCCGCATGATGGCCGGCGCCAGCGGCGTCGATCCGGTGATGGCAGTGGAAGATGCGCTGCCATGGCAGTACATCATGGTCGCGGTCACCGCATAATTACCGACTTACACGGACCCTTACATGAGCTATCCAAAAGTCAGCATCATCATCCCGTCTTACAAGCCGCAGCATTTCGAGATGTGTCTGCGCTCGGCCATCGGCCAGACCTATCTGAACACCGAGATTCTGGTCAGCGACAACTGCCCGACCGAAGAGATCCGAGACATCTGCGCGCGCTATGCGCACAACGGCGTGATCTACCAGCGCTCCAGCGTCTACCGTGAGCAGAACGTCAACGCGGCACTGGCTGGCGCCAAAGGCGAATACGTCAAGCCGCTGTTCGATGATGATCTGCTGCACCCGTTCTGCCTCGAGCGCATGGTCGCGGCGATGCAGCCGCGTCCTGAAGTGGAGCTGGTGTTCTCGGCCTCGCAAGTCATCAACTCCGACAACGAACGTACCGAAACCCGCCGGCCGTACGAAGCCAGCGGCACCCTGTCCGGTCTGGACGTGCAGCGCCGCGTCACGCTGGGCATGGAGAACTTCATCGGCGAATTCACCACGGTGATGTTCCGCCGTCAGACCATGTGGAACGTCGGCCTGCACAATCTGTACAAGATGGGCGACCACGATTTCCTCACCGGCCTGGCCGACCTGATCGCGTATCTGAACCTGACCAAAAACGCCAGCATGTTCTACATCGACGAAGAGCTGACCTACTTCCGCAAGGACCAGCGCCTGCAGTCGAATTCCAACCCGGCGTCGAACCCGTTCTTTGGCAACTGCTTCTCAGACTACATCGACCTGCTGCGCGTCTCGCTGGATGCGGACACGATCAGCCGCGATGAGTACCGTTCCATGAATCCGCAGGTGGATGCCGTGTTCCTGCGTCTGAATAACATCTTCCCGCAAGTCGGCGAAGCGCGCGAACGCTACCTGGCCAAACTGGCCAAGCTGGATCAGTAAGGAGCAATGGATGTCACACCTGGATAAAAGCCGGTTGATCGATCTGCCCAAGTTCCACGACCCGCGCGGCAACCTGTCCGTGATCGAGGGCGGACAGCAGGTCCCGTTCGACATCAAGCGTGTGTACTACCTGTACGACGTGCCGGGCGGCTCGTCGCGCGCCGGCCACGGCCACCTGGAACTGCAGCAGTTTTTTATCGCCATGTCGGGCAGCTTCGACGTGATTGTCGATGACGGCTACAACCGCAAACGTGTGCACCTGAACCGCTCCTACTACGGCCTGTATGTGCCGGGCATGATGTGGCGCGAGGTGGAAAACTTCTCGTCGGGCGGTGTCTGCCTGGTGCTGGCATCGACCCACTACGACCCATCCGACTACTATTTCGACTACGACGAATTCGTGCAGGCCGCACACAAACATCATCCCACATAACGCATCATGACGAATCCACAACTGACCAGCTTCTACCAACGCTTCGGCGCCGGCGACGGCTTGTTCTACCCAGGCCACGCCTCGGCGCTGGTGGTTTTGGGCGGCAAAAAGATTCTGTTCGACCCGATCGTGCTGTCGCAGCCTTACGATAACGCCTGGGTGTTCTACCCGCCGCAGGTGGTTGATCCGCGCTGGTACGAGGTGGATGCAGTGGTGGTGTCGCACATCCACCAGGACCACTACGATGTGCCCTTCCTGAGCAAGTTGAAGCCGGAAGTGAAGCTCATCATCGTTGGCGACCGTCCCGGCTTCGAGTCCGACATCAAGGAGAAGGTTGGCCGCGAAGTCACCGTGGTGCCGCCGGAAACCGTCAACGAGATCTTCCCCGGCGTGAAGCTGTACGCGATCAACCACGAGAGCAATGGCATCGACTCCTCGGCCATCGTCTACAACGACCGCTTCTGCGTCTACCACGGCAACGACAACTACCTGCAGCCGGAGTCGATGCGCAAGTTCACGCAGATTAATCCGCACATCAATGTCGCCTGCGTGCCGTATGCCTACATCCACTGGTACCCATTCCTGATGGAGTACGACGACGATGTCGAAGGCAAGGCGCACAAGGAACGCGAGCGCGCGCGCCTGGTCAACCACTACATGGACGATTTCCTCAACAATGTGGAGATCCTGAATCCTGACGTGGCGATTCCGTTCGGCGCCAACCTGCTCATCGACGACGGCAATATGCGCTCGGACATCAACATGGCGGTGCAGACACCGGTGGAGCTGACCGACTACGCCCACAAGGTGCGGCCGGAAACCGCCAGGCGCGTGCAGCCCATGCTGGCCGGCGATTACTACGGCATCGGCCCGGATGGCCCCGAGCTGACCATCGCCCAGACCTACGAAGCGGAAAGCTACCGTGACGACGCGCAGGAATTCCTCGCCTCGCGCCCGCAGAAGAGCGCCAGTGTGGATGGTCCCGCCGTCGACATGCAGCAGTTCCTGCACAAGCTGAATGCGCGCCTGGAAGGCTGCGGCGCGCCGATCGACAACATCGTCCGCATGGACATGGACTACCGCGGCGACAAGGTGCGCGTCGAAATCGACTGCCTGACCTACCAGGCCCGCATGGTCGACCAGTTCACCGAAGGCCGTCCGTATCACCACTTCAAGCTGGACAAGGTTGCCTCGTCCGACTGGCTGAACGGCGCCAGCTTCCTGGAAATCCTCGGCACCCGCCGTTTCACCTTGAAGCGCGTGCCCGACCTGTACATGCCAGACCTGCTGCGTCTGGTGAATACGGTGTTTTAAACACAGATTGGAATTATCATGAGCGTCCCCTTCCTCGACCTGAAAGCAATCAACCTGGCGCAAGCCGCCGAGCTGGAAGCTGCGTTCAAGCGCGTGCTGAACTCCGGCTGGTACATCCTGGGCTCCGAAACGGCCGCCTTTGAAGCCAGCTTTGCCGAGTACTGTAACAGCGCCCACGGTATCGGCGTGGCCAACGGCCTTGATGCCATCTTCCTGATTTTGAAAGGCTACGGCATCGGTCCTGGCGACGAAGTCATCGTCCCATCCAACACTTTCATCGCCACCTGGCTGGCAGTGAGCCATTGCGGCGCCAAGCCGGTGCCTGTGGAGCCGGTGGAAGGCATCTACAACATCGATCCATCGAAAGTGGAAGCGGCCGTCACCGCCAAGACCAAGGCCATCATCGCCGTCCACCTGTACGGCCAGCCGGCCGATATGGGGCCGTTGAAAGACATCGCCAAACGCCATGGCCTGAAGCTGATCGAAGACGCCGCACAGGCACACGGCGCGCGCTATCAAGGTGGCGTCACGGGCCAGCTGGGCGATGCTGCAGCCTTCAGCTTCTACCCGGGTAAAAACCTGGGCGCACTGGGCGACGGCGGCGCAGTCACCACCAGCGACGACGCACTGGCGGAACGCATCCGCACCTATCGCAATTACGGCTCCAAGATCAAGTACTACAACGACGTTCCCGGCTACAACTCGCGCCTGGACGAATTGCAGGCCGCCCTGCTGGCAGTAAAGCTGCCAGCACTGGATGCGGGTAACCAGCAACGCCGCGCCATCGCCGCCTACTATCAGCAGCACCTGGCTGGCATCGATGGCCTGATCCTGCCGGAGATTCCAGCGTGGGCAGAGCCGGTATGGCATCTGTACGTGGTGCGTCACGCGCAGCGCGACCGTCTGGCCAAGAAGCTGGCGGAAAAACAGATCGGCACCATCGTGCACTATCCCGTGCCGCCGCATCTGCAGCCTGCCTACGCAGACCTGGGCTACAAGGAAGGCGACTTCCCGATTGCAGAAGTCATCCACCGCGAAGTTCTGAGCCTGCCCGTGTCGCCGACCATGACGCTGGACGATGCAGCGGAAGTGGTGGCCGGCGTCAAAGCCGCCCTGGCGGAGATCGCAGGTTGAAATGAGTACGCCGCAGTTTCGTAAGCCGCGCTCCGTGCGCGGCAGGCAGTTGATGTTCCGTGATGCCACGGTCGCCGATGCAGAATTCATCCTGGCCTTGCGTACGGATGAGAAGAAGGGTGAATTCCTGTCCGCCACCACGCCGGACGTGCAAGCGCAGCGTGACTGGCTGGCGCGGTATGCCGCAGATGATACGCAGGTCTACTTCATCATCTGCAAGCTCGATGGCACGCCGTGCGGCACCGTGCGGCTGTATGACCAGCGTGGCGATTCGTTCTGCTGGGGATCGTGGATCAAGAGCGACCAGGCGCCGAGTGGTTTTGGTGTCGAGTCGGCGCTGATGATTTACGATTTCGCGCTGCAAATCGGCTTCCAGCGCGCGCACTTCGATGTACGCAAGGGGAACGCCTCCGTCATCCAGTTCCACGAACGCTTTGGCGCCGTGAAGGTGGATGAGAGCGAGGAGGATTACTTCTTCGAAATGAGCAACGCCGCCATCAGGGGGGCGCTGCTTCAATACCGCAAATATCTCCCGGATGGTGCGACGGTCGAGTTTTAACCCGCACACCGCACAACAGGGGTCTGACCCCGTACGGGGTCAGACCCCATGCTCTGGGGTTAGGCGCGGCGGATTTTTTTCTGCCGCGTGCTGTGCAGCGGACCTTCTGCCAGAATGACTTTGGCCGGCACCTTGAACGGCGCCAGATGCGCCAGGCATTCCTGGCGAATGCGCTTCTTCAGGCTGTCCGCAGTTTCCGGTGTATCCACCACCACCTTGGCAACCACGATGTTACCCAGCATCGCATGCTTCTCGCCGAACACCGCCACGTCCTGCACGTTGTCCATCTCCAGAATCACGCTCTCCACTTCCGACGGATATACCTTCTGGCCCGCCACGTTGATCAGGTCCGTCACGCGGCCCAGGATGCGGAAGTAATCCCCATCCACCTCCACCTGGTCCTGCGTATTGAACCAGCCATCCGCATCAAACTCGGAAGGCGCATTCAGGTAGCCGACCATCGCATACTGCGATTTAATCCACAGCACGCCATCCACCACCTTGGTCTGGAAGCCCTCGCCGCCAACGCGCACCCACAGCGAACCATCCTCGCGCGACTGCGAACGCAGCACGCCGACTTCCGACAGGCCATAGGTCTGCAGCAGATCCACGCCAGGGAACTGCGCGCGTACGCGGTCCAGCGTCGATTGCGGCATCACTTCCGTGCCGTAGGTAATGCGCTTGAGCGACGACAGGTCGTACTGGTTCTGCAAATTGGACGCCATCATCAACGTCAGGAAGGACGGCGTGGCGGGCAGCAGCTCCACTTTGTACTTCTCGATTGCCGCGCAGATGTTCGGCACCGAGCGGTCTGCCACCGTCACCACTGTGCCCAGGCTGGACGTAATCGCCAGGATGGTGTTGATGCCGCCGAAGTGGTCGATCATCAGGAACGGTATGGCCACAACCGGGGTACGCTGCTTGCGGAACTTCTCCGCAACCTGATTGAAGTCGTGCAGGATGCCTTTCGGCTTGCCGGTCGAACCGGACGAGAACAGCACCATGCCCGGCGTGCCGCGCTGGCGGAATTCGTTGAGTAGCGCGTTATCGCTTTTCAGACCGCGATGGGTGATGGTGGCGTCGCGGCCAGCCGCGTCAAACTCCACATACCATTCGCAGCCCGAAACGGCCAGCGCCACCGACTCTTCCACCACCGAGCTGCGGGTCAGCGGAATCACGATGCTGCCGTTGCGGCACAGCGCCATGATCATGCAGAACACTTCCGGCGAATAGTCACCCAGTACCACCACGGTCTGGCCGCGCTGGATGCCTGCTGCCTGCACACGCTGGTAGAAAGCATCTATCGACGAGACGACGCCGCCATAGCTGACCTCACGGTCTTCGTGGATGAAAGCGATACGCTCCGGCGCGCTCTGGAACCGTTCGATCAGCCATTCCATGCTTACACTCCCAGATCGTTCAGCACCAGCTTGATCAGTTTATAGGAAGTGATATTGCCCGCGTCTTCGTCAGGAATGCTCACCTTGAATTCCTCTTCCAGCGCCAGCACCAGATTCATATGGCGCAGCGAGTCCCAGTTAGGTACGTTGTCCATGCTGGAATCTTCGTTGATCGTGGCAGCATCCACGTTCAGCATGGTGGCCATTACTTGTTTCAGTGCGTCTTCATTCAACATAAGTCATCTCGATCCATGGGTTAGGGGGCGCAGCGAAATCCGCTGCGGCGATGGTGTATCTTCGCACACCTTCGCTGGTTTCTTCGTGTGCGGGCATGCCAAGGCGGTTGTAGAAGTCTGCCACCTGGGCGTTCTTTGCGCTGGGGATGTATTGCGCACGTAGTTCAGTGCAGCCGCGCTGCATGGCGTCAGCGACGATGCGGGGCCAGATGCCCGTCTCGACACCGCGCCCAATCACGCGGCAGCTCATAAAGAAGTTTTCAATGATAGCGGCCTGGCCTTCGTAGCGCATCACGGCCACGCCGGTCAGACCGGCATTGCCGAATTTGTCGCTGACCACCAGCGAATAGACGGCATGGCTATCGCCTTCCATCATCTGCTCGATCTCGGCCACGCTGTAGCGCGTGGTGGTGAGGTTGAACTGGTTGGACTTCTGCGACAGTTCGCTGATACGGGCCGCGCTGGCGCGAGCGTTGCGGGTCAATTCGACCTTGAGCTCCAGCGAGGCCAGATAGTCTTCCTGCGTGTCGAATTGCGCTTTGAGTTCTTCGGCGCCGGCACGCTGGCGGTATTGTTCGGTTTTGTCTTTGCTGTCGGCTGCGATGCCGCCGGCCAGGAACAGTGATTTGATTTCCGCCACCACGCGCGGATAGTCGGACAACGTGGTCGGCACCTGCACGGTCTTCACCATCGGCAGCTGCTGGCGCACGGCTTCGCATTCAAACGAGGAATCATCCAGGAAGACGATGCTATCCAGACCGACGTTGAGCTCCTTGGCCAGCGCGCGCAGGTTGGATGGCTTGTCTTCCCAATTGACCTTTTTGGCCACCAGCTGCGATTGTTTGAGCACCATGTCGGGATGCTTGTGCAGCACTTCATCGACATCCGCCGGATTGTTCTTGGTGACCAGTGCAAGCAGAATCCCCTGGCGTTCCAGCGCCGCGAATTCCTGCTGCATGCGCCAGAAGATATTGCCCGGATAATCGTAAGGACCAAGCTTGATACCGTTCAGCAGGTCTTCGCCGATCACGCCGCCCCACAAGGTATTGTCGCAATCCAGCGCCAGCACTTTGTAGAAGTGGGCGCCAAAACCGCGTGCAGCGGCGGCAATGCGCCGCGCCAGCTCATTCATGTAGGCGCCGGTGTAGGGTGCTTTGCTGCGGAAGTAGAAACGCGTATCAAACGCAGCGCCCTGGCCGACTGCGCGCACGATGTCTTCCGTATCGATGATGCGGATATTCGCGTAGGCGGCGGCTTCATCGCGCAGCGCGGCATTGAAGCGTGCCAGAACAATCGCCACCGCATCCTGCCCTGCTGCGTCAGCCGGGCTGCCCATGCGATGGAAGGTGCCGAGATAGATGGCCGGCACAGCGCGCGCCTTGTCAAACACCATGCGGTAGCGTTGACGCAGCTCCGCTTCCTTCGCATCGATGATGGATGGGTCGAGATTTCCCAGCTGCGCTTCAAACGACGGCAGCAGGTTATCAAAGAACGGCAGCAGCACGATCTGCTCCACGCCAGCTTGCGTGAACAGATCGATGTCGCCGATAGGATCGTCATAATTACCCGCCACCAGATCGATGCGCGCACCATTCAGCAGGCCATGTTTGCGCAGGTAGACATTCAGCAGGTCCACAGTCGCGGAAGACGACACGCCGATCTTCACCGTGCGCGGCTGCGCTTCCTTCTCTAGCGCGTTCACCGCCTGCGTGAGCTGCATCATGGTGCTGTCGGCTTTGGCCAGCACCGCCAGCGCCGCAGCACGAGGGTCGACAGGAACCTCGTTCATCGCATCGCCATCCCGCCGTTGACGGCCACGGTGTCGCCGGTGATAAAGCCAGCGTCATCCGACACCAGGTAGGCCACTGCCGCCGCTACGTCGGACGGTTTGGCCAGGCGGCGCAATGGCGTCTGGCGCGCGATCATGAGCTGCGCCTTCTCCGGAATATCGCCAATCAGCGTGGTCTCGCACATGCCTGGCGACACGCAGTTCACCGTAATGCCCTGCGGCCCCAGTTCAGCGGCCATGTAGTTGGAGAACACCTGCAACGCGCCCTTGGCCATTGCGTAGCCAGTCCACGTGACGGATGGCGAACCATCCAGCACCTGCGACGTAATATTCACGATGCGGCCCCATTTGCGCGCGCCCATCTCCGGCACCACCGCACCGGTCATCAGGAATGCGCCTTTGACCTGCACATCCATCTGCTGCTGCACATCGTCCCATGCCGTCGCGCCGAACGGCTTTGGATTGATGCGCGGCGAAGCGTTATTCACCAGCACACTCACAGCACCAAACGCCTTCACCGCCGCCTGATACAGCGCCTGCGCGCCTGCTTCGGTCGCGATGTCGGCCTGCACCGCCAGCGCACGGCCCTTGCCTTCGCCTGCGCCAGCATTGATCTCCGCCACAATCTGCGCCGCGCGATCCGCCTGGCCGCGATAGTTCACCACCACGTCAAAGCCATCCGCCGCCAGACGCTGGCAAATCGCCTTGCCGATGCCGCCAGCGCCGCCCGTCACAATCGCCACACGTGGACGCGCATCCGCAGCCGGCCTGGCCTCCGGCTCCGCCGTCACCAGCACCTTCACCTTGCCCACGCCGGTCAAAATCAGCTGCTGGTTCTGATTGACGATCTTCGTATCCAGCTCCAGCAAACGCTCACGCTCATGCTTCTTCAACACCGTCGCGCTGATCGTCAGCACATCGCCCAGGCGCACCGGCAGCAGGAACTCCATATTCTGCGACACCCACAGCGCGCCAGTTCCCGGCAGCTTGGTCCCGATCACCGTCGAGATAAACGACGCACCCAGCATGCCGTGCACCACGATATCCTTGAACGCCGTCGTCTCCGCATACGCGCGGTCCACGTGCAGCGGATTATCGTCACCCGTCATCTCGACGAACTTGCGCACGTCCGCTTCCGTAATGTGCTTGGTCAGCATCTGCGTTTCGCCAACCTGGATCGCATCGAAATCTTTAAACATTTACGCTTCCTTCTTGGCCATCTTCCAGCGCCACACCGAAGCGCCGAAGTTGAAACCGGCGCCCACAGCAGCCAGCACCACCGTATCGCCATCCTTGACCAGCTTATTCTGCACCGCCTCGCTCATGGCAATCGCCAGCGACGCCGCCCCCGTATTGCCCACGCGGGCGACGTTGGTATAGGTCTGCTCCAGCTTATAGCCCATCTTGCGCACGATGTACTCGATCATGCGCAGGTTCGCCTGATGGAACAGCATGAAATCCACATCCGCCGGTGCCACGCCGCTCTTCTCGCACGCCTTGCGGATCACACGCGGCAGATGGGTAATCGCCTGCTTCCACGTCGCGATGCCGTTCATCTCCATGTAATCCACCGCCGGATCAAACGCGCGGCCGATCAACGGATGGCTGGAACCACCGCCGCGCATGCGCACCGACTCATAGTTCGAGCTATCGGTATGGAAGGCCGAAGAAATAATGCCGTCCTTCGGATCGTCGCTGCGGCTCAGCACCGCAGCACCCGCGCCATCGCTCAGGTAAATCGCCGTGTTGACGTCCGAGCGGTCGATGTAACGCGACAGGAACTCCACGCCAATCACCACGGCATTGCGCACCGAGGGATCAACCCGCATACGGTCCGACGCCACCGTCAGGCCAGTCACAAAGCCGGTGCAGTTGGCCTGCAAATCGAAGATCTGCGCATTGGTGGCCTTCAGCTCCATCTGCACCTTGGCCGACAGCGGCGGATAAATGTAATCGCCCGAGAAGGTGCAGGCGATGATCAGGTCCACTTCCTCAACGCTGATGCCGGCCATTTCAATCGCGCGCTGGGCCGCCAGCACTGCATACTGCGATGCCGATTCATCCGGTCCCGCAATGTAGCGCTGTTCGATGCCCGTTTTCTCAACGATCCACTCTGGCGTCACATCCAGGTTGCGGCACAGGGTCGCGTTGTCCTCCGCATGCTCGGGCAGATGATGGCCGACGCCGGAGATGGTAATACCTGGGAATGGAGAAGTGCTCACGATGCTGCCAGCCCTAAAAAGTTTAACAAAGCGGCGTTGCCGGTGCGGACCGACTCGCCGTCGGCCGCGTTGCCGTGGCCGGGATAGATGGTGCGCTCCGGCGTCAGATCCTGCCAGTAGCCGAGTATCGTCTGCTTCAACACCGCATGGTCCTCTCCCGGCAGATGCGACAAGCCTACACCGCGCGCATACAGCGTGTCGCCCGTGAACCAGGCATTGCCGAATTCGATGATGCAGGAACCCGGCGTGTGGCCAGGCGCAGGCAGATAGCGCAGCGGCGTGCCGGCAATGTCGGCCACATGGCCCGGCTCCACCAGTGTCGCTTCCGGCAGCACCACCTTGTGCTTGAGCTTCATGGCCATCAGCAGGAAATTGGACGCCTTCATCAGCTTCAGGTCTGCCTTGGGCACGAACACCGCGCTGCCGTATTTTTTCTGGAAATGCGATGCGCTGCCAGTGTGGTCGAAATGGCCGTGGGTGCAGTAGACCGCGTGCGGACGGAGGCCATGCTCGCTGAGTTCAGCATCGATGGTCTCGCCATCCAGCCCGGCATCGATCAGGATGCCGCCGCCCTCTACCTGCGCTTCGCAAAAGTAGGCATTCGACGAAAACTCGCCGCTGGTGACGCGCCAGACATTCCCGCCGCCCCAATTGCCAACCACGCTCGCCATGTTAGTTCACTCCGCCCATGTAGATGGTCTGTGCGGTGATGTACGCGCTGCGTTCAGACGCCAGGAAGTCGATGATATTGAAAATGTCGTCCGGCTCCGCATAGCGCGGAATCGGCAAGCCGGCAATCACGGCATCGATCTTATCGCCCGGCAGCTGCGCCAGCATATCGGTCTTGATCGCGGTGATGGACAGCGTATTGCAGGTGATGTTCAGCGGCGCCAGTTCTTTGGCCATCACGTTGGCCAGCGTCGTCAGGCCGGCCTTGCAGGCGGCGTAGACGGAATCGCCAATCGGCTCCAGACTCACCGCCATCGAACCGATATTGATGATGCGGCCCCACTTCCCCTTGCGCATCAGCTTTGAGGCTTCGCGCGACACCATGAAGGCGCCCATCAGGTTGGTGTTAATCATGGCCTGCGCCTGTGCGGGCGGCATAATCATCGCATACTGCGAGGTCAGCACGGCAGCGTTGTTGATCACGATATGCACCGCGTCGCTGACCTTTTTCAGCGCCGCAAAACCCTGCTGCACCGAAGCCGGATCACCGATATCGACCTGGAAGTGATGGTAGCCGGGATGATCGATCGTTGACTCACCGCGCGCAAAGCCGGCCACACGGCCACCATTGCGCAGGATGTACTCAGCGATCAGGCGTCCAACGCCACGCCGGCTGCCGGTAATCAGCGCCAGCTTGCCAGCATAGGTGGCGCCAGTTGGGTTCATGCCTTTTCCGACAGCAGCAGCTCGATGTAGGCGGTCAGCGAGTTCACGTCGGTGAACGGTGAAACTTCCTGGCTCATGGCGCGGTCGTCGGTCAGGCTGATGTCGCGGCCTGCCTGTTCGGATACAGCGCCTTCAACGTCAACGATCACCGATACCAGCGACAGCGAATCAAGCACCGCATCGGCGCCGAACAGGCGGGTGTCCAGGCCGACGGTCAGCTGTTCATCCGGGCCGCGCTCGTCGTTGATGTTGTTCAGTGCCTGCAGGATGATGGCGTGGATAGCGTCTTGGTTCAGCATGGGTAGTCCTTGTAATGAATTATTTGGCGGCCTGGCGCGCAGCGGCGATCAGCACCTTCATGCGCGGCAGCGCGTTCTTGCGGTATTCGTCATCCAGCATGCCCAGGTACACGGCATCTTCAAACGAGCCATCCTTCTGGCACAGGTGCTTGCGCAGACGGCCTTCTTCCTTCATGCCCAGGTATTTCTGCCACTTGATCATCAGCGTGTTGTTAGCGGCGATGATGCCGCACACGCGCAGCAGGCCCAGGCGGTCAAACGCCAGTTCATACAGCAGCTTCATGGCTTCCACCGCAGCCGGCACGCCCTGCGTCGCGGCTTCGTCGCCGATCAGGAAGCGGCCCGGTTCACCGTGGCGGTTGGCGCGGTCGATGCCGACCAGCGACAGCATGCCGACCGGGTGGCCGTTTTTCAATTCGATGATGTAGTTGTACTCGGATGCGGGACGGCTGGCGATCCATGCAGCCTGCTGTTCGACACTGGCAGCACCAGCGTTGAGGAAGCGCGCACGCTGGGCGGTACGCCAGTCCAGCGTCAGCGCGGCGTCTTCCGGACGCAGTGGACGCAGGTTGACGAATTCACCGCTCAGCACTTCGGTGTTCGGTACGGCAGCTTGGGACATAAGGCTTCCTAGTAGACGATGAAGGCGGCAGCTTCCGGCACCGGCACACCTGGTGCGGACGGCTTGTAAGCCATGCCAATGAACGATTGCTCCAGCGTGAAGCCAGCCTCGATCAAATGCGCCAGCACTTCACCGCCGTTGCGGTACAGGTAAATGTGGTCGGCATGCGCCGCATTCAGCGCCGCCGTGATAAAGGCCTTGGCGCCCGGCGCCATATTGCGGCGCAGACCGCGCAGGAATGCGACGGGATCATCCAGATGCTCCAGCACTTCCACGCACACCAGCCAGTTGGCTTTCGGTTCCAGCGGCTCTGCGGTAACGTCGCGCAGCTCGGTGCGGTAGCGGTCCGCCACACCCAGCGCCGCCAGCTGGGTTTCAGTAAAGCGCTGCGACGACGGGCTGATATCCAGCCCCACGCCACGCACCTGCGGCAAGGCGCGCAGCAGCAGGCCCGAATACAAGCCGGTGCCGATGCCGACTTCCATAAACGAAGTGGCGCCGGCAACGCGCATCGCCTGCACAAAGGCGCTGTTGAAGAACTGGATCTGGCGGTAGTGGTGGGGCCACAGGAAGTGCGACAGCAGCAGGCCTGGCAGGTATTCCTGCATCATGTGCTGTTCGTTGAAATACACCTCGCTGGAGGCCTGCTCGTGGGTCTTGGCCTTGTACTGGCGTTCGCGCTCGAACACGGCCTGCAAGCGCATGGACTGCATGGCGAAAACCGAATAGCCCTTGGCGGCTGCCGTCACTGCCTCCTCGGTCGGGAACAGCGCGTTGAGCACCGGCTCGAATGCGTCGGCCCATTCGGCGCCAAACAGGGCGGCGCCACGGTCGATGATGTCAGCGGCAAAGCGGTGTTTGGCACGCAGGATGTCGGCCATGCGGGTCAGCCCCGGGTAACGTACCCGGTCGAGCTGGAAGGGATGGTTTTCAGGCATGAATATCGCGTTTGGCTAAAACATCAGAAACCGGCCGAGCGTCCGGCAGAAGGCTGCACTCTAGCATACCCATCCCGGTTTTGGGTATGCCAAACAGCCACGGAAAAACCACCCTTTTCAGCATCTGTGCAATGGGTAGGAAAGCCCGTCGCTGCAAGGTACAATCGGCACACAACCGTCAGCCCGCCGAAAGCCAGATATGACCGAACGCCGCCCAGTTCCTCCCGCCCCTGCTGCCACGCTGGCGGACTGGCATGCGGCAGCGGCACGTTCCGCGCCCGGCGGCGATGCGGCCCGGCTCAATACTCAGCAGGCCGATGGCATCACCATGAAGGCGCTGTACACGGCGGCGGATCTGGACGGCCTGCCGCACACCGACACCCTGCCCGGCTTTGAGCCCTTTGTGCGCGGCCCGCAAGCCACCATGTACGCTGCACGCCCGTGGACCATCCGCCAGTACGCCGGCTTTTCCACCGCCAGCGAATCCAACGCCTTCTACCGCCGCACGCTGGCCGGCGGTGGCCAGGGCGTGTCCGTGGCCTTCGATCTGGCCACCCACCGGGGTTATGATTCCGACCATCCGCGCGTGAAAGGCGACGTCGGCAAAGCTGGCGTGGCGGTCGATTCGGTGGAGGACATGAAGATCCTTTTTGACGGCATCGCGCTCGATAAAGTGTCCGTATCGATGACCATGAATGGTGCGGTGCTGCCGGTTTTGGCCGGTTATATCGTCGCTGCAGAGGAGGCAGGTGTGGCGCCGGAACAACTGTCCGGTACCATACAGAACGACATTCTCAAAGAATTCATGGTGCGGAATACCTATATTTATCCGCCCGAACCGTCGATGCGCGTGGTCGCCGACATCATTGCCTACACGGCGCAGCATATGCCGAAGTTCAATTCGGTATCGATTTCCGGTTACCACATGCAGGAAGCCGGCGCCACGCCCGCGCTGGAACTGGGCCTGACGCTGGCCGACGGCATGGAGTACGTGCGCACCGCCATCAACAAGGGCATGGATGTTGACGATTTTGCAGGACGCCTGTCATTCTTCTTTGGCGTCGGCATGAACTTCTACATGGAAGTAGCCAAGCTACGCGCCGCGCGCTTGCTGTGGTGCCGCATCATGAAAGCGTTTGGCGCCAGGTCGCAAAAGTCGCTGATGCTGCGCACGCACTGCCAGACGTCCGGCTGGTCGCTCACCGTGCAAGACCCATACAACAACGTGGTACGCACCACGGTGGAAGCCATGGCGGCGGTGTTTGGCGGCACCCAGTCGCTGCACACCAATTCGCTGGACGAGGCGATTGCGCTGCCGTCCGAATTCGCCGCCCGCATCGCCCGCAACACGCAGCTGATTTTGCAGGAAGAGACGCAGATCACCAACGTCATCGATCCATGGGCCGGCTCCTACATGATGGAAAAACTGACGCAGGACGTGGCCGATCAGGCCTGGGCCATCATCGAGGAAGTGGAGCAGATGGGCGGCATGACGCAGGCCGTAGGTTCCGGCTGGGCCAAACTGAAGATCGAAGCGGCAGCTGCGGTGAAGCAGGCACGCATCGATGCAGGAAAGGATGTCATCGTGGGGGTCAACAAATACCAGAGCGGCATTGAGGACCAGGTTGAAGCGCGCGAGATCGACAACACGGCCGTGCGCGAGCAGCAGATTGCGCGGCTGGCCGAGATCCGTGCGTCACGCGATCAGGAGGCGGTGGGCGCAGCGCTGGCGGAACTGGGCGTAGCGGCCTACGAAGGCCACGGCAACCTGCTGGAACTGGCAGTCCGCGCCACCCGCCTGCGCGCCACCGTGGGCGAGATTTCCGACGCGCTGGAACAGGCATGGGGACGGCATCGCGCCGCCAGCCAGACTGTCTCCGGCGTGTATTCGGCCGGCCTGGCCGATGATGAAAACTGGTCGCGCCTGCGCGCGGAAGTGGAACAGTTCTCGGTAGAGCAAGGCCGCCGTCCCCGCATCATGGTCGCCAAGCTGGGACAGGACGGCCATGACCGCGGCGCACGCGTAGTGGGCTCCGCATTTGCAGACCTGGGCTTCGACGTTGACCTTGGCCCGCTGTTCCAGACGCCGCAGGAAGCCGCGCGGCAGGCGATTGAAAATGACGTGCATGCGGTCGGCGTGTCCACGCTGGCCGCCGGCCACAAGACGCTGGTACCGGAATTGATCGAAGCCCTGCGCGAACAGGGTGCGGAAGACATCATCGTGTTCGTCGGCGGCGTGGTGCCGACGCAGGACCATGGCTTCCTGTACCAGGCAGGCGTCAAAGGCATCTTCGGCCCCGGCACGCCGATTCCGCTGTGCGCCGCCGAAGTGCTGGAGCAAATCCGCGAATCGCTGGCGGCTCCCGTCGCCGCGAACCACGCGGCTTTCACCGCCTCTGCCGCAACCACTGCAAACGCGGCCCGCGTCTGATGGCGCTTGAACCGGACGACGAGGCCCTCGCCGCCGCCCTGCTGGCGCGGCAACGGCGCGCACTCGCAAAAGCCATCACCCTGGTTGAATCCTCGCGGCCCGACCACCGGCTACGTGCGCAATCCTTGCTGGACCGTCTTTTACCGCACACTGGCAAAGCGCTCCGCATCGGTATCAGCGGCGTACCGGGCGTCGGCAAGTCCACTTTCATTGAAGCTTTTGGCATGTACCTGCTGGCGCAGGGCCTGCGCCTGGCGGTACTGGCAGTCGATCCCTCATCGCCACTGACCGGCGGTTCCATCCTCGGCGACAAAACCCACATGGAGCGCCTGTCGCAGCAGGAGAACGCCTATATCCGCCCCTCGCCCGCGCGCGGCGCATTGGGCGGTGTGGGCCACCAGAGCCGCGAGGCCATGCTGGTCTGCGAAGCGGGTGGCTTCGACATCATCATCGTTGAAACCGTGGGCGTCGGCCAGAGCGAAACCGCCGTCGCCAGCATGTGCGACGTCTTCCTGCTGCTGCAACTGCCGAACGCCGGCGACGAACTGCAGGGCATCAAGAAAGGCATACTGGAGCTGGCCGACATCGTCGTCTACAACAAGGCCGACCTCGACCCGCGCGCCACAGCCGTCGCCGCTGGCCAGATGAAAGCCGCGCTGCACATGCTGCGTCCCGCCTCGCCGCACTGGCAGATGCAGGTCCTGCAAGCCAGCGCCAGCACCGGCGAAGGCATCCCGGAAGTCTGGGCCGTGCTGCAGAGCTACCGCGACACCATGCAGCAAGCCGGCGCCTTCGACGAGCGCCGCAAGCATCAAGCCGAAGCATGGATGTGGCACCTGGTGGAAGCCGGCCTGCAGGAACGCTTCCGCAGCCACGCCGCCGTCCGTGCCGCGCTGCCGCAAGCCTTGCAGCAGGTCGCCGACGGCCACGCCAGTCCCGCCACGCTGGCCACCCTGCTGCTGGACGCCTTTCGTCCCTGAGGGGAAGCGGGTATGATAGGCCAGCCCTACCGATCAACCGATCAATACACTACGCCTCAATGACTGCATCCTCCCACGCGCAATGGCTGAAACTGGCCGCACGCGGCAACATGACGATCCCCGAATTGTTCGATGCCGCCGCCACACTGACGCAACAAGGCCAGCCGCAATTGGCCATCGACCTGTATCGCACCTGGATAGAACACACCAGCCGCTCGCCGCTGGCGTATGCCGCCTGGTTCAACCTCGGCGCGCTGCTGGCCGCTACCAACGACGATGCCGGCGCCGAAGCGGCCTACCGAAAATGCATCGCGCTGCAGGCACGTTTCATTGAAGGCCGCCTGAATCTGGGCACGCTGCTGGAACGCATGGGCAAGCCGCAGGACGCACTGGACATGTGGCGCACCATCCTGACGCCCGCCGTCAAGATCGACAAGGTCAAACAGCGCGCCCTGTACATCCAGACCCTGAACAATCTGGGACGCCTGCTGGAAATCCAGAAGCAGTATCCGGAAGCGGAAAAGATGCTGGCGCAAAGCCTGCGCATGGATGCCAGCCAGACCAACGTCATGACGCACTGGGTCCACCTGCGCCAGAAGCAGTGCCACTGGCCGACCTGGGCGGGCCTGGAGCACATCAGCCGCAAGCAGATGGAAGACGGCGCCTCGGCGCTGGCCATGCTGAGCCTCACCGACAACCCGGACCTGCAAATGGCCGCCGCCAAACGCTTCGTCAGCGACAAGCTCGATGCCAGCGTAGCGCCACTGACGCAGCCAGGCCAGAGCTACGGCCACCAGCGCCTGCGCATCGGCTATCTGTCGTCCGACCTATGCTCGCACGCCGTATCGATCCTGACGGCGGAGCTGTACGGCATGCATGACCGCAGCCAGTTTGAAGTCTACGCGTTCAGCTGGAGCCGCGACGACGGCTCGCCGCTGCGCGCACGCGTGGTCGCCGGCATGGACCACTACATTCCGATCCACACGCTGAGCGACGAACAGGCCGCCCAGCTGATCCACGCCAACGAAATCGACATCCTGGTCGACCTGCACGGCCTGACCTCCGGCGCGCGTCCGCAGATCCTCGCTTACCGCCCGGCGCCAGTGCAGATGACGTGGCTGGGCTTCCCCGGCACCACCGGCCTGCCTGGCGTGGACTACGTGATCTCCGACGAATACCTGATCACGCCGGAGATGGAAAAAGACTTCACCGAGAAGCCGCTGCACCTGCCCGACACCTTCCAGATCAATGACCGCCAGCGCCTGATCGGCAACACGCCAACGCGCGCCTCGGTCAACCTGCCGGAAGACGCATTTGTCTTCTGCTCCTTCAGCAACAGCTACAAATACAAGCCGGAGCTGTTTGCGCACTGGATGAACCTCCTGCGCCGCGTGCCACACTCCGTCCTGTGGCTGGTGGCCGATACGCCGCTGGTCGGCGAGAACCTCAAGCACCACGCCAAAGAAGCCGGCATTGATCCAGAACGCCTGATCTTCGCCACCCGCGCGCTGCCGGCCGACTATCTGGCACGCTACCGCATCGCCGACCTGTTCCTGGATACCTACCCGTTCAACGGCGGCACCACCGCGAGCGATGCGCTGTGGGCGGGCCTGCCGGTGCTGACCTGCTCCGGCCCGACCTTCGCCTCGCGCATGGCGGGCAGCCTGCTGCATGCTGTGAACCTGCCCGAACTGATCACCACCACCTTCGAAGATTACGAAGAGAAGGCGGTCGCACTGGCCAACGATCCGGCCCGCATCGCCGCCATGAAGCAGCAGCTCAACGACAACCGCATGAGCTGTGCCCTGTTTGACACGCCGCGCCTGGTGCGCAACCTGGAGGCGGCCATGAAGCGCGTCGCCGCCCCTACTTCCAAGAGCCAGACCATGAACCCTATCGACCAGATCCCCATGATCGCGGTGTCGTACAACGCACCCGACCTGATTGCCTCGCTGCTGAGCACCTTCCGCCAGCACTACCCGCACAACCCGGTCACCATCATCGACGGCTCGGCGCCGGAGATCGCGGCGCAAATCGCGCCGGTCTGCGCGCAATACCAGGGCGTGAAATTCATCCCGTTCGGCTACAACATCCACCACGGCCCGGGCATGGCGTGGGCGATTGAAAACCTCGAACTGTCGGGCCGCGTTCTGTTCCTCGACTCAGACGTGGAAATCCTCAAGCGCGGCTTCCTGGAATCGCTGGACGAGCACCTGCAACCGCAGATGTACGGCGTCGGCAACGTCACGCCGGTGGACGAACATGGCCAGCCGAATGGTCCGAACAGCATGCCCTACCTGCACCCGGCCTGCATGCTGACCAATATCGAGGTCGTGCGCCAGTGGCCGCTGCCGGTCAAGCACGGCGCCCCAATGCTGCCGCCGATGATCGCGCTGGCCCGTGCCGGCAAGAGCGACCTGCTGCGCAACGTCGAATGGGTCAACAACGACTTCAGTGACAACCCGGCGCAGCGCATCTTCATCCGCCACGACTGGCAAGGCACCGTGCGCCGCACCGGCGGCTACCACTACGACAAGCCGATCACCACGCAGATCAATCAGGAGCTGATGGCCTTCATGCCGCCGGCCGCGATCAAGGTGGTGCAACTGGGCTGTGGCGATGGCGCGTTTGCCAAAGCCTACAAACAGAAAAACCCCGTGTGCAATTACACCGGCATCGAGCGCGACGCCATCGTCGCCGAGCAGGCACGCGCGCACTGCGACTTCGTCTACAACCAGGACTTCGAAACGCCGGACGAGCAGCGCGACCGCCAACTGGCGCAGGCCAATTGCTGGGTGCTGGATGGCGCGCTGGAACGCTCGCGCGACCCGTGGGCGCTGCTAGCGCACATCCGCAGCAGCATGGCTGCCGACGGCACGCTGGTGCTCTCGGTGCGCAACGCCCAGCACTGGGGCGCGCAGGTGCGCCTGAACATGGGCGACTTCCGCTATCGTCCCGATGGCGTGATGCAGCAGGACGAACTGCGCCAGTTCACGCGCGGCACGCTGCTGGAACTGGTGCAGCAATGCGGCTTCCGCCTGACCGGCGGCTCGCCCGTGATCCTGAATGAACCGGGCCGCGACGCCTTCCTGCCGCTGCTGCGCCAGATCGCCCTGGCCAGTGGCAGCGATCCCGAACTGTCGGTGCAGGACGCGCTGGCGCAACGCTACATCATCACTGCCGTACCGGCATAACGACCATGCGTATCCTCATCATCGGCGGGTCCAATTCGCTGCTCAAGGGTGGCTATGTGCAAGGGCTGGCGCAATCGCTGCAAGGCTATGCCGAAGCGGAGATCGTGCAGATCTCCGTGGGCGCCACCACCTCGCTGTCGGCGATCGGCCGCCTGCACGAAACCTTCAATGGCCAGCCTGCCGATGTGATCCTGTACGAATACGGCATCAACGACTCCGGCCACTTCGCGCCGCGCCCCGGCGGTGCGGATTCATGGCTGATGTGCTTCCATCTGCTGCTGAAAGTGGCAGCGCGCCTGTATCCATCGGCCGTGTTTGTGCCGCTGGTGCTGGCGCAGCAGCAGCACTTCTCCATGAGCGTACAGAATCCGATCTACGACGCGCAGATCCGCGCCTACCAGGAACTGGCGCTGCCCTACATCGACGTGCGAGCATGGATGTCGTCTCTGTTCCTCGGCCGCGCGCCGGAATGGATGTACCGCGATCCAGCCCACTACGACACGCCGCACGCCACCTCCATCATCGGCGCGCTGGTCGCACAGCGTCTGCTGACGCTGAAGGCGCAGAACGCCGAGCCACTGGTCAGCACCGCCGCGCGGCTGCAAACCCTATCGCCGTTTGCGAAGATGGAAGTGATGTACATTCCGGCCATGAACCTGCAGCAGTTTGTCAGCGGTCCCGTGGAACCGGGCCACATCGCCAACCGCCTGATGCAGCTGGACTATCTGCGCATGCTGCCGGGCAGCCGCTTCGACCTGCACAGCGCCATGTTCCCGCTGGCCCTGTTCCTCAAATCCGACCCGCAGCACGACGCGCTGCAGCTGGAACTGAGCACACCGGAAGGCCTCAACATCAACACCCGCGTCGCCACGCGCCATGCGGACACCGAGACGCTGCCGTTCATCTACTCCAGCATCCCGCTGCCGCTGCTGTGGAGCCACAGCCTGCTGATGCACTACGGCGGTAGCAAGCTGGGCGTGTCGGTGCCGGCAGACGCTGGCGGCGCCCAGAGCGGCTTCGACTGCTACGCCCCCGGCCTGCCCCAGGCCAGCGGCCGCCACCTCGACTTCGTCGGCTTGCTGATGTTGGCGCAACAGTAAATCTCCATATTCGAAAATTTCGATAATAAAGCGGAAATTTTTCCGCTTTTTGTTTTCCATTTCGCCGCGCATACTTCATTCCAACAGCGCAGAACACCGCGAAATACAAATCGAAATTATTGAACTTAAGGAGCACTACCATGCCAACCGCAATCGCAAAACCAGGTCAAACTCTGCTGAGCCCAAGCAACCACGCACTGATCATGATTGATCACCAGTCGCAAATGGCGTTTGCCACCAAATCGATTGATCCGGTCCAGCTGCGCAACAACGTGGCGCTGGTGGCCAAGGCCGCCAAGGAATTCAAGGTCCCGACCATCCTGACCACCGTGGCAGAAAAATCGTTCTCCGGCCCGATCTTCAACGAGATCAAAGACGCGTTCCCGAACGAAGTGGCAATCGACCGCACCACCATGAACACCTGGGAAGACCCACGCATCGCCGAGCGCGTGAACGCCATCGGCAAAGAGAAAATCGTGCTGGCCGGCCTGTGGACTTCGGTATGCATCGTTGGTCCGGCACTGTCAGCGCTGGACCAGGGCTTTGAAGTGTATGTGATCACCGACGCCAGCGGCGACGTTTCCGATGAAGCCCACCAGCGCGCCGTCGAACGCATGGTGCAGGCTGGCGCCCGTCCGATGACCTCGCTGCAATACCTGCTGGAACTGCAACGCGACTGGGCGCGCGGCGAAACCTACGACGAAACCGTCGCCACCTCCATCGCCCACGGCGGCGGCTACGGCCTCGGCCTGATCTACGCCAAAACCATGTTCAACGCCGCTGAAGGCCATTAAACACTCTAAACACTCCGGGGTCAGGTCCGTCATTTCTACACGAGCTCTGCCTTAGATAATAGGTCTAAGGCAGAGCTCGTGTAGAAATGACGGACCTGACCCCGTTTTTTTTAAGACTCTTCGTCGGAGTGCCCGCGCAGGCTGCGCAGGATGTCGCGCCAGCTGAGGATGCCGACCAGGCGGTCGTCGTGGCTCAAAATGGGAATGCAGGAGATGGCATGCTCATTGAACAGATCAATGGCCATGTCGATGGTCGCGTCCTCGCGCAGGATTTTCGGCTTGCGCGACATGATCTGGTGTACGCGCTTGTTGAGCGTGGCCGTGTCCTTGTAAGTCTCGACGTTGGTGCCGATGTTCGGGCTCAGTGCCTTGAACAGGTCGCGGTCCGATACCACGCCCAGCAGCTCACCGCCTTCCATCGCCAGCAGATGGTGGAATTTGCTGTGGTCGAATATCTCCTTGACCAGCCCCAGCGTATCGTCCAGCCCCACCGTGACTACGTTGCGGCTCATGATGTCTTTGATCTTCATCTCACACTCCCCGGCGGTATGCGGCAATCACCTCTGGCGGCGCTTGCACCAGCTCGATCAGCACCCCGGCCCCGGCAATGGGAAATGCCTCATTGGCCTTGGGGTGCAAAAACGCGATGTCGTGGCCCGACGCGCCCTTGCGGATGCCACCCGGTGCAAACCGTACGCCTTGCGCCGTCAGCCATTCCACCGCCAGCGCCAGATTGTCCACCCACAGGCCGACATGGTTCAGCGCCGGCTGGTCCACGCGCGGCGAACGCGCCGGGTCGAGCGGCTGCATCAGGTCGACCTCGACCTGGAATGGCCCGCTGCCGAGCAGCACGATGTCCTCGTCGACGTTCTCTTTTTCGCTGACGAAATGGCCGGACGGCGCCAGCCCCAGCATGTCTACCCACAGCTTGCGCAGCGGTTCCTTGGACGCGGCGCCGACGGCAATCTGCTGCAAGCCCAGAATTTCAAACGGTCTGCTCATCAATACTGTCTCACTTTGGTATGCGAAGATTGAATCCTAGACGGATTCAGCCGACAATACCAGTATGACTGCCAGCCGCCCCAGCGATGAATCGCAACTGCAGGAACTCAACCGCGCCATCGCCGCCAACGAACTCACGCAGGCGGCCACGGTGGCGTTTGTGCTGGCCAGGCGCGGCGCCCTGCCCATCATGCAGTTGATCGGCCTGGCCGGACTCATGGGCCACGCCGGCCAGACCCAGCGCGCTGCCGAGCTCTACCATCTGTGGCTGCACTGTACCGAATCGCCGCTGCTGTTTGCCGCCTGGTACAACCTGGGCGTGCTGCAGATTCAGGCGGACGAGCAGCAGGAAGCGGAGCAGTCGCTGCGCGCCGCGCTGGCCATCAAACCCGATTTCATCGACGCCCGCATGACGCTGGGCACGCTGCAGGAGCGCCTGCGCCAGCACGAGGCCGCCCTGGCCACCTGGCGCGCCGCGCTGGCCCAGATCGACCCCGACCATCCCGCCAGCCGGCCGCAACAGATCCAGGCGCTCAACAGCGTGGCGCGCGTGGCGGCGCTGCGCAAGCACTATCCGGAAGCCGAAGACGCCTGCGCGCGCAGCCTGCTGCTCGATCCCAAGCAGCCTGAAATTGTCGCCCAGTGGATCAGCCTGCGCCAGCAGCAATGCGCCTGGCCGATCTGCGCGCCACTGCCGGGGCTGGCCGAGGCCGACCTGGACCATAGCGCCTCGGCTGCCTCCATGTTGTGCATCAGCGACGATCCGGCCAGGCAGCTGGCCGCCGCCAGCCGCCATCCCGTCAACCGCGCCGCGCCGCCCGCGCCGTTGGCGGATGAGCAAGGTTATCTGCACCGCAAGCTGCGCATCGGCTATCTGTCCGCCGATTTCAGCGACCACGCCGCCGCCCGTCTGACGGCCGAGCTGTACGGCCTGCACCAGCGCGCGCAGTTTGAGATCTACGGCTTCAGCTGGAACGAGGAAGACCGCAGCGGCCTGCGCGCCCGCATCGCGCCGCAGCTGGATCACCATATCCGCCTGACGGTGATGAGCGACCTGCAAGCCGCGCAGACCATCCGCGCGCACGAAATCGACATCCTGGTCGACCTGCACGGCCTCGGCGCCGATGGCCGTCCCGGCATCCTGGCGCACCGCCCGGCCCCGGTGCAGATCGCCTGGCTGGGCCATCCCGGTACCAGCGCCATGCCTGCCATCGATTACCTGCTGGCAGACTCATTTGTCGCCCCGCCCGCGCTGACCCCGTCATTGACCGAGCAGCCGCTTTATTTGCCGGATTGCGTGCAGATCCACGACCGCCGCCGCGCCGTCGGCCCGGCGCCCACGCGCGCCAGCTGCGGCCTGCAGGATGCAGCGTTTGTGTTTTGCAGCTTTAACAGTGCACGCAAGCTGACGCCAGCGCAGTTCGCCGCCTGGATGCGCATACTGCGGCGCGTGCCGGACAGCGTGTTGTGGCTGTGCACCGATACCGAACCGGTGCGCGACAACCTGCGCGTGGCCGCACTACGCCACGGCATCGCCAGCGAGCGGCTGGTGTTCGCGCCACGCGCGCCGCAAAGCGCGTACCTCGCGCGCCTGCAACTGGCCGACCTGTGCCTCGACACCCTGCCCTTGAGCGGCGGCGAAGCGGCAGCCGATGCGCTGTGGGCCGGCGTGCCGGTGCTGACCCATGCCGGCCACAGCTACGCCGCCCGCCTCGGCGGCAGCCTGCTGCACGCCATCGGCCTGCCGGAACTGGTCACGCGCAGCGCCCGCGCCTACGAAGACAAGGCGGTGCGCCTGGCCGGCAAACCGCAGGAACTCGCGCGCCTACGCCGCCGTCTGGCAAAAAACCGCGACCGTACGCCGCTGTTCGACACGCCAGCACTGGTGCGCCACCTGGAACAGCTCTACCTACAAGTCGCGCGCGGCACATTGCAGTGCGATGTGGACGCCAGCCAGCCGGACGTCAGCCTGCCGCTGGTCAGCATACTTATTCCCACCGGCGACCTGGACAACCCAGAGCAGCTGGAGCGTACCGTGCGCAGCGCACTGGAGCAGCACTATGGCCGCTGCGAAATCATCGTCAGCGACAGCGGCACCGGCGACAGCCGCCGCCGCAAGCTGGCCAAGCTGCTGGCAGCCCACCCGCAGCTGCGCTACAACCGCGCGCCAGCGCTCAATCCCGAAGACAATCTGGACCACTGCCTGACGCTGGCCCTCGGCGACTACATCGCTGTCGCTCCGCCAGGCGACGTGCTGCACGCCGACAAACTCAGCCGGATGATGCACTTCTACCAGACCTACCCCGGCATCGGCCTGGTGGCGTGCTGGCGTCAGCCGGTCGGCGCGGATGGCACGCCCTTGCCCGGCGCGCCGCTGCTGCCGACGGAAACCGCGGTAGTCGGCTCCTCGCTGGCCAATGTGCTGCTGACCAGTGAAAGCGGCGCTGGCGACGTGCTATGCCAGCCTGCCAGCCTGCTGCTGCGCCGTACCGAGCTGGGCGCCTCCTTCGGCCACTACCAGGGACGCCGCTATCGTCACCTGGCTGGCGTCGCCACCGCACTGGCCGCGCTGGCCGGGCGCGAATGCGCCTACCTGCCGGCGCCGCTATCGACCTTCCAGCCGCAGCTGCCAGCCGCCGCCGATAGCGCCAGCGCCGTGCAGGAACTGCTGGCGCCGGCACTGGAGCGCCTGTATCTGTTGTATGAGGCCCACACCCGCCAGCACTTCCTCACGGACAGCGTTAAATTCAAGGCCTTGCTGGCCAGCCGCTTGAACGCGCTCAGCGCACTGGTCCAGCAGCACTACCGCGCGTTGGCGGAGGGCGACCCGCAGCACAACGAGGCAATCCAGCAGGTCTTGCGCCAGGGTTATCAGATGCTACTGGCATCCCACTAAAATATTTCCTGCAGAAAATGCGATCCACCCGGCAGAGGGGCCAAAACCATTGTTCTTTTCGTTTAAAATACGACGGCAATGGCTGACAATGCAGTCTGCGAACACACTCATCACCATTCCGGAGACAGCATGAAAGCAGTGATTTTGGCAGGCGGCCTGGGCACACGACTCAGCGAAGAAACCACCGTCAAGCCGAAACCGATGGTCGAGATCGGCGGCAAGCCGATCCTGTGGCACATCATGAAGAGCTATTCGGCGCACGGCATCAATGACTTCGTGATCTGCTGCGGCTACCGCGGCTACGTCATCAAGGAATTTTTCGCCAACTACTTCCTGCACACCTCGGACGTCACGTTCGACCTGCAAGCCAACAGCATGGAAGTGCATGAGCGCCACGCCGAACCATGGCGCGTCACGCTCATCGACACCGGCGCCGACAGCATGACCGGCGGCCGCCTCAAGCGCGTGCGCGAACACCTGAAGAACGAAGAAGCCTTCTGCTTCACCTATGGTGACGGCGTGGCCGACATCGACATCACCGCGTCGATTGCATTCCACAAGGCCCACGGCAAGCTGGCCACCATGTCGGCCGTGCTGCCGCCAGGCCGCTTTGGCGCCATCGACATCGACGGCCAGCGCATCGTGAGCTTCAAGGAAAAACCGCGCGGCGACGGCGCCTGGATCAACGGCGGCTACTTCGTGCTGTCGCCCAAGGTGATCGACTATATCGAAGGCGACGCCACCATCTGGGAAAAAGAACCGATGGAAACGCTGGCCCTGGACAACCAGATGGACGCCTTCTTCCACCACGGCTTCTGGCAGCCGATGGACACGCTGCGCGACAAAATCCACCTGGAAGACCTGTGGGACAGCGGCAAGGCGCCGTGGAAGAAGTGGCCATGAAGCCTTCGTTCTGGCAAGGAAAGCGGGTTTTCCTGACCGGCCATACGGGATTCAAAGGCAGCTGGCTCAGCCTGTGGTTGCAACAGCTTGGCGCACATGTGACCGGCTTTGCGCTGCAAGCGCCAAGCAAGCCCAGCCTGTTTGACGTAGCCCAGGTCGGCAGCGGCATGACCTCCATCATCGGCGACATCCGCGATGGCGCCGCCTTGCAGAAGGCAATGCAGGACGCCCGGCCGGAAATCGTCATCCACATGGCAGCGCAGGCGCTGGTGCGCTACTCGTATGCCAACCCGGTTGAAACCTACGCGACCAACGTCATGGGCCTGGTCAACTTCTTTGAAGCGGTGCGCAACACGCCCGGTATCAAGGCGGTAGTCAACGTCACCAGCGACAAGTGCTACGAAAACAAGGAATGGGCCTGGGGCTACCGTGAAAACGAAGCCTTCGGCGGCTATGACCCGTACAGCAACAGCAAGGCCTGCGCTGAACTGGTGACGGCCGGCTACCGCTCTTCCTTCTTCAATCCCGAAAAATACGCTGAACATGGCGTGGCGCTGGCCTCGGGCCGCGCCGGCAATGTGATCGGCGGCGGTGACTGGGCCGAAGACCGCCTGATCCCCGACATGGTGCGCGCGATTGCGGCCGGCACGCCGGTGCGCATCCGCAGCCCGCACGCCATCCGTCCGTGGCAGCACGTGCTGGAACCGCTGTCCGGCTACCTGACGCTGGCCGAGCATCTGTACCAGCACGGCCCGGCCTTTGCCGAAGGCTTCAACTTTGGCCCGCACGATATCGATGCCCGTCCCGTCGAATGGATCATCGAACACCTTTGCCAGAGCTGGGGCGACGGCGCCGCGTGGGAACTGGACGCCGCGCCACAGCCGCATGAGGCACACTATCTCAAACTGGACTGCTCCAAGGCCCGCAGCCGCCTGCAATGGCAGCCGCGCTGGCACCTGGGACACACGATCGACATGATCGTCGCCTGGCATCAGGCCCACGTGTCGGGCGCCGACATGCGCGCACTGACGCTGGCACAAATCGACACCTATCAAAACACCGCACCCATCTAAGGCAGCAATCATGAGTGAAGCACAAACCAAGGAACAACTCCGCGCGCAGATCAACAAGCTAGTGGCCGAATACGGCGCGCTGGCCAGCGTACCAAAACCATTCGAGCCGGGCGTGACCGTCATCCCGCCAGCCGGCAAAGTGGTGGGCGCACCGGAAATGGAACTGATGGTCGAAGCCTCGCTGGATGCGTGGCTGACCACCGGCCGCTTCAACGACCAGTTCGAAGCCAAGCTGGCCAAGCTGATCGGCGTGGACTTCCTGATCACCGTGAACTCTGGTTCCTCGGCCAACCTGGTCGCGTTCAGCGCGCTGACCTCGCCGAAACTGGGGCCGCGCGCGATCCAGCAGGGCGATGAAGTGATCGGCGTCGCTGCCGGCTTCCCGACCACCGTCAACCCGATCATCCAGTTCGGCGCGATTCCCGTGTTTGTCGACGTCGAACTGGGCACCTACAACATCGATGTGACCAAGCTGGAAGCGGCGATCTCGCCGAAGACCAAGGCCATCATGCTGGCGCACACGCTGGGCAATCCGTACAACCTGGACGTCATCACCGCGATCTGCAAGAAGTACAACCTGTGGCTCATCGAAGACTGCTGCGACGCACTGGGTTCGACCTATAACGGCAAGATGGTCGGTACCTTTGGCGACATCGGCACCATGTCCTTCTACCCTGCGCACCACATCACCATGGGCGAAGGCGGCGCAGTATTCACCAACAATCCGGAACTGAAAATGATCGCCGAATCGTTCCGCGACTGGGGCCGTGACTGCTACTGCCCCCCAGGCAAGGACAACACCTGCGGCAAGCGCTTCTGCCAGTGCTTCGGCACGCTGCCAGCCGGATACGATCACAAGTACACCTACAGCCACCTGGGCTACAACCTCAAGATCACCGACATGCAAGCCGCTTGCGGCCTGGCGCAGATCGACCGTGCCGAGGGCTTCGTGCAGGCGCGCAAGGACAATTTCGCCTACCTCAAAGACCGCCTGAAGTCGTGCGAGGAATTCCTGATCCTGCCGGAAGCCACCGAGAACTCCGATCCTTCGTGGTTCGGTTTCCCGATGACGCTGAAGCCGGAAGCCAACGTCGCTCGCGTCGACCTGCTGACCTATCTGGACCAGCACAAGATCGGCACCCGCCTGCTGTTTGCCGGCAACCTGGTGCGCCAACCGTATATGCAAGGCCGTAACTTCCGCATCTCGGGCGAGCTGACCAACACCGACCGCGTCATGAACGACACCTTCTGGGTCGGCGTCTACCCAGGCCTGAGCCGTGAAATGCTGGACTTCGTGGTCGACAAGCTGGAAGCCTTCTTCGGTGTCAATTTCTAAGCCTGCCATGAGCGACCCCGCTGCATACATCACACCGTTCCGTGACATCCTGCAGCAAAACGCCCGCCTGCTGGTGCAGGCAGGCGGTAACGACGGCGAACTGGCACGCGCTTACCGCAAGCTGTATCCCGCCACCTCGCTGATGGTGGTGGATGCCGATGCGGAACGCGCAAAACATGCGCGCGACTATGCCGACCGTGTGTATATGGCCGATCTGGATACCGTCAGCGCCGCCTTCTACAAGCAGCTGGAGTGGGCCGACGGCTGGTATTTCGACACCACGCTGGAGCAGTACCAGCAGCCGCAGCGCGTGTTGCAGCAGGTGCGCAAGGTGATGCCGGTCGATGCCGCCATCATTGCCCGCATTGCCAACCGCGACCATTGGGAAGGCTCGTCCACGCCAGCGCGCCATGCGTGGGGCATCGCCGGCATCCTGGAGCTGTTCACTGGCGCCAACTTCCGCGTCGTCAGCGGCATCCTGCTGAACCCGGCGCCGCTGCCGGCCGACGTCGAAACCGCACTGCGCGCGCAAGCCGCGCGCGACGGCAGCGTGGCGGAAACGCTCATCGAGGCGGCCCTGCCGTCTCACTACCTGATCAAAGCCGTCCCCGCGTAATGAATCCGACTCCGCCCTTTTACTGCATCGCCCACGCGCCTTTCAACTGGAAGATGCCGGACTTTATGACCATGGTCGGCTCCGGCGATTACGTGCCGGAGAAAGGCCTGGCCATGAGCCAGCTGCTATCGCCTGAGGAAGCGATGCGCAACCGCTATCTGGGCGAATACCTGGCGCTGTTTGAAATCCGCCGCCGCCTGATCGCGGAAAAGGCCGAAGGCTTTGTCGGCTTCTGCCACTACCGCCGCTTTGCGCTGACCGATCCGATCGGCATTCTGCACCAGTTCAACTACCACGCCCATCCGGACATGCTGGCCAAGGTCAAGCCCGAGCATTTTTACGGCGACGGCAAGACACCCATCGTGCCGATTTCTGTCGGCTGGGCCGGCACCGTGCTGCAGCAGTACGAAGCCTGCGTGACGGGCCGCGACATCCTGATGTTCTTTGGCGACGCCATCGATTGCGGCGTCATCAGCAATCTGGAAGCCGCCAACTTCCTGAGCGGCAAAGCCTTCATTCCGGCGCCGACCGTGGCCTTCATTCCGGTGCAGTGGTTTGTCGAAATCATCCACGACCTGGAGCTGGTGGCTTCGCGCTACTTCCGCCATCACTATGTGTACCGCGAAGGCTATGCCGACCGCAGCATCGCGTTCTGCTGCGAACGCCTGCAGGCCTTCCTGCTGTCCAAGCGCATTGCGGAATGGGGCCAGGACAAGGTGATCCAGCGTCCGCTGGTTCTGCTCGGCGAAAACTATCCCAATCTGTAAGTAAGGCCATCATGAAGATTGTTGCTACCGCCATTCCTGGCTGCTACCAGATCATCACCGACATCCGCCGCGACGACCGTGGCAGCTTCGTCAAGGTCTTCCACGAAGACATCTTCCGCGAGCACGGTCTGGCGACGGATTTCAGGGAAGAATACTATTCGACCTCGCAGCGCAATGTGATCCGTGGCCTGCACTTCCAGACGCCGCCGCACGACCACGCCAAACTGGTCTACTGCACCCACGGCGCGGTAATGGACGTGGCGCTGGACCTGCGTAAAGGTTCGCCGATGTACGGCCAGCACATCACGCTGGAGCTGAGCGCGGAGAACGGCCATATGCTGTATCTGCCGGCCGGCCTGGCGCACGGCTTCTGTTCGCTGAGCGACCAGTCGCTGATGGTCTACAAAGTCACCACCACCTACGCGCCGAATAACGACGGCGGCGTGCTGTGGAATTCGGCCGGCATTGCCTGGCCCGTGCAGGACCCGGTCATGTCGCCGCGCGACGGCACCTTCCCGGCGCTGGCGGCGTTTGATTCGCCGTTCGTCTACGCCGCCAACGCCGGAGCGGGCGCATGAGCGCGCGCCGCGCCCTCGTCACCGGCGCCTCAGGCTTCATCGGCGCCGCGCTGACCCGTCGCCTGCTGGCTGACGGCTGGGAAGTCCATGTCCTGCTGCGCGAAAGCTCTTCTGACGCTGGCTTGCCTGCCAGCCCGCAGTTGCAGGTACACCGCCACGACGGCGGTACGCTGCAGCTCATCGAGATCATTCGCGCTGCGGCGCCGGAAGCCGTGTTCCATCTGGCCTCGCTGTTCCTGGCCGCGCACAAGCCGGAAGACATCGAACGCCTGATCAACGCCAACCTGCTGTTCTCCACGCAGCTGGTGGAAGCCATGTCGGTGTGCGGCGTGCGCAAGCTGGTCAACACTGGCACGTCCTGGGAACACTACGAGGATGCTGCCTACAATCCGGTCTGTTTGTACGCCGCCACCAAGCAAGCCTTCAATGCGCTGCTGCGCTATTACGTCGAAGTGTCCGGCCTGCGCGTGGTCACGCTCAAGCTGTTCGACACCTACGGTGCTGGCGATACGCGGCCCAAGGTGTTGAACCTGCTCAAGCGCGTGGCCAACGAAGGCACGTCGCTGGGCATGTCGCCGGGAGAGCAGCTGGTGGATCTGGTCTACATTGATGATGTGCTGGATGCGTTCATGCTGGCGTATCAGCAAATGGATGCGCAGGCGCATCCGATGGAAGACTACGGCGTCTCCAGCGGCAAGCCCCTGCCACTGAAGGACATCGCCGCGCTATATGCACAGGTCAGCGGCAAGCCGTTGAATATCGAATGGGGCGGCCGCCCGTACCGCGAGCGCGAAGTGATGGTGCCGTGGCAAAGCTACCGCACCGTGCCGGGCTGGCAGCCGAAAGTGGATCTGGCTCAGGGACTGGCGCTGTTCCACACAGCATAACCCCCGCGGGCGCAGGGGTCTGACCCCGTCCGGGGTCAGACCCCGACTGGTTGGCTGTGCGGGTTAAAAGTTCGCGATATCCAGCACCACACCGGCACTGGCCATCAGCGCCTGGCGCGTCTTGCGGGTTTCCATGTTCGGCGCCGGATGCTTGCGGTACAGCTGCAGCATCACCTCCACGATCTTGTCATCGCGCGAATTCCCGCGGCGCATATTCTCCGGCGCCGTGGCGGCGCTCTTGTGGATTACCACGCCGTCGGTGGCGAAGTGCACCAGCTTGCGGCCATGCAGGGCGGCCAGCAGGAAATCCCAATCCTCGTAAATAATCAGATCGGTTTCATTGCGCACACCTTGCAGCACATCGCGCCGGTACGCCACGCAGCTGTTCGGAATGCGGTTGCGCACATACACGCTGTCAGACGTCACATCCGCGATCGACACCTTCTGCCCACCTGGCAGCAGCGTGGGCGGATACACCGTGCGGTCTTCGTTCTGGATCTGGAAGTCGTGGAACAACAGTTCCGGCTTGTCCTTGAGCAGACGTGCCTTCAGCTTTTCCAGATGATCCGGACGATAGGTGTCATCGTCATCGAGGAACAGAATGTATTCGGCATCCGCAATCGCCAGTCCCAGGTTGCGGCTGGCGGCCGGTCCCGGCACGCCGGTCGAGCGCAGCACGTAGTCAAAGCGCTTGTCCAGCTGCGACAACTCCTGGTACGGCGGCAGATAGCCCGGCGTGTCCGACACCACCACGATCTTGAAGTCCTGGCAGGTCTGCGCAATCAGCGACTCCAGCGTGCGTTTCAGCAGCAGCGGACGGTCGTGGGTAGGAATGATGATGGTGAACACGGGGCAGCTCCTGCAAATTATGGTTCGCGTATCGATTCGTCGAGTGCGCGTGTCAGCGGGAACAGCAGGTAAGACATCACCGTGCGATGGCCCACCACCACTTCCGCCGTCACCGTCATGCCCGGCATCAGGCGCGCACCGGGGGTCAGCTTGCGCAGCTTGCCGGTGTACGGAATGCGGCTCAGGTAATACTGATCCAGCCCGCCGCCGGTCTTGTCGGCCGTATCGCGCTTGAACGAGTCCTGGCTGATGAAGCGTACCTTACCTTCCAGCATGCCGTGCTCCTGGAAGTTGAACGCATCTACCTTCAAATGCACTGCGGCGCCCTGCTTGATAAAGCCGACGTCCATCGAATCGATCTGCACTTCCGCTTCCAGCTCGGCGCCCAGCGGCACGATGGTGAACAGCGGTTCGGCTTCGCGCACGATGGAGCCGACCGACAGCTTGCCGATCTCCAGCACCACGCCATCGGCCGGCGCCACCATCTGCACCATCTTGTGACGCTTGTCGGCCTTGGCCAGCTGTTCGTTGATGCTGTCGCGTTCACGGCTAGCACTCAGCAGGTCTTCCATCGACTTCTGGCGCCAGCTCTTTTCAAATGCCGCGCGCTCTGATTCCGCCGACGCCAGCTCGCGCCCCATCTCGATCGATTTATTGCGCTGCAAATCCATATCGCGTTCGACTTCCAGACGGCGGTCGCGCGCTTCCAGCAAGTGCATCTTGGCGCCGAACTGCTCGGCCATCAGCTGCTCCTGCATGGCTTCCACTTCGCGCAGCGATTTCACGCGCTGGGCCAGGATGCTCTGGTCATGCTTGTTGGTTTCCAGGCCGGCGCGCAGGCGCGCGATGTTCTGGTCCATCTTGGTTTTCTGCGCTTCGTAATTGCCTTTGCGTTCGCTCGACAACTGGGCCTGCAGCACTGCATCGTCGCTGCTGCCGGCGCTGGTGGTGGCGCCCGGCCTGCCGGACAGCTCCGACCGCAGGCTCTGCGCCTGCGTATCCAGCGATTCCAGGCGCACGCGCAGCTGCGTCTCGTCGGCGGCGGTAAAGGTCGGGTCCAGCGTCGCCAGCACCTGGCCTTTTTTAATCACCTGGCCAACACGCACATCGATGCTCTGGATGATGGACGTATCCAGCGGCTGCACCACGATGTTTGGCAGCGGGTTCACCAGCTTGCCGTGGGCGACCACGATCTTCTCCACCGGCGACACGCAGGCCCAGATGATGAAGGACACAAACGCGAACAGCAGCACGTGCAGCGTGATGCGCACGGACTTCGGCAGCGGGCCGCGCTCGATGGCGTCGGCGTCCGGCAGGAACTCGATCTCGGTCTCGTCCTTCTTGCCGCGCTTGAAGTTTAAAGGTGACTTGTTTGCTGGTTCCATAAGTGCTGGTAAGTATCGCTACGGGTGAGCAGTTCTTCGTGGCGGCCGGAATCAACCAGCGAGCCTTGTTGCATGACCATGATCTTGTCGGAGTTCACCAGCGTCGACAGGCGGTGCGAAATCATCACCACGGTGCGGCCGACGGCAATCTTGGACAGGTTGTTAATGAAGATGGCTTCCGATTCCGGATCGAGCGCCGATGCCGCTTCATCCAGGATCAGGATGCGGGGACGCGACACCAGCGTGCGGGCAATCGACAGGCGCTGTTTCTGGCCGCCGGACAGATTGGTGGCATTCTCTTCGAGCACCGTGTCATAGCCCTGCGGCAGGCGCTCAATGAATTCGTCGGCGCCAGCCGCTTGCGCCGCGGCCACCAGTTCTTCAAATGTGGCATCCGGCTTGGTCACGGCCAGGTTCTCGCGCACGGTGCCGCGGAACAGGAAGTTCTCCTGCAGGACCACGCCGATCTGGCGGCGCAGGTGCGACAGTTCAATCTCGCGCGCATCGATGCCGTCAAAGCGCACTAGGCCTTCCTGCAGCGGATACAGGCCCTGAATCAGTTTGGTCAGCGTAGTCTTGCCGGAACCGGAACGGCCAACGATGCCCACCACCGTGCCCTCTTCAATCGTGAAGGAGGCTTTGTTCAGCGCCATGTTCTGCGAACCCGGATAACGGAACACCACGTTGTCGAACTTGATCTCGCCTTGCAGGATCGGACGCAGGCCATTGGCGCCCGGGCGGCCTTCCGGCGCGCGGTTCATCACCTCGCCCAGCATCTTCACCGACAGCGCGGTTTCCTGGTATTCGTTGACCAGGCCCACAATCGAAATCAGCGGCTGCGTCACGCGGCCGGACAGCATCTGGAAGCCGATCAGCGCACCCACCGTCAGCGAACCGCTGAATACATCGGCGGCGCCGGCGATGATGATGGTCACCGGCAGCAGCTTGCCGAGGAAGTCGGTAACGGAGTTACCGGCAATCGAAATCTGGCCAACGCGGAAGTGCATGGTGATGGCTTCCGCTGAACGCTGGTCCCACACGCGGCGCTGCGATGGCTCGATCGCCAGCGCTTTCACGGTACGCATGCCGTGGATGGTTTCCACCAGCATGCCCTGGCGCTGGCCTTCCGCCGAATACAGCTGGTTCAGGCGGCGCTGGAAAGTCGGCACCATGGCCATCACGATGCCGCCGATCATGGCGGCAAACAGCAGCACGATCAGGGTCAGCTTGAACGAGTAGCTAAACAGGATAGGCACGAACACCACCAGCGCAATCAGATCCAGGCCGGTCATGAACAGGCGGCCGGTCAGGAAGCTGCGGATTTTTTCCAGCTGCTGCATGTGGCGCGTGACTACACCGGCACTGGTGGTTTCAAAGAAGTCGATCGGCAGCGACAGCAGATGGCTGAACACGCGGCGCGTCAGGCGCATGTCGATCTTGTTGGACGCGGCCAGCGTCAGCGTCTGGCGCAGGAAGCCGAACGTGGAGTCGAACACCAGCGCCATCACGATGCCGACACCGAGTACCTGCAGGGTGGTCACGCTCTGGTGCGTGAGCACCTTGTCGATCACCAGCTGGAAGAAGATCGGCGAGGCCAGCGCCAGCAGCTGCATCGCAATCGCGGCGATGAAGATGTCGCGGAACGCGGCTTTCTGTTTCAGGATTTCCGGGATAAACCAGCGCAGGCCAAACGGCTGGTTGGGATCGGTCAGCTTGTGCTGGCGTTTGACGAAGAAGATCTCGCCGTGCCAGCGCTTTTCAAACTCGCTGCGCGGTACCATCATCACCTGCGCATTGGCGGCAGCCGGATTCAGGACTGCCGCCTGGTCTTCCGCGCCGTTCTCGCCCGGCTTGACGCCGACCACGATAATCATATTGCCGTCGATGAGGCGCGCCATCAGCGGGAACACCCCGCCTTGCGCCATCAGGCGTGTCCAGTTCAGCTTGTCCGCCTTGGCTTTCAAGCCTATATCCGATGCAATCCGCAACAGTGCCCCGGTGGTCGGCTCTTCCGCGCGCAACGCGTTTTCATCGATGATGCGTTCGGGGTTGATTTGCAGACCGTGATGCTGCGCGATGGCAGTCAGACACTGAATCGCGGTATGGGGAAATTTATCTTGCATAGGCCTGTACAGGTAAAAGCTTGCATTAGCGCACTATTGTGCCAGCCTTGCGATTCTAACCCAGCGCAACGTTTATCGGCGCCTTTTCTGTTGTAGAAACACAAGCTGGTTTACCACGCTGTTCCGCCCCTCAAAAAAAAACGGCAAGACCCGCAGGTCTTGCCGTTCTTACTGCTGAGCAGCGTGTGGCTTACTTGGCGGCCAGGATGCCGGCGCCGTGGTTGCCAGTCAACAGCGCTTTGAGGCGCTGGGTCTCTTCCGTCGAGGCCTGGCTGGACGCCGCGGTCAGCTTGTTGTCGTAGCTGCCGATGGCGCTGGCCAGGGCCGACACCGCCGTGTTGGTCGCGCTTGGCAGATCCAGCTTGCCGGCGTTCTCGGTCGCAGCGCTGGCTGCGGCGTTGAAGGTCGACATCGCGGCCGACAGGCTGCTGACCGAGCTGCTGACGTTGCTGGTGCTGGCACCCAGTGCGAACCAGACGTCAGCCGCCGTGTGCGACTTGCCATCGTTGGTCTCGAAGGTCGAGGTGATACCGACGATGTTGCCGTTGTTGGCCGACACGTTCTGCTTGGCGTCCAGGTTCAGCTTGGTGATGCCCAGGTCGGTCAGCGATTTCAGCTCATCAGCCTGGCTCACACCATCAGCGTTGCCATCCACCCACACGCGCAGATCAGCAAACGCGCTGTCTTTGCTGTCGATGACACCGTCACCGTTGGTATCCAGCTCCGCCAGGGCGGTGTAGCCGTTGGTGGCTTTCTGACCGTTGGCCAGCGTGGTGCCGGAACCGAACAGCTCGCTACCATCGTTGATGATGCCGTCGTGGTTGCGGTCCAGTGCCAGCAGACCGTCGCCGCCGCCGACCCAGCCAGTGTTGACCTTGTTGCCGTTAGCCAGCACGTCGAAGTTGACGCCAGCCGACAGGTTCAGGGTGCTGATGCCGTCGCCGTTCAGGTCCAGCACGATTGGCGTACCCAGCGGCGAGGACAGTGCAGCCACTTGCGCGGTGGTCAGGCCTGGCACTTGTGCGGTGGTGATGGCGCACACTTGCGAGGTGGTCAGCGCGTGGATCTGGTCGGTGGTCAGCGAACCCAGTTGCGAGGTGCTCAGCGCAGCGATCGCCGAGGTGCGCAGGGCACGCAGATCTGCGGTTTCAATCGCCACCAGCTGGGTGGTCGACATCGCCTTGATCTGGTTGCTCGACAGCACAGCAACCTGCTGGCTCGACAGCGCCACGATCTGGTCGGTGGTCAGCGCTGCAGCCTGGGCGGTTTGCAGTGCGGCCAGGGCCGAGGTCTTCAGCGCAGCCACGTCTTCGGTACCCAGCGCGGCAATCGCGTTGGTCGACAGGGCCGCCACTTGCGACGAGCTCAGCGCAGCAACTTGCGCGGTGTTCAGCGCGACGACCTGGTCGGTGCTCAGGCTGTTGGCCAGTGCAGCGGTGGTCAGCGCAGTCACCTGCTGGGTGCTCAGCGTGGCGATCTGGTCGGTGGTCAGTGCGGCCACCTGGGCGGTGCGCAGCGACTGGATGACCGAGGTCTTCAGTGCGCCGATGTCCGCCGTTTCAATCGCCGCAATCGCGCCGGTGCTCAGTGCCGATACCTGGGCGGTGCTCAGGGCGCCGATCTGGTTCGAGGTGAATGCCACGATCTGGTCGGTGGTGATGCCCGAGGCCAGGTCAGCGGTGCTCAGCGAGGCCACTTGCGCGGTGCTCAGTACCGCCACCTGGTCGGTGGTCAGTGCTGCCACTTGCTGGGTGCTCAGCGCAGCGACCGCCGAGGTTTTGAGCGCGCCGATGTCGGCGGTTTCAATCGCGGCAATCGCGGTGCTGCTCATGCCCGACACCTGGGTGCTGCTCAGGGCGCCGATCTGCTGGCTGCTCAGGGCGACGACCTGGTCGGTGGTCAGGGCTTTCACCTGGTTGGTGCTCAGGGCGGCAATCGCGTTCGATTTCAGCGCGCCGATGTCAGCCGTTTCAATCGCGGCGATATCGTTGGTGCTGAAGGCGGCGATCTGCGCGCTGCTCAGGGTGCCGATCTGGACCGATTGCAGGGAAACGACCTGGTCGGTGGTCAGCGCAGCGATGCTGCCGGTGGTCAGCGCAGCGATCTGGCCGGTGCTCAGGCTCGACAGCTGGTCGGTGGTCAGGGCTGCCAGCTGGCCGGTTTTCAGCGACGCGATGATGCTGGTTTTGAGGCCAACGATATCGGCGGTCTGGATCGCGGCCACGGCGGTGGTGCTCAGTGCGCTGAACTGGTTGGTGCTCAGGGCGCCCAGCTGGTTCGACGACAGTGCCACCACCTGGTCGGTGGTCAGGCCCGAGGCCAGATCAGCGGTGCTCAGCGAGGCCACTTGCGCGGTGCTCAGCGCGGTCACCTGGTCGGTGGTCAGGGCGGCCACTTGCTGGGTGCTCAGGTTGGCGATGGCCGAGGTTTTCAGCGCGCCGATGTCGGCGGTTTCAATCGCGGCAATCGCGGTGCTGCTCATGCCGGCGACCTGGCTGCTGTTCAGGGCGCCGATCTGCTGGCTGCTCAGCGCGACAACCTGGTCGGTGGTCAGGGCTTTCACCTGGTTGGTGCTCAGGGCGGAAATCGCGTTGGTCTTCAGCGCGCCGATGTCGGCCGTTTCAATCGCGGCGATGTCGGTGGTGGTGAAGGCGGCGATCTGCGCGCTGCTCATGGCGCCAAACTGGGCCGATTGCAGTGCCACAACCTGGTCGGTGGTCAGCACGCCGACGTTGGCGGTGGTCAGCGCGGCGATCTGGCCGGTGGTCAGGTTCGACAGCTGATCGGTGGTCAACGCAGCCAGCTGGCCGGTTTTCAGCGAGGCGATGATGCTGGTTTTCAGGCCAACAATGTCAGCGGTCTCGATGGCGGCAATCGCGGTGGTGCTCAGTGCGCCGAACTGGTTGGTGTTCAGGGCGCCCAGCTGGTTCGACGACATCGCCACGATCTGGTCGGTGGTCAGGCCCGAGGCCAGGTCCGAGGTGCTGAAGGCCGACACTTGCGCGGTGCTCAGCGCGGTGATCTGGTCGGTGGTCAGCGCAGCGAACTGCTGGGTGCTGAGGTTGGCCACGGCAGCGGTTTTGAGCGCGCCGATGTCGGCGGTTTCAATCGCGGCAATCGCGGTGCTGCTCAGCGCGCCAACCTGCAGGCTGCTCAGGGCGCCAACTTGCTGGCTGCTCAGGGCAACGATCTGGTCGGTGGTCAGGGCTTTGGCCTGGGCCGTGTTCAGGGCGGCAATCGCGTTGGTTTTCAGCGCGCCGATGTCACCGGTTTCAATCGCGGCGATATCGTTGGTGCTGAAGGACGAGATTTGCGCGCTGCTCAGGGCACCGATCTGGACCGATTGCAGTGCGACAACCTGGTCGGTGGTCAGCGCGGCAATGCTGCCGGTGGTCAGCGCAGCGATCTGGGCCGTGGTCAGGTTCGACAGCTGGTCCGTGGTCAGCGCAGCCAGCTGGCCGGTTTTCAGCGAGGCGATGATGCTGGTTTTCAGGCCAACGATGTCAGCGGTCTCGATGGCAGCCACAGCCGTGGTGCTCAGGGCGTTGAACTGGACAGTGTTCAGCGCGCCCAGCTGGTTCGACGACATGGCCACGATCTGGTCAGTGGTCAGGCCCGAGGCCAGGTCCGAGGTGCTGAAGGCCGACACTTGCGCGGTGCTCAGCGCGGTGATCTGGTCGGTGGTCAGCGCAGCGAACTGCTGGGTGGTCAGGTTGGCGATGGCCGAGGTTTTGAGCGCGCCGATGTCGGCGGTTTCAATCGCGGCAATCGCGGTGCTGGTCAGTGCGCCAACTTGCAGGCTGTTCAGGGCGCCGATCTGCTGGCTGCTCAGGGCAACCACCTGGTCGGTGGTCAGGGCCTTGGTCTGGGCCGTGGTCAGCGCGGCAATCGCGTTGGTTTTCAGCGCGCCGATGTCACCGGTTTCAATCGCGGCGATATCGTTGGTGCTGAAGGACGAGATTTGCGCGCTGCTCAGGGCGCCGATCTGGTTCGAGGTCAGCGCAACAACCTGGTCGGTGGTCAGCGCGGCGATGCTGCCGGTGGTCAGCGCGGCGATCTGGGCCGTGGTCAGGTTCGACAGCTGGTCCGTGGTCAGCGCAGCCAGTTGGCCGGTTTTCAGCGAGGCGATGATGCTGGTTTTGAGGCCAACAATGTCAGCGGTCTCGATGGCAGCCACCGCAGTGGTGCTCAGGGCGCTGAACTGCACGGTGCTCAGGGCGCCGAGCTGGTTCGACGACATGGCCACGATCTGGTCGGTGGTCAGGCCCGAGGCCAGGTCAGCGGTGCTGAAGGCCGACACTTGCGCAGTGCTCAGCGCGGTGATCTGGTCGGTGGTCAGCGCAGCGAACTGCTGGGTGCTCAGGTTGGCGACAGCAGCGGTTTTGAGCGCGCCGATGTCGGCGGTTTCAATCGCGGCAATCGCGGTGCTGCTCAGGGCGCCAACTTGCTGGCTGCTCAGGGCGCCAACTTGCTGGCTGCTCAGGGCAACGATCTGGTCGGTGGTCAGGGCTTTGGCCTGGGCCGTGTTCAGCGCGGCAATCGCGTTGGTTTTCAGCGCGCCGATATCACCGGTTTCAATCGCGGCGATGTCGTTGGTGCTGAACGAAGCGATTTGCGCGCTGCTCAGGGCGCCGATCTGGTTCGAGGTCAGCGCGACAACCTGGTCGGTGGTCAGCGCAGCGATGCTGCCGGTGGTCAGCGCGGCGATCTGGCCAGTGGTCAGGTTCGACAGCTGGTCGGTGGTCAGCGCAGCCAGCTGGCCGGTTTTCAGCGAGGCGATGATGCTGGTTTTCAGGCCAACAATGTCAGCGGTCTCGATCGCGGCTACCGCCGTGGTGCTCAGCGCGTTGAACTGGGTGGTGCTCAGGGCGCCCAGCTGGTTCGACGACAGTGCCACCACCTGGTCGGTGGTCAGGCCCGAGGCCAGGTCCGAAGTGCTGAAGGCCGACACTTGCGCGGTGCTCAGCGCGGTGATCTGGTCGGTGGTCAGCGCAGCGAACTGCTGGGTGGTCAGTGCGGCAACGGCCGAGGTTTTGAGCGCGCCGATGTCGGCGGTTTCAATCGCGGCAACGGCAGTGCTGGTCAGCGCGCCGACTTGCTGGCTGTTCAGGGCGCCGATCTGCTGGCTGCTCAGCGCAACCACCTGATCGGTGGTCAGCGCAGCGGCCTGGCCGGTGCTCAGGGCAGCGATGGTGTTGGTTTTCAGCGCGCCGATGTCGGCGGTTTCAATCGCCGCGATATCGCTGGTGCTGAAGGCGGCCACTTGTGCACTGCTGAGTGCGCCAAACTGGTTGGAGGTCATGGCCACCACTTGATTGGTGGTCAGCGCGGCAATGCTGCCGGTGGTCAGCGCGGTGATCTGGCCGGTGGTCAGGTTCGACAGCTGGTCGGTGGTCAACGCAGCCAGCTGGCCGGTTTTCAGCGAGGCGATGATGCTGGTTTTCAGGCCAACGATGTCAGCCGTCTCGATGGCTGCCACGGCGGTGGTGCTCAGGGCGTTGAACTGGACGGTGCTCAGCGCGCCCAGCTGGTTCGAGGTCATGGCCACGACTTGGTCAGTGGTCAGGCCCGAAGCCAGGTCGGCGGTGCTGAACGACGATACCTGTGCGGTGCTCAGCACGGTGATCTGGTCGGTGGTCAGCGCAGCGAACTGCTGGGTGGTCAGGTTGGCGATGGCCGAGGTTTTCAGCGCGCCGATGTCAGCGGTTTCAATCGCGGCAATCGCGGTGCTGGTCAGCGCACCGACTTGCTGGCTGTTCAGGGCGCCGATCTGCTGGCTGCTCAGGGCGACGACCTGGTCGGTGGTCAGGGCTTTGGCCTGGGCCGTGTTCAGCGCGGCGATGGTGTTGGTTTTCAGGGCGCCGATGTCGCCGGTTTCAATCGCGGCGATGTCGTTGGTGCTGAAGGCCGACACTTGCGCGCTGGTCAGCACGCCAAACTGGTTCGAGGTCAGTGCCACCACCTGGTCGGTGGTCAGCGCAGCGATGCTGCCGGTGGTCAGCGCGGTGATCTGGCCAGTGGTCAGGTTCGACAGCTGGTCGGTGGTCAGCGCAGCCAGCTGGCCGGTTTTCAGCGAGGCGATGATGCTGGTTTTCAGACCGACGATGTCAGCGGTCTCGATGGCGGCAATCGCGGTGGTGCTCAGGGCGCCGAACTGGGTGGTGCTCAGCGCGCCCAGCTGGTTCGAGGTCAGTGCCACCACCTGGTCGGTGGTCAGGCCCGAGGCCAGGTCATTGGTGCTCAGCGAAGCGACTTGGGCCGTGCTCAGCGCGGTCACCTGGTCGGTGGTCAGTGCCGCCACTTGCTGGGTGCTCAGGGCGGCAATCACCGAGGTTTTCAGCGCGCTGATGTCGCCGGTTTCAATCGCGGCAATCGCGGTGCTGGACATCGCCGAAACTTGCTGGCTGTTCAGCGCGCCAACCTGGCCGGCGGTCAGGGCAACGACCTGGTCGGTGGTCAGGGCCTTGGCCTGGCTGGTGCTCAGCGCGGCGATGGTCGAGGTTTTCAGGGCGCCGATGTCGCCGGTTTCAATCGCGGCGATACCTTGGGTGGTGAAGGCCGACACCTGGGCGCTGTTCAGCACGCCGAACTGGTTGGAGGTCAGTGCCACCACCTGGTCGGTGCTCAGGGCCGCCACGCTGCCGGTGGTCAGCGCGGAGATCTGGCCGGTGGTCAGGTTGGACAGCTGGTCGGTGGTCAGCGCAGCCAGTTGGCCGGTTTTCAGCGACGCGATGATGCTGGTTTTCAGGCCGACGATGTCAGCGGTTTCGATGGCAGCCACCGAGGTGGTGCTCAGCGCGTTGAACTGGCTGGTGCTCAGGGTCGCCAGCTGGTTCGAGGTCATGGCCACGACCTGGTCGGTGGTCAGGCCCGACGCCAGGTTGGTGGTGCTCAGCGATGCCACTTGCGCGGTGGTCATCACGGAAATCTGGTCGGTGGTCAGCGCGGTCGACTGGCCGGTGGTCAGGTTGGCGATGACCGAAGTTTTCAGCGCGCCAAAGTCGGCGGTTTCAATCGCGGCAATCGCGGTGGTGCCCATGGCAGCCACTTGCTGGCTGTTCAGCACGGACACTTGCTGGCTGCTCAGTGCGACGACCTGGTCGGTGGTCAGGGCTTTGGTCTGGCTGGTGGTCAGGGCCGAGATCACGCCGGTTTTCAGTGCAGCCAGGTCCTGGGTTTCCAGGGCCACGATGGCGTTGGTGCTCAGGGCGGCCACTTGAGCCGAGCTCAGCACGCCAGCCTGGTTGACATTGATGGCCACGACCTGGTCGGTGCTCAGGGCGGCGATGCTGCCGGTGGTCAGTGCCGAGAACTGGCCGGTGGTCAGGTTGCTCAGCTGGTCGGTGGTCAGCGCGGCCAGTTGCGCGGTGCGCAGCGAGGCGATGGTGCTGGTTTTCAGGCCAATGATGTCAGCCGTTTCGATGGCGGCCACCGAGGTGGTGCTCAGCGCGCTGAACTGGGCCGTGCTCAGCGTCGACAGCTGGGCCGAATTCATGGCGACGATCTGGTCGGTGGTGATGCCGCTCGACAGCGCATTGGTGCTCAGGGCAGCTACCTGGCCGGTGGTCATCACGCTGATCTGGTCGGTCGACAGCGAGGTCACCTGGCCAGTGCTCAGGCCGCCAATGGCGGCGGTTTTCAGGGCGACAAAGTCGCTGGTGGTGATTGCGGCAATCGCCTGGGTGCTCAGGCCCGACACCTGGCCGCTGCTCAGCGAGGCGGCTTGCGCGGTGGTCAGCGCGACGACCTGGTCGGTGGTCACGGCGGCCAGCTGGCTGCTGCTCAGGCCGGCGATGGTGGCGGTTCTCAGAGCGGCGAAGTCGCCGGTTTCCAGCGCAGCGATCGACTGGGTCGACAGCGCATTGACCTGGGCCGAGTTCAGCGTCGCGACCTGGTTCGAGGTCAGCGCCACCACCTGGTCGGTGGTCAGGCCGTTAGTCAGCTGTTTGGTGGCCAGCGCGGAGATCTGGTTGGTGGTCAGCGCACCAATCTGGTCCGTCGTGAACGCCCGCGTCTGAGCGGAGTTGAGCGCGACAAGATCGGCTGTCGAGAGCGTTGCAACGGTGTCAGTCGTCAACGCTGCGATCTGATCAGTACTAAAGCTTGTTACGAGGCTCATTTCCATTCTCCTTGGGGCACTACACAGTTCTTAACGGGACAGATGAAGGAGCCAGCAGGCCATCCTGCGGCTCCAACTTGAATTTTCTTGCGGTATCTACTGCAGATTACTGACGCGACAACACTAATTTCGCGCGCTTTAGTTCTTAACGTCAATCTTTGAAGCAACTTTAGGACCGGCCGCTGCTGTTTTTGCCCTGCGTTAACATTTCAATGGCCTTGCTCTACTGCATAGTTTCGGCCAATCATCCCCACAAATTTGCGGGGCTAGCTGGCCTGAACGTACAAAGCGACCTTTTTCTCAAAAGCATTAAGTTTTTTTGTTTACTCGGGGCAATGAGAATCAACTGCATTTTTGCCGCCCCAGACACAAACGGCAGAGCGTTTGCTCTGCCGTTTGACTTACTGCGGGATGCTTACTTGCCTGGCACCGCCAGGATGCCGTGTGCGGCGCCGGACTGCAGCGCTTTGAGACGCAGCTCGCTGTCGCTGGCCGCCTGCGTACTGCTCAGGGTCGGCTTGCCGTCGGCATCGAACTGGCGCATTGCTGCCGCCAGCTGGGCCGCGCCGCCGTTCACGCTCTGGCCTGGCACTTCCAGCTTGGCCGCCGGTGCTGCCGGCGCCGGGCTGCTGAACGAAGCCAGTGCCTGGCTCAGGCTGCTGACATTGCTGCTCAGCTGAGCCACCGGCGCCACCTGGAACCAGACGTCGGCTGCCGCGTGGCTGGCGCCATCGGCCGTCTCGTAGGTCGAAGTCAGGCCAATGATGTTGCCATTGTTGACCGTGTTGTCTTTCTTGACATCCAGGTTCAGCTTGGTGATGCCGAGGTCGGCCAGCGACTTCAGTTCATCCGCCTGGCTGACGCCGTCGGCATTCGCATCGACCCAGACGCGCAGGTCGGCAAACTGGGCATCCTTGGCATCGATCACGCCGTCGCCGTTGGTATCCAGTTCGGCCATGGCCTGGTAGCCATTGTCGGCTTTCTTGCCGTTGGCCAGCGTGGTGCCCGAACCGAACAGCTCGCTACCATCGTTGATGATGCCGTCATGGTTGCGGTCCAGCGCCAGCAGACCGTCGCCGCCGCCAACCCAGCCGGTGCTCAGCTTGGTGCCGTTGGCCAGATGGTCGAACTGCACGCCAGCGCTGCGCGCCAGGGTCTGGATGCCGTCGCCGTTCAGGTCCAGCATGATCGGGGTCAGCACCGCGATATGGTCGGTAGGTATCGCATGCGTCTGGTCCGAGGTCATCGCGTTCAGCTGGAGGGTGGTCAGCGCCGCCGCCTGCGTGGTGGTCATCGCTTGGATATCGTTGGTCGACAGCGCCCGGATCTGGGTCGTGGTCAGGGCACGGATCGCGCTGGTTTTGAGGGCCACGAAGTCGCCGGTCTCCAGTGCATTCAGTGCTGCGGTCGACAGCGCCACCACTTGCGCGGTGCTCAGCGCGGCGACCTGGTTCGAGGTCAGGCCTACGCCTTGCGCCGAATTCAGTGCTGCCATGTGCGAGGTGGTCAGTGCCGCGATGTCCTGGGTGCTCAGCGCGCCCAGTGCATCGGTCGACAGTGCGGCCAGATTGCGGGTCGACAGTGCTGCCACCTGGGCCGTCGCCAGCGCTGCTGCCTGGGCGGTGGTCAGTGCGGCGATCTGCGCCGTGGTCAGGCCGGAAGCGAAGGATGCCGAGGACAGCGCGGCGACCTGGCTGGTGCTCAGGGCAACCACCTGGCTGGTGGTCAGACCGGCCAGCTGGCTGCTGCGCAGTACCGCCACGTCGGTGGTGCTCAGGCCTGCCAGATCGGCAGTCTGGATCGCACCGATGCTGTTCGAGCTCAGCGCTACGAACTGGTTGGTGCTCAGCGCGGTCAGTTGCTGCGAGCTCAGCGCCACGATCTGGTCGGTGCTCAGTGCGGCAATGCTGCTGGTGCTCAGCGCGGCCAGCGTACCGGTGGCCAGGCTGTTGACCTGGTTGGTGGTCAGTGCCACCACCTGGGCGGTGCCCAGTGCGGCAATCGCGGCGGTCTTGATCGCCGCCAGGTCAGCAGTTTCCAGCGCAGCAATCGCGCTGGTGGCCAGTGCGGCTACCTGGCCGGTAGTCAGCGCAGCCGCTTCACCGGTGGTCAGGGCCACGACCTGGTTGGTGGTCAGGCCTTTGATCTGGTTGCTGGTCAGCGCGGCGATGGCAGCGGTCGACAGAGCGGCAAAGTCCGCCGTTTCCATGGCCGCCAGGCCGGCAGCGCTCAGTGCGGCAGCCTGGGCGGCGCTCAGTGCGGCCGCTTGCTGCGTGGTCAGCGCCACGATCTGGTTGGTGCTCAGCGCGTTGATCGAGCCGGTGCTCAGCGCGGCGATTTGCGCGGTCGACAGCGACTCCACCTGGCCGGTGCTCAGGCCCGCCAGCTGGGCGGTGCGCAGCGCAGCGATCTGGCTGGTTTTCAGGCCTGCCAGGTCAGCCGTTTCAATCGCACCGATGCTGGCCGAGCTCAGCGCCACGGTTTGCGCGGTGCTCAGCGTGCCGATCTGCTGCGAATTCAGCGCCACGATCTGGTTGGTGGTCAGCGATGCCACGCCGGCAGTGCTCAGGGCCGCGATCGCTTCCGTTTCCAGGCTGGTGATCTGGTTGGTGCTCAGCGCAGCCACCTGGCCGGTGCTCAGGGCCGCGATGGCAGCGGTTTTCAGTGCTGCCAGATCCGCGGTTTCCATGGCGGCGATGGCGTTGGTGCTCAGCGCGCCCACTTGCGCGGTGGTCAGCGCGGCAGCCTCGGTGGTGGTCAGCGCCACGACCTGGTCGCTGGTCAGTGCCTTGACCTGGTTGGTGGTCAGGGCCGCTACGGCGCCGGTCGACAGCGCGGCGAAGTCGGCGGTTTCCAGCGCGGCAATCGCAGCGGTGCCCAGCGCGGTCACTTGCGCGGTGCTCAGTACGCTGGCTTGCTGGGTGGTCAGGGCCACAACCTGGGCGGTGTTCAGGGCCGAGATGGCCGCCGAGCTCAGTGCCACCACCTGGGTGGTCGACAGCGAAGCCACCTGGCCGGTGGTCAGGCCCACCAGTTGGGCGCTGCGCAGGGCGGCAATCGCGCCGGTGCTCAGGCCCACCAGGTCGGCGGTCTGGATCGCGCCGATGCTGTTGCTGCTCAGCGCGGTCACTTGCGCGGTGCTCAGGGCGCCCAGTTGTTGCGAGTTCAACGCCACGATCTGGTTGGTGGTCAGTGCGGCCACGCCGGCGGTGCTCAGGGCAGCCACTGCACCGGTCGCCAGGCTCGTCACCTGGTTGGTGGTCAGCGACGACACTTGCGCGGTGCTCAGGGCGTTGATCGCAGCGGTTTTCAGTGCGCTCAGATCAGCGGTTTCCATCGCGGCAATCGCGGTGGTGCTCAGCGCAGCCACCTGGCCGGTGGTCAGCGCAGCGGCTTCACCGGTGGTCAGGGCGACAACCTGGTCGCTGGTCAGTGCCTTGACTTGATTGGTGGTCAGCGCAGCAACCGCGTTGGTCGACAGTGCGGCAAAGTCAGCGGTTTCCAGTGCGGCGACAGCAGCGGTGCCCAGCGCGACCACTTGCGCGGTGCTCAGGATGCTCGCTTGCTGGCTGGTCAGTGCCACCACTTGTGCGGTGTTCAGGGCCGAGATCGCGGCCGAGGTCAGTGCGGCAACCTGGCTGGTCGACAGCGAAGCGACCTGGCCGGTGGTCAGGCCGACCAGCTGGGCGCTGCGCAGGGCAGCGATGGCGCCGGTGCTCAGGCCCACCAGGTCGGCGGTTTCAATCGCGCCGATGCTGTTGCTGCTCAGGGCCGTTACCTGGCCGGTGCCGAAGGCTGCCAGTTGTTGCGAGTTCAGCGCCACGATCTGGTTGGTGGTCAGCGATGCCACGCCAGCGGTGCTCAGGGCAGCCACTGCACCGGTCGCCAGGCTGGTCACCTGGCCGGTGGTCAGCGACGACACTTGCGCCGTGCTCAGGGCGTTGATGGCAGCGGTTTTCAGTGCGCTCAGATCAGCGGTTTCCATCGCGGCAATCGCGGTGGTGCTCAGCGCGGCGACCTGGCCGGTGGTCAGGGCGGCGGCTTCGCCGGTGGTCAGGGCCACGACCTGGTCGCTGGTCAGTGCTTTGACCTGGTTGGTGGTCAGCGCGGCAACCGCGTTGGTCGACAGTGCGGCAAAGTCGGCAGTTTCCAGTGCGGCAATCGCAGCGGTGCCCAGCGCGGTGACTTGCGCGGTGCTCAGCACGCTGGCTTGCTGGCTGGTCAGGGCCACCACCTGGGCGGTGTTCAGGGCCGAGATCGCGGCCGAGCTCAGTGCCACCACCTGGGTAGTCGACAGCGCAGCCACCTGGCCGGTGGTCAGACCGACCAGCTGGGCGCTGCGCAGGGCGGCAATCGCGCCGGTGCTCAGGCCCACCAGGTCGGCGGTCTGGATCGCGCCGATGCTGTTGCTGCTCAGCGCCGACACCTGGCCGGTGCTCAGGGCGCCCAGTTGTTGCGAGTTCAGCGCCACGATCTGGTTGGTGGTCAGTGCGGCCACGCCGGCAGTGCTCAGGGCAGCTACTGCACCGGTCGCCAAGCTGGTGACCTGGTTGGTGGTCAGCGACGACACTTGCGCGGTGCTCAGGGCATTGATCGCAGCGGTTTTCAGTGCGCTCAGGTCGGCGGTTTCCATCGCGGCAATCGCGGTGGTGCTCAGCGCAGCGACCTGGCCGGTGGTCAGCGCAGCGGCTTCACCGGTGGTCAGCGCGACAACCTGGTCGCTGGTCAGTGCCTTGACCTGGTTGGTGGTCAGCGCAGCAACAGCGTTGGTCGACAGTGCGGCAAAGTCAGCGGTTTCCAGCGCGGCGACTGCTGCGGTGCCCAGCGCAGTCACTTGCGCGGCGCTCAGGATGCTGGCTTGCTGGCTGGTCAGTGCCACGACTTGTGCGGTGTTCAGGGCCGAGATCGCGGCCGAGGTCAGTGCGGCCACTTGCGTGGTCGACAGGGCAGCGACCTGGCCGGTGGTCAGACCCACCAGCTGGGCGCTGCGCAGCGCGGCAATCGCGCCAGTGCTCAGGCCCACCAGATCAGCGGTTTCAATCGCGCCGATGCTGTTGCTGCTCAGGGCCGTTACCTGGCCGGTGCTCAGCGCGCCCAGTTGTTGCGAGTTCAGCGCCACGATCTGGTTGGTGGTCAGCGACGCTACACCAGCGGTGCTCAGCGCGGCAATCGCGCCGGTCGCCAGGCTGGTCACCTGGCCGGTGGTCAGTGCAGACACTTGTGCAGTGGTCAGTGCGCTGATGGCGGCGGTTTTCAGTGCGCTCAGGTCAGCGGTTTCCATCGCGGCAATCGCGGTGGTGCTCAGTGCGGCGACTTGGCCGGTGGTCAACGCGGCGGCTTCGGTGGTGGTCAGCGCCACGACCTGATCGCTGGTCAGTGCTTTGACTTGATTGGTGGTCAGCGCGGCAACAGCGCCGGTCGACAGTGCGGCGAAGTCAGCGGTTTCCAGCGCAGCCACGGCAGCGGTGCCCAGCGCGGTCACTTGCGCGGTGCTCAGGATGCTCGCTTGCTGGGTGGTCAGGGCGACCACTTGGGCGGTGTTCAGGGCCGAGATGGCCGCCGAGCTCAGTGCCGCAACCTGGCTGGTCAGCAACGAAGCCACCTGGCCGGTGGTCAGACCCACCAGCTGGGCGCTGCGCAGCGAAGCAATCGCTGCCGTGCTCAGGCCTACCAGGTCAGCGGTCTGGATCGCGCCGATGCTATTGCTGCTCAGCGCCGACACCTGGCCGGTGCTCAGCGCGCCCAGCTGCTGCGAGCTCAGTGCGACGATCTGGTTGGTGGTCAGTGCGGCCACGCCAGCGGTGCTCAGCGCAGCTACCGCGCCGGTGGCCAGCGACGATACCTGGCTGGTGGTCAGCGACGACACTTGCGCGGTGGTCAGCGCGGTGATGGCGGCGGTTTTCAGTGCGCTCAGGTCGGCGGTTTCCATCGCGGCAATCGCGGTGGTGCTCAGTGCGGCCACCTGGCCGGTGGTCAGCGCGGCGGCTTCGCCGGTGGTCAGCGCAACCACCTGGTCGCTGGTCAGTGCCTTGACCTGGTTGGTGGTCAGTGCGGCAACGGCATTGGTCGACAGCGCGGCAAAGTCTGCGGTTTCCAGGGCAGCCACGGCAGCGGTGCCCAGTGCCGCCACTTGCGCGGTGCTCAGGATGCTGGCTTGCTGGGTGGTCAGGGCGACGACCTGGGCGGTATTCAGTGCGGCCACAGCCGCCGAGGTCAGCGCAGCGACCTGGCTGGTCGACAGCGAGGCAACCTGGCCCGTGGTCAGGCCCACCAGTTGCGCGCTGCGCAGGGCGGAGACAGCGCTGGTGCTCAGGCCAACCAGGTCGGCGGTTTCAATCGCGCCGATGCTGTTGCTGCTCAGCGCCGACACTTGCGACGTGCTGAAGGCAGCCAGTTGTTGCGAGCTCAGCGCAACGATCTGGTTGGTGGTCAGGGCAGCGATGCCGGCGGTGCTCAGCGCAGCAATCGCGCCGGTCGCCAGGCTGGTCACCTGGCCGGTGGTCAGCGTCGATACCTGCGCGGTGCTCAGGGCAGCGATGGCAGCGGTTTTCAGGACGCTCAGGTCAGCGGTTTCCATGGCCGACAGTTCGGACGTGCCCAGTGCGGCCACCTGAACCGCGCTCAGCGCAGCAGCTTGTGCGGTGGTCAGTGCCACCACTTGCGCGCTGTCCAGCGCTTTCATCTGGCCAGTGCTCAGACCGGCGATAGCAGCGGTGGCCAGTGCGGCCACATCGGCCGTGTCCAGTGCGCCAACCGCGTTGGTGCTCAGGGCGGCAACCTGGCTGCTATTGAGCGCACCAGCTTGCTGCGACGTCAGCGCGACAACCTGGTTGGTGCTCAGGCTGGCCAGCACGGTGGTGGTGAAGGCGTTGACCTGGTTGGTCGACAGGTTGGCGATCTGAGCGGTCGTCAGGCCGGCAACTTGCGCGCTGCGCAGCGCGGCAATATCTTTGGTGCTCAGGCCGGCCAGGTCGGCGGTTTCAATCGCGCCCAGCGAACGGCTCGACAGGGCGGCGATCTGGCCAGTGCTCAGGCTGGCGATTTCATTCGAGGTCAGCGCCACCACCTGATCGGTGCTCAGGGCAGAAATGGCGTTGGTGCTCAGGGCCGACAGCGCATTGGTCGACAGGTTGGTGATCTGCGCGGTGGTCAGGGCGGCAACCTGGGCGGTGCTCAGTTGCGCGATCGCCGCGGTGGAAACGGCGGCCAGATCCGCAGTTTCCATGGCAGCGATGGCGCCGGTATTCAGGGCGGCGACTTGCGCGGTGCTCAGCGAGGAGGCTTGGCTGGTGGTCAGTGCGACCACCTGGTCAGTGGTGAGGGCCTTGATCTGGCTGGTGGTGACGCCCGCCAGTGCGCTGGTCGCCAGCGCGGCGATGTCGCCGGTCGACAAGGCGGCAAAGCTGGCGGTGCGCAGCGCGGCGACCTGGGTCGATTTCAGTGCGCCGACCTGGGTGGAGGTCAGCGCTGCGGCTTGCGCAGTACCAAAGCCAACCGCCAGCTGGGCGGTCGTGAACGCAGGAATTTGAGCCGTCGTGAATGCCTGTAGCTGATCAGAACTGAAGGCCACAATGTCTTCGGTGCTGATCGAAGCGACGAAGGTTGTACTCAGCGCAGCCAGCTGTGCCGTGGTTAAGGTAGACGCGAAACCCATTGTATTTCTCCTGGAGGTACTACGTTTTTTTGCGCAGATAGCAACCTGAGTGCCAGCCTGATCTGGCCCCAAGCCCTGTTAGGACATCATTACGTATTTATGTATACTTATTAGCAAGATTTCTTGCCCACTTATGCGGTAAAAACAGCTCCGCAGTGTATATAACGACGGAAATCTGGATTCCATTAAGTAAACTTTTATACGGGTAAAACTTAAGGCCTACAGCAGTTCCCGAGCGCAGTAAATTCGGGACTATTGGACCTCACATTATAGCGAAGTCTAATTGCCGTCAGGAACTTTTTGCCGGAATGTCGTCAAGTCGCAACCACTTCCTGGCAATATTATGGTTTCATAATAATTGCCTGACAGCCATTTTCATAAGTGTAACTCATTGGTAGAAGAAATAAGTTCCACTACGGAAAAAAGTATCCGTACGGCTATTTTGACGTGGCGGTATGACAGGCAGATGACAGAACAGCGGGATAAATCGCTGTCAATTTGACAATTTTGTGCGCGGACGCCAGACCAGCACCGCCATCGTCGCGGCCAGCAGCAGCAGGGCCACCATATTCAGCACCACCACTGCGTTGGGGAAACGCAGCACCAGGCCAATGCTGACGCCGGCCTTGACACTGAACGACGCGCTGCCATCGAAAGGAAAATAACTGGCCACCTGCAGCAGGTAATAAAGGGCGCCGCCCCACACGCCGGGCAGCCAGCGCTTGAGCGACAGCACGGCCGAGAGAAAGCCCAGCAACGCAGCGCCAAACACCAGGTGCAAGCCAGTGCCGCTGAGCGGCTCTCCAAGCAGCCCCAGCGAGACACCCAGCGCCAGCGCGCTATTCAATAGTAATACCCGGGCCAGCCATTTTTCGAATTCCAGCATCATCATCCAAAGCGAGATTGATAATCGCTGGGCGCCACCCCCAGCTGCGCGGCAAACGCGCGCCGCAGATTGTACTCGCTGCCGAAGCCGCTCTGGTGGGCAGCGCGCTTGACCGTCATGCCCGGCTTTTCCAGCAGCGCGCAAGCGGCTTCCATGCGCAGCCTTAACAGCAGCTGGGCCGGCGAAATCCCCGCCTCCTGCTGCAAACGCCGGTGCAGCGTGCGTACCGACAGCGCAAACGCCGCCGCCATCTGCTCCACATCCAGTTGCTGCGCGAGCCGCTGCCTGAGCCAGCCCGTCAGCTGGCCATGCAAGCCCTGCGGATCAGCCTGCGCCAGCAGCTCCGAACTGAACTGGCGCTGGCCGCCGGGCCGCTTGAAAAACACCACCAGCCGCTTGGCCACCGCCAGCCCGGCGGCGCGGCCCAGGTCCTCTTCCACCAGCGCCAGGGCCAGATCCATGCCCGCAGCAATCCCGGCCGAGGTGTACAGCGCGCCATCTCTAATATAGATCGCGTCCTCCTGCACCGTAATGGCGGGGTGCTGGGCTTGCAGCGCCGCCGCGTCCTGCCAATGCGTGACCGCCCGCCGGCCATCCAGCAGTCCCGTGCGGGCCAGCACAAACGCCCCCGTGCAGACCGAGCAGCAACGTCCCACCGTGGCGGCCGCCTGCCGCACCCAGGCTACCAGCGACGGTTCCAGCGCCGGACTGGCATCGCACTCCAGGCCACGGCCGCCGGAAACAATCAAGGTCGCCCCGCCGAGGCCGTCGCGCGGCAACGGCGCGGTCTGCAACGCCACGCCCGAAGTGGAGGCGACCAGGCCGCCATCGGCCGAAATCATCTGAATCCGGTAAGGCGGCGGCAAGCCGGCATCGCACGCCTCGTCATTGGCGGAAGAAAACACCTGCGCGGGGCCGGTGGCGTCCAGCAAAGTAAAGCCGGAATACACCAGCAGCCAGATATCGATGGGATTCATAATGGCAGATATTCCACCATTGATGTCATCTGTGTCAATCGCCGTGATGGCACTATTCATCCGAAAGGAGCACAACATGACACGCACCATCGGCATCTACATTTATGACGACGTCGAAGTCCTGGACTTTGCCGGCCCTTACGAAGTCTTCACCTGCGCCAGCCGCGTCGCTGGCAAGCTGGCGCCCGGCGCGGCGGCGCCATTCCGGGTCCGCACCCTGGCCCCGGAACGGACACCGATCCGCGCACGGGCCGGACTGGAACTACATCCCGAGGCCACGTTTGCCGACGCCGGCCAGATCGACGTCCTGGTGATTCCCGGTGGCGTCGTCACGGCAGAACTGGCCAAACCGGAAGTGATCGCGTGGATCGCCGGGCAAGCGCGCGATTGCGAGCTGGTCGCCGCCGTCTGCACCGGCGCCCTGTTGCTGGCCGAAGCAGGCCTGTTGAACGGCAAAGAAGCGACCACCCACTGGGAAGACATCGCCGAACTGCAACAGCGCTGGCCGCAAGTCACCGTCAGGACTGACCGCCGCTGGATCGACAACGGCCGCACCGTCACCTCCGGCGGCATCTCCGCCGGCATCGACATGTCGCTGCACCTGGTCGAACGCCTGGCCAGCCGCGAGCTGGCACAGCGCACCGCCCTGCAAATGGAATACGACTGGAAAGAAGCTTAACTCCGGGGTCAGGTCCGTCATTTCTACACGAGCTCGGCCGTAAGACGCCGCTAAAGCTGAGTGCGTGTAGAAATGACGGACCTGACCCCGACTTGGGGAAAAGTATGAAAGTGATTCGAAGTAAGGATTTCACTGCGGCGCAGGCCTGGGGCAGCGAGTTGATTGCGGCGATGGACAGCGCCACCGTGCGCCTGCATTGGACCGATCAGCCCTATCGCTGGCACGTCAACGATGGCGAGGAGGTGTTTGCCGTGATGGATGGCGTGGTCGATATGCACTACCGTATCGCCGGCAATGAACAAGTGGCCACGCTGCATGCTGGCGATCTGTTCTTTGCCGGCGCCGGCGACGCTCATTGCGCCCATCCGCGCGGCGCGGCCCGCATCCTCGTGATCGAGCGGGCCGGCAGCGACTGATTAGAGTTTTTTCAGCTGCTCGCGCGCATAACCGGCACTGGCGTGATTCGGCGCCAGTTCGAGGAAGCTGCTGTAGGCTTTGCGGGCCTTGTCGTTGTCGCCCTGGTGCATGCGCGCGTCGCCCAGGTTGAGGTAGGCGATGGCGCGCGAGGTGTCGATTTGAATGGTGTTCTCGAACCAGCGCGCCGCCTCGGCATATTTCTCCTGCTTGTAGTAGACGAAGCCGAGGTTGTTGGCCGCCAGACCGAAGTCGGGCCGGTATTTCAACGCTTCGGTGAACGCGGCTTCTGCCTGGGCGTACTGCTTTTCCTTGTACAGTTGCAGGCCTTTGTCGTTGGCGCGCTGCGCCAGCTGGCGCGCGGAGGCATCCACCGGCTTCGGTGCGGCGATCTTCTGTTCGCCACCTTGCAGGTTTTTGATGACGACGGTGTTGCCGTCGGCCTGCTGGTTGCGGCCGCTGTCGAGCTTGCTGTTCATCGCGATCGCTTCCGGCGACAGCTGGCTCGATTGCGCGCTCAGGAATTCGGCCTCGGCCGGCAGCTGGAACACGAACTCGCCGCCTTCCGAGCCCGGCAGGCTACCAAACGCGGGCGTCTGCTGCGATACGCTCGATACCGCCGGCGCCACATACGCGGCCAGCTCGGTTGCGGTGATGAGTCCGTCGCCGTTGAGGTCGGCCTTGCCGCCCAGCGCCTGCAGCAGCGTCCAGGAGAAGATCGAGTGGCCGTTCGGGCCGCCATCGGCCACCATCTGGTCGGCGCCGCCGGCCGTCAGCATCTGCCGCCCCATGCGGCGCGCGTTGTCGCGCAGGAAGGCGGTGTTGCCGCCGCCGCGCGTCAGGCCCAGGCCGCTGTAACAGGCATCCATCACAAACAGCACGTGCTTGGCGTTGAGGCTTTCGGCGATGTTCTGCAAATCCGTCATCGGGATCGCATCGACGCTGACCTGCTGCGGATCGGAGTCCACCGGGACAATGTAACCGAGGTTGCGCCCCGAACTCAGCTGGCGCGTGGCGCCGTGGCCGGCAAAGAACACGAAGATGCGGTCGTCCTTGTTCAGCCTGGCATCGGCCAGTTTGTCGTGGAATACCGCGAGGATGTTGTTGCGCGTCGCTTCTCCATTGCTGAGGGTGAATACACGCTCGCTGGCAAAGCCGAAGCGGTTGACCAGCGTGTCGCGGATCGCCTTGGCATCCTGCACCGCGTACTGCAGCTTGGGCCACTTCTGGTAGTCGTTAATGCCGATCACCACCGCGTAGCTGTTGGCATAGCCGGTGCTGACGGCAATCTTCTCCGGCTCCGGCCGGCTGCCCTGCGCGACCTTGAACGCTTGTCCGTCCCAGCCAGCAAAGCTGTAGCCATCGGCAATCAGCTTGTCCAGCACCATCGGCAGCGCCTTGACGCTGCGCTCGTGGATGTCGTGGAACAGGATGATGCCGCGCTGCTCCTTGCCCAGCGTGGTCAGCACGCGGTTGGCAATCGAGCTCGGCACGGGATCGGCCCAGTCCAGCGAATCGACATTCCACATCACCGAACGCAGGCCCAGTTTGGACAGCACGGCCATGCCTTCGGCATTGCGCGCGCCATACGGGAAGCGGAACAGTTGCGAGCGGCGTGAGTCGGCCGCCTTCAGCATCGCGTCCGCATTGGCGATCTCGCCATACAGCGCTTCGCCCTTCTGCTTGGACAGCTGCGCGTGGGTGAAGCTGTGGTTGCCGACGGTATGGCCGGCGTCGATGAGGCGGCGGCTCTCTGCCGCGTTCTTGCTCAAAGTCTGCTTGCCCTGCGCGTCGAGCTTGCCGACATTCTGTCCCACCTGGAAGAACACGCCCGGCACGTTGTACTGCTTGAGGATGGCTGCCACTTCCTCCGTGTACGTGCCATGCGGACCGTCGTCAAAGGTGAGCACCACGGTTTTCGGCGGCAGTGTGTTGCCGAAGATTTCCTTGCCCTGCTCTTCCTGCTCGGCGGTCTTCGGCGGGTCCGGATACGGCACGATGACGCCGTAGTCTTTCATGATCTGTTCGCGGCTGTACAGCTTGCGCAGCTTGGCGATGTAGTCCTCCCAGCGCTCGCGCTTGGGCACGATGGCGCGCGTTTCAAAGCGGCCGAAGATGCCGCTCAGCTCCTTGTCATACTGCTTTTCGATATCTTCCAGCGCCGCCAGGTCTTCGCTGACGCGCTTGTGCAGCTTGATGGCCGGCAGCGTCTGGTCGGCAGCAGCCAGTTTTTGCAGGCTGATCAACACTTCGCGGAAGGCCAGGCGGTCGGCGTCAAACAGGTCGGCCGAGGATTCGATATACGACAGCAGCGCGTCGTCCGCCGCATCACGCTGGGACTGCGGCAGCGCCTGCGCCTGGCCCAGCAGCGCCTGCACGCGTGCCAGACGTTCCAGGTTTTCATGGAACAGTGCCTGGCCAACCTGGTTGGCCGCCTTGCGTTCGCCATCATTGAGCGATTTCTCATCCGCCAGCAGGACGATGATCTTGCGGTAGTTGGCCAGCAGCGCCTGCAACTCGGGTTGCAGTTGCGGCACGGCGGCCGTCGCGGCAGCCGGCGCCGCAGTGGGCGCCGCGCCCTGCCGCCCGCCGAAGTAGGCCACCGGCCCCGCCACACCCGCCGCCACGGCGGCAATGATCAACAGATACTGGACTTTTTTCTTCATGAGAATGCAATTCTTTAAAGCAACGGAATCAGCATTCTATGACACATTTGCTAATTTTTCACTTGGTAGCCATCAGTGAGCGTCTTCAGGAACGCCACCATGTCGGCAATCTCGCGCTCGTTGAGCGTCGGCTTGTCGCCTGGCTTGCCGCCAAACGGCGCTTCCCTATTGACGTTGGCGTCCATGCCGGCCGGCTGGTCGTCGAACTTGCGGCCGCCCTGGTACCACTTCTGCGGCGTGGTATCGCGCGTGACGTAGAAGCGGATCACCTGTTCCAGGCTGGTGAAGCTGCCATTGTGGAAGAACACCTTGCGCAGCGCGACATTGCGCAGCGATGGCGTCTTGAACGCGCCGCAGTATTCCTTGTGATCCTTGAGATCAGTGCGGTCCGGCCCGCACAGGCCGAGGTCGTAATACGCCGGGTCAGCATTCACCGCCAGCTGGCGGTTGCGCGGCACGCCAATATTGATCAGGCCATAGTCGGTAAATTGCGGGAACACGCCGCCCGGCGAAATCCGGCCGATGTGGCAGGACGCGCAATTGCCCTTGGTCTCGTCGTTAAACAGCTGCATGCCGCGCAGCTCCTGCGCCGACAGCGTGGTCTGCTTGCGCAGGAAGGCATCGTACTTGCTGGTGTAGGGATAGAACTCGGCCGGACTTTCCTGGAACACTTCCAGCGCCATCAGCGCGCCCTGCATGGCCGCGCGCGGACGCTCGAACACGTCTTCGCCAAACACCTTGCGGAACTGCGGCGCCAGCGGCCCGGCCTTGAGCTTGGCCAGCACGGCCGCCTCATCCTTGTTGCCCATCTCGCGCGGCGACAGCAGCGGTCCCAGCGCCTGTTCGTGCGCAGTCTGCACGCGGCCATCCCAGTTGTGGCCGCCGGTCGGGCCCGCATCGACGCTGTCGTCGCCATCATCATCGTGATAGTGCTCGGTGAACGCCGGCACGTTCTGGATATAGCGCAGCGACGGCGCCGCGCGCGTGCCCTCGGTGCGGCCATCGCCGCCGCCCAGCTGCACCGCCAGATTGTTATTCGGGCTGAAGGCGTTGTCCGGACTATGGCAGCTGGCGCACGAGGTGCGGCCTGAGGCAGACAAGCTCGGCTCCACAAACATGGCGCGGCCCAGCGCGGTCAGCTCCGGCACGGTGGGCTGGTGGGCGCTGGGCGCATAGGCCGCCTTGGGGGCGTCGTCAGGGGTCTTGGGATGGCAGGCGCTGAGCAGCGCAGCGGTCAACACTGCATAAATAATTTTCATGCGCGCAGCCTACCAAAATGACATGACCGCTACATGACAGTTAGAAACCGATACAAAACGATACTTTTGCGGCCGTTTCATTTCATCGTCCTGAAATATTTCCTAATTAGCATGAGCCGCTTTCACACCCCACCCTCAAGGCATGAAGATGAAATCCACCCTGAAAACGGCGCTGCGTCCACTGCCGCTGGTGCTGGCGGCAGCCGGCATCGGCGCCGGCCTGATCGCTTGCGGCAGCTCGTCCGACAGCAGCGTCCCCACCATGACCGGCCAGGTCGTGGGCAGCTATTATGAAAACGCTGTGGTCTGCCTGGAAAGCAGCAGCGCCAAATTCACCTGCGACAGCAACTCCGGTACCGTACGCACCGGCGCGGACGGCAGCTTCACCATCACCGGCGCCAGCCACGGCGCGCTGCTGGTCACGGTGGGCACCGACGCCATCCGCCACGACGCGGTCGGCGATGCCGGTACCAAGGTCACCCAGAAACTGCTGTTCCGCGCCCCCGACGGCCACACTGCCGTGGTGGACGCCATCAGCACCGAGCTGACCGCGCTCATGGACGCCAACGGCGGCGACTTCGCCAAAGCCAGCAGCCAGCTGGCCGCCCGTCTCGGCGTTGCGGAAGCCAACCTGCTGGCTGACGTCAACAAGGTCAGCGGCGACGACCAGGCCAAGCTCAAGGCCGAAAACGACGTCATGACCGGCGTCATCGCCAACGCCGCCACCCAGGCCGCCGCATCCGACATCGCCAGCACCGTCACCGCTGGCGCCGCGCTGGCCAACATCAAGAACATCGTCGTGATCTACGCGGAAAACCGCGGCTTCGACAACCTGTACGGCCTGTTCCCAGGCGCCAACGGCGTACCGGGCGTGAACCCGACCTCGACCGGCGGCTACGTCGCCCAGAAAGACTACGACAACAGCACCCTGCCGGTACTGCCACCGACCTGGGGCGGCATGACCGCAGCGGGCCAGAGCCTGGTCATCACCCAGGCGCAGTCGGCCAACCTGGCCAACAAGCCATTCCAGATCGACGACGCCAACAGCGCGATCTCGATGCCGCAATCGGTCATCACGCGCGACCTGGTACACCGCTTCTACAACAACCAGATGCAGATTAACGGCGGCGCCAACGACAAGTTCGCGGCCTATTCCGACGCCGGCGGCCTGACCATGGGCTACTACGACGGCAGCAAGATGAAGATGTGGGACATCGCCAAGCAGTACGCGCTGGCCGACAACCTGTTCATCGGCGCCTTCGGCGGCTCCTTCCTGACCCACCAGTACCTGATCTGCGCCTGCGCACCGCAATACCCGAACGCCGACAAGTCGGTCGCCTCGGGTTCGATCGCCAAGATCGACCTGGACAGCAAAGGCAACTTCCTGCGCCTGACGCCATCGGCCACCGCGCCAGCCAGCGTGCTGAATGGCGCACCGGCCTACGCCAACGACGGCGCCATCACGCCGGCGGATTCGAGCGGCATGTTCTACGCGGTCAACACCATGCAGCCGCCGTACCAGCCTAGTTCGAACGCCCCGTCCGGCGACGACAGCACCCGCCTGTTCGCCGACACCAACAAGTCCAATACGCTGCCGCCACAAACCCAGAAAAACATTGGCGACCTGCTGACCGCCAAGAGCGTCGACTGGGCCTGGTATGCCGGCGCATGGAAGGATTCGCTGGCAGCCGGCACCGCCGCCCCACGCGGCGCGTTCACCAATCCGCCTAACTTCCAGTTCCACCACCAGCCGTTCAACTACTTCGCCAATATGGACCCGGTGAAGTTCCCGGCTTACCGCGCGGCTCACCTGAAAGACTACGACACCCAGTTCGTGGCGGATGCCGCTGCCGGCACGCTGCCAGCCGTCGCCTTCTACAAGCCGCAAGGTAACCTGAACCAGCACGCCGGCTATGCTTCGGTAGCGGACGGCGACGCGCACATCGCCGACGTCATCGCCAAACTGAAGAAGAGCCCGCAGTGGAAGAACATGCTGGTCATCGTGACCTACGACGAAAACGGCGGCTTCTACGACCACGCCGCGCCACCGAAGGGCGACCGTTGGGGTCCAGGCACCCGCGTCCCGGCAATCATCGTGTCGCCATACGTGAAGAAGGGGACCGTCGACCATACGCAGTACGACTCCGCATCGATCCTGCGCGCCATCACCCACCGCTTCAACCTGCCGGTGCTGGATGGCCTGACCACGCGTGATAAAGCGCTGGCTACCAGCGGCGCCAAGCCGATGGGCGACTTCAGCGCCGCCCTGGCCCTGACGCCACAGGAGTAAGCAGCCTGACACCGGCAGTAACGGCTTCCGCCTTGGCCGTTACTGCCGGCCGCGATGCGATATAGTGACACCGCATAGCGTCAAAAAATAAACCATAAAGGCGGAATGGATGGAGAACATCAAGCAGGTAGTGATCGTCGGCGGCGGCACCGCCGGCTGGATGACAGCAGCGGCCCTGGCCCGCGTGCTGGGCGATAAAATCAAACTGACACTGATCGAGTCCGACGACATCGGCACCGTGGGCGTGGGCGAATCCACCATCCCCATGATCAAGCTGTTCAACTCCGTGCTGGGCATAGACGAAGACGAGTTTATGCGCGCCACCCAGGCCACCTTCAAGCTGGGTATCGAATTCAAGGACTGGGGCCGCATTGGCGACAGCTATATGCACGGCTTCGGCATCTTCGGCCAGGACCTGGCCACGCTGCCGTTCTACCAGTACTGGCTGCGCATGCAGCATGCCGGCAAGGCGCCGGACATCGAACACTACTCCATCAACCGCATGGCCGCCAAGGCCGGCAAATTCATGCGCGCCGACCGCTCGCACGGCAACTCGCCATTGGCCGATATCGTGCATGCCTTCCATATCGACGCCGGACTGTACGCGCGCTATCTGCGCCAGTATGCCGAAGCCAAGGGTGTATGCCGCATCGAAGGCAAAGTGGTTGACGCATTGACGCGCGCCTCGGATGGCCACGTCGATGCCGTCCGCATGGAAAACGGCGAGCTGATTGGCGGTGAACTGTTCATCGACTGCTCCGGCTTCCGCGGCCTGCTCATCGAACAGGCGCTGCACACCGGCTTTGAAGACTGGTCGCACTGGCTGCCATGCGATCGTGCCTACGCCGTACCGTGCGAACTGGGGAACGAACTGCTGCCTTACACGCGCGCCACCGCGCGCCCGGCAGGCTGGCAATGGCGCATCGGTTTGCAGCACCGCACCGGCAACGGCCATGTCTACTGCTCGAAATTCATGAGTGACGATGAAGCGGCCGGCATCCTCATGTCCAGCCTGGACGGCCGCGCACTGGCAGAGCCCAAACAGCTGCGCTTCACGGCGGGCAAGCGCAAACAGGTCTGGAACAGGAACGTGGTGGCGGTGGGACTGTCTTCCGGCTTCATGGAACCGCTGGAATCCACCAGCATCCACCTGATCCAGTCCACCATCGCGCGCCTGATTGCCTTTTTCCCGGACCAGGGCTTCAGCGCTGCGGACGTGGCGGAGTTCAACCGCCAGTGCGATTTCGAGGTGGAACGCATTCGCGACTTCCTGATCCTGCACTACCACGCCACGGAGCGCAACGACACACCGTTCTGGGACCATGTTCGCACCATGGACGTGCCGCAGTCGCTGCGCGACAAGATGGCCCTGTGGCGCAGCCGTGGCCGCATCGTGCGCGTCGATAACGAGCTGTTTGCGGAAGCTGGCTGGCTGCAGGTGCTGCAGGGCCAGCGCGTGCCGGTCGAGAGCTATCACCCACTGGCCGACCTGATGGACGAAAGCGAAGTCGCCAGCTACCTGCGCGACATCGCTTCCGTGATCGGCCAGTGCGTCAGCCAGATGCCGTCACACGCCGCTTACATCAAGGCGCGCTGCGCTTCGAAGTAAGACGGTAAAGCAGCGGCAGCACCAGCAGCGTCAGCGCGGTAGACGACAGGATGCCGCCTATGACGACAGTTGCCAGTGGCCGCTGCACCTCCGCACCGGTGCCGGTAGCAATCGCCATGGGGATGAAGCCCAGCGAAGCCACCAGCGCCGTCATCAGCACGGGACGCAAACGGCCCAGCGCACCTTCGCGGATCGCCTGTTCAACGGTGCGGCCATCTTCGCGCAACTTGCGGATGGCGGAAATCAGCACCAGGCCATTCAGCACCGCCACGCCGGACAAGGCGATAAAGCCCACCGCCGCCGAGATGGACAACGGTATGCCGCGCAGCGCCAGCGCCGCCAGGCCGCCCGTCAGTGCAAACGGAATGCCGCTGAACACCAGCAAGCCATCCTTCAGATTGCCGAACATCGCGAACAGCAGCAGCATCACCAGCGCCAGTGCTGCCGGCACCACGATCTGCAAACGCTGCGAAGCCGATTGCAGCTGCTCGAACTGGCCACCCCACGTGGTCCAATAGCCGGCGGGGATGGTCACCTGCTGCAAGCGCTGCTCCGCCTCCGCAACGAATGAACCGATATCGCGCCCGCGCACGTTGGCGCTGATGACGACACGGCGTTTGCCGTTCTCGCGGCTGATCTGGTTCGGCCCCGGTGCAATGGTGAACGTCGCCACCTCGCCCAGCGGGATGAAGTTGGCGCCGCCCGGCAGCGGCAACGGCAGACGGCGGATCGCCTCCATATCCGCACGCAGTGCATCCGGCAAGCGCACCACGATATCAAAGCGGCGATCCCCCTCAAACATGGTGCCGGCTTCCTTGCCGCCGATGGCGGTGGCAATCGCGTCCTGCACATCGCTGACGTTGAGGCCATAGCGCGCGGTCTTGCTGCGGTCGATATCGACGGTCAGCACCGGCAGGCCGCTGGTCTGCTCGATCTTCACCTCTTGCGCACCGCTCACCTTGCCCAGCATGGCGGCAATGCGCACAGCGGTACCGTTGAGCACATCGGCATCGTCGCCAAACAGCTTGACGGCGACGTCACTGCGCACACCCGATATCAGCTCGTTGAACCGCAGCTGGATCGGCTGCGAGAACTCGTAGGCATTGCCCGGCATTGCCGCCACGGTTTTCTGTATCGCCTCCAGCAGCTCGGCATGCGACTTCCGGGGCTTGGGCCATTGCGGCTCCGGCTTCAGCATGATGTAACCGTCCGAGATATTCGGCGGCATCGGATCGGATGCGATTTCCGCCGTACCCGTACGCGCAAAGACACGCTCGATTTCCGGGAACTTGCGCATCAGCGTCGTCTCGATCTGCTTCTGCATCTCAACCGACTGCGTCAGGCTGGTGCCGGGGATGCGCAGGGCCTGCATGGCGATGTCGCCTTCGTTCAGGCTGGGGACGAACTCACTGCCCATGCGCGTCGCCAGCAATAGCGACAGCGCCACCGCAATACCGGCAAAGCTCAGCACCACCGGAGTATTCGCCAGCGTGCGTTCCAGCATTGCGCCGTACCAGCGGTTGATGCGATGCGTCTCCTTCTCCACCACCCGGTCGCCAATAAACAGCGCCACGGCAGCGGGAATGAAGGTCACCGACAGGATCATCGCGCCCAGCAGCGCCATCACCACCGTCAGCGCCATCGGATGGAACATGCGGCCTTCCACGCCCGTCAGCGCAAAGATCGGCAGATAGACCACCATGATGATGAGCTGACCGAATAACAGCGGCCGGCGCGCTTCCCTGGCGGCAGCGAAGACTTCTTCGAACTTCTCCGCGCGTGTCAGCGGACGGCCCAGCGTCGCTTGCGCATGCGCCAGGCGGCGCACGCAGTTTTCAACGATGACCACCGCGCCGTCCACGATGATGCCGAAGTCCAGCGCGCCAAGGCTCAGCAGATTGGCGCTGACCTTGTACGCCACCATGCCGCTGAAGGTGAACAGCATGGACAAGGGGATCACCATGGCTGTAATCAATGCCGCGCGCAGGTTGCCGAGGAAGATAAACAGCACGGCAATCACCAGCACCGCGCCTTCCAGCAGGTTCTTTTTCACGGTGCGGATGGCTTTGTCCACCAGTGCGGTGCGGTCGTAGACGGTGATCGCCTCCACGCCTGGCGGCAGGCTGCGGTTGATGACGGCCATCTGCTGGTCCACGGCCTGCGACACGGCGCGGCTGTTCTGGCCGATCAGCATGAAGACGGTGCCCAGCACCACCTCACGGCCATTCTCCGTGGCCGCGCCGGTGCGCAGTTCGCGGCCGACGTCAACTTCCGCGACATCGCGCACGCGCACCGGCACGCCGCCCGCCGTGCGCAGCACGATGTTGCGGATATCTTCCAGCGAGCGTACCTGCCCCGGTGCGCGCACCAGCAGCTGTTCACCGCGTTTTTCGATGTAGCCGGCGCCGGCATTGCCGTTGTTACGCTCCAGTGCAGTCACCACATCCTGTAAGGTCAGGCCGTATGAGGCCAGCCGTTGCGGCTGCGGCGCCACATGATATTCCTTGGCGTAGCCGCCGATGGAATTGATCTCGGTGACGCCAGCCACGTTGCGCAGCTGCGGCTTGACGATCCAGTCCTGAATCTCACGCAGATCGGTTGGCGTGTACGGCGTGCCATCGGCTTTTTTTGCGTTCGGCTTGGCTTCCACCGTCCACAGGTAGATTTCACCCAGGCCGGTGGAAACAGGCCCCATCGACGGCGTGATCCCGGCAGGCAGTTGCGCGCGTGCTTCCTGCAAACGTTCGCTGACCATCTGGCGCGCAAAGTAGATGTCGGTACCGTCCTTGAATACCACGGTAATCTGCGACAGGCCATAACGCGACAGCGAGCGTGTCTGCTCCAGGCGCGGCAAGCCAGCCAGCACCGTCTCCAGCGGGAAGGTCACACGCTGCTCGACCTCCAGCGGCGAGTAGCCCGGCGCCGCCGTATTGATCTGCACCTGTACGTTGGTGATGTCCGGCACCGCGTCAATCGGCAGCTTTTGATAACTGTAGATACCTAGGGCAGCCATGCCCGCGACCAGCAGCAGGACCAGCCAGCGCTGATGGATGGCGTAGCGGATGATACGTTCAAACATAGTCGTCTCCCGTATCAATGTTCGTGTTCGGCGCTGTCTTTGCCCAGCTCCGCTTTCAGCACGTAGCTGTTGACGGCGGCATATTGCGCGCCTGCGGACAGACCTTGCAGCACCTCGGTAAGCTTGCCATCGCTGCGCCCCAGCGTCACCGTCTGCACCTGGAAGCCCCTGGCATTGCGCACGAAGATGGCGGACTTGCCGTCTATCGTCTGCACCGCATCCGCCGCCACTGTAACGGCAGCGGAGCTCAGGCCCGACTGCACATCGACATTGACGAACAGGCCGGGACGCCATGCGCCCTGCGGATTTTTCAGCGACACGCGCGCCTTGGCGGTGCGGGTCTGCTCACCCAGCAGAGCGCCGACATAGGTGATCTTGCCGCTGGCCTGGGCATCAAACGCGGACGCACGGACGATAACCGTTTCACCAACACGCACCCGGTTCAGATCCTGCGGCGGCACGGCGAAATCGGCCCATACGGTGGACAGGTCGGAGATGGTGAAGACGTTGGCGTCCTCCTTGATCGCCTCGCCAAGCGCCAGGTGCTTTTCCATCACAACGCCATCGAACGGTGCGCGCAATTCCAGCTGATTCAACTGATTCAAGTGCGCACCGCCAGCAGCGCCGGTACCCAGCACGCTGAGTTTCTGGCGCGCGTTCTGCACCGCGATTTCCGCTTCGCTCGCAGCCTGCTTTGCCTGCAGATAGTCCTGCTCGGCGGAGATCTTGTCTTGCCACAGTTTGCGTTCGCGCTCCAGCGTGGTGCCGGCCAGCGCCAGCCGGCGTTGTGCGGTCAGCAGTTCGCTGCGCTGTTCCGACAAGGCGCTGCTGGCGACTATCGCCAGCAACTGGCCACGCTTCACCGTCTCGCCCAGTTCCGCATGCACGGCGGTCACCACACCCGACAGCTTGGGCACCACGTGCGCGGTACGGTCTTCGTTGAAGCGGATTTCGCCTGGCAGCGTGAGGATGGTGCTGATTTGCGCCGGGCCGGCAGCGGCCAGCGTGATACCGGCCGCCTTGATTTGCGCCTCGCTCAACGCCACCGCCTCGACCGCAGCCGCGCCTTCGCGAGCAGTGGCCGGCTCGCCGTCCGCATGACCGTCATGCGCGCTTTCTGCACGCGGTTTGAGAATGAACGCCGCCAGCAGCAGCGCAATAGCCGCCATGGCGGCGATGGTAATGGTCTGTTTCTTATTCATGATCTGCTCCCAGAATGCGGGCGATGGCGGCTTGCGCGCGATGCGCGTCGGCCAGGGTGGTCAGGTAGTGGGACTGGGCTTGCAACAGCGTGCGCTGCGCGTCCAGCACATCGAGGAAGCCGAATTTGCCGTAGTCGAAGCCCGTGATGGCCGCGTCGTAGGCGCTTTGCGCGCCCGGCAGAATCTCGCTGCGCAGCGCCAGCGCCTGTGCGCGCGACGCGGCATACTCCTCGCGTGCCTGCGCCAACTCGGCCTCCAGCCGCGAAGCAGTCGCCGTCAGCTCGTCACGCGCCTTGTCGGCGCGGCGTGCCGTCTCCAGCACCGCGCCCTGATTGCGGTCGAACAGCGGCAGCGGCACGGAGATGCCAAATACCGCCTGCGTACGCCCCAGCTCCTCCGAACGCTTGCTGCCGATATTCACCGACACATCCGGCACGCGGCGCGACAGCTCCACCTTCGCCAGCGCCTGGCGGCGTTCCACTTCCGACCGTGCCACCTGCATGGCCGGCGCCTGCGCCAGCAACGCACGCTGCGCCGGCAGCGGCGCCAACTCGGGCAGCGCCTCGATCTCGCCCGCCACCTTCTCAAACACCGGCGCCGGATTGCCCCACATGGACGCCAGCCGCGCACGCGCCGTCACCAGCGCACTTTGCGCGCGGATCAGATCCAGCTTGACGGTGGATGCCGCCACCTGCGCCCGCGTCTCCTCCACCGGCGACACCTTGCCGGCCACCACACGGCGGCCAGTCGCCGCTGCCGCACGCTGCGCCAGCTCGGACGCCTTCTGCGCAAGACGTAACTGCTCCTGCGCCGCCAGCACCGCAAACCACGCCGCCGTAGTTTCAGAACGCACCTCGGCGCGACGCTGGACCAGCGCGGCCGCCGCACCTTCGCGTCCGCGCTGCGCCGCCTGCACCCGGGCCGAACGCTTGCCGCCCAGTTCCAGCGGCTGGCTCAGTTGCACCGTGGTTTCGCGCGTATCGCGCCGCGTATCGACGCGCTCCACGGTCAGCGAGGGATTGGGCAGCAAACCAGCCTGCTGCACCACGCCATCTTCCGCCGACAGTTCATGACGCGCCGCCGCCAGATCGGCATTGGCGCTATCCGCCAACGCCAGCGCTGCGGGCAGCGTCAATGGCGCAGGCGGCTCGATTCCGGCCTGCGCATAGGCAGACCATGCCGCTAGCCATAGCGGCAAAACAAATTTGTACATCGAATTCTCCAGTTAAAAGGATGGAATTCGACGAGACGTGACAGGGAATAGGAGATCAGGTCTCGCCGCGTTAAGCGACGAGGGACCAGTTGGGCCGTGGCGGCCCGTCGGCAATGTAGGAGTGGTAGCGCGGCACGCCGGACGGCGTGTACACGGCAGCCGGCGCAGCGGCCAGCACCGCATCGGCGCCGGACAGCGAGGCCTGCACCGCGTGGTGACAAACCTCGCAATCGCCATGCTTGGACAGCTTGCTCTTGTCCGCGCCATCATCGGCTTGCGACTGGTGCTGATGGCCATGGTGGCCAAAGTGCGTGACCTTGCTCGACTCGTGCTGGCAATAGACGGCCGCCATCGACCAGGAGTACTGGATAGGCAATATTGTCAGCAGCAGTATGAGCAGGATTTTTTTCACGCGGCTATTGTATCAGGGAGCTACATCGCCTGCTTTCTCGGCAAATGGCCGCGCCAGATTCACCAGCGACACCAGCGTCTTGCCCGGCTCCTCGTTGAACATCTCATGCGCCGAGTGCTCGAACCACACCAGCTTTTTCGACGGCGCCTGTATCGTCTCGAACCACTCGGCCGTCACGCTGGACGACACATTGTAGTCATGGCGTCCGTTGAAAATGATGATCGGGCAGCGGAACTGCGTCAGCTTGCTGAAATCGGTCGCCACCACATCGGCCAGCAGATGGCTGGCGGAGAAATCGCCGGCTTCCCAGATGGTTTTCAGCTCCGCATCCGAATATTCGGGCGCCAGCTTCACGGCCGCCGACTCGGCCTCAAAACCGCGGCGCGCATGCACCGCGCCGCCGTAGTAACCCAGCCATTTGCGCTGCGCGTACAGGTCCTTGAGCTGCACCGTCTGCCCTGGCGCGGCATAGGGCGCCAGCGCCTCCAGCTCGCGCACCGCCGGCTGGTTGCCGTCACGCCTTGCCGCATCGAGCGCGAAGCGCCAGCCGCGCCGCTCGCTCTCGGGCGAATTGGCGATCTGCCCCATGCCGATGTAGGCATGCAGCCACTCCGGATGGCGGCTGGCGATGTCCACGCCCAATGAGCTGCCCCAGGAATGCCCCATCAGGAAAATACGGTCTTTGCCGAATTCCTTGCGCAGCCATGTCACCATTTCTTCGGCATCGGCCAGCATGCGTGCGCGCGTCATGGTCGGCGCCACGGTGGCAGGATCGTTGGCGGCGTAGGTCTTGCCGGCGCCGCGCTGGTCCCACTGGACCACGGTGAAGTAGTCCTCCCAGCCACGCTGGAAATACCAGCTGGTCGGCATCGCCACATAACCCGGGCCGCCATGCACCATGAGCAGGATGGGATTGCGCAGGTCCGTGCCGCGTATCGTCACCGCCTGGTCGATGCCGCCGATACGCACCATCTGGCTGCGCTCCACGCCGCCGGGCGTCACCACGCGGCGCATCTCCGCGACGATCTGCACTGCTTCCGCGCGGTTGTTCGGTCCGGCCGCCTGCGCCAGACTGCATACCCCAACCAGCACCGCCGCCAGCCAATCACGCATTCCCATCGCTGCTCCCCCGACCAAGAAACGGCCATCTTAGCGTGATATCAATGTCAAGAGCGATTCCGCTCGCCTGATAACGGGTGGACGCCAATTGTTTTATAAAATCGAATGATTTGTGCAGAACATATCAATGGACCGCATGGCCATGCGGTTTCATACTTTGCTTATTCGGATTTGTAATAAGGAGTATGAAATGCGCAACAATATCCTGCCTGGCCTGCTGCTGTGTGCAGCCGTCACTGCCGCCGCCATCGGCCTGGAGCGCATCGAAGCAGCATTATTCGGCCGCGCCTGGCTGGAAAGCCTGGTGCTGGCCATCGTGCTCGGCACCGCCCTGCGCACCACCGTGCAGCTATCGCCGCGCTGGGACGCCGGCATCCACTTCAGCGCCAAAACCCTGCTGGAACTTGCCGTCCTGCTGCTGGGCGCATCGGTCAGTGCCGGGGCCATCCTTGCGAACGGCTGGACGCTATTGGCTGGCATCGCCGGCGTGGTGTTGCTGGCCATCGCCTGCAGCTACGCGATTGGCCGCCTCGGTGGCCTGCCCAGCAAACTGGCCATCCTGATCGCCTGCGGCAACTCCATCTGCGGCAATTCCGCCATCGCCGCCGTAGCGCCGGTGATTGATGCGGATGGCGAGGACGTTGCCGCCTCCATCTCCTTCACCGCCGTGCTGGGCGTGATTGTGGTGCTGACCTTGCCGCTGATGATGCCGCTGCTGTCGCTGTCCGCCATGCAGTACGGCGTGTTTGCCGGCCTGACCGTGTACGCCGTGCCGCAAGTGCTGGCCGCCACCAGCGCCGTATCGCTGACCAGCGCCCACATCGGCACACTGGTCAAACTGGTCCGCGTGCTGATGCTCGGGCCGGTCGTGCTGCTACTGTCCCTGTTCGGTCCACGCAGCGAACGCCAGCGCCCGCAACTGTCGCACCTGCTGCCATGGTTCATCGTCGGCTTCCTGACGCTGATGGCGCTGCGTTCCTTCGACCTGCTGCCGCAAGCGCTGCTGGCGCCAACCCACATCGCCGCCAATGCGCTGACCGTGATGTCCATGGCGGCATTGGGCCTGGGTGTCGATGCGAGCTCTGTGCTGCGCGCCGGTGGCCGGGTTACCATGGTCGTGGTGCTGTCCCTGCTGGCACTGTCGGCCATCAGCCTGGGACTGATCCATTTTCTGCATATCGCTTAAGGAATCCGTATGACGCTGGAACAGCTGCGTATCTTCATTGCCGTCGCCGAGCGCGAGCACCTGACGCAGGCGGCCGATGCCCTGGCGCTGACACCCTCCGCCGTCAGCGCCTCCATACGCGCGCTGGAAGAGCGCTACGACACGCCGCTCTTCCACCGCATGGGGCGCGGCATCCAGCTCAATGACGCCGGACGCCTGTTCCTGGCCGAAGCACGCGCCACGCTGGCCGCCGCCCGCAACGCCGAACTGACGCTGACCGAACTGGCGGGCCTGCAACGCGGCGCACTGGCCGTCCACGCCAGCCAGACCATCGCCAGCTACTGGCTGCCGCCATTGCTGCTGGCTTTCCACCAGCAGTATCCGCTGATTACACTCAGCCTCACCATCGGCAACACCAGCAGCGTGGCGCAAGCGGTGCGTGAAGGGATGGCCGATCTCGGTCTGGTGGAAGATGGCGTGGACGAGCCGGAGCTGGCCACCACCACCGTGGCGCAGGACGACATCGTCGCGGTCGTGGCTCCCGGCCATCCATGGGCCGATGGCCGCGCGGTGGACGCGGATGCGCTGCGTAACGCCGAGTGGATCATGCGCGAGCCAGGCTCCGGCACCCGCTCCGCATTCGAGGCGCGGCTGGCTGCCATGGGCATCATGCCGGCGCAGCTGCGCGTCGCGCTGGACCTGCCGTCCAACGAAGCAGTACGCAGCGCCGTGCTGGCGGGACCATATGCGGCAGTAGTGTCAGAACTCGTGGTGGCGCCGCATCTGCAGGCGGGCCTGCTGCGCAAGGTGAATCTGGACCTGCCGCCACGGCCATTCTCGCTGCTGCATCACCGCCAGCGTCACCAGAGCCGTGCGGCGCAAGCCCTGACGGAGCTGCTCAAGCGTCCAGCGTCTTGAACAATTCGTCCAGCACTGCTTCGCGACGCGCCACCCAGTCCTTGCTGTAGACGCGCGCGATACGCCAGCCAGCGCCGGACAGCAAATCCGGCTGCTGCAGGTAGCGCTCGATCAGATCCGGCGCGGCGTAGTGGGTATCGGTGTCCACCAGAATACCCAGGCGATATGCGCTGTCGCCCTGGCGGCGTACACCGAGGTCACAACGCAGGCTGGATTCGCCAATATCTGTGTCCACGAGATAGCCGCGCTGCTGCAAGACCTGCTGCAACCGCACCACCACCGGATGATGTTCCGTCTGCCGCCGCACGCGGTGCTTACCGCCCAACAGCTCAATCACCTGCCGCGCACCCGGCTGATCGCCGATGGATGACAACTCGGCAAACTGCAGGTAGGCCTTGAGCGCAAAGGCGCCAGGGTTGTAGTCGTTGCGGATGTCGGTATGCTTGACGCTCGACACCAGGAACATATGCCGCTTCGCGCGCGAAAACACCACGTTCAGACGCTTCTCGCCGCCAGCACGGTTGATCGGACCAAAATTCATCAGCATCTTGCGCTGGGCATCGTAGCCATAGCAGACGCTCATGATGATGAGGTCACGCTCATCGCCCTGCACGTTTTCCAGGTTCTTGATGAACAGGCCGCAGAACTGGCCATCTTCCTCGCGTTCATAGGCCGCATCGAGCAGCGTTGAGAACCCGGCATCGGCGCTGGCCAGCGCGCGCAAGGCCTGGACGATTTCATCTTGCTGCGCCTCGGAGAACGCCACCACGCCCAGGGTCAGGGGACTGCCGCTGGCCAGCAGCTGGCGCACCAGCTGGGCAATATAGGCCGCCTCCGGCTGGTTGCGGCGGTCGCGATACAGGCCGTCGGACAGGAAATGGAAACTGATCGGCCGTTGCAGCGCCTGCGCCAATGCCGGCGCGACTTCCGCGCCATTTGCCATCACGATCGGCGCCGCCGGCTGCATCAGCGCGTGGTCCGGAATCGTCAGCAAGCTGCCTTCGTAGAAGCGATGGTTGGAGAAGGTAATCAAGGCCTCCGAACGGCTGCGGTAGTGCCATTGCAGCATGGTCGACGGCAGACTGCGCGCGGCCTGGTTCAGAAAGCTATCGCTGCTGAGGTCCGCCATCATCTCCTCATCCGCGTCATCGGGATCGTGCTGCGCGCTGAAGAAGTTCGTGGGCGGCAGCTGCATTTCATCGCCGACCACAATCACTTGCGGGCCGCGATACAGCGACGGTATGGCTTCCTCCACCGGTATCTGGCTGGCTTCGTCGAAGATCACGACATCAAAGTAATCGGCTTCCAGCGGCAGCGTGTCGGAGATCGATAATGGGCTCATCATCCACACCGGCTTGAGATCGCGCACCACCAGCCCGGAATGACTCGAGGCCAGCTCGCGGATAGCTTTGTAGCGCATCACCTTGGAAAATTCGTTTTCCAGTTCGCGGCGGCCGGCCGAGTAGTTCTTCTTGAACTCCTTCTGCTCGGCGCTCAACTGGCTTGCGCTGCTGTTGGCAATCGCCAGCTGCGCCAGGAACTGGTTACGCCGGCGCTCCAGAATAACGCGCGCGTTCAGCGCATGCAGTTCCCGCAGATGCGCGCTGAGTTGCGCGCACAACTGGTCCAGCTGGGCGCCGCTCTGGCGCGACAACGCCGCATTGTCACGGTAGACCTGCGCCAGCGAAGCGCGCGCCATCGCCAGTTCCAGCGCTTCCGGCTGGCCCGGCCAGGTGCGCGCGGCGTGCGCGAACGCCGCAGGGGTCTGATGCAGCGCTGTCAGGCCACTGGCCATCAGCGGCAGCCATGCACTGGCTTCACCGGTGGCCTCCAGTTGATCCAGCAATTGCGGTACGCTGAGGTGATCGAAGTCGACCCAGCCCGCATCCAGCGCACGGAACACCACGGTGCACAAATGCTCCAGCTCGACCAAGCCTGCCAGATCGGCATGGCGGCGGCTCGTCAGCTCGCGCTGGAACAGCAGCAGGGCCGGTGGCAGCGCGGCGTTCTGTGCGTGCAGCGCCTCCACCTGCGCCGAGAAGGCATCCACATCATCGACATGCCATTCGCTGTCGATCTCGCGCTGAACGGCGGCCAGCGCAGCGGTGGCCTGGTAATCCTGCTGCAGCCAGCGCAGGCAATCACTCCAGCGCGGCTTGACCGCATGCGCGCCCATGTCATACGCCGATTTGAACAACCGCCGCAGCTGCCACCATACGGGACTGAGAAAACCCAGCAGCTTCTGCTCCACCGCCGCCGCTTGCGGCAGCGCGATTTCCACTTCATCCGCGGTCGGCCGCACACGCCAGTGCGCGCTCTTGTCCGTGGCAGCAACCACCGCTTCACGCTGCGCCAGATACTGCTTGCGCAGCTTGAGGAAGGCGGCACTGCGCGGCAGATCTGCGTCCAGCAGCTCCGGCAGCTGGCGCTGCAGCAGCGGCCGCACCGCATGCAGATAGCCCGCCAGACGGCGCAACGCGGCCATGTCCTGCCACAGCTCCGCCGGCAAGGCCGACAGCGATGACTGCAGCTGCTGCAGCAACGGCAAAGCCTCTGCCGCCGCCGCACGCACGGCTGCCACCGGCTGTGGCGTCGCCAGCAACTGCGGATGCACATTGCGCAGCGGATGATGCGCCAGCACCGGGTCCTGCCCGGCGTCACGTAGGCGCGCCGCCAGGTCCAGCAGCATCGCGCCATTGCCGGCCCACTGCGCGTAGTCCGGCAACTCCATGGAAACGCTGGCGCCCTCGTCGACGCCGAGTATGGCGATGCGCTTGTACAGGTCGCGCAAGGGAATGCCGACATTCGCGTACGTCGCCGTCATCTCCGACGAGAACGCGGCCAGCTGCTCCTGTTCGCGGCCCGCCAGCGCCAGCAAGGCATTGCGCTGATGCTCGGCCTGTTCCGGCTCGGACACCGGCGCCATCCACGCTTCGTAGCAGGCTTTGAGGTCCATCACAAAGGCTTTCTTGTCGCCCTGCGAATCGTGAATCAACGCGCACAGTTTTTCCAGGCCGTGCTGCTGCAGGCGGTGGTAGACCACGTCGATCGCTGCGCGCTTCTCGCAGACGAACATGATGCGCTTGCCGCGCGCCACATAATCCGCGATCAGATTGGTGATGGTCTGCGATTTACCAGTGCCGGGCGGCCCCTGAATAATCATGCTGGCGCCACTGCGGGCGTGCGTTATCGCGCGGGCCTGCGTCGGGTCTTGCGGCACCACCGTGAATTGTCTGGCCAGGTCCGGCTGTTCCACCGTGTCGGCAAAGCTGCGGCGCGGCTCCAGCGAGAAGATGCCGTCGAACGCTGGGCTGGACAGGTTCTCGCGCAGCAGCGCGTTATAGTCCTGCACCAGCGACATCTTGCGGTAGTTGAAGTTGCCCAGCGTGAGCGCACACAGGTCAAACTCCCAGTCGTAGGGAGAACCTGCGCGGTCCTCATCGATCACGTACGTCTCGCCTTCGACCACGCCAGGTGCCGTCATGTACAGCGGGCGTGGCTTGCCGACCAGGTTGGCCAGCGGCGCCGGTTGCGGCTTGACGCGGTCAAGGAACAGCTGCACGCCGAGCGGATGGTAGGCAGACTTGTCGTAGCTGTATTCGAAATCGCCATGACTGCGGCGGGCCAGGCCACTGAGCTGCTTCTTGCGGCGACGCTCGAACTGGTCCAGGCGCGCCTTGGCCAGTTTGCGGATGACCTGAATCTGCGGACGCTCTATCTTGTGCAGCGTGATGCCCGGCTCCGACTGGCGGATCTGCTGTTCCAGCTGCGCATGGAAGGCATCCAGCGGCTGCTCCAGATCGACGGTTTCCGGCAGTTCCATGCCATACACCTGGCGCAGGACATGGCGCAGCACAGGATTGACTTCCGCCACCGACGTCGTCGCCTGCAGCTGATAGGTGTCACGCACACCCTTCTTGCGCGTAAGCGTCACTGGCAACAGCAGCAATGGCGTGGTGATGCGTTCGTTCTTGTCTTCCTTGAAGTTATGCCAGCGGAGCATGCACACGGCCAGCCGCAATTGCGAACAGCCGTACTCGTTCTGGTCACGCTGGGCCGCAGTGCGTATCGCATCCAGCTGCGATGGCAGGAACGGCAGGTCTTCAAAGCGCAGATACTTCTGTAACGGGATCGGCGCCTCGCTGCATACCTGCTTTGCCACGTCCTCATGCCAGTAGAACAGCTGCTCTTCCTTGATGTTGCGGACATCCAGCATCAGCGGGAACGAGCCAACCGTCAGGTTCAGCGTCTGCTGCGACTGGCGGAAGTACAGCAGCTTGTTGCGGCGCGATACCTCAAACAGGCGGTCGCGCAAATGCGCCTGCAGCTGGCGGTTGCGCGAACCTTCGCCCTGCGCGACCGCAGGCAGCGCTACCGGCGCATCCAGCACGCGGTAGTTGCGCAGCGTATGAATGACCTCTTGCAGGTCCGGCTCGCGACGGTGGCGCGACAGCTCAGTCATCCGCACAATCATGCGCGCCCAGACAGGATTCAGCCTGTCGTTCAAGGCAAACAGGTTATGGCGATGGGCGACGAAGCGCGCCAGATCCTCTTCCTGTGACAGGTTCAGCCGGCACGCGGCGCTGGCCAGCATCAGGCCCAGGACAAAGATATCGGTCAGCGGATCGTGGTGCGACCAGGTGTGCTCCCATGAGACATAGCCAGGCAGGTAGGCCGGTGCTTCGACACCCGTCCCCGTCTGCAGCGCGGCGATGCGCAGGTTGCGCGTTTCCTCGTCATCCTGATACAGGCGCGCGCTGATGGTCAGCGTGCTTTGCGGATCGAGTGCCGCGATTTTATCGTCGGCGCGTTGCGGCGCCGGCGCCAGCCCCTGCTCAAACCACAGCTGGTTGTAATCGAAACGCACACTCGCCACGCCCTTCAACGGCGCCACCTGATCCTGCGCGTGCAGCTGTGCTACCTGTTCAAACAGCGGCAGCAGCCAGGCCTGCAGGTCTTCGGTCTGCGGAGCGTCGTGCAGGCCGTTGAGGAAATCAAAAAAAACGGGGGCAGGAGTACTCATGGGCGATCGATATGGATGGGAATCACCATGGCGCGCAGTTTGGCCAGGGCGGTCTTTTTCAGCCTGGTTTCTTTCAGCACGGTGGTTTCAAAGGTGTCGCCGATGCCGAGTTGGTCGGCCAGTTGCAGCGCGGCGGCCATCGGCAGTTCTTCCAGCGTTGGGTCGACGCAGGCGAAATCCAGCAGGACAAAGGACAGATAGATATCCAGCTTGTGTGCATCCGGCAGCAGCACCTGGCCGACCGCGCCCAGATGCTGCGGCGCTGCGGCCTCGCCAGGCGTGAAGTCGTCCCAGTAGCGCCGGGCCAGCGCCTTGACGGCATCGCTGGCAAACCACGGTGAGGTCAGCAGGCTGGCGACCACGCTGCGGGTCAGCGCGGACAGGGCGACCTGGCCCGTGATATCCAGCGTATCCGGCTCCATGGCGCCGGCCAGCAGGCGATCAAGCGTGACATCCAGTTCCGGCGCAGCCGCAGCGTGCATCGCCAGCGCCTTGGCGCGGATGAAGGCTTGCGGGTGGCTGACAGCGTCGCTGACCACGCCATCGTGCGCCAGGATGCGTTCCGCCTGTTCCAGATAGCTGTCCACGTGCACCTGCTTGAGGCCAGTCTGGATCTTGACCAGGCTGGCGATGCACGGCGCGATGTCCTGGCACACGCGGTAGGCGCCGCGGTCCGCATAAATCTCCATGTACTGCTGATAGCGCAAGGCGGTGTAATGCCATTCGCCACGGCCCGGTTCTTCATCGGCGAGGCGTTCGACCAGGCGGCTGGCGATCCAGAAGCGGCCGCCATCCCGCTGCCACAATTCGTAGTGGGCCAGCTCGTGGCCGATCACGGCGCTCAGTTCGGCGTCATCCAGCAATTCCAGTACGGCGCCGCTGAAAATGATGTGGGCCGCATTATTTTCGACATAGATCGCGACGTTGATCTGCTCCGCGTGATTGGCCTGATACAGCGCCACCTCTGGCGCGATGTTGAGCCGCTGCGAGGCCTGCGCCACTGCCGCATGCAAGGCTGGATGTGCTTCCTGGCTCAATTGATAGGTGGTTTTCAGTAGATGCAGGCGTAAGGCGGGGTCTTGCTCCTGCCGTGAAGCGGCGATCCAGTTCCACAGTTCTGGCTCCCGCTGCTCCAGATAAGCGCAGACGGCAAGATGGTAGTTAGTCGGTTCCAATGGCGCCCAGGATACGGTCGTTTGCAAGGCTCCATGATAAGGCATTCTCAACATCCGCAGCGCCGCCCCGGCATCGGGCTCAACAGGAAATCAGACTGGTTTTATTGATGACATAATAAGCAGACCTGCTTCTATGACGGACCACCATGCGTACTGTACTCGCCAGCTCAACCCTGTTGCTAAATCTTCTGTTCGCCGCCAACATCGCGTCAGCCGATCAGGCTGAGCAAATGCCAGACGGGAACTGGCGCGATCCGGCACCAAGTGCAGAAGCCATCAAGCAGCTACTGGCCGATACGAAGAAAAACATGGTGCCGCTGCCTGCCGGTACGTTTGATATGGGCGATTGGGGTGCAGAAGTGAATGGTAGCGGCTTGCCATTTGATGGCAGTTCTGACTCCAAGCCTGTGCATAAGGTAACACTGAGTGCATTTTCAATCGGGAAGTATCCCATCACAATGGCAGAGTTCGATATCTTTACTGCAGCGCAGCGTTTGCCCCGTATCGCTCAGTCAGACGTCGAACAGAAACGCCGCAAGCCACGTAATCCTGCGGGCGTGAACTGGCAAGGCGCCAAAGACTACTGCACATGGTTGGCGAAACAATCCGGCGAGCCATATGATCTTCCCACTGAGGCGCAATGGGAATACGCCGCGCGCGGCGCTGGCAAGCGAAATTTGTATCCGACAAATAACGGCGAGTCGCAACCAGGGGTCAACCTTGCCTCCTACGAACAACGGAAATCGCTGGGGGGCTTAGTCGAGGTGGGGAGCTTTCCGCCCAATCCGGCAGGACTCCACGATTTTAGCAACGGCATCAGCGAATGGGTCCGGGACTGGTATGACGCTGGCTATTACGCAAACTCCCCAGTCCAAGATCCTGCTGGTCCTGCCAAAGGCTCGGTACATGTTTATCGCGGCTTCGCTGGTAGTTACTCGTCCGCGATGAGCATTAAACGTTGGTCCCGAAATAACGGCGATCAACATGGTACCTGGACCAGTTTTGGTAAAAACAAAGGCGATCCAGATCGTGAAGTCCCCTATGGGAAATATGCCGGCGTGGCTGGCACAGCTTTCCGGTGTGCGCTGCACACCACCCATTAAGCAAACATGGAGTGTTCTATTGCCAAAGAGGCAGTCTGGAACTCCGGTTCACTATTCCAGATAAAAGGCTGACTGAGCAATGGTTGCGCATCGGCCAGGCGCTGCTGGGCAGCGTTCAACGATGAGGAATAAACGCTATCGGCTAAACAAGCCTGAATCATCGCCATGCCAGTAGCTTCGCTTTGCTTATCACCCATAGCAAGCGTCATACGCTCAGCGACTGTATTCAGATGATTCAGCGTCTGAGGCGCGCCCAATGCCATCGCCATCAATCTCGGTGCTTCTCCACTGATGGCTGCATCGGGACTCAAGCCAGCGGCAGCGATTTGACGCGTGATCTGCCCCATCACTTCCGGCGGCGCATAGCTCAGCCAGCTTGCTGTTTCCAGCTCTAGTTCATGACGTATCCGGTTAAGAAATTCTTTGGCCTCATTGGTGCCATCTTTAAGTGCCCGATCGATTTTTTTTATCGTACTATCAAACTCTTTCTCAATAGTGTCTAACTGCTCATCGACAAATTGTTCCAGGCGGCGACCACCGGCCACGACCATATACTTCACTTTGCAATAGGCTTCATACGCATCCTGCTCAATCGCATCCCCAAGCTTGTGGTAATCAAGACGCTTGAGGTGATAAGCGACGCATTTGAAGAATTCGCCAATAGTCGCTGTGCCCGCTTCAAACTTCAACGAGCCCTCACCGCCTAAACCAAGACACGCACCGATCTTGGCATAGATGACGAATTTACCCTCCTCGTGCTTGATCGCAAACGCACCGCGCACGCCGATACCTGCCGTGCCCGCCACGCCGGTGTCGATTTTTGCCATGTCCTTGTATTCAGCAATCGCCTTGCCGGGCTTGACCTTGAGCGGTTTGCCATTGCTCTCCGCGCCTTCCGGGTTGAGCCATTGCAGCGCGCCTTTCGCGTCCAGGCCTGCGCGGGCGCCGGCAAACGCGTCCAGATCGCCGCTGGCGCCGACGCGTGCCTTGGCGCCGCTCTTTTTCTTGTTGGCTGGCGGGATGCCGCGGATGCCCTGCTTGCCGCCCGTCAGGCTGACCTCGATACCAAGCTCCACCGCCACGCTGGCGCCCACGCTGCCAGACAGGATGATGTCGCCATACAGCCGCCAATAGCCGAACTCCACCGTTTGTCCGGCGAGCTCTGCGGTCGCATGCCAGCCCGCATAATGCGGCAAGTACAGCTCGGTGTGCACACGGCCTTCGGCCACAGCAAACGCCGCTTTGGCATTGGCCTTGATGCCGCAGTCGGCCGACATCAAACCGCGCTTTATGCGGCTGGGCCAGTTGCGGTCGCGCTGGTCGAACAGATTGCCCTGGAAAGGTTTGAAGTTGACCGCCAGCCCGGCGCCAGCGGTATAGCGCATCAGCTGCGCATCCACCGACAGATCGATGTTGCGGTGTTCGTCCTTGGGGTCGTGGTTGAATTTCTTTTGCAGGTCATCCGTATTGCGCTCGATGAACTTGGCGATGTCGCCGTTCATGGTGCGCGCCCACTCGGACAGCACACCGGTGTATTCATCGGCATCGTCGGGCTTGAGCTTCCACTCTTTCTTGAAATCCTTGGACTGCGCCTTCTCGGCAATGCGGTGCTTGATTTCCTTGGTGTTGAGCTTGCCGTCCTTGAAGATCTTGTCCTTCTCGCGCTTGGCCTTTTCGCTTTCGACGAGATAGAGACGCTTTTCCGCCAGCACTTTCTTGATCTTGTCGCTGGTGACATAGATCGGCACACCCTTGTCTTTCTTGTCGTAGCGGCCCGCTTTCAGCGAAACCAGCTCGATCATCTTGTTACCGCCCTTGGCATCGAGCTTGTCGAGTGGCTCCAGCTTTTTCTTGACTTCGTCACTGGCCTGCTGCATCTCGTTGAGCGCCTTGTTGAGCTCGTCCTCCGCCTTCTTCATGTCGGCGGCGACATTGGCCTTTTGCGCAGCGCGCAGTACCACCGCCGCTTCGGTGACCTTCTTGTTGGCCTCTTGGAGCGCCGCGATCTTCTTGCTGTGTTCGTCGGCCTGGAAATGCAGGGCATTGAACTCAGGCGCAAACAGCGCCAGAAAGGCGTTCTGCTCCGGCCAGTACATCAACGCGCCTTCGCCTGCCGGCAGCTTGGCGGGAATGAAGGTGCCGGCGGGGATGTTGGTGGTGCCCTCCGCGTGCGGTTGCAGCGCCATCACGCCAGTGGTGGAAGAGGATGCGGAAGAATCCAGGCTCATGGTCGTACCATCTCAACAAAAATCAATCTTGGTTTAACAGGAACAGCTTGACCTGCTCCGCCTTGCTGGTGAACAGACGCTGGGTGCGGCCCTCGGCATCGGTAATGCCTTCGAGGATCTGGCCGCTGGCGGACTCCAGGCGGTAAGGCACATTGGCCATCGGCTCGCCCGTCTTCTCGTGGTTAAGCACAAAAGCTTCGTTGTAAAGGTCCTTGGCTTGCGGCAGCGCTGGCTTGCCGGCACTGCCGTCCGCAGGACCGGTCAGCTCCTTCATGCTGGCCTTGAACGACATGGTGCCCGGGCCGTGCACCAGGATGTTGCCGCCTTCAAGTTGCAGGTAGGCGCCCTGTGCCGTCAGCTTCACGTGCTGCTTGGCGGCCACGGTCACGCTCTTGCTGATGCTGGCCACCGTAATCAGCTTGTCGGCGGTGATGCTGGTCTGGTCCGACTGGCTCTGTACACTGACCTTGCCGCTGGCCGCGTGCAGGCGGATGCCGGTTTCCTGGTTCGGCTTGTCCGCGCTGCTGGCCTTGCCATAACTGAACAGGCTGATGCCATCCTTGACCAGATGCATGCTGTTCCCTTGCGCGACCTGGTTGATGTCCTGTCCCGCTGTCAGACTGGTGGTGGTGCCCGAACGCAGCACCGCACTGACCGGCGTCACGGCGGCAATGCCGGCCGGCGCCGATAGCTGCAGGTGCGGATTGCTGTAGGCCGTCACCTGCCCACTGCCGCCGCTGTCGCCGCCACTGCCATTGCCCGTGGTGGCGATCGCCTTGGCGCTGGCAGCCAGTTGCGCAATCGCTGGCAACTGATCCGGCGCCGGTTCCGCGCCCCCCTTGGCGGCCAGCCTGGCGTTCTGTTTTTGCGCCAGGTCCGCCATCGATATCTGCAACTGATTGCTTTGCTCGATCTGCGACTGCGCTTCGCGCGTGTCGAGCTGCTGGCCACTGCCGCCATTGCGCGCATCGGCCGACAGCAGCATGCCGCGCCCGGCCCGCAGTGCCGCACCGTGTTCAGTCTTGAGCTCGGCGCCGAAGCCCGCCGTTTGCAGGCGCTGGTTATCGGTCTGATGACGCAGATGTCCCAGGTTCAGCTCATCGGTGCCGCTGTGCGGTCCGGCGTGTCGCTGCAACGCCATGCGTGGCTCGCCGGGGCTGTCGTCAAACACCAGCTGGCTGTAGGCGCCGCTACCGGCCTGGCTGGACGCCATCGCCTGCGACTTCAGGCCCGACAGCACCGCACCGTGGGCGTAGGCATCGGCCACGCCAGGGAACCAGGCCGGGGCGTTACCGGTGGCCGCACCGGCGCCTTGCGCCACCTGATTGTTCTGCGCATCCTGCGCACCCTGGCCGTTGTAGACGCTGCCGATCACCACCGGGCGATCGATATTCCCGTCAAGGAAATCAATCAGCACCTCGCTGCCGATGCGCGGCACCGCTACCGTGCCCCAGTTGGCGCCCGCCACCGGCGCCAGCGGCGTGGCGATCCGCACCCAGGTGCCGGCGCTATCGTCGCCCGGCGCGCCGCTGTGGCCGTCATTCGGATGATTCAAACGGCTATGGCTTTGCTCGCCGCGCTGCCAGTGGAACTGCACCTTGATGCGGTGATCGCGGTCGGTATGGATCACCGCGCCTTGCGGCCCGACCACCACCGCCGTCTGCTGGCCCTGCACCGTAGGCTTGGGATGCAGCAGCACGCCATGACCATCGACCGAACTGGCGCGGAAAGGCACCTTGCTGCGGATGGCATCGATACGGTTGCGGTAGAGCGGACGTTCGGCAATCGCCTCGCCAACGGCGTGCAGGCTGCTGCTGTCCTGCTCCTCATTGATGGCCTTGGCCAGCGCACCCAGGCCCAGCGCCTTGACCACTGCACTGGCAATATCCGCGCTGAGGTTGTTATGCGCCATGTGGACCACCCGTAGCACCACGAATTGGCGGTCGCTTTCTTCGCCGGCATCCAGCTGGGCCTGGCCGGTCAGCGTGAAAGTGGTGCCCGGTATCAGCGTACGCACCGTGCCGGCGCCGGTATGCACTTCGCGCCCCGCTTCCAGCGCCTCCAGCTGGCGGTCGGCCACCCGCTGGCCGTGCTCGCGTGACGTATAGGCGTAGGCACCGGGCGTATCGCGGCTGATCGGGGCATCGGTTGCGGTCGCGCTGGATGCGGTCACCGGACGCATGCTGAGGCTGCGATAATCCCAGCTGCCGAGGGCCAGGCCGCCGACCGTCCAGTGCAGCGCGGTGCGCCAGCGGTCCATGGCATCCACGCTCATCACGGCGCCCGGCTGGGTGAAGCGGATCAACGGCTCAGGATTCGGCTGGAAGGCATCGTTGTGGTCGGCAATCACCATCGTATGACTGCCGAACGACGGGCTGGCCGGATCGCCGTCGTGCTCGAAATAGTAAAACAGACCCTCTTCCTGCATAAGCCGCTCGGCAAAAGCCAGATTGGATTCCTGGTACTGGCAGGTCAGTGAGCGCTTGGGGTAGACGCTGCGGTCCGCCACCTCATAACGCCAGGCCGGCGCCAGCTTGCCAACTTCTTTCCAGCCAGAAAAGATCGCATCGAGAATATCCAGCACCGTCTGGTCCTGGAAGATACGGCTATCGCGGCCGGCAGCCATAAAGGCGTACCATGGGCCGATGGTGATTTCATAGCGCGCCAGGCCACCATCCGCCCCCATCGCGCGGGCGCTGGTCACGTGACCGTGAAAAGCACGCATCTGCCCCGGCAGGGTGGTCTGCAGCTGCAGCAGCACCGGCTGGCCAATTAATGTCTTGAGAGAAATACCCGGATCAGGCGACAATGCAGCGACCGTCAGTGCATAGGGCTGGCTGATCGCCTCCTCGCCGCGCAGGCACTCGACCACCAGCGCATCCGCGCCGAGCGGCGTGGACAACTGGAGCAGGCGCGTGTCTTGGGTAAGACGATTCAGCAGTGCTAGCATGACGGAAACCTCCGGTAAAACCGATAAAAAACGTTAAAATTACTTTTTTGACACGATATTAAGCCTGAGTTTGCTCAGCTGAGCAAGGACGGCACGATTGAAATGCGTAAGCGACGAAGGCGCCATGACCCAAGCCGAATTTGACAAGCTGCATGAAAAAATCGATGCCCACCGGCTCGAAGTCGGCCGTTTTCACGAAGAAGTGGCCAGTGTCTCGCGACAAATCGCCAATTGCGACAAGCTGGTGCGGCTGGCCAATGCCGGCCTGAGCCAGATCGACGGCAAGATCGCCGACGCCGTCCGCATCAGCGCCGAAGCCCAGCAGATCGCCGACGTAGCAGGCGCCCAGGCGAGCGCCGCCGCGACCACCGCCACCAGCGCGGCAGTCGCCGGCATGGTGCACAGCCTGGGCGAAGCCACCGAAGCGGCGCGCAGGACCAGCCTGTCGCTGAACCTGTTGCAATTCAAAACCGGGAGCTGGATCGCCGTCTACACGATGCTGGTCGTCCTGTGCTGCCTGGTGACCGGCTTCCTGACCAGCTGGGCGCTGCGCGGCAACGCCCTGACGCCGGAGCAAGCCCACTACGTCGAGCTCGGCAAAGCCCACGAAGCGCTGCTGGCCAACGCCAGCGACAAAGAACTCAAACAAATCAACGCCATCCGCACCCGCGCCAAAACCAAATAAATCCGGGGTCAGTTCTTGCAATCCAACACGGGCTCTGCCGGTGTATGGCAGAGCCCGTGTTGGATTGCAAGAACTGACCCCGGATTTTAGGCGAGCTTGCGGATGACGGCGGCGAGCCGGTCGACTTCGTCGTAGGTGTTGTAGAAGGCCAGTGAGGGCCGTACTGTGGTCTCGACGCCGAAACGGCGCAAGATCGGTTGGGCGCAGTGGTGACCGGTGCGTACGGCGATGCCTTCTTCGTTGAGCGCCTTTCCTACCTGTTCGGTGGTGTAGCCGTCCAGGACGAAGGACATCACGCTGGCTTTGTCGGCCGCCGTGCCGATCAGGCGTACGCCACGGATTTGCTTGAGCTGGTAGGTGCCGTACACCAGCAGTTCGTGCTCGTAACGCGCGATGTTGTCGATGCCGATGCGGTTGACGTAGTCGATTGCTGCGCCCAGGCCGACGGCATCGGCTATGTTGCCGGTGCCCGCTTCAAACTTGTTGGGGATCGGCTGGTACACGGTTTTTTCAAACGTGACGTCGGCGATCATATTGCCGCCGCCCTGCCACGGCGGCATGTCTTCCAGCACTTCGCGCTTGCCCCACAACGCGCCGATACCGGTCGGCCCGAACACTTTGTGGCCGGAGAAGACGAAAAAGTCGGCGCCCAGCTCCTGCACGTCTATCCGCATATGCGATACGGATTGCGCGCCATCCACCAACACCCTGGCGCCCACGCTGTGCGCCAGCGCCACCACTTCCTTTACCGGGGTGACGGTGCCCAGCGCATTCGATACCTGTGTGATCGAGACCAGCTTGGTGCGCGGGTTCAGCAGCTTGCGGTATTCGTCCAGCAGGATCTGGCCGCTGTCGTCGACCGGGATCACACGCAGCCTGGCGCCTTTGGCCGCAGCCAGCTGCTGCCATGGCACGATGTTGGCATGGTGTTCGAGGTTGGAGACGATGATTTCGTCGCCTTCGCCAATGTGCTGAGCGCCCCAGCTCTTGGCCACCAGGTTGATGGCCTCGGTGGTGCCGCGCACGAAGATGACTTCGTTGACGTCCGGGGCGTTGATGAAACGCTGCACGCGCTGGCGTGCGCCTTCGTACGCATCGGTCGCGCGTGCGGCCAGTTCGTGCGCGGCGCGGTGGATGTTGGAGTTTTCGTGTTCGTAGAAGTAGCTGATGCGGTCGATCACCGATTGCGGCTTGTGCGTGGTGGCGGCGTTGTCGAACCACACCAGCTGGCGGCCATTCACGCGCTCTTGCAGGATCGGAAAATCGCGCCGCACGGCATGCACGTCAAACGGCGGCTGATGGCTGGCGGCGCCCAGCACCGGAGAGGCCGCTGCGGATGAGGACGGCGCGCCCGATGGTGTCTGCCAGTCGTTGAGGAAGTAGTAGGACGGCGCATCGATCTGACGCGCTCCCCCCACCTCCAGCGACGGCACGCCCAGCACGGCGCCGCCGCTGCGTGGTTCGTACGCGGGCAGCGTGCTGTACACCTTGTCCGGTACGCCATTGCCGGCTGGCGCGGACGGTGCCAGCGCCGGAGCACGGTGCGCCAGCGAGGGCAGCTGCGTCGGCGACGCCGGGATCAGGTTGGTGCCCGGTAGCTGGCCTTGCGGTATCGGCGTTCCCGGCACAGCAGGCCCGAGACCGGCCGGACTGGCCAGCGGCGAGCCGGGCGGTGCAATATTGGCGGGCGCCTGCACACCATGGACACCCGACGGCGAGGCAAACGGCGACGCGCTGAACAATTCATTGGCCAGCCGTGCCAGCGCTGCCGTATCAAACGGCGCGCCGGACGGCTCCGGCAAGGTAGGAGATGGATGGCTCATTTATAGGTGTCGGGATAGTCGTGGTATTTGCCGATTTCCACATCATCAAGCACGGCCAGTGCATCCGGCGTCAGCACCGCCAGCGAGCAGTACAGCGAAATCAGATAGGACGAGATCGCATGGTTGTTGATGCCCATGAAGCGCACCGACAGCCCCGGACTCTGCTCGCCCGGCAGGCCCGGCTGGTACAGGCCCACCACGCCCTGGCGCTTGTCGCCCACGCGCAGCAGCAGGATCTTGGATTTGCCATCGGCCACCGGCACCTTGTCCGACGGGATCAGCGGAATGCCGCGCCACGTGATGAACTGCGAACCGAACAGGCTGATGGTGGGCGGCGGCGTCCCGCGGCGTGTCGCCTCGCGGCCAAACGCGGCAATCGCCAGCGGATGGGTCAGGAAGAATGCCGGCTCCTTCCACACCTTGGTCAGCAGTTCGTCCAGATCGTCCGGCGTCGGTGCGCCGGTCAGCGGGAAGACGCGTTGCTCCTCGGTCACTTGCGCCAGCAAGCCATAATCCGGGTTGTTAATCAGTTCGGATTCCTGGTTTTCCTTGATGGTTTCAATCGTCAGGCGCAGCTGTTCCTTGATCTGGTCATGCGGGCTGCTGTACAGATCGGACACGCGCGTATGCACATCCAGGATCGTTGACACCGCGTTGAGGAAATACTCGCGCGGATTTTCCTCATAATCGACAAAGGTGCGCGGCAGCTGGTTCTCCTCCTCGCGCGCGGTGCAGGTGACCTTGATCGCCTCTGGATTCTTCACCTGGTTGAGGCGATAGATGCCGGCCTCCACCGGCACCCATTGCAGCAGATGGGTCAGCCAGCGCGGGCTGATGGTCGACAGCTGGGGCGCGGTCTTGGTTGCGTTTGCTAATTGCCGCGCTGCGTTATCGCCCAGCGCCGTGGTACCGCCTACTGTTGCCGACATCGTGACTCCCATCCAGATAGTTAGAAAACAGGGATAGTGTGCGGTGTGATACCCATGCGCTCAACATGCTATCGCCACCACTCCGGGGTCAGGTCCCTCATTTCTACACGGGCTCAGCCTTGGTGCGCAGGCTTTCGCCGTGGGTCAGCAAGGCGGCCGGCGACAGCTTGAGTGCAGCCGCCAGTTTTTCCACGGTGAGCAGGGAGGCGATCACGACGCCGCGTTCGATTTCGCCGATGTAGGACCGGTTGAGGTTGGAATTTTCCGCCAGCCGCTCCTGCGACCAGCCCTGTGCCTCGCGCAACTGCCGCACGCCCCGCCCGAAGCTGTGCGCCAGCGCGCACGCCACGCCGGACGCGGCACTCATGACGCACCTATGCTGTTGGCAAAAGCGCCTTCGCGCGATTCGGCCTGGGCAATGCGGCCGCCCGCCGGCACGTCATGCGTGAGCCACACATTGCCGCCGATGACAGCGCCCTTGCCCAGCGTGATGCGGCCAAGGATGGTGGCGCCCGCGTAAATCACCACGTCGTCTTCCACCACCGGATGGCGCGGCAGGCCTTTTTGCAGATTGCCTTCCGCATCCGTCGGGAAGCGCTTGGCGCCCAGCGTCACTGCCTGGTACACGCGCACCCGCTCGCCGATGACGGCGGTTTCGCCGATCACCACGCCGGTGCCATGGTCGATGAAAAAGCCGGCGCCGATGCGCGCGCCCGGGTGGATATCAATGCCAGTCGCACTGTGCGCCAGCTCCGATACGATGCGCGCCAGCAGCGGCAGTTCCAGCACATACAGCTGATGCGCCAGCCGGTAGTGGATCATGGCCAGCACGCCGGGATAACACAGCAGCACCTCGTCCACGCTGCGCGCCGCCGGATCGCCCTGGTAAGCGGCCATCACATCGGTATCCAGCAGAGCGCGGATGCCCGGCAGCGCAGCAGCAAGGCTGCGCACGGCGATCAGCGCTTCCTCATCGACGGGACGCCCACCCTGGCCGCGCAGGCCGGCGTTATAGGCCAGCTCGCGCCGCACCTGTTTCAGCAGCGCGTGCAGGGCCGCGTCGAGCGCATGCGCCACGTGGAAGTCCTCGCTTTCCTGCCGCAGATCGGGCGGTCCTAGTCGCATGGGAAACAGCACGCCCTTGAGGCTGTCGATGATGGCGGCCAGCGCGTCACGTGAAGGAAATTCACGGTTGCCGGCTTCGCTATTGCGGCGTTGGGTCTGCCGCCAGCTGTGGCGCGCATCGTGCAGCGCTTGCACGATGCCGGTGATGTCGAAGGTGGCTGCCATGGTTCAGTCCTGCACCCAAGGCAGGCCCTGGAAGCGCCAGCCGTCCGCCTTGCCGCGCTGCTGGTGCGCGTCGAGTTCGCCTTCGAACCCTTCCAGCACATTGAAGACATTGGTGAGGCCGGCCTTGGTTGCCGCTTCCGCCGCCAGCACCGAGCGCTTGCCGCTGCGGCACAGCAGCAGGGCCACCGCATCCTTGCGGCCCAGCTTGGCTTCGAGCTCACGGGCAAAACGGGGATTGCGGGTCAGTGCGGTGCCGGTGGCCCAGGCCACGTGCAGGCTGTCCGGCACGTGGCCGACGAACTTGCGCTCTTCGGCGGTGCGGACATCCACCAGCAGCGCCTGGCCGCTGGAGAACAGCTCCCAGGCCAGTGCCGGCGGCACACCGCCCGCATAAGACAGGCCGGACAAGCCGGCCCGGGTTTTAAGCTCTGCCAGCTGCTGTGGCAGATCGAGTACTTCTTCTGACATGACGACCCTTTATGCGTTGATGGCGATAGACACCAGCATACGGTTCGTCAAAATGAAACAAAACGAATAAAAACAACTTCACAAAGGTGGAAAACGCATAAGTCCTGTTGCAGCAATCAGCGTGCGTTGATGGTCACCGGAATGGTGATCTGCGTGGTCGCACCCTTGGCATCGGTGGCCGATACTTTCAGTTGATAGCTGCCAGCCTGCGGCGCCGCCCAGTACACGGTAATGTTCATGCCGCCAGGCAGGAACGCCATGCCAAGTGGTGCGCCGGAGATCGTCAGCGACACTGCACCGGTAGCCGAGATGCCGATATTGCCGGTCAGCGCCTTGCCGACCACGCCATTCATGGCCGCCGCCGTAATCACCGGACCCGCCGAGCTGGTGGTGGTTGGGTTAGTGGTGGTGGTCGCAGCCGCAATCACGATGGTGTACACGCCCTGGCCGCTCAGGCCGGTCTTGCTGTCCTTGGCGATGACGGTGACGCTGTAGGTGCCAGCCACCGGCGTCGCCCAATTCACCACGCCGCTGCTATTGATGCTCATGCCGCCAGGCGCACCGCTGAGGGTGTAGCTGAGTGCATTCGCCGACGAAGCCGACACCGTGAAGCTCAGGGCCGTGCCGACTTTGCCATTGATGGTGGCTGGCGCCACCACAGGCGCCGTGTCCACGGTCAGGCCGGACAGGGTGCTCAGCAGCGAAGCGGCGTTAGGCGTTCCCAGGCCGGTAGCCAGGTCGTAGCCAGTCTTGGCCGTGCAACCGGCGCAGCTGCCGTTGCTGCCCTTGACGACGTCGGCGAAGACTGCGGCATAGGTGCCCGGCACCGTCGAGATCTGGTTGTACAGCGCGCTATGTGGCGCGCCCAGCGCGGCCTTGCCATTCACGGCGCGCAGCGCATTGGCCACCGCAATCAGGCCGGCCCACTGCGGCGTTGCCAGGCTGGTGCCGCCGACGCTGGACCAGCGCACCGTGCTGCTGCCGCTCGGGATCACCGCGACATACTGGCCGCTCGACGGGTCGGCATTGAACGCCACGTCGGCCACCGTGCGGCGCGCGGCCGTGCCCATGCCGGGCACCGACACGCTCTGATACGACGGCGTCGCCACATACTGGCTGACGCCGCCACCGGTGTTCGACCACGTCACTTCGGAACGCGTACCCGCGCCGCTGTAGCTCAGCGTGGTACCGCCCACCGCCAGCACTTTCGGCGATACCGATGGCCACGCAACCGCCGCGCCCGAGTCGCCGGTGGCGGCCAGGTAAGTCATGTTCGCTGCGGAGAAGGTGGCATCGGCCGCGCTGGTGCCGCTGCTTTCGCTGCCGCCAAAGCTCATCGATACCACGCCGGGCCCCATGGCATTGGCCAGCTTGACGCCGCCCAGCAGATTGTCATAACTGGCGCTGGCCGTTTCGATCAGGACGATGCGCGCCAGCGGCGCGGTGGCATGCGCCCACTGCACATCCAGCGCAATTTCGGTGGCCCAGCCGGAATCGTAGGCAGGCGCGGACGCGCTCATGCCGCCGCTGGCCGTGCTGTACACCACCGACAGTTCGCAGGCGTTGCCGGCAGCCGTTGCCAGCGGCAGCTTGGTGCTGCTGGCGATGGTTTTGGTGGTGCATGCCGGCAGGCTGAATTTGGTATTGAACGCTGCCAGTTCGGCCGCCACGTTCGGGTTGTGCTGCGCATCGACAATGTAGATGGTCTGACCGGCGCCCAGCTGTGCCGCCTGTGTGGCGGTCAGATTGGTGAAGCTGGCCGGCAGCGCTGGCAGGCCGTAGGCGGCGCGGATCTGCGCCGGCGAGTACGTCACGACCGTGCTGCTGGTGGCCATTGGCGTGGCCGGGCTGGTGTCGGCGGCCAGGCTGCGGTCCGCTTCGACGTGGCGCAGCGCCTGCACCGTCAGCTGGCGCGAACCCAGGCGGCGGAATTCCGACGGGATGGTTTGCGTGTGCACCGGTGCGTCCGCGCCGACCGCGTTGTCGTCCGGTGCATCCAGCAGCACCGGCGCCATGTGGAACGATGGCTGCGCGTACTGCTGCGCATCGGCCGCTGGCAGCGTACCTGGGTCCAGTTCAATCGTGGTGGCTGCGGTCGCCATCGGGGCGGCGGCTTGCACGACGCGGGATGCTGGACTGGTTTCGGTGTTGCCGCCGCAGGCACTCAGCAGGGCGGCAATGCAGGTCATCGGGATCAGGTACGGGCGCATGGAAATCTCTCGGTGTGAATTCTAACTAGATTCAGTTAGGTTGGCGTACGGCAATACTATCAAATTCTCACACGGAAAGACTAACCTGACTAAAATGTTAGGGAAACACTGTCAGGACATTATTGCTTTGTCGCCTTTTTGCCTTACAGAACGGGCAATTGTTTCAAATCATTTACTCGGACTAACAACTTTAGCGTACCCAGCAGGGCATTCCTTTGCTCATCGTTCAATTGGCCAAAGAAGGCTTCATCGTTCTGATCCGCCAGCGCGGCCAGCTTGGGCACCAGCGTGCGGCCTTCTTCCGTGAGGCACAGTTGCTGGGCGCGCAGGTCGTCATCGACGATGTAGCGCTGCACCAGGCCCTTGTCCTGCAAACGCGTGAGGATCTTGGATACCGCGCCCTTGGTCATGCCCAGTGCGGCTATCAATTCGGAAGCAGTGGAGGCATCGCGGTCATACATATGCCGCAATGCCACCCATTCCGATACGGAGACGCCATGTTGCTCGACCAGCGCGGCAAAACTTGCTGACACATGGTTGGAAACAAACCGCAGCCAGAACCCCACATGCGATTCCAGCGCGCTTGCTTTTTTCTTTGAAGGCATGTTTTAATCCGCTCAATTGGTTTCCATGGAAACTATTTTACCAAGGAGAGGAAAGATGGACAAGAACATCATCGACAGCTGCGCGCATGATTCCTACGCAGGCACCGCAAGCTTTGGCGAAATCGTCATGCGGCTGGCAGGCGCCGGCGTGGAAAGCTACTACGCCGATTATCGCGCCCGCACCACCACCTACTATGGCCCCGAAGGCGACAGCTACACCATCCCGCTGACGCGTAGCGCGGCCGCGATACCGCCGGACTTCGATGCGGCAGGCGTGCAGGACGCGATCCGCGGCGCCCAGCGCGGCGATGTCAAATATCCGGCATTCGTGAGTCTGTCGGTCGCTGCAGGCTGCGTCGGCTATATGGTCTGGATTGCAGGCCGCCATGTTGCCTACTATGGCCGCGCCGGGGAAATGCATGTGGAAAAATTCCCGCCGCAGTGACGGCCGCCCTACTCTTTTTTATATTTGACGTAGAGCGCCCACGGCAGCGCGATCAGGACAGCGAGCCAGGGGAAGCGGGCAATGACGTGGGCGATCGCCATGACAAACAGGCTGAGCACCACAACCGCGACCAACAGGCCCAGGCCGCTGATCCACTTGCTTGCCGCAACCTTCTGCGGCGTCTCTTTCTCAATACCGCCGATGTCGTTCGCGCAGCGCAGCAGCACTTCGGTCATCCAGCTATCCAGGCGCCGGCTCCAGTCATCGGCCTTCGCCGCCTCATCGTCACTGAGCCGGCGGTAATCGCTGTCTTAGTTTTTCGGCCACATGCAGCGACAAATGCTGCGCGCCTGATCGCCGCAGCTGGTCCAGCCACTGCGTGAAATCATCAGCCAGCAAGGCATTCCCCGCAAGCGAGCGGAACTGGGAACGGGCATCCCTGAACACCGCATGCCGATACCAGTCTTCCAGCGCGCACGCGTGCCACAAGAACTGCGTGCCGTAGCTGACCAGCGCGACCTGGCGAAACATCGATTCCTGCCGCAACGCCACTCCCCTGATAATGTGATCGCGGAACAGCTTACTTCAAATCAGCAGGAAACCGGCGCACCCGACCGTATGCGCGCCGGCTCACGTCACCGTGAAATTGGCTGGTCCCGCCATCAGCGTATAGCCGTTCGCATACAAACACCACGCGCTGTAGCTGCCGGGCGCCAGCTTGCTGGTGTCGATGCTGACGCTGCCGCTGGCGGCGGTCGCGTACTGCCAGGTCAGATAGCTGCCGCTGCCGGGCGTGACGCCCGCCTTCCAGATGCCGATCCAGTTGGTGCTGCTGACTTTGGAGGCCGGCAGCGCATAATTGACCAGCATCGGCGTGCCCTGTTTGACGCTGGCGGTACTGGCCGCCAGCTGCGTCACACTGACCGCGACCGGACCACCCAGCGCCTGGTAGCCATCCTGGTACAGATACCAGGCCGCATAGTCGCCCACCGCCAGCGTGCCGGTGCTGAACGCTACGCTGCCGCTGGCATCGGGCGCATAGCTCCACAGTGCGGAGCTGCCATTGCCCGGGGTACGGCCTGCCGCATACAGGCCGATCCAGTTCTTCGGATCGAGCTTGCCGTTCGGCGCCGCGTAGTTAAAATTTAGCGGCGCGCCCTTCATCGCGTACGGCGTGCTGGTGTCGAACACGATGCGGCTCTTGTTGGTGCCGATCATCGGATCGACCCGGCTTGCCGCGCCGGTCTCGACGTGCCCGGCGACGCGGCGCGACCACAAGGCATCGGCATCGCAGGTCACGGTGAAGTCATACCAGCCAAAGCTGTCCGCCAGAGCGTAGTCGATCGCCAGCGTCTGTCCGGCCGCGACGGTATAACTGGCCTGCGCAACCCCGTAAGCGTTATCGTTGATCGTAAAGCGGCAAGCCTGCTGCCCGCCCACATTCGACAGCGTGAGCCAGATGCCGTTGCTGGCCACGCTGTACATGCATTGCAGCTCCGGCCGCGCGCCGCCGGCCGCCTGCGCCACAGTCCCGGCGAACTGGCGCAGGAAACCGTTGGCGCCATGAACGCTGAGTGCGTAGCTGCTGCCGCTCCAGTTCCACATTTCGTTGTCGATGCTCTTGCCTGCTTCCACCGTGTAGTACCAAGGCCCGTCGCTGCGCAGACTGGAATACACGATGAAGGCGGCGCCCACCTGGCCAAGGTTGCTGAAGCTGACAGCCAGCTGCTTGTTGCCGTTGTTGCTGGCCTGGACCTGCAACATATACGGCAGCGGACAGGCATAGCGCGGACCGTCAGCGGCCACCTCCTCCTGGCGCGGCAGGGTCTGCACGGCGGGCGGCACCGGTGACGGCTTGCCGCTGACCGGCGCGTAGGCGGCCGTCTTCGGCGCGCTGGTGGGCCAGTCGCTATTGGGATGCTTGAAATCGAAGGCCGACGTCAGGTCGCCACAGACCGTGCGGCGCCACGGCGAAATCTGCGAACAGGTGATGCTGGCGCGGTCCTTGCCCAGGCCCTGTACCAGCCACTCCTCCAGGAAGCGCAGCTTGGAGGTGTGATCGAACAGCTGCGAGCAGACGCGGCCGCCTTTGCTCCATGGCGAAATCACCAGCATCGGCACCCGTGGCCCAAGGCCGACCGGAATGCCCTGATAGCTTTCATAGGCGCCGATGTCGGCCAGCGTGGTCTTGCCCATGCCGGTATTGAGCGGCGCCATATCGGACGGCACGTGGTCGAAGAAGCCGTCATTTTCGTCATACATCAGCAGGAACACGGTTTTGGACCAGACCGCGGGATTGGCCACCAGCGCCGCCAGCAGGCGCGCCGTGATGCTTTCGCCCGCGTTCGGCGAGTGCGATGGATGTTCACAGTATTCGGTGGGCGCGGAGATCCACGACACCTGCGGCAGCCGGTTGTTTTGCACGTCATCAGCGAACGCCCGCACCAGCAGATCGCCCTTGGTGCCGGCCGCGTTGGCGGCGCTCGAACCTGGCGCCATCACCCGGCCATTTTGCGCCAGCGGCGAGCTGGCGGAGAGGCGGCTGCCATCCGCATTGACGCGGAAGTTCTTGAAGTAAGCCAGGTAGTTGTCGCCGTAGTTGTCCCACTCCTGATACACCTTCCAGCTGACACCATTCGCCTGCAGCACTTCAGCATAGGTCTGCCAGTTGGGCGCGCTGCCGGTGACTGCAGCGGACAGGTTGTCGTTGGCGGGATCGGCGTTGTAGATGCCACCCGCGCTGATGTTGTACAAGCCGCCCATGGCGCCGAACCAGCCCTGGTTGGTGCCGCTCAGCGAATACAGGCGATTAGGGTCGGTCGCGCCAAAGATCGAGCAGTGGTAGGCATCGCAGATCGTGAAGGCATCCGCCAGCGCATAGTAGAACGGCAGGTCGCCACGGTTGAAGTAGCCCATGGTCTGCGCGCTTTTCTGCTTGACCCAGGCATCCCAGCCTTGCCAGGTAGCCTGTGCGCCTTTCCAGGAATGGTCCAGGCCAACCGACAGCGCGCTGGTGTTCTTGGCGTCGAAATGGAACGGCAGCACATAGCCGCCCGCAGCGTCGGGCTGGTACCACACCGGCCGACCATTCGGCAGATCGATGGCGCGCGGGTCGTCAAAACCACGCACCCCCGCCAGCGCACCGAAATAATGATCGAACGAGCGGTTTTCCTGCATCAGGATCACCACGTGGCCGATGTCGGCCAGAGTGCCGGTGGCGTTGTTGGCCGGGATCGCCAACGCCTCGCGAATCAGGTCAGGGAAAACGGTGGTAGCGCTCACGCCCGCGCCGGCAACGGCGTAGCGAAGGAAGTTACGACGGCTGGTCGACATCGGCGGGCTCTCTGCTGGACGAAAACAGAGATGGTAGCGAGCAAATATGACAACATTGTGGCATTGCCAGCTTTGCTTAGTGGTAGATCAAATCTCCCGGTTAAGTTGTCCAAAAATCCCCTAAAACAACAAAAAAGCCCTGTAGATCAACAACCTACAGGGCTTAGTTTACAAATTAGAGGCTACTAGATCTCAGAACGGAATATCGTCATCCATGTCCGAGAAGTTCGGCGCTGGGCGCGGGGCTGGGCGTGGTGCCGGCGCTGGTGCCGCCATCTGTGGGCGTGGTGCTGGGGCTTGACGCTGCTGTGGCGCGGCTTCGTAACCACCGCCACCGCCGTAGCCGCCATCATCCATGCCGCCGCCTTCACCCATGCCTTGACGGCCACCCAGCATTTGCATCTGCTCGGCGATGATGTCGGTCGCGTATTTCTCGACGCCGTCCTTGTCGGTGTATTTACGGGTCTGCAGGCGGCCTTCAACGTAGACCGAGGAACCTTTTTTCAGGTACTGGCCAACGATTTCCGCCAGACGGCCGAAGAAGGAAATACGGTGCCACTCGGTCAGCTCTTTTTGTTCGCCGGTGTTGCGGTCTTTCGAGCGATACGAGGTCGCCACTGCAATGTTGGCGATCGCATCACCGCTAGGCATGTAGCGAATTTCCGGATCGCGACCCAGATTGCCGACGATGATGACTTTGTTAACTGATGCCATGTATAAAACTCCTGAGGTATGAGGGCAATTCGTTTGGTCCACCGGGCCAATTCAATGTCCAAGTGCGGGAATTTTGTTCCAGATGCTTAATTGACTGTCGATGTTTTTCTATCAATTAAACGCGTGTGGACTCACCCAAAAGTGCTTAAGTTTACCGTACTTTACCGCCCAGGATAGGAATTGCATGCCAATGTGGTTCAAAATTCTGATCTGGCACAAGGAATTTTCGGACAACTAGCGGACTGGACAGGCAATGAGCCTCAGGGATAGCAGCGGTACGCCGCATGGGGAAGGAAGCGCTGCCATGTATTGCTGGCATTGCTGACCGGCTGGGCGGACAATGACGTCGTCCGCCAGCCGTTGCTGCCGGGTTGCCCCGGCATAAAGCGGCTATCAGCCGCGGCGCGCGCGGCGGCGTGCCAGGCCAACCAGGCCCAGGCCAGCCAGCAGCATGGCGTAAGTTTCCGGTTCCGGTACGGCGGAGACGGTGCCGTTGACGGCGAACGGCAGCTCTACCGACAAGCCGCTGCTGCTCTCTTCAATCTGGATGAAGGGGGCACCGACCTGCGATTGCTGCGCATTGCCTTCACGCGCATCGGAGGTCGGCGGCTGCCATGGACCGGAGGCGGCGGTACCGGTCAGGCCCCAAGTCAGCCAGTAGTGGCCGGAAGCCAGCGTGATGTCGGCGATGTCGGTGTCGATCTTGTAGATGCGGCGCTGGGTGTTGTTGAGGGTGAGGTCAGTGACACGGTAGCCGGCCAGGCCGCCGTTGGTGACGCCGGAAGTGCCGGAGGCAACCACGGTGCCAGTGTTGATGTCGCTACCGGAGACGATGCTCCAGGTCGCCGAGGTGAAGCTGAAGCCACTCGCGCCGGTTTGATAGCCATAGAAGCTCAGGCTGGACACATTCCAGCTTTTGCCGGCGGTAACATTGAAATCATCCGCGACGAAATTGCCCGAATTGGTCTGGTTGCCGAAGCCATAGGTGTTGGCGTCTGGCGCGATGATGGACAAGCCATTCGATTCAACTACCGGACCGTTGTTATACAACTCGCCTGCGTTAGCGATGCCAGAAACCAATGCCAGTACCGCGATTGCGATTTTCTTCATCATTTCCCCTCATGTGGTGTAGTTGAGTAGAAAAAATAACATTGTTTTAATAAAATTAGCAATATATTATTTTTAAATATCGATGTGCTATTAAATTAGTTGCCAATCAACGTCAACCTGAGGGGCTGGCCAGGCAAGGCCTCCGCCATGGCCGGTAGAGTGCGCGCTGGACCTACTATTTTGCGAAGCCGTCCCCAACTATCCGCTTCGTCTGCCAGTTGAACCAACGCAAGAAAATACTGGTATTATATACAGTGCCGCGCCGCCACCCGACGATCTCGCGCGAGGTCGGCGCATATATCCAAACCCAGCTATAGTTACGGGTTGACTCTAAAGGCCAAATCCATGGAACAGATCCGCATTCGCGGCGCACGCACGCACAACCTCAAAAACATCAATCTCGATCTGCCTCGCAACAAGCTGATCGTGATTACCGGCTTGTCCGGTTCCGGCAAATCCTCGCTGGCATTTGACACGCTGTATGCCGAAGGCCAGCGCCGCTATGTGGAGTCGCTGTCGGCCTATGCCCGCCAGTTCCTGCAACTGATGGAAAAGCCGGATGTCGACCTGATTGAGGGCCTGTCGCCGGCCATCTCAATCGAGCAGAAAGCCACCTCGCACAACCCGCGTTCGACCGTCGGCACCGTAACCGAGATCCACGACTACCTGCGTCTGTTGTATGCGCGCGTCGGTACGCCCTATTGCATCAACCACCCGGACCAGGCCCTGGCTGCGCAGACGGTCTCGCAGATGGTCGATGCCGTGCTGGCCCTGCCGCAAGACACCAAGCTGATGATCCTTGCGCCGGTGGTTGCAAACCGCAAGGGCGAGCACGTCGACCTGTTTGAAGCCATGCAGGCGCAGGGCTTTATCCGCTTCCGCGTCCAGAGCGGTACGCATGACGCCAAGATCTACGAAGTGGAAGACCTGCCGAAGCTGAAGAAAACCGAGAAGCACACCATCGACGTGGTGATCGACCGCGTGAAGGTCGGCGCCGACATCAAGCAGCGTCTGGCCGAAAGCTTTGAAACCGCGCTGCGCCTGGCCGACGGCCGCGCCGTGGCGCTGGAAATGGATAACGGCACGGAGCACGTCTACTCCAACAAGTTCGCCTGCAACACCTGCGGCTATTCGCTGCAGGAGCTGGAGCCGCGCCTGTTCTCGTTCAATAACCCGATGGGCGCCTGCCCGGAGTGCGACGGCCTTGGCCACATCGAGTTCTTCGATCCCAAACGCATCGTCGCCTTCCCCAACCTGTCGCTGGCGTCCGGCGCCGTGAAAGGGTGGGACCGCCGCAACCAGTTCTACTTCTCGATGCTGTCCAACCTGGCGGCCTTCTACGAATTTGATCTGGACCTGCCGTTCGAGAAGCTGCCGAAGCCGGCACAGGAAGCCGTGCTGCATGGTTCCGGCAAAACCCAGATCCCGTTCACCTACATCAATGAGCGTGGCCGCACCGTGGTCAAGGAACACACGTTTGAAGGTGTGGTCAACAACCTCGCGCGCCGCTACCGCGAAACCGATTCGATGGCGGTGAAAGAGGAACTGGCCAAATTCATCAACGAGAAGAAATGCCCGTCGTGCGAAGGTGCGCGTCTGCGCGTGGAAGCGCGTTACGTCAAGGTTGGCAGCGGCAAGCAGGAACGCGCCATCTACGAGATCGCCGAGAAGCCACTGCGTGAAACGCTGTCCTTCTTTGAGCAGTTGAAGCTCAAAGGCGCGAAGAAAGAGATTGCCGACCGCGTGGTCAAGGAAATCATCTCGCGCCTGCAGTTCCTCAACAACGTCGGCCTGGACTACCTGTCGCTGGACCGCAGCGCCGATACCTTGTCGGGCGGCGAAGCGCAGCGTATCCGCCTGGCCTCGCAGATCGGCTCCGGCCTGACCGGCGTGATGTACGTGCTCGATGAGCCATCAATCGGCCTGCACCAGCGCGACAACGACCGCCTGATCGACACGCTCAAGCACCTGCGCGACATCGGCAACAGCGTGCTGGTAGTGGAACACGATGAAGATGCGATCCGCACTGCCGACTATGTGGTCGACATGGGGCCGGGCGCTGGCGTGCATGGCGGCGAAGTGATTGCTGCCGGTTCGCTCAAAGACATCCTGAAGAACAAGAAGTCGCTGACCGCGCAGTACCTGAGCGGCACGCGCAAAATCGACGTGCCGAAAAAGCGTCATGTTGCGGATCCGGACAAGCAGCTGGTCATCACCGGCGCCACCGGCAACAACCTGAAAAAGGTCAACCTCAAGCTGCCCGTCGGCCTGATGACCTGCGTGACCGGCGTCTCCGGCTCCGGCAAATCGACGCTGATTAACGACACGCTGTTCCCGGCCCTGTCGCGCCACCTGTACGGTTCGCAGACCGAGCCAGCGCCGCACGACACCATCAGCGGCCTGGAACACTTCGACAAGGTGATCTCGGTCGACCAAGCGCCGATTGGCCGTACGCCGCGCTCGAATCCGGCCACCTACACCGGCCTGTTCACGCCGATCCGCGACCTGTTTGCCACGGTGCCGACCGCGAAAGAGCGCGGCTACAGCGCTGGCCGATTCTCGTTCAACGTCAAGGGCGGCCGCTGCGAAGCGTGCCAGGGCGATGGCGTGATCAAGGTCGAGATGCACTTCCTGCCGGACGTGTACGTGCCGTGCGACGTCTGCCACGGCAAGCGCTATAACCGCGAAACGCTGGAAGTGCAGTACAAGGGCAAGAACATCACCGAGATCCTCGACATGACCGTCGAAGACGCACACGAGTTCTTCAAGCCGGTGCCGCTGATCGCGCGCAAGCTGCATACGCTGCTCGACGTGGGCCTGGGCTACATCAAGCTGGGTCAGAGCGCGACCACGCTGTCGGGCGGCGAAGCGCAGCGCGTCAAGCTGTCGCTGGAGCTGTCCAAGCGCGACACGGGCCGCACGCTGTACATCCTGGACGAGCCGACCACCGGCCTGCACTTCCACGATATCGACCTGCTGCTGAAAGTGATCCACCGTCTGCGCGACCAGGGCAACACGCTGGTCATCATTGAGCACAACCTCGATGTGATCAAGACCGCTGACTGGATCGTCGACCTGGGTCCGGAAGGCGGTGCGGGCGGCGGCAAGATCATCGCCAGCGGTTCGCCGGAAGAAGTGGCGGCCAACGCAGCCAGCGTGACCGGTAAATACCTGGTGCCGCTGCTGAAGTAAGCCATGCCATGAAACGGGATCCATCGCCCACCCGCCTCGATCACATGATCGATCTCGTCCAGCGCCATGTGCTGGACGAACAGCGGGTGGCGACGGCGATTCCGTTTCTGTCGCTGCTGCGTTCATCGCATCCCACGCCGGTCACGCGCGGCGTCCTCAAACCCTCGTGCTGCGTGATCCTGCAGGGCCAGAAGCGCGTGCATCTGGCCGAGGACATCCTCGATTACGGCCCCGGTGAATACCTGGTGGTGTCGGTCGACATGCAGGCCGCAGGCCACATCGTCAACGCCACGCCGGACAAGCCCTATCTGCTGCTCAATATCGAACTCGATCCGCAGGAAATCGCAGCCGTCGTGCTGGAGGCGAAAATCGCCATCGATACGCAGGAACCGGTGCGCGGCGCCTTCGTCGGCAAAACCGACGATGCCTTGCAGGAGTCCTTATACCAGCTGGTGCGCTTACTAGCAGCGCCAGCAGCGGAAGCGGCGTTTCTGTCGGTAGGACTGAAGCGCGAAATCATTTATCGCATGCTGACCGGCGCTGACGGCCGCCAGCTGTACCAGAACATTGTGCTGGACCAGCAGGACCGCGGCATCAGCAAGGCCATTGCCTGGCTCAGGGAGCATTACGATCAGACGGTGAAAGTGGAGGAACTGGCGCAGGCCACCAACATGAGCATCTCCAGCCTGCACCACCGCTTCAAGGCCGTGACCACGATGGGACCGATGCAGTATCAAAAGCAGCTGCGCCTGCAGGCGGCACGCACGCTGCTGCTGAATGGCGATGTCGATGCCACCACGGCCGCTTACCAGGTCGGCTACGAAAGCGCATCGCAATTCAGCCGCGAATACCGCCGCCTGTTTGGCGCACCGCCTATGCAAGACATGAAGAAACTCCGGACTACGCCATGAACATCAACAAGAAGCGCCTGCTGCCGATCGGCGTGGGCTTGTTTGCCTTTGCCGCGATTGGCCTGCTGGCCGATAAAGCCTGGTCGGAGAAACAGCAGCAGCTGGACCTCATCACCAATTTCTACAAAGACCATATGGCACGGCCGGAGATCCGCCAGGCCAGCCAGCTGCCTGCCGGCGCTTTCTACTCTGCCGAGCTGGAAGCGCTGGTCGACGCCAACCTCCAGCTGTGCGACAGCCTGTCGCGCGGCGACGATATCTGCGGTTATGGCGCCGATGGCGATGTGTTTCTCGACACGCAGGAAGTGCCACCCAGCCTGGATTTCGAACGCTCGCACTTCCAGGTGGCGCGCGTTGGCGAGAACACCGTGGAAGCCACGTTCAACGTCTATCCCGATATGGGCTCAGCCTATGAGCGCCAGATCCGCTACGTGCTGGTAAAAGAGGACGCTGGCTGGCGTGTGGACGACATGCTGTACGGCCAGGGCCGCTCCATGCGGGAAGAGATCAAACAGGAAAACGACGCCGTACTGGCGCGTGCACGCGAGCTGGCCGATGCGGCGGGATGGGTATTCAACTACCTGGGCAACGAGGATATGCTGGACCGCGCGGCACGCTTCATCGCCTTCCCGGTGCAGGTCTGCGACCAGTATGGCGCCTGCGCTGCATTGAAGCGCGATGATGTCGTGCTGCTGCAGGCGCTGGATGCGCTGGGCCACAACAATCCAGATCTGACCACGTTGCCCAAGGCGGGCGAAGTCTCGGCCAGTGAAGGCAAGGTCGTCGCCATCGGCGCCCTTGACTTCACTTTCCGCAACAAGGCCTGGTGGGTTACGAAGATTGATTTGCGACGGTCTTCTTCTCCGTTGCGACCCAATCCTTGATGTGCGATTCCAGCACGTCCATCGGCAAGGCGCCGGCGCCTAACACCTGGTCGTGGAATTTGCGGATGTCGAAGCGGTCACCCAGTTCCTTGCGCGCGTAGTCACGCAGTTCGAGGATCTTCAGCTGGCCGATCTTGTAGCCCAGCGCCTGGCCTGGCCAGACGATGTAACGGTCCGTCTCGCTCTGCACTTCCACTTCGCCGATGCCCGAATGCGCGTGGAAGAAGTCCACCACCTGCTGGCGGTTCCACTTCTTGTAATGCAGGCCGGTGTCCACCACCAGGCGGATCGCGCGCAGCATCTCATCCTGCAAATGGCCGTAGTAGCTGTAAGGGTCCTTGTAGAAGCCCAGCTCTTCGCCCAGACGTTCCGAGTACAGCGCCCAGCCTTCCGCATACGCGGTGTAATTGCCTTGCTGGCGGAAGTCCGGCAGGCCCTGGATTTCCTGCGCGATGGTCAGCTGCATGTGGTGGCCCGGCACGCCTTCATGCAGCGCGGTGGTTTCGATATCGATGGTGGAGCGCTTGGCGAAATCGCCGGTGTTGACCATCACGCGGCCCGGACGTTTGCCGTCCGGCGAACCTGGCATATAGGCCGCAGCGGAAGCGCCCTTCTCGCGGAACTCCTCCACCGGCTTGATCTCCACCTTATTCTTCGGCAGCACGCCAAACTGGTTGGACAGCTGGGTGTACATCTGGTCCGTGTATTTCTGATACAGGTCGATGATCTCCTGGCGCGATTTCGGATGCAGCGCCGGATTGGCTTCCACCGCCTTGTTGAACGACTTCAGATCCTTGTAACCCAGCTTCTTCGCGGTTTCCAGCATCTGGCCTTCAATGCGTGCGACTTCCGACAGGCCTAGCTGGTGGATCTGTTCCGCCGACATCTCGGTGGTGGTCGAGGACTGCGCCTTGAAGTTGTAGCGTGCCACGCCGTCCGGCAGCGACCACATGCCCACTTCCGTGCGGCCATGCGGCAGGTATTTGGTCTTGGTGTAGACCGCCAGCTTTTTGTAGGCCGGTGCGACATCGGTTTTCACCGCAGCCAGAATTTCCTTGGTCAGGCGTTCTTTATCGGCTGCCGAGAAATCCTTGGGCATCTTCTTCAGCGGTTCGGCGTACGGCGAATCGGCGGGCTTCATGGCCGCCACGTCTTCGCATTGCTTGACGATTTTCGGGATCAGGAATTTCGGCGGCATCAGGCCATCCTTGACACCTTTGTCCATCTGGACGCGAGTTTCCTCGAACAGCTTGGGCAGCGCGTGCAGGCGCTTGATGTAGTCCTCGTAATCCTTGACGGTTTCAAAGTTCAGCGCCGAGATAATCATGGGACCATCGATATGGATGCCGGAGTTCTGCGCCAGTGGCATCTCCCAGTCCTTGAAGCGGGCGCCGTCCAGATTCTGGCGCAGCTGGCGTACCATCAGCTCGCGGTTCAGCTGTTCCTGCAGCGGGAAGCCGGTGGTATCGACCGCCTCGAAGCGCTTGAGGAAATCGGCGCTGGCCTTGAGATCGGCCTCGATGCCGGCCTGCGAGAAGTCCGACCATTTGTCGTTGTAGCGCTTGTCGCCCAACAGCGATGCCCATTCAGGGCTGGAGCGCATGGTGTATTCCCACTGCTCCTTGAGCAGACTATTCAACGCCGTGCGGCGCGCTTCCAGGTCGGGAGCGGCAGTGTCGGCATGGGCCACGCCCAGGATCAGGGAGAACAACAGGGCGCTGGCAGCGCCGATACGGGTAGTCGTTGTCATGTCGGCCTATCTTATAAAAATGTTGAGCGTGCACTGTAGCGTGGCAGATTGCCAGCCGCTTGCGAAATGTGACGAAATGCTAAAACTCCGGCATGGAATGCAGAATCAGGCAACCATGCTGCAGGAATCCCACTGATGCGCGCAACCACGGATTCCTAGAATGGCTGCATCCCTATCCTCTATTCCCCATAAGGAGCTGCCATGTACATCATCGACCACATCTACATCAACGGCCAGTTCGTCACGCCGCACGGCACCGAGATGTTTGACCTGCTTAACCCCAGCAACGGCCAGCTGGCGGGCCAGGTACGCCTCGGCGATGCAGAAGACGCGCGCCGGGCCATCGCTGCCGCCAAAGCGGCTTTCCCGGCCTTCTCGCGCACCACCAAGGCGCAGCGCGGCGCGATGCTGCAACGCCTGCATGACGCCGTCCTGGCGCGCGCCGATGAAGCGGCAGCCGCGCTGGTGGAGGAGTATGGCGGCCCACACAACACCAGCGTGGCCCGCTCGCGCTACACCGCGAATATGTTTTTGGATGTGAAGCAGGTCATGGACGACCACGCATACGTCAAGACCATCAACAAGTCCACGGTGGTGCTGGAGCCGGTGGGTGTGGTCGGCATCATCACGCCCTGGAATTCCAGCGCCTGGTTCATCGCCAACAAGGTCGCTACCGCCATCGCAGCTGGTTGCACGGTGGTGGTCAAACCCAGTGAATTGAGCGCGCGCCAGAATCAGATACTGGCCGAATGCTTCCATGCGGCCGACCTGCCGCCGGGCGTGCTCAACATCGTCAACGGCCGCGGTGACGTGGTGGGTGCGGAGCTGAGCACGCATCCCGACATCACCAAGATCTCCTTCACCGGCTCCACGCCCGTCGGCAAGCACATCGCCCGTCTCGGTGTGGACACCATGAAGCGCGTGACGCTGGAACTGGGCGGCAAAAGCGCCAACGTCATTCTGGACGACGCCGATTTCGCCCGGGCGATCCCGATGGCGGTGGCGGCCTGCTACATGAACAATGGCCAAGCCTGCATCGCCGGCTCGCGCCTGCTGGTGCCCAGCCACCGGCTGGACGAGGTGAAGCGGCTGGCCAAAATGGCGGCGGAGGCTGTGGTGGTGGGCGATCCGCACGACGCGGCTGTCACGCTCGGCCCCATCGTCACGCACCAGCAGTATGAGCGCGTGCAGCATTACATCCGCACCGGCATCGAGGAAGGTGCGGAATTGGTGACGGGTGGCCTGGGCAAACCGGCAGGACTGGCAGCAGGCTACTTCGTCAAACCTACGGTGTTCGCTGGCGTGACGCCATCCATGACCATCGCCAAAGAAGAAATCTTCGGTCCGGTACTGTCCATCATGCGCTATGAAACGGAGGAGGAAGCAATCGCCATCGCCAATGGCACGCCCTATGGCCTGCAAGCCTATGTCAGCTCCACCGACCTGGCGCGCGCCAACCGCGTGGCGCACCAGCTGGTGGCCGGCCGGGTGCACATCAACGGCATCCACGATGACCTCATCGCGCCGTTCGGCGGCTTCAAACAATCCGGCATCGGCCGCGAATTCGGCCCCTACGGACTGGACGCCTACCTGGAGCCGAAAGCCATACTGGGCGAGCACGCACAATATCAAAAGTAAAAAAATATAGCTTTTGAAATTGTAAAATAAATATCATAATGGCCGCCTTACATCCCTTCCCGGAGTGACGATGCGACCTGCCTTTTCCCATGCCGCGACTGCCTGGCTGGTAGCGGCTTTTGCTTTCACCGCGCCCGCCTTCGCTGTCGATACCTGGAAAGAAATCTCGACCGCCGAAAATGATTTGAAGATCACCGCAGGCAGTCCGCTGGATTTCAGCGCGCTACTGCCTGCGGGTAAGGCCGGCGACCATGGCCCCGTCCTCGCCAGGAACGGCCGGCTGGTGTTCGACGACCGCAAGGACGTGCCCGCCAAACTGAACTGCGTCTCGCTGGCCTGGAGTCCGGCTACGGGCTCCTTCCCGGACGATAACACCGCCGCCGTGTATGCCCAGCAGCTCAAGCTGCATGGCTACAACGTGGTGCGTTTGCACTACGTTGAAGGCATCCTCATGCATAAAAGCAAGGTGGATAACCAGTTCGATGGCGAACAGCTGCGCCGGTTCTACAAATTTCTTGCGGAGCTGAAGGCGGCAGGCATCTACTGGGTCATCGATATGATGTCCTCGGATAACGGCACCATTGGCAACGACAAGAACAACCGCTGGGAAGGTAATCTGAACCTGAAATTCCGGGTCCAGCTGCCATCGGACCAGGCCGCCAAAGACGCCTGGAAAAACCAGGTCAACGCCATCTACGCTGCGGTCAATCCTTACACCCAGCAATCGACACTGAGCGACCCGGCACTCATCGCGGTCAATCTGGTCAATGAAGGCGAGATCAACTACCTGGCCACCCAGGCCAAGGATATCGACGGCAAACCGCTCAATCTGGTTGGCTTCCAGCCCGAACTCAAGCAGCCTTTCAATGCCTATCTGCTCAAAAAATACGGTACCAATGAAAATCAGCTCAAAGCGGACTGGGCCAAGGACAGCGGTGCATTGGCCAATACCGAACATCTTGCCGACGGCAATATCGAGATGCCGCCAACCAGGGACGCCTACAGCCAGCGCATGGCGACGTTCCAGGATTTCCTGACCCAGCTGCAGCAGAATTCGGTGGTGTGGATGACGGCACATCTGAACAGCCTTGGCTATCATGGCCTGGTCACCAGCTATAACAACTGGGACCGCATCACCGCCCACAAGACACGCTCCAGCCTGGAACTGATCGACGCCCACGGTTATTTCCAGGAGGTTGCGGGCGCTGGCCCCGGCGCCACCGCCGTCCAGGGCAGCCAGACCGATGCGCCTGACCTGAATTTCGTCGCCCGCATCGCCTCGGCACGCCATGCCGGCAAGCCGTTTATCGTGACCGAGTACGGCCAGGTGTTCTGGAACCAGTACCGCTTTGAAGGCTCGGTGGTCACGCCCGCCATCGCCGCGCTGCAGGGCTGGGACATGATATGCATGCACGGCGAAGGCGGTGTCGATCTGAGCTTCAGCCAGCCCGGCATCATCCGCAAGCAGGCCATCAATCCTTATGGCGTGGGCATCGATCCGGTGCTGCGTGCGGGCGAGACCTTGTCAGCCTTGCTGTTCCTGCGCGGCGATGTCGCACCGTCGCCTAACCGGGTGGTGGTCAAGTATCCTTCACCGGATAACGAAGTGCCCAAAGATTCCGGCAATGCCGTCATGTCCGACCTGCGCATCCTCGGCTTGCTGACGGGCCTCGAGATCCGCCACCCGTTGGAAAGCTCGGTGAAGGTTCCCGGCATCACGGTCGAAATGACGCCGAGCCTGTCAAACATCAATCAGGCGGCACGCATCCAGACGCTGGTGGATAACAACATCCTGCCGCCCCACGTCACGCTTGCCAATGCCTACTACCAGAGCGACACCGGTCAATTCGCGCTGGACAAGACCAATCGCCGCATCACGGTGACCACGCCGCGCTCCGAAGTGCTGTCGACCGCAACCGCGATCGGCAACTACCGCTTCAATGCCCTGAAAGTGACCAGCATTGATGGTCCGGCGCTGCTGTCCGCCAGCACGCTGAACGAAGGTAATCTGGAAGACAGCAAACGTATCCTGATGATCTTTGCCACCGATGCGCAAAATACCGGTATGAAGTTCAAAGATACCACGCTGGTGACGCTGACAACGCTGGGCCAGATGCCGGTCCAGATACGCCGCGGCGTGGCCAAGGCTTCGATCAAACTCAAGCACAAAACGCCCATGCGTTTAATCGCGCTCGACCTGCGTGGCAACCGCCGCGACACGCTCGCCAGCACGTCCGTGGAAAGCCTGGATGGTATCGAGTGGCAGTTCGAGCTGGATAACCATCTGACGAGCTTTGGCCCCACCACCTTCTTCCTGCTGGAGGAGCAGCCGCAATAAGGCCAGGCGGCTAGGCGAGTTCGCCGTCGTTCATGGCAAAGTCGCGCGGACCGATGTGTACGGGCGCGGCGCGGCGCGGTTCAATCGGACCGCCGGCGCCGCCGTCGGTCAGGCGGCGCACCTTGTCGATCATGGTCAGCGTGGCGGCTGGCGTATGTTCGCTGTCCAGGATCGCTTCCATGATGCGCAGCATGATCCACGGATCGATGTCTTCACGGCGGCCGGCCGCGTCTTCCGGCGCCACGGTCTTGATGCGGAAGTGGTACTGGCCCTGCTGCAGCAGCTGCGTCGCCAATGCGTAGAGGTAGCTGGCGTCGGCGCGCGGTGCGCGTGGCCGGACAAAGTTAAAGGTCGGCAGCGCCTGGCGCGGCACGTCATGCAGCACGGCCGCCTGCCAGATATCGTTGGGCAAGGATGCGTAGACGTGGCTGGGATCGTAGCGCTCGCGCATACGCACCAGCACATCGCGCGACATCAGTGAGCTGGCGCCGCTGATGAAGGTCAGGCCGGCAAACGCTTCCGGCGCATTCAGGCGGCCCACCGGACCGGCAAAGCAATTCTCCGGCGCGATGTGGTCCAGCACCGTGCACAGGCCACGGAAATCCACCACCGAGGTAATCGTGGTCTGGTACAGGAAGAACGGCGCATCGCGCGTGCGCAGCAGGTAGTCCTGCACCAGCACCTGGCGGTAAATCCAGCGCGCGTTTTCCGACTGCGACCACACGCCGCTGGTGTTATAGCCTGCCGCGCCCTGGAAATCGCCGCCGATGCCGACCAGCAGGTCGTGGCCGTCGGACATGACCTCGCCGCGTTTCAGCTTGTCCGACCAGCGCACGAAGATGACTTCGATGCCGGGGAAATGGCACATATAAAACTGCCACAGCGCGCGCGCGTGGCGGAACACCGGCAATTCGTCGCCGTAACCGATGGTGACGACCAGGTTGGGCCGGGTGGTCTGGGCAATGCGGGCCAGCAGGCTGGCGTTATCGTTGGGGCTCGTAGTCATGCCGCGAGTCTAACAAAAAGCGTCCTTCAGAACAGGACAAAATCATCATTGTTGTTCGGCAGCGACCGCAGCACCTGGCCCAGCGGACTGCGCCACAACAGGTAGGCCGCAGCGGGAATCAGCAACAGCAAAGCAAACATCATGTTCTCCTTTGTTTCGCACACCTGTGCGAAATTAGCCGTGAAAAATGCGCCGTCCACTGCGGCGCACCGGGGTTTATTCCAGATCGTTAAAGCTCTTGTAGGTCGATATCAGCCGGCTGAAGGCGCGCTGCATGTGGCGCCGCGCCTGTTCGTCGTGCAGGAAGCGGGTGTCATGGATCAGCCCCACCACCAGGCTGTAGATTTCATACACCAGCTGGCCTGCATCGGTGTCCGGCCGCAGATGGCCCAGCTCCATGGCTTGCAGGATGGTCTTGCGCAGCGAGGCCCGCCAGGCTTCGACGCCACGGTGCAGGCGGTCGCGCAGCGGGCCTTGCTGGTCATCGAACTCGAACGCGCCCGCGCTGTACAGGCAGGAGTTGTGCAAGCCCTCTTCCGCCACCCGGCGCGACCAGGCGTTGACCTGGGCGAGCAGGCGCGGCAAGCCCTTGGGCAGCTGCAGCGACGGCAGGAAGATCTCGGCCGCAAAGCGGCGGTCATACTCATCCAGCACCGCTTCCTGCAAGGCCTCCAGCGAGCCGACACGCGAAAACACCCCGCTCTTGCTGATGCCGGTGCGCTTGGCCAGTTCACCGAGCGACAGCTTGCCGATGCCATCCGCCGCCGCCATGGCCATGGCGGCGGCGATGATGGCGGCAAAGGTGGCTTCGCTTTTTGCGGTCAGGGTATCCATGGGCTGAACTTTAGCACACCTGTGCGAAACAGCAAGCAAAAAAAACGGCGCGTATTGCTACGCGCCGTTGCGGTCTCCTCCGGCCGGCTTATTTTGCCAGGCGCTTCTCGAGGTCGGCTTTCACTGCCTTTAGTTCTTCCGGCAGGCGGTAAGCCAGCTTGGTGAACAGTTCTTCATGCAGCTTCAATTCTTCGCGCCAGGCGTCCTTGTCGATCGAGGTGATGGTCTCGAACTCTTCTGGCGAGAACGGAATGCCGTCCCACTTCAGATCGCCAAAGCGCGGCGTGGTGCCAAAGATGTTTTCGATACCGCCGGCGGTGCCTTCGATACGTTCCAGCATCCACTTCAGCACGCGCATATTGTCGCCGAAACCAGGCCAGACGAAGTGGCCCTGCTCATCGGTGCGGAACCAGTTGACGCAGAAGATCTTCGGCAGCTCGGCGCCGTCGATCTTGCCGACTTTTTCGCCCAGGTTCAGCCAGTGCTGGAAGTAGTCGCTCATGTTGTAGCCGATGAACGGCAGCATGGCGAACGGATCGCGGCGCACCACGCCCATCTGGCCGGCAGCGGCAGCGGTGGTTTCGGAACCCATGGTGGCAGCCATGTACACGCCTTCCACCCAGTTGCGGGCTTCGGTCACCAGCGGCACGGTGGTCGAACGGCGGCCACCGAAGATGAAGGCCGAGATCGGCACGCCGGCTGGATCGTCCCAGGCCGGGTCGATCACCGGGTTCTGGGTCGCCGCCACGGTGAAGCGCGCATTCGGATGCGCGGCCTTGCTGGTCGACTCCGGCGTCCAGTCCTTGCCTTGCCAGTCGATCAGGTGCTGTGGCGCCGGCTTGCTCAGGCCTTCCCACCACACATCGCCATCATCGGTCAGCGCGACGTTGGTGAAGATGGTGTTCTCGCGCAGCGAGGCCATGCAGTTGTAATTGGTTTTTTCGTTGGTGCCCGGCGCCACGCCAAAGTAGCCCGCTTCCGGATTGATCGCGTACAGGCGGCCATCCTTGCCCGGCTTGATCCAGGCGATGTCGTCGCCGATGGTGGTGATCTTCCAGCCATTGAACGTGGTTGGCGGGATCAGCATGGCAAAGTTGGTCTTGCCGCACGCCGACGGGAACGCCGCTGCCACATAATGCTTCTTGCCTTCCGGCGATTCCACGCCGAGGATCAGCATGTGTTCGGCCAGCCAGCCGGTGCCGCCGTTCTGGGCGTCCTGGAAGCCCATATTGGAGGCGATACGCAGCGCGAAGCACTTCTTGCCCAGCAGCGCGTTGCCGCCGTAGCCCGAACCGAAGGACCAGATTTCGCGGGTTTCCGGGTAGTGCACGATGTACTTGGTGGCGTTGCATGGCCAGGCCACATCTTTCTGGCCGGCTTTCAGCGGTGCGCCCACGGTGTGCACGCAAGGGACGAACTCGCCGTCGGTGCCCAGCACGTCGTAGACGGCTTTGCCCATACGGGTCATGGTACGCATGTTGACCGCCACGTAAGGCGAGTCCGACAGTTCCACGCCAATGTGGGCGATCGGCGAGCCCAGCGGACCCATCGAGAACGGCACCACATACATGGTGCGGCCGCTCATGCAACCGTCGAACAGCGGGCTCAGGGTGGCGCGCATTTCCGCCGGGTCCATCCAGTTATTGGTCGGGCCGGCTTCTTCCCGGGTGCTGGAGCAGATGAAAGTACGGTCTTCCACGCGGGCGACATCGGTCGGGTCCGAACACGCCAGGTAGGAGTTGGGACGCTTTTCCTGGTTTAGCTTTTTCATGGTGCCGGCGGCAACCATCTCCGCGCACAGGCGGTCGTACTCTTCTTGCGAACCATCGCACCAGTAGATGCGGTCCGGTTTCGTCAGGGCAGCGATCTCGGCCACCCAATTGATGAGCTTTTGCTGTTTGATGTAAGCTGGGGCGTTCAATGGCGCAACGCCACCCATCACAGGTTGATTCATGGTACCTCTCCAATGCTAATTAAGAATTCGGTAGCGCGGGATCGTCGTCAGCTTATGGCTTGCGCTCAGAGGTCCATTCGAAAATGGGTCGGCGGTTCTACGGCGGTCTTGCGCGGCCCGGATCTGGTCGACGGGCCATGGTTTGGTGGGCCGATTGTACACCCCTCAACAAGGCTTCCATACAAAAATGTAGGAGAATTGGTTGACTAAAGTAGTAAGCTATTCAAGGTCTCCACCAGACTGTTATTTCCCTACGAAATTTATTCAAAAATCGCTTATCTCACATGAAAATCGCAATTCTTGACGATTACCAAAATGCAACTCCAGGCTTGAAAAGCTTTCAGTTGTTGGCAGACCACGAAGTAAAAGTGTTCAACAGCAGCACCCGCGGGCTGGGCCAGCTGGCCCTGCGTCTGGCGCCGTTTGATGCGCTGGTGTTAATCCGCGAGCGCACCGCGTTCAACCGCGCGCTGCTGGCCAAGCTGCCCAATCTGAAGCTGATTTCGCAGACCGGCAAACTGGCCGGCCATGTGGATGTGGCGGCTGCCACCGAACTGGGCATCGCAATTGCCGAAGGCGTGGGTTCGCCGACCGCACCGGCCGAACTGACCTGGGCGCTGATCATGGCGGCCGCCCGCAAGATCGTGCCGTATGCGAACAACCTCAAGGAAGGCCTGTGGCAGACCGCGTCCATCAATCCGCAGCTGAACGGGCTGGGCTATGTGCTCAAGGGCCGCACGCTGGGCATCTGGGGCTACGGCAAGATCGGCCAGCTGATTGCCGGCTACGGCCGCGCCTTTGGCATGCAGGTGCTGGTGTGGGGCAGTGAGGCCAGCCGCAACAAGGCGGTGGCGGATGGCTGCACGGCGGCGGCCTCGCGCGCGGCTTTCTTTGCGCAAGCCGATGTGCTGAGCCTGCATCTGCGCCTGAACGACGCCACGCGCGGCATCGTCAGCGCAGACGACCTGGCCCAGATGAAGCCGGACGCGCTGTTCGTCAATACCAGCCGCGCCGAGCTGGTCCAGGCCGATGCGCTGGAACAGGCTCTGCAGAAAGGCCATCCCGGCTATGCGGCGCTGGATGTGTTCCCCTCCGAACCGCTGGATGCGGGGTCGCCGCTGCTGCGCATGCCTACCGTGCTGGCCACGCCACACCTGGGCTACGTCGAGCAGGACAGCTACGAGCTGTACTTCCACCACGCGTTCAGCAACGTGGTCGCGTTTGCGCAAGGCACGCCGGCCAATCTCCACAATCCGGACTACGCGGCCAACGCCCGCTAGTCCGTCTGCTCCGGGATGCCGCTCAGATTGATGCGCGGCGTGGGCATGGCGTGCACCTTGCTCCACAGGCCGGCCCAGCCGGGCGGCCAGCTGATGTCCGGTCCGGCGTAAGGCGGCAGCGCAGCGCGCACCGGCACTACGGGCACGGACGGCATCTCAAGCAGGGGACCGCCTTGGGGACGCTGCATGTCCAGGCTGTACATATAGCCGGGCAGCAGCGCATCGCACACGCTGGCAAACCAGGCCGTGTGGTCTTCATCGCGGCCCAGCGCCTGGGCCAGCCCTTGCGGATCGAACTTCGCCAGCGCGTGGATCAGCTCCTCCGTGGTGGCGCCGGGCGAGTCGCCCCAGCCCATCACCGGATTGACGTTGTAATCGGCGCCCGAGCCATACCAGCCCTCGCGCCAGGCGCGCTGCATCCAGTCGCGCGGCCCCGTGAACAAATGCCAGCGCCAGTGCAGACCGGACGGCTTGGGCCAGGAATACAGATACAGCTTCTGATAACCGGCCTGGTGCAGTGCACGCACCACCGCCATCAGACGCGCATGGGGCATGCGGTCGGGCGGGGCGCGGCGGAACAGGATCGCCTCGCCATCGGCAAACTGCACTTCATCGGTGGACAGGTTCAGATCAAGCGTGCGCGACTCGCTGCCGAAGCGCGCGGAAATCCAGCCGGTCAGCAAATTGACCGTCGTGATCACCCCGTAGCCACGGTGGCGGTGGAAAATAACAGTGCCGGGAGCAAGCGCTTTCATAGGGAGTCAACACACAAAGAAACCAATATAGCTGCTGTCTGCCGAGTTTTCCAGTGCATTTCAGCAGCATTTGATGGCCGTGGTTTAGGTTATGATGCACATCATTTTTCATTCGCCTGAGCTTTTACCATGACCCTGCGCATCCTCGCCACCGGCGGCACTTTCGACAAACACTATAACGAACTGAACGGCACCCTGGGCTTTGCCGAAAGCCACGTGCCCGAGCTGCTCAAGCGTTGCCGCCTGACAGTAGACGTAGCACTGGAGCAGCTACCGCTCATGGATTCGCTGGACATGGCCGACGCCGACCGCGCGCGCATCCTGGCCTCGTGCCAAGCGGCCAGCGAGCAAGCCATCGTCATCATCCACGGTACCGACACCATGCCGCAGACGGCCGCCGTACTGGGGCCGGCCAACCTCGGCAAGACCATCGTCCTGACCGGAGCCATGATACCGTATTCGATTGCCAACTCCGACGCCATGTTCAACCTCGGCTTTGCCGCCGGCGTGGCGCAGACGCTGCCGGCGGGCGTGTATGTCGCCATGAACGGCAAGATCTTCGCCTGGGACAACGTCCAGAAAAACAAAGCCGCCGGCGTCTTCCAACCCCTGTAAACCATCCGGGGTCAGTTCTTGCAATCCAACACGGCCTCAGCCATTAAAGGCATTAAAGGCAGAGCTCGTGTTGGATTGCAAGAACTGACCCCGGATTTTTATTTGCGGGGAGGAACCAGGTGCTGCGGTGTGTCGGGTGCGTAGAGGTTGAGCTGTACGCTATGGCTTGCCGCCGATTCGCGTAGCGCGTCCAGGCCCGGTGTGACGATGTCGGGATGGTAGGATGCCAGCGCTTGTGCCAGGTCGCGGACGCGCAGGCTCAGCGCGCTGTGGACCGGGGCGGTTTTGGCGGCGCTTAGCGCGGCCATCTGCGCCGTGCTGAGGCCCGCTGTCTGCGCGGTCGTAAACACGTTCGCCTGGACGCTGCTGAAGGCGCTGATCTGCGTGGTCGACAGCACTTTCAGCTGGGCGCTGCTCAGCGCACGCAGGTCGGCCGTTTCCATCACCGCCATGTCTTCCGTCCCCAGCGCGCTCAGTACGGTTTTGGTCAGCGCGCCCACTTGGGTCACGGTCAGCGCGACGATTTGATCCGTGCTCAGCATGGCCGCCTGGGTGGAGCTCAGGCTGGCGATCACTTGCGTCGACAAGCCGCCAAACTGCGCCGTGCCAATGGCCGCCATGTCGCGCGTGGACAGCGCCTGGTATTGACGCGAACTCAAGCCGGCCATCTGGCGCGACCCCAGCGCCGCAAACTGTTCGTCGCTCAGCGCATCCAGCGAAGCCGTACTCATGGCGCCGATCTGGGTGGCGGTCAGCGCGGCCACCTGATCGGTCTGCAGCACCGCCAGCGCGCTGGTCGACAGCGCGGCGATCACGCTGGTGTTGAGCACGGCTATATCTTCGGTATCCAGCGCGGCGACGGCGCCCGTGTCCAGCGCGCGGAACTGGTTGCTGCTCAGGACGCTGGACTGGGCCGCCGTCAGCGCATGGATCTGGTCGCTGGACATGGCGCGCAACTGGTCGATGCGCAATCCGGCAATCGCCAGCGGCCGCAACGCAGCGATTTCTTCCACCTGCATCTGCGCCATCACGGCACTCGACAGCGCGGCGATGTGCTGGCTGCCCAGCCCGGATGCCTGCGCGGTGCTCAGGCCAAGGATCTGGTCGCTGCTCAGCACGGCAAACTGGCGTGTGCTGAGGCCCGAAATCGCCGTCGCAGTGAGCGCCGCAAAGTCCTGCGTCTCCAATGCCGCGATCACGCTGGTCGACAACGCGCTGACCTGCACGCCACTCAGGCGCGCCACCTGCTCGGTGGTCAGCGCCACTGCCTGGTCAGTCGTCATGCCGGCCAGCGCCGTGGTGCGCAGCTGGGTGATCTGGTCCAGGCTCAGGTAGCTGATGTCGTGCGCGGCGCCGCCCAGTGCGGCAAACTGCTGCGCATTCAGCGCACCGATAAACGTGGCAGGCAGGGCGCTCAGGTTCTCGGCCTGGATCGCCGCCAGGTTGGCGGTTGACAGGCCGCCCAGCTGGGTCACGCTGAGGCTGGCGATCTGCCTGGTAGTCAGCGCCAGGAACTGCTCGGTGCGCAGGGCGTTCAGGCTGGCCGAGCTCAGCGCCGCGATCTGGCGTGGCGTCAGTGCGGTGATCTGGTCCGGATTCAGCACCGCCAGCAGACGCGTCGCCAGACCGGTGATCGCCAGCGGCCCCAGCGCGGCCAGTTCTTCGTTGTCCAGCGCCGCAAAGGTGTCGCTCGACAGCACATTCAGCTGGCGGCTGGTCAGCGCACCGATCGCGGCCGTGCTCAGCGCGTGCAGGCGGCCGCTGTCGAGCGCCTGTACGTGCTGCGTGCCCAGCGCGCCGATCTGCATGCTGTTGATGGCGCCGAGCTGGTCGCTGTTCAGCGCCAGCACCTGGTCCACGCTGAGCACGCCAATCTGGTAAGCCTTCAGCACGGCGATGTCGCGCGTTTCAATCGCTGCCATCTCGGTGGCGCTGAACGCCGACAGCATGGCGGTGTTCAGCGCCGCGATCTGGTGCGTGCCCAGCGCGACGATCTGGTCGGGACGGAACATGTCGCCGCCCGGTTCGCGCTTGTTGGGCATCACGCGCAGCTGCTGCACCGTCAGCGCGGCGATCTGGTCGGAGGTCAGCGTGTGGATCTGCGCTGCCGTCAGCGCGCGCAGCTGCATCTCGCGCAGCACGGCCAGTTGCTGCGTGTGCAAGGCGGCCAGCGCCTCAGGACTGACGCTGCCCAGGCCTTTCGGGCTCAGTACCAGCGCCTGCGGCGTGGTCAGCGCCGCCACCTGTTCCGGCGTCAGCGCCGACATCAAGTTGGTGGACTGCGTCGCCAGTGTCAGCGGATACAGGCCAAGGGCCGCCACATCCGCTGTTTCCAGCGCGGCGACACTGGCGCCCGGCAGGGCCAGCAGCTGGGCGCCGCTGAGTGCGCGGGCCTGGGTGGTGGTCATGGCGACCAGATAGTCGGTGGAGAGCGTCGCGAGGTCGGCGGTGGTAAGGCTGGCGATCAAGCGCGTACCGCCGGCCGCAAACTGCGCGGTCGTCAAATTACGGTCAATACTCATAGGTTTTCCTTTTTTATCGAACGCTGAAGTGGATCGGCGGACGCCCCCAGCCCGCCGCACACGCGGCTAGCCGGGGGAAAAGGAAATTACGCGCGTGGCAGCGCCAGCATGCCGGGCGTGGCGGAGGACTGCAATGCCTTCAGGCGCAGGCTGTCAGAGTCGCTCTGCGCGGCGCTGGCGGTCAGTGGCGCGCCATATTGCTGCAGCGCTGCCGCCAGGCGCGCGCTGTGCGCCGCCAGCTGGCCGGACGCTGGCGCAGGCGCCGCTTGTGCCGCCGTGAACGATGACAGCGCGTGCGCCATACCGCTCACATTGCTGCTCAGGCCTTGCGCGAACCAGACATCGGCCGCCGCATGCGACTTGCCATCGTCGGTGGTGTAGCTTGAGGTCAGGCCGATCAGGTTGCCGTGGTCGACCGCGTTGCCGCGCTGGACGTCGAGCTTGAGGCTGGTGATATGCAACTCGGCCAGTGTCTTCAGCTCGCCGGCCTGGCTGACGCCATCCGCGTCCGCATCCACCCACACGCGCAGGTCGCCAAACAGCGCGTCTTTGGCATCCACCACGCCATCGCCATTGCTGTCGATCGCGGCCAGCGCCACATAGCCGTTGGCGGCCGTGCTGCCGTCCGCCAGGCGCGTGGCCGAACCAAACAGTTCGCTGCCGTCGTTGATGATGCCGTCATGGTTGCGGTCCAGCGCCAGCAGGCCGTCGCCGGGGCCGACCCAGCCCGTGGCACCCCGGCTGCCGCTGGCGGCCAGGTCGAACTGCACGCCCGCCTCCAGGCCCAGCGTGCGGATGCCGTTGCCGTCCAGGTCCAGCACCAGCGGCGTGACGAACGGCATCGCCGCTTTCTGCTCGGCGCTGAAGGCCGCCTGCTGGCTGTCGGTCAACGCATGGTACTGGTCGGCGGTCATGACATGGGTCTGGCGCGTGCTCAGCTGGCGCAACTGATCCAGGCTCAGCGCGGTCATCTGGAATGGCGACAGCGCACGGATCTGCTGCGTGCCGAGGCTGGCGATATCCCACACATCGATGGCGCCCAGGTTAGCCTGGCTCAGGTCGGCAATCAGCGCGGTACTCATGGCGGCCAGCTGGGTGCCGGTGAAGGCCGAGATCTGGGCAGAAGTGAACTGGTTGACGTTGCTGCCGGGCTGGATCGCGGCGACCTGCTGCACCGTCAGCGCACTGATCTGTTCAGCGGTCAGCGCCAGCAGCTGCTGTTCGCTCAACGCGCGGATCGCGCCCGTGCCCAGCATGGCGACATCGACCGGCTCCAGCGCCGCCAGCGAGGCCGGCTGCAAGCGCGCGATGGCGACCGAATTCAGCGCCGCCACCTGCGCCCCCGTCAGCGCCTTGAGCTGCGTGGTGCTCATCGCGGCCAGCAGGTTGCCATCCTTGGCGGCGGCGTTCAGGAACAGCGGATTGATGGCAGCCACATCCTCCAGATCGAGGAACACCACTTGCGACGCGCCCAGCGCGGCGAGCTGGGCGCTGCCCATGGCGGCGACCTGGGTTGCGGTCAGCGCGGCAATCTGGCTGCTCTTCAGCGCCAGCAGCTGCTGGGTTTTCAGCGAGGCGATCACCGACTGCTTTAGCGCGGCGATATCCTCGGCCTGCAGGGCGGCCACCACGGTCAGCGGCAAGGCCAGCATCTGCCCGGCGCTCAGCGCTGCCGCCTGCGCCGGGGTCAGCGCGGCGACCTGCGCGGTGGTCAGGCCGGCAAAGGCCTTGGTGGTCAGCGAAGCTACCTGTTCAGGACTCAAGGCCGCAAATCCTTGCGTACCAATGGCCGTAAGCTGGTCCGAGGTGAGGCCGGCAATCGTGCCCGGACTGACGGCGCCCAGCGCGGCGGTATTGAGCGCACCCACTTCGGCCGGCGTCAGGCTGGCAAACTGGGCGGCAGTCAGCGCGCGGACCTGGTCGGCGCTGAACGCGCCAAACTGGTCGATGCTGAAGGCGTCCAGCTGCGCGGTGGTCAGCGCGCGGATTTGCGCCGTGCCGATGGCGGCAATCTGTGGATTGCTCATGCCGCTGAGGAAGCTCTGCGACAAGGCAGTGACTTGCTTGACACTGAGCGCCGCCACCTGCGCCGCGCTCAGCGCCGCACGCTGGGCATTGCTCAGCGCCTGCAGGGCGCCGGTGCTGATGGCGGCGATCTGCGCCGTCGTCACCAGGCCGAAGTTGACCGCCTCGCCGCTCGCGCTGGCGCCCAGCGCCACGATCTGGGCCGCGGTCAGCGCCGCCACCGCTTGCGTGCTCAGCACGCCAGTGTCCTCGTTCAGCGCGTTGATGGCGGCCGACGACAGCGCCACCGTCTGGCGCGAACCCAGCGCACCGACCTGGTCACTGCTCAACGCCGTGATCTGGCCCGGTTGCAGCGCGCCGATCTGGCGCGAGCTCAGGCTGCTGATCTGGCGCGTGGTAAAGGCCAGCAGCTGGTCGCCATTCAACTGCGTCAGCGCGCTGGCGGCCAGGCCGGTCAGCGCCTGCGTACTCAGGACGGCCAGGCTGGCGGCGGACAAGCCGGCCACGCTGGCATCGTGCAGGCCGCCAATCTGACGGCTGCTCAGCACGGCCACCTGGGCCGTGGACAACGCGGCCAGCTGGCCGGCGCTGACGGCCCCCATCTGCGCCGAGCTCAGGCCGGTGATGGCGCCGGTCTGCAGCGCCGCCACATCTTCCGCTTCCAGACTGCCCACGGCGGACAGCGACAGCGCGCCCAGCTGGCTGCTGGTCATCACTGCGGCCTGGCTGACCGTGATGGCCACCGCTTGTGCATTGGTCAGGCCGCTCATGGCGCCCGAACCCAGCGCGGCAAACTGGCCCGTGGTCAGCGTGCCGAACTGGTCGCCGTTCAAGGCGGCCAGCTGCGCCGACGACAGGCCACGGATGGTGGCAGTCTTGAGCGCGGCGATATCTTCCAGGTCAAAGGCCGCCACATCGGCGCCCGGCATCGCGGCCAGCTGGGCGCTGCTCAGCGCCGCCACCTGGTTCGACGTCAGCGCGGCGGCCTGCGCCGCACTGAGGCCGGCCATGGCCTGCGCGCGCAACGCAGCGATCTGGGCCGTGGTCAGCGAGGCAATCGCGGTGGCGCCGCTGCCGTAGGGATCATTGCCCAGTACGCTCAACTGCGCCGCATTCAACGCCGCAATCGCTGCGGTTTTCAGCACTGCCAGATTGTCGGTGCTCAGCGACGCCAGTGCGCGCGTGCTCATATTGCCCAGCTGGATCGCGTTCAGCGCGGCAGCCTGGGACGATCCCAGGCTGATCAGCTGGTCACTGCCCAGCGCATTAAGCTGGGCGCTGCCCAGCACGGCGATCTGGTTGGTGCCCAGCCTGGCCACCTGGTCGGTGCTCAAGCCCGTCAACGCACGGGTCGACAGGCCGGCAATCACGCTGGTGTTGAGCACCGGGATATCGCTGAGTTCCAGGCCCTGCACGCCATCCGAACTCAATGCCGAGAACTGGGCGGCGGTCAACGCCGCGATCTGGCTGCTGGTCAGCGCCGTTACCTGTTCACTGCTGAGCACAGCAATCTGGCGCGAATTCAGGGCCCGCACGGCCACCGTGCGCAAGGCCGCCAGGTCGGCGGTTTCCAGCGCCACGATATCGTCCGTGCTGAACGCGCCCACCTGCAAGCTGCTCAGCGCGGAGGCCTGGGTGGTGCTCAACGCAACGATCTGGTCGGTGGTGAGCTGGCTGATGGCGCGCGTGCCAAACGCGGCCAGCTGCGCCGTGGTCAATGCGCCAAACAGATTGCCGCCAGGATTGGCGCCCAGCGCCGCCAGCTGCGACGTGTTTAATGCCAGCAGCATGGCCGTGCTCAGCGCCTGCATGCCATCGCTGCCCATGGCAGCGATATCTGCCGCCGTCAGGCCCGGCAGGTTACGCGTGTTGAGGCCGGCCAGCTGCTTGCTGCCCAGGCCGGCGATTTGTTCAGGACTCAGCGCCAGCAGCTGGCGGCTGCTGAAGACGCCAAACTGTTGCGAGCTCAGGCTGTTGAGCTGGTCCGTGCTCAGCGTCGCCAGCAGATCGCCCGGCAAGGCCGCCAGGAACGCCGGCCCCATGGCCGCCAGGCCACTGGTGCCGAAGCCCGCGATCACATTGGTCGGCAACGCAGCCAGCTGGCCGGTGCTCATCGCCAGGAATTGCGGGCCGGTCATGGCGGCCAGCTGGTCGCTGCCCAGCGCCGCAACCTGTGCGGTGTTCAATGCGGCAATCGCCGAGGTCCGCAGCGCGGCAAAATCCACGCCCTCCATGGCGGCGATCACTTGCGTGCTCAGCACGCGCACCTGGTCGGCGCTGAGCGCGGCAGCCTGGCGCGAGGTCAATGCAACGGCTTCTTCCGGCGTCAGCCCCAGCAGGGCGCTGGTACGCAGCGCGGCAATCTGCGCCGTGCTCAATACCTGGATGTTCTGCTCCAGCACAGTCAGTTGCGCCGAGTTCAGCGCGCCGATGGCGCCCACGCTCAACGCGGTCAGGCCGGTGCTGCCCAGCGCTGCCACCACGTCGGTGCTCAGGCCCACTACCTGGCGCGAGCCCAGTGCAGCGATCTGCATGGTGCGCAGGCTGCCCAGTTGCTCCAGCGTCAGTGCGTTGAGCTGGCCGGCATTCAGCGCCGTCACCTGGCGCGTGCTCAGGCCGGTCAGCTGGCTGGTGCTTAGTGCCGCCAGCGCATCGGTGCTGATGGCGGCCACGGTGGCCGTGGTCAGCGCGCCCAGGTCGGCGCTTTCCAGGCCGGCCAGTGCGCCCGGCGTCAGGGCGGCAAACTGGCGCGAGTTCAGCACGCTGGCTTGCAGCGTGGTCAGTGCCGCCACCTGCTCCGCGCTCAGCTGCGCCATTTGCGCCGTGCTCAGGCTGGAGATGGCGCCCGTGTTCAATGCGGCCAGGTCGGCGGACTCCAGCGCTGGCACCAGCTTGGTCGCGATGCCGGCGATCTGGGCGCTGTTCAGCACTGCGGCCTGGGCCGTGGTCAGCGCCACGATCTGCTCGTTGCTGATGCCGGCCAGCGCGCCCGAACGCAGCGCCGCGATCTGTGCCGTGGTCAGCAAGCCAAACAGGCTGCCGCCCGGATCTTCGCCCAGCGCCGACAGCTGCGCCGAATTCAGCGCCGCAATCGCGCTGGTGTTCAGCGCGCGCATGGCGCTGCTGCCCAGTACGGCCACCTCGTCAGTGCTCAAGGCCGTGATCTGCTGCGAATTCAGGATGCCCACCTGCGCCGTGTTCAGCGAAGCGATTTGGGTCGCATCGAAGGCTGCGATCTGTGCCGTGCTCATCACGGCAAAGTGGCGCGAGCTCAGGCCCGTCAACTGGTCGACGCTGAGCGCGGCCAGCAACGCCGGCGTCAGCAATGGCACGGCGCTGGTAGTCAATGCCGCCAGCCCGGCGCTGGACAGGCCGACGATGGTGCTGCTGGTCAGGGCCGCCAGCTGGCGGCTGTTCAAGGCAGCGATCTGGCCCGTGCTGAACGCGGCCAGCTGGTCGCTGCCCAGCGCGGCAACCTGTGCTGTCGACAAGCCCGCCACCACATTGGTGCGCAGCACCGCAATGTCGCCCGCCGACAGGCCATGCAGGGCGCTGGTCGAGATGGCGCTGACCTGGCTGCTGCTCAGCGCCGCCACCTGGCGGGTGCTCATCTGCGCCAGTTGGGCGCTCGTCATCGCCACCAGCGCGGTGGAGCGCAGGGCGCCGATCTGCGCCGTGCTCAGCGAGGCGATCGCACTGTAGTCGCTGCCGCCCAGCGCACTGAATTGCTGCGAGCTCAACGCGGCCATCGCCGCTGTGCTCAGGAAAGGCAAATCGTTTTCATCGAGCGCGGCGATATCGTCCACGCCCAGGCCCGCGAACTGGCGCGATCCCAGCACGCTGAGCTGCGCAGTACGCAAGTTGGTGATCTGGTCGCTGCCCAGCGCGGCAAACTGCGCGCTGCCCATGGCATTGATCTGCTGGGTGGACAGGGCACGCAGCTGGTCGCTGCTGAGCTGACCCAGCACGCCGCCGCTCAATTGCGCGATGGCAGCCGTGCTCAGCGCAGCCAGGCCGGACGCCGCCAGGCCCGTCAGTACTGCACTATTCAGCGCCACCACCTGTCGCGTACCGAGCGCCGCCAGCTGCGCGGTGGTGAACCCTGCGAGCTGGGTGGAATTCAGTGCGGCCATCTGGCGCGTCGACAGGCTGGCGATCGTGGCAGTCTTCATCGCGCCAAGGTCGGCGGCTTCCAGCACGGCAAAATTGTCGGAACTCAGCAAGGCCAGCTGCGCCGACGTCAGCGCCGCTGCCTGCAGCGTGCTCAAGGCGATGGCCTGGCTGGTGGTCAGCGCGCTGACCTGCTTGCTGCCCAGCCCGGCAATGACTTGCGTGCTCAAGGCGGCAAAGCTGACGTTGCCAATGGCCTGGATGTCGGCACTGGACAGGACGCCGAACTGGCGGCTGCTGAGCGCGGCAAACTGCTGGCTCTGCATGACCGCCATATCGTCGGGCTGCAGCAAGGCGATATTGGCGGTACCCAGTGCAGCGACATCGGCCGTTTCAAACACGGCAATGGCGCCCGGGGCCAGATTGCTGAAGGCACGGGTGCCCAGTGCTGCAACCTGGGCAGTGGTCAACGCCACGATCTGGGCACTGCTCAGCATGGCCATCAGCGCAGGCGACACGGCACCGGCAGCATTCAATACGGCAGGTTTCAGGGCAGCGATGTCCTGGGTGGCCAGGGTCGCGAAATTGGTCGGGGACAGGACGGACAGCTGCAAGCTGCTCAGAGCGGCGGCGTGATCGGTCCGCAGTCCAGGAATCTGGCTGCTGATCAGATCACGAATGTCATCGGTTGACCATGCAGCAATTTGCTGGGTGGTCAGATTGGCGATCTGTTGACTCGTCAGGCCGATGGGTCCGCTCATAGGAAGTTCCTTTTTTGCTAAGACTATTCACTATAGCAGAATTTCAGGTAATTTCCTCAGGGAAATGCGACTTTTTTTACCATTTCACCATATAAAAATGCCGCAAAATCAATGACTTCGCGGCATTTTTTACTGAATGGCAAAGAAGTTCAGGCCTTGGCTTCGCCGCCCAACGCTTCGACCACGTCGGCCATCATCTTCGCCAATTCGCCGGTCATCAGCATGAAATCGCCATCGAAACGCTCGTCGTCATTGCGCACGCCGGCGTCTTTTTCGTCCAGCACGTCGAGCGGCTTGACGCCCTTGATCGCCAGCGATTCGGTCAGCACGAAGGAGATCTTGCTGTCCCAGGTCATGGCCAGGCGGGTGCACTGCTTGCCGTTGGCAATGTGGCGGCGCACTTCTTCCGGGTCCAGCGAGTGCTTCACGTAACGCACGGCCGCCTTGCTCTCGCCGGTGGCGCGCAGTTCGGTATCCATGTCGACGGTGAAACCAGCTGGCGCCTCATCGGTTTGCAGCCATTCGGTCATCACGCCCACCGGCGAGCGCTGCACGCGCAGGCTTTCCAGCGGCATGCGGTCGACTGCCTTCAGCAGCAGCTTGATGACTTCATCGGCCTTGGCCGGGCTGGCGGCATCCACCACCAGCCAGCCATTGACCGGATCGATCCAGGTCCAGACATTGCTGCGGATCGAGAACGCGCGCGGCAACAGCTCATCGGCCACGCGTTCTTTCAATTCTTTCATGGCTTTTTTGCCGGGAGCGAAGCCCTGGGCTTCTTCCATCTCGGCAGCGCGCGCCTTGGCTACCTGATTGATGACGCTGTTTGGCAGCAGTTTCTTCTCGGCGCCCAGCAAGATCAGCATTTGCTTGTTGACTACATGCACCAGGCCACCGTTAGGACGCGGCGTGTCCCAGCCCTGGCGCAGCAATTCATTGCTGCTGGCCGGCGTGAAAGCCTGGGTCGCCAGCGCGGCTTCCAGTTGTTCGGGGGTATAGGCCCAAGGGGCCGGCAGACGGTAAATCTGTAGATTCTTGAACCACATAAAGTTGACAGGCCTTGTTTCGGAGATTGCAAAAGAGCGCCATTTTACACGCTGATACCGGCCCGGGCTCAGGCAAATAAATCGCCTTGCACCGGCTGTGGTATCCGCGCCATGGCGCCGGGAGGTTCCAGTGCGCTGGCGCGCACGCCCAGCAGGCGCAGCTTGCGTTGCAGCGGCACCCGCTTCAGACATTCACGCGCCGCGTGCAGGATCTGGTCGGCATCCGCCACCGGTAACGGCAAGGTGACATTGCGGCTGACGATCTGGAAATCGTCATAGCGCAGCTTGACGGCAATGGTGCGGCTGACGTAATTCTTGCGCTTTAAATCTTCCGCCAGCCGCTCGCACAGCCGCACCAAAATGGCCGAGAGCGCATCGCGGTCCTGGCGCGCATGCAGGTCGCGTTCAAACGTGGTCTCGCGCGACATCGACTTGCTCTCGCGGCTGGTGGAAATTTCCCGCTCGTCGATGCCGTGCGCCGCGCGCGCCAGCCACGCCGCGTAATGCGCGCCGAAATAATCCTGCAGCAGCCCCTGGTCGGTATGCGCCAGCTGCCCCACGGTTTCGATGCCCAGCGAAGCCAGCTTGGCGGTGGCCTTGGGACCAATGCCGTTCACCTTGCGCACATTGAGCGGCCAGATGCGCGCGGGGATGTCTTCAAACCCCAGCACCGTCAACCCGTTCGGCTTCTCCAGATCCGAACAGATTTTCGACAGCAGCTTGTTGGGCGTGACGCCGATCGAACAAGTGAGGCCGGTAGCATCCAGCACCGCCTGCTTGATGCGCGCCGCCAGCGCACGCGTTTCGCCTTCCACATGCGTGAGGTCGGCAAAGATTTCATCAATGCCGCGGTCCTCGATATCCGGCGCAATGCTGGCCACCGCTTCCTTGAACAGCCGCGAATAGTGGCGGTAGGCGTCAAACGTGGCCGGCAGCAATATCGCATCCGGCGCCAGCTTGGCCGCCTTCATCATGCCCATGGCCGAACCCACGCCAAACGCGCGCGCTTCGTAGGTGGCGGTCGTGATGACGCCGCGCCCCACGTAATCACGCAGGCGCGCAAACACATACGAGCCATCTGCGCGCTGCTCCGGCGCATGGCCGCGTCCACCAATGACCACGGGCTGGCCGCGCAGCTGCGGATAACTCAACAGCTCGACCGACGCGAAAAACGCATCCATGTCGATGTGGGCAATGCGGCGCTCGGCTTCAGCCATAATGCAGAACGATTACTGGGAATGCATACAGTATCCACGGAAACTGCCCTGACCGCAAGTTGCTAATGCTACACTGCAACAATGACCAAACGCCTGACCACCGTTTTGCTGGCCTGCTGGCTGCCGCTCGCTGCGGCCCATGGGGCATGCCCGCCCGCCAGTGTCGGTCTGAGCGACCTCGGTTACTCGGCTTTCCGGGACGGCGCCAGCTTCCGCGGCAGCACCGTGGATGTGCTGGCCGAAATGCGCAAGCGCAGCGGCTGCCAATTCCATATCCGCTGGTATCCGCACGGCCGGTTATACGCGCAATTCTTCAACAACGAGCTGGACCTGACGGGCGCATCGCTGCGTACTCCGGAGCGCGACCGCTATGGCGTCTGGCTGCCGTACACCTCCACCCAGTTTGAGCTGCTGCTGTTGAACAAGCACGCCGGCAAGTTCCGCAGCCTGGCCGATTTTGTCGAGCACAGCAAAGCCCGCCTCAACGTCACGCGCGGGATTTCCTATTCTACCGCCACGGCCGTGCAAATGGACCGTCTGCAAAAGCTGGGCCGGCTGGAATACGTCAACGATTACAGCGTGGTGTTCCGGAAAATTCAGGCCGGCCGCGCGGAAGGCACGCTGGCGCCGCCCGCCATCCATGTGCTGCACCAGCGCGCGTTCGGCATGATGGGCAAGATGACCGGCACGCCGTTTGCCGAATCGCCGCGCGCGCTGGTCGGCATGTATGTTTCCAACAAGGTGCCGCCCAAGGTCCTGCAAGCTTATGCGGACACGCTGCGCGCGATCGTGGCAGACGGCACGGTGCAGCGTATTTATGCACGCTATCTGGGCGAAGACATCACGCGCCAGATTTTCAGCAGCGGCACGCACGACATCCTCGACGCACTGCCAGCGCACTAGCACCGCTAGCGCTGCTTGAACCAGTTGGCCGTGGCCTCGTCGGCCGGGAAGAAATTTTCCACACGCAGTTCATGCACTGTCACGTCATGCGGCGTGCCCAGCGTGGCGATGGTGGTGAACAGATTCAGCTCCACGCGGTCCTTGCGCAAGGTCATGGGCAGAAAAGGCAAGGCGCGGCGGTCCAGGTTGGGAATGCGCGGCATGCCGGCGATGCCGGGCAGCGCCAGCAGATCGCTGAGCAGCACCGTGGCTTCGCTGCCGGGACCATCACTCATGGCTTCGCGCTGTATCCACAACAGCAGGTCGGCGCTGACGTCTTCCCAGTTGGCGAGATAGGGACGCAGGCCGTTCGGGTCCAGCGTCTGACGGATCACGTTGAGCGAGCCGTCGGTGGGCAATTGTGCATCGGGTGGCAGGCCGTGCAGCCAGCGCAGCATGTGCAGCGCCGGCTCGTTCAGCATCAGCAGATTCCACAGACGGTCCACCACCAGCGCAGGATACGGCGCCTGCTGCGCCAGCATGAATTCCAGCGCCTGGCGCACCGCCTTGAGTTCCGGGTCGGACAGATTGCGTTCCTGGTAGGCCGGTGCGAAACCTGCGGACAGCAGCATGGCATTGCGCTGGCGCAGTGGCACCTCTAGCACCATGCCCAGCTTGAGGATCAGTTCCTTGCTGGGCTGCGAACGGCCGCTTTCCAAAAAGCTGATGTGGCGCTGGGAGATTTCGCTCTCGGTCGACAAACGCAGCTGACTATAGCCGCGCTTGCCGCGCCAGTACTTGAGCGCTGCGGCAAAGTCGCTGAAATATTCGGTGGCCGCGCTCATGCCGCATCCAGGAACGTCAGCAGGTCGTCGTTGACGCGCTCTGTGTGGGTGACGAACATGCCATGCGGTGCGCCTTGATACATGCGCAGTTGCGCGTTGGGCAGCAGCGCCGCAGTCGGTTTGGCGGTGAGCTCGAACGGGGCGCTGACATCCTGGTCGGCGGCGATCAGCAACACTGGCGAGCTGATGCGCGCCAGCTCGGCGCGGAAATCGGCGCTGGCCAGCGCGCGGTTGCATTCCACCAGCGCCTGCAGCGACGCGCCCAGCGCCAGTTGGCGCAACCAGTTGGCGATCCCAGGCGAGGTGTCCGGTGTCAGGAACGGCGGCATGTTCTCGTCTATCCAGGCCGGAAAATCGCGGCCCAGTTGCTGCGTGCGGAAGAACGCCAGCAGCGCCGGATCGAGGCCATCGGGATTGCTGTCATCGCGGCAGATCATCGGCGTCATCGTGCCGAGCAGAGCGACGCGCTTGACCCGCGCCTCACCATGGCGGCTCAGGTAGCGGACGATTTCATTGCAGCCCATCGAATGGCCGACCAGCGTGACCTGCTCCAGGCCCAGCGCATCAATCACGGCGGCAATGTCATCGGCCAGCGTATCGAAGTCGTAGCCGCGCCCAGGGTCGCTGGAACGGCCATGGCCGCGGCGGTCGAAGGCGATGCAGCGCAGGCCACGCTGCGACAGCGCCAGCATCTGGTACTGCCACATGTCAGACGGCAGCGACCAGCCGGCGATGAACAGCACCGGCTCGCCCTGGCCCCAGTCACGGTAGAACAGATCGACGCCGTCGCCGGTACGGATAAAACCTGGTGCGCTGATGGCGGACATGATGGTCTCCTTGAGAAGGCAATGATAAGGGGCGGCGGACTCAGGCTGCGTCCAGGAAGCCGGTGATGCTGGCCAGGCGGCCGTCCGGCGCTACTTTGGCGACGTCGGTGCCAAACGCGACCGGCGCACTACCCGGCGCCGCCAGCGACCATGAGAAGCGCACCACGTCGTTGTGGCCGTCCGGCGTTCCCGCCAGTTCGAAACGGTAGCCGGGGAACTGGCCCTGGGCGCCAGCGATCATGGCATCGATGCCGTCATGGCCGGCGCCGCGCATCATGGGATCGATATAGCTGGCATCCAGGCTGAAGGCCTTGGCGACCAGCGCGCGGCGCGCGGCGGCATCGCGTTCATTCCAGATGGCCAGGTATTGGGTGGCGATATTGGCTGCATTCATGATGTTCTCCTTGGTGAGTGGTAATGTCGTATCGACAGAAACCATTCTCCGGCAATGCCGGCACGGCGGCGATTACGTCCCAGGTAATCGCCGTACCGCAGCCACCACCAGCACCGCGCCGGCCAGCAGACTGGCGGCAATCAGATACATGCCGCTGGCGGTGCTGCCGGTGGCATCGCGCACCACGCCCACCAGGTAGGGCGCCACGAAGCCGGCCAGATTGCCAACCGAGTTAATCATCGCAATACCCGCCGCTGCGGCCGCGCCGCCCAGCATCGCGGTCGGCAGGCTCCAGAAGATCGGGAAGGTGGACAGGATGCCGGCCGTGGCCACGCTCAGCGCCGCCAGCGCGATCACGGTGTTGTCGCTGTAGACCGTGGCCGTCACCAGTCCCGCCGCGCCAGCCAGCGCGGCAAGCGCCGTGTGCCAGCGCCGCTCGCCGCTGCGGTCGGAATGGCGCGCGGCCAGTATCATCACCACTGCCGCCACGCAATACGGCACGGCGGACAGCAGGCCGATATCCAGCACATCGGTCACGCCGCTATTCTTGATGAGTTGCGGCAGCCAGAAACTTACGCCATACAAACCCATCACACAGAGGAAGTAGACCAGCGCCAGCAGCCACACCTTGCCGCTGCTGAACACCTGCGCCAGCGGCATATGCTGCTGCGCCTGGCGGTCGGCGGCGATCTCGCGTTCCAGCGTCTGCTTGTCTTGTTCGCTGAGCCAGCGCGCGCTGCGGATGCCGTCGTCCAGATAGAACAGCGTCCACACGCCGATCAGCACCGAAGGCAGGCCTTCGAGCAGGAACAGCCACTGCCAGCCGCTCCAGCCATTCACCCCTGCGAAGGTTTTCATGATCCAGCCGGACAGCGGACCGCCAACCACGCCCGCCACTGCCACGCCGCTCATGAACACCGCCACCATGCGCGCACGGCGCTGGGCCGGGTACCAGTAGGTCAGGTACAGGATGATACCGGGGAAGAAGCCCGCCTCGGCCGCGCCCAGCAAAAAGCGCAGCACATAAAAAGTCGTCACACTGCTGGTGAACATGAGCGCCGAGGAGATCAGTCCCCAGCTGATCATGATGCGGGCAATCCAGATGCGCGCGCCGGTGCGCGTCATCAGCAGATTGGATGGCACCTCGAACAAAAAATAGCCGATGAAGAAAATCCCGGCGCCGACACCGTACACGGCGTCACTGAATTGCAGGTCGGCCTGCATCTGCAGTTTGGCGAAGCCGACGTTGACGCGGTCCAGATAAGCGGCCACGAAGCACAGGAACAGGAACGGTATCAGCCGCGCGCTCACGCGCTGGTACAAGGGATCAAGGGTAGGATTCATGAAGCAATATTGACATCGCTGCACGAGGCCGCAAAACAATTTTCTAAATAATTTTCAAAACCCCTTGCGAAATCGTTTCGGTGCCCTGTAGAATACGGCCTCGTTCAGCAGTTGTAGCAGTTAAATGAAACAACGCTGACAAGTTTACTGGGTGCTTAGCTCAGTTGGTAGAGCGGCGCCCTTACAAGGCGTAGGTCGGGAGTTCGAGCCTCTCAGCACCCACCAGTAAAACTTGAAAAACGAATTGGAGCGGTAGTTCAGTTGGTTAGAATACCGGCCTGTCACGCCGGGGGTCGCGGGTTCGAGCCCCGTCCGCTCCGCCAATATTCAGAAGAAGGCCCGATGTTCGCATCGGGCCTTTTTCATTTCCGCTTCAGCAATAACAGGTATGCTGGCGTGCAATGAAAACCTCCTACCCGCGCTTTCGTCTCCGCTTGGCCAGGCATGCCCTGCTGCAATTTGCCGCCAGCCTTAAAAGTTCCCTCGAATACATCTTGCTGATCTTTGCCCAGGTGCTGCTGGGTTTGATCGCGGTGATTGCCTTGCCCGGTTTGTTTGCCGCCACCCAGCCGTGGCCGCAAGCGCTGGGATTGTTCGTCGGCCAGACCTTGTTCATCGCCGCGCCCGTGTGGCTGCTGCGCAAGCGCCTGCATCCCGCCGCCGTGATCGCGTGGAGCCGGCCGCTGCCCATCACGGCCCGCCACCGCTGGCAGGCCGATGCCGCTGTGGCCGGCATGATCGTTGGTCCGCTCAGCGGTGCTTATGCCATCTCTGCTGCCATCTGGCTGTACCAGTGGCCGGACTGGCTGCGTCCCGTCGCACCGCAGGCCATCATGCTGACCGTCGTCTCGCTGTTGCTGGGCTGGCTGCTGGCCACACTGATTCTCATGCACCGCGCCCGGCCACCCGCCGCGCGCAAGCCCGGCCGCAGCCGCCCGGCACCGACGGCCTATCGCTCCGCACCATCCGTGCGCCGCAGTGCGCGGCGCGGCGTCTTCGGCGGTGCGGCCAAGCTGTCGTATTACTGGCGCCAACTGTTCTGGCTGCCGTTCTGGCGCGCGGAAAACGTGGTTGGCATCCAGCAGACCTTGCTGCTCACCGGTGCGCTGGGCAGCATCGCCGTGTGGCTGTGGCATCCGCCTCTGATCCCGCCCATCGTCTGGGGCATCAGCGCCGCCATGATGACCATGCTGCTGACTGACCGTGGCGACAAGGCCGTGAGCGAACAAATCACGCTGCTGCGCCCTGTCGCTGCCAGCTGGCCTGTGCCTGCGGCACACCTGTACCGGCTGGCCATGCTGTTCACGCTGCTTCCGGGTGTGTGCGTGCTGCTGTGGTTTGCCGCGCTCACGCTGGGCCGCAGCGCACCAGGTTACAGCCACACCGTGGCAAGCGTATGGATCTGTTGCGCAGGCATCGCACAAATCGCCCTCATTTCGCTGCGCCGTCTGAGCACGCGCGGCCGCGTCGGCCTGGTCATCGGCGCCATCGTCATCCTGACCGCCATTGGAAGCGAACTATGGAATTAAGAATCGAGCAGCTCAACTTTGAATACGCCAGCCACCCGCTGTTCCGCCAGTTCAACCTGCGGCTGGGCGCCGGCATCACCTGGCTGCGTGGCGAGAATGGCGCCGGCAAGACCTCGCTGCTGAAGCTGGCGTGCGGCGTACTCGCGCCGCACACGGGCAAGATCTGGATCGACGATATCGAAATCCACGCCCAGCCGCTGGCCTACCGTCTGCACTGCTACTACTGCGGTGGCGACACGCCACAACTGCCATGGCTGACCGTCCGCGAAATCCTCGACATGCACGTTTCGCTGTATCCCGGCACCGATGCCGAACAGCTCAACGCCCAGCTGGCCGCCTTCCATTTGCTGCCGACGCTGGACCAGCCCGTCACCACGCTGTCGCTGGGCCAGCACAAGAAAATGCAGCTGTCGCTGGCGCTGTCACTGCCCGTCAAACTGCTGCTCATCGACGAACCCTTCAATGGCCTCGATGTGGATGCGGTCGCCTACCTGCGCCAGCAGCTATCCACACGGGAGCGCCTGCAACGCCAGTGCATCGTGCTGACCAGTCACCTGGAACCGGCACTACCGCTGCAAGGCACAGTACAGCTGTGATTTCTTAACAACAAACACGCAGCAACAGGGGAAAACCGGCGACAATAACGGGGATCCCCCTTATCCCCACCCTGGAGTTCCCTTGATTTTCGGTTTCCTCAAATCGCCCGAGCTGTCGCCACGCCTGCTGCGTTTGAAAGCATCAGCCCTGTTCTCGTCGCTGACGCCGCTCGAACTGAAAATCGTTGATGGCCTCATGCACGAGCGCCGCTACCTGGCCGATGAAATCATCTTTGACGAAGGCGAAGAGGGACAGGCGCTGTATCTGGTGATGTCGGGCCGCGTCATCATCAGCCGCCAGTTGGGTGCCGGGCGTGAGGTGGTGGCCGAACTGTCGGCCGGTTCCTTCTTTGGCGACCTGGCCTTGCTGGACAACTCGCCACGCAACGCGCAGACGCGCGCGCTGGACAACTGCGAACTGGCGGTGTTCTTCCGTGCCGACTTCATGGGCCTGATGGAAACCGATCCCGTGATCGGCTACAAGATTTCGCTGGCCCTGGCACGCCACATCGGCCGCCGCCTGCGTGACTGGATGGGCGGCCAGCCGCAAGTCGAGGCGCTATGAACCTGCTGCCGACCCAGAAGCGCGGCGGCCCGGTGGTATGGAGCGGCATCATCGCCGCCACCTGCGTGCTGCTGTTTTTGCTGCAGCAGATGCTGTTCCTGGCGATTCCATTTTTGCTGGGCATCGTGCTGTACTACATCCTGCAGCCGCCCATGCAGCGCTTGATCCGCATGGGGTTCAGCCAGAATGCGGCCACTATGCTGGTGGGCACTGTGTTCACCTTGCTGGTAGCGCTGGCCATCCTGGCGGCCGTCTTCTGGAAGTCCACGCCATCGACCTCATGGCAGGACATGCTGGGCATCTATCTGCAGGGCGGTCTGGACTTCGTGCGCCACACGATGATGGCGCTGGAGCAGCAGTTCCCGATATTGCGGCAAGTGCAGTTGGCGGAAACCGTCAACCAGCGCATGAGCGCCTTCACGGGCGACTTCATCCAGTCGCACCTGACCGACATCCTGGTCTCGGCCGCAGGCTGGCTGCCCTCGCTGCTGCTGGCGCCGTTCCTGACCTTTTTCTTTTTGCGCGATGGCCTGCGCTTTAAAAAATTTTTGGCGCGCGCAGTGCCGAATGCCTTCTTTGAACGGACGCTGTGCCTGCTGCACGAGGTGGACCAGACCGCACACCGCTACTTCCAGGGCCTGATACGGCTGACCATACTCGATACGGCGGTGCTGGCGTTTGGCCTGTGGGCGATAGGCGTGTCCTCGCCGCTGGTGCTGGGCCTGATTGCAGCGGTGCTGGCGTGGGTGCCGTATGTGGGCTCCATCGTCGGCTGCGTGCTGGTGGTGATGGTCGCCTCCACCGATGCGCCCAACGATCCATCGGTGGCCTACCTGGCGATCTGCGTGTTCATCCTGGTACGCCTGCTGGATGACTTTGTATTCATGCCACTCACGCTGGGCCGCAGCCTGCACATCCATCCCCTGATTACGGTGCTGATGATTTTTATTGGCGGTTCGGTCGCTGGCGTCGCCGGCCTGATGCTGGTGTTGCCGCTGCTGGGCGTAGTGATGGTGATAGGCGAAACGCTGGGCCGCTTGATTACCGACCCGCGCCTGCGCGCGCGCCACCGCAACGCCATCGCACTGCGTACCCGTCAAGCCAGCCACGACCTGAGCGCCTGAGCTTTACAGCATCTCGCCAGTGATCTGCCTGGCGTCCACCGCGCTACCGCACAACTGCTCTGCCTGTGCGATAGCGTATGCAGCAATCGCCGCAACCAGTTCGCGCTCGCCATCTTCATAAGGACCGGTTTGCGCCAGTTGTAGCGCATGTTTTTGCACACCATCACGTAATCGCCGGCATTCACGCACCAGCAGTTGCCGGTCAATACCGCAGCGCTGGGCAAACTCAGCCAGGGCAAATGCCTTGATCTGATCCAGCTTGAACGCGTCACCAAACGCCATCGCCAGCTCATGCGAGAACTGCGGATATTGCACGGCGCTCACCAGGTCATACCAAGGCGCGGCTTGCAAGCCGGCGGCATGGACGAAGAAGGAAAAATTTTTGCCGTGCGCGTCGCTGTTGCCGATCATCAGCTGGAACAAGGCCCAGCGCAACATCGCCAGCTTGTCGAGCGCTTTACGGTTGGAAAATTGAAGGAGACTAAATAACACCGGCAAGCCAACGCCATCCCGATAACGCGCTGCCTCCCCGACACTGCCGATGTTGCGCTCGTATTTATAACTGACGGGCATGTCGGCCGCCTGGCAAGCATCAATGATGTGCTTGCGTGCTACCCGCCACCGTGCGCCAGGCAAGGCGGTACGATCAAATCGGCGCACCGCCAGTACCGGCCTCGGCGTACGCAGTATCGCCACCTCCGCAACTGGCAGGCCCATTGCCTGGGCTAGGGTCATGCAGAAATGTTCGTTGGCTACCATATGCGGCAAGCGCGCTTCGGTGGGCTGCGGTTTCAGTATGTGCGTGGAAGCGAGTGGAAAATCCGGCAGGAACATGCGGGCGCCGTCCTCGGGTTTGCCGTCAAAATAGACCAGCAATTTGTCCTGATAACCGGCAACCGACATGCGTACCTTGCCGTCCCATTCAATCAATGGACGCTTGTCGCGGCCAGCAATCCGCTGGTCAAGTTCTGCCACCGAAATTTCACGTAGCGCGCCAGCTTGCTGCTCCACTGTGCCGTCCACGCCTTGCGGCAAAAACCGGAAAGCACCAGTGGTTTCCGATCCCAACGCCCGGATCAGTCCAAACACATTGCTTTTTGCGATACCCTGGCTCGATGCCACGATATCCAGCGCATGGCCTTCCGGCAGCAGGTTCTCAATGAAACGCCGCACCGTGGCAGAGGGTATGTGCTGATCCAGGGGCGTGGCTGGCGAGAGTGGAAATGCATCCGGATCGGCGCACCAGTCCTCGGCATAGCGCAGTGACCACTTTTCCTCAGTCGGAACATATTCAATGTCTGCAACCAGACGATTTTCCAGCCACAAACATAGCCGGTGGGCGGTCCCGTTCATGCGGCATCCCGGGGCAAGTGTTTGAGGAAGTCATGGTCTTTGGGCGCAATGACCAGTGCTAGTCCAAGCCCATCCAGCACCGCAAATAGCTTGTCGGTGCGTACACCGCCTGCGCCATTTTCAAGGCGTGACAGCAGGTCCACAGAGACATTGTTCAATGCCGCAGCGTCATCGATTCTCAACCCCTGCTGTTTTCGATGTGCCCGTATTTGCTGTCCGAGATCTGCAGTGTGACGCACGATTTGAACTGAGGAAGGCTTGGTGCCAGTCGAGTCATTCATTTCGGACTTTCAGAAATTTAAATTCTTCAATCAGTATAAGAGAGGAATTTCTGATTTACCGAAATTCTCCTTGAATAGCTTAAATATGTCGGATATTTCTGAAATTCCGAAATAAAAAGCCCGGAAGTTGTTTCCAACTTCCGGGCCTGGGATCAGACGACCAACTAATTAAGCCGTCATTGCGTGCTTGTCAGCCGATTCTTCCACGACTTCGTCATCGTCCGAACGGATCAGGTGGTCAAAGGCGGACAGTGCTGCCTTGGCGCCTTCGCCGGTGGCGATGATGATTTGCTTGTACGGCACGGTGGTGACGTCACCTGCGGCAAACACGCCTGGCAGCGAGGTCTGGCCACGGGCATCGACTTCAATCTCACCGTGACGCGACAGCGTGATGGTGTCCTTCAGCCACTCGGTGTTTGGCACCAGACCGATCTGCACGAACACGCCTTCCAGCTCCACCTTGTGCGACTCGTTGGTGTTGCGGTCGGTGTAGCTCAGCGCGTTGACCTTTTTGCCGTCGCCATGGATCTCGGTGGTTTGCGCCGAAGTAATCACCTTCACGTTCGGCAGGCTGCGCAGTTTGCGCTGCAGTACCGCATCGGCACGCAGTTCGGCGCCGAACTCGATCAGGGTCACGTGACTGACCAGGCCAGCCAGGTCAATCGCGGCTTCCACGCCGGAGTTGCCGCCGCCGATCACCGACACGCGCTTGCCCTTGAACAGCGGACCATCGCAATGCGGGCAGTAAGCCACGCCGTGGTTGCGGTATTCCTTCTCGCCCGGCACGTTGATTTCGCGCCAGCGTGCACCGGTCGCCAGAATCACCGACTTGGCTTTGAGCACTGCGCCCGATTCGGTCTGCACTTCAATCCGTTTGCCAACCTTGACCAGCTTGCTGGCGCGCTGGGTGTTCATGATGTCAACGTCGTATTCCTTGACGTGCTGTTCCAGTGCGATGGCAAACTTCGGCCCTTCGGTTTCCTTGACCGAGATGAAGTTTTCAATCGCCAGGGTATCCAGCACCTGGCCGCCGAAACGCTCGGCCAGCACACCGGTTCGGATGCCTTTGCGGGCAGCGTAGATCGCCGCAGCGGCGCCGGCAGGGCCACCGCCAACGATGAGTACGTCGAACACATCTTTCTTGCTCAGTTCAGCAGCCGCACGCACGCTGGCATTGGTGTCCAGCTTGGCGAGGATTTCCTCGACCGAGGTGCGGCCCTGGCCGAAATGCTGGCCATTCAGGAACATCATCGGCACGGCCAGGATCTGGCGGTCTTCGACTTCCTGGGTGAACAGGCCGCCGTCAATCGTGGTGACCTTGATGCGTGGGTTAATCACCGACATGGCGTTGAGCGCCTGCACCACGTCCGGGCAGTTATGGCAGGTCAGCGACATGAAGGTTTCGAATTCGTAATCGCCATCCAGGTTGCGGATCTGCTCGATCACGGCTTCGTCAAATTTGATGGTGTGGCCGCCCACTTGCAGCAGCGCCAGCACCAGCGAAGTGAATTCGTGGCCCATTGGGATGGCGGCAAACCGCACGCCGATCCCGGTGCCTGCACGGTTGATGCTGAACGACGGGGTACGCACGCCAGCTTCAGTACGCTCGACCAGCGAGATCTTGTCGCTCAACTCGGCGATTTCGAGGAGCAGTTCTTTCATCTCGCGGGCTTTGGCGCTGTCATCGAGAGAAGCGACCAGCTCGAGTGGGTGGACCACTTTTTCCAGGTAGGCTTTCAGCTGGGTTTTGAGGGTAGCGTCTAACATGATTTCTTCCTTTACAAATATTTAGGCGGATGCCGGGCCGGACGCCCGGTCCGGCATCGCGGTAACTACTTGTTTGCTGCTGTGTTGTTCAAGACCTTAGATCTTGCCAACCAGGTCCAGCGATGGGGTCAGGGTAGCTGCGCCTTCGGTCCATTTTGCTGGGCATACCTGGCCTGGGTGCTCGGCAACGTATTTAGCGGCTTTTACTTTGCGCAGCAGTTCGCTGGCGTCGCGGCCAATGCCGTTGTCATGCACTTCCAGCACTTTGATGAAGCCGTCTGGATTGATGACGAAGGTGCCGCGCAGTGCCAGGCCTTCTTCTTCGATCATCACTTGGAAGTTACGCGACAGGGTGCCGGTTGGGTCGCCGATCAGTGGGTAGTTCACTTTCTTGATCGCGTCCGAGGTGTCGTGCCATGCTTTGTGCGCGAAGTGGGTGTCGGTCGACACGCCGTACACGTCCACGCCCAGTTTGGCGAATTCAGGTTGTTGCTCGGCCAGGTCTTCCAGTTCGGTTGGGCACACGAAGGTGAAGTCGGCTGGGTAGAACATCAGAACGGACCACTTGCCTTTCAGGGACTCTTCGCTCAGGTCGATGAATTTGCCTGCGTGGTATGCGGTTGCCTTGAATGGTTTGATTTGGGTATTGATCAGGGACATTGTGGTTTCCTCGTTGGGTTGTGAATCATTGAGACGCCAGTTTAAGCGCTTTTACCCTATTTGCAAAATTGATTGTTTCAATAGTTTCAATTGGCATTAACTATCACGCTCGCAGATGGGATAGCTATTATCGCTGTTCCACCGAGGCGGCGGCAGCGGCGCGCAGGAAGGTGTCGAACTGGGTGGCGGGCATCGGCTTGGCAAACAGATAACCCTGGCCATAGTCGCAGCCGGCGGCGGCCAGCAGGTCGCGCTGTTCCGGCGTTTCCACGCCTTCCGCAATCACTTTCAGGTCCAGCTTGTGGGCCATGACGATGATCGCTTCCGACAGCGCCATGTCGCTGGAATCGGGCGCCAGGTTGCGCGTGAAGGAGCGGTCGATTTTGAGGTAATCGATGTCGAACTTCTTCAGATAGGACAGCGAGGAATAGCCGGTACCGAAATCATCCAGCGCCACCTGGATGCCGGCGTCGCGCAGTTGCAGCAGGCGGGTGCTGACGGTGTTGCTGGCGTCCAGCAGCAGGCCCTCGGTAATCTCCACCACCAGCGACTGGCCGGGCAGCGCCAGCGCCTGCAAATGGCTGACCCAGCACTCGTAGGACTCGCCCTCGCGCTGGAACTCCAGCGGCGACTGGTTCAGGCTGACCTGGAAATCCGCATAAAACTGCTGGCGCCAGTGCTGCACCCAGCGCGCCGATTCGCGGAACACCCAGGCGCCAATGTCGATAATCAGGCCGCTGGCTTCGGCCAGCGGGATGAACTCCAGCGGACTCACCACGCCGCGCTGCGGATGGTTCCAGCGTATCAGCGCCTCGGCTTTGTGGATGGCGCCGCTTTCGAGGTGCACGATGGGCTGGAAGTACAGCTCGAACTGCTCGCCTTTCAGCGCGCCGCGCAAGTCATTGGTCAGGCGCATGCGGTTCAGCGCCGCCACCTGCAGGGTCGGCGTGAAATAGCTGTAGCGGTTGCGGCCCGCGCCCTTGGCCGCGTACATGGCCTGGTCGGCGTGCTTGAGCAGGCTGTCGATGTCCAGCGCATCGTCGGGATACAGGGTAATGCCGATCGAGGCTGACACGAACGCCTGCTCCGCGCCCAGCTCGAACGGTTGCAGCAGGCTGTCGAGGATGTCCTGGGCGATGCGCTCCACGTTGTCCGACTCGTTGAGCTCATTCAGGATCACGGTGAACTCGTCGCCGCCGAGCCGCGCCACCGTGTCCGACTTGCGCACGCAGGCGCTGATGCGGCGCGCCGCATCGACCAGCAGCACATCGCCCTGCTGGTGGCCCAGCGTGTCGTTGACTTCCTTGAAGTGGTCGAGGTCGATGAACAGGATGGCAATGCGCAGCTTGTCGCGCTGGCTCTTGAGCATGTCGTGCGCGAGGCGGTCGAGGAACATGCGTCGGTTCGGCAGATGGGTCAGCGTGTCGAAATTGGCCTGCTGCCAGATCAGCTGCTCGCTCTGCTTCTTGGCCGTGACGTCCTCGATCATGCACAGATGGTGCAGATGGCCGCCGCTTTCGGTGTCGATGGCATTCACCGAGACATCGATCCACGCCACGCTGCCATCGGGCCGGAACAGCCGGCTCAGCGCCTTGAAGCTGCTGATCTGCTGCGTGATCAGCAAGGCCATCTGCGCCTTGATCTGCACCACGTCATCCGGGTGGCCGACCTCGAGCCAGCGCAGTGCGCGCAGCTCATGCTGCGAACGGCCGAGGATTTCCTGGTAGCGCGCGTTGATGTCGCGGTACTCATAGCTGATCGAATCAATCAGCGCGATGCCGAGCGGCGAGGCTTCAAACATGGTGCGGAAGCGCTGCTCGCCCTTGCGGATGATCTCCAGCGCCCGCTTGCGCTCGCGCGCGAGCTGGCTGAAATGCACGGCCGCGCCCAGCACCAGCAGCAAGGCCGCCACGCCCAGCACGCGGTACAGCCACAGCAGGCTGGGACGGGTACTGTCGATCTGGTACATAAAGCCGTCGAAATTGGCGTTCTTGGGCAGCATGTGCAGGCCCGCGTAGACATCGGCAATATGGTGCCAGCGGTCCGGGTTCATGTAGCCGATTTCCACCAGCACCGGCTGCACCAGCGGCACCATCTGGCGCGCTTCGTACAGCAGATGCTGGCGGTCGCTGCGGCGCGAGTACTTGTTGAGGATGAGGTCGGCGGTATCCTCATGATGGCTCATGGCCCACTGCCAGCCGCGCATGCTGGCGGCGCGGAAGGCGGCCACGCGCGCCGGATGGTTGGCAATCTCCTGCTCGCTCGTGAACAGGTTATCGCCATAAAAGTCGATGCCCACCGCGCGCGGGCTGTAAATATCATACGGGAAGCCGAGGCGGTCGAAGGTGTCCGGCTCGTTGGTGGTGTAGACCGTCATGGCATCGACCTTGCCGCTGATCAGGTCTTCGGGATTGAAGCTGTGCTCGACGCGCTGGAATTTGTTCGGCGGGATACCTTCTTTGATGAGGTAGGCCAGCAGTTCATCCGCATTGCCCAGCTCATCGGTCAGGGAACCGATCATCACGCGCTTGCCGATGAGGCGGCGGATATCTGGATCGCCGCCGCTCTGGCGCATCGCCAGCGCATACGGCGAATGCTGGAACACCACGCCCAGCACCACCACCGGCTTGCCGGCCAGCCGCGCCAGCAGCAGGCTGCTGCTGCCGACACCGTATTCGGCCTTGCCGGCAATGACGTCGCGCTCCGGCTCGTTGCCGTCGCTGCCCTCGCGGATCTGCACCTCCAGTCCGGCTTCCTTGTAGTAACCCTGCTCCACTGCGGCATAGTAGCCGGCAAACTGGAACTGGTGCACATGCTTGAGCTGCAAGGTGATTTTTTCCAGCGCCATGCCCGGCATGGCAGCCAGCAGCAAGGCGGCAGCGGTGCAGAGTTTGGCAATGACATGGAAGCGGAAGGCCATGATCCTAGTGTAGCGCGTCTGCCAACCGGACAGTACAAAAAGCAACGGACGGCCAGGCTGCTGCCTGCCGTCCGTTGTTGTCTAGCCGCTCAGGCTCAGTTCGGGATATTCACCGGCACTGGCGACAGCACGTTTTTGCCATTACCCAGCTGGCCTTCCTGGTTGCGGCCCCAGCCCCACAGGGTGTTGTCCGCTTTCAGGCCGAAGCTGTGGCCGGTGCCGACGCTGACCGTGACCCAGTTGGCGCCGGTGCCGATCTGGACCGGCGACACTTCATCGCCGTTGCCGTCACCCAGCTGGCCTTCGATATTCGAGCCCCAGCCCCACAGCGTGCCGTCAGTGCGTACCGCCATGGTGTGGATGGCGCCTGCCGCCACCACCGACCAGTTGGTGTCGGTGCCGATCTGGGTTGGCGACGTCAGGTTGGCCACGCCGTTGTTGCCCAGCTGGCCGAAGCTGCCCTGGCCCCACGCGAACAGGCTGCCGTTGGCGCCAATCGCCATCGAGTGCGCGGCGCCAGCCGACACCGAGGTAAAGGTCAGGTTGCCGATCTTGGTCGGCGCCTGGATGGCCGTGCTGCCCGAGGTCGCATTGCCCAGCTGGCCATCGGAGTTGCCGCCCCAGGTCCACAGCGTGCCGTCTTTTTGCAGGCCGATGGAGTGCGTCGCGCCAGCGCTCACCGTCAGCCAGCTCGCGGTGCCGATCTTGGTGGGCACCAGCTTGCCGATCAGCGTGCCATCGCCCATCTGGCCCGTATCATTACGGCCCCAGGAATACAGCGTATTTGTGGCGCCCTTGAGCGCCAGCACGTGGCCCTTGCCGGCCGACACATAGGTCCAGTCAGAGTCTTTGCCGATCTGTACCGGCACCGAGCGGTTGGTCTGGGTGCCATCGCCGAGCTGGCCATTCTGGTTATAGCCCCAGGCCCACAGCGTACCGCCGGTGCTAGTCCCGGTGCCGCTGGTTGCGGCGGTACGGATGCCCACTGCAAACTGGTCGCCCACCGCCACCATGCGCCACGTGGTGGTGCCAGCGCCAGCGTTGACCTGCACCGGTGCGTTGCGGTTGGCGGTGCTGCTGTCACCCAGCTGGCCCTGAATGTTCTGGCCCCAGGCATACAGATTGCCGTCCGCCTTGCGGGCGATGGTCTGGTAGCCCCCGGTAGCGACGGCGGTCCAGGGCGAGGTAATGGTCAGCGAAATCGTGCCCACCACATTTTCCTGCGTGGCGTTGATGGTTTCCGTGCCCACGCCCATGCCGGTCACCTTGCCATTGCTAAACACCTGCGCCACGCTGGTGCCACCGCTCTTGGTGGTCCAGACCAGGCCCGTGGTCGAGGTCAGCGTTTTAAAGCTGCCGTCTGAATACGTCCCGACCGCAGTCAGCTGCTGGCTGGAGCCGATGGGAATGGTGCTGACCGGAACAGTCACCGCAATACTTTTGAGCGTCGGCGTGGTCGGGGTGGTTGGCGTGTTGTTGCTGCCGCCGCCACCGCCGCCGCATGCCGCCAGCACGGCAAACAGCGGCGCCAGCAGCAGGGAGGAGAATTTAAAGTTTTTCATGATCTTCCAGTTCACAGAATAAGGTCTGCGGTGCAAGCAGTGTAGCCCGCAATGACGGCCACGCATCGCACAAGCAGGAGTGAATTATCCACGTAATTACACCGTTAGGGTAATTTAACAACATTTCTTTTGGGAATTGTACGAAAAAAAAGCCCCACCGGCCCGAATGCGCTCATGGTCGCATTCAGGCCGGTGGGGCTCGGCTGCCGGCCGGACTACTTGCGGCCGCGCGGCGGTGGCGCAGCGCGGCCGCCCTTGGCGGGTGCGGCAGCGGCCGGTTTCTTGATCTTGATGGTATCCAGGATCGACGGTTTGGCCTTGGTTTCAACCGTGGCACGTGCGGTCAGCGAACCGGTCAGGGCGTTCGGCTTGCCGCCACGGCCCACCGTCGGCGCACCGCGGGCGCCGCGCTTGTCGCTGCCAGGCGCCAGCATCGGCATCGCGCGCTTGCCTTGCGAGGCCTTGAAGTTTTCTTCACCCGCCGTGTATGGCGGGATCAGGTGGCGCTCGCCAGTACCGATCAGGTCGCCACGGCCCATATTGCGCAGGGCATCACGCAGAATAGGCCAGTTCTTCGGATCGTAGTAGCGCAGGAAAGCCTTGTGCGCCTGACGCTGTTTCAGCGAACGCGGCGTGAACACTTCTTCCGAGTCTTCGGTCACCTTGTGCAGCGGATTGCGGCGCGAGTGATACATGGCGCTGGCCATGGCCATCGGCGTCGGCATGAAGGTCTGCACCTGGTCCAGGCGGAAGTTGTTCTTCTTGAGCCACAGCGCCAGGTTCAGCATGTCCTCGTCGGTGGCGCCCGGGTGGGCCGCGATGAAGTAAGGAATCAGGTACTGCTTCTTGCCCGCTTCCAGCGAATACTTCTCGAACAGGGCCTTGAACTCGTCGTAGGCGCCGATGCCCGGCTTCATCATCTTGCTCAGCACATTGCTTTCGGTGTGCTCCGGCGCGATTTTCAGCAGGCCGCCGACGTGGTGGGTCACCAGTTCCTTGACGTATTCCGGCGAACGCACGGCCAGGTCGTAACGCAGACCCGACTGGATCAGGATCTTCTTCACGCCCGGGATTTCGCGCGCGCGGCGGTACAGCTTGATCAGCGGATTGTGGTTGGTGCCCAGGTTCACGCAGATCGACGGGTACACGCACGACAGGCGGCGGCAGGTGGTTTCAATTTCCTTGTCCTTGCAGGACAGGCGGTACATATTCGCGGTCGGACCGCCGAGGTCGGAAATGATGCCGGTGAAGCCCTTGGTCTTGTCGCGGATGTGCTCGATCTCGCGCAGGATCGACGGCTCGGAACGGCTCTGGATGATGCGGCCTTCGTGTTCGGTAATCGAGCAGAAGGTGCAGCCGCCAAAGCAGCCGCGCATGATGTTGACCGAGAAGCGTATCATTTCCCACGCCGGGATATTGGCATTGCCATAGCTCGGGTGCGGGCCGCGTGCGTAGGCCATGTCGTAGACATTGTCCATCTCGTCCATCTGCAGCGGCAGCGGTGGCGGGTTCATCCAAACGTCACGGTCGCCATGGCCTTGCACCAGCGCGCGCGCATTGCCCGGGTTCGACTCCAGGTGGAATACACGCGAGGCGTGCGCGTACATCACCGCATCGCTGCTCACGGTTTCAAACGACGGCAGGCGCACCACGGTCTTGTGGTGTTTTTCCAGCTCCATGGCGCGGCGTTCTTCGCGGCTCATGATGCGGATGGGCTTGAACACCTCGGCCGGTGGTGGCGGTGGCGGCGCGGCGGCCTTGGTCGGCTCGACCATGGCCGGATTCACTTCTTCCGCCGGCTTGTTGTCGGTCGCGCACGTCGGCGAATTCTGGTCGACCATCAGATAAGGATCGATGTGCTTGTCGACCTTGCCTGGCGTATCCACGCGGGTGCTGTTGTGCACGCCCCATTCTTCGCCCGGCATCCAGCCCGACGGCACCAGGAACGCGGTGCCGCGCAGGTCGCGGATGGTCTTGATGTTCTCGCCATCGGCAATGCGCTTGGTCAGGTCGACCAGCGCACGTTCGGCGTTACCGAAGATCAGCATGTCGGCCTTGGACTCGAACAGCACCGAGCGGCGCACCTTGTCCGACCAGTAGTCGTAGTGGGCGATACGGCGCAGCGAGGCTTCAATCGAGCCGATCACCACGGGTATCCCCGGATAGGCTTCACGGCAGCGCTGCGCGTAGACGGTGACGGCACGGTCCGGACGCTTGTTCGGCTCGCCGTTGGGCGTGTACGCATCATCCGAGCGTGGCTTGCGGTCCGCCGTGTAGCGGTTGACCATTGAGTCCATATTGCCGGCCGTGACGCCGTAGTACAGGCGTGGCTTGCCGAGCGTGCGGAACGCATCCGCCGACTGCCAGTCCGGCTGGGCAATGATGCCCACGCGGTAGCCGTTCGCTTCCAGCAGGCGACCGACCAGCGCCATGCCGAAGCTTGGGTGGTCGATGTAGGCGTCGCCCGTCACCAGAATGACGTCGCACTCGTCCCAGCCGAGCACGTCCATCTCTTCACGGGACATCGGCAGGAAAGGCGCAGTGGCAGCGCGTGCAGACCGTTTCGGGACGGCCGCAAATAAATTGGTAGGGGGATTCATGGGGCGGTATTGTACCGGAAATGCCCCCGCTCCGCTCACGGGTACTTAAAAAATTCTGTTACTTTTCAATCACTTGAGTGAAATGATGTCAGTCTCACATTGATTTGGACCGGAACTTTGCTATAACAGAGTAGCGGCAGGACACTCCTGCTGGCAGATGCCGGTGTTTGAGTAACGCTGGCCACCCGGGGACCTGGCTTCCCCGGGTTTCTTATTTTCAAATCCCCATATTCGACAGGATGGTTCCCAGTTCGCGCAGCGCCGGTTCCAGCTGCGGGTGCTTGACCGCGAACTTGGCCGACAGCTCCTGCGTGCGTTCCGCCAGACCATAGGTGGTGGTCTCGCCCGGTTCGTCCTTGCCGCGTTCCAGCAAGCTGCCGATATCGCCGTTGAGCTGCCTGAGCAGCTCCAGCAACTCTTCATCCACCGGCCCGGCCTGTGCCAGGCGTTCGTGCAGGGATTTCAGCGATGCTTTGAGGTTGCTGTCCATAAGTCACCTTTTGTTGGTTAAAACGCCAGTGTTGATCTTACTCGCAAAGATAGCGAAATGCGACGCTCCAGCCTGCGCCAGATCAACATGAGCGTGCAGCGGCCCACCTACAGTGAGTTTTTGTTTCCCTGGGAGAAGGAAATGCTGCGTGCAGTCATCTGCAAAGGCGACCCGACTTCACACGGCGGCACCGTCCTCGAAGGCAACGAACTGGTCACCACCAACGGCCGCGCCGTGGCGCACATCGGCCACATGACGTTCTGCCCCCAATGCAAAGGCAACTATCCGATCAGCGAAGGCCTGGCCCGCCACACCTACGCCGGCCGCGGCACCGCACTGGACGGCATGAAAACCGCGTGCGGCGCCAAACTCATCGCCACCCAGCAGCAGATGGTGGTGGACGATGGCGGTAGCGATGATGGCCAGTGCAACGACCGCCAGGGTGAAGCGCAGGGCGCTGTCACCGGCGGCCAGCAAGGCCAGTACAGCGGCGCCTTCCGTGCAGTCGATGAACGGACCGGCCAGCCCGTTTCCGGCCGCCCCTATCGCATCGAACTTGCCGACGGCAGCGTCATTCGCGGCAAGACCGGCCAGGACGGCAATACCCAGCGCGTCACCAGCAGCCATCCGGACACCGTCAAGCTGTACTGGGAAACGGAGAGTTATGATGAGTGACCAGCCCCACGCCTGCCAGCTCGCCGCCGACGCTACAACGACCATCGTCCCCGTCTGCGCAAAACGTACCGTCTGCTATCAGTTCGATACCAGCGCAACCAATCCTGACCTGGAGTTGCCTTATACGGTGATTGTTGACGGCACAGTCCTGTCTCCAGACAAACCGCGGAGACTCAATAAAGCCAGTCGCAAGATCAGCGTGATTGTCAGCGCTGGCAGCAGCGTTGCGCTGTATCTCAACAGCGATGTGCATCCGGCTCATCGCCGTACACCTGTCTACGCTGTGGACGTCAAAGAACACGATGTGCTGGTAAATATTACCGAGAAAACAGGTAAAACGCACAACGCTAAACCGGTTGTCGGTGAAGCGCAAACACAAGCGCCCAACCAGCCCGGTTCGCCGCCAGTCGACCGTTATGAAGCCTTGCTAACCGGCGATATCTGGATGGCCATTTCACATCGATACACTGAAGCAGAAGCAAACGATCTGTTACCAGACGACATGGAACCTGCGATCCGTAAAGCCGTATGCGGCATTTATCGTGGATTAAGCGCCGGCAAGCTGGATATACCGCTCATGGACGAAGGCGGGATGCTGTGTGTCAGCCTGATCAAGCAGGAAAACCCCCATAACAACATCACCTCGTGCTCTTTTCTCTCCGACGTGTTGCCACGGACGCATCCACTTACGTTTGCGGCGCTGTTCAGCGTAGCCCGCAAAGCAGGCATCACCGAGCTGCACATTACCTCTTGCTGGCGGCCCTCATTAGGTTCCATCGTGCATCGCGCAGGTCTGGGGCTGGACGTGGATTTCCTGACCAATACTCAGCAAAAGGTAAAAATTAATCGGGCTGGGTTGAATGATAAGGGGCCATCGCACAATCCCAATGTGAGCGATAAGGAAAAGGCGCTACATCAGCAGCATCAGGAAAAAAAGGCGATGGCTCGACAACATAAAAAAGACCCAGGCGCGACTCAAGCCAGCGATATCGCCCGCGTCGCCTGGGAGAAGGAGCTTCAAGCGAATGAGCCCAGTCTCATGCAGCAGATGCGTGAATCTTTAGCCAAGCATAAATTGGTTCGGCAAATTTTAGATCCCTGGTACATCGCGCTACAGCCTGGCTCCCGCCACAGCAACGAACAGCAAAGCGGGGAAGAAAAAATCCACGCAAATCACCTTCATATAACCGTCAGGGAGCCGAAGATTTATGAATAAATATGGCCTCTTTGCGCTCTTGTGCCTGCTGCCCATATGCACGACAGCCGTACCTCCCAGTACACCGCCTGACAAATCCCCTACCTGGAAAATACGATATGTGCTGTTTGTCGATACAGCCAGAAATTTTCGACAAATCGCGATGAAAGCGGCGCATGAAAATGCGGATGTCCTGCGAAGTCACAACGAGAATGACTACCTGGAGTCCGATGAATTGCTGACACCGACGACAGTCTTCAATTCAGGAACCGCCATAGTCGTGCTTCAATTCGACCGCACAGGTAGGGTAATCAGCCAACATCCCTTGCTATCCCGGTTTCAGGGGATGCACAGACCAAACGCGCTACTGGCACTGGTCAATCGTGATGATCTGCATGGCAAACCATATTATTTTGCAGACTGGGCGGAGTCCGACTCCGAATCAGTGCACTATCTTCCAGCACCTTGTACCCAGGTTGATCGCCGCCGTTATGGTCGGCTGGTGACATACACACCGCTAGTCGGTGGCTTTGGTTGCCGTGAGTGGACCGCCCAACTCCATCGCGCGCAACGTCCCTATATCGACGTTACATCCTATGGTGAGCGTGGCAATTTTATCGGCCGCTTTATGGGCTGGGCGGGGTTTGGAGACACCCCAAAACCAGTGATCGGCATGCACCGTAAAACCTGGCTGTGCCTGCATGAATGTCCATCCGGCGAACAGCCCGGTGTTATTCCTGACATCCGGACATGGGCCCGCAAGCACCGCTACCCCATACCTGTCGCTCCCGCCACACAGCCGGAGTATCCCGATAGAGAAACCGAAGACTAGCTGACGCCAGCCTCCGGTCACAGCGGATTACTTCTCAGTCAGACCACGGCGTTCCAGCAGCGGTTCGATCTTGGCGTCGCGGCCGCGGAAGTTGCGGTACATCTGCATGGCGTCCATGGTGCCGCCTTTGGACAGCAGCATCTTGCGGAAGTAGTCGCCGTTCTTGCGCTGCATGCCGCCGTTTTCGACGAACCATTCCACCGCATCGGCGTCCAGCTTCTCAGCCCACACGTAGCCGTAATAGCCAGCCGAGTAGCCACCGGCGAAGGTGTGCGAGAAGTAGGTGGTGCGGTAGCGCGGCGGCACCGGGGCGTAATCAACACCGGCCGATTTCAACGCGGCAGCCTCGAAGCCCAGCACGTCGGTCGGGATCTGCGATACGCCCAGCTGGTGCCATTTCTGGTCCAGGATGGACGCGGCCAGGTACTCGGTGGTGCGGAAGCCTTCGTTGAATTTCTTCGCCGCGACCACCTTGTCCAGCAGCTCTTTCGGCATCGGCGCGCCGGTCTGATAATGCTTGGCGTAGTTGGCCAGCACTTCCGGCCACACCGACCACATCTCGTTGACCTGCGATGGGAACTCGACGTAATCGCGCGGCACGCGGGTGCCGGCAAAGCGCGGGTACTTCACGTTGGAGAACATGCCATGCAGCGCGTGGCCGAATTCATGGAACATGGTGCGCAGTTCATCGTAGGTCAGCAGCGTCGGCTCGCCCGCATTCGGTTTTGGAATGTTGAGGTGATTGGCCACCACCGGATGGGTACCCATCAGCGAGGATTGCGAGACGTAGGCATTCATCCAGGCGCCGCCACGCTTGTTGGAGCGCGCGTACATGTCGGCGATGAAGATGGCCAGCTGCTTGCCATCGGCGTCAAACACATCGAACACGCGCACGTCCGGGTCGTACACCGGCAGGTCCTTGCGCTCCTTGAACGACAGGCCGTACACCTTGTTCGCGGCGAAGAACACGCCGTTGGTCAGCACGTTATTGAGTTCGAAGTAGGGACGCAGTTCGTTCTGGTCGAAGTTGAAGCGTTCGGCCTTGACCTTGTCGCTGTAGAACGACCAGTCGTAGGACGCCAGCTGGAAGCCGCCATGGGCTTTGTCGATGGCCTGCTGGATCTCGGCGCCTTCCTTCTTGGCATTGGCGACGGCAGGGCGGGTCAGCTCGGCCAGGATCTTGTTGACGGCTTCGGTATCGTGCGCGGTCTGGTCTTCCAGCGCATACGCGGCGAAGTTCGGATAGCCCATCAGCGCGGCTTTTTCCGCGCGCAGCTTGACCATAGCCAGCACCACCTGGGTGTTGTCGTACGGGCCGCCGTGGCTGCCGCGCGCCTGCGACAAGGCCATCAGTTTTTCACGCACGGCGCGGTTGGTCAGCACGGACAGGCTGGCCTGGCCGGTGGTGTTCACCACCGGGATCAGGAACTTGCCGTCCTGGCCCTTGGCTTTGGCCGTCGCCGCTGCGGCATCAATCGCCTTGTCGGACATGCCGGCCAGCTCTTCGCGCGTATCGACCACCAGCGCCGATGCATTGGCCTCTTCCTGCACGTTTTGCGTGAAGGTGGTTTGCAGCTTGGCCAGTTCGGCGTTCATGGTTTTCAGCTTCTGCTTGTCGGCATCCGACAGCTTGGCGCCAGCACGCACGAAGTCGGTGTGGTAGCGCTCCAGCAGGTACTTGGATTCCGCATCCAGGTGCAGCTTGTCGCGCTTGTCGTACAGTGACTTGATGCGCGCATACAGCTTGCCGTTCAGGCGGATCGCATCGTTATGCGCAGCCAGCTTCGGCGAAAGGTCGCGCTCCAGCGCCTTGAACGTGTCGTTGGTGTTGGCGCCGGACAGGCTGTAGAACACGGTCGATACGCGGTTCAGCAACTGGCCGGATTTTTCCATCGCCACGATGGTGTTGTCAAACGTGGCCGGCTTCTTGTTGTTGGCGATGGCCTCGATTTCCGCCGCGTTCTGACGCATGCCTTCTTCAAATGCCGGCGCGTAGTCTTCGTTCTTGATCTTGTCGAAGGCTGGATAGCCGAACGGCAGGGTGCTGGCCTTGGCGAACGGGTTCGACGCCGGCAGCAGCGAGGCCGGTTCCGCCGCGTGGGCGACGCTGAAAACTGCCGCTACGCTGGCGGCGATAATGACGTTGGTGCGATTCATTACTTATCCTTATAAACTATTTATATTATTTCAGGCCACGGCGTTCCAGCAGCGGCTCGATCACAGGATCGCGGCCGCGGAAGTTGCGGAACAGGTTCATGGCGTCATCGGTACCGCCGCGCGACAGCAGCTTGGCACGGAACCAGTCGCCGTTCTTGCGCTGCAGGCCGCCGTTTTCCTTGAACCATTCCACGGTGTCTGCATCCAGTTTCTCGGACCACAGATAGGCGTAGTAGCCTGCCGAATAACCGCCGGAGAAGCTGTGCGAGAAATAGGTGGTGCGGTAGCGTGGCGGCACCGGCGCGAAGTCCACGCCCATGTCCTTCAGCGACTGCGCTTCAAAGCCCAGCACATCGGTCGGGATCTGCGCTGGCGTCAGCTGGTGCCAGCGCTGGTCCAGCAGCGATGCGGACAGGTATTCGGTGGTCATGAAGCCCTGGTTGAATTTCTTCGAGGCGATCACCTTGTCCAGCAGTTCCTTCGGCATCGGCGCGCCGGTCTTGTAATGCTTGGCGTAGTTGCCCAGCACTTCAGGCCACACGGCCCACATCTCGTTGACTTGCGACGGATATTCCACGAAGTCGCGCGGCACGCTGGTGCCGGAGAAGTGCGGGTACTTCACGTTGGAGAACATGCCATGCAGCGCGTGGCCGAATTCGTGGAAGGCGGTCTTTACTTCATCGTAGGTCAGCAGCGTCGGCTCGCCTGCTGGCGGCTTGGGAATGTTGAGGTGATTGGCTACCACCGAGTGGGTGCCCATCAGCGACGACTGCGACACGTACTCGTTCATCCAGGCGCCCCCCTGCTTGTTGGAGCGGGCGTACATATCGGCCAGGAAGATGGCCAGCTGCTTGCCGTCCGCATCAAACACGTCGAACACGCGCACATCCGGGTTGTACACCGGCAGATCCTTGCGTTCCTTGAACGACAGGCCATACAGCTTGTTCGCCGCGTAGAACACGCCGTTGGTCAGCACGTTGTCGAGTTCAAAGTAAGGCTTGAGCTGGTTCTCGTCGAAGGCGAAGCGCTGTGCGCGTACCTTGTCGGTGTAGAAGGCCCAGTCGGCAGCGCCGATCTGGAAGCCGCCTTTTTCCGCATCGACCACGGCTTGCAGGTCGGCCGCTTCTTTCTTCGCGTTGCTGACGGCCGGCTTGGCCAGTTCGGTCAGCAGCTTGTTGACGGAGGCGGTGTCGTGCGCGGTCTGGTCTTCCAGCGAGTAGGCGGCGAAGTTTTCGTAGCCCAGCAGCGTGGCTTTCTCGGCGCGGGCCTTGGCGATCTTCAGCACCACCTCGCGGTTGTCGAATTCACCGCCATGGCTGCCGCGTGCCAGCGACAGCGCCATCAGCTTCTCGCGGGTAGCGCGGTTGGTGAGTTCTGCCAGCGGTGGCTGGCCCGAGGTGTTGACCACGGCGACGAAGAATTTGCCGTCCAGGCCCTTGGTCTTGGCGGCAGCGGCGGCAGCGTCAATCGCGGCGGCGCTCATGCCGGCCAGCTCTTCACGCGTGTCCACCACCAAGCCGGAGGCATTGGTTTCCTTCAGCACGTTCTGGGTGAACGTGGTTTGCAGTTTGGCGATGGTGCCGTTGACGGCTTTCAGTTTTTCCTTATCGGCCACCGACAGGTTGGCGCCGGCGCGGATGAAGTCCGTGTGGTAGCGCTCCAGCAGGTGCTTGGCTTCGGCGTCCAGCTTCAGCGCGTCACGTTTTTCGTACAGCGACTTTACGCGCGCCCACAGTTTGGGGTTCAGGTAGATGGCGTCCGAATGGGCGGCCAGCTTGGGCGACATTTCGCTATCGATGGCATCCAGCTTGTCGTTGGTGTTGGCGCCTTGCAGATTGTAGAAAACGGTCTGCACGCGGGTTAGCAGCTGGCCCGATTTTTCCATGGCGACGATGGTGTTGTCGAAGCTCGGTGCTGCCTTGCTGTTGGCGATGGCATCGATCTCCTTCAGTTGCACGCGCATGCCTTCGTTAAACGCCGGCAGGAAATGCTCGTCCTTGATCTTGTCGAACGCTGGATAGTGGAACGGCAGCGCACTGGCCGTGGCCAGCGGATTGCCAGCCAGCGCGGCGGCCGGCGCAGCCAGGACGGTTTGCGAAAACGCCACACCCAGGGCGGCGGCAATGACAAGCATATGAGGACGGGTCATGAAGATCTCTTTCTCTTCTGAAGGGCAGGAAAAATGCTGACAGGATTAAAAACGCAGCATGGAAGCGCCAGATCATAGCAGCGCGCTGCGGCGGGGTCACTTGCAAAAAATGCTGCACTGCACTTTCCCGGATTCACCAACCATTTTCCGAACAATAATTTGTCCGATAGAAAATTTCCATCAAAAACGAGACGAAATAGGGCATGCGCCAGTGCAATATCCACTTCCTGCAATTGACTTTAATCGGAGTAAAAATTACATTAAAAGCAAAACCAGGGGGAGATCATGCGTTTTCACTACACTGCTGTTGTGCTCGCGGGCCTGCTGGCCACAGCCCAGGCGGCAGATGACATCATGCCGCCGCCCGGCCTGTACCGCGTCGAGCGTGATAACAATTTCGGTCCCCGGCGTTTTCCGGTGGGCGAACACGCGCAGCGCAGTGAAGAGCGCCGCGCCACCGTATGTATTCCGGCGCAGGACGGCACTGCGCCGGTGCTGCCGCCGACGGTGCCAGGCGCCAGCTGTCAACCGGTGCCAGGCACGATAACTGGCGACAGCCTGGTGCTGGTGGCGCAATGCCCGCTTGGCCGCATCAGCAATACGATCCAGCGCAGCGACAGCACGCACTGGCAGATCACAACCGAGGCAGCGTGGGGCACGCCGGGCAAGCAGCCCACCAAACGCGGCAGCGGAGTGAGCCGCTGGACCCGCATTGCCGATCAGTGCGATTCACGCTGAGCGGCGGCGCATCCAGCCAACCAGCCCCAGGCCGGCCAACAGCATGGCCCAGGTTTGCGGTTCGGGCACCGGCGCCGCCAGGTCCCAGCCGATGGCATCCATGGCAGCCAGGTCGCGCGAGCTGGCATCGTAGGACTGGCCATTGCCGACAAATGGCCGCATCAGATTGACCTGGTTGGGGCCGAAGTGGCTGGCTTGCCAGCCGTCGCCATGCTCGGTGCCGGTGGAAAACGCGGCGATGCTGGTGATGCCGCCGTTAACCGAGAAGTATGGCGTGCCACCAACGCGCACATCCGCCACGCCAGGCGCCGAATAGCGGTACAGGTCCAGTGGCTCATACCACCAGTCGTTCTCAAAGCGGCTGGCGGTGTTGCTGATGCCACAGGCGGAACCGCTGCGCGGCGCCATGCAGTAATCGATATCGTCCACGCCTGAGGTAAAGCCCAGCGCATGGCCGATTTCATGCTCGGCCACGGTAATGAAGTCCACCTTGTTGCCTGGCGTGCCACCCACGCGCGAATAGGAAAAATCCCCGGCATAGGCATTGGCAAACACGATGCTGGCGTCCGGCGCGGCGGTGCTGGTGCCGACCGCGAATCCCATCGCCTTGGCATTGGCGGTCGTCATGCCCAGAGAGAGATTGTTGACCGAGCCGTCGTTGTCCAGGCGCGAACTGCCATCGCCCTGGGTGGCCATGAAGGTCAGCGCCGAGCCGGACTGCAGGTGGCTCACGGCTGTGTGATCCAGCGACGACGTGGCATCGAGCTGCAGCGCCGTGCGTACATTGCTGTAGCTCGTGGTGACGAAGTTGGAACTGGTACTGCCCAGGATGTTCTGGCCCAGGTTATTAAAGCCGATGTCCAGGTACACTGTGACGTTATCGGTCAGCTTGCCTGACCAGAAATTGGCAGCGGCCTGAAAGCCAGCCAACTGCTGGGCACTCATGCCGCCGGTGGACACATCATTGAGAACAAAGGTCACTGCCTGGGCAGGCGTCAGAAAGGCAAGGCCGAGCGCACCCGCCAGCAGCGGGCGCTGGATGAACTGCTTCATGGTCGAATCCCCTAGTTGGAATTATTATTTTTGCCAGTGAAACAGTTCGATTGTGTGATCATCTACGGCAGATGTCTAACTAATAATTTCTATGCGATATGCTATCAACGGTAGCGTCAGCCTTTGGTGCGGGTTTCGATCCGGCGGTCAGGAATGAACCAGATCGCCGCTACCAGCACATAGACGGCAAACCCAGCCATCGGGTGCAAGAAGGAGGCGCCTATGCCGATCAGGTAAAGGAAGGTGGACAGCTTGCCTTTGCGGTCGCTGCCCAGCGCCGCCTTCAGCGCTGGATTGTTCTTTTCAAGGCACAGCGCCAGCATCATGTAGGCGATGCTGCTCATGAACAGCACGAAGCCGTAGCAGGCCACCGGCAGCGAGGAGAAATGGTTCTCGCCCATCCAGCCCGTCACAAACGGTATCAGCGACAGCCAGAACAGCAGGTGCAGATTGCCCCACAACGCCCCGCCCGTGGTTTGGGACACCATGTGGATCAGGTGATGGTGGTTGTTCCAGTAGATGCCGACGTAAATAAAGCTCAGCACATAGCTCAGGAACACCGGGAACAGTGGCAGCAGTGCATCCAGGTTGTCGCCATGCGGCACCTTCAGTTCCAGCACCATGATGGTAATAATGATCGCGATGACGCCATCGCTAAATGCTTCCAGCCTGCCCTTGCCCAACGATGGCTCCTTAATGATGGCTTGCACCTGCCTGTTCAGTTCCTTATGCGCGTCGCGCCCGCCAGTACGGCCGCACCGATGGCGAACAGGGACCATGTGTATGGTTCCGGCACCGCGCTCACCCTGGTCAGAGTATCAAGGTTTGCATTCACAAACAAGCCCACGCTGCGGTCTGGCGTTGCCCAGACATACGTCACCCGCTGGCAGAGTCGAACAAGTTCAGTCGCGCGCGGGTACGCGCGGGCGCAGTGTTATTGGAAGCCTGCTCGTACAGCACGCCCAGGCCATCGCCGGCAACATAGTCAGACGTCACCGAGAAAATTAATTTGCACTGGAAAAATTTAATACAAATAAATTTTAGTGCTGCCGCCGCTGGAGTGAGCGCAACGGCAACGCCCCTATTCCAGCAGGGCGTTCACCGCCACGAGATCATCAACACTCAGCCGTCCCACGGCCTGCTTGAGCTGCAGCAGCGCCACCAGATGACGATGACGGGCCTGCGTCAGCTGCAGTTGCGCCTGGCCATTGGTCTGGATCGCATTCAGCACATCGGTCAGGGTACGGGTGCCGTACTGATGGCCGGCACGGCTGGCGGACAGGGCGCGCTCGGCTGCTTCCGCGCCCGGCTCCGCGATGGCGATCTCCGCCACGCTGCCGCGCACGGCCTGCAGCTGCGCTTCGACATTGCGCACAATGCTGCGGCGGCTGGCTTCGAATTGGGCACTGGCGGCGTCGCGGTTGTAGAGCGCCTGCCGGGTCGCGGCAAACGTCGCACCGCCTGCCACAATCGGCACGTTCAGTGTCAGCCCGACGGTATTGGTGGTCACCTGGCGGCTGCCGGCCGCGCCATTCACCGGTCCGCGGTCGGTGCTGAAGCTCAATCCCAGGGTCGGCAGGTTGGCTGCGCGCGCGGCCTTGATACGCGCTTCCGATGCCAGCACAAGTTCCTTCCCTGATTGCAGCACCGGGTTGTCAGCCAGCGCTTCCGTGACCCAGGCCGGGGCGTCAGCAGGTTGCGGCATGGCCGGCTGGAAGCCCTGGCGCAGCGGCTTGAGCGGCAACGGCGCTTCGCCCGTGAGTTCCTGGACCGCCTGATTGGCATCCGCCAGCGCTTCCCTGGCCTGCTGCGTGGCGGCCTGGGCCAGACCGAGATAGGCGCGCGCCTGGTCGACGTCCACCGCCGCCGTGAGGCGCTCGGCCACGCGCACCTTGCTCTGCCTGACCAGCTCCGCGACCGCTGCCTCGTTGGCGGACAAGGTATCGAGCTGGCTTTGCGCGCTGAGCAGGGCGAAATAGCGCACCGCCACCTCAGCCACCAGGGCCTGCTCGGCCGCGCGCAGCGTGGCTGCCTGCGCCTGGGCATCGGCGCGCGCCGCACGCCAGGTGTCGAGCGCCGCCAGATTGACAATGCTCTGCGTGATCTGGCTGCTGGCGTTATTGCTGTTCACCCCTGCCGTTTGCCGGGGCGTGACGCTGAGCGTCCATTGCGGCAGCAGCGGTGCGCGGTTGAGATCCGCGCTGGCATTGCTGGCGCCGGCCTGGGCCTGCGCCTGCTGAAGCGCAGGATAATTGCCACGCGCCCGGGTATAAACACTCAGCAGGTCATCACTGAGGGCAGCCCAGACCGGCGGACACACGACCAGCAAACCGATGCACAGCAACCGTCTCATGCAGCGCTGCCGCTCACACTGTGCAGGCGTGCATCACGCGCGACTTCGGCGGCCTGGCCGTCCATGACCTTGACGATGCGCTGCGCGCGTTCGGCCAGATGCAGGTCGTGGGTGACCATCACAATGGTGGCGCCGCCGGCATGCAGCTCCTGCAGCAAATCGATGACGCCGGCGGCCATCTGGGTATCCAGGTTGCCGGTTGGTTCGTCGGCCAGCAGCAGCGGTGGATTGCCCGCCAGCGCGCGCGCAATCGCGACGCGCTGCTGCTGGCCGCCGGACAGCTGGCCGGGATAATGGCGCGCACGGCCAGCCAGCCCGACCTTGGCGAGCGCGGCCTGTGCCAGTTCGCGGCGCTCGGCCGCGCGCAGGCCACGATAGCCGAGCGGCACTTCGATATTGTCGAGCAGGTTCAGGTCCGGTATCAGATTGAAGGCCTGAAAAACAAAGCCGATCTTCTGGTTGCGCAGGCGGCTGCGCTGCCTGTCGTTCATCTGGCTGACGTCGACGCCGTCGAGCACATAGCGGCCGCCGCTCGGCGCTTCAATCAGGCCAGCGATGCCCAGGAAGGTACTCTTGCCGGAACCGGAAGGACCGGTAACGGCAACAAATTCCCCTGGCGTCACATGGAGATTGAAGTCCCGCAGTGCAGCGGTTTCAACCGTTTCGGTGCGGTACACCTTGGCGATATGGTGCATCTCAAGCATGGCAATCCCTTACTGAATTAATTGAACTTGGCTGGCGCCCTTGAACACATCGGCGCCCGCAATCACAACCTGGTCGCCGGCCTTGAGCCCGCTCAGGACCTCGACCTGCGTCAGGCTTTGCGCGCCGAGGCGCACCGGACGTCTGACGGCAACCTGGTTGACCACCACATACGCCCAGTGGCCGCCGCTTTCTTCAACAAACGGCCCGCGCGCCACGCGCAGCACGCGCTCGCGCTGGTCCAGCACGACGCGCGCCGACAGGCGCTGGTTCTGGCGCAGCGCCGCCGGCTGCGCGCCGTCAAAACGCAGCCGCGCGGCCACCTCGCCATTCACCACTTCCGGCGAGACGCTGCTGATGCGGCCGCGCCAGCGCTGGCCGTTGCCGCTGAGTTCGCCCAGCATGCCCGGCGCCAGCTCGCGCGCCTGGCTCTCCGCCACCTGGATCTGGACTTCCAGCCGGGTAAGGTCAATCACCGCCAGCAGCTTGGCGTCCTTGGCCACGGAGGAGCGGTCCGCCACAAATACCTGGCCCACCTGGCCATCGACAGGCGCGCGCACCGTCAGGCCGGTCTGCAGGCGCTGCAAGTCGGCCACCTGCAGTTCGGCACGCTCATGGGCCTGGCGGCGGGCCGCCAGTTCAAAGCGGGTGGCGTCGTCCTTGAGCGTGAGCGCCTGGATCGCCTGCTGATGGGCGATGCGGGCCCGCGCCAGCGCATCGCGCGCCTGGTCGACCGCGATGCCGGCCGCCGCGCCGGCATCGAACGCGCGGGTCTGGCGCGTCAGGTCATTCTCGGCGGAGGTCAGCGCCAGCGCGGCGGTCTGCACGCCCGCTTCCGCCGCCGCACGGGCCTGGCGGGCGTCGGCCTGGGCACGCAGCCATTCGCTTTTCAGCGCGTCGGCCGCACTGCGCGACTGCGCCAGACTGGCCTGCAGTTCAGGGCTGGCGATCTGCGCCACTGCCTGCCCGGCCTTGACCGCATCGCCCGGCTGTACCGACAGCGTGACAGTGCCGTCGGAACCGGCATACAGCGTCGGCGCAGCGGCGGCCACCACGCGGCCCTCGGCGGCCACGTCGCGCGTCAGGTCGCCCGATTCCACCGGGGCCAGCGTCAGACGGTCGAGGCTGACGCTGGCCCCGCCCACCACCGCTTCTTTCAATTGCATGGCGAGCCAGCCCGCCAGCACCATGACCGCCAGCCCGAGCGCCAGCCATTTGCGGGTACGCGGCGCGGCGACGGGGAGACGGGTGTCCTGAGTAGAAGTGTCCGGTATCATCGGCTGCCCATTCGAGGTTCAGACTGCCTTGATGGCGGCCATGGGCGGAATGGCCGCCGCCCGCAGCGCGGGCGCCAGCACCGCCAGCTGGCCCAGTATCCACAGCGCCACGGCGCCGGCCGGTAAATACGCCAGCGGCAGGTGCGGCAGTTCGTAAAAGCGCATCAGGCCCAGGTTCAGGCCATAGGCCAGCAGCATGCCGATCGCGATGCCCAGGCTCACGATGAGGAAGTTCTCGATCTGGAAATAACGCAGGATATCGCCGGTAGTGGCGCCCAGCGCGCGCCGGATGCCGATCTGCTTGCTGCGCTGGGTCACCCAGAAACTGGCCAGGCCGACGATGCCCAGCGCAGTCGTGCCCAGCAATGCCACACAGACGCCCAGCAGCAGCAATGCCATCACATAGCTGCTATTGAAATAGCTGGCGCGCAGCGCCGGCACGGTACGGCTTTGTTCGACGTCCAGCACGGCGTCCGTTGCCGTCTGGTTCGCTACCGCCCTGGCGTCTTCCACGATGCGCGCGATATCGGCGGGCCGCCCGCGCAGCAGATATTTGCCGGCCAGCTGCGGCCCGGCAACGGCCGGCACAAACACCGCCCAGTCAGGGTCGGCGCTCTGGCCACCGCCCGGTGCCGCCACCGACAGGTGACGTACCACGCCGGCCACGCGGAAGCTGGTACCCATGGCCCAGAACTGCTGTCCCACCGGGTTCTGGCCGGGCCAGAAATGGCTGGCCAGGGTTTGCGTAATCAGCACCACGGGATTGGCCGGGACCGTGTCGGCGATCGGTGTGTAGTCGTCGGCCTGCGGCAAGCGGCCGGCCAGCAGCTGCAAGCCAAACGTTGATACCGCCTTGGCATCGCCCACATAAAAATCGATCACGCCGCCAAAATGCTTGCCGTCCTGGTCGAGCCGCACACCGGCGCTGGCAACCGGCTCGCCAAATGGCACCATGTTCACTACACTGACCGCCTCGACGCCGGCGATTCCCTGCAACGCGGCCAGCATGCGCGCATTAAGGTCAGCCGCCTGGTCCGGCGTGAAGCCGGACAGTTTGACCGTGCCCAGTGCGGCTTCCTCGATGCCGCTGTCCATCTGCGTCGACTGGACGCGCTGGACCACCAGGAAGCAGGCATTGCACAGCACCGCACACGCGAGCGAGATTTGCAGTGCGATCAGGAAGGTGGCGAGGCGGTGCTTGCGCAGCGCCGCAACTATGTATGGGATCTGCATGGCGTCCTCTATAACGTTTTCAACTGCGTCGCCGGCTGGATCAGCGTGGCGCGCAAGGCCGGCAGCATGCCTGCCAGCAGGCTCACCAGCAGGGACAGGGCGAAGGTCCACAGGAACATGGTGAGGTCCAGATAAGCACCATCCGCATACGGCACCGGCTGGCGCCGCACCAGCGACAGGCCAAGCAGAGTCAGCAGCAATCCCATCGCGCCGCCCAGTACACCAATGATGGCGGACTCGGCCATGCACTGCGCGAACACCGAGCCGCGCGTCGCGCCCAGCGCGCGGCGCAGCCCGGTCTCCGCGCTATGCCGCAGGAACTTGGCCGACAACAGGCTCAGCACGTTGGTCAGGCAAATCGCCAGGAAGGCAAACGCCAGCGCCGTCTGCAGCTTGGTATCGCTGGGCACGACCCGGTTGAAGTCCAGCCACTGCATCAGCGAACGCAGGCGGGTATTGTCGGCATGTTTGATGCGGCCCTGGGCTTTCTGCTGGGTGGCATAGTTCTGCAGGAAGTGGCGGTAGGCGGCGACCTTGGCCGGACTGTCCAGGCGCACCCACAGCGCCACCCAGACGCACGGCGCCTGTTCAAGATGGCCCGGCTGCTCCGGCGAGGCCCAGCAGGTAAATGGCTGGAAATTGCCGGGATTGACGTCCAGGCTGGTGGAGAAGGGCGTGAACACATCCTCGGTCTTGCCGTAAAACCCCGACGTGTCACCGTTGGCAAAGCGGCCGCCGCGCACCTGATAGAACAGCGGGAACGGCCGCCATGGCGCCAGCACGCCAGCAATCCGGACATCCGCATCGCCCAGCCGGATCACGCGGCCGACGCTATCGCCGCCGCCGAACAGCTTGTCGTTGAGGCTGGCGGAGATCACTGCCACGCGCGCGCGCGCCGCGTCATCGGCCTGGCTCCAGCCCTTGCCGTACTTGAATGGCACGTTGAACATGCTGAAGAAGTCGGCCGTGGTGGAGGTCATGGCCAGCATCAGCGGCGGCAACGCCGTGTCGGGCGCGCGCAGCTTGACCTGGCTGTTGGCCACCAGCGTCTGCTGGTCTGCCTGCCGCGCGCTCCACAGGTCCATGGCGGTGCGGTAGTCCAGCACATCAAGCGGTTCGCGGCCCTTGGACTTGGGCGAGACATCCACCTGGGGATAATAGAGGTGCTGGCTGCGTCCCGGCAGCGGATCACCGGACAGCAGCTGCATCACGGTCAGCGTGGTCATGCTGGCGCCGATGCCAACCGCAATCGCCAATATCATCAGCATCGTCAGCGCCTTGTTGCGCCGCGTGTTATGCAGGGCGACTTGGAAGTAATAACTCAGCATGGGATCAGGAACTCAATCATGGTTAGGGATGCGGGCACGCCAGGTCAGCTGTTGACGGCCTTCAGGGTGTCCGTCCGCAACGGCACGCTGCCCAGTTGATAGATCTGGTCAAACACGGCGGCATATTCGTCGGCGCCGTGCATGATCATCACCAGCATGCGGCCGGCGGTGCGCTGCTGAATTTCCTGCATGGCCAGCGCGCGGCTCGACACATCCAGGTTGGCCAGGGGTTCATCCAGAATGTACAGCTCGGCATCGGACGACAGCGCCAGCGCCAGCGCCAGCTTCTGCTGCTGCCCCGCCGACAGCTGGTCGGGATAGGCGTCCAGCAGCTCGGGCGTGTCGAGATTGAAGCGCTGGAGCAGCTGGCGATCCAGGTCCAGTGCGCGCACCACGATGGGCGGAAACTGCAGCGGCAGCGTCACCGCATTGATACGCGCGGGCAGCACCAGCTCACCCGCCGACGGTTGCAGATAACCCGACAGGATATTGGCCAGCGTGGTTTTGCCCGAGCCATTTTGGCCGGCAATCAGCACTTTCTGTCCGGGCTGCACATGCATCGAGAAGCCCTTGATGATGTGGTTGCCATCGTAGTCGTAGCTGATGTCGGCGGCCGTTACCGCGTTGGCCCGGGTGTGATACGGCTGGTCCGCATGCGCGTTGATGAAGTCCACCAGACGGCTGGCAATGGCATTGTGGCCATGCAGTTCGGCCCACTGGCGGAAGATCTCGATCAGCGTGGTGGCGGAACGCCAGAACGAATTCATGAAGCCGATGTAGCCGCCCACGGTCATGGTGCGGTTGAAAACGAAATAGGCGCCGACGAAAATACAGCACGCGTCAGAAATGACCATGGTGACATCGCTGGCCCTTTGCAGGCCGTTCACCACGCGGAATTTGCGGTAGCCGGATTCCAGTGCCTCATCCACCTTGCCGGAAAACACCGACAGGCTGTGCGGGATCATGCCGAAGGTACGGATGATCTTGAACGCGCTGACCGATTTGGTCAGCGTGTCCAGCAGCGCAGCTTCCTTGTCGCGTTCGATATTGGTGAGCCCGCGGATTTTCTTGCCGACCGTAATGCTGACCAGGGTGGCGATGGGAATGATCGCAAACAGCACCAGGAACGCCTGCCACGAGATATACACCAGCACCGACACCAGCGCGGCCAGCGTCACCAGGTTGACCGCCATGCGGCGCACCAGCGGCAGCATCGGCACCAGGCCATCCTTGACATCGGAGCGGATGCGGCTGACGTAGTGGCCATTGCCATTGCGTATCACCTCGCTGTAATTCTTGGCGAAGTAGGCGCGCAACAGGTTTTCGCTGGCCTGCGCGACAATCTGGTTATCCAGCTTTTGCTGCCACAATGACAGCAGATAACTCAGCAGGTTGGCGGACAGCCCCAGCGCCAGATAGTAGGCGCCCAGATACACAAAACGGCTGAAGTCGGTATCGACCGTCACGGCGTCAAAAATCGCCTTGAGCAGCAGGGGATGGAGCATGGCGCCGCCACCGCCGACCACGGCCGCAAACAAGGTTACCCACATATACTGGGCGCGGTATTTTCCCAGCAATAGCATGAAACACTGGAACGAGGATAATGGCGGTTGCGCCGTCCCCGTTCCGGCTTTCAGGCGGTTCTCTGTTAAGCGCATGGTGGCGTTCCTGGTCAGATAGCGTCAGTGCGGTCCACCGATGCTTTGCGCCCCGGCAGGTTGTCGAGTTCATCCAGGAAAAACTCATCCGGCAAATGCTGGTTCAGGCGGTGCAGGGTCCGCATCACGCCAGCCACGCCAGTGGCGTAGTCGCACGAGATACGGAACAGGCCATCACCGGGAGTGGCGTAGCCATCCTGGTGCTTAATCAGGAACAGGTCGCTGAGTCCCTGCAGCGGCCGCTGCGCCATCTCCAGGTATTTTTTATCCTGGGAGTAGAGATAGGCGTCCAGCAGCACGTCAACAAAGCCAACCACACCGTACGACAGCCCCGCAAAAATCGCGTATTTCCGGCAGGCGTCGGCCAGCACGTTCTCGATCTTCGACCACAGGCCGTAGCGGATGGCCACCTTGGCGATGCCGGCGCTGCCCTGCTCGATATAGCTGTCAAAGGTCGTCGTTTCTTCCGGCGCGCACGGGAAGCAGCTCACGCCTGCCTCGTGTTCATGGGCATACGACAAGTCAAACTCGAGCGCCTGGCGGCCCAGCTCCCGCCACTTCTGCATCTGCGTCATTTGCGCCAGGCGCAGGAAGAACAGCGCCACCCCGCTCTGGCCGTATCCCAGGCCGATGCGGACTTCGACCTCATCCTTCCAGTACAGGCCGCGATCATTTTTTTGTGCGCTGGCTTCCAGGGCTTCCGCAAGTTCGACCGCAGCATTCAGATAATGCTGGTCATCGAGCATGCGATAGGCGGCCAGATTGGCCATGCCGACGCCGGCCATGCCGTAGTACAGCGAGTGGTGGCTGCGCAGCAGCTCACTGTGGTTGGCACATTGCAGGAAGCGCTTGCCCGTTTCGACATCGCCGGTGGCCAGCAAGGTCCAGGCGATGCCCGCCGTCCCGACCAGCCAACCCGGCGCCATTTTGGCCGGATCCAGTTCCGCCAGCTCTTTGCGATAGCGCTGCAGCGCTGGCTCGGGCACCGTGTAACCGCAGCGCGACAGCGCGTACAGGATCCCCGACGAACCAAAGCCCAGGCTCATGGGATTGAAATTGGTGCCGAAAGGATCGACCGGGAACAGCGCATAAGGTTGCTCCAGGCGATAGTTGTTGGCGATAAAGCGCGCCATTTCACTGCACGCCTGGTCCAGTTGCAGCGCCGCGTCTGGCTGCCTGCTCATGGGTTTTTCAATTGCCGCAGGACCGTTCAGCAATGCCACCGCTTCGCTGCAGCTGATGGCATTGCCGACGAGTTGTTCGACCACGCGCTGCACCGGCGTTTGCGACCAGCCGATATCGGCCAGCACAACCGGCAGTATTTTGGTGAACAGATCGCCGCGCAGGAACGCCATGGCCGCGATCGGGAAGATGGCATACAACATCATGGTGCCGATCGCATACAGGTCATCCTGGAAATTGCTTTCCTTGGCACGGCCCTTGTGCTCCGAACGGAAGCCTGGTGTAAACAACGTCTCGGGCGCTTCGACCTGCGGCCGGTAGGCGCCTTCCAGGTCGATAATACGCACCTCCATGGTGGCCTTGTCGATCAGGACGTTCATCGGCGAGAGGTCGCCGATCACCATGCCGCGCGCATGGATCTGATCGATCGCCTTGAGCACGCCGGTGAAGATGCGCTTATAGCTGTCATAGAACGCAGCACTGTCGTCCGCCGTCGGATGGGCCAGGATCAACGGACTTTTCATGACCGTCAATTCGCGCACATCGAACGCGTCGAAGTATTCTTCGACCAGATAATAGTTTTCCCAGTCCCAGAATGAGGTGTACACCTCCGGCGTAATCCCCAGCCCGGACAGGATGCGCAGATTATTTTCTTCCTTGGCGAGCCGGGTGGTGGCATCGGCGCCGTTGGCGCCCAGCTCGACAAACGGCCGGGCTTCCTTGATGACCACGTCCTTGCCAGTGGTGGTATCGGTCGCCAGATAGACGCCGCCGGTATTGGAAAAGCCCAGCGCGCTTTTGACGATAAACCGCCCGCCGTTGAGGGTCATTTCATCCTCGTCCGGTTCATCCGACGGGAAGGGATCGGCGGCCCACGGCGGCGTTTCAAAGTACGGACTGCGCTTATCCTCGACCTGCTGGCCGTCGGGCGCGGTCAGTACCGGTATCTGGTTGCCCATGAAATGCAGGCGGCTGACTAAAGTAAAACCACCGTAGCGATAATAAAGACAGCGGCAATCTTTATAACGGCGGTCCGATAATATATAGGAACCAAGATCGTTTTTTAATAACGCATAAGCGCGTTCTATAAATTCGAGAAATATTTCTTCTGTTGCCGGATAAAGCGTAATGAATTTGCCTGAACCGCCGCGTGACCAGCGTTTCGAGGTCATCAGCTTGAGCGTATTGATATCGTTGGCAAATTTAAACTGGACATCGTGCTCAAACGCCAGGGTGGCGACTTTTGCCAGGATATCCTTGCAATTCGATTCGATGGCGGAAACGTGAATCTTCCAGCCCTGTTTAGGCAGTTTGACCGGTGCGCTATTGGCAACCGGAATAATATGGGTCCAGACATCTGCCCGGTGCGTGCGCCAGGGCAGACCACGCTCCTGGATCAGCGTCTCAACCAGGGATTTCAGTTCATCTGCGGGACGGTAGTGCGCGTAATTTGGCTCATAAAACATTTCACTGGAACCACGATAAAAAGCCTTATCGACGTGGCGTTTTTCACGCAGTGATTTCGCGCTACGCACCATATACCATCTCCCTTAGAATAATTATGTCAGCAAATCCGGTCGTATCAGAATCAGCGCGCAGCAGTGCATGCTCCGCGCAGTCCAGCTTAGTCGTTGTCTTTTTTGCAGCAGTCACTGTAAGAACTGGTCACGCTGGAGGCGGCAATTTCGTTGACTTCCAGCTGCATGCGTTGCAGGTTCAAAATCCGGCTCATTTGATACCTCACTGAAAATTAAAGAGTAAAAATGAGAGCAGTGATATTGCATCACTGCTCCGACCTTCATTGATTACGTCTGATCGTTCTTGCAGCAATCAGTATGCGAGCTGCTCAGGCTCAGGCCCGAAACTTCGTTGGTATCCAGAGCCATGCGTTGCAGATTCAGAACACGTTTCATTTGTGCCTCCTAATAATGAAGTTAATAAACCGCCAGACTGTTACATTTGGCGATAATCTTGAACCACAATAGAAAACTTTAGCCATTCACTATGTGGGGATGCCCGCTTCATAACAATTTCCCCCTCGCCGATTGATGGACAATTGACGAGATATTATTTTGCTAATGCGATTAAGGCATATTCATTCTCGGTATTTATTTTTAAACAGTCAACACGAACAACCAGACAATGTTGTAAAAAAATTTATTTTACCGATCGTGACATTTAGTGAAATTTGCACGTATGGTTTATGATATGAAAACAATATTTAAATATAAACTTAATGTTATATTTGGTGACTATTTATTTAATTGCCAGAAAAGGCGATGGCGAACCGGCGGCGCGGTTATTTGAATTCGACACCGGACTCCAGGGCGGCGTCATCCAGTGTGATATTTCGTCCCAGCATTTTGGCGCTGTAGAGCAGGGAGTCGGCGCGGCGCAGCATGGCATCCAGGCTGTCACGCTGATCGAGCAAGGTGGCAATGCCGGCGCTGTAATGCAGCGGGATGCCCAGCTCGCGCGGGCCGGCTGCGGCCAGCCAGTCGCGCAAACGCTGATCGTAGGCGCGCATCGCCGCCGGATCGGCGCCGCGCTTGAGTACACAGAATTCTTCGCCACCGTAGCGGCACACCACATTGCGCTCGCCGCCCACCGACTGCATGCCTTGTACCAGCAGCTTGAGCGCTTTGTCGCCCGTCTCATGGCCCTGCGCTTCGTTGATGTCCTTGAAATGATCCAGATCCAGCAACAGCACGCACAACGGTTGCTGCAGGCGCTGGCTGTCGGCCACAATCGCGACGGCCTGCGCGCTCCAGGCGCGGCGGTTCAGGGCGCCGGTAATGCCGTCGGTATTCGCTAGCCGCTCGAGTTCGCGCGCGGCCTCTTCACGGTGCGCCAGCAAGATGCCGGCCAGCGACATGACCACCGTCACATTGGCGGCCAGGGCAAACAGGATATTGGCCGGATGCGGCGCAAAAAAATTCGGAAATTGTGCGGTGTAAAACGCCCCCAGCACACCACGCGACGCCGTCACCAGCAACTGCACCAGCAGCGATATCACCAGCAGCCAGCGCCAGCGGCCCACCGGCGTCAGTGGCTGACGGCACAGCGTCCAGGCCACCAGCGCCAGCTGCAAGGCCAGCAAGCCGTTAGCCCAGCCCACACGGAAGGCGTAATGTTGAAAGCCGATGCCATAGCCTGCAGTCATGACGGCGGCAATTACTGCGGGTGCGCGCGAGGAGGCGCGACGACCGCACCACAGATCGAAGGCCATGGCGCTGTATGCCAGGCCGGCGGCGATGCCCGCCATGGCCAGTGTCGACAGCAAACGGTCGCCGAGCGAGCCGGCGCCGGCCACGCCCGACAGCAGCAGGCATACCCAGCCGATCGCCTGCAACCCGATGCCCAGCTGTGCGCGGCGCGCAGCCAGATTTACCTTGCCCATGACCGCGAGCAGCGCTGCTGCAATGGTCAACAGATTCAGCGTCATGGCGATCAACAGGGAAGCGACTATTTGCATGGCGAAGCCTAAATCAAGGAGTCGTGTGCAGTATAGCAAGCTAGCGTCGGCTACACTCTGGTCTGGCAACTCTCAACAACAGGAACACGAATGGAAAACTACGCGGAACTGCTGGATACACTGACGCAGCAGGAAAAAGATTTGCAATTTACCGCCTTCAGCAGCGATACCGCACTGGCACTGGGCTTGAAACTGATCGAACTGGCCAAGGCCAAGGACAAGAGCATCACCATCAACATCACCGTCAACAGCAAGGTGCTGTTCCATCATGCGATGCAGGGCGCCTCGGCCGACCAGGCTGACTGGATACGCCGCAAGAACAATGTGGTGGCGCGCTTTGGCCGCTGCTCGTTCTACGTCGGCATCGACCACAAGCACCGTGGCGTGGTGTTTGACGATATCAAATACCTGCCGCCGGTGGACTATGCCGCCAACGGCGGCGCCTTCCCCGTCACGCTCAAAGGCACCGGCATCATCGGCACTGTCACCGTCTCCGGTCTGCGCCAGGCGGAAGACCACGCGCTGGTCGTTGAAGCCTTGCGCGCGGTGCTGGCGTAATCAATAGTGCGGCGGCCGCTCGTGCGGCAGCTGGCCGCCGCTGTTCTGGGCGGCGTTGCGGACGTGCTGGACCAGCGCGGCGCACATCTGTTCCAGCTTGTCGATCTGCCGCTGCTGTTCGTGGATGCGCTGGCTCAGCGAGTCCACCATGTCTTCGGCGTAGGCCAGTTTGATTTCGATGTCGATGAAGCGGTCTTCGTTACTCATGGTTGTTCCTTGTCGGGTTTGGGCGTGGATAGCAGTTCCTTCATGCGCGCCAGGCGTTCTTTCGGCGTCAGCACTTCCGACTCCATTGGCACTGCCGTGCCCTCATCCAACTTCATTTCCTTGATAAAGCGCGACGGGTCGCAGTGCACCTGCTCGCCCGCGCGCTTGCGTTTCTTGCACCATGTGATGGTCAGCGTGCGCTGTGCGCGCGTGATGCCGACGTACATCAGGCGGCGTTCTTCCTGCACCCGCGCCGCGATCGATTCGGCCGGCGCATCGGCATCGCCCTTGTGCGGCAGAATGCCTTCCTCGCAGCCGACCAGGAACACGTGCGGATACTCCAGTCCTTTGGAGGCGTGCAGGGTCGACATGCGCACTGCGTCCGGGTCTTCGTCCTGGCCTTCCAGCATGGACATCAGCGCCACCATCTGGGTCAGTTCCAGCACGTTCTTTTCGTCGCCGTCGCGGTCCTTGCCGCCACGGCCGCGGTCCTTCAGCCAGTTGACGAATTCCAGCACGTTCTGCCACTTGCTCTGGGCCGCGCGCTCGTCAAACATATCGTATAAATAGTTTTCATAATTGATCGCCTCCAGCATGTCATCCAGCACCTGCGCCGCGTTGTCGCCGCTGCCCGACGGGCCGGGACGGCTGGCGCGCGCTTCCAGGTTGTTGATGAAGTTGCAGAAGTCGCGCAGCGGATTCAGCTGGCGGTCCGGCAGCAGGGCTTCGATGCCGCCCTTGAATACCGCCTCGAACAGCGAGCAATTCCACTGGGCGGAGAAGGTGCCCAGCGTCTCCAGCGTCGACTGGCCGACACCCCGGCGCGGCGTGGTCACGGAACGGATGAAGGCTGGATCATCGTCAGTATTCGCCAGCAGGCGCAGGTAGCTGATGATGTCCTTGATCTCGGCCTTGTCGAAGAACGACTGGCCGCCGGAAATCGTGTACGGAATGCGCTCCTTGCGCAAGGCTTGCTCGATGATCCGCGCCTGGTGGTTGCCGCGGTACAGGATCGCGTAGTCCGACCACTTGTTCTTGCGCTGGAAATGGTCGGCCGAAATCATGATGGCCACCTGGTCGGCTTCGGCATCATCGGTGGGCATCGACATCACCTGGATCGGCTCGCCCAGGCCGTGCTCCGACCACAGCGATTTTTCGAACAGCTTGGGATTGTTGCCGATCACCGCGTTGGCCGCCTGCAGGATGCGCGTGGTGGAGCGGTAGTTCTGCTCCAGCTTGATGACTTGCAGGTCCGGGAAGTCGGTCTGCAAGGTTTTCAGGTTTTCCACCGACGCGCCGCGCCACGCGTAGATCGCCTGGTCGTCGTCGCCCACGGCGGTAAACATCGGCTTCTTGCCGATGCCGGTCACCATCAGCTTGACCAGCTCGTACTGGCAGGTATTGGTGTCCTGGTACTCGTCCATGAGCAGATAGCGCAGGCGGCGCTGCCACTTGTCGCGCACCTTCTCGTGATGGCGGAACAGCTCCACCGGCAGGCGGATCAGATCGTCGAAATCCACCGCCTGGTAAGCGGACAGCGTCGCCACATAGCTGGCGTAGACGCGCGCCGATTGCGCCTCGTCCTCGTCCTTGGCCTGGCTCAGCGCCGTCACCGGGTCCACCAGGCCGTTCTTCCACAGCGAGATGTCGGTCTGGATGCGGCGCACTACCTGCTTGTCGGTGGTGATCGCCATGTCCTGGACCAGCGAACCGCAATCGTCGGCATCCATGATGGAGAAGCGGTCCTTGAGGCCCAGTTCATTGCACTCCTGGCGCAGAATCCGCACGCCCAGCGAGTGGAAGGTGGACACCGTCAGCTGCTTGGCCTGTTTGGGCTGCTTGAGCAGCTTGGCGATACGCTCCTGCATCTCCAGCGCCGCCTTGTTGGTGAAGGTCAGCGCGGCAATCGTGCGCGGATCATAGCCGCGGTCCTCGATCAGGTGGGCGATTTTCTGCGTAATCACGCGCGTCTTGCCCGAGCCGGCGCCGGCCAGCACCAGGCAGGGACCATCCAGGTAGGTAACAGCCTGGCTCTGGGGCAAATTAAGGCCGAAAACGGGAACGTTGGTGGACATCGGGCGAGGGATAGAAAATCGGACAAACAGCCCCACATTGTATCAGTCGCCGGGGCCGTCACTGATGCGACGCATGAAGCGTTTGTGGCATTTGCGTTACCATGCGGAGATCTGGGCTCCCGCCTAACCTTATATCGGTTGCAATTATGAAATTTGAACATCTGATCGAAGTCAACGACCCGCTCAACCCGCTCATCGACGCCCTGAGCGTCGAACAAGTGTGGCGCGGCCTGGTGCTGCGCGCCGAATCGCCCAAGCTGTTCGTGCCGCACCTGGACGAAAGCACCATCGACGAGCGCAGCGACAATGGCTTCCGCCGCCGCCTGCGCTATGGCGAACTGGTGGTGGAGGACCGCGTGGAGCTGGACCCCATGCGCAGCGTGCGCTACCGCGTCGCCGCCCAGCAGGACATCGCCGAATCCAGCCTGACCATGACCATCGAGCAGCCGACCGAGGACACGCTGTTCGTGCGCTTCCAGTACGAAGACAGCCATGACGCCGCCACCGACGAAGCGAATGCCATGTACGACGAATTCCGCCGTTCGGCCTACGTCGAATCGGACATCGACACCATCGGCATGCTGCGCGAGCTGGCCCAGCAGGGCCGCCTGGACGCCCTGCTCAACTAATCGTCGGCCGCCGCGCGGCCCCACACTTGCGCCATGCGCAGCGGCGGGGCGTCCAGCGCGGCCACCTGGGCGTTGGTCAGCACCTCGCGGATCGCGTGCAGTTCATTGCGGGTGTCGCGCTGCAGGAACACGTCCAGCGGCGCACCGCGCGGCCCAATCACCGATTCCACATGCGGCGTGGTCGATTGCAGGCCGCGCCGCGACACCACGCCCACCTCGCCGTTAATCATGCGTACATAGGTGCCGATCGGGTAGATGCCCAGTTCGCGGATCACCAGCGACACCAGATTGGTGTCCAGCGTGGTGCGCGCTTCCAGCAGCATGTCGCGCAGCGCGCCGTTGGGCGCCATGGTTGGCCGGTACGTGCGTTCCGACACGCGCGCGCAATAGCGGTCCGCCAGCGCCACCAGCTTGGACAGCAAGGGAATCTGCGCACCGACCTTGCCGAACGGATAGCCGGTGCCATCTTCGTTTTCATGGTGATGAAGCACGCAGTTGAGCCAGGCCTCGTCGTTGACGCCGGCCGCGCGCAGCAGTTGCACGCTGAGTTCGGGATGGGCCAGCTTGCGCGCGTGATCGACCGGGTCCAGCACCGCACTGCTGTCATGCCAGCGCTGGTGATGCTCCAGCATGCCGGTGTTCATGGTCAGCGCGGCCAGCGTGACGGTCATGACATCGTTGCGCGAACGCTGGCGCGCACGGGCCAGCAGCACGGCAATCACCGCCGTGTTGACGCTATGCCGCGCCGCATACGTGGCCTGATGCTGGTTGTGCAGCACGCTGGCCGTGGCAATGTCGACATTGAGCTCCACCGCCGCGTGCACCATGAGCGCGATATCGTCCAGGCGGCGGCGAAAATCCGGCGGCGCCACGCCGTGCGAGACGGCCTGCAGCAGCGTGTGCAGCTCCAGATAGGCGGCGTTGAGCTTGCGCAGCACCGACGGCGGTTCCAGCGCCGGCTGCGGCGGCAGGCCATCCTCGAACACGCCGCGCTCCACCAGATAGGCGATCTGATTGGCGCTGGCGATCATATGTCCCTTACGAACCAGCAAAGCGCCATTTTCCCCGTAGACATCCCAGGGAAGCAGCATGCCCAGCTTCAAATCGGCCGCTGTCACTTTGCGTATGTTCATTGCCCTACCAAAAGTCGATCAATGCAGCAGCATACGGCTTTTCGCATGACGATGTGTGACTTTTTTGTATCTTTGATTTAACAATAAGAATTTACGGTGCCGGTGTGCAATCGACGCAAGGACAGTCGTGCGCCGGCTCGTGCTGCAAATGGTGGGCCAGGTCGCGCAGCGCGGTCCGCACGCCTTCTTCCACCACAGGATGGTAGAACGGCATGTCCAGCATGGCCTCCACCGTCAGCCCGGCCTGCACGGCCCAGGACAGCAGATGGCCAATGTTTTCCGCGCGCGGGCCGATCATTTCGGCGCCAAGGAAGCGCCCCGTCGTGTATTCGGCGTAGACGCGCAGCATGCCTTTGTTTTGCAGCATCACGCGGCTGCGGCCCTGGTTTTCAAACGACACCTTGCCGATCGCAAAGCGGCCCGCATGCGATACGCACAGCTCGCTATAGCTGCTGCCCATGGTGGCGATCTGCGGCTCGGTGAAGGTGATGGCCAGCGGTGTGCGGCGCAGGCCGGGCTGGACGTCCGGGTAGCGCGCCGCATTGTCACCGGCGATGCGGCCATGGTCGGCCGCTTCCGGCAGCTGCGGGCGTTCGTTGTTGGCGTCGCCCGCAATGAAGATATGGCTGTCGCCGCACTGCATGGTGTGCGGGTCGTATAGCGGAATGCCTTGATGGTCGCGCTGCAGGCCGGTGTTCTCCAGCCCCAGCTTGTGCACATTGGGCCGGCGGCCGATGGCCGACAGCAAGTAGGCAAATTGCTCGGTATGCTGTTCGCCATTGGCGTCCTCGCTGGTGACGACCACGCCCAAGCCGTTGCTTTGCGGCGCCACATGAACCACCTTGGTTTTGAAACGCACATCGAGTTCGTCAGTCATGGCGTGGCGCGCCACTTCCAGCACCTCGGGATCGCTGAGCTGGGCCACGCTGCCACCGCGGCCAAAGATGGTCACGCGCACGCCGAGCCGCGCCAGCGCCTGGCCCAGTTCCAGGCCGATCACGCCGGTGCCGGCCACGGCCACCGATTCCGGCAGGTCATCCCAGTCAAACACCGCGTCGCTGCTGATCACGCGTGGACCGGCCGCGCGCCATTCGTCCGGCACAATCGGCGTGGAGCCGGTGGCAATCACGAACCGTTCGGCCTCGACCAGCGTGTGGTCACCGATTTGCAGCTGCGTCGGACTGATGAAGCGTGCATGGCCGTGGAGCTTGTCCTCGGCCGGATAGCCGTCCACGCTCTCCACCACAAAGCCGACAAAGCGGTCGCGCTCGCTACGCACACGCTCCATGACCGCCTTGCCGTTGATGCGCACCTGCCCCGGCGACACCCCGAACCGGGGCGCCACGTGCAGCATGTGCGCCGCGTCCGCCGCAGAAATGAGAAGCTTGCTGGGCATGCAGCCAACCCGCGCGCAGGTGGTGCCGTAGACATTGCTTTCGATCAGCAAAGTCTGCTTGCCGCCAGCCTTGGCGGCGCGATAACCGGTCATGCCGGCCGTGCCTGCGCCGATCACGGCGACTTCGGTGCGTAGAGTTTTCATACGGATCAGTCTACTCCGAACTGCGTTTTACGTTTTACTTTGCAGCAAAACAGTATTAGCATGACTTATTGTTTTTAAATTTTATAAGCCTGACTTATGGACAACTTGGATTACCGCGCACTGGCCGTGCTGGACGCCGTGGTCAGCCAGGGCAGCTTTGAAAAGGCTGCCCTGGCGCTGGGCATCAGCCAATCCGCCGTCTCCCAGCGCATCAAGGCGCTGGAAGATGCGGCGGGCCGCCTGCTGATCGTGCGCGGCCAGCCCGCCGTGCCGACCGGGCTGGGCCAGCGGCTGGTGTCCCATCACCGCAACGTCAAGCTCATGGAAGCGTCGCTTGATATCGATCTCGGCAACAAGATCAGCATGCCGGAGATTTCTCTGGCGGTGGATGCGGCCAGCCTGGCGACCTGGTTTCCCCTGAGTTTGCAGCCGCTGCTGTCGCCGCCGCGCTGCCAGCTGCATGTGCAACAGGCGGCGCCCGAGATGGCGCTGCACCTGGTGCGCGAGGGCAGCGTCTTTGCGTGCGTCGCGGCCGGCACGGCGGAACCGCAGGCCAATGGCCCGCAAGTCACGCCGCTGGGCCGCATGCGCTACGTGTGCGTGGCCACCAAGGTATTTGCCAACCACTGGTTTGGCGATGGCTTCATCGCCGACGCCGTACAGCTGGCGCCTGCCGTGGTCAGCGACCGCGACATGATGAACGGCTTCCTGCAGCAGGTGCTGGGCATGCGCGGCAGCTATCCGCACCACACCCTGCCGCTGTCGGCGGCCGCCAATGAGTGCATCTTCGGCAGCCTGGCCTACGGCCTGATGCCGCTGGCGCAGGTATCGTCGGCGCTGGCCGATGAGCGGCTGGTCGACCTGGCGCCCGATTTCTACGTCGATGTGCCGCTCCACTGGCATGCATGGAACCTGGACACGCCATTCACACGCGCCCTGTCCGAACAAATCATCGCCACGGCGCGCCGCTACCTGCTGCCAGCTTAAATATCCAGCGGATCGACTTCCAGCGACCACTTCACGCGGCTCTTCAGGTCGCGCAGTGTGAGTACCCACTCTTTCAGGAAGGCCTGCAGCGCCGGCCTTGAAGACGATTCAACCAGCAACTGGGCGCGGTCAACATTGTGCACGCGCGTCATCGTCATCGGAATTGGATCGTTGATTGTGATACCAGGATGCTCAAGACAATCGCGCGCCATCGTCAAGAATTCAATCGCTATCGCCAGCTCGCGCGCTTCCGCCCTCAATAGTGCCTGGAACAGATACGGCGGCAAGGCCGCCTGCTCGCGTTCCTCCAGCAGCGCTGAGGCAAAGTGGTCGTAATCGTGATGCACCACCGCGCCGTACAGCGGATGCTGCGGGTAGCGCGTCTGGATCAGCACCTCGCTCGGGATGCCTGCCCGTCCGGCGCGGCCGGCCACCTGCATCAGCTGCGCAAACAGACGTTCGCTGGCGCGGTAGTCCTGCGAAAACAGCGCCGTGTCCGGATTCAGGATGCCCACCAGCGTCAGCTTTTTGAAGTCATGCCCCTTGGCCACCATCTGCGTGCCGATCAGGATATCCACCTCGCCGCGGTGGACGGTATCGAACGCTTCCTGCGCGCTGCCCTTCTTGCGGGTGGAATCGGCATCGATGCGCAGCACGCGCGCCTGCGGGAACATGGCCTGCAAGCCCTCTTCCACACGCTGGGTGCCACGGCCCAGCGGTTGCAGGTCGACGTTGCCGCAGGTCGGACAGTGGCGCGGAATCCGCATCTCCAGGCTGCAATGGTGACAGCGCAGCCGGTGCTCCGGGCGATGCAGCACCATGAACGAGGTGCAGCGCGTGCACTCGCTGATCCAGCCGCAGGATTCGCAGCAAATCACCGGCGCATAACCACGGCGGTTCAGAAACAGCAGCGACTGCTCGCCACGCTCCAGCCGCTGGCGCACCGCCGCGATCAGCTGCGCGGTCAGGCCGTCGGCCGGCTTGTCGCGCTCCATATCGATGAGCTTTACGGTCGGCAGCACGGCGTTCTGCACCGCGCGCTCGCGCAGCTCCAGCTTGCGGTAGCGGCCGGACTGGGCGTGGTGCCAGCTTTCCAGCGACGGCGTGGCCGAACCCAGCACAATCGGGATCTGCAGCTGCCAGGCCCGCCATACCGCCAGGTCGCGCGCCGAATAGCGCAAGCCTTCCTGCTGCTTGTAGGACGGATCATGCTCCTCGTCGATGACGATGAGCTTCAGGTGCGGCAGCGACGACAGGATCGCCAGCCGCGTGCCCAGCACGATGCGCGCCTTGCCCTGGTGCGCCGCCAGCCAGTGCAGCATGCGCTCGCCTTCGGACAGGCTGCTGTGCAGCGTGGCCAGCATCACGCCCGGGAAGCGCGCGCGGATATTGCCTTCCAGCTGAGGCGTCAGATTAATCTCGGGCACCAGTATCAGGATCTGGCCATCCGGCTCGCGCGCCAGCACCTGGGCGCAGGCCTGCAGATAGACTTCCGTCTTGCCGCTGCCGGTGACACCGTACAGCAGCGACGGCGTGAAACCCTGGGCGCCGCCGATCGCATCCGCCGCCGCCTGCTGGGACGCGTTCAGCACCGGCATATTGGCGGGCGCCGGATCGTGCGGCGCGTCCAGCTTGGCCAGCTTTTTCAGCGCCCGGTCCAGCGCCACGGTGGTCAGCACGCGCAGATTCTTGGGCAGCCCCGGCAGCGCTACCTCGCCCAGCGGGCGCTGGTAGTAATCCGCAGCAAAGCCGGCCAGCGCCAGCCACTTGGCCGACAACGGCGATAACTGGCTGCGCACGGCCAGCGCATCTTTCAACTTGTCCACCGGCACATCGCTGGTATCGGCCACGCCGACAATCAGCCCCACCACCTCGCGCCGTGCAAATGACACCAGCGCCAGCTGGCCGACATGCGGGCGCTGATCGTCCTCGCACGGCCAGCGGTAATCAAAAACCGCGTTGAGCGGCGTATCAATGGCGATTTGCAGGTAGCAAGGGCGTGGATTATTCATGCTGCACCTTGCAAAAATCCTGATGCTGTATGTATCCACAGTTTCTGTGGATAACTTTGTGGACAATGGAATCTTAATCCCCGGAAAGCACTGACATCCATGTTGGTATCATCCAAAACCGGGTAAAAATTCAAAATTATTTCTCTTTAAAATCAATTACTTGGAAAACGCTTCCTAGGAGAGCGAAATTCGTCATCGCTTTCCGCCAGCTGTGCATAAGTGAAGTATTTAGGATGCTTTTTTGGGTGAAATCAAGCATTTTTTTGAACTTAAACACCATATTGCGCAGCACAAAGAGGGCAAATTTTATACTTATTCGTCGACCAAGCTTTGCGTCCTGATAACGAGCTTGGCAAGCCTGCTATTTTTGCCTAAAAATCGTGCAACGCAACATGGATTTAAGGCAAAACAGCAATATTATGGCTAAGTCACGGTTTACTAAGTCATTTTATTTTTTATCCACAGTTTTTGTGGATAACTTTGTGGAAAATGAACAAATAAACCAGGCACGCGTTTACCTTGCGGTTTACCGCTTGCTAAACATTGACCGGCAAGCTAGGTAAATTAACTTTAAAAATCATAGCCTTACGGATGTTTCCCCGGACAGCAAAAATAAGCTGCCTATTATTTCCGCAGCAAAAAAAATTGTGCATAAGTCGCTATGACTAGTCCGTTCGCACCAATGAAAAACCCCCATCGGCACTGGGCACACGCCCACGCCGATGGGGGTTTTTCCAGGCAACTCAGGCGGCGCGCAGCGCCTTGCTGTAGCTGTGCACCGCTTCCACCATGGCCGCCACACTCTCAGGCGGGGTGAATTGCGAAATACCGTGGCCCAGGTTGAAGACGTGACCGCTGCCATGGGCGTCCGGCTTGCCGAAGGCGTCCAGCACCTTGTGGACTTCCGCCGTGATCTGTTGCGGGCTGGCAAACAGGATGGCCGGGTCCAGATTGCCTTGCAGGGCGACCTTGTGGCCGACCAGCTTGCGGGCCAGCGACAGATTGGCAGTCCAGTCCAGGCCCAGCGCATCGGCGCCGATCTCGGCAATCTGCTCGATCCAGTGGCCGCCGCCCTTGGTGAAGACGATCGCGGGAATCTTGACGCCGTCTTTTTCGCGCTTGAGCAGCGACACCACCTGCTGCATGTACTTGAGCGAAAACTCCTGGTAAGCGCCATCGGCCAGCGCCCCGCCCCACGAGTCGAAAACCATCACGGCCTGGGCGCCGGCGTCGATCTGGGCGTTCAGGTACTCGGCCACCGATTTGGCGTTAATGTCCAGGATATGGCGCATCAGGTCAGGGCGGTTGTACAGCATCTTCTTGATGGTGTGGAACTCGCGCGAGCCCTCGCCCTCCACCATATAGCAGGCCAGCGTCCACGGACTGCCGGAGAAACCGATCAGCGGCACACGGCCGTTGAGCTCGGTGCGGATCTGGGTCACGGCGTTGAACACATAATCCAGCGAACCTGGTGGCGGCATGCGCAGCGCGTGCACATCAGCTTCGGTTTTCAGCGGACGCTCGAATTTCGGCCCTTCGCCTTCGACAAAATGCAGGCCCAGGCCCATGGCGTCCGGCACCGTCAGGATGTCCGAGAACAGGATCGCGGCATCCAGCGGGAAGCGGTCCAGCGGCTGGATCGTGACCTCGGTGGCATAGTCGGGATTGGTGGCCAGGCCCATGAAAGAGCCGGCTTTGGCGCGGGTGGCGCGGTATTCCGGCAGATATCGCCCAGCCTGGCGCATCAGCCACACAGGCGTGTAGTCAGTAGGCTGGCGCAGCAACGCGCGCAGGAAGGTGTCATTCTTCAGCGGAGCAAATTGTGGCATGGAAGGCAATATAGGGCATTCAAAGCAGCTATTATCGCATCCCAAGCCGATTTTCCGCCTTTAAGCACTTAATCCGGGGTCAGTTCTTGCAATCCAACATGAGCTCGTATGCGATTGCAAGAACTGACCCCGGTTTTGCTGGAAGATTTCGCGGGCTTTCTCTATCATGCGTAGCACCGTGCCTAGACCCTTTTTGGAGCCGTTTTATGACCTCTCAAGCATCCGCCATCGCCCCGTACGGCACCTGGACCTCGACCATCAGCGCCGAGCGCGTGGCGGCCGGCGCGGTGCCGATGTCCGCGCTGATGGTGGGCGGCACGGATGGCAGCGATATTTTCTGGCTGGCCGGCCGCGCAGCGGAGGCGGGCCGCAATACCCTGCTACGCCATCACGGCGTGACCACGGAGGAGCTGACGGCGGCGCCGTTCAATGTGCGCTCGCGCGTGCATGAATACGGCGGCGGCGCCTACACGGTCGACGGCGAGACGGTGTACTTCACGCATTTCAAGGATAACGGCGTCTACCGCATGCGCGCTGGCGAGGCGCCGGTCGCCGTCACGCAGCCAGGCCAGCAGCGTTTTGCCGATTTCGCCGTGGACCGCGCGCGCGGCCGGCTGATCGCGGTGCGCGAGCTGCATGGCGACGACGCCCACGCGCAGCCCGGCAATACGGTCTGCGCGATTGATCTCGACAGCGGCGCCGAGACGGTGCTGGTGCAGGGCGCGGATTTCTACTCGTCGCCACGCCTGTCGCCGGACGGCTGTTCGCTGGCCTGGCTAAGCTGGGACCATCCGCGCATGCCGTGGCAGGGCACCACGCTGTGGCTGGCCGATTTCAACCCGGACGGCACGCTGGCTGCGCCGGTAGGCATCGCCGGCGGCGCCGAGGAATCCATCTGCCAGCCAGAATGGTCGCCCGACAACCTGCTGCACTTCGTCTCCGACCGCAGCGGCTGGTGGAATCTGTACCGCCTGTGCCGCGACCGCCAGCGCACCGAAGGCCTGTGCCCGATGCAAGCCGAATTCGCCACACCGCACTGGACCTTCGGCAACAGCATGTATGGCTTCCGCTCGGCCAGCGAAATCATCTGCACCTACATCGACCATGGCGTCAGCCGCCTGGCGCGCCTGCTGCCCGGCAGCGGCAAGCTGGAATGCATCGCCAATCCCTACGAGGAAATCCGCGAGCTGCGCGTCGGTCCCGGCTACATCGCCATGCTGGCCGGCAGTCCGACCATTCCGATGGAACTGGCGCGCATCGACTTCACGGAGGATGGCGTGGAAATCCTCGCGCAGTCGATTGAAGACCTGCCGGACGAAGCCAACCTGTCGATCCCGGCCAGCATCAGCTACGCCAGCGCCAACGGCCGCACCTCGCACGCGTTCTACTACCCGCCGCGCAACAAGGACGTGCAGGCGCCAGCAGGCAGCAAACCGCCCGTCATCGTGATCGGCCACGGCGGCCCGACCGGCATGACAGTCAACACACTGAACCTGAAGACCCAGTACTGGACCAGCCGCGGCTTCGGCGTGCTGGATGTGAACTACGGCGGCAGCACCGGCTTTGGCCGCGCCTACCGCGACCTGCTCAAGGGCCAATGGGGCATCATCGACGTCGAAGACTGCGTCGAGGGCGCCAGGGCGCTGGTGGCGCGCGGCCTCGCCGATGGCGACCGCCTCATCATCCGCGGCAGCAGCGCCGGCGGCCTGACGACCTTGTGTGCGTTGACCTTCCACGATGTGTTCAAGGCCGGCGCCAGCTACTACGGCGTGTCCGACCTCAAAGGACTGGACCAGAATTCGCACAAATTCGAATCGCACTACAATGAGTACCTGATCGCGCCGAAAGCCCAGGCGGACGCCGTCTACCAGCAACGTTCGCCGATCAACCACACCGACAAGCTTTCGCGCCCGATGATTTTCTTCCAGGGCCTGGACGACAAGGTGGTGCCGCCGCAGCAGTCCGAAATGATGGTTGACGCGCTCAGGCAACGCGGCATCCCGGTGGAATACGTGGCGCTGGAAGGCGAAGGCCACGGCTTCCGTAAAGCGGAAAACATCATCCGCACGCTGGAAGCGGAACTCCACTTTTATCAAAACATCTTTGGCTTGAAAGCCTGAATAACGCATGACCGATCCCAAGCTGCTCGCCGAATTCGACGCGCTGCCCTTCAACGAAAAAACCATCCTGGCCCTGCTCGCGCTGATTGGCGAGCCGGCCGGCCGCACGCTGATCCTCGATCATCTGGTCCATGCGCGCATCGAGTACAACGATGATGGCGCCCCCTACACCGTCGCCACGCTGGACGATGCGCTGTCCAAGCTGGAACGCCTGGCCTTTGTCAGCGTGGTGACAGGGCGCGGCTTTGTCTGCAATCCCAAACTGCGCTGGCCGGCGATCCGCTCGGCCATCGGCACCCACGCGATGGAGGACCTGTGCGCCGCCTATGCGGAACTGGTGCCGATGCGCCAGACCTGGAACAGCATGGAGCCACGCAGCTACCGCGCCGGCATGGCGCGTCTGCGCATGGGCCTCCTGCGCGGCCAGACGCCACAGCAGATCCAGCCGGTGCTGACCTTCTGCCTGGGCAGCTATGAGGCGGCACAGCTGCACCCGGTGGTCGATATTCTGGGCCGTCCGTTTGAAGCGGGCATGATCGCGCTGGTGCATCCGCTGCTGCAGGACGATGTGCTCGCGGTGCTGATGCAGAACGCCCAGCATGAACCACTGACCGCACCGGTGCTGCGCGAATACTGCGAAATGCATATGCAGCGGCGCCGTGGCGAAATCAGTCCTGAACTGCGCATGGCGATGGCGGAAGATGCGCTGCTATGCGGCCGTCTCGATGACGCCAAGCGCTATCTGGAAAAAACCATCGGCGCACAAAGCCAGTACCTCGCCAGCATCGTTGTGCTGCTGCGTGGCGCCACCAGCGCCGCCATTATCGGCTTTGACGCTGCACTGAAAACCCTGCGCCGCGATACGGGCAAACGCAAGCAGCTGTTCTCTGGCATGGGCGGGCATCTGTACCTGCTGTCGGCACTGCGCAGTGGTGATCCCAAGCATTTGAAATCGGCCGAAGCCTATCTTGAAATCGCCGTCAAGCTGCCGAAGAACCACGACAGCGCGGTGCACCAGCAGATCGACATGCTGCGCCAGATCCGCGCTGGCATCATGCAGGTGGATACGGTGTCCACACTGGCGTGGGAACCAGGCCTGCAAACGCAGATGTTCCAGTTCCTGCTGTACTTCTGGCTCTCCATGCCGCAGCTGCAGGAACGTAAGGAGCAGTTGCAGGAGCTGGCAAGGAACGCGGAACGCACCGGCTATCTGTTCATTGCAGGGCAGGCCGCAGCGCTGCTGGGCCACATGGGCGATACCGGCATGCAGACGCACGCACAGGCGCTGCGCTCGCGCCTCGGCTTCCCCGATCTGACTACCTGGTTCGAGCGCCAGGAAGGCTGGCAGCGCCAGCTCACGGCGCTCATCAACCTGCAGCAGCCCGTATCGGCGGAAGCGCCGGGCAGCACGCGCCTGGTCTGGTTGCTGACCTACGATAACCGCAATGGCCTGACCGATATTTCGCCGGTCGAGCAGAAGCGCGACGCGCGCGGCTTGTGGAGCAAGGGCCGCGCCGTCGGCCTGAAGCGCCTGCGCTTTGAAACCGAGCAGTTCGACTTCCTCACGCCACAGGACATCCGTGCATCGGAAGCCATCACGGTCGCGCACCGTGGCTATCAGTCCACCGGCCTGACCTACGAAATCGATCCGCAGCGCGCAGCGCCAACGCTGGTCGGCCATCCGCTGCTGTTCTGGGCCGACGTGCCGGACATGCGCGTCGAGATGCTGGCCGGCGAGCCGGAACTGCTGATCAAAAAAAGTCCCGGCAATCTGGAGCTGCGGCTGCAGCCGCCGATTCCGGACGATAGCTCCAACGTCGTCATCACCAAGGAGACGCCGACCCGCCTGCGCGTGGTCAACATCCTCGATGAGCACCGCCGCATTGCCGCGATTGTGGGCGATGCGCTCAACGTGCCTTCGCACGCGGAGCAGCAGGTGCTGTCGGCGATCAGCGCCATTTCGTCGATGGTGACGGTGCAATCGGAAATTGGCGGCGACGCGCCGGATATGCAGCAGATGGCAGCCGACATGCGCCTCCATCTGCACCTGCTGCCTTACCAGCACGGCTTGAAGATGCAGATACTGGTGCGCCCACTGGTCAACGGCGCCTACTACAAACCCGGCGACGGCGCCGACAGCGTGATCGCCGATATCGGCGGCAAGCCGGTGCAAGCGCGCCGCAAGTTGATCGACGAACGCGATGCCGAGCGTGACCTGATCGCGAAGTGCCCGGTGCTGGAATCGGCAGAACACGACCACGGCGAGTGGCTGCTGGGCCAACCGGCCCTGTGCCTGCAGCTGCTGGTGGAACTGCAGGAACTGGACCCCGCCAGCATCGTCATCGCCTGGCCGGAAGGCGAGAGCTTCCGTGTCACCAGCAAGGTCGAAACCAAGCAGCTGCGCCTCGCCATCAAGAGCAACAAGGACTGGTTTGCCGCCAGCGGAGAGCTGCAAGTTGATGAAGGCAAAGTGATCGATCTGCGCACCCTGCTGGAGATGATGGAGAAGAGCCATGGCCGCTTCGTCGAACTCGGCGAAAACCGCTACATGGCATTGACGGAAGAACTGTACCGCCGCCTGCAGGAAGTCTCGGCCTACGGCGAAATCACGGCGGACGGCGTGCGCCTGCATCCGCTGGCTTCGTTCGCACTGGAAGAACTGGCCGACGACGTCGGTGGCCTCAAATCCGACAAGCTGTGGAAAGAACACCTGTCGCGCATGCAGGAGCAGGAGGCCTTCACGCCGCAGCTGCCAAGCACACTGCAGGCGGAGCTGCGCGATTATCAGCTGGATGGCTACAATTGGCTGTCGCGCCTGGCGCATTGGGGCGTAGGCGCTTGCCTGGCCGACGACATGGGCCTCGGTAAAACACTGCAGGCGCTGGCGCTGATGCTGGCACGCGCGCCGCACGGACCAACGCTGGTGATCGCACCGACCTCGGTCTGCATGAACTGGCTGAGCGAAGCGGCACGCTTTGCGCCGACGCTCAATATGCAGCTGTTCGGCGCCGGCGACCGTGCGGAGATGCTGGGTAACCTGCATGCTTACGATGTGGTGGTGACCAGCTACGGCTTGCTGCAACTGGAATCCAGCCTGTTCGCCAAGGTCCAGTGGAACACCATCGTGCTCGATGAAGCGCAGGCCATCAAGAATGCCGCGACCAAACGCTCCGCCGCCGTGATGGCGCTGAAGGGCGACTTCCGCATCGCCGTCACCGGCACGCCGCTGGAAAATCACCTGGGCGAGTTGTGGAACCTGTTCCGCTTCATCAATCCGGGCCTGCTGGGCAGCATCGAACAATTCAATCTGCGCTTTGCGGCGCCAATTGAAAAACCGCAGGACCACCGCGCCGAACTGGGCGCGCGCAAACGCCTGCGCCGCCTGATCCAGCCGTTCATCCTGCGCCGTACCAAGACCCAGGTGTTGACCGAGCTGCCATCACGCACCGAGATCACGCTGGAAGTCGATTTGTCGGCCGATGAAACGGCGCTGTACGAATCGCTGCGCCGCGCCGCGCTGGAGAAGCTGGAAGCGGTTGAAGGACCGGCCGAGAAGAAATCCATGCAGATCCTGGCGGAGATCATGAAGCTGCGCCGTGCCTGCTGCAATCCGAATCTGGTGGCGCCGGATCTGAAGCTGGCCAGCAGCAAGCTGGCGGCCTTCGCGCATCTGCTGGAGAACCTGCTGGACAACAAGCACAAGGTGCTGGTGTTCAGCCAGTTCGTGGATCACCTGTCGCTGATACGCGAGCATCTGGATGCACAGGGCGTCAGCTATCAGTACCTGGATGGCTCGACCTCGATGGCGGACCGCAAGAAGCGGGTGGACGCCTTCCAGGCCGGCCAGGGTGACGTCTTCCTGATCTCGCTGAAAGCGGGCGGCGTCGGCATCAACCTGACGGCGGCCGATTACGTGATCCACATGGACCCGTGGTGGAATCCGGCCGTGGAGGACCAGGCCTCGGACCGTGCCCACCGCATGGGCCAGTTGCGGCCGGTGACCATCTATCGCCTGGTGGCGCGCCATACCATCGAGGAAGGCATCGTTGATCTGCACCAGCACAAACGCGACCTGGCTGACAGCCTGCTGGAGGGCAGCGATGTCAGCAGCCGCATGTCCGCCGGTGAGATGTTAGCGATGCTGCAAGAGGGTCTGAAAAAATAATTCGGCTTGTATCGAACGCTCTCAAGCGAGCAGATTAGTGATAATCTCCTCCGCTTCTGATACAAGGCTGCATATGATGATTAAGACAAAACTTGCACTGGCTGCGTTGATGGCGGCCCTGGCCGCCGCGCCAGCCGGTGCCGCAACGCACCACCACAAAGCCGCTGCCAGCAAGAAGAGCGGCACGAGCAGTAAATCCAAATCCACCAAGAGCAGCAGCAAGGGCAAGGCATCGGCCAAGTCCACCGGCAAGACCAAAGCGGTTGCCGCAGCGGCGGCCGTTCCCGCACTGAAGGTTGCTGCGGAACGCTGGCAAGACCGCCAGTTCGACAACCTCAGCAACCAATTCCTCAACGCGCTGTGGCGCATCGATTCGGAAAGTGCAATCTACGCCGGCAAGTACGACACTGCCGCCATGCTGACCGTGCTCGACAAGGCGGAACAAGGCAAGGAGCTGGCCTTCATCGATGAGTGGAAAAACAAGTTCGCGGCCGTCAACGCCGGCAAGCTGTCGGCCAAGCAGCGTACCGACCTCGGTCTGTTGATCAACAAGCTGGACAGCGACCGCTTCCGCCTGACCAGCTTGCGTGAATGGGAATGGAACCCGGCCAGCTACAACGTGGCCGGTCCTATCGATCTGATTCTGAATACCGAGTATGCCGCGCAGCCTCAGCGTCTGCGCACACTGCTCAAGCGCATCGCCAGCATTCCGGCCTACTACGACGCGGCGCGCGTCAACATCGTCAACCCGACGCGCGAACATACCCGCCTGGCCATTGCGCAGGCGCCCGGCGTGCAAACCCTGCTGACGGAGGTGGACAAGGTGGCGCAAGCGTCGATCCTGACGCCGGTGGAAAAGCAGCTCTACACCCAGCGCGTAAATGCGGCGCTGACCGCAGTCGACAGCTATGTCGCGTTCCTGACCGAGATGGACAAGCAGATGGACACCAAAGGCCGTCGCACCTTCCGTCTGGGCAAAGAGCTGTATGAGCAGAAGTTTGCATTCGATGTGCAGTCGGCCAGCACGGCCGAGCAGACCTATCAGAAAGCACTGACGGCACGTGAAGAACTGCTGACCAATATGGACAAGCTGTCCGACGAGCTGTGGGACAAGACCATGGGCAGCACGGCCAAGCCGACTGACCGCTTTGCCAAGATCGGCATGGTGATCGACAAGCTGTCGGCGCGCCACGTGGCGCGCGAGGATTTCGTCAACGAGATCAAGCGCCAGATTCCAACGCTGCAGGACTGGGTCATCAGCCACAACCTGCTGACGCTGGATCCGAAGAAGCCGCTGGAAGTGCGCGCGACGCCGGCGTATGCAGCGGGTGTGGCGGGCGCCAGTATTGACGCGCCGGGTCCGTATCGTCCACAGGACCGCACCTACTACAACGTGACGCCGCTGGATGGCGCGACGCCGGAAGCGGCCGAGAGCAGCCTGCGCGAATACAATTACTGGATCTTGCAGATCCTGAATATCCACGAAGCGATTCCTGGGCACTACGCGCAGCTGGTGTATGCCAACCGTTCGCCATCGATTGTGAAGTCCATCTTCGGCAATGGCGCGATGGTGGAAGGCTGGGCGGTGTATGGCGAACGCATGATGCTGGAATCCGGCTACGGCGACAACGCGCCCGAGATGTGGCTGATGTATTCGAAGTGGAATCTGCGCAGCGTCACCAACACCATCCTCGATTACAGCGTGCACGTGCTGGGCATGACGGAGGAGCAGGCGATTGACCTGCTGACGCGCCAGGCGTTCCAGACGCGCAGTGAAGCGGTGGAGAAATGGCATCGGGTGCAGGTATCGTCGGTGCAGCTGACCAGCTACTTCAGCGGCTACAGCGAGATCATGGAACTGCGTGAGCAACGCAAGCAGCAGCTAGGCGCGAAGTTCAACCTGAAGGAATTCCACGAGCAGTTCCTGAGCTACGGCAGCGCGCCGGTACGCGTGATCAAGGGCTTGATGACGCAGTAGATCTGCGTGCGCTCAAGCTGATGGGCATGTGATTCGATACGATGGGGAACGGCTGCCTGGCAGCCGTTTCTGCTACGATCAAATCGGGAGGTACCATGACCATGCCCATCTTCGACACACTTGGCTACGTTGAGAAATTAACCGAAGCGGGCGTTCCGCGCCAGCAAGCCGTCGCGCAAGCCCAAGCCTTGATTGAAATCTTATCCGAAGGCACAGTCACGCCAGGTGTCGTCACCATACTCAAGGCTGATTTACTGGCACGCATGGATGCGTTACGGACGGAAGTGATCGAACGCATCGATGCGTTGAGGATTGAGTTCGGCGACCGCATTGATGCTGTGAGGAACGAACTCAGCGATCGCATTGATACTGTGAGAAACGAACTCGGCGACCGCATCGATGCTGTGAGGAACGAGCTTGGCGACCACATCGATGCTATGAGGAACGAGCTTGGCGACCGCATCGAAGCTGTGAGGAACGAGCTTGGCGACCGCATCGAAGCTGTGAGGAACGAGCTTGGTGGCCGGATCGAGGCTTTGAGGAACGAGCTTGGCGGCCGGATCGAGGCGCTGAAAACCGATCTGGCAATTTTCAAAGCGCGCACCAACGCGAAATTCACGATTTTGTTTGCGCTGCACGCCGTCCAGATCGGTATTCTGGTCTACATTGTCAGCCGGCTACCCTAGCCGGCCTGACAATATCGGTCAGGCTTTTTCTTCAGGTGCCGTGGAGATGCGGACGAACATCGGGGCCACCAGCAGGCCCAGCTCAAACAGCAGGCACATCGGAATCGCCAGCGAGAACATGCTGACGGCATCTGGCGGGGTCACAATCGCGGCGATCACAAAAGCGCCAACAATCGCGTACGGACGGATCTCTTTCAGCTTGGCCACACTGACCAGGCCCATGCGCACCAGAATCACCACCACCACCGGCACTTCAAACGTCGCGCCAAAGGCCAGGCACATCGACATCACGAAATCCAGGTAATTCTCGATATCCGGCATGACCGCAATCGAGGTCGGCGAGAATTCGGCAATGAACTGGAATACCCGGCCGAATACCAGGAAATAGCAGAACGCCACGCCAGCCATGAACAGCAAGGACGAGGAAATCACCAGCGGCGCGATCAGGCGTTTTTCGTGGGCATACAAGCCCGGCGCCACGAACGCCCACAGCTGATACAGCACCCACGGCAGCGACAGGATAATTGCAATCACCAGCGTCACCTTCATCGGCACCAGGAACGGCGAAATCACACCGGTAGCGATCATCTTGGAGCCGGTCGGCAGCGAACGTATCATCGGCTCAGCGATGAAGTCGTAAATGTGCGAAGGCCCCGGCCAGATCATCAGGACAATACAGACCAGCGCAATGCCGATCGACGCCTTGACCAGCCGGTCGCGCAGTTCGATCAGGTGAGAGATAAAGGTCTCTTCGCCCGGGTTAGAAGTAGTCATTTAATAGAATGAGCTGTTGGTAGAGCCGCGAGGACGGAAGCGGGCCACACGCGCCGCGCCCGAGGTCACATGCAGCTTGCCGCCATGACGCTGTTTGTACCAGTTAGGAATGGCCGAGTTGCGCACCAGCTTCTTGCGGCGGAACTCACGCGCCTTGCGCGCCACATCATCCGTAGTCACGTGGCTGAATGGCGAATGGTCATAAGCCGACGATGACGCATCGATCGCAGGCGTATCGCTGAAAGCATCCTCCACCTCCGCCATATTCCTGGAAATCGAGTTTTCCACATCAGACTTGATGGTCTGCGCCGCGTCCTGCACTTCCTTTTGCAGGTTACGCAGTTCTTCCATCTCGATTTCGCGCGAGACTTCGGATTTAACCTCGTTCAGGTAGCGCTGGGCGCGGCCATACAGCGTCCCGGCCATGCGCGCCACCTTGGGCAGCTTTTCAGGACCGATGACGACGAGTGCAACCACGCCGATGACAGCAAGTTTGGTAAGACCGAGATCGATCATAAGACAGTATCAGCTGCTTATTTCTTCTCTTTGGTATCGACGTCGATGGTGCCTGGCGCTGGCGCAGCAGGCTTGTCTTCGTCCGCACCCTTCACGCCATCCTTGAAGCCTTTCACAGCCTTGCCGATGTCGGAACCCATATTGCCCAGTTTCTTGGTGCCGAAGACCAGCATCACAATAACCAGAACGATCAACCAGTGCCAAATACTAAAAGAACCCATCATATTCCCCTTGCAGAGCGCGTGCGCTCCAGATTTATTCGTTGATTCCCAGAACTGCCGCAACAGTATAAGCGATGCGCAGTTTAACTGGTAAATATGACCACTTAACGTCAGATCAACGCTGGCCACGCCATGGATGAGCGCCGCCGATCACGTGCAGGTGCAAATGGTACACCTCCTGACCACCGTCCGGCCCACTATTGATTAGCGTCTTGTAACCCTGGGCCGGCGTGCCGTCGGCATCATAGCGGACCGCGCAACCGGCTTCCTCTGCCAGACGGGGGGCCAAGGCCAGCATTTTGCCCAGCAATTCCGGCTCGCTGCCGGCATCCTGCAGGGTGGCGAAGTGTTTCTTGGGAATCACCAGCAGGTGCACCGGGGCCGCCGGGTTGATGTCCTTGAAGGCCAGCAGATCATCGTCTTCATAGACGGCGGTCGAAGGAATTTTCTTTTCAGCGATTTTGCAGAAGATGCAATTTTCCACGAAGGACTCCGGTTTATTCTTTACGGGATGCTTTTTCCTCAATGCCCGACACGCCCTCACGGCGCGCCAGCTCATCGAGCACTTGCTGCGGCTTCAGATCGAACTGCGCCAGCAGCACCAGCGTATGGAACCACAAGTCAGCCACTTCGTACAGCACCTTGCCGCTATCGCCGCCGGCGCGCGCGTCCTTGGCGGCCATCACGGTCTCGGTGGCTTCTTCGCCGATCTTTTTGAGGATGGCGTCGTCACCCTTGGCGAACAGCTTGGACGTATAGGAAGCAGCAGGGTCGCCGCCATTGGCCGGTTTGCGCGATTCAATCACGTCGGCCAGGCGGTCCAGGATGGTGCTCATGCTTTGCCTGCCTTTTCGTAGATATCGGAGGGATCTTTCAGCACCGGCTCGGTGTTCTGCCAGTCGCCTTCCTGCGCATCGCCCTCAAACTTCTGGAAGAAGCAGGAGTGGCGGCCAGTATGGCAGGCGATGCCGCCGGCCTGCTCGATCTTGAGCAGCACCACGTCTTCATCGCAGTCGAGGCGGATTTCCAGTACCTTCTGCACGTGGCCGGACTCTTCGCCCTTGTGCCACAGCTTCTTGCGCGAACGGCTCCAGTAGACGGCTTCGCCGAGCTCCACCGTCTTGGCCAGCGCCTCGCGGTTCATCCAGGCAAACATCAGCACATCGTTGCTGCCCGCTTCCTGGGCGATCACCGGCACCAGGCCGTGCTCATCCCATTTGATTTTTTTCAGCCATGCCGCTTTCGGCTGGATAGGGGTATTCATGTTGCGACTCTCTTAAACCAGGCGCATCGGAATGCCCTGTTGTGCCATGAAGCGCTTGGCTTCCTGCACCGTGTGCTGGCCATAGTGGAAGATGCTGGCTGCCAGCACCGCATCGGCCTTGCCGAGCTTGACGCCGTCGGCCAGATCCTGCAGGCCGCCAACGCCACCGGAGGCGATCACGGGAATGCTGATCGCATCGGACACGCCGCGCGTCAGGCCCAGGTCGAAGCCGGATTTGGTGCCGTCCTTGTCCATGCTGGTCAGCAGGATTTCGCCTGCGCCCAGCTGCTCCATTTTTTTGGCCCATTCGATGGCGTCAATGCCCGTGGCTTTACGGCCGCCGTGCGTGAACACTTCCCACTTGCCCGGCGCAACCTGCTTGGCGTCGATCGCCACCACGATGCACTGCGAACCGTGCTTTTGCGAGGCGTCGTACACCAGCTGCGGATTCGATACGGCCGACGAGTTCATGCTGACCTTGTCAGCGCCAGCGTTGAGCAGGCGCCGTACATCGGCCACCTCGCGCACGCCGCCGCCCACGGTCAGCGGAATGAACACTTGCGACGCCACAGCTTCAATGATGTCCAGGATCAGGCCACGGTTATCGCTGGTGGCGGTGATGTCGAGGAAGGTCAGCTCATCGGCGCCCTGCTCGTCGTAGCGGCGCGCGATTTCCACCGGGTCGCCGGCATCGCGCAACTCGGTGAAATTGACGCCTTTGACGACGCGGCCATCGGTCACGTCGAGGCAGGGGATGATGCGTTTAGCGAGCATTATTCTTCCGTATCTTCTTCGAGCAGATCACCGCTCAGTTCGTCAGCACGCAGCTGGGCCGACGCCAGGTCGATGGTGCCTTCGTAGATCGAACGGCCGCAGATCACGCCTTCGATACCTTCGTCCTGCACGGCGCACAGGGCTTCCACGTCGGCCAGGTTGTGCAGGCCGCCGGATGCAATCACCGGAATCTTGACCGCTTGCGCCAGCTTGACGGTGGCGTCGATATTCACGCCGCCCATCATGCCGTCACGGCCGATGTCGGTGTAGATGATCGATTCCACGCCATAGGCTTCAAATTTTTTGGCCAGGTCGATTACTTCGTGGCCCGACATCTTGCTCCAGCCATCGGTCGCCACCTTGCCGTCCTTGGCATCCAGGCCAACGATGATGTGGCCAGGGAAGGCGCCGCACGCATCGTGCAGGAAGCCAGGCTCTTTCACCGCAGCGGTGCCGATGATGACGTAGGTGATGCCGGCGTCCAGATAGCGCTCAATGGTGTCGAGGTCGCGGATACCGCCACCCAGTTGCACCGGGATTTCTTCCAGGTCGTTTTCTTCCGCGTAGTCCTGCACCACTTTCAGGATGGCTTTGACCGCGCCTTCGTTCTTCGGCTTGCCGGCGAACGCACCGTTCAGGTCGACCAGGTGCAGGCGGCGCGCGCCTTGCTTCAGCCAATGCAGGGCCATCTCGGCCGGATCTTCGGAGAATACGGTGGCGAGTTCCATATCGCCCTGTTTGAGGCGAACGCAGTGACCGTCTTTGAGGTCGATAGCAGGAATGAGCAGCATGATGGTTTCAGTTAGAAATTAAAAAAAAGAAATCAGGGGTTCCAGTGAACGAAGTTCTTGTACAGCTGCAGTCCGGCTGCGGCGCTTTTCTCCGGGTGGAACTGCGTCGCAAAAATATTATCACGGGCAACGGCACAAGCGAACGGCGCACCGTAGACCGTCTGTCCAACCGTGTGCTCAGCTTGCGCCGGCTGGGCGTAATAACTATGCACGAAGTAGAAAAACGCGTTATCCGGAATATCCTGCCACATCGGATGAGACGCCGTTTGCCGGACTTGGTTCCAGCCCATTTGCGGCACCTTGAAGCGCGAACCGTCTTCCTGCGTCTGGCCGTCGAGCTGGAAGCGCACGACTTTACCCGGCAGCAGGCCCAGCCCAGCGGCATTGCCTTCTTCGCTGACCTCAAACAGCATCTGCTCGCCGATGCAGACTCCCATCAGCGGCTTGTTGCGCGATGCTTCCAGCAAGGCTTCCTGCACACCGGATTCGCGCAGGCTGCGCATGCAGTCCGGCATGGCGCCCTGGCCAGGCAGCACGATGCGGTCGGCGCTGTCGATGTCGGCCACTTCGCCGGAAATCAGCACCTGGGCTTCCGGCGCCACGGCGCGCAAGGCCTGCGCGACCGAACGCAGATTACCCATGCCGTAATCAACTACTACGATTTTTTTCATGATGTTTAGAGCGTGCCCTTGGTCGATGGAATCGTGCCAGCGGCGCGCGGGTCCTGCTCGGACGCCATGCGCAGCGCGCGGCCAAAGGCCTTGAACACGGTTTCGCATTGATGGTGGGCGTTGGTGCCGCGCAGATTATCGATATGCAGCGTGACCAGCGCATGATTGACGAAGCCGCGGAAGAATTCCAGCGTCAGGTCAACGTCAAAGGTGCCGATCATCGCCCGCGTGAACGGGATGTGATATTCGATGCCTGGGCGGCCGGAGAAGTCCAGCACCACGCGCGACAGGGCTTCGTCCAGCGGCACATAGGAATGGCCGTAGCGCACGATGCCTTTGCGGTCGCCGATGGCTTTGGCCACGGCCATGCCCAGCGTGATGCCGACATCTTCCACCGTGTGGTGGTTATCGATATGAATGTCGCCGGTGGCTTCGACTTCCAGGTCAAACAGGCCGTGGCGGGCAATCTGGTCCAGCATGTGATCGAGGAAAGGCACGCCGGTGTTCAGCTTCTGCTTGCCGGTGCCGTCCAGGTTGATGGAAACGCGGACTTGCGTCTCGTTGGTATTGCGGGTGATTTCTGCGGTGCGGTTCATGAAAAGCTCGCGATGGTCTCAGGCTGCCAGCGATGCGGCAAACGCATCGAGGAAGGCGGAATTTTCTTCCGGGGTGCTAACGGTGATACGTAAACAATTGGCCAGCACACTATGCATTTTACTCACATTTTTAATTAAAACCTTGTGAGACAGCAGTTTCGCGTGGACATCGTCGGAATTGGGTACACGAATCAAGATAAAATTCGCCGCCGACGGAAACACCTCAACGCCTGGCATACGGGCCAATGCAGCCGTCAGATCGGCGCGTGCGGCGCGCAACGCGGCGGCCTGCTGGTTCAACACCTCCACGTGGTCCAGCGCGAATTCGGCCGCTACCTGCGTCAGCACGTTGATGTTGTAAGGAGGCCGCACTTTGTCCAGTTCCGCCAGCAATTGCGGCGCCGCCGACATGTAGCCGAGGCGGATGCCGGCCAGGCCCAGCTTCGATACGGTGCGCATCACGACCAGATTGTGAAATTCCGGCAGGCGATGCATAAAGGTCTGCTGGGCGAACGGCTCGTAGGCTTCATCCACGATGGCCAGGCCGAAACCATCGAGTGCCTTGATGATGGCGACGATGTCCGCTTCCGCAAACAGATTGCCGGTCGGGTTGTTCGGGTAGGACAGGAACACCAGCGCCGGTTTGTGTTCGGCGATGGCCGCCAGCATGGCTGGCAGGTCCAGCGTCATATCGGCCTTGAGCGGCACGCCGACGTAATCCATGCCGGCGAATTGCGCCGAGCGCTGGTACATGACGAACGACGGCGTCGGCGCCACCACCACGGCGCGGCGGTCCTGCATGGCGCAGGCCATGCACAAAATCGAAATCAGTTCGTCCGAGCCGTTGCCGAGGATGACGTCATAACCGGCCGGGACACTCAGCTTGTCATTGATGCGCTGCTTGATGCTGGCGTAGGAAGCCACCGGATAGCGGTTCAAGGCCACATCGGCCAGGCGCTGGGCCAGTTCCTGCCGTAGATGATGCGGCAGGTGGTAAGGGTTCTCCATCGCATCCAGTTTAATGAAACCACTCGCATCAGCGACGTGGTAGCTGGCGACAGCTCTTACGTCGGGGCGGATGGTGCTGTTGACCAGCATATCGATGGGGGACATCTTACTTGAGCTCCTATGAGTTGATTAAACTTCGCTTGGCCCGCGGCACGGGCTTTTTCTTTTCGGGCGGCGGTGGCGCATCGGCCATCGCCAGCCGTTCTGCAATGATGGCGCAGTAATCCGGATTCAGTTCAAAGCCGACGAAATTGCGGCCGCAGCGTTTGGCCGCCATCGCGGTCGTGCCGCTGCCCATGAACAGGTCCAGCACCACGCCATCCGGCGGACACGAGGCCTTGACCATGCGCTCGATGATCTCCAGCGGCTTTTGCGTGGGATGGTCGGCGCGCTCGGGATGTTCACGGTGCAGGCGCGAGACACTCCACAGATCTTTCGGGTTGTAGCCCACTTCCAGCCACTTCGCGCCGATGAAGATGGAGCGCGAACGGGCCTTCTTGGTTTCGGCGTCATACGGAATGCGCACCGCATCCAGGTCGAAGTAGTAGTCCTTGCGGCGCACGAAGAATCCGATGGTGTCATGTACCGACGAGAAGCTGCGCACACTGCCGCCCATCGACGGCACGCGGCGGTCCCAGATAATTTCGTTCATCATCGTCATGCGCTTTTTCAGCATGACGAAAATCTCCGGCGAAAAACGCCAGGTCAGGAAGATGTACAGACTGCCGTTGGGCTTCAGCTTGGGCAGGGCGGCGTCGATCCACTGCTCGGTCCAGCGCAGGTATTCATCCACCGTTTGCTGGTCGGAGGCATTGCCGTAATCCTTGCCCAGGTTGTAGGGCGGATCGGTAAGTATCAGGTCGATGGAACCATCCGGGATGCGCGCCAGGCCGGCCAGCGCATCCTCGCAAAAGACCTGATTGATCCACGTATCGGTCATTTCAGGCGCAACTCCGCGCTGCGGGCGTGGGCCTGCAAGCCTTCGCCGTAGGCCAGTTCGGCAGCGACCTTGCCCAGCGTTTGCGCGCCGGCTTCGCTGACGTGAATGATGGACGAACGTTTCTGGAAATCGTAGACGCCCAGCGGCGACGAGAAACGCGCGGTGCGCGACGTCGGCAGCACGTGGTTAGGACCGCAGCAGTAGTCGCCCAGCGACTCGGACGAGAAGCGGCCGAGGAACATGGCGCCTGCGTGGCGGATCTTGTCAGCCCACTGCTGTGGATCGACGGCGGAGATTTCCAGGTGTTCGGCAGCGATGCTGTTGGCGATGGCGCAGGCTTCGTCCATGTCACGCACCTTGATCAGCGCGCCGCGGTCGCCCAGCGAGGTGCGGATCACGTCCTGGCGCGGCATCGTCGGCAGCAGCCTGGCGATGCTGGCTTCCACCTTGGCGATGTAGTCCGCATCAGGGCACAGCAGGATGGCTTGCGCCAGCTCGTCGTGTTCTGCTTGCGAGAACAGGTCCATCGCGACCCAGTCAGGATCGGTAGTGCCGTCGCAGACGATCAGGATTTCCGACGGACCGGCAATCATGTCGATGCCGACCACGCCGAACACGCGGCGCTTGGCAGCAGCCACATAGGCATTGCCCGGGCCGACGATTTTGTCGACCGCCTGGATTGTTTGCGTGCCGTGCGCCAGCGCAGCGACGGCTTGCGCACCGCCGATGGTGATGACGCGCGTCACGCCGGCAATCGCGGCGGCAGCGAACACCATCTGGTTCTTCACGCCGTCCGGCGTTGGCACCACCATGATGATTTCTTCGACGCCGGCGACGTGCGCAGGAATCGCGTTCATCAGCACCGACGACGGATAGGCAGCTTTACCGCCCGGCACGTAGATGCCGACACGGTCCAGCGGCGTGACGCGCTGGCCCAGCACCGTGCCGTCAGCCTCGGTGTAGGTGAAGCCGTTCAGTTCCTGCTTCTGGCGTTCGTGGAAGGCGCGCACGCGTTGTGCGGCGATTTCCAGCGCATTGCGCTGGGCTTCAGGGATGGCGGCCAGTGCGGCTTGCAGTTCTTCCTGCGAAACGTCCAGCGCCGCCATGCTGGTGGCGCCACCGTTCGGTAAACGATCGAAACGGTTGGTGTATTCGAGGACTGCGGCGTCGCCACGTTTTTTGACGTCGGCCAAGATGCCGGAGACGGCGCTTTCGATGGCGTCATCGGTGCTGGCTTCAAAAGCCAGCAGGGTATCCAGACGTTGCTTGAAATCGGCCTGGCTGGAATCGAGCTTGGTGATCATGGTGTTCACTTTTTGGAAGCGCGTTCGAATGCTTCGATGATAGGTTGCAGGCGCTCGCGCTTCAGCTTCAACGCGGCTTGATTCACGATCAGGCGCGAGGAAATATCCATGATGGCTTCGACTTCTTTCAAGTCATTGGCACGCAGTGTATTGCCGGTGCTGACCACGTCGACGATGGCGTCCGACAGGCCGACCAGCGGCGCCAGTTCCATCGAACCATACAGCTTGATCAGATCGACGTGTACGCCCTTCTTGGCGAAGTGGGTACGCGCCGTTTCGACAAACTTGGTGGCCACGCGCAGGCGCGCGCCCTGACGCACAGCGGTCTCGTAATCGAAGCCGTTGCGCACCGCCACCGACATGCGGCAAGCGGCGATATTCAGGTCGATAGGCTGGTACAGGCCTTCGCCGCCGTGCTCCAGCAGCACATCCTTGCCAGCCACGCCGAAGTCCGCCGCACCGTGCTGCACATAGGTCGGCACGTCGGTGGCGCGCACGATCAGCACGCGCACGTTCGGGTCATTGGTCGGCAGGATCAGCTTGCGCGAAGTGTCCGGATTTTCGGTGACGGTGATGCCTGCTTCTTCAAGCAGCGGCAGCGTGTCTTCAAAAATGCGGCCCTTCGACAGCGCAAGAATCAGCTGTTGGGAGTCGGCTTGGAATGCACTCATGATGGCTTATTTGATTCGCTGGATGTTAGCGCCTACGGCGGAGAGTTTGACTTCCATCTGATCGTAGCCGCGGTCCAGGTGATAGATGCGGTCGATCAGCGTTTCACCGCGCGCAGCCAGGCCGGCGATGACCAGCGAAGCAGATGCACGCAGGTCGGTCGCCATCACAGGCGCGCCAACCAGCTGTTCAACGCCTTTGATAAAGGCGGTGTTGCCATCGGTTTCAATTTGCGCACCCAGGCGGTTCATCTCCTGGACATGCATGAAGCGGTTTTCAAAAATGGTTTCCGTCACGCGGCTGGCGCCGGCGGCGATGGTGTTCACCGCCATGAACTGCGCCTGCATGTCGGTCGGGAAGCCAGGGTATTCGGTGGTGCGGAAGGTGACAGCGTTTGGACGCTTGTCCATTTTCGCGCGGATCCAGGTGTCGCCGATGGTCAGTTCCAGACCGATCTCGCGCAGCTTGTCCAGCGCCGCATCCATGATGTCGACACGGGTGTTGCGGATGGTGATGTCGCCACCGGTAGCCGCCACCGCGCACAGGAAGGTCGCGGCTTCGATACGGTCCGAAATCACGGCATGCCTGGCGCCGTGCAGTTCCGGTACACCCTGGATCACCAGACGGTTGGTGCCGATGCCGTCGATCTTCGCGCCCATGGCCACCAGCAGGTGGGCCAGGTCGGTCACTTCCGGTTCGCAGGCAGCGTTTTCCAGCACGGTCTCGCCTTCGGCCAGCGTGGCGGCCATCAGCAGGTTCTCGGTGCCGGTCACGGTGATCATGTCGGTGACGATGCGCGCGCCTTTCAGCTTGGCGCATTTGGCGTAGATGTAACCGCCTTCAACGGTGATGTCGGCGCCCAGTGCCTGCAGGCCCTTGATGTGCTGGTCGACCGGACGCGAACCAATCGCGCAGCCGCCTGGCAGCGAGACCTTGGCTTCGCCGAAACGCGCCAGCAGGGGACCCAGCACCAGGATCGACGCGCGCATGGTTTTCACCAGGTCGTACGGCGCTTCCAGCTTGGTGATGGCGCTGCCGTTCAGCGTGACCTTGTCGCCATCCTGCGTGACTTTCAGACCGGTCTCGCCCAGCAGCTTCAGGATGGTCGAGACGTCGTGCAGATGCGGCACATTGGACAGTTCAACGTCGCCGGCGGTCAGCAGGCCTGCGCACAGGATAGGCAGTGCGGCGTTCTTGGCGCCGGAAATGGTGATGTCGCCGTTCAGGCGGTTACCGCCCTGGATCAGAAGCTTGTCCATGCTTATCCTTGGTATTCTTCAGGGGTGAGGGTTTTCATCGACAGCGCGTGGATTTCTTCACGCATGCGGTCGCCCAGTGCAGCGTACACCAGCTGGTGGCGCTGGATCGGACGTTTTCCTGCAAACGCAGGCGACACAATCACGGCCTGGAAGTGCTGGCCGTCGCCCTCCACTTCGAGGTGGGTGCATTCGAGACCGGCCGTGATATAGCCGTGGATGAGTTCTGGAGTAGTAGGCATGATGAGTCCTTGAATTTAGTGGCGCAGGCGGTAACCGCTGCGCAGCAAACGAATCGCCAGGAACGCCAGCACGACGAGGAAGGCCGCAACAATGGCCACGCTCACCAGCGGATTGACGTCGGACTGGCCGAAGAAGCCGTAACGGAAGCCGTCGATCATGTAGAAGAACGGATTCAAATGCGAGACTGCCTGCCACACTGGCGGCAGCGAATGGATCGAGTAGAACACGCCGGCCAGGAAGGTCAGCGGCACGATCAGGAAATTCTGGAACGCGGCCAGCTGGTCGAATTTCTCGGCCCAGATGCCGGCGATCAGGCCCATGGTGCCAAGGATGGCGGCGCCCAGCAGCGCAAACACCAGTATCCACAACGGCGCCGCGAACGTCAGGTGCGCAAACCACGCGGTCACCAGGAACACGCCCAAGCCCACCACGATGCCGCGCACCATGGCAGCGATCACGTAGGCCGAGAAGATCTCCCAGTGCGACAAGGGCGTCAGCAGCACGAACACCAGGTTACCCGTAATCTTCGACTGGATCAGCGAGGACGACGAGTTGGCGAACGAATTCTGCAGCACGCTCATCATCACCAGGCCCGGGATCAGGAACGAGGTGTAGTTGACGTCCTGGTAGACCGTGACGCGGCCTTCCAGCACATGGCCGAAGATCAGCAGGTACAGCATGGCGGTCAGGATCGGCGCGGCGATGGTTTGCGTGGCGACCTTCCAGAAGCGCAGGGTCTCCTTGTAGACCAGGGTGCGGAAGCCGGCGGAGAGGAAGTTCATACGGTACCTTTTTCCATGATCTGGATGAAGATATCTTCCAGATCCGCTTGTTGCAGTTGCATCTCGTCGATGATGGCGCCCGACTCGCGCAGGCGTTTCAGGATCTGTTCGACTTCAGCGTATTCATTGATGCGCAGGCTGTACTTCTTGCCGTGCTCCGAGGCTTCCGGATGGGTAACCAGCGCGCGCAGGTCTTCCGGCAGATCGCCGTGCTTCATGTTGACGATGAGCTGCGAACCGGAGATGCGGCGGATCAGCGAGGCCATCGAGTCCAGCGCCACCACCTGGCCCAGCTTGAGCATGGCCACGCGCTTGCACATGGCTTGCGCTTCTTCCAGATAGTGGGTGGTCAGCACCACGGTGTGTCCTTCGCGGTTCAGGCGCGAGATGAACTTCCACAGCGTCTGGCGCAGTTCGACGTCGACACCGGCGGTCGGCTCATCGAGCACGATCACGGGCGGCTTGTGCACCAGCGCCTGCGCCACCAGCACGCGGCGCTTCATGCCGCCGGACAGCGCACGCATATTGGTGTCCGCCTTATTGGTGAGGTCGAGGTTGTGCATCACCTCGTCAATCCAGGCATCGTTGTTTTTGAGGCCAAAGTAACCGGATTGCAAGCGCAGCGTTTCGCGCACCGTGAAGAACGGATCGAACACCAGTTCCTGCGGCACCACGCCGAGCTTTTTGCGCGCTTCGCGGAAGTCGCTGACCACGCAGTGGCCATGGATCTTGACCGAACCCGCATCGGGACGGATCAGGCCGGCGATGATGGAAATCAGGGTGGTTTTGCCGGCGCCATTCGGCCCCAGCAGGCCGAAAAACTCGCCTTCTTCGATGGCGAGGGACACGCCGCCCAGCGCCTGGAGCGACTTGTAGCGCTTCTCGACATTGCTTATTTGGATCGCTGTCATTCTTGACTTATCTATAAGGTTGCGGCGGCCGGGCCGGCGCAGGGGAAGATGCTGCGGGCGCCGCGGCTCTGCGGCTGCGGCAACAACGTTCAATTATATTGGAATTTTGATCCGGCTGAGCCGGACCCAGATTTACTGCAAGCGGCGGGGTGGGGCGGGGGTCAATGGTGATGGTGGGCGGCGGAGTCGCCGGCCACCTGGGTCTTCTTGGAGAAGACCGATTCCGGTGCCTTGACCGGAGAAAATTCATCGTGCGCAGGATTGCGCAGCACGGCGCCGTCCTGTTCCAGCTTGACGTCAGTCGGGAACAGCAGCGAGCACACGCCATACAGCTTGGTCAGGCTTTGCAGCGCTGGCGGCAGGTTTTTCAGTTCCAGCTTGACGCCGGCCTGCTGCGCGGCACGCTGCCACGACAGCATGACCGACACCGCCACCGAGTCCACTGTCAACACATGGCGCAGGTCGAACACGGTCTGGCCGGCCTTGAGGGCAGCATAGCCACGCTCCAGCGCCGCAGTGGCGTTGAGCACGGTCAGGGACGTGAGCGACTGCAGGTTGTCGACAGGTTCGGTAACGGCGTTCATGGCGTTAGCTTACTTCTTAGGTGCGTTGGTGTTCAGCGGTTTGCTGGCCAGCTTCTTGTTTTTCTCGGTCAGCGCCTTGATCAGGCCGTCCATGCCGCCTTTCGAGATTTCCGAAGCGAACGTGCCTTTGTAGGTCTCGACCAGCCACGCGCCCAGCACGTTGATGTCGTAGATCTTCCAGCCTTGTGGACCTTTGGCAACGCGGTAGTTCAGCGGAATCGGCTCGCCGCGTGGCATGTTGACTTGCGAACGTACTTCGACTTCAGTGTCGTCAGCGGCAGCGCGCAGTGGCTTGAACTCGATGGTCTGGTCTTTAACCTGCGACAGCGCGCCCGAGTAGGTGAACACCAGCAGCGCGCGGAACTGTTCGGTCAGCGCTTTTTGCTGGTCCGGGGTCGCATCGCGCCAGAAACGGCCGGCGGCCAGTGCGGTCATGCGCTGGAAGTCCACGTACGGCAGGATCTTGGTTTCCACCAGGTCGATCACCTTCTTGGTGTCGCCCGCCTGGATGGCCTTGTCAGCCTTGGCGGTGTCGATCACGTCCTGGCTGATGCGCTTGACCAGCACGTCCGGTGCTTCGTTGGCCGGCGCAGGCGCTGCAGCGTGGGCGTTAAAGGCCAGTGCAACAGTTACTAAAGCGATAAATTGTTTGATAAATTTCATCTTTTTGTGCCTTATGAGGGTTCTTCGGGTGTCACTGGCTGTCTGGTTTCGCAGCCGGTGTGCCGGAGTTTAACTCTTTTGTGGCCGATTCGGATGACACGGGTGCAGAAGTTTCCATGTCGTCATCTTTTGCCGGTTTGCGCATCGGGCCGTCGCCGTCCGGGTGAATCTGGCTCTCGCGGCGCTGCAGGAAGCCGTCGCGGATGAATTCATAGCGGTCCAGCGCCGCGTCTTCCAGCAGCGAAGAGGCGTCCAGCAGGGCGGCGCGCTGGTCCACCACGCGCAGGCCGGTACCAATGTTGCGGATATATACCGGCTCCTTGTAACGCCAGATGTCGCCAGCGATGTCCAGCGGCAGGGCGGCGGTGTCGCGCACCGTCGATGGGCCCAGCAGCGGCAGCATCAGGTAGGGACCGGATTGCACGCCCCACACACCGAGCGTCTGGCCGAAGTCTTCCTTGTGCTTGGGCAAGCCGGCTTCCGACGCGATGTCGAACAGGCCGACGATACCCAGCGTCGAGTTCAGCGCAAAACGGCTCAGGTCGGACATACCGGCTTCGCCATTGCCTTGCAGGAACTGATTGACGGCGGTCCAGGCATCGCCCAGGTTGCCGAAGAAGTTGCTGACACCGGTCTGCACAAAGCTCGGCGTCACGTTCTTGTACACGGTGGCCACCGGTTTCAGCGCATAGGTATCGACCGTATCGTTGAAACTGAACATGGCGCGGTTAAAGCCCTCGTACGGGTCGCGCGGGTTCGGACCGGCGCAGCCGGCCAGCATCACGGTGACGCCCAGCGCCAGCGCGGCCTGGCGGAATGGTTTCGCGGTACGGATCATTTATCGTCCTTTCCTTCTGCAGCCTTGCTGTAGATGAACTGGTTGATCAGGTCTTCCAGCACGGCAGCCGATTGCGTGCGGGCGATCTTGTCGCCTGCCGCCAGATTATTGGTGTCGCCGCCCGCTTCCAGGCCAACGTATTGTTCGCCCAGCAAGCCTGCGGTCAGAATTTTGGCCGAGCTATCTTTCGGGAACTTATAGCCCTCTTCCATGTTCAAGGTTACCAGTGCCTGATAGCTCTTGTCATCAAACTTGATCTCTCCCACACGGCCTACCACCACACCAGACGCCTTGACTGCGGCTTGTGGGCGCAGGCTGCCGATGTTGTCGAACTTGGCAGTGATGGCATAGGTCTTGCCGAACGACAGCGAGCTCATGTTGCCAGCCTTGAGCGCCAGGAACATCAGTGCGGCCACGCCGACCACGATAAACAGACCGACCCAGACATCCAGAGATTTGCGTTGCATAGTAATTCTTCCTCAGTTCTTTATCTTTTATTTGCTGAACATCAGCGCCGTCATCATGAAGTCCAGCCACCAGATCATCAGCGATGAGATCACGACAGTACGGGTGGTGGCGCGCGCCACATCTTCCGGCGTCGGCTGCGCTTCGTAGCCCTGGTACAGGGCGATGAAGGTGATCGCAATGCCAAACACCACGCTCTTGGCGAAACCGTTAAAGATATCTTTCCAGATATCGACGCCGCCCTGCATCTGCGACCAGAACGCGCCGTCATCGACCCCGATCAGCTGCACGCCGACCAGCCAGCCGCCCAGCACGCCTACGGCGCTGAACACCGAGGCCAGCAGCGGCACCGACAGGGCGCCCGCCCAGAAACGCGGCGCCAGCACGCGCTGGATCGGGTTCACGGCCATCATTTCCATGGCTGACAGCTGCTCGCCTGCCTTCATCAGGCCGATTTCAGCCGTCAGCGAGGTGCCGGCGCGGCCGGCAAACAGCAGCGCAGTGATCACCGGACCCAGTTCGCGGGTCAGACCGAGCGCCACCAGCAGGCCCAGCGATTGCTCGGCGCCGTATTTATTGAGCGTGTAATAACCCTGCAAGCCCAGCACCATGCCGACGAACAGGCCGGACAGGGTAATAATCAGCATCGAATAGTTGCCGATGAAATGCAGCTGCTCGATCACCAGGCGCGGACGCTTGAGCAAGCCCGGCGACAAGCCCAGCATGGTGCCAAAGGTCCGGGCGCCAAGCCCGATGCTCTCAATGTAATCGCGCAGCGGCGCGCCCAGCCGGGACAACCAATTCTTGACACTCATACTTCAACTCCCAGGCCCAGATCGTCGGCCAGGGACTTGCCTGGATAGTGGAACGGCACCGGGCCGTCCGCTTCCGCGTTGACGAACTGCTTCACATACGGGTCGGTGGACACGCTCATCTCGGCCGGCGTGCCGTGCGCGACGATCTTGCCCTGCGACAGGAAATAAACATAGTCGGCGATGGCGAAGCTTTCTTTGACGTCGTGCGACACCAGCACCGTGGTCGAGCCCAGCGCCGTATTCAGGTTGCGGATCAGGTTGGCGGTGACGCCCATCGAGATCGGGTCCAGGCCGGCGAACGGCTCGTCATACATAATCAGTTCCGGGTCCAGCGCGATCGAACGCGCCAGCGCCACGCGGCGCGCCATACCGCCGGAGATTTCTCCGGGCTTGAGTTTGGCGGCATTGCGCAGGCCCACGGCTTGCAATTTCATTAACACCAGATTGCGGATCAGATCTTCCGGCAGGTCGGTATGCTCACGCAGCGGAAAGGCGACGTTTTCAAATACTGTCAGGTCGGTAAACAGCGCGCCGTGCTGGAACAGCATGCCCATCTTGCGGCGCAGCAGATACAGGCCAGCGGTATTGAGCTTGTGCACCACCTGGCCCTGCACCTTGACGTGGCCCTTGTGCGGACGCAGCTGGCCGCCGATCAACCGCAGCACCGTAGTCTTGCCGCTACCCGAGCCGCCCATGATGGCTACCACCTTCCCGCGCGGGAAGTCCATGTTCAAGCCCGACAGGATTGCGCGCTTGCCATAGGTGAAGTGTAAATCACGGATTTCGACTAGATTAGGCACGACTGAACTCATTTTTTTGAATGCCGTATTGTAGTGCAGAAAGCATCATCTCTGCAGAGACCCACCTCAGGGAGAGGCAGTGAGTGGCAGATAATACAACACTACTGAACCCAAAGTCAGCAATTTACACCAAGCACTAATTGTTACATTGCTGCGGTGCATGGCACGATACTTTCCAAAAAAAAACCGGATGCAGCCAGGGATCGCCCGTCTGCATCCGGCAGGGAGTCAGGCTGAGCCTGATCGCCGTGTCTTGAGCTTAACGCGGCAACTCGGAACTGCCCATCAGGAACTCGTCCACCGCGCGCGCACACTGGCGGCCTTCGCGGATGGCCCAGACCACCAGCGACTGGCCGCGGCGCATATCGCCCGCTGCGAAGACGTTGGGGACGGAAGTCTTGTAGCAGCCTTCGCCGTCAGTGCTTGCCTTGGCATTGCCGCGTGCATCTTTGTCAACACCGAACGCGTCCAGGATGGTGGCCACCGGCGACACAAAGCCCATGGCCAGGAACACCAGGTCGGCCTTCACGTCGAATTCCGAGTTCGGTACTTCAACCATCTTGCCGTCTTTCCACTCAACGCGGCAAGCCACCAGCTTCTCCAGCTTGCCGCCCTTGCCTTCCAGGCGCTTGGTGGCCACGGCCCAGTCGCGCTCGCAGCCTTCTTCGTGCGAGGACGAGGTGCGCAGCTTGGTTGGCCAGTAAGGCCAGACCAGCGGCTTGTTTTCCTGCTCCGGCGGCATCGGCATCAGTTCAAACTGGGTCACCGAGGCGGCGCCGTGACGGTTGGAGGTGCCGACACAGTCGGAACCGGTGTCGCCGCCGCCGATCACCACCACATGCTTGCCGGTGGCCTTGATCTGATCCTTGAGCTTGTCGCCCGCATTGACCTTGTTCTGCTGCGGCAGGAAGTCCATGGCGAAATGCACGCCCTTGAGTTCGCGGCCTGGCACCGGCAGGTCGCGCGGCTGCTCGGCGCCGCCCGCCAGCACCACGGCGTCGAAATCCTTTTGCAGGTCTTCGGGGAAGATGGTTTCCTTGGCCCAGTTGTTCACATTGGCCGGGAAATCCTTGCCGATCAGCACCGAGGTGCGGAACACCACGCCTTCGGCTTCCATCTGCTTGACGCGGCGGTCGATGTGCGACTTTTCCATCTTGAAGTCGGGAATGCCATAGCGCAGCAGGCCGCCAACGCGGTCGGATTTCTCAAACACCGTCACCGCGTGACCGGCGCGCGCCAGCTGCTGGGCCGCAGCCAGGCCGGCGGGGCCGGAGCCGACCACCGCGACTTTCTTGCCGGTTTGTTTGGCCGCAGGTTGCGGCACCACCCAGCCGTGTTCCCAGCCTTCGTCGATGATCTTGTGCTCGATCGACTTGATGCCCACAGGCAGCTCGTGGATGCCCAGCGTACAGGCAGCCTCGCACGGCGCCGGGCAGATGCGGCCCGTGAATTCCGGGAAGTTGTTGGTCGAGTGCAGGGTGTCCAGCGCCTCGCGGTAATTGCCGCGATAAACCAGATCGTTCCAGTCCGGGATGATGTTGTTGACCGGGCAGCCGTTGTTGCAGAACGGGATGCCGCAGTCCATGCAGCGCGCGCCCTGAACCTTGGCTTGCTCCTTGGTCAATGGAATAACAAATTCCGCGTAGTTTTTCAGGCGCGTCGCTGGCGGCAGATAGCCTTCTTCCTGACGCTGGAATTCCATGAAGCCGGTGATTTTACCCACGATAGTTCCTTAAATATATTCTGTTCGATCAGGCAGCGATAGGCTGGGCGGTGGCGGCCTGGTTCGCCACGTCTTCGGCCATCTCGGCCAGAGCGCGTTTGTATTCGCTAGGGAATACCTTGACGAACTTGCTGCGGCCTTCAGCCCAGTTATCCAGCAACAGGCGTGCACGCGTGCTGCCGGTGTGCTTGAAGTGGCGCTCGATCAGACGCTTGAGGATCACCTCGTCAGCCTCGCGGCCATGGTCTTTGTGCTGCACGTGGAAGCTGGCGCTGTCGACTGCCTGCTCTTTCGCGGTCAGCACCCGCTCCAGCGTAACCATCGCGGTATTGCAGCGCGATTCGAAATCACCGTCCGGATCGTAGACGTAAGCAATACCGCCCGACATGCCGGCCGCGAAGTTACGGCCGGTGTTGCCCAGCACCACCACCGTACCGCCGGTCATGTACTCGCAACCGTGGTCGCCAGTACCTTCAACGATGGCGGTGGCGCCCGAGTTACGCACGGCGAAACGCTCGCCAGCCACGCCGTTGAAGAAGGCTTCGCCGCTGATCGCACCGTACAGCACGGTGTTGCCGATGATGATGTTGTTCACCGCCCAGCCGCGGAACTCGGTGTTGGGACGCACGATGATGCGCCCGCCCGACAGGCCTTTGCCAACGTAGTCGTTGCCTTCGCCCACCAGGTCGATGGTGATGCCGTGCGCCAGGAAAGCGCAGGCCGACTGGCCGGCCGTCCCTTGCAGCTGGATGTGGATGGTGTCATCCGGCAGTCCGGCGTGGCCGTAACGCTTGGCCACTTCGCCCGACAGCATGGTGCCGACGGTGCGGTTGACGTTGCGCACTGGCGAAATAAACGAGACGCGCTCGCCTTTTTCCAGTGCGGCCTTGGCCTGGGCGATCAGCTTGTGGTCCAGTGCCTTGTCCAGGCCGTGATCCTGTTCCATCGTGTGGTAGATAGCATCGCCGTTGGGCACTGCCGGCGCGTAGAAGATGTTGCTGAAGTCCAGACCTTGCGCTTTCCAGTGCGAGATGGCTTTCGACTTGTCCAGCAGGTCGACGCGGCCGATCAGCTCGTCATAGGTGCGGATGCCCAGCTGCGCCATGAGTTGACGCGCTTCTTCCGCCACGAAGAAGAAGTAGTTCACCACATACTCCGGCTTGCCCGAGAACTTGGCGCGCAGCACCGGATCCTGGGTGGCAACGCCGACCGGGCAGGTGTTCAGGTGGCATTTGCGCATCATGATGCAGCCTTCCACCACCAGCGGTGCGGTGGCGAAGCCGATTTCATCGGCGCCCAGCATGGCGGCGATCACTACGTCGCGGCCGGTACGCATCTGGCCGTCGGCCTGGACGCGGATACGGCTACGCAAGCCATTCAGCACCAGCGTCTGCTGGGTTTCAGCCAGGCCCAGCTCCCACGGCGTGCCGGCATGCTTGACCGACGACAGCGGCGACGCGCCAGTGCCACCGTCATGGCCAGCCACCACCACGTGATCAGCCTTGGCCTTGGTCACACCCGCCGCGACGGTGCCGATGCCCACTTCCGACACCAGCTTGACCGAGATCGACGCGCGCGGGTTGGCGTTCTTCAGATCGTGGATCAGCTGCGCCAGATCTTCAATCGAATAAATATCGTGGTGCGGCGGCGGCGAGATCAGGCCCACGCCCGGCACCGAGAAGCGCAGCGTGGCGATGTATTCCGACACCTTATGGCCTGGCAGCTGGCCGCCTTCGCCAGGTTTGGCGCCCTGCGCCATCTTGATCTGGATCTGGTCAGCCGAGTTCAGGTAAGCCGCAGTCACGCCGAAACGGCCTGACGCCACCTGCTTGATGCGCGAACGCAGCGAGTCGCCCTCTTGCAGAGGAATGTCGACCACCATCTGCTCTTTGCCCATGACCGAGGCCATGGTCTCGCCCTGCTTGATCTTGATGCCCTTGAGTTCCATGGTGTAGCGCGATGGATCTTCGCCGCCTTCACCGGTGTTGGACTTGCCGCCGATGCGGTTCATCGCCACGGCCAGGGTCGCGTGGGCTTCGGTCGAAATCGAGCCCATCGACATCGCGCCGGTCGCAAAGCGCTTGACGATTTCCTTGGCTGGTTCCACTTCATCCAGCGGTATCGCCTTGGTCGGATCGAGTTTGAACTCGAACAGGCCGCGCAGCGTCAGGTGGCGCTTGCTCTGGTCATTGATGATCTGGGCGTACTCTTTATAGCTGGAGAAATTGTTGGCACGCGTCGAGTGCTGCAGCTTGGCGATCGCGTCCGGTGTCCACAGATGGTCTTCACCGCGCACACGGAAGGCGTATTCGCCGCCCGCATCCAGATGGTTGGCCAGCACCGGATCGTCGCCGAAGGCCAGGTTGTGCAGGCGCAGCGCTTCTTCCGCCACTTCAAACACGCCGATGCCTTCCACGTTGGACGCAGTGCCACGGAAGTATTTGTCGACCAGCGACTTGTTCAGGCCAACAGCTTCAAAGATCTGCGCGCCGCAGTAGGACATATACGTCGAAATGCCCATCTTCGACATCACCTTCATCAGGCCTTTGCCGATGGCTTTGGTGAAGTTGTAGATGGCTTTTTCCGCCGACATATCGCCCGGCAAGCCAGCTGCCATTTCGGCCAGGGTTTCCATCGCCAGGTAGGGGTGGATCGCTTCCGCGCCATAGCCAGCCAGCAGCGCAAAGTGGTGGGTTTCGCGGGCCGAGCCGGTTTCCACCACCAGGCCGGTCGAGGCGCGCAGGCCCTTGCTGACCAGGTGCTGGTGAATGGTCGAGGTGGCCAGCAGCGCCGGGATCGCCACGCGGTCCGGGCCGATCGAACGGTCCGACACGATCAGGATGTTGTGGCCGGACTTGACCGCATCAACCGCTTCCGCGCACAGCGACGCCAGGCAGGCTTCCACGCCTTCCTTGCCCCAGGCCAGCGGATAGCAGATGCCCAGTTCGTACGATTTGAACTTGCCGCCGGTATGCAGGCTGATGTTGCGCAGACGCTCCATGTCGTCAAAGCCCAGCACCGGCTGCGCCACTTCAAGGCGCATCGGCGGGTTGACGTTGTTGGTGTCCAGCAGATTCGGCTTGGGACCGATGAACGATACCAGCGACATCACCATTGCTTCGCGGATCGGGTCGATCGGCGGGTTGGTCACCTGGGCGAACAGCTGCTTGAAGTAGGAATACAGCGGCTTGAGCTTGTTGGACATGACGGCCAGCGGCGAGTCATTGCCCATCGAACCCGTGGCTTCTTCGCCGGAAGCGGCCATCGGCGCCATCAGGAATTTCAGGTCTTCCTGGGTGTAGCCAAACGCTTGCTGGCGGTCCAGCAGCGACGGCACGGCTTTTTCGCCGGCGGCCGGCTTGTCCTTGGCGCGATTGTGCGCCAGCTGGCTTTCGCTGAGCTTGATCTCGTTGAGCTTGATACGCACCGCGTTGATCCAGGCCTTGTACGGCTTGGCGTTGGCGTAGGTGTCTTTCAGTTCCTTATCGTCGACGATGCGGCCGGCTTCCAGGTCGATCAGGAACATCTTGCCTGGCTGCAGACGCCATTTCTGGATGATTTTCGACTCTGGAATCGGCAGCACGCCAGATTCCGAGGCCATCACCACCAGATCGTCGTCGGTCACGATGTAACGGGCTGGACGCAGGCCGTTACGGTCCAGCGTACCGCCGATGTAACGGCCGTCGGTGAAGGCCATGGCGGCCGGGCCATCCCACGGTTCCATCATGGCGGCGTGATATTCATAGAACGCGCGGCGATTGTCGTCCATCGTGCCGTGATTTTCCCAGGCTTCTGGAATCATCATCATCATCGCCTGGGCCAGCGGGTAGCCTGCCATGAGCAGCAGTTCCAGCGCGTTGTCGAAGCAGGCCGTGTCCGACTGGCCTTCGTAGATCAGCGGGAACAGCTTGCCCAGGTCGTCGCCCAGCACCGCTGATTTCATCACGCCTTCGCGCGCACGCATCCAGTTGAAGTTGCCTTTGACGGTGTTGATCTCGCCATTGTGGGCGATCAGGCGGTACGGGTGGGCCAGCGGCCATTCCGGGAAGGTGTTGGTCGAGAAACGCTGGTGGACCAGCGCCAGCGCCGACACGCAGCGCGCGTCCTGCAGGTCTTTGTAATACACGCCTACCTGGTCCGCCAACAGCAGGCCTTTGTAGACGATGGTACGGGCCGACAGCGAGGCCACGAAGAATTCTTTGCCGTGGATCAGTTTCAGCGCCTGGATCGCGTGGCCCGACGATTTGCGGATCACGTACAGCTTACGCTCGAGCGCGTCAGTGACCATGATGTCGGCGCCGCGGCCAATGAAGATCTGGCGGATTACCGGCTCCTTGGCGCGCACGGTCGGCGACATCGGCATGTCACAATCGACCGGTACATTACGCCAGCCGAGCACGACCTGGCCTTCGGCGCGCACTGCGCGTTCGATTTCCTGTTCGCAAGCGATACGCGAGGCGTTTTCCTTGGGCAGGAACACCATGCCGACGCCGTATTCGCCTGGCGGTGGCAGTTCCACGCCTTGCTTGGCCATTTCGTCGCGGTAGTACTGGTCCGGAATCTGGATCAGGATGCCGGCGCCGTCGCCCATCAGCGGGTCCGCACCGACTGCGCCCCGGTGATCGAGGTTCTTCAAGATCAGCAGACCCTGCTCCACAATCGAGTGACTCTTATTACCCTTGATGTGGGCGACGAAACCGACACCGCAGGCATCGTGTTCATTGGACGGATCGTACAGACCTTGCGCTTCCATGGCTAACTCCAAAACTGATTGGCTCGAAAAACAAGGTTAGTGCAATGCAGCGTAAACCTCAACAAGAACAATTAGGGTCGGAGTCGAATTAATTTTTCGGAAGTCTTTGATTTTTTTAATTGGGGACAGAGTGAAGCCTTACTCTGCCGGAGGCTTGATTTTGAACGGCCGGCCGCGTTTTGCCGGCAATACCTGGCGCTTGACCTTGGCTTGCAATGCGGTCTGGAACTGCTGCGAACCCAGCGGCCAGCCTTTGAGCAAGGCCTTGCCAATCAAGGTGATCTGGTCGTTGGACAGCGCCGGTTCGGCCATGGCAATGTAAGCTGCTTCGCGCTGGAAAGGCGTATTTCCCAGTGCCCAGACTTTGGCGTGGTCAGTAATTAAACCGTCCGGCCGGATGCCGGCATGATGGCTGTAACTGGACCATGGATAGTCCTCCGCGCGGCTGACCATGCCGTTGCGGACCGGGTTGAATTCGATGTAACGGCTGCACAACATGAAGTATTCGTCAGCATCGATAAGCGACGTTTTGTAGCGTCCATTCCACAAAGTTCCGCTACGGGCATATTTTTGGTTGAAATAGGGCACGTAATAACGGCCTATCCACTGCATCATCTGCCCCAGCCCCGCGTCATCGGACGGTGTGACCAGCAAATGTAGATGGTTTGACATCAAAACATAGGCATGGATGGCCACTTTGTAGGTTTTGGCGGCGCTGCGCAGCCAGCCGAGGAAGGTTTGGTAGTCCTGGGCATCCAGGAAGACATCCTGGTTATTGGCGCCGGTCTGAATGACGTGGTGAGGCTGGTTGGGGACGATTAAACGGGGCAGGCGAGCCATACGGAAAACAAAAAAGGGTAGATCGGAAGCCCGATTCTACCCTTGTTGTTCGACTCTGTCCCCGATTAAATCGGCAAAGCCAAAATTCGCCTCGACTCTGTCCCTGATTACGAAAGATTAAAGCTGGCGGACAGGCTATAGCCCTCGCCATAGGCGCTACGCAGCGGCAGATCCTGGCCCAGGCCGGTGCGGGCCTTCTTGCGCAGACGGTAGACCAGCATGTCGACACGGCGGCCGGCATCCGGATCGTCGCCACCGATACCGGCCACAATCACCTGGCGCGGTACAGGGCGGGTGTTTATCGTCAGCAGATGCAGGAAATTGCACTCTTTTTCCGTGAGCGTGATGGCCATGCCCTGCAGTTCCAGCTGGCGCGCGCTGACTTTCAGTGTCCACTTGCTGGGGGCCGGAATGGTTTCCTGCGGCCCCACCCGGCGGTCCAGCGCTTCAATGTGCGCCGCCAGTTCCGGGAATTTGATAGGCTTGGTGAGATAGTGGTCGGCGCCCAGGCGCAGCCCCAGAATCCGGTTATCGAACGCCACGCGGCCGGTCAGCACCAGCAGGCCGATCTGCGGATACAACTGGCGCATGCGCGGGATGACGTTGAAGCCATCTTCATCCGGCAGGCCGAGATCCAGCACGACCACGCCGACATTGCCCTGGCTGAGGGCAGACCACATATCGCTGGCGTTATTGGTGATGTGTACTTCGTGTTCAAGCTCAGTCAAGAACTCCGCCATTTCTTCGGCGTAGTCCAGATTGTCTTCCACGATGAGTATTTGCGTCATTGATGCGCCATTCGTTCAATTGTTGAGCAATTATGCCCAGACCTGGGACAATTACGTTGCGTCCCGGGAATTATCACTGCTGGCATCGGCAGGCGCAAGGTTTTTCCCGGCATTGGCCGCCACCGGCAACCAAATCCGAAATTCCGTGCCGCTTTCAGAAAGATTTCGAGCCGTCACCGTACCGCCGTGGACATCCACCACGGAACGCGCCATATACAGCCCCAAACCTGAACCGGTCACACCGACAGCATTGCTGCCGCGATAGGCCTTGTCGAAAACATGCGGCAATTCCGCCTCGGGAATCCCGGCGCCGTGGTCGCGCACCAGTAATTCCACACCACCTTCCGTTGCAATTCTTCCTACCAATTCTATCGGAATATTATCTTCTGTGTACTTTATTGCATTATCAAGCAAAATTTCAAGACATAAACGCATGCCGGCCGGATCGCAGCGCATCCATTGCGGCAAACCCTGTGTCTTTACGCTCACATCCTTGCGGCGACGCTGGGCCTGCTCGGCGGCCGTCTGCAACAGCATCGATGGGTTGATTTCGTTGGCCTGGCGTTCGCGGCCGATACTGGCCATGCGCTCGGGCGACAGGTATTCATCGAGCATCGCCAGCATGCGGTCGACAGCGGTCTGGATTTTGCGGTAGCGCTTGCGCGTAGCTTCGTCGTGGTGCGTGCCCGTCATTTCCAGCCGCTGCACGGCGCCATCGATGGTCGACAGCGGTGTGCGGAATTCGTGCGACAACATGGATGCAAACTTTTTCTGCTGCACCGCCAGCTCGCGGCGCGCGCTGAGGTCGCGTACCACGCCCACCACCGTAGCGGGCACGCCGCTGCTGTCGAGAATGAGCGTGGATTCGATTTCCACCGGCACCATGTGGCCATCGGCGTGGGCCAGTTCGGCTTCACGCAGCAAGCGCCGGCGGCTGAGATCGCCCTCGGCGTAGCGCGTGAGCCGGCCCTGCAGGTCCTTGAGCAGGCCAGCCGCCAGTGCCTGTGCGGTTTCCAGCGTGTAGCCGAACTGGCGTTCAGCTGCGGGGCTAAGCCAGGTCAGCTGGAGCGTGGCGCAATCGGCCATCCAGCTGATTTCGCTGCTGTGCTCCAGCAGGAGCCGGTAGCGGGCTTCGTTGGCTTGCGATTGCTGTAGTGCTGCCTGGAGTTCCGCTATCGTTTGACCCATTGATTACTCCACCAGAGGTGCGAAGATTTGTTGCAGGTCCTCCTGGGTGAGCGCCATTTTCTGCGACTCGCCTTCGGCCAGGATGGACTGCGCCAGATCGGACTTCTTCTGCTGCAAGACTTGGATCTTTTCTTCCAGCGTGCCCTTGGCGATTAGTTTATACACAAATACCGGCTTGTCCTGTCCGATACGCCAGGCGCGGTCGGTAGCCTGGTTTTCGGCGGCAGGATTCCACCACGGATCATAGTGAATCACGGTGTCGGCGGCGGTCAGGTTCAGGCCCACGCCACCGGCTTTCAGCGATATCAGGAAGATAGGCACAGCCCCTTGCTGGAAGGCCGCGACCTGCGCGCCGCGGTCCTTGGTGTCGCCGGTCAGCAGTGCGTACGGAATGTCGCGCGCTTCCAGTTCCTCCTCGATCAGCTCCAGCATGCTGGTGAATTGCGAGAACACCAGGATCTTGCGCTTTTCCTCCAGCAAGTCTTCCACCATCTGCATCAGGTCGGCCAGCTTGGCCGAGCCGGCGGCCTGCTGCTTCTTGGTGGTGCTTTTCACCAGACGCGGGTCGCAGCACACCTGGCGCAGCTTGAGCAGCGCTTCCAGAATCACGATCTGGCTGCGCGCCACACCCTTGCGGTCGATTTCCTCGCGCACTTTCTGGTCCATGGCCAGGCGCACGGTTTCGTACAGGTCGCGCTGGGCGCCGGTCAGTTCGACCTTGCGTACCATCTCGGTCTTGGGCGGCAACTCTTTCGCCACGCTGTCCTTGGTACGGCGCAGCAGGAACGGCTTGATGCGGCGGTTCAGCAATGCGCGGCGCAGCGGATCGTCCTGGCGTTCGATCGGATGGCGGAACACGGAGTTGAAGCCCTTCTCGTCGCCCAGCAGTCCCGGCAGCAGGAAGTGGAACTGCGACCACAGCTCGCCCAAATGATTTTCCAGTGGCGTGCCCGACAGGCACAACCGGTGGCGCGCACGCAGCAGGCCCGCGCTTTGCGCCGCCTTCGAGCGGGTGTTCTTGATGTAGTGCGATTCGTCCAGAATGACTAGGTGGAAATCATGCTCGCGCAGTTTTTCCTCGTCGCGCGGCAGCAGCGCGTAGGTGGTCAGCACCAGGTCGGCCTCGTCGATCTGGTCGAACTGCCCCATGCGGTCCTTGCCCTGCAGCAGCAGCACCTTGAGACCAGGCGCAAAGCGCGCAGCCTCTTCCTGCCAGTTGCCCATCAGACTGGTGGGCGCGATGACCAGTGCCGGCGCGGTCAGGCGGCCGGCTTCCTTCTCGACCAGGATGTGGGCCAGCGTCTGCACGGTTTTACCCAGGCCCATATCGTCGGCCAGAATGCCGGCAAAGCCATATTCACGCAGGAACTGCATCCACGACAAACCATCGGTCTGGTAATCGCGCAGCGTTGCTTGCAGGCCAGCTGGCGTAGCCACGCGTTTGACTGCGCCGAACTGGTTCAGGCGCGCGCCCATTTCACGCAGCTCGTCGCCGCCAGTCCAGCGCATTTCCACGTTGCGCGCCAGCTCGTCCAGACGCGCCGCATCCAGCGTGGCCATATGCAGCGAATTCTTGATCTTGTCGCTGAAATACAACTCGCCCAGCGTGTTCAGGATCGGCCGCACGCGGCCCCACGGCAGCGCCACCCGGCTGCCATCCGGCAGGTTGGCCAGCATCTGGTCTTCTTCGCCATGGTTGGCGATGGCTTTCGGATTGAAGTCATTGGGGGCATTGCGGATCAGCTGCACCAGCACCGGCAGCAGCGGCACACGCTCCTGATTCACCATGATGCCCAGTTCCAGGTCGAACCAGGCACGGCCGCCATCGGCTTCATCTTCCACCACCTCGGCGTACCAGTCGCCGACCTCCACGGTGTCGTAGCGGTATTTGACGGTTTTTTCGATTTTCCAGCCCGCTTCCTTGAGCGAGGCGATGCCTTCGCTGGCGAAGCGTATCCATTCGGCCTGGTTAGGCAGCAACAGGCCACCCTTCACGCTGCTCAGCGGCAGCGTGCTCGGCGCAACAAAATGGCGCCCGGTCAGCAGCGCCAGTGCATCGTCTTCGGCGCCAGCGTCGCGCTGGATGATCTCGGTAACGTCGCCCTTCTGGCGCACCACGCGCTGCGATGGGTCGAAGGACACGCGTTCGCCGTCATAGTCGTAGGACAGCACGGCAAAGTCATGCCAGCGCTGCACCGAACCGTCGGCCAGCATGGCGGAGTCCAGCGTCAGCACCGGACGTGGCTTGACGTCGTCGCGCATGCGCTGCGGCAGCGGCTGCGGCAATGGCATCAAGCCTTGCAGGCCGTGCGCCAGCAGCAGTTGCGACACGCGCATCTTGTCGTTGTTGGTCAGCAGCGGCGCTTGCGCCACGAGTGCCTGCAGATCGGCCAGCGGAATCGAGGTGCCGCCCTGGTTCAACTGCAACACGCCGCAGGACAGGTTGTCGATGTACCAAGGTGGATCAGTTGGCAACATGTAATCGACCTGATCGGCGCCGACATGCTTGGCGCCCGGCGGCGGCTGCACCTGCCAGCCCAGCCGCAGACCCTTGCCTTCTTCGCGCCAGGCCAGGTTGGCTTCGCGCAGCACGCCGCCCTTGAGCGGATAGACCAGGCCGTTGCCGACGTCGGCCCAGGAGTTTGCCCACAGCAGCTTGTCCTGCTCGGCCAGCATGTTCAGCAGGGCCGCGCCGATTTTGCCGCGCGGCTCGGTAGCCGAACCGGTCTGGGAATTCTGGCCGCTGCGCATGGCGACAAAGAAACGGATCAGGTCTTCGTCCGCCGGGGTCATGAAGCTTGGCGGTGTCGACAGCAGCGAAAACACTTCGCTGACCGGGCTGGCCGCTGCCACGTCGCCGTTCGGGCGCAGCCGGGCTTTGTACAGGCACAGCGCCACATGGCGGCCGCCGCTGGTCGGCGCCATCACGTAAATCAGCTTGTATTGGGTTTGCTTGGGGTCGTTATCGACCGGCGGCGGCGTCAGTTTTGCTTTGGGGTGCGCTGCCGCATCCACACGCTGCAGCCAGGTGGCAACAGCGTACGACAATTGATTCGCAGGCGGCGCAGGGCGCGTTGGAGCCGGTGCTGGAGCAGCAGGGGCGGCAGGGGCGTCGTCGCGGGTAAAATCCATAGGTCGCATTGTTGTTCAAAGATGGTTCAAAAACGGCAACAGGCAATATTATCCGCCATTGAAGCGTTCGTGTTCACTGATTCTTGATAAAACCCGTCAGGAAACGTGGGCTTCCCAACGTTCACACACCATTTAGTCTGTCAAGACTGGCAACTTGGCGCCGATGTCGTATTATTCCGGGCTTGTCTGTCTAGGAATCACCACCATGTTGCCTTCCATCGAACAACGTCTCGCCCTGGAACTTGCCGCCAAACCGGCCCAGGTTGCCGCCGCCATCGCCTTGCTGGACGAAGGCGCCACCGTGCCCTTCATCGCGCGTTACCGCAAAGAAGCGACCGGTGGCCTGGATGATACCCAACTGCGTCTGCTCGAGGAACGGCTGCGCTACCTGCGCGAGCTGGAAGACCGCCGCGCCAGCATCATCGCCTCGATCACCGAGCAAAACAAGATGACACCAGAGCTGTTAGATGCTGTCATGCACGCGGAAGACAAGACCCGGCTGGAAGACTTATATCTTCCATACAAACAAAAACGCCGCACCAAGGCGCAGATCGCGATTGAAGCGGGCCTGGCGCCACTGGCCGACGGCCTGCTGGCCAATCCCGATCTGAACCCGGAAACCGAAGCCGCCAACTACCTGCGCGAAGCCTTCACCACCAACGACGGCAACAACCCGGGCGTGGCCGACACCAAGGCCGCGCTGGACGGCGCCCGCCAGATCCTCATGGAACGCTTTGCCGAAGACGCTACTTTGTTGCAATCCTTGCGCGAGTACGTGCAAGAGCATGGCATTGTTGAGTCCAAAGTCATTGAAGGCAAGCAAGAAGAAGGCGAGAAATTTGCCGACTACTTCGATTATTCCGAGCCGCTGGGCAATGTCCCATCGCACCGCGCCCTGGCGCTGATGCGCGGCCGCCGCGAAGGCGTACTGGATGTGTCGCTGCGCCTGGACTCCGAACCGGAAAAGCCAAAATGGGACGCGCCGCACAACCCGTGCGAAAGCCGCATCGCCGCCCGTTTCGGCATCAAGAGTGCGGGCCGGCCGGCCGACAAATGGCTGTCCGACACTGCCCGCTGGACCTGGCGCGTGAAGAGCTTCATGCATCTGGACACTGAACTGATGGGCGCGCTGCGCGAAAAATCCGAGCTGGAAGCCATCAACGTCTTCGCGACCAATCTGAAAGCCTTGCTACTGGCGGCCCCTGCCGGCCAGCACGCCACCATGGGCCTGGACCCGGGCCTGCGGACCGGCGTCAAAGTGGCGGTGGTGGATGCCACCGGCAAGGTGGTCGATACCGCCGTGATCTACCCGCACCAGCCGAAAAACGACTGGGAAGGTTCGCTGCACACGCTGGGCAAGCTGGCCGCCAAGCACAATGTGTCGCTCATTTCGATCGGCAACGGCACCGCCTCGCGTGAAACCGACAAGCTGGCGCAAGACCTGCTCAAGCGTTTCCCGGAGCAGAAAATGAACAAGATCGTCGTGTCCGAGGCAGGCGCTTCGGTGTACTCGGCGTCCGAATACGCATCGAAAGAGCTGCCCGAGATGGACGTGTCGCTGCGCGGCGCCGTCTCGATTGCGCGCCGCCTGCAAGACCCGTTGGCCGAGCTGGTCAAGATCGATCCGAAATCGATCGGCGTTGGCCAGTACCAGCATGACGTTTCGCAAACCCAGCTGGCCCGCACGCTGGACGCCGTGGTCGAGGATTGCGTGAACGCCGTGGGCGTTGACGTCAACACGGCGTCGGCGCCGCTGCTGGCGCGCGTGTCCGGCCTGTCGTCCTCGGTGGCGACGGCGATTGTCACCTACCGCGACCTGAAGGGCGCGTTCACCTCGCGCGCGGCGCTGAAATCCGTGCCGCGCCTGGGCGATAAGACCTTCGAACAGGCGGCCGGCTTCCTGCGCGTGACGAACGGCGAGAACCCGCTGGACGCCTCAGCAGTCCACCCGGAATCCTACCCGGTGGTGGAAAAAATCCTGGCCGACATCCAGAAGGACATCAAGGGTGTGATCGGTGACGCCGCCCTGATCAAGCGTCTGCAGCCAGCCAAGTACGCCGACGACAAATTCGGCGTACCGACCGTGACCGACATTCTGAAAGAACTGGAAAAACCGGGCCGCGATCCACGTCCGGAGTTCACCACCGCCACCTTCAAGGAAGGCGTGGAAGAAATCAAGGACTTGCGTCCGGACATGATTCTGGAAGGCGTGGTGACCAACGTCGCCGCGTTTGGTGCGTTTGTTGACATCGGCGTGCACCAGGACGGCCTGGTCCACATCTCGGCGCTGTCCAACACCTTCGTCAAGGATCCGCACACGGTGGTGAAGGCCGGCCAGGTGGTGAAAGTCAAAGTGCTGGAGGTGGACGAAAAGCGCAAGCGCATCGCCCTGACCATGCGCCTGACCGACAGCGCCCCGCAAGCCGGTTCGCAGCCGCAGCAACGCGGCGACCGTAATGACCGCCGCGCCATGGGCCAGCAACAAAAACAGCAGACGCGCGAACCGGCCATCGGCGGCAGCATGGCGGCCGCTTTCGCCAAGCTGCGCGGCTAGGCAGCTAAGCGGCTAAGCGGACTTGAGGGCAGCGATGCGCTGCCCTAGCCGTATCGCGCTGTAGGCGGCAATCGCGCCAAAACCCAGCGACAGCCAGTTCAGCATCGACAGGGCCAATGGCGCGCGGCCCCAGTCGGTCCACTGAAACAGCAGCAGGAGCTGCGCCACTGTCATCGCCACGCAAGGCACCAGCAAGCGCCGGTAGCGGCGCAGCTTGTCTGCCGGATCGGTGAAGATTTCTGTGACCTGCCCCGCCGCCACCGGCTTGCGCCAGCAATGCCAGCCGCCGTTGGCAGCGACATATTCCCAGCCGGCATCCTCCAGCAATTGACGGTAAGCAGGCTCGAAGTTGTTAGGCCACGGGTCCCAGCGGTACGCCACTTGCGCTGGCGCACCACGCTCAAACGTATAGATATCCAGCCAGTTGACTGAACGTAAATGCCAGCCTTGCGCCGCCATCTGCTGCAGCCAGGCGCCATGCTCATCGTCCTGACAGGCAAACCAGAGTTTGAACTTTCTCACTTTGTCTCCTTGAGTCGCGCTGCACTGTCCACCATGATTTCCAGCCGCCGCACCTGCTCGGCCAGCACCGACCGGCCCAACGCCGTCAACGCATACACCTTGCGCCGCGCTTCTTCCGCCACCATGACGATCAGGGCCTGCTTCTCCAGGGTGCCAAAGATGCCATACAAGGTGCCTGGCCCCAGCGCGACACTGTCTGCGCTCAGGGCGGCCGTCTGCTGCATGATGGCGTAGCCGTGCAGCGGCTGCTGGCTGAGCGCCAGCATCACGTAAAACGTTGCTTCGGATAGAGGCAGATATCTGGCGAGGTCGCTCATGTATCGTATTTCGCTATATCGGATGTCGATATAGCGAATAATACCCTGATTTTTTGCCCTGTCAAACACGTGGAAGGCGCATTTCTTATAAAATGCCGGTATTCCACATCTTTACCCATTAGAGGCAGCTATGAGCGACGTACAAACCTGGATCAAAGAAACCGTGAGCAACACCCCGGTGGTGCTGTTCATGAAGGGCACCGCCCAGTTCCCACAATGCGGCTTCTCCGGCCGTGCTATCCAGATCCTGAAAGCGTGCGGCGTTGAAAACATTGCCACCGTCAACGTGCTGGAAGATCCGGAAGTGCGCCAGGGCATCAAGGACTACTCGAACTGGCCAACCATTCCGCAGCTGTACGTCAAAGGCGAATTCATCGGCGGTTCGGACATCATGAACGAGATGTTTGAGTCGGGCGAACTGAAGGCCCTGCTGGATGCCTGATAGGCCGCAGCCAGGCGCGTCCCGGCGGATTATTATCGCCATCACCGGTGCCACTGGCGCGGTGTATGGCGTGCGTCTGCTGCAACATTTGCAACATCTTGCAGGCGTCGAGACCCATCTGGTGATCTCCGACGCCGCAGTCCTCACCCTGCACCAGGAAACTGGCTTGCAGCGGCGCGAAGTGGAAGCCTGTGCCCACGTGGTCCACAAAGTACGCGATATTGGCGCATCGATTGCCAGCGGCTCGTTCCAGAGCGACGGCATGGTGATCGCCCCGTGTTCCATGAAAACCCTGGCGTCGGTGGCCCACGGCCTGTCCGACAACCTGATCGCGCGCGCAGCGGACGTGGTGCTCAAGGAGCGCCGCCGGCTGGTGCTGATGGTCAGGGAAACGCCGTTCAATCTCGCGCACCTGCGCAATATGACGGCTGTCACGGAAATGGGAGGGATTATCTTCCCGCCGCTGCCAAGTTTCTATCACAAGCCGCAAAGCATCGAAGAGATGGTCGACCACACGGTAGCCCGCGTCATCGACCTGTTTGGCATAGAACATGCGCTGGCGCCGCGCTGGGCGGGCCTGAAAGGTGCCGCTGGCGCAGACGCTTAGCGTTTGTCGTAGTAGGAACTGCTGGCGCGCTTCATTTCGCGCGCTTCTTCCACCATGCGGCGGTGGGCGATGCGCTTGCGCATCACTTCAGCGTGCTGTTCGGCAGTCATGGGCGGGGCAGTCATCAGGTCTTTCAGCTGCGCGACATTGCTGTAGTTGCTTTTCATTAGACGGCTCAAAGCTGACTCCCCAGAAAAAAGGTACTTCCTTATTGTGCCTCAAAACCGTGTCGAAACCATGACATTTGACAAAGATAGAAAAAATAAAAAGGGCGCAACCTTGGTTGCGCCCGAATCCGAACAAAAACTGGGAAACCGTTAAACCAGTTTCATTAAAATGCACCGCAAAGGGGCGCGCAGCTGCTCAACAGTGCTGCGTATTACTACGCAAAAATGACTACTTTTGGTAGTTAACCCGTACCAGCATACGGATAAATTCCCGTGCAATCTGGCGGTGATGCTCGTCCAGACGCTGTAAATCCGCGATCAGCTTGACGTCGGCCGATTCAAAGCGCGACAGGCTGCCGGCGTTGTCGCTGGCGGGTGCGCCTTCTTCCGGGCCGCCAAAACGCAACCATTCAGCAGGCACGCCCAGCCACTGGGCGATCATACGGAGCTTCTCCTGCGTCGGAATTGCCTCTCCTACCAGCCATTTACGGGCGGCGTGCACGGTAATCGGCCGGCCATCAAAACGAATATTGAATTCGCGCGCTAACCGGGTGGGGCTGTCGGGCGAGTAGTGGGCGTTCTTAAGTGCCTGTTGCAGGCGCTGGCTAAAGCTTTCGCGTTCATTAGAGGAATTCATATTTGCACTATTTCACGTTGCGTCATGAAAGTCAGTCTCTGCAAGGGCCGCTGCAATTGTGACGTTTTGAGATTTTATAGTTGACATTCTATCCGCTGGCTAAAGCAACTTCGGTAGTCTAATGGGGCAAATTTTATTCGGTGGGAAGCGATGGAGCGTTATCATGCTGCCGCGTTGGGTTTCACGTCGCACGATACCACTTCAGCTGCTCACCAGTCACGATTTGCCACCAACTCTACGTTTGGCCACAGTGTTTCGCGCTACAATTCACTTTACGTTAACGTAAACGCCAATCCAAATAATATGTCTACCTACACCATCACCGAACTGGCCCGCGAATTTGACGTCACGGCACGCGCGATCCGCTTTTACGAAGACCAGGGGCTGCTGAGTCCATCGCGCGAAGGCGCCGGCGGCCGCAACCGCGTGTACACCGGCCGCGACCGCACCCGCCTCAAGCTGACTCTGCGCGGCAAGCGCCTGGGCCTGTCGCTGGCCGAGATCAAAAGCCTGGTCGACATGTATGAAACACCCAAGGATTCAGCCGCCCAGATGCACCGTTTCCTGACCGTGCTGGGGCAGCACCGCGAAACGCTGGAACAGCAGCGCGAAGACATCGAAATGTCGCTGGCCGAAATCCAGGCGCACGAAGACGAGTGCCAGCGCCTGCTGGCCGCCCAGACTGCTTGACGTTTACGTTAACGTCACATCGGCGTATCATAGCTGCTCCAAACCCTACAGAAGAATGAGGATGACATGCTCCATCTCCCAGGCCTGACCTTTGACCACGGCGAGGACATCGCCGCCCTGCGCGAAGCCGTGCAGCAGTTCGCCGCCGCCGAAATCGCGCCGCGCGCCGCTGAAATCGACCGCAGCGACCAGTTCCCGATGGACCTGTGGCGCAAGATGGGCGAACTGGGCGTACTCGGCATCACCGTGCCGGAAGAGTACGGCGGCGCCAACATGGGCTACCTGGCCCACATCGTGGCGATGGAAGAAATCTCGCGCGCCTCGGCGTCGGTCGGCCTGTCCTACGGCGCCCACTCGAATCTGTGCGTCAACCAGATCAAGCGCAACGGCACCGAAGCGCAAAAACAAAAATACCTGCCCAAGCTGATCTCGGGCGAGTACATCGGCGCGCTGGCCATGTCCGAGCCAAACGCCGGTTCCGACGTCGTCAGCATGAAGCTGCGCGCCGATTTCAAAGGCGACCGCTGGGTACTGAACGGCACCAAAATGTGGATCACCAACGGCCCGGACGCCGACGTGCTGGTGGTCTACGCCAAGAACGACCTGGAAGCCGGCCCGAAAGGCATGACCGCCTTCCTCATCGAAAAAGGCTTCAAAGGCTTCTCCATCGCCCAGAAACTGGACAAGCTGGGCATGCGCGGCTCCCACACCGGCGAGCTGGTGTTTGAAGATTGCGAAGTCCCGGCCGAGAACGTGCTGGGCGGCCTGGGCAAGGGCGTCAACGTGCTGATGTCGGGTCTGGACTTTGAACGCACCGTGCTGTCCGGCGGCCCGCTGGGCATCATGCAGGCCTGCATGGACGTGGTGGTCCCCTACATCCACGACCGCAAGCAGTTCGGCCAGCCGATCGGCGAATTCCAGCTGATGCAGGGCAAGATCGCCGATATGTACTCAACCATGATGGCCAGCAAAGCCTACGTCTACGCCGTCGGCCAGGCCTGCGACCGCGCCACTTCGCCCGAGCAAATCCGCAACCTGCGCAAGGACGCCGCTGGCGCCATCCTGTACAGCGCCGAGAAAGCCACATGGATGGCCGGCGAAGCGATCCAGACGCTGGGCGGCAACGGCTACATCAACGAGTATCCGGTCGGCCGCCTGTGGCGCGACGCCAAGCTGTACGAGATTGGCGCCGGCACCAGCGAAATCCGCCGCATGCTGATCGGCCGCGAGCTGTTCGCCGAGACCAAGTAAGGCGGGTAGACGCCGCCATGACCCAGGCTGCCTTTCCGAAGCTGCTGCGTTCGCAGATTGCGTTCGACATCGCGCACACCATCCGCGACGGTTTCGACAAGCACTACCGGCTATTCCGCGCGACCAGCAAGGAAGCCCGGCAGCACTTCGAACGCGGCGCCTGGGCCGAAGCGCAAACCGCCGCGCGCGCGCGCATCGATTTCTACGACCAGCGCGTGCAGGAATGCGTGCAGCAGCTCGAGGACGAATACGATCCGTCCGACCTCACCGATGAAGTGTGGCGCGAACTCAAGCTGCACTACATCGGCATGCTGTCCGATCACAGACAGCCGGAGCTGGCCGAGACCTTCTTCAACTCGGTGTGCTGCAACATCCTGCACCGCAGCTACTTCAACAACGAATTCATTTTCGTACGGCCGGTGGTGTCCACCGAATACATCGAAACGGCCGAGCCGCGTCCGACCTACCGCGTCTACTACCCGGCGGCGGACGGCATGCACTTCACGCTCCAGCGCATCATCACCAACTTCCAGCTGGACGCGCAATTCGCCAACCTCACGCGCGATGTCGAGCAGGTGGAAGCACGCCTCCAGGAACTGTACGGCGATGCGCGCCTCGAGCCGAACCACCAGATCCAGGTGCTATCGAGCCTGTTCTTCCGCAACAAGGGCGCTTACATCGTCGGCAAAAGCATCAACGGCAACCGCGTGTATCCGTTCGTGGTGCCGATCCTGCACAACCGCCACGGCGAGCTGATACTCGATACGGTGCTGTGCGACCCCGAGCAAATCGCCATCCTGTTCTCGTTTACGCGCGCCTACTTTTTGGTGGACATGGAAGTGCCATCAGCCTTCGTGCAGTTCCTGCGCACGCTGATGCCGCGCAAACCGCGCAGCGAGATCTACACCATCCTCGGCCTGCAGAAGCAGGGCAAGGCGCTGTTCTACCGCGACTACCTGCAGCACCTCAAGCATTCGTCCGACCTGTTCGACATCGCGCCCGGCATCCGCGGGCTGGTGATGCTGGTGTTCGCGCTGCCCTCCTTTCCCTACGTGTTCAAGGTCATCAAGGACTTCTACCCGCCGCCAAAGGAAACCACGCGCGCGCAGATCAAGGAGAAGTACCTGCTGGTCAAACATCACGACCGCGTCGGCCGCATGGCCGACACGCTGGAATACTCCAACGTCGCCTTCCCGCGCAACCGCTTCAGGGAAGAACTGATCGCGGAGCTGAAGCAGTTCGCGCCATCGCTGGTGGAAGAAGAGGGCGATCAGCTCATCATCAGACACCTGTACATTGAGCGCCGCATGGTGCCGCTCAACCTGTGGCTGACCGAGAAGGAAAACGACGACGCCCAGCTGGAACATGGCGTGCTTGAATACGGCAACGCCATCAAGGAACTGGTTGCCGCCAACATCTTCCCCGGCGATATGCTGTACAAGAATTTCGGTGTCACGCGCCACCAGCGCGTGGTGTTCTACGACTACGACGAAATCGAATACATCACCGACTGCAAATTCCGCGCGATACCGGAACCGCGCAACGAGGAAGAAGAAATGGCCTCGGAGCCGTGGTACCCGATCGGCAAACACGACGTCTTCCCCGAGCAGTTTGGAAGCTTCCTGCTGGGGAATCCAAAGATCCGCAAGTACTTCCTGAAACACCACGCAGACCTGCTCACGCCCGAGTACTGGCAGGCGCGCAAGCAGCGCATCGAGCAAGGCCTGGTGGAAGATGTCTACCCCTACCCGCAGCACATCCGCTTTTATCACAAAGAGTTATCGAACATCCCGGCGGCGGGTTCTATCCCCCTCCCGCCACCCTTTATGGAGACCTTAGAAAATGAATGATCCTATCGTAATCGTTGGTGCAGCCCGCACCCCCATGGGCGCCTTCCAGGGCGACTTCTCCGGCAAATCCGCGCACGACCTGGGCGCCGTGGCGATCCAGGCTGCGGTCGAACGCTCCGGCATCGACGGCAAGCTGGTCGAACACGTCTACTTCGGCAACTGCCTGATGGCGGGCCAGGGCCAGGCGCCTGCACGCCAGGCCCTGTTGAAGGCAGGCCTGCCAACATCGACCGGCGCCGTCACGCTGTCGAAAATGTGCGGCTCGGCGATGCAAGCCACCATCTTCGCGCACGACCAGCTGGTCGCTGGCAGCGCTGACGTGGTGATCGCCGGCGGCATGGAGTCGATGACCAACGCACCGTACCTGATTCCAAAAGCACGCGGCGGCTACCGCATCGGCCACGGCATGATGTTCGACCACATGATGTACGACGGCCTGGAAGACGCCTACTCGCGCAACGAGAAAACCGGCGAAGGCCGTTCGATGGGCACCTTCGCGGAAGAGTGCTCGGCCAAGTACGCATTCACGCGCGAAGCACAGGACAACTTCGCCATCGAATCCGTGAAGCGTGCGCAGGTCGCCACCAGCGAAGGCTACTTCAAATGGGAAATCGCCCCAGTGACCGTGACCTCGCGCGCTGGCGACAGCGTCATCGAAAAAGATGAAGGCCCGCTCAAAGCCAAGGTAGAAAAGATCCCGACTCTGCGCGCAGCGTTCAAAAAAGACGGCACCATCACCGCAGCCTCGTCGTCGTCGATCAACGACGGCGCTGCCGCACTGGTCCTGATGCGCGAATCGAAAGCCAAGGAACTGGGCCTGACGCCGATCGCCCGCCTGCTCGGCCACGCCACCTTCGCACAGGAACCGGACTGGTTCACCACCGCCCCAATCGGCGCGATTGAAAAGCTGTACAAAAAAGTCGGCTGGAGCACCAAGGACGTTGACCTGTTCGAGATCAACGAAGCCTTCGCTGCCGTGCCGATGGCTGCCATGCACGACCTGGACATCCCGCACGACAAGGTCAACATCCACGGCGGCGCTTGCGCGCTGGGCCACCCAATCGGCGCCTCGGGCGCGCGCATCATCGTCACCCTGCTGGGTGCACTGAAACGCACCGGCGGCAAGAAAGGCGTGGCAGCGCTGTGCATCGGCGGCGGCGAAGCAACCGCCGTGGCAGTGGAGCTGATTTAATGCCGACAGCGTTAGTCATCGGCGCCTCGCGCGGCATCGGCCTGGAACTGGTCAAAGAGTACCGCGCCGATGGCTGGCGCGTGATCGCTACCGCGCGCAAGCAGGAAGACTGCGACGCACTGGTGGCGCTGGGCGCCGAGCCGCACAAGCTGGATGTGAACAACGTCGAAGCCGTGGCAGGCCTGGGCTGGAAGCTGGATGGCGAAGAGCTGGAAGTCGCCATCCTCAACGCGGGCCTGTACGGCCCGCGCCACGATGGCTTCCCGACGGAGACGGACTTCAACGCCGTGATGCACACCAATGTGCTGGCGGCCATGCGCCTGCTGCCGGTCATCGCACCGATGGTGAGTGCGGCTAAAGGCAAGCTGGCCGTGCTGTCCTCGCGTATGGGATCGCTGAGCGAGCGTAACTCGCCCAGCGGTTCGCTGTACCGCGCCAGCAAAGCGGCATTGAACTCCGTGCTCATCGACACCGCGCTGGTGCATGGCAAACAAGGCGCGACCTGCGTCGCCATCCACCCCGGCTGGGTACGCACCGACATGGGTGGTGACAGCGCAGATCTCTCGGTAGAAGAGAGCGCAGCAGGCATCCGCAACACGCTGGCCGGGTTAAAGGCATCCGAAACCGCCGTCTACCGCAACTACGACGGCACGGAAATCGGCTGGTAAAGACGCACCCCGCACAGCCAGGCGGGGTCTGACCCGGTACGGGGTCAGACCCCATGCAACGGTTTGCGGGTTAACGATAAAACGAGACAACATGATACTGAGCCAGGAACACGAAATGATCCGCGACGCCCTGCGCAGCTTTGCGCAGGAGCGTCTCGCCCCCAACGCAGCCCGTTGGGACAAAGAGCATCACTTCCCGAAAGAAGAACTGAAGGAACTGGCGGCGCTAGGCGCCTTCGGCGTCGCCGTGCCCGAAGAACTGGGCGGCGCGGGCATGGACTATGTGTCCCTGGCTCTGGTCCTGGAAGAAATCGCGGCAGGTGACGGCGGCACGTCCACCATCATCTCCGTCAACAACTGCCCCGTATGCAGCATCGGCATGATGTATGCCAACGCGCAGCAAAAAGAACAATGGCTGCGCCCACTCGCGCAAGGCGACATGCTGGGCGCCTTCTGCCTCACCGAGCCACACACCGGCAGCGACGCCGCCGCCCTGCGCACCACCGCCACGCGCGATGGCGACCATTATGTGCTGAACGGCGTCAAACAATTCATCACCAGCGGCAAGCACGCCGACGTCGCCATCGTCATGGCCGTTACCGACAAAGCCGCTGGCAAGAAAGGCATCAGCGCCTTCTGGGTGCCGACTTCCACGCCAGGCTACATCGTCGCCGGCATCGAACACAAAATGGGCCAGCACTCGTCCGATACCGCGCAAATTCTGTTTGAAAACTGCCGCGTACCGGCAGCAAACCTGATCGGCGAAGAAGGCCAGGGTTACAAGATCGCCCTGTCCGGCCTGGAGGGCGGCCGCATCGGCATCGCCTCGCAATCGGTCGGCATGGCGCGCTCCGCCTACGAAGCAGCGCTGAGCTACGCGCGCGAACGCGAAAGCTTCGGCAAGCCGATCTTCGAACATCAATCAGTGCAATTCAAACTGGCGGAAATGGCGATGCAGATTGAAGCTGCGCGCCAGTTGATCCTGCACGCGGCGTCCATGAAAGATGCCGGCCGCCCATGCCTGAAAGAAGCCGCCATGGCCAAGCTGTTCGCCTCCGAGATGGCGGAGAAGGTCTGCTCGGACGCCATCCAGATCCACGGCGGCTACGGCTACGTCAGCGACTTCCCGGTGGAACGCATCTACCGCGACGCCCGCGTATGCCAGATCTACGAAGGCACGAGCGACATCCAGAAAATCCTGATCGCCCGCGCACTCTGACTGCCGTGGTACGTGCCGTACCTGCCACTGGTCTTGATGCAGACGTTCTATGGATTACCGCTTTCGGGGGAATGACGGATGGTGTCTGCGGCGACTGCTTCGCCGATGGCGTAGAAGTTTCCACCTGCGATGTAGTGCAGGCTACGCCATTGCGGATCGGCCTTTTCGAAAGCCCAGTGACCGTTCTGGAATACGCGGTCATCCGCATACGCCGCCACGATTTCACCGATGAACAGATCGTAGACCTGTTCATTGCGCGGCTCCGGCAGCACCTTGCAAATCATCCACGCCGACGAACCGGCGACCAGCGGCACGTCATAACCCTGCACACGGAACAGCTCAACGCCAGCCCTGGCCAGCTTGTCCGGCGTATCATTCGCGCTGCTGTGACCAACATCATAGGTCAGCTGCAGCTGCGCCATGTTCGGCACCTGCAGCACAAAGTAGCCGCTCTTCTCCACCAGCGGACGCGTGGCCGTCGCCTTGTCCAGCACCACCGTCACCTTGGGCGGCGAGAAATCCAGCGCGCACGACCACGCAGCCGACATGACATTATCCACGCCCTCATGGCTGGCCGACACCAGCACCGTCGGCCCATGATTCAACAGCCGATATGACTTCGTCAATTCCACCGGCTTGATATGCTGATCCACTTCTGGCTCCTTAATTGCGCGGCATGGCGACGTACACCACCTTGCCAATCACCGCCTTGGCTGGCACAAAACCCCAATAGCGGCTATCCATACTGTTATCCCTATGATCACCCATGACAAAGTAACTGGAGGCTGGCACCGTGCAGCTCAAGGTCTCGCCATCATCCGTACACTGTGACGGAGTAGGATAGATGCCTGGCGCCTGCCGGGATGGTTTGTCATCCCAGATCAAAATGTCATGCTCAACCTGGTCCAGCTTTTCGCGATAGCGCTTCAGGTATACCAGCTTCTCATCATCCAGATACTCGTCCAGCTGCTTACCACGTATATCAACGCCATTCACCAGCACATGCTTGTCGCGGTAAACGATTTTGTCGCCAGGCAGGCCCACTACGCGCTTGAGGTAAGTCTGGGTTGGATCAACCGGATAGTCAAACACGATGATGTCACCCCGTGACATGGGTACCGACACTGCGCCGTGGAACAGCTGAACGCCCATCGTGCCGTAGTGGCCGTAGCCCCACTTCTGCACCAGTACATTCGCCCCCACCGGCAAAGTCGGCTTCATTGCAGATGAAGGAATCTTGAATGGCTCATACAAAAACACGCGCCACGTCAGCGTAATGATTCCCCAGGCCGCCGCCAATGCGAGCAAGCCATACCAGCGCGTATGCCATGGGCGCGCTTCCTCGCCACTGCGTTGACCACTTAAACGCCAGGCCAACCATACCCACACAAGCAACAAGACCAGTGATAACAGACCAAACACAATCTGGGTATCAGGCAGGAAAAAGCTGGCGGTCCCCAATACCACTGTCAGGACAAAACTGATCAGCGCCCAGCGCAGTGATCCCAGATATAAAAACGCCAGCGGTGCGACCAAAATGCTCAGCACCACTGCGATCCATTTTTTAGGTTTCAAAAAATCTCCAGACGAATTGCCAAAGCCGCTAAGGTGACAAACAATACCGGCAAGGTCAAGCATATGCCGACGCGGAAGTAGTAGCCCCACGAGATACGCGTGCCTTTGTTGGCCAGCACGTGCAGCCACAGCAGCGTGGCCAGGCTGCCGATCGGCGTGATCTTCGGCCCCAGGTCGCTGCCGATCACGTTCGCATAAATCATCGCTTCGCGGACCGCGCCCTGGGCTGTGGTGGCGTCCACCGACAACGCACCAACCAGTACCGTCGGCAGGTTGTTCATAACCGACGACAGGATGGCCGTCAAAAAGCCTGTCCCCATGGCCGCACCCCACACGCCATACTGCGCGCACCAGTCCAGCGCTGCGGTCAGATATGAGGTCAGGCCGGCATTGCGTAAGCCGTACACCACCAGGTACATCCCCAGTGAGAAAATCACGATCTGCCACGGCGCATGCAGCAGCACCTCGCGCGTGGAGATGCGATGACCGCGCGCCGCCACGACCAGCAGCACCAGCGAGCCCACCGCCGCCACAACGCAGATCGGCACGCCCATCGGCTCCAGCACAAAGAAACCAACCAGCAGCAGCGCAAGCACCCACCATCCCGCAATAAAGGTCGGGCGGTCATGGATGGCCAGCGCAGGTTCCTTGATCTGATTGACGTCATAGTCCACCGGAATATCGCGGCGGAAGAACCACATCAGCACCGCCAGCGTCCCTGCCACCGCGACAAAATTCACCGGCACCATCACCGCCGCGTAGCGTACAAAGCTGATGCCGAAATAGTCCGCCGAAACGATGTTGACCAGATTGGAGACGATAAGCGGCAGACTCGCCGTATCGGAAACGAAGCCCGCCGCCATCACAAACGCCAGCGTCGCACGCGCGGAAAAGCGCAACGGACGCAGCATGGCAATCACGATCGGCGTCAAGATCAGCGCCGCGCTGTCGTTGGCAAACAGGCCCGAAACCACCGCCCCCAGCAACACCAGCAGCACGAACAGGCGCTTGCCGCTACCGCCACCCCAGCGCGCCACATGCAGCGCGGCCCACTCAAAGAAGCCGGCCTTGTCCAGCAACAGGCTGGTGATGATGATGCACACCAGCGTCGCCGTCGCATTCCAGATGATGTGCCAGACAACCGGAATGTCGCTGACATGGATCACCCCTGCCAGCAACGCCACCACCGCGCCCAGGGAAGCGCTCCAGCCGATGCCCAGGCCGCGCGGCTGCCAGATCACCAGCACCAGCGTGGCGACAAAAATCAGTACCGCGCTCAGCATGCCGCACCCAGCGTGCCAATATGTTCCAGCGCCTGCTTATCCAGCATGCAGTCCGCCGGCAACGCCAGAAACGCCTCGATGCGCGTACGGATAAGTTGATAGGCACGCTCAAATGCCGCTTCAATTTCCGCCTCCGTGCCTGCCACATGGCTCGGGTCTTCCACACCCCAGTGCGCGCGCAGTACCGGGCCGAGATAGGCCGGACAGGTTTCGCCAGCGGCACTGCCGCACACCGTGATCACCACCTCCGGCGTCACCGGCAAATCGTCCCACGACTTGCTGTAATAGCCGTCGGTCGAAATCCCTTTGCGATGCAGTAGCGCTACCGCCCGCGGATGCAGCTGGCCCGCCGGCTGGCTGCCAGCGCTGATCGCTTTCCATCCAGCCGGCGCCAGATGATTGAAGATCGCCTCGCTCAACACCGAGCGGCAGGAATTTCCCGTACACAGAAAAAGAAGGTTCATGGTTTGCATGGAGCGCCGCCGCAGCAGTTTTCAGTTAAAAAATTGATCAAGCCATTCATCGCGCCGACGTCCGCCGAATAGATGACATAACGGCCATCCTGGCGCGAGCCGATCAGGCCAGCATGCGTTAATTCTTTCAGATGGAAGGACAGGGAAGATGGCGCAATCTCGAGCCGCTCGCCGATTTTGCTGGCAGCCAGCCCGGCCGGCCCGGTCTGCACCAGCAGCCGGAACACAGCCAGGCGGCTTTCCTGCGCCAGGGCCGCCAACGCGGCCAGTGTTTGCTTGGTATTCATGCAGGCCATGCTACCGCAAACAATTCGACATTTCAAATAATATTGAATTATCAGATTAAAAAAAAGCCCGCATCTCAGCGGGCTTCGTTCCAATGTATTACCTATGCTTTAATCGCGCCGGGCTCCAGGGCTATCTGCCAAGTGAGGCGGCTTTCTCAGACGCCCATGCTATCTGCATAGTGCCTCTGACGTGTAAATCGACCAACGTATTCGGAATTACAACTCCAGCTTCTGCGTCACCTGCACCTACGAACTTACACAACTCGCTGGCGCGGCGCATCGGCCGGATGTGGGACTGTTTGCAGGCAAACCTCAACCACGAACGTAGTGTACCACAGATTTTGTGCAACGCACAAATTATTTTATTTGTGTCGCTTCGGTGGTCAGCGGCTGCGCCGCACGCTGCGGACGCTCGCGGCCCACCCGTTCAAATTCGGAAATCACCTGGGCGCCAAACAGCAGCAAGGTCGCGCCGATCTCCAGGCTGAACATGACGACGATGGCGGTCGTCATCGAGCCATACACCACGTTCACCTGCGACAGCGTGGAGAAGTACCACACCAGGATGCGCCGCGCGATTTCCCACAGCAGCGCCGCCGTGACGCCGCCGATCAGCGCATGCCAGATCGACAGCCGGCCCACCGGCATCACCAGATAAATCGACGACAGCACCAGCACCTCGCCCGCCAGTCCCAGCAGGTACAACAGCACGCCCGACACGCCATTCAGCGACCAGTGATAGCCGAACAGCCAGACGCTTTCCTCGCCAAGCACCTGCAAGCTGCCCGCCACCAGCGTCACCAGCAGCATGCCCGCACCCAGCGACAGGATGTAACAGTAAGGCATGATGGCCGAGATCAGGAAGTGCCTGCGGCGTATCGCCACGCGGTGCTTAAAGATCACGCTCATGGCGTTTTCCAGCACCGTGAACGCCAGGGAACTGAAGAACAGCATGCTGACCACCAGCACGCCGCCGACCAGGTCGCGATGATCGAGGAAATGCCCGACCTCGGCCACGATCGGCTTCGACTGTCCCGGCACCAGCCAGTTCAGATAGCGCCCCACCGTCAGCAGCAGCTCTTCCTGATTAATCACGTGCGACAGCGCCACCACCACCAGCATCAGCAGCGGCACGATGGAAAGCAGCGAGTAATACGCTACCGCGCCCGCCAGCAGCAGGCCTTGATTGGCGCGAAAGCCCTTCAGGCATTGCACCGTGAAATCCATGGGATGGCTGGCCACATAGGCCAGCGCCCTGCGGTTAAGTAAATTCATGCTCTCATTTTAAGCACAGCTCAGTGTGCGGTATGTGCGTCGACGTCCAGATAGCGCCAGTTGGTGAACTCCACCGGATGGCGGCGGTAATTTTTGAGCCACGGCTGCTGCAGATCGGCGGAGATGGGATGCGTCAGCAATACCCATGGCGTGTAGGCATGGATGATCTGCGCCAGCTCATCATACAGGGCAGTGCGCTGCGGCGACTCCCCCATCAAGCGGGCTTGCTCGTAGCGCTGGTTGTATGCCGGCAGATTGAAACGCGCATAGTTGGCGCGGCCGGCGTTGGGGCCGTAGAGCAGCTGGTAGAAGTTGTCGCCATCGGGGAAGTCGGCCACCCAGTTGGTCTCGAACATCATCACGGCGCCGAGCCGCGAGGCTTTGATGATTTCCGTTTTCTTGTCGCTTTTGAAGCTGACCTTGAGGCCGATCGCATTCAGGTTCTTACGCCACAGTTCATCGCGCAGGCGGCCGACGGTGGAAGACTCGCTGTGCATCACCAGCATGAGCGGCTTGCCGTCGGGCTGCATGCGAAAGCCGTCCTGGCCTTTGCGGTAACCGTAGCGGTCCAGCAAGGCATTGGCCAGTACAGGATCGTAGGTGACCGGACTGCGGTAATCTGGATCGTAGCCGCGCACATTCGGCGGCAGCGGCGTGACGGCAGGCAGGGCCAGGCCTTTCTTCATGACGCTCACGTCTTCGGCGCTGTTGTAGCCCAGCGCGATGGCGCGGCGTAGCGCCACCTTCTGCTTGCTGTAGCCGCCGATCAGCGGGTCGTCCATGTTCATCCACATGTAATAGGTTTGCAGGACGGGGAAGGGCGCCAGCACGATGCCTTTGCGCGCAAGTTCGGGCTTGAGCCTGGCGTCGGACGTCAGCACCATTTCCTTCATCGATTCCGGCAGCTGCTCCAGGAAATCGAATTCGCCATTCAGGAAGCCGAGCACGCGCGACTGGTATTCCTCGACGATCTTGATGTCGATGCGGTCCAGGATCGGCAAACGCTTGCCCTCAAATTCGGTGGGCCGGAAGTCGCGATTGGCCAGCAGGACGATCTGGTCGCTGTGCTTCCAGCTGCCGATCCTGAACGGGCCGGTGCCGACCGGATGATTGCCAACCTGCGCGCCATACGCCTCCACCACCTCGCGCGCCACCACACCGGTGGCGGGCATGGCCAGGTAGAACAGAAAATTGGGATCGGCAGCCTTGAGGCGGATACGCAGCGTGAATTTGTCGACGGCCTGCATGTCGGCCACGCCATCGAACAGATACAGCCACGGCGACTTCAGCACAGGCTCGTAGAGCCGTTTGAAGCTGTAGAGGTAGTCGTCCGCCGTCACCTGGCGCCGCCCGGCTTTGAAGGCCGCATCTGGCGTGAAATAGACGTCCTGGCGCAGATGGAAGGTGTAGGTCTTGCCATCGGCCGTCACCTCGGGCATCGCGGCCAGCGTGTTGGGGATCAGTTTGACCGGCCGGGCGAGATAGTCGTAGCGCAGCAGCGGATCGAACAGGTTTTCGAGCAGGCTGAGACTGGCGACGTCCGATGCCACCGCCGGATCGAGCGCGGTTTCCCCGGTGCTGAGGAAGGCGTGGAGCACTTTGGGCTCGGCAAGAGCTCCCGCCTGCGCGGGTGCGACGGCTATCGCCAGCATCATCGCTGCACAAATTTTCAGCATCCGCCCCATGGCACCTCGCACCGTAAAGCGGCAGCTTATAACTTTTTGGGCAGGCTTACCCGCTATACTTTGCAAATCACTTACCGCACACAAGAAAAATGTCGCTCAATTACATCTGGTCTGGCTTCTTCCTGGTGGGATTTCTGGCCGCGCTGGCACAGTTCCTGTTCATGGGCGACACGGAGATTTTCAAGCGCATCATCGACGGCACGTTCGACTCCGCCCGCACCGGCGTGATGGACATTGCCCTGCCGCTGGCCGGCGTCATGACGCTGTGGCTGGGCATCATGAACATCGGCGAGAAAGCCGGCGCCATCGACCTGCTGGCAAAACTGATTGCGCCCTTCTTCTCGCGCATTTTCCCCGGCGTGCCGTCTAACCATCCGGCCACCGGCCATATGGTGATGAACTTCTCGGCCAACCTGCTGGGCCTCGACAACGCCGCCACACCATTCGGCCTGAAAGCCATGGAGAGCCTGCAAACGCTCAATCCGAACAAGGACGAACCGACCGACGCGCAGATCATGTTCCTGGTGCTGCACACCTCCGGCCTGACCCTGATCCCGCTGGCCATCATGGCGCAGCGTTCGATCCTGGGCGCGGCCGATCCGTCCGACATCTTCATTCCCTGCATGGTGGCCACCTATGTCGCCACCATGACCGGCATCATTGCCGTCGCCATCCGCCAGCGCATCAACCTGTTCAACCGCGTGGTGGTGGGCTGGCTGGGCGGCATTACCGCCTTCATCGTCGGCGTGATCTGGTACTTCACGCACTACCTGACCAAGGCCGAAATCGAAGTCACCTCCAAAGTCTTCAGCAACCTGGTGCTGATACTCGTGATCGCAGGCTTCATCATTGGCGCGCTGCGCAAGAAGGTCAATGTCTACGAAGCGTTTATCGAAGGCGCCAAGGGCGGCATCCAGACCTCCATCACCGTGATTCCCTACCTGGTCGGCATGCTGGTGGCCATCAGCGTGATCCGCAATGCGGGCCTGCTGGGCTTTGTGGTGCAGGGCTTCAGCTGGCTGTTCAACCACCTGGGCGTCAATACCGACTTCGTCCCGGCCCTGCCGACCGCGCTGATGAAACCACTGAGCGGCAGCGCCGCCAAAGCCATGATGATCGACACCATGCAGACCTATGGCGTCGATTCCTTTGTCGGCCGCCTGGCCTGCGTGTTCCAGGGTTCGGCCGATACCACCTTCTACATCGTCGCGCTGTATTTCGGCTCGGTCGGCATACGCAAGACGCGCTACGCGATCTCCTGCGGCCTGATCGCCGACTTTGCGGGCGTCATTGCTGCGATTGCGGTTGCCTATGTCTTCTTCCACTAATATGTTACGTCGTCTTGTACTCTCCGCGCTGCTGATTGCCGGCGCAGCCGGCCATGCTGCCGAACTGCCCGAGCCTGTGGCAAAACTCATGCAATCGTCCGGCATTCCACCGGAGGCGGCCGGCATCATCGTCATGCGCGGCGACACCACGCTGATTTCGCATAACCCCACGCAGAGCATGCAGCCCGCATCCACCATGAAGCTGTTCACCGCGATGACCGCGCTGGAGCAGCTGGGGCCTGTATTCCGCGGCCGCACGGAATTCCGCAGCGGTGCCGATGTGGTCAACGGCGTGCTGCAAGGCGATCTGATTCTGCGCGGCGGCGCCGATGCAGACCTCAACGAAGACGCGCTGTCGCACATGCTGCAAGCCTTGCGCAACCAGGGCATCCGCAAAATCAAGGGCGACATCCTCATCGACCGCCAATTGTTCCAGCCATCGCGTCCCGATGCAGGCCAGCCGCCGTTTGATGAATACCCATGGGCGTACTACAACGTCATTCCGAATGCGGCCCTCATCAACACCAACCTGCTGAAAGTCGAAATGCGCTCCACCGCCGACAAGCTGTCGCTGGTGATGATGCCGGAGCTCGACAAAGTCAGCATCCGCTCCGAGATGAAACTGAACGACGCACCATGCGCCGCGTGGGAAAACGGCTGGCGCTCGCCCGACTACACACGCAAGGGCGACCGCATCGAAGTCATCCTGCACGGCAGCTTCCCGAAAGACTGCATCAAGTCGACCAGCATCAACGTGCTCGATAGCCAGGACTACCTGGCCCGCCTGCTATTGGCCGAATGGCGCAAGCAGGGCGGCAGTCTGAGCGGAGAAATACGTGACGCCATGCCGCCCGCCGCCGATGCCGCACCGGCGCCTACCACGCGCCTGCTGGCGGAACACGTCTCGCGCACGCTGCCGGAAGTCCTGCGCGACACCAACAAGCAATCCGACAATACTCTGGCCCGCACCGTCTTCCTCAGCCTGGGCAGCCTGGAAACCGATCCCGCACTGGGCAGCCGCCCGCTGCCGCCAGACGCCAACCAGGCCAGCACCGCGATGCGCGCCGAAACCGCGATCCGCGCGTGGCTCCAGCAGCACAGCATCGATGGCAATGGCCTCGTGATCGACAACGGCTCCGGCCTCTCGCGCACCGAGCGCGCCACGCCGGCGCAACTGGCCGGCGTGCTGCAAGCGGGCCTGAAAAGCCTGTGGATGCCGGAGTTCATGGCCAGCCTGCCCATCGCCGCCACCGACGGCACCATGCGCCGCCGCCTCAAGGACAGCCCGGCCGCGCAGCGCGCCCGCCTCAAAACTGGTAGCCTGACCGGCGTTATCGCCATCGCCGGCTACGTCATGGACGCCAACAACCGCCCATGCACCGTGGTCGCCATCCTCAACGATCCGCACGTCGCCAACGGCGCCGGCCGCGCCGTACTGGATGCCCTGGTGGACTGGATCGCCCGCACCACACAGCCTTAGTTTCCTGTGAATAATTCGCGTAGAATATTTTGGCCACCGGAGCGAGGAACCACCGATGTCCTTAACCGTTATCGAGATATTAGGCCGATCCCAGGAAGGCCAAACTCAACCGTACATCTGCCGATGTGATGACGGTGAGGTATATTTTGTCAAAGGCAGGTCTGCCAACCGCGATGGGCTGATCAATGAATGGATAAGCGCAAGACTATGCACCGCCTTGCACTTACCCATTGCACCGTATGCCATCGCAACGGTCCCGGAAGAGCTAATCGAGGCAGATTGAAAATGATCGACCATAACCTCGCATTTGACGATCAGTTTGACGCAACAGCCTTTTTCCAGATGCACGTCTTTTCCGAAGAAACAAACCAGCTATTTAGCGACTTTCTGCTACGCGACAGCTATCGTGATCGCCTCGCACAAGCATTGGAAAACTGGACGGATATTTGTGATACGCTTCCAAAGGAATGGTGCTTTATCGATCACGAGAAAACTATTCCTGTGCAATACCCTTTTGATGACGTCAAAGCTCTGCTGGACCGCGCCTTAACGGACGCCTTCTGGCAACTACCGCCAACATGAAAACTGCTTGCCATTACGCTGTGGCCCGGTTCATGCCCTTTATTGAGACCGAGGAATTTGTCAATATTGGCTTGGTGTTGTTTGCACCAGGCACGCGCTTTTTTGGATTCAAGCTACTCGGTAACAGGTTCGCTCGCGTCACCAACTTCTTTGAGGGCTTGCATCCCCAGGTTTTCAAGGCAGCGATGAGCAGTCTTCGCGACGAACTTGAACGGCTTTCGTCGTTGCACGGACAACCTGGCGCCTTAACAAAAGAGGGTCAGTTGGCGCTGTGGACGGAGTTGACCAAGCCACGCGAGACGATGCTACGCTTTGGCGATCCACGCGTTGTATTGGCAGATGACTGCCAGGCGAAGCTGGCAGAGCTTTATGATTATTACGTCGGCCATAATTTCGCAACCAGGGAATACCAGGAAAAGCTGTTGGAGCGCACCGTTAGCGGATGGTTACGTTCAGCAGGACTGCAGAATCAATTTCATCCAGCGCGCATCGGTAACGACGACTATCACGCACACTTTCCTTTTGTAGCGGGCCCGGAGGATCTTCCCGAAAAGGTTATTAAACCGCTCAATCTGAATTATGCGGACGCTGCAAAAATAATAGATCACGGCGGACAGTGGCTCTATCGCATAGACTCATTGAGGAAACGCGATCTCCTGCCCACCGAGGTACTCTTCTCCGTGCAAGGTCCCTCGTACCAAGAACTGTCTCCACGTAGCCGTGCAAGGGATGAGATCGTCGCAGAACTACAGTCACGCGACATTCTGGTTGTTCCTCATGGCGCTTCGCAACCCATTATCGAGTTCGCACAACATGGCGGCCTCAATCATAGCTACAGCAGATGAAAAAACGTACTCTAGGAACACAAGGATTAACCGTCTCTGCCGAAGGGCTGGGCTGCATGGGCATGAGCTTCGCCTATGGTGCGGCGGATGAAACGGAATCCATCGCCACGCTGCACCGCGCGATTGAACTGGGCGTTAACTTCTTCGATACGGCGGAAGTCTACGGCCCTTACACCAACGAAGAGCTGTTGGGCCGTGCGTTCAATGGCCGCCGCAGTGAGGTCATCCTCGCCACCAAATTCGGCTTCGACATCCGTGACGGCGCCAACGTCGGCGTCACCAGCGATCCCCAGCAGATCCGCGGCAAGGTGGAAGGTTCGCTGCGCCGGCTCGGCACCGACTACATCGACCTGCTCTACCAGCACCGCATCGATCCCAATGTACCCATTGAAGAAGTGGTTGGCGTGATGGCGGAGCTGGTCCGTGAAGGCAAGGTGCGCTACATCGGCTTGTCCGAAGCCGGTATCGCCAACATCCGCCGCGCGCACGCCGTGCATCCCATCTCTGCGCTGCAAAGCGAATACTCGCTGTGGGAACGCAATCTGGAAGCGGACATCATTCCCGTGCTGCGCGAACTGGGCATCGGCCTGGTGCCATTCAGCCCACTGGGCCGCGGCTTCCTGGCCGGCACCGCCAGGCGCGCAGAAGACTATCCGCCGAGCGATTTCCGTCACCAGGACCCGCGCATGCAGGGCGCTAACTTCGACGCCAATATGCAGGCCGCGCAGGTGGTGCGCGACATGGCCGCCGCGCGCGGCGTCGCGGCGGGCCAGATCGCGCTGGCGTGGGTGCTGCATCAGGGCGACGATATCGTGCCGATTCCCGGCACGCGCCGCCGCAGCAACCTGGAACAGAACGCGGCTGCGGTGGACCTATCCCTCAGCGCCAGCGACCTCGCCACGCTCGCCAGCGCGCTGGCCCAGGTGGCAGGCCCGCGCTACAGCCAGGAACGCATGGCCACGGTGGACCGCTAATCTGCATCGACGTCCATTTCGGGCACGCTTGACCGTGTGCGACAAATGTCGCACAATGGTGTCACTCGTCGCACATGATGTGCGTGTGGGCCTTTCTAACCATCACCAAAGGAATAACCTTGTCTACTCTGAGCCGCTTGGCCTTGGCCATTGCTGCGTGCTGCAGCACGCCTGTCGCTATCTCCGCCGACCTGCAAACCGTGGTCGATCAGCTGATTAAACCGATCATGAAGGAATACGACGTGCCGGGTATCGCGGTTGCCGTCACCGTCAACGGCAAGCCGGCCTACTTCAGCTACGGCGTGGCGTCGAAAGAGAGCGGCGCACCAGTCGATGAAAACACCTTGTTCGAACTGGGCTCGGTGAGCAAGACCTTCACGGCGACCATGGCGTCCTATGCGCTGGTGCAAGGCAAACTGTCGCTGGACGACCATCCCAGCCGCTACATCCCCAAGCTCAAAGGCAGTGCGCTCGACAAGGCTACGGTGCTCCATTTCGGCACCTACACCGCCGGCGGACTGCCGCTGCAGTTCCCGGATGACCTGGCCGACAATGAACAGGGCATGTTGGACTATTTTGGCCACTTCAAACCAAAAGCCGGGCCGGGCGTAGTGCGTCAGTATTCCAATCCCAGCCTGGGCATGTTCGGCAATCTCGCCGGCCTGGCATTGAAATCCGATCCCGCGGCCGTGCTGGAAAAGCAGATCCTTCCAGGCTTGGGCATGCACAGCACCTACATCCGCATGCCGGAAAGCGCGCTGGCGCACTACGCCTGGGGATACAACCAGAAAAACCAGCCGGTACGCATGGGCAGCGAGCTGTTTTCAGGCCACACCTATGGCGTGCGTTCCAGCACGGCGGACATGATCCGCTACGTACAGGCGAATATCGATCCGAGCCATCTGGACGCCACGCTGAGTCGTGCAATTGAAGGCACCCACGTGGGCTATTTCCAGGTTGGCGGCATGACGCAGGGACTGGGCTGGGAGCAATACGCCTATCCGGTTGCGCTGGATACGCTGCAAGCCGGTAACTCAAACACCATGAGCCGCCTGGCCAATCCAGTCAAGCTGCTGACGCCAGCAAAGCCGGCATCGGACAGCACCTGGTATAACAAAACCGGCGCCACCAACGGCTTCGGCGCATATGTGGCATTTGTGCCGGCGAAGAAAATCGGCATTGTGATACTGGCCAATAAAAACTATCCGATCGAAGCGCGCGTCAAAGCGGCCTACGCCATCATGCAGCAGCTGGAAAACTAAAGCACGCGCGTGTAATGCTGGCGCACGTGCAAACGGTCGCCGCAATCGAAATGCCACCATTCGGTGTTGATGCCATGCCAGCCATTGTGCTGCATGGCGTCCCGCAGCCAGCGGCGGTGTTCGATGTGCTGGCCGGTCAGCGCGCCAACGGCCAGCAGGCCTTCTTCCAGCGCAGGGTGAGAACGTTCACTCAGGTCGTCAAAGCCGGTGCCCATGTCGAGTTCATGGCCGTGCCGGTCCGTCAGCGTGAGGTCCAGCGCCATGCCGAAGGAATGGATGGAACCGCGCGCAGGCTCCGCGATATAGGTCAGCAGATCGGTGCCTTGTAGCGCATCCCACAGCTGCTCCTGCACACGCTGCGGGCGCAAGGCGTCCAGCACCAGCAATTGATAGTCCGGCCGGCGCGCCGCCAGCCAGGCGACAGCGCGTTCCAGCGCGGCGGCGGCATCCTTGTGCAGCCAGGCGCAATCCAGCGGCGAGTACAGATCACGGCCGACGAAGTTGTCAGCCGTGGCATAGCGCAGATCCACCGCAATGCCGGCGATACTATCGAGCCGGCGGAAATCAGGATGGCCAGGAATCGCTTCGCAACGGATGGTCGATGCGTTCATGGCCGCAGACGCCTATTCTGCGGGCACGCCGGCAGCAGGCGCGGTCACTGGCGCGGAGGCGGCAGCCGGAATAACCGGCAACGGCGTGGTCAACACATCCAGCAAAGCCGCAGTTTCCGCATCCGGCGTACCGTCGTACAGCGATGGCCGGTATTTGGTCTGGAACACCGAAATCACATTGCGCGTGGCCTGATCCAGCTCACCATTCTGCGGCACGGCATAGCCATGTTCAGCGAGCTTGCGCTGGAACCACAACACATCCGGCAGCTGCTCCTGGAAGCCCGGCACGCGCGCCGCCACGCGGCTCGCTTCCGGCCATGGAATCAGGCCGGCATCCGCCAGCTGCTTCCACGGGAACATCGGTCCCGGATCCTGCTTGCGCTGCGGCGCGATGTCGTTGTGGCCGAGGATATTCCCCATCGGGATATTGTGGCGCTTGACGATATCCTTCAACAGCAAAATCAGCTGATCGATTTGCGCTTGCGAGAATGGCGCGTACACGCGTCCCTGCGCCGTCTCCTTGAAGCCGGGATTCACAATCTCAATCCCGATCGACGCCGAATTGAGCTGGTTGTAAATCTTCCAGCTGCTGTAGCCGGCGTGGTTAGACTGGCGCGATTCGTCCACCAGCGTGTAGAAGAACGGCTGCTCCGTATCCGTCAGCAGATAGTGCGCGCTCACATCCGCCGTCGTCAGCGTCTTGATCGAACGCGGCAAGTCACTCACGGTGTAATGCACGATCACATACTTGATACGGTCACTCTGCGCGCGCGATGTCAGCGAGTGGTCCAGACGCGGTCCGGTGGGCGGCGGCGGCACTGTGGCACAGCCGGCCACCAAGGCAGTCAAGGCGAGTAGCGGAATGATCTTCATAAATTTCTCAGCAGGGATTCAATGACAAGAGTGTAGAGCAATCCGCGCCGCCGCGTGGTGCGCAAGCGTGTGCCGCTGCGTCACCGGCAGCTCGGCCGGCAACGCCGCGCGCATACTCTGCGCAATCAGGGGATGCAGATGCGCTGCGCGTCCGCCCAGCACAATCGGACGCGGACCATAGCGGCCGACCAGCGCCAGCGCGATGCGTGCCAGCTCGCTGCCCGCGCGCTCAAGGATATTACGCGCCACCGGATCGGCGTCCGCACTGGCAGCGACGGCCAGCGCCAGCTGACCGATAGCGCCGCGCTCCTGGCCATAAATGAACTGGCGCGACAGCGACCAGTCACTGCCGCCGATCTGGTCAAACACCGCGCGCGCCATGGCGGATTGCTGCCACACGCCCGGCTGCTCGTCTTCCATGCGCCAGATATGGCGCATGGCCTCGCGCGCGATCCAGAAGCCGCCACCGCCATCGTCCAGCGTGACGCCACGCCCGCCCGCGCGATGGAACTGGCCATCGGCATCGATCCAGGCAGCGATAGAGCCGGTGCCGGCGTAGACCAGATAGCCTTCGCCCGGCGCAAAGCTGTCCAGATAGGCGATCTCCACGTCATTGCGCATGCTAATGGCCGCTGGCGCCAGCTTCAGCACCTCCGCCAGCAGTTGCGTAGCCTGCGTGCCGACGCCATCAAAACCCGTGAGTCCGGCACAGACGCGCAACGGCCGGCCAGCCGCCAGCACCTGCGTGGCCAGCATGGCGAACAGGCCGCGCACCGCATCGCGGCCGGCCGCACTGCCCATCTGCGTGGCCGACATGCCGCCGACACTGCCCTCGGCCACAATGGCGCCTGCCGCATCCGCCAGCGCCCAGCGGGTTTGCGTGCCGCCGGCATCGATGCCCAGTCCGAGATTACTCATTCATCAGCTCCGTGTATAAACGTTGATACGTTCACTTTCATTGCCAAGGCGGTCCACCGCGCTGACCACCACAGATTGCGCTGCGCCACCCGCCGCATCGTCCGCCAGCAGCAGCACCGGACGCGACGCCGGCGCCACGGCAAAGCGCCACTCCGCGCCGTAGCGCGACCAGATCGCGTAGTTCGCCACCGGCTTGCCCGCACTGGCAGACAGTTTCAGCGCCACCCCATTGCTCTCGCGGCGCGCGGCCGCTTGCGGCGCGGCTGGCGCATCACTGCCCAGCCATGGCGTAGGCGGCGTCAATGCCGCCGTTTGATAGGTTTGCGTGCGCAACTGGTCGGCGATGCCCTTGCGGTTCTCCATCAGCGCGGCGATCGAGAAATGCAAGTGGCCGCGCACGCCATTGCGGCTGCGCGTGACGCCGATCTGCTTGACGATTTCTTCCGGCGCGAAGGCCTTGGCGCTGTTGTCGATACGGCTGGTGTAGAGGCCCGGCCACACGTGACGCGCACGCGTGTTCTGCGCCAGCCAGTAATCGAGCAGCACATCAAACGCCTGCGGCGCCTGGGCCACCGGCCAGTACAGCTGCGGCGCCAGATAATCCAGCCAGCCATTGGCCAGCCACAGTTCCGCATCCGCATACAGCTTGTCGTACTGGCTGAAACCGATGATGCCGGCCGGGCGCCGGTCCGGGCGGCCAATACCGAATGGGCTGATGCCGAAGCGTACCCACGACTTCTCCTTGCGGATGCCGAGGTACATGGCCTCGATCAGCGAATTGACGTTCTGGCGGCGCCAGTTGGCGCGGTCCAGCGTGCCGCCGCCGAGCAGATAGCGCTGCCACGATGGCTGGTCCGGGAACTCCAGCTCCTGCCTGGCGCCTACGCCGCCATCCAGCGCCACGCCTTCCGGGCCGGCCGCATTGGGCGTATCGATCGGATACGGATAGAAGTAGTCATCGATATGCACGCCGTCGATATCGTAGCGGCGCACCACATCCAGCACCACATTCAGCGTGTGCTGCGAAGCGGCGGATTCGCCCGGATCCATCCACAGATAGCGGCCGTAAGACTTGACGACGTCCGGCTGCGTGCGGCCGATATGGTTGGCCGCCAGCGGCGACTTGGCCGTCGCATGGCGCGCGCGGTAGGGATTGAACCACGCATGCAGCTCCAGGCCACGCGCGTGCGCCTGCTCGATCCAGAATTGCAGCGGGTCCCACGGCTGCGCCGGCGCGCGGCCCTGCTGACCGGTGAGGAATTCCGACCACGGCTCCAGCTGGGAGGGATAGATCGCATCCGCGCTCGGGCGCACTTGCAGCACGATCGCATTCAGGTTCAGCGCCCTGGCGCGGTCGAGAATCGCGAGGGCCTCGGTCTGCTGCTTTGCGACCGGCAGCGTATTCCGGCTCGGCCAGTCGATATTGGCCACCGTCGACACCCAGGCCGCGCGGAACTCGCGCGGCGCCGGTGGCGGCGTATTCGGATCGGCCGGTGCCGACGCCGGACGGCCCGGCTCCGGCGGACGCGCCGACGGCGGCGTCGCACCAGGCTCCGGCATCGGCGCAATCGGCGTACTGGAACATCCCTCAAGCAGCGCCGCCAGACCGGCTGCCACGCCAACCGACAAAGTCAGCCGCTTCTTCGCATTAAAAACCAAAACCACTCTCCGCATCAGTTGAGATCATATTGTAATGGCTCAACGACCGAATTCGTCCGGAATGCGTACCCGTGCCGCCATCGCAAACGCGGGCAGGGTAGAGATGCAGGCCCAGATGAAGAAATGTTGATAACCGAGTTGCTGCTGTATCCAGCCGCTGACCATGCCCGGCAACATCATGCCGAGCGCCATAAAGCCGGTGCACATCGCATAATGCGCGGTTTTATGCTCGCTATCGGCCACCAGCACCATATACAGCATGAAAGCGGCAAAGCCAAAACCGTAGCCGAACTGTTCCACCGCCAGGCAAATGGAAATCAGCGTCAGATTGGTCGGCAGCACCGTCGCCAGATACACAAACACCAGATCCGGCACGTGCATGACGAACACCATCGGCCACAGGCTGCGTTTAAGGCCGAAGCGCGAAATCACTACGCCGCCCGCCAGCCCGCCCAGCACCAGCGCCCCCACGCCGATGGTGCCGTACACCAGGCCGAAGTCCGAGGTGCTGAGGCCCAGTCCGCCCTTATCGCGCGGATCCAGCAGGAAAGGCGCAGCCATCTTCAGCAACTGCGCCTCGCCCAGACGGTACAGCAGCAAAAAGCCCAGCGTGGTGACAATGTCCGGCTTCTGGAAAAACCGCTGGAACGTGTGCACAAAATCGCGCCACAGCGCACCGCTGGCGGCATGACTGTGGTCCGAGTCCGGACGGGGCAAGACCAGCTGATGATAGGCGCATAGCACGAAGAACAGCGCCGCCGTCAACGCAAACACCACCGACCACGCGTGCACCGGACTACCGGAAACCTCGGTCAAGCGGCCGGCCAGATACACCAGGCCGCCTTGGCCGCCGATCATCGCCAGCTTGTAAAACGCACTGCGCACGCCAACAAACGCCGCCTGCTGCCGCTGGGTGGGCAAGCCCAGCATGTAAAAGCCATCTGAAGCGATGTCATGGGTCGCCGAGCTGAAGGCCATGAGCCAGAAGATCACCAGCGTCCAGCGGAAGAAATCCGGCGCGTGCAGCGTCAGCGCCACGGCCGCCAGCGCCGCACCGGACAGCAGCTGCAACAGCACGATCCAGCGGCGCTTGGTACCGAACATCTCCACCACCGGCGACCACAGCGGCTTCACCACCCACGGCAGATACAGCCAGGCCGTATAAAACGCCAGATCCGCATTCGAGATACCGAGATTCTTGTACATCACAGTCGACAGCATCATCACCGCGACGTAAGGCACGCCCTGGCTGAAAGAAATACTGGGCACCCATGCCCAGGCACTACGTTCACGCATATCCACTCCGGGGTCAGGTCCGCCATTTCTACACAAGCTGAACTGTAACAGGCTCTAAGGACGAGCTCGTGTAGAAATGACGGACCTGACCCCGATTTGTAGCGGCAGGGTTTTCGCCGGCGTTTGAGGGGGCGGTTACTTGAGGGCGCTGCGGATATTGCCGGTGTGGAGGTCCAGCTGGGCTTGCGCTTCGGCGGCGGTCTGTTTTTTGAGCAGCATGACGATGGCGACTTTGACCTGGTACTGGCACTGCTCCAGCACGCCAAGCGCGGCGTTGGTATCGGCGCCGGTGGCGTGCATGGTCAGGCGTACTGCCCGCTCCTTGAGCTTGGCGTTGGTCGCATGCAGGTCGACCATGAGGTTGCCGTAGACTTTGTGCAAGCGCACCATGAGCGCGCTCGATAAGGTGTTGAGCACGATTTTCTGCGCCGTGCCTGCCTTGAGCCGCGTGCTGCCGGAGATCACCTCCGGTCCGGTATCCACGCAGATGCCAATATCGGACCCGCTCAGCAAGGGCGTGCCCGCGTTATTGGCGATGCCCACCGTGAGCGATCCCACCATGCGCGCCGCCTGCATCGCGCCCAGCACGTAGGGCGTGGTGCCGGATGCGGCGATCAGCAAGATCACGTCGTTGTAGGTGGGGTAGAGCAGGCGCAGGTCGGAGGCGCCTTTGTTGCGGTCGTCCTCGGCGCCTTCCACCGCCTCGAACATGGCGCCCAGGCCGCCGGCCAGCAAGGCGATCGCCCGCTCATGCGGCCAGGAGAAGGTGGGGTACAGTTCCACGCTGTCCAGGATGCCCAGGCGGCCCGAGGTACCGGCGCCCACGTAGATCAGACGTCCGCCCGCTGCAATACGCGGCGCCATGGCCGACACTGCCGCGCTGATGCTGGCCGAAGCCGCCTGCACCGCACGCAACGCCTGAGCCTGGTCGTCGATCAGGGCGCCGACCAGGTCCTCTACCGGGTAGAGGTCCAGTTGTGTGTGCAGTGTGCTGGGCGTTTCGGTCTTGAGCATGAGGCTTACGTCGCGCGCCGCATTTCGGCGACGAAGTCGTAATGGTCGCTATGACAGTAGGAATGCGTGAGTTCCATCGCCTCGCCCGTCTCCAGATAGGCGATCCGCGTGATGTACAGCACGGCCTGCCCTTCCGGCACGCCCAGCTGCTTGGCCAGCTCGGCCGACGCATTCATCGCGCGGATGTGCTGCAAGGCGCGCGCCGGCGCTTTGTTGATACTTTCCAGATACTGGTACAGCGAGTTGCCCACCGCATTCGGATCGTTGAGCACGGTCTGCGGCAGCACCGACACTTCATACGCCATCACCACATCATCAGCCAGCCGCAGACGCTCCAGGCGCGCGACCTTGGAATACGGCGACAGTCCCAGGCTCAGCTGCTCTTCCGGCGTCGGCGTCACCACCGCCCGCTTGAGCCAGCGCGAACCGGGGATGTGGCCGCGCTGCTGCAACTGCTCCGAAAAACTGGTGAGGTTGGACAACGGCTGCTCAATGCGCGGCGCAATATAATTGCCCGATCCGCGACGCCGCACCACCAATCCCTGGTCGACCAGCTGGTCAATTGCCTTGCGCGCGGTGACCCGCGACACGTTGAGCAACTCGGACAGGGTCCGTTCAGAAGGTAGCGCCTGATCCACCTGGTACCGGCCATTGAGCACATCGTCGCTCAATTTGCGGGCAATTTGCATGTACAACGGCGAACTGTCATTGGCATCCGCCTTGAATTCAAAACTGGTCTGGCTCATTCAATTCTCCTCACACCTCTAGTGTAATAGCGATGCGAAAAACGGTGTACGCATAACGAGGTATGAACTAACAATATTTATACATGTAGCATAACGCGACATCGGCGAACTGCGCTTATTTGGCGGATAATGCGGGGTTTGCATCACCAGACTCGACTGTCCCGACCATGTCCAAGAAGTCCTCCCCGGCCGCCGGCTGCCCGTGCGGCGGCCCATCCCTCGCCACCTGCTGCGGCCCGTATATCGATGGTACTGCCATTGCCCCGACCGCTGAAGCACTGATGCGTTCGCGCTATACCGCCTACGGCCAGCGTAACGAGCCCTACCTGCTGGCCACCTGGCATGCCAGCACCCGGCCGGCCGAACCCATCATGAGTGAAGAGGAAAAGGTGCAATGGCTGGGACTTGAGGTAAAATCTGCTTTACGTTTACGTCAACGTAAAGCAGAAGATGCCGGCCTGACCCAGGATACGGTGGAATTTGTGGCCCGGTTCAAGATCAATGGCCGGGCGCAGCGCCTGCACGAAATCAGCAATTTCGTACGCGAACCAGCAGAAGGAGGAGACCTGCGCTGGTTTTACGTTGACGGTAGTTTTCCAGAATAAAAGATAAAGGAAAAGCAATGCCGCAGATCGAAAGCAAACTCAATCCCCGCAGCGAGGATTTCAAAGCCAATGTCGCTGCCATGCAGGCTGTCGTCGACGATTTGCGCGACAAGATCGCCAAGATCGCGCTGGGCGGCGGCGAGGCGGCGTCGGCCAAGCACGTCGCCCGCGGCAAGCTGCTGCCGCGCGACCGTGTGCAGATGCTGCTCGATCCCGGCACGCCTTTCCTTGAACTGTCGCAGATGGCGGCCTACGCCATGTATGACGATGCGGCGCCGGCGGCCGGCATCATCACCGGCATCGGCCGCGTGGCGGGCCAGGAGTGCGTGATCGTCTGTAACGACGCCACCGTCAAGGGCGGCACCTACTATCCGATGACGGTGAAGAAGCACCTGCGCGCGCAGGAAATCGCCGACCAGAATAATCTGCCATGCATCTACCTCGTGGACTCGGGCGGCGCCAACCTGCCGAATCAGGATGATGTATTCCCGGACCGCGACCACTTCGGCCGCATCTTCTACAACCAGGCCAACCTGTCGGCCAAGGGTATTCCGCAGATCGCCGTGGTCATGGGCTCTTGCACCGCCGGCGGCGCCTACGTGCCGGCGATGAGCGACGAGTCCATCATCGTCAAGGAACAGGGCACCATCTTCCTCGGCGGCCCGCCGCTGGTGAAGGCGGCCACCGGCGAGGTGGTGACGGCGGAAGACCTGGGCGGCGGCGATGTGCACACGCGTCTGTCCGGCGTGGCCGACCATCTGGCGCAGAACGATCTGCACGCGCTGTCGCTGGCCCGCACCATCGTCTCGAATCTGAACCGCACCAAGCCGCAGCAGGGCGAGCAGCGCGCGCCCGTGGAACCTGTGTATGCCGCCTCCGAGCTGTATGGCGTGATTCCGGTCGATACGCGCAAGCCTTTCGACGTGCGCGAAGTGATCGCACGCATCGTTGACGGCAGCGAGTTCGATGAATTCAAGGCGCGCTACGGCACCACGCTGGTGTGCGGCTTCGCCCACATCTTCGGCATGAAAGTCGGCATCATCGCCAACAACGGCATCCTGTTCTCGGAGTCGGCGCTGAAAGGCACGCACTTCATCGAGCTGTGCGCGCAGCGCAAGATCCCGCTGGTGTTCCTGCAAAATATCACCGGCTTCATGGTCGGCCGTAAATACGAAAACGAAGGCATCGCCCGTAACGGCGCCAAGATGGTGACGGCCGTGGCGACTGCTGCCGTGCCCAAGTTCACCGTCATCATCGGCGGCAGCTTCGGCGCCGGCAACTACGGCATGTGCGGCCGCGCGTTCTCGCCGCGCTTCATGTGGATGTGGCCTAACGCGCGCATCTCGGTGATGGGCGGCGACCAGGCGGCATCGGTGCTGGCCACCGTGAAACGCGACGGTATTGAAGGCAAGGGCGGCGCGTGGTCGGCCGAAGAGGAAGCCGCGTTCAAGCAGCCGATCAAGGAGCAGTACGAACACCAGGGCCACCCATACTACGCCACCGCGCGCCTGTGGGATGACGGCGTAATCGATCCGGCCGACACGCGCATGGTGCTGGGCCTCGGCCTGTCCGCCGCGCTGAATGCGGAAATTGAAGACACCAGGTTCGGTGTCTTCCGGATGTAAGCGGAGATTGCAGCATGGTTGAACAAGTCGTCGATGTTCCGGCCAATATCGGCGGTGCGCAGATCACGCTGCAAACCACGATTTACAAGCCGCCAGGCGCCGGTCCGTTTCCGGTGCTGTTCATGAACCACGGTAAGGATGGCGGCGACGCGCACCAGCAGCCGCGCGCCACCTTCCCGGTGGTGAGCAAGGAGTTCGTCAAGCGCGGTTACGTTGTGGTGATCCCGATGCGGATGGGCTTCGCCGGTTCCGGCGGCACCTATGTCAACTCGCACTGCGACGCCAGGAACAACGGCGAACAGCAGGCCAATTCGCTGTTCTTTGCGATGGACTATGTGATGAAGCAGCCGTGGGCCGATCAGGACCACGTCATCATCGCCGGCCAGTCGCATGGCGGGCTGACGGCGATTGCAGCCGGCAGCCACAAAATCGCCGGTGTGCGCGGCATCATCAACTTCGCGGGCGGCGTGAACAGCCGTTCGCATTGCGACTGGCAAGGCGCCCTGGTCGATGCCTTCAAGGCCTACGGCGGAAGCAGCACGATACCGAGCCTGTGGTTCTACGGCGCCAACGATACGCACTTTGGTCCCACGCTGGCGGCCGATATGTACAAGGCTTATACCAGCGCAGGCGGCAAGGCGCAGCTGGTGGCGTATGGGCCGTTCAAAAAGGACGCCCACGGGATGGTCTCCAGCCCCGCAGGTGTTGCCATCTGGTGGCCCGAGACGGAACGTTTTCTGAAGTCTGTCGGTATGCCGACTGAAATCAAGTACAAGGATTGAACATGGCCTTTACGACTCTGACCATTACCCGCGAAGGCCGCATCGGCACCGTGACGCTGAACCGTCCCGACGTGCGCAACGCCTTCAACGAAACCACCATCGCCGAGATTAAGCAAGCCTTCAGCGAGCTCGGTGAAGATGCCGATCTGCGCGCGATTGTGCTGGCGGCGAACGGCCCGGCCTTCTGCGCCGGCGCCGATTTGAACTGGATGAAAAAAATGGCGGGCTACACGCACGCCGAGAACCAAGCCGACGCTCTGCAGCTGGCGGAGATGCTGCGTACAATCTACCTTTGCCCCAAGCCCGTCGTGGCCAAGGTGCAGGGCGATTGCTACGCCGGCGGCATGGGCCTGGTGGCCGCGTGCGACATCATCGTCGCGGTCGAGGAGGCCAATTTCTGTCTGAGCGAAGTGAAACTGGGTTTGATCCCCGCCACCATTTCGCCTTACGTCATCAAGGCCATGGGCGAAAACGCCTCGCGCCGCTACTTCCTGACGGCCGAACGTTTCGGCGCGCAGGAAGCGCTGCGGATCGGCTTCGCCCACGAAGTCGTGACAGCCGACACGCTGGACGCCAAGGTGGCGGAAATCGTCAAGGCACTGGTCAACAACAGCCCGAACGCCGTGCAGCAAGCCAAAGTGCTGGTGCGCGAGGTGGCCGGGCAAGAAGTCGACGATGCGTTGCTGGCCGATACGGCCGAACGCATCGCACAAATCCGCGCCTCCGACCAGGGGCGCGAAGGTGTGGCTTCCTTCCTTGAGAAGAGAAAGCCTGCCTGGTTGAATAGTTAACCCGTCGTCCCCGCCTGCGCGGGAATGACGTGATAGGAGCAGTTTTGGAATTGAAGACACAAAGCGACTGGGTCGCGCGTAGCCTGCGCAGCGTATGGCATCCGTGCACCCAGATGCAGCACCACGAAACCATCCCTTTGATCCCCGTTAGCCGGGGCAAAGGCGCATGGCTGTACGACCACGAGGGTCGCCGCTACCTGGACGCCATCAGCTCCTGGTGGGTGAACCTGTTCGGCCATGCCAACCCGCGTATCAACGCGGCCCTGAAAGACCAGCTGGACACGCTGGAACACGCCATGCTCGCCGGCTTCACGCACGAACCGGTGATTGAACTGTCGGAAAAATTATCCGCACTGACCGGCCATGTGCTGGGCCACAGCTTCTACGCCAGCGACGGCGCATCCGCCGTTGAAATCGCGCTCAAGATGAGCTTCCACTCATGGCGCAACCACGGCCACACGGACAAGCAGGAATTCGTCTGCCTCAAAGGCAGCTACCACGGCGAAACCATCGGTGCGCTGGCCGTCACCGATGTGGCCTTGTTCAAGGACGCCTACGGCCCGCTGCTGCGCGCCTCGCAGACCGTAATGTCGCCGGACGCCCGCACCGCCGCAGAAGGCGAAACGGCTGCCGATGTCGCCCGCCGCGCTGCCGCCGATGTCGAACGCCTGTTCATCGAACGTGGCAACAAGATCGCCGCCATTATCATCGAGCCGCTGGTGCAATGCGCCACCGGCATGGCCATGCACGACCCGCTGTACCTGCAACTGGTACGCGCACTGTGCGACCAGCACAAGGTGCACCTGATCCTCGACGAAATCGCCGTCGGCTGCGGCCGCACCGGCACCTTCTTCGCGTGCGAGCAGGCCAAGGTATGGCCGGATTTCCTGTGCCTGTCGAAAGGCATCAGCGGCGGCTACCTGCCGTTGTCGCTGGTGATGACGCGCGATGAAATCTACCAGGCCTTCTACAGCAATGACGTCACGCGCGGCTTCCTGCACTCGCACTCGTACACCGGCAATCCGCTGGCCTGCCGCGCCGCGCTGGCGACGCTGCAAATCTTCGAAGAAGATGATGTGCTGAACACCAACCGCGTGAAGGCGGAGCGTCTGACCAAAGCGCTGCAACCGCTGGCGCAGCACGATCAGGTGCGCAACTTCCGCCAGCGCGGCATGATCTGGGCCTTCGACGCCATCGATGCACCGAAAGACTTCTCGCGCCGCTTCTTCGCCACCGCGACCGAGCACGAACTGCTGATGCGTCCTATCGGTTCCACCGTCTACATGATGCCGCCGTACATCCTCAGTGACGAGGAAATCGACGGCCTCGCCGCCAACACGCTGGCCGTGTTCAATCAAGTGATGGCGGGCTGACGATGGAACTGCTCAAACAACTCCAGCAACAGCTGCACACGCTGGAAGACCATCAACTGATACGCAAGCGCCGCACGGTGGACACGCCATGCGGCCCGCGCCTCAATGTCGGCGGCCGCGAACTGCTGGCCTTCTGCACCAACGACTATCTGGGCCTGGCCAACCACCGCAAGATCAAACTCGCGCTGCAGGAAGGCGCAGCGATCTACGGCGTCGGCAGCGGCGCCGCGCCCCTGATCAGCGGCCATAGCCGCGCCCACGCGATGCTGGAAGAGCGGCTGGCGCAATTCGTCGGCGCGCACCTCGAGCAGCCGCGCGCGCTCAGCTTCTGCACCGGTTACATGGCCAACCTGGCGGTCATCACCGGCCTGACCGCTGGCGACAAGGATGCAGAAATCTTCTCCGAGCAGCTGAACCACGCTTCGCTGATCGATGGCGTCCGCCTGTCGCGCGTCAAGGCCCACGTCTATCCGCACGCCGACCTGCAAGCGCTGGAAGAACTGCTCAAAGCCAGCAAGGCCGCCACCAAAGTCGTGGTCACCGACAGCGTGTTCAGCATGGACGGCAACCTCGCACCGCTGCCGCAACTGCTGGCCCTGTGCGAGCAGCACAACGCCTGGCTGGTGGTGGACGACGCCCACGGCTTCGGCACGCTGGGCGACAACGGCCACGGCGCACTGGAACACTTCAACCTGCGCTCGCCGTATCTGGTCTACATGGGCACCCTGGGCAAGGCCGCTGGCGTCAGCGGCGCGTTCGTCGCCGCGCATGAAACAGTGATCGAAACGCTGATCCACAAAGCCCGTCCCTACATTTTCACCACCGCCAAGCCGCCAGCGCTGGCGCATGCCCTGCTGACCAGCCTCGACCTGCTGGAAGGCGAGGAAGGCCGCACGCGGCGCGCTCACCTGAAGGTTTTGGTGGCACAATTAGACGATGGCCTGCGCCTGGAACGCTGGCAGCGCCTGCCCTCGCAGACGGCGATCCAGCCCATCCTGATCGGCGATAATGGGGTCACCATGCGCGCGGGCGCCGCCTTGTATGAGCAGGGCTTCTGGGTCGGCGCGATCCGCCCGCCGACCGTGGCGGCCGGCACTTCGCGCCTGCGCGTCACGCTGTCCGCAGCACATAGCGGCATGGAAGTCGCAAAATTGATAACTGCGATCAATGCCTTGGAAAGGGACTTCAAATGAGCCTCGACGATCCTGTGTTAGCAGTCTCGCCACAAACGCAGCCGGTAGGTGCGGGCAGCGGCGTACCGCCGCGCTTCAGCTGCTTCGTTACCGGCACCGACACCGAAATCGGCAAGACCCTGATTTCCTCCGCCATGCTGCACGCACTGGTGCAGAGCGGCGTGCGCGCCTGCGGCATGAAGCCCGTCGCGGCGGGCGCCGAGCTGGGCGCAGACGGCACATGGCATAACGACGATTGCGACCAGTTGGCCGCCGCCGGCAATGTCCACCTGCCGCAATCGATCACCACGCCGTTCCTGTTGAAGGAACCGGCGGCGCCGCACATCGCTGGCGCACTGGAAGGCATCACCATTTCGCCGGTGCCCATCCTGGCGGCCTACGTCGAAATCCACGCCGCCTCAGATGCGGTGGTGGTGGAAGGCGTGGGCGGCTTCCGCGTGCCGCTGAATGACGAATTTGATACCGCAGACCTGGCCGAACAACTGGCGCTGCCAGTCGTGCTGGTGGTGGGCCTGCGCCTCGGCTGCATCAGCCACGCGCTGCTGACGGTGGAAGCCATCCTGGCGCGCGGCCTGAAGCTGGTCGGCTGGGTGGCCAACGAAACCCAGGCCGACATGCCCTTCGCCGACGAAAACGTCGCCGCGCTGGCGCAACGCATTCCCGCGCCGCTGCTGGGCCGCGTGCCGCGCCTGGACCAGCCGGCCGCCGCCGCCGCCGCTGAATTTATCGATTTTACGCAGCTGCCTCACTGGCCGCTGCCAAACGCAATTTGAACGAAGAAGGAACCCGTATGCCTCAGAACATCCTGCAAGAACCGAAAGTCGTTTCGCTGCACCGCCCGACGGCACCGATCACGCCTGCTGCCTCCACCTGGCCGCGCGAAGAAGTGCTGGCGTTGTACGAACTGTCTTTCAACGATCTGCTGTTCAAGGCACAGCAAGTCCACCGTGCCAACTTCCCGGATGGCGACGTGGAACTGGCGACGCTGCTGTCGATTAAAACCGGCGGCTGCGAAGAAGACTGCGGCTACTGCCCGCAAGCGGCACGCTACGACACCGGCGTCGAAGCCAAGAAGATCCTGGACATCGACACCGTGCTGGACGCGGCCAAGCAGGCCAAGGACAACGGCGCCACCCGCTTCTGCATGGGCGCCGCATGGCGCAGCCCGAAAGACCGCGACATGGACAAGGTCGAAGAGATGGTGCGTTCGGTGAAGGCACTGGGTTTGGAAACTTGCGCCACGCTGGGCATGCTGGAAGAACACCAGGCGCAGCGCCTGAAAGACGCAGGCCTGGACTACTACAACCACAATCTGGACACCGCACCCGAGTTCTACGACAACGTGATCTCGACCCGCGACTACCAGGACCGCCTGGATACGCTGGGCCACGTGCGTGAAGCCGGCCTGAAAATCTGCTGCGGCGGCATCATCGGCATGGGCGAAACCCGTGACCAGCGCGCCGGCCTGATCACGCAGCTGGCCAACCTGAATCCATACCCGGAATCGGTGCCGATCAACCACCTGGTGCAGGTGGAAGGCACGCCGCTGTACGGCATGGACCGTCTGGACCCGTTTGAATTCGTCCGCACCATCGCGGTAGCGCGCATCACCATGCCGAAAGCGCGCGTGCGCCTGTCGGCAGGCCGTCGCGAACTGGGCGAAGCGATTCAGGCCATGTGCTTCATGGCTGGCGCCAACTCGATCTTCTACGGCGACAAGCTGCTGACCACCGATAACCCGGAAGCCAACGACGACCGCGCCCTGCTCGAGAAACTGGGCCTGCGCACACGCGGCGCGGTACTGGAGTCGGTACAAAAAGAGCAGTGCGGCTGCTGATCCAGTCGCACTGAACGTCACGATAAAAAAACTTCCAGCAAATTTACAAAATAAGCTGCAAAGAGAGAGACGATGTTTACAAAAATTCTGATCGCCAACCGTGGTGAAATCGCCTGCCGTGTCGCTGCTACCGCACGCCGCATGGGCATCAAGACCGTCGCCGTCTATTCGGAAGCGGATGCCAACGCCAAGCACGTCGCCGTGTGCGACGAAGCAGTGCTGATCGGCCCCGCTGCCGCCAAAGAGAGCTATCTGTGCGGCGACAAGATCATCGCCGTCGCCAAGGCGACGGGTGCGCAGGCCATCCATCCCGGCTACGGCTTCCTGTCCGAGAACGCCGGGTTTGCAGATGCCTGCGCCGAAGCAGGCCTGGTGTTCATTGGCCCGCCAGCATCGGCCATGCGCGCCATGGGCTCCAAGTCGGCGGCAAAACAGCTGATGGAAAAAGCCAATGTGCCGCTGGTGCCTGGCTACCACGGCGAGCAGCAGGATGCCGATTTCCTCCACACGCAAGCCGACAAGATCGGCTACCCGGTACTGCTGAAGGCTTCGGCCGGCGGCGGCGGCAAGGGCATGCGGGTGATCGAAAACTCGGCGCAGTTCAAGGATGCGCTGGCGTCGTGCAAGCGCGAAGCGATCAGCTCCTTTGGTGACGACAAGGTACTGGCGGAAAAATACCTCCAGCGTCCGCGTCACATTGAAATTCAGGTATTTGCCGACACGCTCGGCAACTGCATCTATCTGTTCGAGCGTGACTGCTCGGTGCAGCGCCGTCACCAGAAAGTGCTGGAAGAAGCGCCAGCCCCCGGCATGAGCGCTGAACGCCGCGCGGCGATGGGCGAAGCAGCCGTCGCGGCGGCCCGCGCTGTCGGTTACGTGGGTGCCGGCACAGTGGAGTTCATCGCCAACCAGGACGGTTCGTTCTACTTCATGGAGATGAACACCCGCCTGCAAGTTGAACACCCGGTGACCGAAATGATCACCGGCACCGACCTCGTTGAATGGCAGCTGCGCGTTGCCGCTGGCGAGCCGCTGCCGAAGCAGCAGCACGAACTGACCATCAACGGTCACAGTATCGAAGCGCGTATCTACGCGGAGAATCCGGAGAAGGGCTTCCTGCCGTCGATCGGCACGCTGCGCCACCTCGGCACACCAGGCGCCGTCTCGTTTGAACTGGGCGGCGTAGCTGACGCACCCGCCGGCGTGCGCATCGACTCCGGCGTGCGCCAGGGCGACGCCATCTCGCCGTTCTACGATCCGATGATCGCCAAACTGATCGTCTGGGGCGCGGACCGCAAGCAGGCGCTGGCCCGCATGGCGCAAGCGCTGGCGCAGTACCAGATCGTCGGCCTGGCCAGCAACATCGCCTTCCTGAAACGCCTGGTGGAAGGCCAGGCCTTCGCCACTGCCGATCTGGATACGGGCCTCATCGAGCGTAACCATGACAGCCTGTTCCCGGCCGCACAGGCGGCGCCGGCAAGCGTACTGGCATTGGCCGCGACCGCGCTGCTGTCGTCGGAACGCAAACCTGCGGCCGATCCATGGGCGCAGACCAGCGGCTGGCGTATGAACCAATCCTACGCGCGCAAGCTTGCGTTCAACGACGAGCATGCGGCTTACGACACTTACGTCACCTATCGCCCTGAGGACTGGCTGTTCAGCGCCAGCAGCAGCGAACAACCGCAGCCTCTGAGCCTGACAGCGCGTGACGGTAACGATTACAGCATCAAACTGGGCGCCACCGCCACGCACGGCACCGTGCTGCGCGACGGCGACATGTTCCACGTCTACGCCAACGGCGCGCACTACCAGCTGGCCTGGAACGACCCGATGGCGCACGCCGGCGAAACCGAAGCCGAAGGCGGCCGCCTCACCGCACCGATGCCCGGCAAAGTAGTCGCCGTCCTTGCCACCAAAGGCCAGGAAGTGAAAAAAGGTGAAGCACTGGTCATCATGGAAGCCATGAAGATGGAACACACCATCGCCGCCCCGCATGACGGCGTGGTGGACGACATCCTCTACGCCGTCGGCGACCAGGTGGCAGACGGTGCGCCGCTGCTGGCCTTCAAGGCGGCATAAGGAGAAACACCATGCGCATTTTGCTACACCGCGCGGACGGCAAAACCGAGCCGTGGATCAAGGATTTCGCCAAATACCTGCCTGAAGCCGAAATCGAAATCTGGCATGCCGGCGAAAAATGCCAGGCGTGCGACTACGCCGTCGTGTGGTCGCCGCCGGAGGCCATGCTGGCGGAGCTGGCCACCGTCAAGGCCATCTTCATCACCGGAGCAGGCGCGGACGCGCTGCTCAAGTTCGGCGACGCCTTGCCGCAGCATGTGCCCATCATCCGCCTGGAAGATGCGGGCATGGCGGTGCAGATGGCCGAATATGTCACGCACGCCGTGCTGCGCTACTTCCGCCGCTTTGACGAATACGAGGCGCAGGCGCGCGCCGGCCAATGGGCGCCGCTGCCGCAGCATCACAAGCAGGACTTCTCAGTCGGCGTACTGGGCATGGGTGTACTGGGCATGCGCGTGCTGGAAGCGCTGGCGCCGTTCGGCTTCCCGCTGCGCGGCTGGAGCCGCACCGAAAAGAACGTACCGGGCGTGCAGACCTTCCATGGCGCAGATGGCCTGGACACCTTCCTTCGCGGCACCCGCGCGCTGGTCTGCATGCTGCCGCTGACGCCGGACACCAGCAACATCATGGACCGCACCAATATGTGCAAGCTGCCGGAGGGTTCGTACATCATCAACGTCGCGCGCGGCGCGCATCTGGCGGAACCGGATCTGCTCACGCTGATCAAATCCGGCCACATCGCGGCGGCGACGCTGGACGTGTTCCGCAATGAGCCACTGCCGGCGCAGCATCCGTTCTGGCAGGAGCCGCGCATCACCATCACGCCGCACATCTCCGCGCTGACGCTGCGCCGCGAAAGCGTGCAGCAGATCGCCGATAAAATCCGCAAGACCGAAGCCGGCGAACCAGTCGCCGGCCTGGTCGACCGCACACTGGGATACTGAAATGAACAGCTTACCGAAGAAAGTCAAAATCGTCGAAGTCGGCCCGCGCGACGGCCTGCAGAACGAAAAGGAAAACGTCCCGGCCGACGTCAAGATCGAACTGGTGAACCGCCTGACCAGCGCCGGTTTCCAGAACATCGAAGCGGCGGCTTTCGTGTCGCCGAAGTGGGTGCCGCAGATGGCCACCAGCGCCGAAGTCATGGCAGCCATCAGCCGCAAGCCGGGCGTGATCTATTCCGCACTGACGCCGAACATGCAGGGCTTTGAGGCGGCGCTGGCAGCGCAGGCCGACGAAGTCGTGATCTTCGGCTCCGCTTCGGAAGCGTTCTCGCAAAAGAACATCAACTGCTCCATCGCCGAATCGATCGCGCGTTTTGAAGGTGTGGCCAAGGCGGCCAAAGAGCGTGGCATCCGCCTGCGCGGCAGCATCAGCTGCTCATTCGGCTGCCCGTATCAGGGCGAAGTGCCGCTGGATGCCGTGGCAGATGTGGTCGGCCGCATGCGCGACCTGGGCTGCGATGAAATCGACATCGCCGACACCATCGGCGTCGCCACGCCGCGCAAGACGCAAGCCGTGATGGAGCGCGCCATCCGCGAGTTCCGCGTGGACGGCCTGTCCGGCCACTTCCACGATACGTATGGCCAGGCGCTGGCCAACATCTACGCCAGCCTGGAAGTGGGCATCTCGATCTACCATTCATCGGTATCGGGGCTGGGCGGCTGCCCGTATGCCAAAGGCGCGACCGGCAACGTCGCCACCGAAGACGTGCTGTACATGATGCAGGGCCTGGGCATCGACACCGGCATTGATCTCGACATCGTCGTGGATGCCGGCCAGTTCATCTCCCAGTTCCTGAACCGCAAAGGCGCCAGCCGCGCGGGCAACGCCATCGCCGCCAAACGCGCCGGCTAAAATCCGGGGTCAGTTCTTGCAATCCAACACGAGCTCAGCCTTGTAGCTGTTGAGCTTGTGTTGGATTGCAAGAACTGACCCCGGATTTGTTTGGACGAAAAAAAAGACCCGAGAGTCGAAACTCTCGGGTCTTTTTCTTGAATCTTGGTCGGAGTACAAGGATTCGAACCTTGGACCCCCTGGTCCCAAACCAGGTGCGCTACCGGGCTGCGCTACACTCCGAAGAAGCAAGATAATACAGTCTGGCGCGGAGGTCGTCAAGAGCTCTTGCAAAACGATGTTATTATCGAAAAATCATGAGCACCACATTTTCATTCGATCCACCCGGCCAGGTCCGGCGTCCGGGCATTATTGCAGGTGTTGTTATCTCGGTGCTGCTGCACGCAGTACTGCTGTTTGGCTACCGGTTGTCCAGCCCGCCAGCGGCGGAGCAGCCGGCCAAGGCGATGACGGTGTGGCTGCAGCCGTTGCCGCCACCTAAAACCGTTGCCAAGGTCGAACCTCCGTCGCCACCTCCACCACTCAAGCGCGAGCCGCGTGAACCGGTACACACGGCGCCGCGTGAGCGCACGCCAGCGCCAACCATTGCGGAGCAGGTACAGCCTACACCGGCCGAATCGCAGGCGATCACGCTGCCACCCGCGGCCGATCCGCTCCATCCCGAGCAGCAGCCCAAGCAATTTGATATGAGTGCGGCGCTGAAAACCGCGCGCGGTGTGGCCAAGGAGAAAGCGCCGGCCGGCACGCTGGCCGCCCAGCTGGAAGCCCACCCGATCAATCCCGAACCGACGGGCAGCGAGCTGGCCAAGAAAATGGAAGGTGCCAAAAAGACCGATTGCCTCAAATCGGCCTCCGGCGCCGGCCTGCTGGCGCCGCTATTCTGGGCGCTGGACAAGCACTGTAAGTTTTAAGCTTCGTCCTTGAGTTGCAAGGCGCGGTCGTACAAGGCGTTTTTCTTGCGGCCGGTGATTTGCGCGGCCAGGCCGGCTGCCTGTTTAACAGGCAGTTCAGCCAGCAGGATTTGCAGGATGCGGTCCGCTTCTGCATCGTTTTCATCATCGGCGGGCGGCGCGCCTTCCAGCAGCACGACAAATTCGCCTTTCTCGCGGTGGCCGTCGGCCTTGATCCACGCTTGCGCCTCGGACAGCGGGCAGCGGTGGATTTCTTCAAACATCTTGGTCAGCTCACGCGCGAACACGACCTGGCGCGTCGGTTCAAACGCGGACGCCAACGCAGTGGCGCAGTCCAGGATCCGGTGCGGCGCTTCATAAAACACCATGGTGGCCGTCACCGGGCGCAAGGTGCCGAGGAAATTCTCGCGCTGCTTGGCCTTGGCCGGCAGGAAGCCGACAAAATAAAATTGATCGTTGACCAGTCCGCTGGCCGACAAGGCCGTCACCGCCGCTGATGCGCCCGGCAGCGGCAGCACGCGCAGACCAGCCGCCCGCACCGCATCGACAATGCGCGCGCCCGGATCGGACACGGCCGGCGTGCCCGCATCCGACACCAGCGCAATCCGCTCCCCAGCCTGCAGGCGGGCGATCAGCATCTCGGCCGCCTCGCGCTCGTTGTGCTGATGCGCGGCAATCAGCGGCTTGTGCAAGCCAAAGCGGTTCATCAAGGTGGCGGTGTTGCGCGTGTCTTCGCAGGCCACAGCATTGACGAGGCTCAAGACGTGCAGCGCACGCAGGCTAATATCCGTCACATTGCCGATGGGGGTCGCCACGACGTACAAGGTTGCGCTAGGATAGCTCTGGTGCGCAGTTTCGCCCAGGACGGGCAGGCTGGCGATGGAACTGGATACGTGGTCGCTCATTGGGGGTAGGATGAAAAGTGTGAGGTTGACGCTGCTGTGCATAACTGCCGCAGTGCTGAGTGCATGTAGCACGCCGTTTTGCAACGCGCCGGGTGGATTGTGCTCGCCCCAGCCAGCAAAAACAAGCCCGCCGCCGGTAGTTGCGCCGCCCATCCAGCGCGATTTGCCAAAACCGCCGCCCGAGCCGCCGCTGCCGCCAGCGGAAACCTTCTCCATCAGCATGCCCGGCGCCGTGGACGAAGACCGCAGCCAGCTGGCGCCGCGCGCCGAGCCGCCCGCCATTACCCGCGCGGACGATGACCGTGCTGCGCCATCCAACGCCCCGGTACGCATCGGCCTGCTGCTACCGCTGCGCTCGGAAACGCTGGGCGCCGCCGCAGAATCACTGCGCGCCGGCTTCATGGCCGCCTGGGAGCGCGACCGTGACAATATTACCGTGACCGTGCTGGAAACCGGCGACGTGCCGCAGGACATTCTGTCGGTCTACGCCCACGCCTTGCAGAATCAGGACATCGTGGTCGGTCCGCTGTCGCGCGCGGCCGTGGCCACGGTCGCGGCCAGCCCGCTGGTCAGCAAGCCCACCATCGCCCTGAACTATCCGGAAGGCTATGGCCAGCAGGGTGCGGCATCGCTGCCGCCGCAGATGGTGGCGATCGGCCTGTCGATTGAGGAAGAGGCACGCCAGGCCGCCCAGTGGGCCGCCGCCGAACAGCCGGACGGCGCCGCGCTGGTGCTCACCACCAGCACCGCCTGGCAGCGCCGCGTTGCGGCCGCGTTTGCCGGTCAGTGGCAACGCCTGAGCCGGCCCGTCCAGACCATCGAACTGAGCGCGCCCGACGGCTATCTCAGCGATCACGAACTGGTGCAGTTACGGGCGCGCCTGCGCCAGGCGCCGCCAGCACTGCTGTTTTCCGCCATGGGCGCCGACCAGACCCGCCAGCTGCGTCTGGCGCTGGCCAGCGTCATGACCACCGAACCCACCAATCCGATTTTCAGCACGGCCGACGCCTTGCCGGCGCCACCGCCAGCCGCCACCGACCAGTTCAGCAGCCTGCCGATTTACGGCACCTCGGCCCTGAATCCAGGCCGCGTGAACAATTTCCCGACCCAGGACCTGGACGGCGTGCGCCTGCTGGATCTGCCATGGCAGGTGCAGCGCGACCATCCGGCCGTGATGGTCTACCCGCGCCAGCTGCAAACCGGCGTCGGCAGCGCCGACATGGCGCGGTTGTATGCGCTGGGCATCGATGCTTTCCGCGTGGCGCGTGAAATCGGCCGCCAGCCGGCGGGCCGCTTCCATCTGGACGGCGTCACCGGCAAGCTGACGATTGATTTTGGCCAGGGGCCGTCCAGCTTCGAGCGCATCGAGCAGTCAGCCGTGTACCAGAACGGCGCGCCGCTGCCAGTCACGCAGCCATGAGGATGGCATGCCGCGCACCCCACAGCAGCGGCTGGGCCGGCAGGGCGAGGACCGCGCGCTGGCCCACCTCCAGGACCAGGGACTGACGCTGCTAGAGCGCAATTTCCTGTGCAAGGCCGGAGAAATCGACCTCATCATGCTGGAAGGGCCGGTGCTGGTGTTTGTGGAAGTCCGCCAGCGCGCCAGCGCCAGATTCGGCGGCGCGGTCTACAGCGTGACGCCGGCCAAGCAGCAGCGCCTGCTCCGCGCGGCACAATATTATCTTTTACGCCACAAAATTCCGCCGCCGTGCCGCTTCGACCTGATTGCTATCGACGAAGAAAAGTTATCATGGGTACAAAACGTCCTCGAGATGTAAGCATTTTTAACAGCGCTTGTCCGGTCAGCCGGGCGACTGCACTATAATCAGCACACTATGAATAATCAACGCATCCTCTCGCACTTCCACGAAAGTGCTGAACTCAAAATCCAATCCGCCACCGTCCTCGCCCCGCACATTGCGCAGGCGATCGAGATGATGTTCTTGGCGTTGTCCAACGGCAATAAGATTCTGGTGTGCGGCAATGGTGGTTCCGCTGCTGACGCCCAGCACTTTGCTGCCGAGCTGGTCGGCCGCTTCGAGCGTGAGCGCTTCCCGCTGCCAGCCATCGCGCTGACCACCGACACGTCGATCCTGACGGCCGTGGCCAACGACTATAGCTACCGCGAGATCTTCTCCAAGCAGGTGCAGGCGTTCGGCCAGGCCGGTGACATCCTGCTGGCGTTCTCCACCTCGGGCAACTCGGGCAACGTCATGGCCGCCATCGAGGCCGCGCTGGAGCGCGAGATGCGCGTCGTGGCGCTGACCGGCAAGGGCGGCGGCGCCATTGGCAAGATGCTGACCGATGCCGATGTCCATATCTGTGTACCGCATGACCGTACTGCCCGCATCCAGGAAGTCCACCTGGTCACCATACACTGCATTTGCGACGGCATCGACGTCGCCCTGTTCGGAGGAGATGTGAATGAGTAATGCCAGCGCTATCTGGAAAAAAGTACAACGTCCGCTGGCCATGAGCGTGCTGTGCGGCGCCATGCTGGCGTCGCTCTCGGGCTGCGTGGCTGTGGTCGCGGGCGGTGCAATTTCCGGTACGCTGGCGGCCACCGACCGCCGCACTTTTGGCGCGCAGACGGAAGACCGTGCGATTGAGGTCAAGTCCAGCGTCAAGGTCAACAATGTCGGTGGCAGTGCTGCACACGTCAACATCAACAGCTTCAACCGCCGCGCGCTGCTGACCGGCGAAGTCCGCGATGAAGCCATGAAAGCCTCCATCGAACGCGAAATCCGCGCCATCGAAGGCGTGGTTGACGTCATCAACGAACTGGAAATCGCCGGCCCGTCGAGCTACACCTCGCGCTCCAGCGACACCATCATCACCACCAAGGTCAAAGCCAGCCTGGTGGATGCCAAGGATATTTCCGCCAACTCGTATCAGGTCGTCACCGAGCGCGGCGTGGTCTACCTGCAGGGCCGTGTGACCCAGCGCGAAGGCCAGATCGGCGCCGACATCGCACGCGGCGTCAGCGGCGTGACCAAGGTGGTCAAGGTGTTTGAATACATCACCGAGGAAGAGTGGAAGTCCTACCAGCCTAAATCGTCCTCCACCAACACGCAAAGCAACCAATCATGAGTACCTCATCTCGCGCCTGGGTTAAACCGGTGATCGCTGCCGTAGCGATCGCCGCCATCGGATTTGGCGCTTACGCCACGGTATCCAAGCGCGAGGTGGCACCACAACTGACCTTCCTCAGTATCAAGGGCGACAAGATCACGCCGGAGAGCCTCAAGGGCAAGGTGGTGATGGTCAATTTCTGGGCCACCTCCTGCACCACGTGCGTGGCCGAAATGCCCAAGATGGTCGATACCTACAACAAGTTCAAAGGCCAGGGCATGGAGTTTGTCGCCGTGGCGATGAACTACGATCCGCCTAACTACGTGCTCAACTACGCGGAAACGCGCCAGCTGCCGTTCAAGGTGGCATTGGATACGGATGGTTCGGCGGCCAAGGCTTACGGCAACGTCGCCATGACGCCAACCACCTTCGTCATCGGCAAGGACGGCAAAATCCTCAAGCGCTATCTGGGCGAACCGGATTTCGCAGCACTGCATAAGCTGCTGGCGGAGTCCTTGAACGGCTAATCAGCCACCCTTGGCACGCCGCTTGCATCGCTGATGGCTTCCTCAACCAACCAGGGAAGCCACCATGGACCGCAACCAAGTCACGCAAAAAATCCTGTCCGCCAAAGTCGCGCGCAATATGCGCTGGACGGAAATCGCCACGCACTTTGGCCAGAGCAAGGAATGGACGACCGCCGCGCTGCTCGGCCAGATGACCTTCAGCCGCGCGCAGGCCGACCAGGCGCAGCAACTGTTCGGGCTTACCGATGAAGAAGCCGCATGGCTGCAGATCGTGCCCTACAAAGGCTCGCTGCCCACCGCCGTGCCGACCGACCCGCTGATCTACCGCTGGTACGAAATCGTCAGCGTCTACGGCACCACCATCAAGGAATTGATCCACGAAGAATTCGGCGATGGCATCATGAGTGCGATCGACTTCTCGATGGATATTCAACGGGAAGCCGATCCCAAGGGCGACCGCGTGCAGGTGGTCCTGAGCGGTAAATTCCTGCCCTACAAATCCTACTAGAAGCCCGCTTGCAGCGACAGGTACAGGCCGTGCTGCTTCTTCGGATTGAAGATCGTGATGTCTCCCAGATCCGCATAAGCAGCCGTCACGGAGAAATTCCGTGTCGGGAACCAGGCGACGAAGACGTCGTAATACGCCTTCTCGTTATCCACGCCAAGGTTGTGCGGCTTGCGGCGGTACTCGGCGCCCAGCGCCAGCTTGCGGTTGATGAGATACGCGGCCGAGACTTCCGGCATCAGGCGCGTACTATCATTCTTGTCGCCACCGAAGCCCAGTATGCCCATCTGGTTGGCACGCGTGGCGCGCAGCGTGGCATTCAGCAGCAGGCTTTGTTCCAGATAGATCTTGGTGGCGGAGACGTAGTAGTCATAGCCATGATCGTCCTTCGCGCCCAGCTGCTTGACGTTGGTAACGCCCAGCGCACCAAGGCCGCCGATGCCCTTGTTCCGCTTGTACATGATGCCGATGGCGACTTGCGGCATCCAGCTGTCCTGCTCATACACCGCATCGCCAGCCACCTTGAGTTTGAGGCCGAGGATGTCCTGCTTGATGTTCAGCTGGTCCAGCGGCGCCAGGCTGCCCTTGAATTCCTGATTCGCCAGCGACAGCTCCAGCCGGTCTGCGATGCCGACCGCCACACCATAGCTATTCAGTTTGTAGTCTTGCGTGCCGACGTAAGTGTAGTGCGCATTGGCGCCCCAGCTGTCACGCGTGCCATAGCCGCTGATCAGCGCCCACGGCGTGATGCCACCACCACCGGCGCCTTCCACTTGCGAGACACCACCGGTGGCAAGCAGTTTGCCCATGTCCGGGCTTGCTGCGGCAGCAGCGCCGCAGGCCAATACAGCGATCAATGCTGGGATAATTTTTTTCATTGTTCTACTCCTGACGGACTTATTTGGTCACGCTTATTTGGTCACACTTACTTGGTCACGATGTCGCGCTGCATCGGCGCGAGTTTGGCGATCAGCTTGAGCGCGACGCTACTTGGAACATTGTGCTGCTCCATCGCGATTTGTAAGTCTTCAGCCAGGGCGTTGAACATGGCATTGGTGATTTGCAGATCCTGGTGCACGGTCTTCATATCGCGCACCGGCCCGACGCCTTCCATGGCCTTGTCGTGGTATTTGCCAGTGTATTTGCATGGCCCGCCAGCGAACTCGCAGAACTGCTCCTGCAAGCGCACATTCAGCTGCTTCATGTCGAAGTCAGTGAAGCTGTCCTTGATGCGGGGATCGGTGGTGATCAGGGTGACGAAGGTATCGGTAATCTTCCTGATCCCTTCCTTGCCCCCCAGTCCTTGATAAGTAGAGTCCTCGGTGTAAGGCGTTTGCGCCATTGCCAGCGAGGACGCCAGCAACATGCTGCAGCTAACCAGCTTCATGAATTTTTTCATATCAGTCCTTGTGAAAAAACGATAAAGAGAATTCAGCGGGGGCTAGGCTTTACTGCAATTTATCAGATCAGTTTAAAACTCCGTCATTTTACTTGGGATACAAAATCATTTGGGTGCAGCGGAACAACGCTATTGTTTTGCCAGTGGCCTTGTTGGTCACCGTCGCATCCCACACCTGCGTCGTGCGGCCCTGGTGCACCAGGCTGGCCGTCGCCACCACCGTGCCTTCACGCGCGGTGCCGAGGTGATTGGATTTCAGCTCGATGGTAGTGAAGTTCTGCGCGCCGTCCGGCAGATGCGAGAAGCACGCATAGCCACAAGCCGTATCAGCCAGCGTGACCACGCTGCCTGCATGCAGAAAACCATTGGGTGCAAGATGATTGCCCGTGACGGTGAACTCCGCCACGATCTCGCCTTCCTTGACGGACGTGATGATGATGCCCAGATAATCCGGCAGCGTGCCCTTGCCGAACTGGTTGAAATAATCGACGGTGAATTTGCTAGCATCCATATTCAATTCTCTTTACATTACGCGGACCCACGCGCCCTTGTAGAGGATAGGGCCGGTAGGACCATTCGGATCAGGAGAGCCGCCTTTCGGCTCCAGCGAAACAGCCAGCACCGCGACGTCGTCGCTGATGGCACTGCTGGTCAACGCCAGTTTAACCTCTCCGCGATCCGCCAGCAGGCCCAGCGAACGTGGATTGCCCTGCTTAGGCACGGCCCACAGCTGCAGCGTCTTGTCGCTGGCCACCGGCGCATTGCCGACCAGGCGCACCGTCAGCGCCTTATGGCTGCTGTCGCCCGTCAGCAGCAGTGCGGTTTGCGCCTTGTCGTCAGTCAGCGTAGCGACATAATCCAGCTGCGGCGCCTGCAACACGCGCGTGCCGATAACCATGACCAGCAAGGCCGCCACCGCCGTCGACGCCAGACCCAGCGAACGCCAGAAGTTGAGCGACTCAAACCACGACGCCCGCTGCGCAGGGCGCAGATTCAGGCGGCGTTCAATCTCGGTCCACACCTGCTTGCGCGGCTGCTGCGCGGTGGCGAATTGCGCCATCGGTACCAGACGGTCCTGCCATTCAGCGGTGAGCTGGCGCAGCGCGGCATCATTATGCAGATGGCCTTCAAAGCGGCGGCGTGCGCCGCCCTTCAGCGTGCCAAGCACATATTCGGCCGCCAGCTTGTCACGCAAAGGAGCGTTGTCGCGGATATTCATGCGCGGTCTCCTTTCGCCAGGCAGGTCTTCAATCGTTCCAGGCTACGCCGTATCCAGGTCTTGACCGTGCCAATCGGCAGCGCCATCTGCTGCGCCACTTCGCTGTGCGACAAATCATGGAAGAAGGCCAGCCCCAGCACCTGGCGATGCATGCCTTCCAGCGCGGACATGCAATAAGCCAGCGCCTTGGCGTCACGGCTCATGGTCAGTGCCTCGATGGGCGTAGCAGCAGGGTCTTGGAGAGCATTCATCACTTCGGCGTCAAACTGGTCGCTGTCGATTTCGGCGGCATCATCGCTGCGGCGGAGCAGATCGTAAGCCTTGTTGCGCACGATGGTGGTCATCCACGTCATCGGTGCAGCCAGATGGCTTTGATAGCTGCCGGCGTTATGCCAGATCGCGACGAAACTCTCCTGTAGTACCTCCTCGGCCAGTTCGCGCTTAACCAATATACGCAGCGCGAAGCCAAACAGTTTCGCTGACGTCGCTTCGTAAAGGGAACGGAAGGCTGCCGCATCGCGATGGGCAGCGCCATTCAGCCAGGTGCGGAGTTGTTGCGGATCGAGGGTATGGGCGTCGGACACTGCTTGCCTTGTCGGTAGAGCTGCGTAATGGGAGAAACCTCAAGCGTGTGCAAATTACCATATTACCGCTGAAGCACGAAAGAATTCTGAATCCGGCGCCGGTCCGCACGCGTATATGGCTGACAACATGAAGCAATCAGCAAGACCTACGCGAGGATGACATGATCTGCAAATACAGAGCGGGCGCCATGCTGGCCCTGGGCTGCGCGCTGCTCGACGCTGCCACGGCAGCCGAAGGCGATGCTGCGCTGGCCAGCGTGACAGTGTTGGGCCATTACGACAATGCCATCGGCACCACCGACGCGGCCAGCCAGGGCACGGTCACTGCCAACCTGATTGCCAACCGTCCGGCGCTGCGCACCGGCGAGCTGCTGGAATTCGTACCCGGCATGATCGTCACCCAGCACAGTGGTGACGGCAAGGCCAACCAGTACTTCCTGCGCGGTTTCAACCTGGACCACGGCACCGACTTTGCGACCTGGGTCGACGGCGTCCCCGTCAACATGCGCAGCAACGCCCATGGCCAGGGCTATTCCGATCTCAATTTTCTGATACCGGAACTGGTGCAGCGCATCGACTACAAAAAAGGCAGTTACTTTGCCGACGAAGGCGATTTCTCCTCGGCCGGCGCGGCGCACATCCGCCTCAGCGACCAGCTAAAGCAGGGTATCGCCAGCCTGACCATGGGCAGCTACGGCTACCAGCGCGGCGTGCTGGCCGACTCTTTTGCCGCCGCCGACGGCACGCTGCTATATGGTCTGGAACTCAGCCGCAACAACGGCCCGTGGCAGACGCCGGAGCAGGTCCGCAAATACAGCGCCACGCTGCGCTACAGCCACGGCGATGCGCAGGACGGCTACAGCATCACCGCCATGGCCTACCGCAACCGCTGGAACGCCACCGACCAGGTGCCGCTGCGCGCCGTGCAGTCAGGCCTGATCAACCGCTTTGGCGGCATTGATCCCAGCGATGGTGGCAACACCGCGCGCACCAGCCTGGCCTGGAACATGCACCGCCGCGACAGCGACCGCATCACCGAAGCTTCCGCCTATCTGCTGCATTCGAGCCTGGACCTGTATAGCAACTTTACCTACCTGCTCAACGATCCGGTCAACGGCGACCAGTTCCAGCAAAGCGAACGCCGTACCGTGGGCGGCGCCAGCGCCAGCCAGGCGTGGCTCAGCCAGATCGGCGGCATCGACATGCGCAACAAGCTGGGTGTCGAAACACGCTACGACCATATCGCGCCCATCGGCCTGTATGCGACCGCAGCGCGCCAGCGCCTCAGCACCGTGCGCGAAGACCGCGTCGATGAAGCCAGCCTTGGCCTGTATGCGGAAAACACCAGCTACTGGACGCCATCGCTGCGCAGCATCGCCGGCTTGCGCTATGACGCCTACCGCTTCAAGGTCAACGACGACCGCGCCAGCGCGCACAAATTTTCACCCAAACTCTCGCTGATACTCGGGCCATGGCGCGACACCGAATACTTCATCAACTACGGCGCAGGCTTCCACAGCAACGATGCGCGCGGCGTCACCGGGCCGGCGCCCGCACCGCCGCTGGTCGGCACACGCGGCGCTGAACTGGGCGTGCGTAGCAGCTGGCTGCCCGGCCTGCAAAGTTCGTTCTCATTGTGGACGCTGGATATCGATTCGGAACTGGTCTATGCGGGCGACAGCGGCCAGACGGAAGCCAGCCGTGCCAGCCGCCGCACCGGTGTGGAATGGAGCAATCACTATATTGCCGCACCATGGCTGCTGTTTGATCTCGACCTGTCCGCCTCGCGTGCGCGCTATCGCGACAGCGACCCGGCCGGCAACTACGTGCCGGAAGCCCTCAACAAGGTGGCGTCATTTGGCGTGACCGTAAAGGACATCGGCCGCTGGTTTGGCGGCCTTGAGCTGCGCTACTTCGGCCAGCGGCCACTGATTGAAGACAACAGCATACGCTCGGCCGCGACCACGCTGGCATATGGCCGCATCGGTTATCAGCTCAGCCACCGCACGCGGCTCACGCTGGACGGCTTCAATCTGTTTAACCGCCGCGCCAGCGATATCGACTACCTCTACACCTCGCGGCTGGCAGGCGAGTCGGCGGAAGGTGTGAGCGACGTGCACTTCCATCCTGTTGAGCCACGCACGCTGCGTTTAACGCTCAGCCACAACTTCTGAACTCTTCTGAAAATCAGTCCAAAAAATAAATCTTATCGAATCTGAATCTGACGCACCACGCGCCGCGTATATCAGCCTTGCAGTACCCACAGAAGGTTCACCCATTCGGAGGAAGCGAGATGCAAACCATTACCCACCACACAGCACGCCTTGCCATTGCAGGCTTGCTGGCCGGCGCCTGCTTACCGGCAGCGCTGGCGTCCAGCCATCGCGAAGCACCATTCGTCACGCAAAGCCCCAAGATCGACGGTACCGATTTCTATATGTTCCGCAGCTACGAAGCGGGCCGCGCCAACTTCATCACGCTCATCGCCGACTACGTACCGCTACAGGATGCCTACGGTGGTCCCAACTACTTTGCCATGGATCCCAACGCACTGTACGAAATCCACATCGACAACAACGGCGACGCCAAGGAAGACCTGACCTTTCAGTTCCGCTTCACCAATACCAACAAGGACACCAAGCTGACCGTGGGGGGCAAGCAGGTGTCGATTCCGCTGGTGATCAACGGCGGCGCCATCGCCGCGCCTAATGCACCGGGCGCCAATGTGCGCGAAACCTACACCATCAACGTGGTGCGCGGCGACCGCCGCACCGGCACCAGGGCCGCTGTCACCAACGCTGCCGATGGCAGCACCACCTTCGACAAGCCGCTCGACAATATCGGCAATAAATCGATACCGAACTACCCGGCGTATGCGGCGGCGCACGTCTACAGCGTCAATATTCCCGGTTGCAGCACACCGGCGCGCGTGTTTGTCGGCCAGCGCAAGGATCCGTTTGTCGTCAACCTGGGCGAGACGTTTGACCTGGTGAACATCAAAGCGCCAGCCACGGAATTTGCCGCCAATGCCGAGAAGGCCGCACACGACGACCTGGCCGACAAGAACGTCACGGCGATAGAGATGGAAGTCGCAGCGTCCTGCCTGACCGCGTCCGGCAGCAGCGATCCGGTCATCGGCGGCTGGACCACGGCCAGCGTGCGCCAGGGCCGTCTGCTGAACCCAACGCCGAACAGCAGCACGCCATCGAAAGAGGGCGGCGCCTGGACGCAGGTCTCGCGCCTCGGCATGCCGCTGGTGAATGAAGTGGTGATCGGCCTCAAAGACAAAGATACCTTCAACGCCAGCAAGCCATCGGGCGACGCCCAGTTTGCCACCTACGTGACCAATCCAACGCTGCCCGCGCTGATTGAAATTCTGTACGGCAGCGCTGGCGCCAAGGCGCCTACCAACTTCCCGCGCAACGACCTGGTGGCCACCTTCCTCACCGGTGTCAAAGGCCTGAACCAGCCAGCCACGGTCACCGCGTCTGAAATGCTGCGCCTGAATACCAGCACGGCGACGGTCGCGATGGGCAAGCAAAACCGCCTCGGCGTCATCGGCGGCGACAATGCCGGTTTCCCCAACGGCCGCCGTCCTGGCGATGACGTGGTGGATATCGCACTGCGTGTGGTGATGGGCAATCTGTGTACGCTGAACCTGGGCTGCGCGCCTACCGATGCACCGGCGGGTGGCCTGCACTTCACCGATGGCGCCTACCTTGACGACAGCTTCTTCACGGCCGCCTTCCCGTATCTGAAAACGCCCCTGCCAGGTTCGCCGCAAAGCGCCGCCGTGGCACAGGCGATGCGGAGGGCGCCATGAGATACCTCGGCCTCATTATGCTGCTGGTGTTGAGCGCGTGCGGTGGCAGCAGCCATGACTGGTCCGCACCAGACACGCCCACCACACCACAACCACCGGTCGCCATGGTTGATGCATTTGTCACTGCCGTGGTGGCGATCATCGGCGATGGCAGCGAGACCAGCGCCGAACCGCAAGCGACGGACGCGGTGGCTGTCACCACACCCGACGACACTGAACCGGTCGCAGTGAAGTAAGCACCAGGAGGGCGCCATCATGCATCAATTTATCCTTGCGCTGGCCTGCTGCATCACTGCAGCGGCACAGGCGGCGCCCTACATTCCCACGAACGGCCAGCAGATAGTCGAAACCGTGCCGCGCCGGGGCGACCCGGTGCAGCAGGAGCTACGGCGCCTGCGCAGCGAACTGCACGCCAGCCCGAACGACATCACGCTGGCCACCACCATCGCCCGCCGCTACATCGCACTGGCCCGCAGTGAAACCGACCCACGCTATCTCGGCTATGCACAGGCGGCGCTGGCGCCATGGTGGAACCAGACAGCACCACCGCCAGCGGTGCGTCTGCTGCGCGCCACGCTACTGCAAAGCACACACCAGTTCACACCGGCGCTGGCCGACTTGAAAGCCGTACTGGAAGCCGAGCCACGCAATGTGCAGGCCTGGCTGACGCAGGCGACAGTACAAACGGTCCAAGGCGACTACACAGGCGCCACGGCCAGTTGCGCGCGGGTGTCCAGCTTGTCGATCGAACTGGTCGCCATCACCTGTATCGCCAACATCGGCACGGTAACGGGCAAGGCGGAGCGCAGCGAACAACTGCTGGACCTGACCACCGAACGTAGCCCGAATGCGCCTGTGGAGCTGCAGGTATGGGCCACGACCTTGCTGGCCGAAATGGCACAACGGCGCGGCGACAGCGCCACGGCGGAGACGCGCTACCGGCGAGCATTGTCGCTCCATCCACGCGACAGCTACCTGCAAGGCGCTTACGCCGACTTCCTGCTCGAGCAAGGCCGCGCCGCTGAAGTATTGACACTGCTGCGCGACCAAAGCCGTATCGACGCACTGCTGCTGCGCCGCGCGCTGGCCTTGCAGCAGGCCGGCCAAAGCAGCGCCCTGCAAGCCGACATCAAGGAACTGGCAGCACGCTTCGACGCGGCAGCACAACGTGGCGATACCGTGCACCAGCGCGAGCAGGCACGCTTTGAACTGCTGCTAAGGCACGACGCCACCGCAGCACTGGCACTCGCGCGCAAAAACTGGGCTGTGCAAAAGGAGCCGGCCGACATCCGCATCTATCTTGAAGCCGCAGCACAGGCACGCGACGCCGCCGCAGCCAAGCCAGTGCTCGACTGGGTCAACCAGCATCACACCGAAGACGCAATGACCGCACGCCTGATCCGCCAGCTGAAAGTGGGGACATCATGAAACGTCTGATGCTGCTTCTGCTGCTGTGCTGCGCCATGCTGCCCGCACAGGCACACAAACCCAGCGACAGCTACCTGTCGCTCGATGTGCAAGGTGAACGCATTACAGGCCAATGGGACATCGCACTGCGTGACCTGGACTACGCCATCGGTCTCGATCAGGACGACGATGGCCAACTGACATGGCGCGAAATCCAGGCCCGCCATGCAGCGATTGCGGCCTACGCGCTGGAGCACTTGCAGATTGCCGCTGACGCCGGCCCTTGCCGCATCATCCCCGGCCAGCAGCTGATCGATGACCATACCGATGGCGCTTACAGCGTGCTGCGCTTCCAGGCAATCTGCCCGGCGCCGTTGACGACGCTGGACATCCGCTACCACCTGTTTGCGGACCTCGATCCCCAGCACAAAGGCTTGCTGCGGCTGACGCATGACGGCCTTACCTCCACAGCGATCTTCGAACCCGCCCATGCGCAGCAACGCCTGCGCCTGGCGGCGCCCGACCAATTGCAGCAATTCAGCGCCTACGTCAAAGACGGCGTGTGGCACATCTGGATCGGCTATGACCACATCCTGTTCCTGCTGTCCTTGCTGCTGCCAGCGGTCATGCTGGCGGCGCCGGCCGATAATCTGCGCGGCGCCTTCATCGACGTGCTGAAAGTGGTGACTGCCTTCACGCTGGCGCACTCGCTGACACTGACGCTGGCTAGCCTGTCGCTGATATCGCTGCCGTCGCGGCTGGTGGAATCGGCGATTGCCGCCTCGGTGATCCTGGCTGCGGTGAATAACCTCTACCCGCTGTTTCGCGGACGGCGGCCATGGGCGGCATTCGGCTTTGGCCTGATCCACGGTTTCGGCTTTGCCAGTGTGCTCATTGACCTCGGGCTGCCGAAAGGGGCGCTGCTGGCCAGCCTGTTCGGCTTCAATCTGGGTGTGGAGATCGGCCAGCTATGCATCGTGGCCGCGTTTCTGCCATTGGCGTTCTGGCTGCGGCACACCTGGTTCTACCGCCGCTTGCTGACCGCTGGATCAACCCTGATTGCGTTGGTGGCGGTAGTGTGGTTCGTCGAACGCGCGTTTGATGTTCAGGCCCAGTGGATCGGACTTTGACCGTTCGCAGCGAGGTAATCATTCGCGCGTGAAAACGGTTTGCTGCCAAAGAAGCCTTTGTGCGCGGAGAATGGCGATGGGTGAGGCGACGTAATCACCAGATGCTTGCGGCTGTCGATCAGCGCGCGTTTGGCGATGGCGTAGCTGCCCCACAAAATGAAGACGATGTTCTCGCGCTGCTGCGACAGGTGGCGGATAGCGCTGTCGGTAAAAGTCTCCCAGCCCTTGTTGGCGTGCGAACCGGCTTCACGCGCACGCACCGTCAGTACGCTGTTCAACAGGAACACGCCTTGCTGCGCCCAGTCGCTGAGATCCGTCTGGCGGCGGTCGAGGCCAAGGTCGTTATGCAGTTCCTGGAAGATGTTCTGCAAGCTCGGTTGCGGGCGATTGCCGTCCGGGACCGAGAAGCAGAAGCCCATCGCCGCACCGGGCGTGTGATACGGGTCCTGCCCAAGTATCACCACCTTCACGTCATTGAACGGCGTAAGGTCGAACGCGCGGAAGATGTTTTTGCCGGCCGGGCAGCACTGCGTGGCCGCATATTCGGCACGCACGAAAGCGGTCAGGGATTCCCAGTAGGGCTGTTCAAACTCAGCTTGCAACTGCTGCTTCCACGATTCTTCAATGCGTACACTCATCTGCTGTTCCTGGTTATTCCTGGCTATTCCAACAACTCGAAATAGTCCGATAAAACGCAGTCCGTGGTCAATCGTTTTTAACGCGTAGAATGGCGTCTTTATAACGGAGCGCAATATGAAGAAAACAGATCTGGCCAAAGCCGATGCCAAAAAGCTGATGGGCAAGATGGCACCGGGTGCTGCAGGCTTCGGCAAGGCAGACAATACCGTCATCGACAAACGCGAACAACGCAAACGCGACCAGGCGTTGGGCCTGGTGCCATTCGCCGTCAAACTCAATGACGAACTGGTCAAACGCCTGCACGCCTTGGCGACTGAGCGCGGCCTCGACATGAACCAGACCGTCGCCGAAGTCCTGCTCAAAGGCCTCGACGCTTAAACCATCTAGTTTTGCAAATCAGGCCTGGCCTGGTATCGGGACGAAAAAAAAGCTCCTTGCGGAGCCTTTTGTTTTAGCCTGCGGCCAGTACGTTGTGGGCCTGCTCGTCCGCATGGTACGAGGAGCGCACCATGGCGCCCACGGCGGCGTGCTTGAAGCCCATTTTATAGGCTTCTGCTTCAAACATCTTGAACACGTCCGGGTGCACATAGCGGCGCACCGGCAGGTGGCTGTTCGATGGCGCCAGGTATTGGCCGATGGTCAGCATGTCGATGTCGTGCTCGCGCATGTCGCGCATCACTTGCAGGATTTCTTCGTCGGTTTCGCCCAGGCCCACCATGATGCCGGACTTGGTTTTCACGTTCGGGTACATGGCTTTGAAGTCTTTCAGCAGCTTCAGCGAATGCATATAGTCCGAACCCGGACGCGCTTCCTTGTACAGGCGCGGCACGGTTTCCAGGTTGTGGTTCATCACGTCCGGCAGGCCGTCGGCGAAGATCGCCAGCGCTTTTTCCAGACGGCCGCGGAAGTCCGGCACCAGCACTTCAATCTGGGTCTTCGGCGACAGCGCGCGGGTATTGGAGATGCACTCGACAAAGTGGGCGGCGCCGCCGTCACGCAGGTCGTCGCGGTCCACCGAGGTGATCACGACGTAGCTCAAACGCAGCTTGGCGATGGTGTGCGACAGGTTGGTCGGCTCATCCTTGTCCAGCGGATCCGGACGGCCGTGGCCGACGTCGCAGAACGGGCAGCGGCGGGTGCACTTGTCGCCCATGATCATGAAGGTGGCCGTGCCCTTGCCGAAGCATTCGCCGATGTTCGGGCAGCTGGCTTCTTCGCACACGGTGACCAGCTTGTTCTCGCGCAGCGTTTCCTTGATTTCGTAGAAACGGGTATTCGGCGAACCGGCTTTGACGCGAATCCAGTCCGGCTTCTTCAAGCGCTCGACCTGCTCAACCGGCACAATCTTGATCGGAATGCGCGAAGTCTTGCTGGCGCCTTTTTGCTTTTCGCTGGGGTTGTAAGCAGTCGTGGTTTCGGTGGTCATAATCAAGTCTTATTCGTTTGGTGCCAGTACGCGGATCAGTTCGTCGGCGAGTTGCTGTTGTACATCGGACAGCATTGCCTGCGCGCCAACAGTACGCATATCGACCGTTTCCAGTCCGGCATAGCCGCATGGATTAATCCAGGAAAACGGCGCCAGGTCCATCGCCACATTGAGCGACAGGCCGTGGTAGGTGCAGCCGTTGCCGCGCACCTTCAAGCCCAGCGCGGCGATTTTGGCGCCTTTGTGATCGCCGCCGGCCATGTAGATGCCCGGCGCGCCTTCAACGCGCTCACCGTCGAGATTATACGCCTGCAACACATTGATGATGGCTTGCTCGATTTTATGCACAAACTGGCGCGCATACAGCTTGCCGCCCGGCTTGTTGCGGCGCAGGTCCATGAGCAGGTAAATCACCACCTGGCCAGGGCCGTGATAGGTGACTTCGCCGCCGCGATCAGTCTGCACCACGGGGATCCCGGATGCGCCGGCCAGCAGGTGGCCACGGTCGGCGCCCAGGCCCAGCGTGTAGACCGGCGCATGTTCCACGATCCACAGTTCGTCGCGGGTGTCCGGCGTGCGGGCGTCGGTGAAGGCCCGCATGGCGGCAAACGTGCTGTCGTAATCGGCTTTGCCGAGATGCCTGATCTCAGGAGAAGTTGGAGACGTCATCCCGGCATTATACCCCGAGCGCTACTTTCAGCCCGGCTGGTGCCTGGCCAGCCAGGCCTGCAACGAGGGGCGCTGCCATTGGAAATCGACGTATTCCTGCAGCTTCTGCGGCACCGCATCGCCGTTGCGCACCAGGCGGCTCAGCATGATGGCCAGGTCGGTATCGGCCAGCGACCAGTCGCCGAACAGATTCTGCGGACCTTGGACCAGGTGACCGGCCACATGCACCAGCTTGGCGGCCGCCTGCTGCGCGGTGTCGGTCAGCGGCGCGCACGGCTTTTTGAAGAACACGGTTTCCGTATCGCGCTCCAGGCGCACGGGCACCAGGTCGCTGCGCACCCAGGCCTGAATCTGCCGTGCCTGCGCGCGCTGGCGGCGGTCAGCTGGGTACAGGCGCACATATTCCGGCGCCGGGAACGACTCTTCCAAGTATTCCGTGATGGCCGACGACTCCGTCAGCACAAAATCGCCCTCGACCAGCGCCGGTACGCGGCCCGTCAACGCGCGGTCGGCATAGCCGGCCAGACGCTGCTCGCCGCTGCCCAGATCCACCGTCTTCACGCTGAAAGGCAAGCCCTTCTCGGTCAGCGCCACGAAGGCCGACAGGGCGTAAGGGCTGGTGTAAAGGCTATCGACGTACAGTTGGAAGGGCATGGCAGCTCCGCTTAGGTAGATTTATTCACATGGTAAACCTTGTCTAAGTGCCTGTATAACGGTATATTTTCGCAATTCTTGTTAGTTCTATTCACATAGTTATCCACAGCATGGCGCGACGGCTGCCCAATTTTTCCGCATTGCGCGCCTTCGAGGCGGCGGCCCGCCACGAGAATTTCTCGCGCGCGGCGGAAGAACTGCACCTGACGCACGGTGCGATTAGTCATCAGGTTCGAGGATTGGAAGAAGAGCTGGGACGGCCACTTTTCGTGCGCCATGGCCGCCAGGTGAAAATAACGAGCGACGGGCTAAAATTTGCCCAATTTTTAGGCAAGGCCTTTGCCGATATCGCCGCCGCCACCGACGCCATGCGCGCGGCCAGCATCAGCCAGCGGCTGACGATTACCTCGATACCCTCGTTTGCCGCGCGCTGGCTGGCGCCAAGGCTGGGCAAGTTCATCGAGCTGCATCCGGATATTGAAGTGGTGCTGCAGTCCAGCGGTGTGCTGCAGGATCTGGCGCGCGAGGGCATCGACGTCGGCATCCGCTTCGGACGCGGCAATTACCCGGGCATGGTGGTGTTGCGGCTGATGGGGGATGTGTACTACCCGGTAGTGAGTCCCCACTATCGCGGTGGGCAGCTGCCAGCAACGCCAGAAGATCTGGCCAAGCACACGCTGCTGCGCTCGGTGGAGCTGTGGACGCCGTGGCTGCGCGCAGCCGCAGTCGACCTGCCGGAACCGTCGGGCGGGCTGCTGTTTGAGGATTTGTCGATGCTGGTGCGTTCCGCTGCCGACGGCAACGGCGTCGCGCTGGTACGCCACGTGGTGGCGATGCAGGAGATCAACTCCGGGCAGCTGCTGCGGCTATTCGATATCGCCACGCCCAGCCCGGACGAGTACTACTTCGTCACGCCGCCCGGTGCGGTCAGCAAACCGCAGGTGCAGGCGTTCCGCGACTGGCTGCTGGAAGAAATTGCCGCCTTCCAGCGCCAGCACGCTTGATTACATGACAATCTTGACCATCGGGTGCGCCGACAGCTCGCTGTACAGCGCATCCAGCTGTTCGCGGCTAACGGCGCGCACCACGCAGGTCAGACCGGTGTAATTGCCCTGGGCCGAAGGACGCACTTCCATCTTGCCTTCGTGGAAATCCTGGTCGTGCTTCTGCACCACCAGCACGATGGTAGGGGCGAAATCGTTATGAGTCGGCCCCATGACCTTGATCGGGAAGTCGCTCGGGTACTCGATGAGGGACTCGGAGGGTGGGATCGCTTTCATGTTCTTTTCCATTCAATAAAAAACCGCAGACGCCAAATGGCGTCTACGGCCTATATTGTAGCTGGATCAGGACTTTGCAAGCGCCAAAGGCTCAGCCGGCTGGCCGGACAGGCGCTGCAAACGGGCCAGCGCCGACTCCGACTCATTCCCCAGCGCCGGCTGGCTCACCGATTTACGGATCGCCTCCAATTCGGCGGCCTGCGCCAGCGGCTTCTGGCCGATGTCCGTCACGATGCGCAAGCCTTCGGCATCGTTGCGGATGGTGTCGGCGCGGCGGGTCAGCGCCGCCAATGCGCTGGACTGGCCGCGCATGCCTTGCAGCCCGGCCAGCTGGGCCTGACGGTCGGCACGCAGCTGCTGCAAATCCTGCTGGGCGCGGGCAGACGCCAGCGCCTGCATCGCCTTTTTGGCCTGCGCGTCGAACTCCGACAGCTGCTTCGACAAGGCATCGACAATGGTTTGCAGCTCGTTCATATACTGCCTGGCGTCCGCTTCTTCCTGCAGCTCCTGCGGCAGGCGGGCCTTGTTGGCCTCCAGCTCGTCGCAGAACAGCGTGATGGTGGATTCCGCGATCTTGCCGCTGGCCAGGCGTTCGGCCAGCGTGCCTGCCGCCTGCTCGTCAGTGGCGATCAACTGGCGCAGCTTGACCACGTCGCCAGCCTCCTTGTCGAACGCGGCACGGGCGGCGGCCAGCTTCTGGGCGGCGCTGCGCAGATTGTCGGCCAGGCGGTCGCGGTCGGCCTCGGTGGCGGTTTCCGGATCGAAATTGGCGATGGCCTCGGAGACGCGATTGCCCAGCGCGCCGAAGTGCTTGGAAATCAGTCGTGCCGTCAGGCCCCAGCCATTCAAGTTGCTCATGTCAGTCTTCCTCATTCAAAGTTGCGCATCATTGGATAACGATGCGTTGCTGCTCCACCGGAATCCCAATGACAAAGTCGACATGGATTCCGCATTTGCTGGTATCGCCGTTCACGCTGTGGATGATTTCCGTCGTGATCAGCAGATATTCGTGGCCGCCGCCGCGCAGCTGGCGCACGTACGGCATGAAATACATTTCCTGGCGCAAGCCGGTACGGCCGCTGGCGTCGTCGAGACGGACTTCGGTGCCCGTGAACGGCGGCATGAAGCCCGCTTCCGGATCGCCGGCGTCGCGCCAGTAGTCCAGCCCATCGCTGGCGCCGAAGATCAGGTCCAGGTCCAGGCCCGGATCATCTTCCAGCTGCTGGCGCCACAGCGTGTAGCTGCGGTCGCCCAGGCCGGCGCCGGACTGGCCCGTGTAAGCGTCCTGGTCTTCCACCGTCTGCGGAATCACGCGCGCCAGCTGGGTGCAGTACATGATCTCGCTGACTTCGCCGCTGGCGTTCTGGTAGACCTGAAGGAACTTCTCCTGGTCGTCGCGGTCGCCGGTGTCGAGGTAGTAGCGGTACAAGCCGCCCGACTGCTTCAGCCTGAGCTGCGACACCGCCACAATGCGCGTATCCGCCGCCTCCGGCAGCCCGATCAGCGAACCGTCCGCCACCGCGCGCAGCAGCGGCGACTGCTGTATGCCGACCAGGCTGCCGATGCGCGCGCCCAACGGTAGGGCGTCATCCGCCGGTTTGGCCGCCACGCTGCCGCGCAGATAGTTGTAAGCATCCGACCATCCCATCTCAATTCCTTTCAAACGAATAATTTGGCGCAGCACGCAGACGGCGCAGCTTGCGAACGAAATACACCACCAGCCAGACCAGGGCACTCAACACCATCAGCCACACAAACCAGCGCAGCACGCTTGCCCCGAAAGACGGCTGCGGCGTAGGCGCAGGAGCGCCCAGTCCCGGCATGCCAGTCACCGTGCCCGCGCTGTCCGTGGCGGCGCCGGCTTGCGGCACCGGCTGGCTGCCCTGCGTGGTCGGATACGCTACCGGCTGATGGCTCTGGCTCATCGCCCGGCCCAGCATGAAGCCCAGCACGCCATGCATCAGCGCATTGCTGCCCGAGGCGGGCGGTGCGTACACCGGTGGCGGCGGCTGGTAGACCGGCGCCGGTGCCTGCTGCGGCTGGCGCAAGCTATCGTTCAGCGGCGGCAGCGGTGGTGGCGCATTGGCAGCGGCGCGGCGCTCATCCAGCGTCTTCAGCGCGTTGGCGCGGGCCGCGCTGTGGTCGACGTCGCGCGACATGGCCGACGTAGCGCGCTGCGGCTGCGCCGGCGAACCGGCCTGCTGGCCGAACGCGCCGGGACCGCTCTGGCGGTTGGCGGCAGGCGGCGCCGGGCGGCTGTGCGCGGCGGAGTTGCTCTTTTGTGAAGAAAATCCACTTTTATACGACGACGATGTGCCAGAATGTGAAGCCGGCCGCGCTAACGCCGGGACATTGCTGGCAAAGACTATGCAAACCATCAAAAGCAGCGCAGATCGAAGAGACTTCATGATGTCTTTTCACAAGGAAGTTGTATGAAAAACAGCATAGCGCCGCGCGTTGGCGGTTGCATCGGTAATAAAAGGCACGCTTCACCATGACTCGCAAATACCTGGACATGAATCAGCACGACGCGCTTTACAAGGTGGCGCGCGCCTATCCCGGCGGCATCGACGCTTTGGCGCAGGCAATGGGGATTTCCGTCAACGTCCTGCGCAACAAGCTGGCGCCGACGATCGCGTCGCACTATCCCTCGTTTGAGGAGGTGTCAACCGTGGTGCACTTGTGCCACAAGGCGGGCGTGGCGGACGCGCACCTGCCGCTGCACGCGCTGCTGGTCCGCCATGGCATGGCGGCGTTTGTGGTGCCGACGCCGGAAACCATCGGCGAAGACGACCTGTCGCAGACGGTGTGCAAGGTGATGAGTCAGGTAGGTGCGGTCGCGGAAGCCGTCTCCAGCGCACTCATGGACGGCAAAGTCACGGCAGCGGAAGCCGATCTGATCGAACGCGAATTCCAGGGCGCGCTATCCGCCCTGGGTGAATGGCGCGCCCGCCTGCGCCTCAAGGCGCAAGAATAAACCGAAGTTATTGCTGGTTTTGCTTGCGGCGGTCACGGTTTTCGTCACGCTGACGTTCCGGTTCCCGCCGCTGTTCGCTGCGATTTTCACGCTGCGGCTGTTGCGCTGGCTGCGGCTGTTGCGCTGATTGCTGCGGTTGCGCCTGTTGCTGTGGTGGCGGGTTGAATTGACGCGGCGGTTGAGCTGCCGGCTGCTGCTGCTGCGGTTGAGCCTGCGGCTGAAGCTGTTGCGGACGAGGATCGGGACGCTGCTCGTCCGCCGGCCGGAACCGACGATGGCTGTCATCACCACCGCGGTCAAAGCGGTCGCGCGCCGGTTGCTGCTGGGCCGGCGGCGATACTTGCAACACCGGTGCCACCGACTGCTGCTGCGACACTTGCGTCTGGCCAGCGCCTGGCTGCTGCGGCGGATTGAAACGCGGGCGCAGCTCAATCCGCACATCGTTAGGGTTGATGGTCTGCGGCCGCGAATCGCGCTCGCCAAACTGGTTTGGCGCCAACGTGCTGATGCGCCCTGGCGGCTGCTGCGCCGGTGCCGGCACCGGCTGCGATGGTGCGGTGGTAATCACCCGCCCCGGACGGTCGTTGCGCTCAAAGCGGTCCGGCACGCCATCATGGTCGCGATCGCCCCAGCCACCGCGGTTGGTGGTCAGGGTGCGCGGCTGGCCAGCCGGCTGCGGCGGCGCCACCGGCGCCACGCCTTTTACAAACGTCGCTGGCGGGATCACGGAGGCGCCACGGTTGACCGGCACGTAGCGCCGGCCTTCAAACTGGTCGCGCGGCAGCACGGTCAGGCCATCGCGTTGGCCATTCCAGTCCGGACGCGGGGTGAACGGTTTGCCGTTGTGGGTCCATGTGACCCGGCGCTCGTAATCCGTGGACACGCGGTAGGTCGGCACAAAGCGGTCGCGCGGCGACAGCGGATACCAGCCCAGCCCCGGCCCCGGATGGTGCGGACCGCCATTGCCGCCCACCCAGCCAACCAGCGCCGGCGCCCACACCGGCCGTCCCACCGGCCGACCCGGCGCCCAGCACCAGCGGCGGTTGACGATCACCCAGCGCCCATAGTGCGACGGCGCATAGCCCCACGGCGCATTGTCGACCCAGGTCCAGCCCCATGGCGCCAGCCAGATCCAGCGGCCGTCGCGGTATGGCGCCCAGTCCAGCGCCACGTTCCGCGGGGTCCACAGCGGACCGTACTCGTTATTGTCGACCCAGGTGCCATTGCGGTCCAGCTCTTCGTAGCCGGTGATGCCGCTCGAGACAAAACGGGTGGTCGTGGTAGTGCTGTCCAGGCGGTCGCGGTCTTCGGCCCAGATGTCGAAGCCATCACGCCGCGCCACGCTGGTGCGGACGTCTTCCGCGCTGATATCCACATGGCGGCCGTTACTCACCACGACTGACGAACCGGCGCCATCCACACGCGCGCTGCCGGCCAGCACGCTGATCTGGCTGGTATCGGGCGTGCGGTCGACATCCACGCGCAGCACGCCCGGCTCGATCATGGTAATGCGCGCCTGTGGCGTGCTGAGTTCGAAATCCCGCAGCAGCTCGGGGCTGCGCACGCGGATGCTGACGCTGCCGTAGTTCAGGCGCAGGCGCAGCAAGTCGTCATCCATGGCGCTGATTTCCAGGTCCGAATCGCTGTCGACCCGCACCGCCGTCGAGCCGACGCGGAATTCCGTGCGCGCACCGCTGGCGGTGTTGATGTGATTGAACGCCGTCACCGGCCAGTTCAGCGAGGCGCCGACCGGATCGCCGTCGCCCACCAGCGTCACCTGGCCCTGCACGCTGGAGATGCGTCCGACAATCGCAGGCGGGTCGTCGGCCAGCGCCAACGCACTAAAGCCGGCCAAAGCGGCCAGCACGACGGTGTGGATCAGTTTGCGGCCCATGGCAGCGTCTCCTGTGGTTATGCCTGATTTAACGCCGCACGTTCGGGTTCGACTACACGGGTTACACGAGGTTACAAAATGTGTTGCAATTAAGCAGTGGCGCCGCCGCGCTTGACGAAGAACAGCGCCGCACCCACCGCCATCAGCAGGCCGCCGAATACCCGGTTTTGCTTCTGGACCGCGCCCGCATCGCGGAAAAAGCGCTGCATCGACGACGCCAGGAAGGCATAGCTATGCATCACCACCAGATCGATGCAGCACATGGTCACCGCCAGGATCAGCAACTGCGGCAGCAACGGCGCGTCGTGGGTAATGAATTGCGGCAGCACGGCCACCATGAAGATGATGCCTTTCGGATTCGTGGCATTGGTCAGAAAGCCGGTCATGAAGCGTTTTTTCACCGTCGGCACCACCACCTCCGCATGCTTTTGCTCGCCGATGCTGACCTTGGCGCGCCACTGGCTCAGGCCCAGGTAGATCAGGTACAGCGCGCCCACCGTCTTGACGATATTGAACGCGACCTCGGACGCCAGCAGCAGCGAGCCCACGCCGGCGCCCGCAATGAAGAACACCAGCATCAGACCGCTCTGCAAGCCGAAAATGGTGGCGCTGGTACGGCGCACGCCATACGACAGACCATGGGACATCGACAACACCGCCCCCGAACCGGGCGACACGGCAATAATGCAGGCGGCAACGAAAAAGGTAATCCAGGTAGCAAAGCTCATGGTCGGTCCAGTCAAATAGGTAATCCACATTGTAGCGGTATCGGCGCGCCGCTTGCATGGGTTAATATTGCCCTTCCAACCATACCTTTTCAGGGAGACTTTCAAGATGGCCGGTTCCAGCCTGCTCGCACTCATCGATGACATTGCCACCATCCTCGACGATGTCGCCTTGATGAGCAAAATGGCAGCCAAGAAGACCGCCGGCGTGCTCGGCGACGATCTGGCCCTGAATGCGCAGCAAGTGGCGGGCGTACGCGCCGAACGCGAGCTGCCCGTGGTGTGGGCGGTGGGCGTCGGCTCGCTGAAGAACAAGGCCATCCTGGTGCCGGCCGCGCTGGCCATCAGCGCGTTTGCGCCGTGGGCCATCACGCCGCTGCTCATGCTCGGCGGTCTCTACCTGTGCTTTGAAGGTTTTGAAAAAATCGCCCACAGCCTGCTGCACAAGGACGACGACGGCCACCAGCACCAGTTGCAAGAAGCGCTGGCCAACCCGGACGTGGACCTGGTCGCGCTGGAACAAGACAAGATCAAAGGCGCCGTACGCACCGACTTCATCCTCTCGGCCGAGATCATCGTGATCGCGCTGGGCACCGTGGCGGCAGCGCCGTTTTTGCAGCAGGTAACCGTGGTGGTCGGCATCGCGCTGCTGATGACGGTAGGTGTGTATGGTCTGGTCGCCGCCATTGTCAAAATGGATGACGCCGGCCTGTACCTGAGCCAGCGCGGCGGCGCCGCCGTGCGGGCGCTGGGCCGCGTGCTGCTGAGCGCCGCGCCCAAGCTCATGAAGCTGCTGGGCGTGGTCGGCACCGTCGCCATGTTCATGGTCGGCGGCGGCATCCTGACCCACGGCCTGCCGTTTGCCCATGACCTGATCCACCATGCCACCGAAGCGGTGACGCAGGTGCCGAGCGTCGGCCCGCTGCTCGGCGCCGTGGTCCCAAGCCTGCTGGATGCAGTCGCGGGCCTGATTGCCGGTGCGCTGACGCTGGCGGTGGTCAGCGCGGGCGGCAAAATCTTGCGCATGGTCAAAAAGCCTGGCTAACTGTTCTGCTTCGATACGCGTTCACCCATCACAAGGAGTAAAAATGACGACCAAAACCCAACAAGGCCCAACTGCCGCCTTCATCGGCGCCGCCTGGCTTGCGCTGCTGGCCGGTACCGCGACCTATCTGATCGGTCTGTGGAACGCCAGCATGCAGCTCAACGAAAAAGGCTATTACTTCACCATCCTGATGTACGGCCTGTTTGCCGCCATCTCGCTGCAAAAATCGGTGCGCGACCGTAACGACGGCATTCCGGTGACAGGCATGTACTTCGGCCTGTGCTGGTTCTCGGTGCTGCTGTCGATCCTGCTGCTGGTGGTCGGCCTGTGGAATGCCACGCTGGCGCCCAGCGAAAAAGGTTTCTACGCCATGGCATTTTTGTTAAGCCTGTTCGCAGCCGTCACCGTGCAAAAAAACGTGCGCGATGTGGCCGCGCTGAAGGCCGTCAACCCTGAACAATCCAATTAATCACCTTGTTTCATCTCAGGCGAACGCTGCACTGGTCCAATCCGGGCAAATTTGATCTAAATCAATAAATTCGACCGGCGGACTACGTAAACTGGCCATATCTATTGCGATAAAGCAATAAACTAAGCCGGAGTTACGTTATGCGCAACAATCAACCTGTTACCAACCGCGAAGTAGAAGTCCTGGAAGACCAGGCCATCGTCTCGAAAACTGACCTGGACGGCAAAATCACGTATGTGAATCCGTATTTCACCCAGATCAGCGGTTTCAGTGAAGATGAGCTGCTGGGCGCGCCGCAAAACATCGTACGCCATCCGGACATGCCGGCCGAAGCGTTTGCCGACCTGTGGTCCTCGATCAAGGCCGGCACACCGTGGACCGGCATCGTAAAAAACCGCTGCAAGAACGGCGACCACTACTGGGTGCGCGCCAACATCACGCCGATCCGCGAAAATGGCCGCACCATCGGCTATATGTCGGTACGCACCCGGGCGGAACGCCACCAGATCGCGGGCGCAGAAGAAGCCTACCGCGCGATCCGCACCCAAGCCAATCACGGCATCCGCATCAAGAACGGCCAGGTGATCCGTCCTGGCGTCGGCACGCTGCTGTCGCGCCTGAGCCATGTCTCGCTAGGCTTCCGAATCTGGGCCGCCACCAGCGTGGTCAACGTGCTGCAGATCATCGTCTGCGGCGCCGCACTGCTGAACGGCACCAGCGCCAACAACTACGGCATCTTTGCCGCCACCTTCGTCGGCCTGATGATCAACGTCTTCCTGTGGTACACGCTGCGGGTCTCGGTGCTGCAGCCGCTGGGCCGCGCGCTGCAAGGCGCCCGCGCGATTGCCGCCGGCGACCTGTCCGGCACCTTTGAAACCGAAGCCACCGACGAAGTCGGCCAGCTGCTGCGCGCACTGGAGCAGATGAACAGCAACCTGATCGCCACCATCCGCGACGTGCGCGTCAACGTCGAAACCATGGCGGTGGCCACGCGCCAGATCGCCGCCGGCAACGCCGACCTGTCGGGCCGCACCGAAGCGCAGGCGGCCAGCCTGGAAGAAACCGCGTCCAGCGTGGAACAGTTCTCGTCGACCGTGAAGCAGAACGCCGACAACTCCGAACAGGCCAACAGGCTGGCGCAGAACGCCTCCAGCGTGGCGCTGCAAGGCGGCGAGATTGTGGCGGACGTCATCGCCACCATGGACGAGATCAACAACTCCTCGCGCAAGATCGTCGATATCATCGGCCTGATCGAAGGCATCGCGTTCCAGACCAACATCCTGGCGCTGAACGCTGCGGTGGAAGCGGCGCGCGCCGGTGAACAGGGCCGCGGCTTCGCCGTCGTCGCCGGTGAGGTGCGCAACCTGGCGCAACGCAGCGCCACGGCCGCCAAGGACATCAAGAACCTCATCGACGTCTCGGTCGGCAAGGTCAGCGCCGGCATGGCGCAGGTTGACCGCGCTGGCGCCACCATGAAGGAAGTGGTGGCCTCGGTACAGCAAGTGACCGCGATCATGAAGGAAATCTCGGTCGCCTCGCACGAGCAAAGCATCGGTGTGGACCAGGTCAATTCGGCCATCGCCCACATGGACCAGGTCACGCAGCAGAACGCCGCACTGGTGGAAGAAGCCGCCGCCGCCACCGCCAGCCTGGCGCTGGAAGCGGGCGGCCTGACACAAGCCGTAAGCCTGTTCAAATTTGGCCCGGCCCGCGTCTCGCGCGCGGCCCGTGCCGCAGCATCAACGCCATCCACTTCCGTGAAACGCCTGGCCGCCTAAGAGATCATGAATACGCCTTTCCCACCCGTTGAATTTGATGCGCGCGTCATCGGCAAACTGAGTCAGTCGGGACCACGCTATACGTCCTATCCCACTGCGGACCGCTTCCAGAACGACTTTGGCTACGGCCAGTTCCTGGAGGCGGTGGCCAGCCTGCGCATGCGCCGCAGCCGCCGGCCGCTGTCGCTGTACATTCACATCCCGTTCTGCGACACCATCTGCTACTACTGCGGCTGCAACAAGATCGTCACCAAGGATCACAGCAAGGCGGCCACTTACCTCGGCTACCTGAAGCAGGAAATCGATATGCAGGGCCGGCTGTTCGACGGCATGGGCCAGATCGAGCAGCTGCACTTTGGCGGTGGCACGCCGACCTATCTGAGCGACAAGCAGATGGGCGACCTGATGACGCACCTGCACGCGAATTTCGATTTCGCCTCGGACGCGCAAGGCGAGTATTCGATCGAAATCGATCCGCGCACGGTCAGCGTGGAACGCGTGCGCAGCCTGCGCGCGCAAGGCTTCAACCGCATCAGCCTGGGCGTGCAGGACTTCGATCCGGACGTGCAGAAAGCCGTCAACCGCATCCAGCCGGAAGCGGAAACGCGCGCCGTGATGGATGCAGCGCGTGAAGCCGGCTTCCGCTCCATCAGCATCGACCTGATTTACGGCCTGCCCAAGCAGACCATGGCCAGCATGGCGCAAACACTGGAGAAGGTGGTCGCCGCCAGTCCGGACCGCATCGCGCTGTACAACTACGCCCACCTGCCGCACATCTTCAAGCCGCAGCGCCGCATTGCGGAAGCCGACTTGCCGACGCCAGCGGTCAAGCTGGAGCTGCTGGCCATGTGCATCAAGCGCCTGTGCGACGCCGGCTACATCTACATCGGCATGGACCATTTCGCCAAGCCGGAAGACGAGCTGGCGATCGCCCAGCGCCAGGGCCGTTTGCAGCGCAACTTCCAGGGCTACTCGACGCGCGCGGAAGCCGAGCTGATTTCGTGCGGCGTGTCGGCCATCAGCGCGGTCGGTGCGACCTACAGCCAGAACGAAAAAACGCTGGACGCGTACTACGAAAAACTCGAGAGCGGCGTCCTGCCCGTCACGCGCGGCATCAAGCTGGATAACGATGACCTGCTGCGCCGTATCGTGATTCAAAAACTCATGTGCAATTTCGAACTGTCGATGTCGTCGATCGAGCAGGGCTTCCCGATCAAGTTCCGCCAGTATTTTGCGGTGGAACTGGACAAGCTGGCAGCCTTTGCCGACGACGGCCTGCTGACCATCGATGATGAATGGATTTCGGTGACGCCCAAAGGCCGCCTGCTGATCCGCAATATCTGCATGGTGTTCGACCGCTACCTGGGTCTGGCCCACGACATCGCACCGCAACCGATGCGCTACTCGAAAACGATCTGAGGATGACATGAATGCCGCACAGCTCTTGCCAGTGTTTGTGGTCGGCCTTGCCGGCAGCATCCACTGCGCAGGCATGTGCGGCGGCATTGTGACGGCGATGTCCACCACGGCAAAGCCGCGCGTCCCGGCCAGCGCCGTCATCCCCATCACCAGCGCGCGCGCCAGCGTGCTGCCGCACATCCTGTCCTACAACGCTGGCCGCATCGGCAGCTACATGATGGCCGGCGCACTGGCAGGCGGCCTCGCTGGCGGCGCCCGCAACATGGCCGCAGTGGCCGGCGTGCAGCTCAGCTTCTACTGGCTGGCCAACGCCATGCTGGTGGCGCTTGGCCTGCATCTGATGAACGCCTGGCGCGGCCTGGCTGTGCTGGAGCAGGGCGGCCGCGTACTGTGGCGCCGCATCTCGCCCGCCATGAAACCGCTGATGCCCGCCGATACCGCACCCAAGTCCTTCGCCCTGGGCGCGCTGTGGGGCTGGCTCCCTTGCGGCATGGTGTACAGCGCACTGACCACCGCAATGCTGAGCGGTTCGGCCGCCGATGGTGCGGCCATGATGCTGGCCTTCGGCCTGGGCACGCTGCCCATGCTGACGGGTCTCGGCTTGCTGGGCGCGCGCCTGCAGCACGCCATGCAGCGCCGTCCTGTGCGTATCGCCTGCGGATTGCTGGTACTGGCATTTGGCGTGATCGGGCTTGCCCGCGCAGCGGGTGGCGTCACGCCCGAATGGATGAATATGTTATGCCTGACACCACACCCTTAAACAGCAACGCACCGGCGCTCTGCTACCACTGCGGCCAGTCCGTACCGGATGACGCGCCATGGAAGGTACGCATCGCCAGCGTCGAGCACACGATGTGCTGCCCCGGCTGCGCGGCAGTGGCGCAAACCATTGTCGATCTGGGACAGGAAAGCTACTACCGCGACCGCACCGCCTACGCCGCCAGCGCGGAAGGCGCGCAGCAGCTGCCGCCGGAACTGCAACTGTACGACAACGCCGATCCACGCTTCGCGCTCGATGAAGACAGCCGCGAATCCACCTTCACCGTGGAAGGCATACGCTGCGCGGCCTGCGTGTGGCTCATCGAAAAATGCCTGGCGCGCCTGCCCGGCGTGGACAGCGCACAGCTCAACGTCGCCACCGAAAAACTCTACGTCCGCTGGCACACGGACAACTGCAAACCGGGCGACATCCTCGGCGCGCTGCACGGTATCGGTTACGCCGCCTATCCTTACGACGCCAGCCGCCACGCCGACCAGCAACGCCGCGCCGCCAGAACGCTGGGCCGCCAGCTGTTCGTGGCCGGCCTGTCGATGATGCAGGTGATGATGTATGTCGCCCCGGCCTACCTCGCGGAAGACGGCACGCTCGACGCCAGCATGGCGTCCCTGATGCGCTGGGCCAGCCTGCTGCTGACGCTTCCGGCGATCTGCTACTCGGCGCTGCCGTTCTGGCGCGGCGCCTTCGCCAGCCTGCGCGCGCGTTCGCTGGGCATGGACGTGCCGGTTGCACTGGGCATCGCCGCCGCATTTGGCGCCAGCGTGCTGGCCACCTTCAGCGGCCAGGGCGAGGTATGGTACGACTCGGTCACCATGTTCATCTTCCTGCTGCTGTGCAGCCGCTACCTGGAACTGCGCGCACGGCGCAAGGCCGGTGCGGCGCTGGAACGCCTGCAGCACGCACTGCCGGCATCGGCCTCGCTGCTGGAGAACTACCCGGCCAACCAGGCCATCACCATCGTGCATGCAGCGGCGCTGGCGGTGGATAACCTGATACTGATCAAGCCGGGTGAGGCGGTCGCCGCCGACAGCGTCATTGTGGAAGGCCGCACCTCGCTCGATCTGTCGCTGCTCAGCGGCGAAAGCGCGCCCGTGCCGAAGCAGAAGGGCGATGCCATTCCCGGTGGCGCCATCAATGCCGGCAGCATGGTCATCGCGCGCGTCACCCGGCGCGCGGCGGACAGCACCCTGTCCGACCTGATTAAACTGATTAACCGCGCCGGCGGCGAAAAGCCGCGCATCGCGCAATGGGCCGACCGCGTGGCCGCCTGGTTTGTCACCGGCCTGCTGGTGTTTGCGCTGGCCGCATTCTGCGCCTGGTTCTGGCTCGACGGCAGCGCGGTGCGCGCGTGGCCGATTGCGATTGCGGTGCTGGTGGTGTCCTGTCCGTGCGCGCTGTCACTGGCCACGCCGACCGCGCTGGCCGCCGCCACCGACCAGCTGCTGCGCCAGGGCGTGCTGGTCACCGGTCCGCAAACGCTAGAGACGCTGCACCGCGCCACCCACATCGTGCTCGATAAAACCGGCACGCTGACCTGGGGCCGTCCGGTGCTGCAAAAGACGCAGCAGCTGGCCGCGATGCGGACCGACTTCTGCCTGCAAGTCGCGGCGGCGATGGAAACCGGCAGCGCCCATCCGCTGGCGCGCGCCATCGTCAACGCCGCCGTGGAAGCGGGATCGCAAAACTGGAGCGCCGCCGAACTCCAGGAGGTTGCCGGCTGCGGCCTGGAAGGCATGGTGCACAACCGCCGCTACCGGCTGGGCAGCATGCAGTTCGTCAGCGGCATCAGCGGCCTGCCGCCTTCACGCGCTGTGCCGGACGGCGTCACGCCAGTCTACCTGGGCGCGGAAGGCCAGTGGCTGGCCTGCTTCCACCTGCACGACGGCCTGCGTCCCGACGCCCAGGACACGGTCGATTACTTCCGCAGGCACGGCAAGACAGTGGTGCTGGTCAGCGGCGACGACGACGCGCTGGCACGCCGCGTCGGCGACCAGCTGGGCATCGAAACCACGGTCGGCGGCTACCTGCCGGCCGATAAGCTCAGCTTTGTCCAGCAGCTGCAGCGACGCGGCTGCGTGGTGGCGATGATTGGCGATGGCATCAACGACGCCGCCGTCATGGGCGCGGCCGATGTGTCGTTTGCCATGGGCAGCGGCGCCGCGCTGGCGCAGGCGCATGCCGATGCGGTACTGCTCAACGGCCGCCTGGGCGCGGTCGCGGACAGCGCGCGCACGGCTGCACGCACCATGCAGGTAATCCGCCAGAACCTGGGCTGGGCCACCGTCTACAACGTCACCGCGATTCCTGCCGCCGCCATCGGCCTGCTCAATCCGTGGCTGTCCGGGGTCGGCATGGCCATCAGTTCCGCCGTGGTGGTGCTGAACGCGCTGCGCCTGAGAAAGCTGCGCTGATGGAAGCCCTCTACCTGCTCATCCCGCTCAGCGTGGTGCTGGTGTTTGCCGCGCTGTGGGTGTTCTTCCGCGCGTCCGACGACGGCCAGTTCGACGATCTGGTCGGCCCGGCGCTGCGCATCCTGCAAGACGACGACTTGCCACCGCCAGATCACAAGTGATCCGGCGGTTTTTGATCCATATCAAGGATTTTTAAGGTTCCCCTAAGTAACCTTTGACCTACATCATCAAAGTGTTCTGGGGAGAACAAAATTGGAACAACACTACAACTACAAGGTCGTCAAACAGTTCGCTGTTGCGACCGTAGTCTGGGGCGTCGTAGGCATGCTGGTCGGCGTGATCATTGCCGCCCAGCTGGCCTGGCCGGCGCTGAATCTGGACATACCATGGCTGACCTATGGCCGTTTACGTCCGCTGCATACTAACGCGGTTATTTTTGCGTTCGGCATCTGCGGTCTGTTTGCTACCTCGTACTACGTGGTACAGCGCACCTGCCAGGTGCGTTTATTCTCGGACAAGCTTGCCGCCTTTACCTTCTGGGGTTGGCAGGCGGTGATACTGAGCGCTGTCGTTACCCTGCCCATGGGCCTGACCCGCGGCAAGGAATACGCTGAACTGGAATGGCCCATCTCCATTCTGATCGCGATTGTATGGATCTCGTATGCGATCGTGTTCTTCGGCACCATCATCAAGCGCCGCGTCAAACACATCTACGTCGCCAACTGGTTCTTTGCCGCCTACATCATCGCCGTGACCATACTGCACGTGGTGAACGGCGCCAGCATGCCGGCATCGCTGTTCAAATCGTACTCGGTCTACGCCGGTGTACAGGACGCGATGATCCAGTGGTGGTACGGCCACAATGCGGTGGGCTTCATCCTGACCGCGGGCTACCTGGGCATGGTCTACTACTTCATTCCGAAGCAGGCCGAACGTCCGGTGTACTCGTACCGCCTGTCGATCGTGCACTTCTGGGCGCTGATCTTCACCTATATGTGGGCCGGTCCGCACCACCTGCACTACACCGCGCTGCCGGACTGGACCCAGTCGATCGGCATGGTGTTCTCGCTGGTGCTGCTGGCGCCTAGCTGGGGCGGCATGATCAACGGCATGATGACCCTGTCGGGCGCCTGGCACAAGCTGCGCACCGATCCGATCCTGAAGTTCATGATCGTCTCGCTGTCGTTCTACGGTATCGCCACGTTCGAAGGCCCGATGATGTCGATCAAGACCATCAACGCGCTGTCGCACTACACCGACTGGACCATCGCTCACGTCCACGGCGGCGCCCTGGGCTGGGTCGGCTTCATCACCATGGGTTCGATCTACTACCTGCTGCCACGCCTGGCCGGCGAACAGAAGATGTACTCGACCCGGCTGATCGACCTGCACTTCTGGGTCGCCACCATCGGCATCGTGCTGTACATCGCCGCGATGTGGATTGCCGGCGTGATGCAGGGCCTGATGTGGCGCGCAGTGAATGCCGACGGCACGCTGACCTACACCTTTGCAGAAAGCGTCAAAGCCACCTATCCGTACTACGTGGTGCGCTTCACCGGCGGCTTGCTGTACCTGAGCGGCATGTGCGTGATGGCTTACAACACCTGGATGACCTTGCGCAACCGCGATACCGCCGTTGCCGTGATCCCGGCCGTCAACCCTGCCCACGCCTGATATCGGAGTTCGTATGAAATTTTCACATGAATGGATTGAGAAAAATCCCTGGCTCATGATCGCCCTGGTGACGCTGGTGGTCAGCATCGGCGGTGCGGTTGAGATTGCCCCGCTGTTCTTCCAGAAATCGACTACCGAGCCGGTGGCGGGCCTGAAGCCGTACTCGCCGCTGCGCCTGGCCGGCCGCGACATCTACATCCGCGAAGGCTGCTACAACTGCCACTCGCAGATGGTACGGCCGTTCCGCGCCGAGACCGAGCGCTATGGCCACTACTCGGTGGCCGGCGAGTTCGTCTACGACCATCCGTTCCAGTGGGGCTCCAAGCGTACCGGTCCCGACCTGGCGCGCGTGGGCGGCCGCTATTCCGACGAATGGCACCGCACCCACCTGAACAATCCGCGTGACGTGGTGCCGGAATCGAATATGCCGAACTACCCATGGCTGGCCAGGACCGCGCTGGTCCCAGCCGAGATCGTGCCGAAGATGAAGGCGCTGCGCATCACCGGCGTGCCCTACAGCGACGCCGAGATCGCCGCCGCACCGGAAGAACTCAAGGACAAGACCGAAGAAGACGCCCTGGTCGCCTACCTGCAAGGCCTGGGCACCCTGATCAAGACGAGGAACTAACATGGCACTCCAAAACCTGTTCGACCACGCCAGCAGCGTGATGACGGTCATCTCGTTCATCACCTTTGCCGGCATCCTGTGGTGGGCCTATGTGAGCCACAAGGAAAGCGATTTCGCCAGCGCCGCCCGCCTGCCGTTTGCCGACGAGGAGGACCTGCATCATGGCTGATTTCACCAATGGCTTCTGGGACTGGTACATCGTGACATTGACGCTGCTGGGCGTGATCGGCTGCGGCGTGCTGCTGTATTCGCAGTCCAAGGTCAAGGTCGCCAAGACCGCCGAAGGCAAGATCGACACCACCGGCCACGTCTGGGACGAAGACCTGACCGAGCTGAACACGCCGATGCCGCGCTGGTGGATGTGGATGTTCTACATCACCATCATCTTCGGCCTGGCCTACTTCGTGCTCTATCCCGGCCTCGGCACCTACGCCGGCACGCTGGGCTGGAAATCGACCGGCCAGTACGAGGGCGAGCTGCAAAAGGCCGACGCCGACTTCGGTCCGCTGTTTGCCAAGTACCAGAAGCAGGACCTGCAGGCCGTGGCCGCCGATCCACAGGCCCACGCGATCGGCGAGCGCCTGTTCCTGACCTACTGCGCCCAGTGCCACGGTTCGGATGCACGCGGCAACAAAGGCTTCCCTAACCTGACCGACAAGGACTGGCTGTTTGGCGGCGCCCCGCAAACCATCAAGGAAACCATCATGCACGGCCGCGTTGGCGCCATGCCGCCGATGGGCGCTGCGGTGGGGGGCGACAAGGACGTGGAAGCCGTGGCGCACTACGTGCTGAGCCTGTCGAATTCGACCCACGACCCGATCAAGGCGGTGTTCGGCAAAGACAAGTTCGGCGCCTGCATGGCTTGCCACGGTGCGGACGGCAAGGGCAACCAGATGCTCGGCGCGCCCAACCTGACCGACAAGATCTGGCTGTTCGGCGGTAGCGCGGAGACCATCAAGGAAACCATCAACAAAGGCCGCACCACCACCATGCCGGCGTTTGCCGACTTCCTGGGCGAGGCCAAGGTCCACGTGCTGGCAGCCTACGTCTGGAGCCTGTCGAACGATCCCAAACAACCCGCGCCAGCCATACCGGCCGACCCACCCGTAGCAGATACAAAATGAACGCCCCACAGGAACAAGTCATCAAGATGTATGCAAAGCGCGAGGAGATCTATCCTCGCGAGATCGACGGCCGTTATGCCCGTCTGCGCTGGCTGTTTGTATGGCTGACGCAACTAGCCTTCTACTGCACACCCTGGCTGCAGTGGAATGGCCGACAGGCGCTGCTGTTCGATCTGACCACCCGCAAGTTCTACATCTTCGGACTTGTCCTGTGGCCGCAAGACTTTATTTATCTGGCCGCACTGCTCATCATCAGTGCCTACCTGCTGTTCCTGGCCACCGCCATCGCCGGCCGGGTATGGTGTGGTTTCGCCTGTCCACAGACGGTCTACACCGAAATCTTCCTGTGGATAGAACGTAAGATCGAAGGCCAGCGCAGCGCCCGCATTGCGCTGGACCGCCAGCCGCCGTCGCTGCGCAAGTACGCCAAGAAAAGCGCCAAGCACCTGGCCTGGGGCGCGGTCGCACTGTGGACCGGCTTTACCTTTGTCGGCTACTTCACGCCGATCACCGAACTCATGGGCGAAGTGGTAACGCTGAACTTTGGCCCATGGGAATGGTTCTGGGTGCTGTTCTACGGCTTTGCCACCTACGGCAACGCCGGCTGGATGCGCGAGCAGGTGTGCAAATACATGTGCCCCTACGCCCGCTTCCAGAGCTCGATGTTTGACCGCGACACCCTGATCATCACCTACGACAGCCAGCGCGGCGAGCCACGCGGTCCGCTGTCGAAAAACACCCACGGCAACGGCGGCTCATGCATCGACTGCTCGCTGTGCGTCCAGGTCTGCCCGACCGGTATCGACATCCGCCACGGCCTGCAATACGAGTGCATCGGCTGCGCCGCCTGCGTCGACGCCTGCAACAACGTGATGGACAAGACCGGCCAGGCACGCGGCCTGATCCGCTACAGCACGGAACGCGCCATGGAAGACCACATGACGCCAACCGAGATCCGCCGCCGCGCCATGCGGCCGCGCGTGAAGATCTACACCGCCGTGCTGGGCCTGATTGTGCTGGCCACCTGTAGCGCGCTGTTCCTGCGTACACCGCTCAAGCTGGACGTGATCCGCGACCGCGGCTCGATGGGACGCGAAGTGGAAGACGGCATGATAGAAAACGTCTACCGCCTGCAGATCATGAACACCTCGGAAAAAGCGCATCTGTACAAGATTGAAGTGGGCGGCCTGCCAACGCTGGCGCAAGCCACCGCCGACCACGTGATGGTCGAGGCCACCGAGACCAAAGCCTATCCGGTACGCCTGCGCGTGGCGCATGGCACCGGCCAGACCGGCTCGAACAAGATCCAGGTCACCCTGACCGCAGTCGATGACCCATCGCTGCATGTGAAAGAATCCGCGGTCTTCATCGTGCCGCGCTAAGGAGCTTCGTCATGAATACACTTGCCATGCCCGTCACCCCGTGGTGGAAACAACGCTGGCCCTGGCTGCTCATGGCCGGCCCGGCCATCGTGGTGGTGGCCGGTACCTACACGGCCTGGCTGGCCACCTCGTCGGCCGATCCGCTGGTGGTGGGCGATTACTACAAGGAAGGCAAGGCCATCAATCAGGACTTGCGCCGCGACCGCGTCGCGGCGCAGATGGGCCTGTCGGTGGCGCTCGGCTACGACGCCGCCAACGGCCTGCTGACCGGCCGCATCAACCGCAAGGACACCGGCCCGCTGATGCTGCATCTGTCGCACGCCACGCTGCCGGAAAAGGATATCCGCATGGTGCTGGTGCCGGATGAGAACGGCGCCTTCAGCGTGGCGCTGCCCATGCTGGAGCGCAGCCGCTGGATTGTGCTGGTGGAAGGACCGAAGCGCGACTGGCGCCTCGCAGGCGCCTGGAAATATCCGGTGCAGCAGGGCGTCGCGCTGCTGCCGGACTGATTAACCGCAGGTCGCCGTGCCGGCGGTAATTGCCTTGAGCATGCGCGGGTCCAGCAACTCGATTTCGCGGTTGCTGACGCGCACCAGGCCTTCCTTCTTGAACTTCGACAGCAGGCGGCTGATGCTTTCAATCGTCAGCCCCAGGTAGTTGCCGATCTCTTCGCGCGACATGCGCAGCTGGAAGATATTGGCCGCATAGCCGCGCGCCTCGTAGCGCGACGACAGGTTGACCAGGAAGGCAGCAAAACGCTGGGTCGCCTGCATATTCCCCAGCAACAGCATCACGCTTTGTTCGCGCGTGATTTCCTGGCTCATCATGCGGTGGAAGTGGCGCAGCAGGGTCGGCATTTCCGCCAGCAACTGCTGCAGGGTGGCGAATGGAATTTCGCAAACCTCGCTGTCTTCCAGCGCGACGGCGGTGCAATGGTGCTGGTCAGCACTGATCGCATCCATGCCCAGCAGCTCGCCGGCCATCTGGAAGCCGGTGATCTGTTCCGCGCCCTCACGGTTGACCTGGTAGGTCTTGAAGTGGCCAAGGCGGATCGCGTACAGATTCTGGAACGGATCGCCAATGCGGAACAGCGTGCTGCCGCGCGCAACCTTGCGGCGGCGGCCGATGATCTGGTCCAGCCGTTCCATATCGTTGTTGTCCAGTCCCATAGGCAGGCACAGTTGGTGCATGCTGCACGATGCGCAGCTGGCCTTCAGGACCTCTATCGTTGCGCCGGGGATCACCAGCGAAGGAAGTTCTCGTATCATGCGGCTAGTGTAGCCCATCGGGTGTGATTTTGGCGGCTATTCCGCAGTCATCCAATCAGGTATTCACGCGCCAGCTGTCTTGCGCGATGCAATCGGCTCTTCACAGCTGCCACGGTGTCACCGGTCTCGGCGGCGATTTCCGCGATCGACAACTCGGCAAAGTCGCGCAGCAGCACCACGTTCAGATAATCGGCCGGCAGCGATTCCAGCGCGCGGATCAGCTCCACGCGCAAGCCCGCCGTATCCTGGCTGGCCAGCCATTGCTCGGCACGCTCGTCGTCCCACGGATCGTGGCCCAGCGCCGTGCGCGCCAGCCGGTGGCATTCGCGCTTGACGATCTGAAACAGCCAGCCCGAAAACGCCGCCAGCAGGCGTACCGACGACAGCTTGCGCGATAGCACCAGCAAGGCTTCCTGCACGGCGTCATCGACATCGCCGATCAGGCAATTGCGCTGCGCATAGCGGCGGATGTCAGGCTGGCACAGCCGCAGCAGCTGCGCCAGCGCCGCCGGATCGCCGCGATGGGCTGCATCCAGCACTGGCAGATGTTGTTGCGCAAGACTCATTATTTTCCCTGTTTTGCTGCTTTATCGAGACGGCGGCCCACCATGGCGCACATCGGGCAAAAGCCCACCAGGCCGGACGCGACGATGCCGGCGGCCGACAGCGCCAGCAACGTGCCCCAGACGCCGCCCAGCAGCGCCAGCGCGCCGGCGGCAACGATCAGACCAAGCACCACGCGCAGCACGCGCTCCCAGCCCGGTACATTTTTAACGTAAAACATTTTGCTCTCCTAATGGTTGCCGAGGAAGTCCCTCGCCAGCTAAGAGGCGGCTAACACGGATCTGGATGCGCAGGTTTCAAAAAATAGTTAGAAAATTCCTGTTGCATACGATTGAATTGTGCGCTACAGTTCATTCATCAACACATCGAACACGACTTAATCGCTAACTATCAAAGGAGAATCAACCATGAAACGTACTCTGATCGCTTCCGCCCTGCTGGCCGCCACCGCTTTCGCCCACGCCGCCACCCCAGCCAATGACACCACCATCGTGCTGGTGCACGGCGCCTTTGCCGATGGTTCGAGCTGGGACAAAGTCATCCCGCTGCTGCAAGCCAAAGGCTACAAGGTAGTGGCCGTGCAGAACCCACTGAGCTCGCTGGCGGACGACGTCGCCGCCACCCAGCGCGTGGTGGATGCGCAAACCGGCAAGGTGGTGCTGGTCGGCCACTCCTGGGGCGGCACCGTGATTACCCAGGCTGGCACCAGCGACAAGATCAAGGCGCTGGTTTACGTGGCCGCGTTTGCGCCATCGGAAGGTGAAGCCACCGCCAACCTGGGCAAGGACTACGCCGTGCCACCAGGCATCGCCACGCTGAAAGCAGACGCCGGCGGCTACCTGTGGCTGCCCACTGACTCGGTGGCCAAGAACTTTGCGCAAGACGTCCCGCCGGCCACCGCTGCGCTGATCGCCGCCACCCAGGGGCCGATTGCCGCCAAGGCCTTTGGCGACACCACCACCGTGGCGGCCTGGAAAAACAAGGCCAACTACTACATCGTGGCCTCGAAAGACCGCATGATCGCGCCGGAACTGGAACAGGCGTTTGCCAAAAAAATCAATGCGGTGACCACCACGCTGCCTACCAGCCACGTGCCGATGGTGTCGCAGCCGGCCAAAGTGGCGGAAGTGATCCTGGCCGCCGCCCAGCGTTAATCCCGCTTCACGGCCGTGTCAGAACGGTGCGCACCGTTGCACACCGTTTTTTTGTTTCTTGCCAACTTTAAGCTTTGATAGGAGAATCGGTTCAGCCATCGCGTACATCAAGGATGATATGAAGCCATTGGGCATCAAGGCTAAAGTCGCACTCGCCACCAGCATTACCTCGGTCCTGATGATAGGCCTGGTGACGCTGGTGCAAACCCAGCGCATGAAGGAAGACTACACGCGGGTGATGTTCACGCAACAGACGGCCCTGATTAACCGCACGGCGCAGGAGCTCGACGACAAGCTGGCCATGCTGCTCGATATCATCTCGCTATCCGCGCGCTACCAGCCGCCCGAACTGGGCCATTCCGAAGAAAAGCTGCGCGAGTATTACCAGAACCGCGCCGTCCTGGCGCTGTTTGACGACCTGCTTGTCCTGAGCCCGCAAGGCAAGGTGATTTCCGACCTGCCGCTGGTGCCGGGCCGGGTCGGCATCGACGCCTCCGACCGCGCCTATTTCAAAACGGTGATGCGGACCCACAAGCCGATGATTACCGAACCGCTCATCGGCCGCGCCAACAAGCAGCCGGTGGTGCAGCTGGTGGCGCCGGTACTCAACAACAAAGGCGAGGTGGTGTGCGTGCTGATCGGCGTGCTGCGCCTGTACAAGGACAGCCTGCTGGGCCACCTGCGCACCGCCAAGGTCGGCCGCAGCGGCTACTACTTCGCGCTGACGCGCAGCGAACCGTCGGTCTACGTACTGCATCCCGACATTACCCGCCTGCTCAAGCCGCGCGCGCCCAACGCCAACCCGGCCACCACGCGTGCGCTGGAAGAAGGCTTCGAGGGCACCATCATGGGCATGGGCGAGGGCCATGCCACGCTCAACAGCTACAAAATGCTGAAGTCGGTCGACTGGCTGCTGGCCACCTCGCTGCCCGCCGAAGAGGCGTTCGAGCCGTTTGAAGGCGTGCTCAAACGCGTCCTGGTCTGGAGCGGCATTGCCGCCGCCCTCACGGCCATGCTGATCAGCGTGCTGATCTTGCGGCTCATGGCGCCGCTGATCAAACTGCGCAACGCCATTGTTGCCTTGCGCGCCAATCCGGGCCGCTTTACCCCGCTGCCGGTGCACGCGCGCGACGAGGTCGGCCAGCTGACCTCGGCCTTCAACGATTTGATGCATGAACGGCTGGCGGCTGACGCCCGGCTGCAAAGCCTGGTGGAATTCGCACCGAATGCCATTGTCGTGGTCGGCGTGGACGGCCGCATCGAGACCTTCAACCGCGAAGGCGAGCGCTGCTTCGGCTATGACCGCGACGAGGTGCTGGGGCAGTCGCTGGAAATCCTGGTGCCGGAACGGCTGCGCCCGCAGCACGCGGCGCACCGCCACCGCTTCTTTGCCGACCGCCTCAGCGCCGAGCCGGTCCGCATGGGCGCCGGCAGCACGACGTATGGCCGCCGCCGCGATGGCAGCGAATTCCCGGTCGAAGTCAATCTGAGCGCGGTACGTACCGACCAGGGCACCAAGGTGCTGGCGGTGATTTCCGACATCACCGAGCGCCACCGCCTGCAACAGGAAGTGGAAACGCGCGCGCTCGAGCTTGAGCGCGAACGCGACCGCGCGCAGGCGGCCAACCGCGCCAAAAGCGATTTTGTCGCCAACATGAGCCATGAAATCCGCACGCCGATGAACGCCGTGCTGGGCATGGTCTACCTGCTCGGCAATACCCAGCTGACGCCGCAGCAGCGCAAATACCTCAACATGGTGCGGGTGTCTGGCCAGTCGCTGCTGGGCATCCTCAACGACGTGCTGGACTATTCCAAGATCGAGGCGCGCAAGCTGGAGCTGTCGCCGGTCGACTTCGCGCTCAACGACACCATGGATTCGCTGGCCACCATGATGACCATGAATGCGGGCGACAAAGAACTGGAACTGGCGATCAGCGTGGACGGCAACATCCCCAACCGCCTGCACGGCGACTCCATGCGCCTGCAGCAAGTGCTGGTCAACCTGGCCGGCAATGCGATCAAGTTCACCGAGCAGGGCGAGGTGGTGGTCAGCGTGCAGCTGACCGCGCGCGACAACCACAGCGCCTTGCTGCGCTTTGAGGTGCGCGACACCGGCATGGGCATGACCGATGCGCAGATCGGCCAGCTGTTCAACGCCTTTTCTCAGGGCGACCAGAGCATTACGCGCCGCTTTGGCGGCACCGGCCTGGGGCTGGCCATCACCAAGCGCCTGATCGAACTGATGGGCGGACAGATCGCCGTCAGCAGCCGGCCAGGGCAGGGCTCGACCTTCTGGTTCAGCCTGCCATTTGAGATCCAGGCCGACCAGAGCGACGAGCGGCGCAAGCCGGCGCTGGGCCAGTTGCGCCTGCTGGTGGCGGATGACAACCGCACCAGCCGCGAACTGATTGCGCGCCTGATCCGCGCCTGGGGCTGGCAGGCGGACGAAGTCGATTCCGGCGAAGCCGCGCTGCGCCGCTACCGCCAGAGCCTGGACCGCCAGCAGCCCTACGACGTGGTGCTGGCCGACTGGCACATGCCGGGCATGGATGGCCTGGCCACGGCCAAGAGCATCCGCGCTGCCGCCAACGGCAAGCCGCAGCCCATCGTGGTGATGCTGAATGCGTTTGCGCGCGACCGCATCGAAGAAATCTCCAGCGCGCCGGAGGCGGACGTGGTGCTGGTCAAGCCGATCACCAGTTCCAGCCTGTTTGACGCCCTGCATCAGGCGCTGGCCACGCAAAGTGACATCGACCAGCCGGCCAGCGGCGACCACAGCATCGTCGGCACGCTGGCCGACAACCATTTCCTGCTGGTGGAAGATAATCTGCTGAACCAGGCCGTGGCGCGCGGCATCCTGGAACATGCGGGCGCCACGCTGGACATCGCCGGCGACGGCCGCCAGGCGGTCGACCTGATGCGTGACCGCGCCGCCGAGTACGACATGGTGCTGATGGACATGCAAATGCCGGTGATGGACGGCTTTACCGCCACCCGCATCCTGCGCCAGGAACTCAAGCTGGGCCTGCCGATCATTGCGATGACTGCCGGCGTGCTGGAATCCGAACGCGAGCGCAGCCGCGAGGCCGGCATTACCGACTTCATTCCCAAGCCGATCGAAGTCGATGAAATGCTGGCCGTGCTGCGCCGTCACCTGCCCCAGCCTGCCGCGCCAATGGCGCTGACGCCTACGCCGGCGCCAGTTCCGGCATCGGCACCGGCCCTGGCACCAACACCACTGGCCGACCAGGACGACCTGCTGGCCGCCATGGCCGCGGCCGCCTCAGTAATCACATCGACCACACCAGCAGTACCGCCGGCCCCGGTTTTTGCGGCACCGGAAGTGCTGCCCAAGCTGGTGTCCTCGCCCATGCCCAGCGGCGAGGCAGCCGTGTTCAATATGGATGGCCTGATGCGCGTGATGGGCAAGGACGCCAAGGGCCGCGCCACCGTGTTCAAGATGGTGCGCGGCGCCATCGACAGCGGCATGGAACCGCTGAACCAGGCCCACCTCGCCCTGCAGGAAGGGCGGCTGCGCGACGCCGCCAAACTGTTCCACAGCCTGCGCGGCGCCGTCGGCGTGCTGGGCGCCAAGCGACTGATCCAGGCCACCCTGGCCGCCGAAGAAGCCATCCACGACCAGCGCGACGACGAGTTGACCGAGCGCTACCAAACCGTCCGCAGCGAGCTCGAACAAACCCTGGCCCAGGCCCGCGCCTGGCTGGAACGCGAGCAATCCTGAGGCTTCCCGCCTAGGCGTTTACGCAACACTTTCCCCTCTGGAAGCGCGTATCTGAATCATATTGATAATAATTCGCATTTACGTATTTGCGTTTTATTGTTACAATCTCACCCATTTTCACACCCACACTTTGGCCAGCCAGACGCGCAACTGCACGCAGTTTCAGCGCAGCCAGCCCGATACTCTCGTCCAACGGAAAGAAGCACATGGCAATGATCAAGAGTCGCAAACATGCGCAAACGCGCTTTAACCAACACATGAGCGCAGCGCTGGCTGCCATGTTGCTGCCGGTGGCGGCCCATGCGGCAGAAGCCGCACCGGAAGCGGTCGACCAGGCCAAGCCACAGACGCTGCAGGAAGTGAAAGTCAGCGGCAGCCGCGAAAACGACTTCAAGGCCGACCATGCTGCTTCCGCCAAGTACACCGAAAAGCTGGTGGACACCGCCCAGACCCTGACCGTGCTCAAGAAAGAACTGATCGAGCAGCAGGGCGCCACCACCCTGACCGAAGCGCTGCGCAACACCCCGGGCGTGGGCGCCTTCTTCCTGGGCGAGAACGGCTCCACCAACACCGGCGACGCGATCTACATGCGCGGCTTCGACGCCTCGAGCAGCATTTACGTTGACGGCGTGCGCGACATCGGCTCGATCTCGCGCGACACCTTCAACATCGAACAGATCGACGTGCTCAAAGGCCCGGCCGGCACCGACAACGGCCGCTCCTCGCCAACGGGCTCGATCAACCTGGTCAGCAAACAGCCACAGCTGGAAAACGCCTATTCGGGTTCGGCCACCGTGGGCAGCGGCAAACAGCGCCGCGCCACCGCCGACATCAACACCGTGATCGACGCCGATTCCGGCACCGCCTTCCGCCTGAACCTGCTGGACCAGGACAGCGAAAACCCGGGCCGCGACTTCATCAAGGCCAAGCGCTGGGGCATCGCACCGTCGCTGGCGTTCGGCCTGAACTCGACCACCCGCGTCTACCTGAACCTGTTCCACGTCAAGCAGGACAATATTCCTGACGGTGGCGTGCTGACCATCGGCCTGCCAGGCTGGACCCCACCGCCGGACATCGCAGCGGTTGCGGCCACGCCGACCCGTCCAGCCGTTCCGGCCAAGAGCTTCGCGTTCATGGCAGGCGCCAAGCCGGTCGATCCAAAGAACTTCTACGGCTCGGTGCTGGACCACGACAACGTCAAGGCTGACATGGCTACCGTCAAGGTTGAGCACGACTTCGCCAGTGGCGCCAAGCTGGTCAACACCACGCGCTATGGCAAGACCAAGCAGGACTACCTGCTGACCTCGTTCATGGCCACCAACACCAACCTCAACGCCAACGTTGCCAGCACCAATCCGGACAACTGGACCATGGCGCGCACCAACCTGACCACCAAGGATCAGCTCAACGAAATCCTGACCAACCAGACCACGCTGACCGCCGACTTCACCACTGGCGCGTTCAAGCACACCGTGGTCAGCGGCCTGGAACTGACCAACGAGAAGCAGGTCAACTACACCTATGCCAACATCGCGCCAGCGGCCACCATCGGCCTGCCAGCGACCAGCATCTACCATCCGAACCCGAACACGCCGATCAGCGCGGCCCAGGTCAACCTGCAGCGCAACGGCGGCCGCAGCGAAGGGACCACCAATACCCAGAGCGTGTACGCGTTTGACACCGTCAAATTCGGCGAGCAGTGGATCTTCAATGGCGGCGTGCGGGTCGACCATTACAACACCAGCTACAACGCGATCACCGTACAGGCCGCTACCACGCCGCAAACCATTCCACTCGGCACCCTGGTGGGCAGCAACATCGAAGCCTCGGACAACCTGATCAACGGCAAACTGTCGGCGCTGTACAAGCCAACCAAGGACAGCAGCGTGTACGCGCTGGTGGCCTCGTCGAAAGCGCCGCCAGGCAGCGCCAACTTTGCGCTGAGCACCTCGCCTAGCAGCGCCGCCAACCCGAACTTCGATCCGCAAGTGACCACCAACTACGAAGTGGGCAGCAAGTGGGACCTGCTGGGCCAGAAGCTGTCGCTGGCCGGCGCGCTGTTCCGCACGGAAGTGAAAAACGAGGTGGAACAGGATCCGGTGGATTCCAAGTACTACCAGACCGGCAAGAAGCGCGTACAAGGTATCGAGCTGAGCATCACCGGCGAGATCCTGCCGAAGTGGCTGATCAGCGCCGGCTATGTGCACCAGTCGACCAGCGTCGAGTCGGGCAAGATCGTCACCGCCGGCGGCGACAACCAGCTGACCTACACGCCTAAGCAGTCGTTCACCGCGTGGAGCTCGTACACCCTGCCGTTCGGCCTGCAGATCGGCGGCGGCGCGCGCTTCAGCGACAAGCTGGCACGCGGCACCGACGGCGCCGTCGGCACCCCGGCCTACGCCGATTCGTACTGGGTGTTTGACGCCATGGCGTCGTACCCGATCAACAAGCACATTGACCTGCGTCTCAACGTGTACAATCTGGGCGACAAGAACTACGTGCAAGCGATCAACAAGTCCGGTTACCGCTACACCCCAGGCGCCCCGCGTTCGGGCAGCCTGACCGCGAACTTCAAGTTCTAAGCACCGGTCCCCGATTCCGGCTGCTGGCCCCGCCCTCACCGGCGGGGCTTTTTTGCTTTAAGGAGTTTCACCATGATGTTGCATATCCCTGGCGTACTGAGCCGCGAACAGGTCGCCGACATGCGCCGCCGCCTGGACGAATCGCACTGGGTGGATGGCCGCGCGACCGTGGGCACGCAGGGCGCCAAGGTCAAGCAGAACCGCCAGCTGCCGGAAACCTCGCCGCTGGGCCTGGAGCTGGGCCAGATCATCCTCACTGCGCTGGCTGGCAATCCGCTGTTCTTCTCGGCCGCGCTGCCGCTGCGCACCATCCCGCCGCTGTTCAACTGCTATGCCGGCGGCGAGCACTACGGCGCCCACATCGATGGCTCGATGCGCCGCATTCCGGCCACGGGGCAGTGGGTACGCACCGATGTCTCGTCCACGCTGTTTTTATGCGACCCGGAGGAATATGACGGCGGCGAACTGATCGTCACCGACCAGTATGGCGAGCATGAGGTCAAGCTGCCGGCCGGCGATCTGATCCTGTATCCCTCAACCAGCATCCACCGCGTCGAGCCGGTCACGCGCGGCGCCCGCATCTGTTCGTTCTTCTGGACCCAGAGCATGGTGCGCGACGACATGCGCCGCAGCATGCTGCTGGAGCTGGACCAGAACATCCAGAGCCTGCGCGCCAGGCTGGGCGATTGCCCCGAAATGGTCGGCCTCACGGGCCACTACCACAACCTGCTGCGGCAGTGGAGCGAGGTCTGACGCAACCTTAGCGGCAGGTTCTCTTACCGACCCGTTGCCCGGTCGATGGTTCTTCCACGGAGCAGCGTTGCCCCTGCTCGGCAGAAGCCGACTGCATCGGCGCCGGCTGGGTGGTTTCCGTCGTCCCCATGTCCGCACAACCGGCCAAACCACAGGCAACAAACAAGGCAAACAATACTGGCTTCAACATCGCACTTCCTTTCAAAAAGATAACATTGCATGATTGCATTAATGCTATCTTAACAGGAAGTTAATTTGTTATTTTTTGTAATAAAATTTGCTAAGCCAGGCCATAGCGGCTGAGGATGCGGCGCTTGCTGCCGTCGGCCGCCATCGCGTCCATGGCGCGCTGGAACGCGCGGGCTTCATCTTCGGTGAAATCCAGCGAACCGGCCAGCCAGGCAGTGGTGTTGCGCACCGGCGCGCTGACGTCGAATTGTTCGCCACCGCCATGGCTTTTCAGCGAGGCGCGGATGATGTTGCGCTCGCCAAAAGCGGCGTCCGCCATGCCGCCCAGCAGGAAGCGGTGCACCTCGTCCACCGAGGCCGCTTCCACCAAGTTGTGATACCCGAGCTCGGACAGGATGGCGGCCTGCCCGGCGCCGCGCAGCAGGGCAATGCGCTTGGCCTTCATGTCCTGCACATGGGCCAGATCGAAACTGCCCTGACGCAGCGCGAGAAAGCCGAAATGTTCTTCGTACAGCGGCGCCAGCCAGCGGAACTGCGCTTCGCGTTCTGCCAGGCGCGTGAGCGGAAAAATCGCCGTGGCCTGCATTGTCGTGGTCAAAAACAGCGCGCGCCGCCACGGCATGAATTGCGTCTTCGGCGCCAGTTTCAAGCGCCGGCACAGCTCGCGCACCATTTCCATCAGCGCTCCCGGCCGGCTGCTGTTTTCCAGCACCAGCGGCGGCAGATGCGCAGTCACCATGTGCAGCTGCCGGGGCGCTGCCGCCTGAGCGTTAGGCGCCAGGCTGTAGGCCGCCGCGAGCGTAAGAATTTGTCGTCTGTCTACCATGCGCATATTGTAAGCGCAGCGGGACAGCACACCGCTCGCGCTCAGGCCAGCGCCGCGAAACGCGAGGTCTTGCTGTTTCGCCTCAGCTTGCAGTGTGCAGTCAATCCATATATGATTCGTATACGTTTCATATACAGGATAAAACATGGGCATCGTAAACATCGACGACGAACTGCACGACCAGATCCGCAAGGCCAGCGCCGTGGCTTGCCGCTCCATCAATGCGCAGGCGGCGTTCTGGATCAAGATTGGCATGCTGGCGGAAATCAGCCCCACGCTGAGTTTCAACGAAATCATCGCGCGCGAATTGCAGGCGGCCGGCGTGGAGGCACAGGCGCTGCGGGGGCTGGCGGCATGACCAAGCGGCCGGAAGAAATCGCGCTGATGGCCGAGGCGGGCAAGCTGCTGGCCAGCGTGTTCAGCTATCTGGACCAGTTCAGCCTGGCCGGCATGTCCACCCTGCAGGTCAACGACATGGTGGACAGCTTCATCGTCCACCAGCTCAGCGCGCGTCCGGCCAGCAAGGGGCAGTATGGCTACGCCTATGCGCTGAATTCCTCGCGCAACAACGTGGTGTGCCACGGCGTGCCGTGCGCCACCGATATCCTGCAGGACGGCGACATCGTCAATTTCGACATCACGCTGGAAAAGCACGGCTTCATTGCCGATTCCAGCAAGACCTACCTGGTCGGCGACGTCTCGGCCCCGGCCCGCCACCTGGTGCAGACCACGTACGAAGCCATGTGGAAGGGCATCAACGCCGTGCGTCCCGGCGCCCAGCTTGGCGACGTCGGCTACGCGATCCAGCGCCACGCACAGCGCAACGGCTACTCGGTGGTGCGGGATTTTTGCGGCCACGGCATCGGCCGTGAAATGCACGAGCCGCCGCAGGTGCTGCACTGGGGCCGCCCGAAAACCGGGCTGATCCTGCGCGAAGGCATGGTATTCACCATCGAGCCCATGCTGAACCAGGGCCGCCACGCCGTCCACACGGAAGACGACGGCTGGACCGTGGTGACCAGCGACGGCAAGCTGTCGGCGCAGTTCGAGCACACCGTCGCCGTCACCCACAACGGCGTGCGCGTGCTGACGCTGCGGCCCGAAGAAGCTCCGCTGCACTGAGCTACATGCGCGGCAGCCACATGCCCATGGTGGCAACCACGCCGCCCACGCCCGTCACCACGGCCGACAATGCCACCAGTACCGCCGTGCCGCGCACGCGCCGCAGATACAGCTCCAGCACGGCCAGCGGCAGCAGGTACTGGGCATAGGACAGGAAGCTCAGGAATGGTCCCGTAAACGTCTTGATATCGAAGCCGGCCGGGCCGCCGTTCACCGCCAGCCAGAACATCAGGCCGATGCGGAAATACCAGACCCCGCTCACGCACAGAAACAGCCGCAAGGCCCAGCGGCGGTGTGCGGCAAAATCCCGGGCCAGCGCATGGCGCACCGCCAGAAACGCGCACACCAGGATCAGCACGCTATTCAGGCTGGTGCCCAGATGCTGCACCGTGTCGCCCACCGTGCCACGGAACCATAGCATGTACAAGCCGCTGAGGCCGGCCGCGACCGCGCAAGCCACATACAGCCGGCCATTCCAGCGGTGGAACACGGGCGCCATGCTGCGCAGCTGCGGTATCAGCTGCAGGGCGCCGCCCAGCATGATGATGGCCGACATCAGCAGGTGGGCGCCCGTGGCCGCATTGCCGAGGCGCTGACCATCGACATAGCCATGCGTCATTACCGCATTCCAGCCGTTGAGGTCGCCATGCAGCGCCGCGCCGCCGTACAGGGCTGCCACGTACATGCCAAACATCAGCTGCCCCGCGATGGTGGCGAGGAACCAGAGTCGTACCGCGTAAGTCATGTTGTTTTCCTTGGTGTGGTTGTGCTGGAGTTGTGCTGACACCACGATAGCGAGCCGTGGCCGCTGTCTGCAAGACAGCGCCGCCAGCGGTGCGACGAAGCACGGTTTTCGGGGCTTGAACGACGGTCGCATTGCGGTTATCGTGGCCGCATGAGTTCCGCATCCCTCACTACCTTGCTGCCCACCAAACGACAGGCGCTGATCGTCGCGACGGTCGTGCTGCTGCTGTCATGGCTGCTGCATCTGCTGACGCGCACGCCGTTTTCCATCGTCATCAGCCGCGTCGGGTTTGTCGGCATTTGCCTGCTGCTGGCGTATTCCGCCGCCGCGCCCTTGCGTCCGGCGTGGCTGTCGCGCAGCGCGGCCCGCCTGCTGGCCATCGCACTGATGGCACCGCTGGCATCGCTGACCACGGCCTTCCTGGCACAGGGCGCCAACGTACTCAACTACCTGAGCGAAACCCAGACGCTGACCGGCCATATCTTCATGGCCATCGTCGGGCTGGTGTTTGGCCTGGTGATGTCGCTGGTTGCCATGCGCAGCGAACGCAGGCACGCCGAGCGCGCCGACCGTCTGCAAGCGGAACTGGAAAAAAACCGGCTGGAACGCGAGCTGCTGGATGCCCGCCTGCGCCTGCTGCAATCGCAGATCGAACCGCATTTTCTGTTCAACACGCTGGCCAACGTCGAGGCACTGGTGGCCTCGGGTTCCAGCAACGCCGGGCCGGTGCTGCGGCATCTGATCGCCTACCTGCGCGCGGCCATGCCACGCCTCAACGACAGCGACGCCACACTGCAAACCGAGCTGCAACTGGTACGCACCTACCTGGAACTGATGCACTTGCGGATGCCGGACCGGCTGCACTTCAACGTCGCCAGCCTGCCTGAGCTGGCCACCATGCGCTTCCCCGCGATGGCGCTGCTGACGCTGGTGGAAAACGCCGTCAAGCATGGCATTGATCCCAGCATGACGGGCGGCAGCATCGAGGTCAACGGCAGGCGCGGCATCGACGGCAAGGTCGTGCTGTGGGTCAGCGACACCGGCGCCGGCATGGCGGAAACCGCGCAGCCCGGCACCGGCCTGTCCAATCTGCGCCTGCGGCTGCAAGGGTTTTACGGCGCCGACGCCCACCTCGATCTGCATGAACAAACGCCCCATGGGGTGCGCGTCGAACTGCACTTTACTCCGGAAAAAACCGCATGAAACCTGTCACTGCACTGATCGCCGACGACGAGCCGCTGCTGCGCGAACGCCTGCGCAGCCACCTCGCACAATTGTGGCCGGAACTACAGCTGGTCGCCGATGCGCGCAACGGCCCGGAAACCCTGGAACTGTTCGACCAGCACCAGCCCGACATCGTCTTCCTCGACATCCACATGCCGGGCATGAACGGCATCGACGCCGCGCGCGCCATGGGGCGGCGTGCGCACATCGTGTTCGTCACGGCCTACGAGCAGTACGCCGTGCAGGCGTTCGAGCAGGGCGCCATCGACTACCTCATCAAGCCCATCGACAGCGCGCGCCTGGCCGACACGGTGCAGCGCCTGCGCACCCGCAACCAGGCCAGCGGTGCATTGGACGCGGTGCTGCAGCAGCTGGCACAGCACGTGCCGCCCCGCGCCTGGCTGCAGTGGATCAAGGCCTCGGTCGGCAACAGCGTACGCCTGATTCCCGTCGATCAGGTGCACTTCCTGCGCGCCGAAGAAAAATACACGCTGGTCGCCTGGGAGGAGGGTGAAGCGCTGATACGCAAAACCATCCGCGAACTCAGCGAGGAACTCGACCCAGCGCGCTTTGTGCAAACCCACCGCGCGGTCATCGTCAACCTGGCCTGCGTGCGCGAGGTGGTACGCGGCCTCAACGAAACCGCCGAGCTGCATCTGCGTGGACGAGCGGAAACCCTGCCCGTCAGCCGCAACTACCTGCACCATTTCCGCCAGATGTAAGTTCCCCCGGTGTGAGGCGGCAAATCAAATTTGCCAGTTGCCCATTTAGCGCGCATGATGGATAGCTTACCCCTTCACGGAAGCCCGCTATGCCTCCACTGGTTGCGCTCGGCGGCTCCGCCGGAAGTCTGGACGCGCTCATGCAATTCTTTGAACTGCTGCCGCACGATAGCGGCATGGCGTTCATTGTGGTGGTGCATCTGGCTGCCAAGGAGGAAAGCCTGCTGCCGGAATTGCTGCAGCGGCGCTGCGGCTTGCCCGTGATGCGCGCAAAGAACCGCCAGCTTATCGAACCCAACCATGTGTATGTGATTACGCCTGGACGCAAGCTGACCCAGCGCGGCAGCCGGCTGCAGGTCACCTCGCAACATGACCGCGTGGCCGTGATTGATATGCTGTTTGCTTCAATCTCAGTGTCGGCGCAAGGCCCCATCGCCGGTATTTTGCTGTCCGGTGCGGATGCCGACGGCGCTGCCGGACTGCAGCAGATCAGCGATGCCGGCGGCCTGGTGCTGGTGCAAGACCCGGAAGAAGCCACGCAAAGCACCATGCCGTGCGCGGCCATCGCCACCGGTTGTGTGCACGCCGTGTTGCGCGTGGCAGAGATGCCGGCACGGCTGTTCGCCCACTTCCAGCTCAGTGCGGTACTGCGCCAACCATCGCCGCCGCTCGCGCTGGAAGGCAACCACACGGCCAGGCTGACCACCAGGGAGGCGGCACTGGTGCGCGACGTGGTCCAGTGCCTGCACCAGCGCACCGGCCATGATTTTTCCTGTTTTCGACAGAACATCGTGCTGCGGCACCTGCGCCGGCGGATCGCGCTGACCGACATGAAAAACGACGCCAGCTACCTGGCCCTGATGGCGGCGGACGCGGCCGAACCGGCGGCGCTGGTGCGCGAACTGCTGGTGTCGGTGACCGGATTTTTCCGCGACGCCGACGCCTTTGCGGCACTGGCCAGCCATCTGCCCCAGCTGTTCGAGGGCAAGGGCGAAATGGATTTTCTGCGCGTCTGGGTGCCCGCCTGCGCCACCGGCGAAGAAGCGTATTCCATCGCTATCCTGCTACTGGAATACGCACAGACCTTGCCGCACCCGCCCGGCATTCAGGTATTTGGCAGCGACCTGGATACGGCCGCGATTGAAACAGCGCGCAGCGGATGCTACCGGGCCAGCGTCGCCGAGACCGTGGGCGTGCAGCGCCTGAACCGCTTCTTTCACCAGGAAGTCAACTGCTACCGCGTGCAGCGTGAGCTGCGCCAGATCGTGCTGTTTGCCGAACATGATGTGGTGCGCGATCCACCGTTCAGCCACATTGACCTGATCTGCTGCCGCAATCTGTTCATCTATCTCAACCGCGACGCGCAACGACACATGATCGAGGTGTTTAATTTTTCGCTGGAACAGCACGGCCTGCTGTTCCTCGGACTGGCCGAAGGTCTGCTGGGCGTCAGCAGCACCTTCCAGCCGCTGGACCGCAAATACCGCATCTACCGCCGCAACGCGCCACAGCAACCACAGCCGTCAAGAACCAACCATATCCAACGTTCGCTACTCATGGAGCAAAACGTACACGGCCAGGCCTTGCGCGTGAAAGAGGAAGCCCGGCTGCATCAGCTGCAGGCACAGCTGGCACTGCTGCAGCAACGCCTGCACGGCACGGAGCCGCAGCAGCCGCTGCAGCGCATCACCCAGGAACTGCATGCCACGCTGGAAGAGCTGGAAATCAACCGCCAGGAGCTGCGCTCGATGAACGCGGAACTGTCGGCCGTCAATCTGGAGCTGAGCGGGAAAATCGACGAGCTGGAGCAGAGCAATACCGACCTCAGCAACCTGATGAATGCAGCCGCGATTCCGATGGTGTTTCTGAACCGCGAGCTGAGAATCATGCGCTACACGCCGCGCGCGCTGGACCTGTTCCGGCTGATTCCAGCCGACGTCGGACGCGCGCTGAGCGATCTGCGCAATGATCTGGTGTATCCCGCGCTGCAGGACGACGTCCAGCAGCTGTTGAACGGCAGTGACGCGATCGAACGGGAAATCCGCACCCAATCAGGTTTGTGGCTGGTGGCGCGTGTCCTGCCGTATCACACCCAGCAGCAGCAGCTGGTGGGCGTGGTGCTGACTTTCTTTGACATCACGGAACGCAAGCGTTCGGAAGCGGCGCTGCTGTCATCGGAGGAAAAACTGCGCACCTTCATCAGCGCCACCTCTGAGATGGTGTATGAAATGAGCGCCGACTGGCTGGTCATGCGTTCGCTCAAAGGCAAGGATTTTATCGTCAGCACGGACACCCCGCGCAGCAACTGGATGGAAGCCTATATTCCGCAGGACGAACAGGCGCAGTTGTGGGCCGCGATCCATGCAGCGATTGCCACGCGTGCGCCGTTTGAACTGAAACACCGCATCGTCCGTCTCGACGGCACCAGCGGCTGGGTATTCACGCGCGCCATTCCACTGTGCGACGACCAGGGCGAAATCGTCAAATGGTTCGGCGCTGCCAGCGACATCACCGTACAGCGCCGCGCGGTCGATGACTTGCTGGAAAGCGCGGAGCGGCAAACCTTTCTGCTCAAGCTGGCGGACGGCCTGCGGCCGCTCAGCGATGCGGTGGAAATCCAAGTCGCCGCGGCCCGCATCCTGGGCGAAGAGCTAGGCGCGGACCGTGTGTATTTTGACGAGCTGCGCCGCCAGGAAGGCATCGGCATCATCCGTTCCGAATACATCCGCAGTGGCGGCCACAGCAATGCGGGTATGTACAGCTACGCTGATTTCAACGAGGCCATCCTGATGCTGGAAGCGGGCCTGACCTACAGCGTAGCCGATGTGGCGCTGTCGGACCTGCTGTGCGCGCGCAGCAAGGCCGCCTTTGCGGCGATGGACATTGCCTCAGTCATCGCGATCCCGCTACAGAAAGATGACGAATCGTACTGGTCGCTGGTGGTGGCGTCGGCAACGCCGCGCATCTGGACCGCACGCGAAACCGCGCTCCAGCGCGAGACCGTCGAACGCACCTGGGAAGCGGCCCAGCGCGCCCGCGCCGAAACCGCCCTGTGGGACGCGGTGCGCGAACACAAGGACCAGCAACTGACCTGATCGGCAGCCGGCAGGTGCAGCACTGACGGTTTGAAGCTCGGCGGTCCATAGTTGCCAGCCGCTTAGGGTGGTGAGCTAAAAATTAATTCCACAAGGAAACTTAATATATAATAATTATTATTCCTAATACTTTAATTTTTATGCGTCTGAAATCTGCTCTGCTTTCTCTTGGTCTTCTCGCTTTGTCCGCCTGCGGCGGTGGTGGTGGTGGTAGCGCTGGCGGCAACAATGCCGGTGTGGGGCCGGGGCCTGTCGTCTCCGGCAATATGGTATTCGTCGGCGATACCGGCAATTACAAACTGGCCGCCATCGATACGCTAACGCCCAAGCCTGGCGCGTTGAGCGCCAAAATTTTCACCAGTGATACCACCCAGTGGCTGGACGGCGCGTTTGACGGCGCCCGTGATGAGTTATATGTGGCCGCGCTGAACAAAATCGACGTGTACGCCAACGCAAGCAAACTGGATGGAACAATCAAACCTGCACGCACCATCAATCCCGATGTCAGCGGCCTGATTTTTGTGCAGCGTGTATTCCTGGACAAGGCCAACGACCGTCTCTACATCGGCATGAAGGCCAGACTCAATGGCGCCGTTGCCGTGTTTGAGCAAGCCAGCAAAATCAACGGCACCGTCACGCCGTCGCGCATCATTTCCGGCCCCATCTTTGGCAACAGCATTACGCTGGATTTTAAACGCAATGTGCTGTATGCCCTGCCTTTATGCTGCAGCAGCCCCACCGAGATCGGCGTGATGGAGCACATTGATACCGCCAGGGGCGAAACCCCGATCACGCGTAGGTTCGCGGTCCCAACTTATGTCAACAACCTTGCGCTGGATAGCAGCCGCGATCGTCTTTATCTGGTTGGCGATGGCAAAGTCCATATCCTGAACAGCGCAAGCACTGCCGTCGGCAGCCCAGCTGTCACATCGCTTGCCCTGCCGACGGCGAGGGGCATCCCGGTCCTCACGATCGACACCGCCAATGACCGTTTGTATACCGGCTCTGGCGCAACTGCGTTTGTACTGGATAACGCCAGTCAGCTGAATAACAGCAGCAATCTGGTGCAAGCGGTAGCGGTCATGGGCACGCCAACGACCAACATCTCTTTCTTCGCTGTGCCTCAGTAATCCAGCGCGCGTCACTCCAGCTTTTGGGTGACGCCCACGTAGAGACGGCGGGCGACGAAATGGTCGTAGCCAGCCTGGCGGAAGGTGCTGGCATGGGTGCGATAGCTGCGTTTGCTGCCGTCGAAAAGATCGTTGGCGTTGACGGTCAGACTCAGCGTCTTGCTCAACTGCCGTTGCCAGCTCAGGTTCACGCTGCTGCTGGCGCCATACCGGCCTAGCGGCGTGATGCCGGCCGACTGCACATGGGCATCGAGCGCCAGCTTATCCGAACCAAGCTGATAGCCGGCCCGGACATTGCCGTACGCGGCAAGGCCGCTCTGCCGCACCATGCCGGCCAGGTCGGGTGTGGACAACATCACGCGGTAGACGCCGCCGTCCACACCCGCACTCAGCGCCCCGCCGGGCTTCCAGTCAAGCGAACCGGTGACACCCGCAGAGCGCGCCCGGCCGCCATTCTGCCGGGTGGTCATCAGCACGTTGTCGGCAAAGCTGCGGGCGTCCGTCACCGTATCGCTGCTGGCGCGGTAGAAGGCGCCGAAGTTGCTGCTGACTTGCGGCCCTGCCGTATCCGCACTTATCTCCAGTGACGACAGGCGCTGCGGCCTCAGCAGAGGATTGCCACGGCTCAGATTTTGCGCATCGACATAGGTCGTGTAGGGACTGAGATCCAGCGCATCCGGCATTTGCAGGCTGCGGCGGTAGCTCAGTGTCACATCGGTTTTTTCGCTGTACGCATATTGCAGGTGCAGGCTGGGATTGAATGCCCGCCAGTGCTGCGTCTGCATCTGGCGCTGCGCCGGATGGACTTGCAGCCGCATCAACTCGGCACGCCCGCCGAGCAGCACTTCCCATTTTCCCTGGCGGATCTGTTGTGTCAGATATGCCGCACCGAGGCGGGTGTCCACCGTGTAGCCATTGGTGGTGTTGGGATCGGGCGTTTCGGCGCCGGTGAGCGGATCGACTGCGGCCTGATAGTTGGACAGATCGTCAATCTTGTCCTGGATATCCAGCCCCAGGCCCGACTGGCCGTGTTCGCCAGCACGGCTCCAGTCAAGCGTGGCCTGATTGAGACGGCGCGCCGACCTGGTCGTGCCACGGCTGTAGTCGGTGGCGCGCAGCGGTGCGATAAAGACGTCGCGGTAGGACTTGTCGATGAGGCCCGTGGTATCGCTGTGCTGAAGCATGGCCTTGAGCGCGGCGCCGCTGTCCTGGTGGTTGTAGCTGAGGCTGGCGCTGTGATCGCTTTGCTCGTTGGGGCCATTGGAGATGCGGTGATAAACGGTTTCAGCCGCTTCCGTGAGATTGTCGTTGAGCACGTCGAAAACCGGACGTGAGCGGCGTGTATTGCGCCGCGCTGACAGGCTGAGGCCGTCAGTCTCACTCAACACATAGTCGGCGCCCAATGCGGCGCTGGCGACGACACGATGGACAAACACTTCCGATGCCTGCCGCGTTTGTCCGGATTGACCGCTGACAGGGTTATGCCAGTCCACTGCGGACTGGCGGATTTTCAGCGTACCGTCATGGCGCAGGGCGGCGCTGCCATGCACGCTCAGCCGGTCCCGGGTCAGGTCGCCGTCCGCGCCCGCATTCCACAGTCCCTGGCTGCTTGTGCTTGCCCGCCACCGGGCGTGCGCGCCAGGCTTGCGGTTGCGCTTCATGACGATATTCAAAATCGCACCGCCATTGGCGTTGTAGGCGGCGGAGGGATTGGTGATGACTTCAATGCTGGCGATGTCGGCGCCGCTCATGGTCTGTAGCGCCAGCGCCCGCTCGTCGCCCGCGCCGGACGTGATGGCGGTTGGCTTGCCATTCACCAGCACCGTGACCTGGGAATTGCCTTTGACGGCAATGCTGCCATCGGCAGTCACCGACACTTCCGGCGTGGATTGCAGAACGTCCTGGGCGGTGCCGTTTTCCGCGCGCGGCATGTTGGAGACGTCATACACCGTTTTATCCGGCAGTTTGACGACCAGCGGTTTTTTTGCCGCGACCGTCACGCTGGTCGTTACCGGATCGTCTCCGGCATGGACCGCCGCTGGCAGCACGACCAGGCCGCACAACGCCAGCCGCGCACGCATCACAATACGCGTTGCGCCAGTTCGCGCAGGAAGGCGTCACGCGTCTGCCGGCCGGCATAGAGGTCAGCCTCGACCGGATGCTGCAACAGCCGGGCAAACACCACCGTGCGGCCATCTTTGACGGCCCAGCCGACGAACCAGCCGATATCCTGTGCCTGATCCTCACTGCCATCCGGCAGGCGCACGGCGGCCGTGCCGGTTTTACCGTAGACCTCCCAGCCATTCACCGGCTGATCGAGCTTGAGCAGGCGCGCCGTCATCTCGTATGCGTGCGCCGACAGGGGCAGACTGCGGTTCACCACCTTGCGCAGGAAGGCTGCCTGTTCCAGCGCGGAAATCCGCAGCGTCGGGCTGAGTTCGGAGAACGCCACCGCATCGTCCACGCCCGCCACGCTGGCGATGTCGCGGTTGCCGTATTCAAACGACTGCACATAGTTGCGCACGCTGCCGGCGCCCAGCTGCGACGTCACCTGCTGCGAGTACCAGACGATGGATTCGCGCAACCAGCCGGCCGGATCGGTGCCATGGCGCCAGGATGGATTGCTGGACGCATAGCTTTCCTGGTAGGGAAGGTAGGGCGCATGCTCATCGCGCAGCACGCCGCTGTCGAAGCCCATGAGGCTGATGGCGATTTTGAATGTCGAGGCCGGCGTGACGCGCTCGCCGCACGTTCCCTCGCGCACCAGCGAAGCGCCGTTGGCGGCATCCACCATCACCGTGCAATCCAGCGCCAGCGCCGCGCCGGCAGACGCGTCCTGCACCTCGGCGCTGCGCCAGCCCAGCGCCGGTTGCAACGCCACGCTAATCACGGCGACCGCCGTCAGGCTGGCCAACGCCAGCCAGCGCGGCCAGCGGCGACGCTCCGTAGTTGGCGTGCGAATCAGGCTGATGCGTGCCGCCAGCGTCGGTGCGTGGGCGCCTGCATCGCTGGCGCCAAAGGCCAGCGCCATATCGGCGGGGCGCAGTTGCAGTTTGAATTGCGCCACCAGGGCCGCCGCATAGGCTTTGCGCTCGGCGGGCGGACGGCCGCGCAGCACATCGCGGTCACAACCAAATTCCTGCGCCCAGCCCAGGCGCGCACGCAGCAGGCGCATGAAGGGATTGAACCAGAACAGGCTTTGCAAAGCGAATGCGGCCACGCTCCAGCACAGGTCATGACGGCGCCAGTGGGTCAGCTCGTGTTCGACGATTAACTGCTGTTGCAGGGGATCGAACGTGCGCAGATGGCGCGGCAGCAGCAGGCGCGGCTTGCGCAAGCCTTGCAGCATGGGCGAAATCGGCGCGGCGACTTCAATCACATCAGGCAGCGGCACATGCGCCGCGGCATCCAACGGACTGCCGCTGGCGGCCAGCGCCTCCAGCCAGCGCTGGGCACGGCGCCAGCGCCACACGGCATGGCCAAGGCCGAGCAGGTAAAGCAGCAGCCAGGCGCGCGCAGCATCGCGCAGCCAGGTATGCCAGGAGAAGGCCGGCGCGGCGGGCGTCAGGTCCGCCGCTGGCGTCACGGTGGTATTGGCTTGCGGCGATGCGGACGCCGCCGGCATAGGCGACGGCGCCTCCTCGTTCATCTCGATCACGGGCACTACCCGCAACCGTTGCGTGGTCGGCAGCAGCATGGCGGCAAACACCACCGCGACCGCGATCTGGCCCAGCAGCCACAGCGAACGCTGCTGGGCCAGTGCCGGCAGATATCTGCGGCACAGCAGGGCCACACCCCAGACCGCACCGCCGGCCGCCAGCGAACCCGCAGCAGCGAGCAGCAGGCGGACCAGGATGATATCGAAGCCGGTCATTGCTGAGATTCGTCCGCGTCGTCGGGCCAGTTCTGCAGCAATTGCTCGAGCTGGGTCAGTTCCTGCTCGTCCACCAGCTTGCTGCCGGTGAACATGGTGACTGGCAGCGGCGTATCCATCTCCATCACGCGCTTGCCGAAGTCGCGCGCAAACGCGGCCAGCGTGTCGACCTTTTCCAGCACGGCCTGGTAGACCTGGACGCCATGCACCAGGTGCTGGTTCACCATGCCTTTTTCCAGCATGCGTTCCAGCGTCTTGCGCGTCGATGAGTACGACCAGCCGAGTTCAGCCTCGACTTGCTGGTGGATTTCGCGCGCACTCAGCGGCTGCTGGCGCCATAAAGCCTTCAACAGGCTCAGTTCGGTAATGGAAGGGACGGACATGGATGACTCGGTATGTGACTATACTAGCAATGATGCGACAGCAGTCACACAGAGTCAATATGGCGGGAGAAAATAAGTTGAAGCCGCCGGTTTCTCCAGCGCCCCCAACAGCTTCACCAAGAGAGCGCAGATATCACCCTAGTCACAGCCCGTACACACCTCCTCTGACTTAGGATAAAGTTATCGTTACATACAGCTGTGCCTTTACTAAAAGCAGGTGAAAAAAAATGAATTCGGTTAATTCTCTTTCGGCAAACTTCATCAACGAAGGAAAGATTTCCACGAAGACGACGCCTAAAACCGGCGAAAACGCGGTCGATACGTCAGCAGCAGCAAAAGCCACCGCCACGCGTTCCGATAGCGTTACGCTCAGTGGCCAGGCCTTGATGCTCTCGCGTTTGTTTGGGGAGGATGCGTCCACTTACACCGGGCGGGTCGAAGCGAAGGAGAGTAATGTTACTTCCCTCAACCGGTATCTCACGACAGATGACCGGGAAATGCTGGCAAACATGTATGAATATGCCCAGAACAATGGCATAGATCTCAAGCATGTCGATGCATTGGCTGGCGACTTGGGCGGCTATCGAAAATTTGGCACCGCAACAGGATCTTCGGGACAGTACGATCTGGAGGGACATGCCCGTACCGTGTCGCAGTCCGCAGATAACCAGCAGATTATCGACAGAATCAAGGCCAGCGCTGCATTGTCCCAAACCACGATCGACCAGGGTTTTATCCAGTCCGAGATGGTCACCGGCGGTCATGCCGCGAACTATGCTTTCCTGGAACGCATGGTCAATGTCTTCTCGACGCAATCGCCTCAGGGCGCGGCTACCGCAGGAGCCAGCTCCGCCGCGCCGCTTGCCGCCTACAATGCGGATGCCAATAAGTTGGTAACCACCGTTTCAGACGACGTGCAACTCGTGGTTCCGGAGGCGGACTATGTCAGCGTCAATGGCGTCGGACACTGGCGTACACCTGAATTGGCGGCGGCCAACCAAAAGCCACCATCAGCAAACGGACAGCCGGATATTCAGGATCTGCTGTCCCTGCTGGATCGCCAAACGAAACAAAACAACGGCGTGAGCCAACTACCCGACAAAGTAAAAACCATCGTCGCGGACTGGTTAAATTCCTCCACGACGAACAAATCGTCATAAGCGTGAGATTAATTGGCATTGCGGCGCGATGTCATAACTGCTTTGACATGCTGGAGGAATCCAGCACTGGACGCAAAAACGACTTGGCTGCCGTGATCCAATCTTGTTCTGAACCTCCCAGAGCAACGGTGTCACGATAGTTAAAATCGCGTTTGATCTTTTCTTTTAATTCGGTGACATAATTTTTGGGATATTGAACTTGTTCCATTAATGGCAGCTGTTCATAATTATCCAAAATGTCCTGGAAATAATTGGTTAATTTTCCGGTCGTCTTGTATTCCTGGCCCATTTTTGCGACGGTCTGAATACGGAAATTCTCTTCTCGCCGATAAGATTCATGCCAGGCTGCCTGGCGTTCGTTAATCGTGAAGGTTCCGGATTCGTCATACGCAATAGTTGCCAGCTGATCGGATGACAAGTCCGCAAACGGATTAGGCTCGCTCCCCACATTGTCTTTGAAAGAGCCGTTGACAAAGGCCGTCGCTGCCTTGGCGCGCGCAAGCGATTCCGCATCGCTTGCCTTCGGGATTTCAAGGTCATTACGGACTTTCCATTGCTGGTAGCCCTGGCCGACGATCTGATCCACCATTGCCCGCGCCTTATCGCCTAACTGGCCAGCCGACAATCCTTTATTCTTCGCAGCCGAATATGCCGCTGCGGTGGCTAATTGCGTCGCCAGGCTGGATACGGATGAATTTGCCGGGGTTTCAGATGACACACTGGCGGATGCTGCGGCGTTTGTTTTGCCAGCATTGGTATCGGCGGAAACCTGCTTATCGCCTATGCCCGTTAAGCGATTGGTAGTAGCGGAACTGATAATCATCTTGTCTCCCGACGATGTGTTTCAATGGAGAAATATCATGGTAGCACAGCGTTATTTCTAAAACATATCGGATTGTCACGATTGAATTATTAACAGCATAATTTCCTACCGATCATTAATCGTGAAAAATATTTGCGGGTTTTTTTATAATCTATATTTTCCATTTCAAAACTTAATTGATGTGATGGACTACGCCAGCATGACGGAATTGATAGCCGGCCTGGCGCAGTATTTTGCGTTTTACAACGCTGATCGGCCGCATCAGTCGCTGGACTACCAGACGCCGCGCCTGGTCTACAGCGCCGGGGTTGGAGGAGGTGAGTTGATCGTCGACAGGTTCGGCGAGGAAGACGAGACGCCGCAGGAAAAGAGTAGTCCGGTACAGCGCCGAGCAGCTGAAGAAGCGGAAATGGGCACAGCGTAAATTAACTGGCAGAGTGTCTTGACTGACGGGTCCACTTTATGAACAGAGCTAATGTCAGGTATAAATTTATTTAAGTTGCCAGGTGGACAGTGACCGGATAAAGTTTATGAGTGAATAGAAATTCGCACCTTGAGCCACTGCGTACGGATCATGATTATTAACGCTTTTCCTTCAACGGTACATACAGCACGTTTAGTGTTGCGGCGCCCAGTGGTCACTGATGTAGATGCCTATTTCGATGTGTTTGGGGATGCCAAGGCAAACGCCACCAATCAGCGAGGATTTTGTCACGATCATGCTGCGGCCGTGGACGCAATAGCGTTCCATATTGGTAATTGGGATAAACGCGGCTTCGACATCTGGACTGTGTGTCATGGTGACGATCCATCTCTGATCATCGGCTTTGGCGGAATTGGATTGCGTTTCTTCGGCCAGCGCGAACGTCTGAACCTCGGTTACGGCATGCTCGTCAGTGCCTGGGGAAAGGGATATGCATCGGAGTTGTCCGACAACAGCGTGCGCGCTGCGAAGGCCGCCGGCTTCGAAGAACTGTGGGCGCGGGTGCAGCGTGAGAACGGAGCGTCGCGCAAAATTTTAGAGAATGTGGGACTTGCCTTCAAGGAGGAGGGTAGTGTTCCGGGGGAGCTTTGGTACAGGACCTTCCTTTAGGAAGGCAAAATAATGCTGACGAGCCTAGATCCAACGCAAACCGTTAGACGAACAACGGCAAGCACAAGAAATTCGTGCATGACATATGCTCGATAAGCTGTACTAGCTCATACTTGGTACACAAAATGCACGTGCCGAATAGTAACCTCAAATCCGCCATCAACAGCTCAGCACCGTGACTTTATTCCTCGACTCGGCCGAGCGGAGGGCGGCTAGAGATTAGCCATTTTCGATGCAAATTATGCGGCCAAGTGCGGCCGTTTCGATGAAAAATCAATCGCTTTAGCGTGTGACGTTGCTTGCGTGACTTAGCGGCGTCGGTCTTTTTCGACCGTTGACGACTACCAGTCTAAATGGTGGGTGGCGCATTTAAAATGTCGCTCTGGATGCCTCCCTGCCAAACGGACTTCAGCTGATCGACAAACCACCTCCCTGCAGGCCCCGGAGGTTGAGAAGGCAAATGACAAGCGGACATCGTCAACATATGGCCCGTTCGCGGCATGTCGTCCACATCCAAAACAACCAATGCTCCCTCGGCCAATTCTTTCTCGATCAGATGCGCTGGCATGCCTCCCCATCCGACGCCGTCCTTCAGGAACGCGAGCTTGGTCGACAAATCGCCCATACGCCAAGTAGTCGACGACGCGACTCCGAAATCCCGTCCCGCAGTGAGCTCCGACCGGTCGGTGAGCACGAGTTGAATGTGTTTCGCCAACTCCTCCTTGGGAATCCGATGATCGAAGCCCGCAAGCGGATGATCGGGTGCTGCGACGGCAATCAACGGCAACTCACCCAGCCGCTCGTTGACCAATGAAAGAAATGTCTGCGGTATCGGCGTGAGAATGCCTATGCTGCATCGGCCGTCGAGGACAGGTTGGTGGGCTGCCCCCATGGCCTCTACGAACAGGCGCAAGGGAGTCAACGGGAACTGAGTTGAGAAGGTTTTGGCGACGGCGCTGATGGCGGCCGTGGGAAAGAAAACGTCAATCACCACTGATAGTTCTGCCTCGACGCCCGATGACATAAGCTTCGCACGTGCCTTCATCGTATCCACACCGGCGACAATGTGGCGCGCGTCCGCGAGCAACAGAATACCTTCCGGTGTGAGCTTCGGGTATCGGTTTGAGCGATCGAAGAGCACCACCCCAATCTGGTCTTCCAGACCGCCTACCCATCCGCTGACGGCGGATTGGACGCGCCCGAGTTTTCGGGCCGCTGCGGAGAAGCTTCCTTCATCGACGGCAGCGATGAAAGTTCGAAGTTGATCTAACGAGACACCATCGAGCATGGGCTTCCTTCATCTCAAAAACAGATAGATTAGATCTCAATATACTGGCTTTTCAGATCCATCACAAGTCGGCATCATGCAAGCTCTGGCAACAGCCCACGCATCTGCGTCCATTGATTAACTAGATAGGAACAGACATGACAGAACAATCCACAAATGCCCCAGCCTCCCCGTCAACACCCGACGCGAACGCGTTTTTCATCAAATTCAAAGTCAAGCTTGGGAGGAATGCTGATTTCGAAAGGGCGATGGAAGACATGATTGCAGAAGTTCGCAAACAAGAGCCCGGCAATATTTATTGCGACCTGCTACGTTCGTCCCGAGACGCACAGACCTATTCGATTATGGAACGCTTCCTGGATTCCGAGGCAGTCAAAAGGCACGCCGAGAGTTCATACATCAAAAAACTGGGCGATATTTTCCAACAACGCGATGTGCTGGAGGGCGCTCCCGAAATCCAGGAATTGACCTACATTCAGCCGGAATAGCGATGGATGAATCGCAAACACAGCGTTGCAACAAACATAAAGTTATCGAAGCTCACTTTGGCGATAAATATGCCGATGATCCGCAAATTTCTTGTAATTAACTAGGACTGCAAATGAAACTCTTTTTCACTCCAGGTGCGTGCTCGCTGGCGCCGCACATCGTTCTTCGCGAACTCGATCTACCGTTTGTCCTCGAACACGTCGACCTCAAAACCAAAAAAACGTCTTCGGGTGCAGATTTTTTTTCAATCAACCCGAAAGGTTATGTGCCCGCACTACAGCTCGATGATGGTGAGATTCTCACAGAGGGGCCTTCCATCACCCAGTTTCTCGCAGATAAATATGCCCCAGGTAAACTCGCAGCGGCATCCGGATCGGTCGAACGCGCTCGACTCAACGCTCATCTAACATTTATTGGAACTGAGTTGCACAAGGGATTTAGCCCGCTATTTAATCCTTCGATTACCGCAGAAGCGCGCGCGACAGTGACAGCGAATCAGATTCGCAAGTTCGCCCTTATTGATCAAGTGCTAGCAAAATCGGGGGCTTATCTGACGGGGCAAAACTTCACTATCGCCGACGCCTATTTTTTCGTTGTTCAGAGTTGGGCCCCGATGCTAGGCGTCGACATAACTTCCATGTCGCACATCATGGCTTTTGCAATAAAAGTGGCGACAAGACCCACGGTGCTAGCCGCGTTAGAAGCAGAAAAGGCGAAGTTTGAGTAGCAGGATGGCGTAAGTTCCACGACACCAATAGTGTCCGCGCTAAGGGTGCAATCAAACGAAGCGACTTCGATAGTACAGCGTTTCGTCGCTGATCAGCAAAAAATCCGGTTGAGCATCAATATCGCCGTTCACAAGGTTCTATAAATACTCGGGAATTCCGGGCGCATTTCGCTCAAACATCAGCACATCACAATTCTTAATAAGACTGACTATGCCTAAATTATTCCAAGCCCAAGCTGTCCCTTGTCTCGGTCGTTTCATTTTTTCTCACCGCGCCCCCATCGCAACAGGCGAACAAAAGTCCTTGCTGACGCGCGCTGCTTGCCTCCTTGCTAGTTTGTCGATGACGACGGCAATCTATGCTCAAACGCCAAGCACGCTGCCGGTCGGTACGACGGCTGCGAGTGTGGCCGCTGAAACTGGATTTATCATCAAATTCAAGATCAAGCTAGGCAGGAATGCCGATTTCGAGCAGGCGATAGGCGAAGTGCTTGCCGCAGTTCGCAAGCATGAGCCAGGTAACGTCTATTGTGACCTGTTCCACCTCTCAAGCGATGAAACGCATGTGGCAGATCCTCAAACATATGTGATCATGGAGCGCTACAAAGACGCCTACTCGGCTAATAAGCATGCCGAGAGTGACTACCTGAAGAAGCTCCGCAGCAATCTTGCTGAACTACTGGATGGCCCTCCGACAGTCGAACCGCTCGCTCTCCTCCGCTCAAAATAACACAGCATGATTTGTGAGAACCCGGTTGCGACTGCAACCGGCCGCGATTCTAATTGCTCTCCCGCCAGCAGGTGTCCCAGACTTTAATTGCATGTCCCAACACTCGTGGATCGACAATTATCGCGGGAAATTTGGACAAAACGTGACTTGGCGGGAAAAATCCAAAAAAAACAATGGACTTGCCTATGGGCAATGTTTAGAATGCGACCATGCATTGGAGTCCTGATCCCTCTCTTTACCCTCGCTACCTTCAGAGCCGTATAAAAAAAGGTAAGGGAGTTGGCATGGGCAAAGACTATCGCCCCTGGCTCGCGAAGAACGAAGTGCCTTCCCAAGGTGACACGATTCACGTAAAAGGCATACTGATCCCCCGCCTTTTCACGTTTTTTTCCAGTCTTGAAGCGACTTACTTCTTTATGCTTGAACGGCAGAAGGCAGTTGTCGATATACGTGAACAGTTCCCAATCTTCCATCTCGCGAAGACCGAAGCTCTGTGTGCGGCACGAAACGTTCGGCCTATTCGAAAAAATGGGTATCCTGAGCCATTCACCATTGACTTCCTGATCACGGAACGGATTAACGGATCGGAAGTCGTGAGAGCAGCAAGTATCAAGACTGCCGAGGATGCTAAAAAAGCCGAGATCAAAGAGCGCTTAGCTATCGAGCTTCTATGGTGCCGGGAGCACGATATCGACTGGTATCTGGTTGATACGACTCGATTTACCAGAACATTGTTAGATAGTCTCCGGTTCATCCGGCGTTGGTATCAAGCCGGATACGCCACCAACGCAACATTAGAAGCCCGATTTGTCGACGCATTTCGGATGGCCTATCGCCCTAACAGCACGCTTTCAGAGCTTATCAACGTTGTGTCGCGACTTCTTCGGTTGCCGACCTTCGAAGCGCAAACCATCTTTCGATTTTGCGCCTGGAGCAAGGCCATAAATGTGGACATTGAGAAAGCACTCGCCTTAAATAGGCCCGTCTGCCTAATAGAAAATGACTAATTTCGTATTTGAAAAGATCGACAACGCCGTCGAGGCACCGGGCTTGGTGGTCCGTATAAGTGCCAGCCCCGCTTGCTATCTCCGAATCACACATGTCTTCCCTCAGGCAGTCTACGTAATTCGAGTTTCGACGCCACAAGCGGCTAGGGAAGCACGACGTCCCGTCAAAATGTCCTACCCGGAGGTGGAAAATTTGATTCAGCACGGTGCAGAGTGGGGACGCCTATCGATGCCAGACGTGTTTGCAAATTCTCCGGCTCCTGACACAGAGCTTGCGGCATCGTTAGATTCAGCTTGGAATATCGTCGGTCCTCTCGTGACCGCTATGGAACGAGAAGCAAATCTTGATAGAACGAATTTTCAACAGCTGATTACAGCACGTGCGGAGTCGTCGAATTGCACGACCACGACAGTACGACGATTGCTGATTCGATACTACTATTTTGGTCGCTCCAAGCTGGCCTTGTTGCCATTGATCGGTGGGCAGACGCCGAAGTCCGATCCGCTAACGCAAGCCGAGGCGCAAGATTCAAAGCGACGTGGCCCATCCTCCATATTGGCCAAGAAAAAATTTGGTAAGAATGGCTTTGTGGTGGGCGAAGACGACATCAATGACATGGTCTCGGCGCTGCGTTTCGAATTGCGCAAAGGGCCAACGCACTACACCGACGCTCACGAAAGCTATTTAGCGGGAGCTTTTGCGAAGCGGCACCCGCAGATTTATGCAGAACATCTCGCGAAAGATCGGGAGCTTCCAGTCTCATATCGACAATACTGCTATTACGTGCGGAAATACGCGGAGCTTGAAAGCGAACTTGCGGAAAATCTACGAAATAAGTCTTCCGCGCCGGAATCCGGCTCACTTCACGCTTCAGGGCCAGGGGTGTATGAGGCGGATGCGACGGGCGGACGACTATACCTAGTGTCCTCAGGTCCAAGACCAGTCATTCTAAGAGCTCCAACGATCTATTTAGTAATAGATCGTTGGAGCAGATATATTGTTTCTGCCTACATCTCAGTAAGCCCGCCGTCTTACGAGGAACTGCGTCAGGCGATGTTGATTGCGCTCACCTCACGGGAAGCAAGGTTCACGAATCTCGGCGTGAATATCGATGATCGGCGCTGGCCAGTTGGCAGAATCCCGTTTTTGTTAGTGACCGATCGCGGAAGCGAATTCATGTCCGTAAGCTTTGCACAAGCCGTCGCTAATGATATGAAAATTGATCTCCTGCATTTACCACCGGGTACTCCTGACGGCAAAGCGATCGTTGAGCGCTTTATCAGGGTACTTAAGCAACGGATGGCGAAGTCCGGCCTTAAGGGAACTTTTTCTGATCGAATTTCCGATCACAAGACTGAACAAGCCGCCAATAAGGCTCAGGCTGCGGCCATCAACACCTTACAAGAGGCTTACCGAGAACTAGTAGATATCGTGGTCGACCACAACAATCGTCCACATCGGACCCTCAAAAAATATAATGAGCTTGCTCATGCTGGCGTTCCGCCAACACCTTCAGCAGCTTATCAATGGGGGCTGAAAAATATCACCGGTAAGTCCAATACCTATCCTGACGAATATTACCGTCGTATCTTGCTGTCCTTTGATCGCGCAAGCCTATCAAGCGGCACGCTTCGATATCGCGGGATGGCATATGAGCCGTATAACGATGCGGCGAAGTCACTCGTGAGGAAGGTCGGGAACGGGCGTAAACAGTTTGACATACGACTCGATAAGCACGCACCGTTCGAATTATTAGTTCCAACGGTACGGGGAGAACCTGCTTTGTTTCAAATTATTTCTGGCTCAGGTGTCGATATAAAAGGCACTACGTTAGACGAAATTGACGCCTTTTCAGAATCAACGGCATTGCTTAATGCCGAAGCAGAAGCCGATAGTAGGATAACGAGGTTGGAAAAGAAATCGATGCCAATGAAGCGTCCTCTTCTGGCAGGAAAACGTGCGGAAATTCAGCAGGTTGGAAAGCAAGAGACAAACAAGGCAAGTGACGCAGAGACCACTCAAATGAAAAACCGTTTGTGGAGTCCAAGCTCGACGAAATCAGAACCACAACCTCAAGCGTCAGAGCATCGGACTAGAACATGGGAAGCAAACGACGACGATAGGAATCGACGAGACTCTGAGTTGATCAAAAAATTTATGGGATTGGAATGATGCGCAGTCAAGTGTCGATCACGGAGGCCGTCTACAAAGCTGTAGGCGGCCTTCGATATGCTGAAAACCCTTTTATCGAAGCGTTGCCCCCGCTACCGGAACACAGCATGGAATATGTGACGATGGTTTCAAATCGTCCGCCAGTACCGGATGCGGAACTCCGTAAACGTGGTGACGTTATCCGTAGCACTGAGCTATCGACCATGTCTGATTTCGTGTATCCATTTCTAGCTTACGCAAAAGCGTGCAAGGCAATCGACACGATTCTTCGGGAGTCATATGTCAGCCGGAATCCCATAAGTCGCGATGACAAACATCGACGCCATTCCATTGCGTCATCCACCGGCTCTCTAGCGTTACCCAGTAATTGGAAAAGTTCCGCGCAAGGGCATATGATTCTTGCCATGACTGGTATGGGAAAGTCCACGCTGATCAATGCAGCATTAGCCCGCTATGATCAGGTGATCGCGCACACCGAGTACAACGGGGAGCACCTGCGCTGCCATCAGATTGTTTATATAAAGTTGGTCGTTCCGTTCGATGGCACGATTAGAAGTCTGTGCGATCAGTTTTTCCAGAGGATCGATGCAATCCTAGGCACGAACTATACGCGCCAAGCAAAAAGTTTACGCTCGATCGCACCTATGGTGAACCTAATGCATCAGGTAGCAACGACTTGTTCTATTGGCCTGATCGTTGTAGACGAATTGCAGAATTTGCGTGCAGCTAAAGCCGCTGGCGCAGAAGCATTGCTCAACTTGTTCAGTGACATCATCGAACGGCTCGGCATTAGTCTCATCGTAGTGGGAACCCCCGCCGTTCAAAAAGTCATGGCTCGAAGCGTTCGTAACATTCGCAAGCTCGGCAGCGACGGTTGGACTATACTTAATCCGATGGATCCAAACAGTGACGAGTGGATAAATTTCACGAGTAGTCTCTGGCGATATAGTTACGTGACCCATCATATGCCACTTTCCGATACTGTGAGGAGAGCTTGGTTTAACGCTTGTGGTGGTAACACTGCGTTCGCTGCACTCGCCTTTATGCTGGCGCAAAAGCACGAAATCGGTGGGCGAGAAGTCATCGACAAGGAATCGTTTGAGCGTGTGATTGCCAAAGACATGGGGTTTCTCAAACCCGCCATAAACGCTTTGCTAAGTGGAAGTGACACAGCTTTAGCAATGTTTGACGATCTCGTCTTCACGGAGGAATTCAAAGTTCTTCAAAGTAAGATGGGCTTAGCAAAATACGACGAGGCTCCAAAATTAGTTGAGCCTGCCCAGCCGGACTTTGACGAGGTCGAAGCGGAAGCGCGCCGTGCCCCGCCGAAGGCCAAGAAAAATAAACCCAGCAATGATGCTGCTTATCTCGTCGATTCTAGTATTGAAGATCCATTTGTAAGATGAGAAAAAATGCTGCACGTCTTGGAAGACGGAACGGTATCAGGCTTGCCTATGTGCCTGAAATCCAACCAGATGAGCTTCTACATTCTTGGTTGGGCCGGGTCGCTAAGACGAATTGCATTCCACTCCTATCCCCCAATTCCTGGGGAGAGACTTTGCGCAGCGGCTCGATCATTCCAGATCTGCCGACAGACCTGCTCAACTTGATGAACTGGCTTTCGGATGACTCTCCATATTCATCGGTCCAGCAGCTGATCGATTTAGGAACGATGTATCCGTACCATCGGTCATTTCTTTCGCCTGAACGACACGCGGAAGTACAGGAAAAACTGCTTCACGGCGATTGCACGGGATTGAAGACATTGCTAGGTCGAGTCGCAAATGGTTTCGGTGCGAATCCAAATTTAAACTACTGTACCGAGTGCGTCTCGGAGCAGATCAAAACCAACGGCCATAGTTATTGGTGTAGACAACACCAGATGCCTGGCGTGAAAGTCTGCGTAAAGCATCATCGCCCACTGCAAACGTTGGCGACACCGCGAGCTGTCGGAGAATTCCTCTATCCGCCAGTTGAAGCGTCATGGATGTGCAATTCGCCCTCAGCATCGGTCACGCAAATGCAAATGCGGTTTGCACGCCTTAACAACGAGTTGCTGTCGGCTAACCTAACGCCTATAGATGTGCCTACTCGGATTCGGGCATACGCGGATGAAGCGAAAATCAAGGGCTACATAAACCGCAACGGAAATGTCGATAAGGCGGCTTTAGCTAACGCGCTCCTTCATCACTATGACAATTTCTCCGGCTTAGCATTCCGTGAACGGCTACTATCCAGTAGATCGATGCCGCTTGCCTGGGTACATGCGATGTTCACGCGTTCGGCGAAATCTCAGCACCCAATATGCCATTTGTTGATGATTGGATTCCTGTTTACGTCAGTCGCTAACTTCATGGAAAAAGTAGCGGGGATACGTACAAGTAGCACCGCCAGTTATACGCCAACGGTGGGGGACAGCCTACTAACTGAGATGGAGGAGCTGGAGCAGGCATTGCTGAAAGACCTTTCGCTGTCTTGTCGCGAGGTGGCCAAACGGCTTCAACTCTCTATCACGACCGTTGTTTCTCGACGAAGGCAATTGCGTCTTCCTATATCGAGTCGACGGAAGACCGTTTCAATCGATGATATTGAACGTATTAAACAATCGCTTAGTCTTGGAACGCCCGTAGCGGAAGTTGCGGTCGCGCTCTCAACGTCAGTGAGCACTGTGTATCGCATTCGATCCGAATTCGCCGACGAGTTAGAACGAGCGACCGAGCCAAATGCCAAAGTTCAAAAAGATCGAGATGCACTCCGTTCGCTCATAGGTACAAATCGTGAGCTGAGCATTAACGAAATTCGCTCAATGAACCCGGCGCTATATGCCCGCATCTATCGAAATGACCGTGAATGGATGCAGGAAATTATGCCCCGCCGCAAGGCATATGTAAGCTCAGACCGTGCTAACTGGGCTTTGAGAGACGATAAGTTTTGCGGAATCTTGGACAAATTTGTACTCGAATTTTTACGCAACAAAAATCGTGGGCAGCTCACATATGCCCTGATGCTCAATCAATTGCCTGAAGCAACTGTCAGAAACAACCTTCATAAGATGCCAAGGTTGAATATCTTGTTGCAGGCATACGTCGAGTCCAAACCAGCATACAGCAGGTTTCGTGTTCGAAATGCCGTCAATGCACTCCGAAACTCCGGCTCGAAATTTTCGAAGTCGGCCGTGCAGCGCACGGCAGGAATCAAAAACTGGACGCCCGAACTGGATGCATGTCTAAATCGTCACTTAGAGATAATCCTGTGATACGACTCCCATTCATTCCCGCCCCGTATCCGAATGAAATTTTTGGCTCTTGGCTTGGAAGAATCAGGCATCTGAATCAAGCTGGCGCGTGGGATCAATTAAAATTAGATTGCGGGCTTACTGACAGATGGCTAGGCTGTTTCGATATTCCTGATAACCACGCAAGACACCAAAGGCTGTTTGAAGCCTTAGGAACGAATCTGGGTTGGGTTCTAAAAAATCTGACCACGTACCCGTACTTTGAAGCGTTAGGTGCCGGTGTGGACTTGGTCCCCGGTACTACAAGATACGCCATACATGACACGAAACTGATGTCTAAGTTAGGAGTGAGCCGCATCCCTAACGCATCGAGCATGCCGCGATACTGCCCATGTTGCATCGCGTCCGATATTACGGAAGTTGGCGAACCATTTTGGCATCGAGAGCATCAGCTTCCGAATGTTTTCTATTGCGTGACGCATCGGCAGCTCCTAAAAGCAACGTGTGGGACATGCAATGTTTCAGTATCCGGTGTAGATCAAAATAAAAGGCTCCGCGAATTTTGCGTAAACGGTCACTCTCTTCAAAGATCCTCCGCCGAATCTGAAGTAGATCACACTCTGTATTCGCTGTCCAAATTCAGCGTACAGAGCCTAGCTGAACCGACTCGCAGCTACAAGAAACCTGAAGTATTGGATCTAGTACACGGTTTACTCAGAATTCGTAATCAGAACGCAAGATCTCCATCTATATCCACTCTGCTTTGTAGCTTTTACCGAGCCGACCGTTCGCAAATCTATAAGGACTATGTGGAGGTTCATAATCCCGCTGACCTGGACTACAGCGCATTTTTTTTATTGAAAAAGAGAGATGCACAAGCGACCGTTCCGTGGATGTATGCGGTCTTGCTTGCTCTGGAATGTGATTGGTCCTCGCTTGATTCGCATTTCACAGACGCACCACTTACTCCACCTAGAAACCATAGCCCAAGACGTGTACACGACATCGATCTCAATATCGACTCCGCCAGATCTGCTATCAACGATACGGATCTCAGTCTGGGCCAGCGAGGCGCTCCGTTTAAAGCTTACTGGTATCTAGCGCTATACGATCACGAGTGGCTAAAATCGCGCTATCCGGGACTTAAGCCTGTGCCAAGTATTCTTGAAGATCGCGCCACAATCGCTAAAAACATCCTATCAGAAATTGCCTCTGGATCATCCGTGCTTACTGGAAAACAGAAAGGTCCGTTCACAAGAGCAGAGATAAGGGACAAGCTTTGGCAAAACAGGATCTGCGGACTATTTGAGATTGTGAACAAGCCGAGTGAGTTTGAACCAAAGTCGGATATCTTTGAGGAGCGAAAAAAAATCGTGTTCAACGCTGTACAGGTATTGCTCGCTGAGCCTGGGCCACCTCAACACATAGATGCGCGCCGCATTGCAGAAAAAATTGGACTCTCACATGAAACAGTTCGTTCGACTATCTCCAGGTCGCCGGAAATACTAGCATCATTGCAAGCATATCGGGAAAATTTTATTAACTTACGTTTAATTTGGGCGTTACGCGACATCTCCGACAAAGGCGAACCGGTAACACATACGAGTATATCGTTATCTTTAAAAGTAAATCACTCAGTAGGAATAACGCTTCTTGAAAAACTTAAAGAGATCTTGAGTAGCGACGCCCAGATTTAATTTAGACGTAACCGATAATAATTTAACACAGTGCTAGAAAATTATAGATTCTCGCTGAATTCCATTCTAGATTTTCACTTGGAGAAATAGTTTATGAAATTTAAAGTTATTGGCAGGTCTAATGCCATTACACCAGAGCCAGACACAGCATTTTTAGAAATAGATCATTGGAATGACTATTCCATTATAACAATGTTTCGACTGGTGTACATTGGTATTAATGGTGAGCGGAATGATATTGGTGCCATAAAAATTGGATTTAAGGGTCAAACCGAAGAAAAAGCTACCTATGAAGTTTTAGATAAGGAATTTCCCTATCTAGGAGATAACTATTTTTCACTCGGCCAAGACATTAAATTTTATCGCCGACTAAGTGAACTTCCTAACGGAAAAGGGATTGATATTGCGAAAGCTTTATGCGACATAGTTCTTGATCCGGGTATTATTAAAGATATTAAAGATGAGAAAACCTTACGAATATCGCTACTCCGAGATATTTCTCTCGGTGTGGTTTTGGGGCAATACCACCGCACTTTGACTGGCGCTCCTGATCGGACAGACTTTAATTTTCGGTTTACCAGATCAGAGACAGAAGAACTTGGGGCTGTTTCAATCGACTTCTCGATAAAGGTTGACTCGACTCCAAGTACAAATATTCATGCGATTATAGGACGAAATGGCGTAGGAAAAACTACGCTCTTGAATGGCATGATTAGAGCAATTACTGAGAAAGGCAACGAATCTAAATTCTTTAATTTGCAGTCATTTCAGCCCATCCCCATTCACCCTAATTATTTCAGCAGTCTAGTATCCGTCTCATTCAGCGCTTTTGATCCCTTTGACCCGCCCAAAGAGCAATCCGATCCATCTAAAGGGACGTGTTATTTTTACATCGGACTAAAAGACCCCGCTCAACAACACCGGCATCGCACGATTCCTGAACTCAGAGCAGATTGTACAAGGGCTCTTATCGGCTGTTTCCGCAACGAAGGTAAGAGTAAGCGTTGGCAAGATGCAATAATGAAACTGGGTTCTGACGAGCATTTTGATCGCATGAAATTGACGCAACTACAAGACGTCTTTTCGGCGATGCTCGCACGAAGCGCATTTCAATCAGATTCGGACGAGTTTTTCTCGGAATATTATTCAGAAATTGATAAATACTTATCTCGAATGAGTTCAGGCCATGCAATCGTTTTGCTCACGATTACTCGCTTAGTAGATACAGTGCAAGAAAAGACATTGGTATTATTAGATGAACCTGAAAGTCATCTTCATCCTCCTCTTCTTTCTGCATTTGTCCGTGCGCTTGCAGATCTATTGTTACATCAAAATGCGGTTGCCTTGGTCGCCACCCACTCGCCAGTCGTTTTACAAGAAATTCCAATGCTTTGCGTTTGGAAAGCACATCGAGTCGAGAAGGAAGTCACTTTCAAGAGGCCGAAACTTGAAACATTTGCAGAAAATGTCGGAATGCTTACCAGCGAAGTTTTCGGCCTGGAGGTCGCTAGATCTGGGTTTCACGATATGCTAGCGTCGGAGGTAAAAAATGGGGCATCGTTTGATGAAGTAATTTTGAAATATAGAGATCAATTGGGTATAGAAGGTAGGGCGATCCTACTAGCTCTTATCGCTAATACCGCTGGAGGTCAGAGCAAATGATGCGTCTGGACGATCCAACTTCCGGGTACGATGATACTCTTACTACTTGTATTAGTGGTGTGTTGAGAAAAGCGTTTAAAGACAAAATTGAACTCGACAAACCTGTTCTTATACAAGCTGGCAAAGATTATATTACCGCTGGGAAGGCAGGAACGCTAACCGACATCCATCCGACTGATCCTGCGGATGCTGACCCTGTGGTCATTGGATCGCTTCGCAAAAGCGAACTCGTTAATTTGTATGAATATTATTTCAGAAATAAAGAAAAGGTCGAAGCACGTAAAATTTACTCGAAATTGCTAAGTTGTGCCGGGGAAGAGTGCCCCTTCTGCGGCGGTATTGGAAAACCACGTAACCTTGATCATTTTTTGCCGAAGTCGCGCTTTCCTCAATTCTCCGTGCTTCCACAAAACCTTGTCCCATCTTGCCGGGATTGCAACATGGAGGGCAAGGCCGAGGAGTTTGCAAAAACCGCCAGCGATCTGATTATTCATCCTTACGTTGATGATGATAAATTTTTTAAGCAGCAGTGGATTCAAGCGAAGTGCATCCTTGACAACAACAACCTACCGTCCAGCGTCTTTTACTTTGTCTCGCCACCAAATGGGTGGAACCAAGTAGATAAGGACAGAGTTAAAAAACATTTTGATAGTTTTGGGCTTGCGAATAATTACGCCCTCCAAGCATCTGTGCATCTTCAAACACACGTAGATACAATCACTGCGCTTCGGAAAGCTAATATCCCTAATGAATTAATACGTACTGCAATAATTGATCCAGGAATGAACAATGCTCCTTTTATAAATCACTGGGTACATGGAATGTTTCAAGCCTTATCTGGTTACTTAGGTTAAATAGTATCCGCTCAATTATAGTTTTAAGAATTTCAGTTCCCCCTTATACCTAGATGTATCCGCCTAAAACAGCTCCCCTTGCAAGGTGGTTTCTTGCTTGGGCGCTGGCTCGGCGTACATCAACTCAGGTGGATACAACTGGAGGAACGCTCTCGCTCGCTCAGGATCTTTGCAGCTCAACCAGTCATCGTATTCTGCCGGAGGCACGATCACTAAACTGCGCTTCTCTTTCCCTGGGCGGTGAAAACGTTTCATCAAAGGGTGCTCGTCAGCGTTGACCGTAATCTGAGTAAAGCTGAAGGACTTAGTGCCATCTTTTTCATCCCATTCACGCCAAAGACCAGCGACTGCGAACGGGCTTTGATCTGCCATCCCAATCCTCCACCGCTCATGGTGGCTCTTCTCGTAGTTTGGTTCGAAGAACCAGGTCATAGGCACAAGGCAGAGGTTGCCTTTCGCCCAAAAATTTTTGTAGTTGATGCGCTGCGTAAGGAAATCATCCCTCGCATTCATCGTGTCATAGTCTTCTTGCCCTTCTTTGATCTTTGCCTTTGGGTCTCATGCCGTACGAACCCACTAAGCCGCGCCTGCGGCCCGTTTGGTCGACACCCCAGTGCGAGGCAATGGGCACGATGGGTTTCCTCAAACAGCCATATCCGAATTTCAGATAAAATTGTTTTATCTGAAATTCGGATAATCAGACCATGTCCCAGTCAACTCGCTTTCAACCTCTGTATTCGGCGCTACAACTTGGCCAATTGCTCGTTTCAACGCGAAAGTGGAAGAAGATGACCCAAGCCGAAGTAGGTATCCGCGTGGGATTGAGCCAAAATCGCATTTCACATCTGGAAAGGCATGCCGATGAAATCAGCTACCAACAGCTCCTGAGTTGGTGTGCCGCACTTGAACTAGAGCTAAGGCTGGGAGTGAGAGATGCGTCCGCCGCAGCCAGCTCGGTAGAGTGGTGAGAAGCTGACTGCTCTCCGGCAGAACACAGCATTTCGTACTTGCCTAAATATAGTGCCAAGTCTAGGGCAGATAGTTATACTTTAAACATTTAATTTATTGTATTCTGTCTTCATCGCTTTATCGATGGCAACATAAGGAGAAATGCATGACGGCTTCTAGCGCTCAGCCACTCAACTCAGGGTCCAACTGGCTACGCTGGGAACCGCATGTGCATGCGCCTGGTACGATCTTCAACGATCAATTCAAGGGGGATTGGGCTAGTTATCTTGAAGCCTTAGAAGTCGCCGATCCTCCGATACGCGCAATTGCGGTCACCGACTATTATCTCCTCGACACCTATCGCATGGTCCGCGCTGAGAAAGATAAAGGTCGCCTCCCAGATTGCGACCTTATTTTTCCCAATGTCGAGCTAAGGTTAGACGTCGGGACTGCCAAGTCATGGATTAACTTCCATCTGCTAGTCAGCCCAGAGGACGATAACCATATTGAAGAGCTTTTGCGATTCCTTTCTCGGCTTTCGTTCCAAGCTTACGACGATACATTCGTATGCAGCGTTTCTGACCTAACGCGGCTAGGACGCAAAGCCGATCCTAGTATCTCTGCGGACATCGCTGCTTTGCGCTTAGGAGCTGAAAAATTCAAGGTGTCGTTTAATCAAATTCGTTCGGAGTACCAGATAAATGCTTGGGCACGGAAGAACATTTTGATTGCAGTTTCAGGCGGACAGACCGATGGTACTTCGGCCTTACAGAATGGTGCGGATCAGATTCTCAGGCAAGAGGTCGAGCGATTCGCTCACATAATTTTCTCTTCAAACGCAAACCAACGCGAATTTTGGTTAGGCCGGAAGAACCTACCGCCGGAGCAGATAAGGACGCTTTACGGCGGTTTGAAGCCGTGCCTTCACGGTAGCGATGCTCACTCTGTTGCAAAGACCGGCAACCCGCAGGGAAACCGCTACACTTGGCTAAAAGGTGCCTTAACGTTCGACACATTGAGGCAGGCCGCAATCGATCCAGTCGGGCGCGCTTTCGTGGGTGAAGATCCCCCGCCTATGGCAGCTCCGTCAGAAGTTATCGCTAGCGTTACGATTCAAAATGCTCCGTGGGCAAAAACTCCAACTGTGGCGCTTAACCCAGGTCTTGTCGCCATTATCGGAGCGCGTGGCTCCGGTAAAACAGCTCTCGCAGACATCATCGCGGCAGGATGTGACGCACACTCACGGCATATGCCGGAACAGGCATTTTTGCTGCGCGCCAAGGAACACCTTTCGGGGAGTAGCGTAGACCTGAAATGGAAGACCGGTGAAAGCGATCCCAGAATGCTGGACGGAACCGGTGTAGCGGCATCAGACAGTTACGGTCGTGCGCGCTACCTCTCACAGCAGTTTGTAGAAGAGCTGTGCGCTTCGGACGGAATAACCGACGGCCTACTGTCTGAAGTGGAACGAGTTATTTTCGACTCCCATCCTATATCTGATCGAGACGGAACCATCAATTTCAACGACCTTAGAGATCTACGTTCGGCCAGACATCGAGCTATGCGAGACCGCGAGGAATTATCGCTCGCAAGCCTATCCGAACGGATCGGAACAGAGATCGAAAAAAACAAGTCTGTCGCCGGACTTACTACCCAAACCCAAGAGAAGGAAGCACTTGTAAGACGTCTTGAGGCGGATCGGCTAAAGCTTGTCTCCAAGGGCAGTGAAGAACGTGTCGCCAGGCTCACAGCACTAACCGCGGCAGCGGAGATAGTCCGCGAAAATGTCCGCTACTACAATGCACAGCATCAGCAACTCATTATGATGCAAGATGAAGTCGCCAACTTTAGAGAAAGTGGAGCTGCGGAAGACCTTCGTGTATTAAGGGATAGCTATTCGAAATCAGGACTGGCAGTAAGTGATTGGGACGCGTTTCTGCTTGAGTACAAAGGCGACGTCGACAGCGTGTTGAAACGTCTGTTAGCTGATGCTGAACGCAACGCAGCGGGGTGGCGTGGACAGCCTCTCGGTGAGATCACGGATCTGAACGTTTCATTGATCGACGCCGATGCGCAGCTTGAAAGGTTGCCTCTGCGAACACTAGAGGCAGAGTCCTCGCGTATCGAACAGCTTGTGAATATCGACAAGGACATGACTCAGCGGTTTCGAACCTTGTCTTCAAAAATTGCGACGGAAAGCGAGCTGCTTAAAGGACTCAATGAAAAATTGGCAGACGCGAAGGGTGCGAAAGAGCGCCTAGACCGTCTGTCGTTAGAACGTGAGAGTACCTATCGTCGTGTTTTCCAAGCGCTGATCTCTGAACAGGAAGTGTTGTCGGACCTCTATGCTCCGATTCGTAGAAAGCTTGACGCCGCGACTGGCACATTAAATCGTCTTTCGTTTTCGATTGACCGCGTAGCCGACATCGAAAAATGGGCTGAGAGCGGTGAGGAGTTACTTGACCTAAGACGCCAGGGGCCGTTCAAAGGAAGAGGGTCTTTGATAGAGGCCGCTCGCACTCGGTTGAAGACCCCTTGGGAGCACGGCAGCGCCGAGGACGTCGACGCCGCAATGAAATCTTTTCGAGAGGAATACTCGGCTCAATTGCTTGAGCATGCTTTGGTTTTGAAAACGGATCAATCCGACTATCGCCAGTGGACTAAAAAATTTGCGCAGTGGTTATACAGCACTGCTCACATTACAGTTCGGTATCACGTCAACTACGATGGAATCGATATCCGCAAACTCTCTCCAGGCACACGGGGTATCGTGTTATTGCTGCTTTACTTATCGTTAGACGATACTGATACCCGTCCGCTTATCATCGACCAGCCAGAGGAAAATTTAGATCCCAAGTCTATCTATGATGACTTGGTGGGCCTATTCTTAAGCGCAAAAAGTCGGCGACAAATTATTATCGTAACTCACAATGCAAACCTGGTGATCAATACAGACGCCGATGAAATTATCATTGCCGAGTCGGGTGTTAGTTCAGCGGGCGCACTCCCAGACATTACCTACACCTGTGGCGGTCTAGAAGAGGAACCGATACGAAAGGCCGTCTGTAATATTCTAGAAGGTGGCGAAGACGCGTTTAAAGATCGCGCTCGTAGGTTGCGGGTTCATTTGAGTAGATAACATGTTGCCAAATTTTGGTACGTGAGCGTAGAAAAAAACATGAGTGACACTGATAGTATTAAACGCCGAGGCTTTCTGTCACATGAGATTGAAAACTATAGTAAGGAATATCGAGAACGTTACAAAAATGTGTTTTCGATTTGCGAGGCTAAATCTGATGCGGCAACACAGATTCTTTTCAAAACTGATATGTCCGTGTTCAACTCGACCGAAAGTTTACCTGTTGTAGCTTCGATTGCTTTATGGATGAGATGTATTTCCTCTTGCCAGGCCGCGTTGATATTGATTGAAAAAGGAATGATTCCCGAGGCTCAAACATTAATAAGAACTGCTTATGAATTTCTATTCTATAGCGTTGCAGGTTTGGGCAATCCAGAAGTGTTTGAAAGCCTAAAAGAGGGGGACAAACATGCGAGAAAGATTCAAGCAGAATGCATGAAGGCCAATGGAAAACATGAGCTGAGCGAGGAACAGATAAAAGAATTGGAAGATTTGGCCAAGGAAAATTTGGGCGGAAAGCGAGCGATCGACGCATTTCAGGCTGCTCGTATGGCCGGATTGACATATTTATATTCCACAGTCTATCGGGGAATGTCATTTATTTCTTCTCACCCGACGCTTGCGTCAACTAACGCTTTTTTTGAGGAAAGAGGAGATGGGTTTGGCTTAACCTTTGGCCCATCGGAAAAGGGATTAGAATTTAGTGTCGGCTTGATCGATACATGTCTACAGCACGGATCTACTATTTTTGACCCGCTATTGGCAGCATGAAAACTTTGCGCTACCGAACCATTTTTTCTTGATTAGTGATTCGACCTACCAAAACGGTACAGCTGGCGGAACCATTGGCTTTAGATTGGCGGCGATGTGAAAATCTCAAAGATTGAACTTACGCGAGAAGATATATTATCTGTTCCTGCAAACGAGCGAGTATTTCTCATTTATGCAGGCCATGCCTTGAACGAACTAAATATCTTATCTCGCATGGTGGTATTTTCTATGCCGATAAGAAGAGGTGAGGCTGAGCGACAAATTATGGTTGGGCAAAGTCAGGTATTTTTGCGACTGCTAGCAGGAAAGCTTCATGAAACCTCTTCGTTGTTTGAGAAAACTTATTACAAATCAAAGGTTTCAATGATGGTAGGGAATGGGCTTAGTGATGAGGTAAAAGCTACGCTTAAGAACTTGAGGCGCTATTTTAACAAAGGAAATAAAGCTGCAATCACGGCTATTCGAAACCTCCATGCATTTCACTATGATCCTGAGCAGGTAGATGTTGGGCTAATGAAGCTTGATCCACGAATGACGCTAGATATATATTTTGATGAAAAATCGGCCAATACATTCTATGGATTTGCGGATAGTGTTATTAATAGTGCTGTAATGACATCGATTGATCGAGAAAATCATAGCGATGCTTTCAAAACCCTTCTTTCAGACATCGAACGGATCACACAATCATTTCAGCTGGTCCTAGAGGCTCTTATTGAGCAAATAGTGATGAAACGTCTGCCGCATCGGTTTACAAAACAAGCTTTATCTCATGAGCAAGCCCAATCTACTGAATGGGCAAAAATTGTCCTTCCAACTTTTGTTGAAAATCCTGCCCCGTGGTCGGTCACTCTGCACAATGGAAAAGTGCTGAGATGGGGTGGTCAACGTGTAGAAGGGCCGAAATTTCTGACCTCGCTTTTAGAGAAAAAGGAAGCAAGATGATTTAGTCTAACTGACGCTGGAGAATCAAGCGTTCGATAGTGCAATTCAGCCTGTTGCGAAAACTGCCAGTTAAATTAGGGTTCTTTTGCCGCGTCTAACTAATGAGCCGCGCAATCTAACCGATTTTATTAATTTTATTTCAAAATTAAGATGGATAATTGTTATTTGTGTGGTAAAAAATTCGACGGAATTGAAGTGGTTAAACATGGAGAGCACATTATTCAGCAAGCCATTGGCGGAACACTAATTGCGAATGATGTTCTGTGTGAAGAGTGCGGAAAGACTCTTGGCGACGAAATTGATGTTCCATTTAATAAAATTTTCGATAGCATTTGCATTCGCTTAGATATTAGAACTCATAGAGGAAATAATCGCTCAAAGCCTGCAAAAGGAGTGATACATAGCACAAAAGATCAATATGGCAATAATTTAAGCGGAATAGAAATTCTCTGGAGGGATGGCAAAGTTGCTCCGGTCAAACCTTTTCATATACACATAAGTGAGTCCAATAAGATTATTGTGTACGGAGAAAAAAAGCAGCTAGTTAATTACCTCAAAAAAGTGCGTTTGGATATTGAAAAGACATTTCCTGCGGATTCCAAGCCTGATCTGATAACCTGCGATGATATCACGGGCTTAATAATTTATCCGCTTGAGATTGTTAATGAGCATTTCGTAAAAGGAATGGCGAAAATCGCCATTGGTTTTGCCGCCAGGGCAGGGGTCGATCGTAGATATTTTGATCTTGCTTTAGATATAAATTCAAATAAGATAAAAGATAAATGCCCTCTAGTTCAGTTTTATCCACTGGGAGCTTTTGATAAAATCGTTGAGAAACATAAGAGTGAAATCCGCTATTTTCCTGCGCACACACTTATTTTATTTACATCTCCAAGCAATAGTAATATTTTAATTTGCTATATTGAATTGCTTTCTACTTTTCAATGGTACGTTATTTTGAGTAATAGCTACGATGGTCCTCCGATCTATCAAGGCTATACCCAGCGGGTCGATAAAGTGGAAGACTATGTATTCGAGCCAGGTAGAAGATACTACAAAGAGCGGGAAATGATATTATCATCATTGAATATCACCCAGAAAGAAATAGAAAAAGCGTACGAAAGGCAAAAAGATCATCCCGGCAGTAAAACAACACACGACATCGAAATTGAAATAGTTGAAAAGAAACATAACGAACAGAAATATAAAGTTTCTTTTGATGAGGAAGTTAAGTCAGCCATTGATTTCGCATTGTCTAAATGCACTGATAAGTTTACGTCTGATTCAACGTGTTTGAATGATGTATCAGATATAATGGGCAATATGCGACTATTTTACAATGTGCATAATGATGAGGAAATATTCAATTCCTCCACCTATCGAAGAGTTTATTATCATAATGAAAAAAAATATGATAGCGTAGAATCTATCATTCGTTTCTATGAAACAGATGCTGGACGCAAGGCAAAAAAAGAGTATGGGCACGAAAAAGTGTATGATCTCTGTGACTATATTCAGAAGAAAAACATAAACGATAAATTTAAAACTTGATTGGTTGTTTTCGGTTTCTAGTTGATTTTCGGCGTTGCAGGTAGGGCAACCCTCACTAGGCACTTCGTTACCATTTTTTATGATTTAAGATTTTGCAAAATAAATATTGATGGGAAAATAAAAATGAAACGGGGAGTGTATATCGTTGAATGCCTAGATGATGCTGATCCTGGTTCCGAGGGCCGAGTTTTACGCGAGGTTTTTAACTTAATGGAAGTAGAATCTAAGCTCATCCGGGTTAGTTCAATCGATCGACTGCTAGGGGCGCTTTCTGATAACGAGTTTCAACATATTCATATCACGACTCACGGTGTTGTAACGGACGACGACAAGTTTAAAGGCTGGTGGACACCCAAAGGTCAAGGATCAAAGAGCGTTGTTAAGAAACATAGTGTGAAATTATCTTGTACGTCTTTGGTAAGCACTGCCTGCCTGTCCGGCTCAAAGGGTTTTGCCGAATATGTAACAAATGTTTGGGGAAGCAAGTATTACATCGCGCCGATTGGATCTCCTCGATTCCACAATTCGGCACTCTTCTCTCACGTTTATTATCATCGACTCTTCGGAACTAGGGGGTCAGTTTCGAAGGCATTTGCCTCGTATGAGGAAACTTACGAAAATCCACATAAGTTTACGCTGTTCAAGCGAGAGCCCCGCTGATTTTTATTTAATAGAGATGTTAATTTCTTGAAAACCAATTATTAACTCTCTTTTCCGCTCTCGTCCTTCAGCGTGATAAACACGACACCACTAGCGGTCTCAGGCCGCTGCCGTACAGTGACCAACTCAGCGGCGCATGCCGGACGGCCATCGCCGTACACGTTTAGAATGTCTGAGCTATTTGCCCGTGAAAGGAAGAGTGTGAAAGCTCACATCCAATTTATTGATGGCCTGCTTGTTGCGCAGCTGGATAACGACACACACCTATCTCATGCCGACGCAGTTTCCTTGGCCGATTTGCTTTGGGAAAGCAACGTCACATCCTCCGACGTCACAATGGTAGATTGGCACCAGGATGCTGACCGAGCGCCGCTGTCAGGACACAAGGTAGCGATTTTTCATCGCCTCAGGTTGCACGAACAGTCGAATGACTGATATTGAGCTATGTTCTTGATTTGTATGCGTTTTCACAAAGAACATCACGTAAATGCTTTTTCTTGTGAAAATTCATAAAAATCAAATACTTAGAAATTTTTACTGTGCAGTTCTCTAGTCATGCATCAAGAGGTAAAGAATGAAAATGCTTTTTCTTGATACGGAGTTCACCGGGCAAGATCAGGAGAAGCCTGATCTTATTTCGATTGCGCTCGTAGACAGTGATGGTCGAGAGTTCTATGCAGAACTCCCCCCAAGCCATTATGCGGTGCAGTGTAATGAGTGGGTGCACTTTAATGTGCTGCCGCACCTGATGGGCGGAGATCATATTCTTACTGTTGATGAAATTCGATCTCAACTGATGACCTGGATATCGAACATTGACGACCACACCGTGATCCTCAACGACTGCCCCGATGCCGACTTTCGATTATTGCGGTGGCTACTACCCGAATGGCCTAAAAACTTGGCAGTTGATCCGATCCTCTTTACTACATGGGCATTAGGCGACGATATGCAGCCCGCACTACACGAATGCATGTCGAGCTACTATATTCACACCCGGCCAGCGCACAATGCCCTGAACGACGCACATGCACTTCGGCGGGGAGTAATGTTCGCGATCAGGCACGGCTGGCACTACAAGATAATGTAAAGGCTCCAAATCTGTGGAAAATGTGTGGTGAGCAACACAGCACTCTATAGTACCGTTTCCGCTTCAGCGATAACCGCTCATGGTGCTATCAACAATTCATTCAATGACAACCCTATACTGTGTCTCTGACAAACTCCATAGAGGGAAAAATGTTAGCCAAGCTCTACGAAACCTATAAAAACTGCCACAACAACCACCTTAAAGTCGCCGTATCAAAGCTAGAGGAGCCAGCTGAAAAGCGTTGGGAGAAAACGGTGGAAGCGCTGTATATGAGAGCAGCCGACCCAGCGTTCGTAGCACCACTGGTAAATAAACAGGAAGCTTATGGCGATCTGCTCGCTTCATTCCGTAATATGCGATGGGCGTTGATCGAATTCAAGATCGAAGAAAAAGCGTGTAGCAGCGAACGCGATAAATATCTGCGTACGAATCCCAAGAAATATAATGGCAACGCAGAACGGTCAAAAATAAAAGAATCGTACGAACTGGAAATGTTCGAGTCCTTTATCAACGAAATAGAGTCGGCTCAAGCCGCTCAAGCACAACAGAACAATCCTGAAGGTTCTGTGTCGCGGGAGCCGCACTTCCTAGTTTTCGGTCCCCCCAAAAGCCAGAATCTCACCAGTTTCAAAGATTTGGCCGCCAAGCGATATTGGGGAGCATGGGCGACTGAGGAACAACCGTGGACGCAAAAATCATTGAAGGATGTCCCCGTTGATGTCGCAAAAATTCCTGAATTGAGCGCCGTCTACGAAGAGTTCGTCTGTTATGCGGGATGTGTCAAGCTAGCCAAATCTGGTGTGTTTTCCGTTAAAGAAGGCGAAGACGGAAAAGGCAGCAGCCTTCAGGATCTTTCAGTGGTGATTGGCTTATCAAGTGAGGGGGTGGAAATTGTGACCACTATGGAGAATTTTTTAGCCGCTCAACAGTTGGAAGCAGAAAATCTCCTGAAGAACGAGGCGCTACCACCGCCCCCCAGTGGACATTCTCGGAAATTCTAATGCGTAGTGTAGATACGCACGATGACATCTGGCAAGTAAGCAACTGACACGCGATGTCAGAACAAGTCTGAGTTATTACAACTTGCGCGTCTCAGTGCGCCCGAACCCTTTATTCTGCCGCCACGAGTAAGCGCTGAAACGTACGAACTTAAACTTGACCGCATATATTGAATCGCCGAGGCTGAGATAATCGGGCGACGGTTCGTGCCCGATTAAGTTTGAGCTAGTACATATTATTTGATCAAATAGTCCGCTCTGTTTTTTCCATCCAGCCATTTAGGAGCACGACCGCGACCAGTCCACTCTTCACCAGTCGACGTATCTCTGTACTTAGCAGGAACCGCTTTGCGCGGCTTTGACACTTTTGCTGGACCAGCTAGGTCAGCAATAGTCAAGGAATATGCCTGCATAATTTCGCGAATTTGATTTTTCGCATTCGCAATCTCAGCCTCACGGGCCTGAGAAGCTTGCTTTTCGAGTTCGGCGATTTGCGCTTTCAATTCTGCGTAGCTGGTAGTCATATAAGTAATCCTAAAATTTAATTTGGATACGAATTGTACCCTCATTGATTCAAAACTTCACAGCCGTGTCGCTAGCTAAAACGAACGCACAGCGCGCACGTTCGCTGCTCAACATTTAAATATTTCTGTCCATTAGTCCACTGAAAAGCTGATCGATATCCATTTCTTTTTCTGTATAGCTTGAAACGAAATCATTTTGCTCAGAAGCGAGTTCGGGTTCATAACCGCTATCATGGTCTTCAATTGCACGTTCAAGTAAATCTTTGTACTGTTCGAAATCTTCGTCGATTTTTTTCTCCAGATCCTTTAACAAGTCTAACTGTTCGTGAAAAGTTCCGACATCATCATTTCTTACAATATCGTCTATTGCCTCAGATAGCCCTGACAATAGAAATTTTTTCTCACCACTTGTGATTGGAATACTTAATAATGAAATACAATTGAACACTGTTGTGATATTCCACATATCCCCCACGTTCCTATCTGATGCGTATTCAACTAGTGCCGTCTTGATGGATTCTCGGATTTTATTTATCGTTACATGGTCCCAGTTTTGAACTGATATCCACTCCACTAATCTGTCAATTGGCCGGTGGGCATCATAGGAACGCTGCATGTCGAATAAAACGCTCAACCAGTCCTCTGATTTTTTGATCCTATCTAAAATATCACCACTGCACGCATCTTTCGCAATGATGTTCTTTTCTATCTTGAGGAGTTGCAAACTGGTGTGAGCCTTAAATTGAGGTACTACGTGCAGTGCCGGATACGATGCCATGCCATCGTGCGTGCCGCAATTCATCTGATATTTACGTTTTTCATCTTCGACACGGAGAGACGATTCACGTAGAGTGCGCCAAACACTCTGAGAAACTTTACCACTATCCGCGTCCTCGGCGACCTCAAGCAATTCGTCCAGCTGATCAATATTCTGGAGCGTTTCCGCTAACCGCAAAATCCAAGACGATGACCGCTGGACTTGGCTTGCAATAAATTCACGAACAGACGGATTTTGGAACCGAACAACGCGGTACTTGTAAGTTTCTGGATGCCAGGCCGCAGGTAGCCTAAAGGTATATACAAAATTCCCATCTAACTGGCGCAATGAATCCTCGAACTCTTTCTCTATAACTTCAGGCGCGACTGCCGGATTAAGAGCGATTAGTCCATTCATTAGTTCATCGAACGTGGCCGCTCGCCCAAAACTCCAAAGCACGACGAGCAACTGCCGAGAATAGGGGCTAATTTCCCGATCAAACGGGTGCGCCCAAAGTTTAGAAGGGTTATTAAATTCTTTTTCAATATATTCTACGAATTTATCATCTTCGAGCTGACGACTATTAGCATTTTTAGAAATTGTTTCGATCACTCGTGGATTAAAATTACGATGAGAAAGTATTTTAGAATAAATTTTGGTTTTCAATACCTTAGATAATTTACTGTCGGGAAGATCTGAAAAATACAAATGATTAAAAAGTATCTGCCCCCTTGTTCCTGTGCCGTAATCCTCGACAGAAACAGTACATTTCTTCAAATCTCCAGCTCGGTCCCAAAGAGTACCGTGTTGATTCTTTGCATCCTCAAGGATGTACTCACGAGTAGTGAGGATAAGACGAATATGAGGTGACTTGGAACACTCGTCGATGAGATGAAATAAAGATTTGTCCTCATTCTTATCGAGTTTATCAGTCTCGAATTTCGCTTGCCCCAAAAAATCGTCATACACTAAAACCATCTTTTGGTGGCCTGTGATAGCGCCGTGAACCAAGCTCCATGCTTCATCGATGTTGCCTACAACCCATACGGGGCTGTAATCATCCTTTAAGTAATGGCATAAAAGCATACGAGCAAGCGTGGTTTTGCCAATGCCAGGATTTCCAACAATAAGAACATGACCATTCTGGTTCAGGATTTCCAAAGATCTCTGTAAACCGGGATGTGGTACTAATTTTCGTATTTCTTGAAGGGTAGATGCTATCGTCGCTTCGGTGATGGTAAAGATTTTTGAATTTAAAACGCGCTCTAATATAGCAGTGCTGCCAACCCATAGTTTAAAATGAGCGCGCTCAACAGTAGGATAATTTCGTATTAAAGCATTAACTTCGGTTCCGCCATAGATGTCATCAGTGGAATCGCAATATGGCGAAAGGATTTTGATAATATCTTCTTTGTTTACTTTCGAAAGCGGAACTGAAGTAACCAAAACGTAGCGATCAAACTTCAATTTCTTTAGCTTTTTTACCTCTTCCTTCAACGAGCTTTTCAAGGCCGATAGTTTATCCGCAGCATATCTTTTGCACTGTATGATCGTCGTTGGCTCATTCTCTGGACTCCGGCTATTGAGGAGGTCGATTCCTCCATCCTTTCCTTCTTTGAAAGATTCAAGTCTAGTACCCCATTCGTGAAAAAGAAGGTCAGCGACCAGTTGCTCAAAGTCCGTAGGCGAAAGAGACGAAAAATCGTAGGCCATGAATTGATTGCAAGGTTTATATGAGAAGCCTCCAATCTAACAGCTTACTGTCAAGCAGGCCAGTGCAGAGGCTTAGGCAGCATCTATCATATTAGGTGGCACATGCACCTTTTAGACGTAGCTGGAAAAATGGGTTTCCCTCGTTCCGATCATCTATTTCAAGTCGGTACTGGAAGGCTCGTATCCCTTCGCCTGGCCATGAGTTGCATGGACGATGATCGGAAGTGAACGTGTTAGCAGGGTATAGTCGCAGCGCAACTATTCGACTCTCTTTTTCATCACTTTGCGCGGTCTGGGGATAGTCGCCGATTGAATTTGATCAGGGGAAATATTTGCGACCTTCAGCCGATATTGGTTCGAGAACTCCCCAATATCGATATCTAACGCGGCGGCGAAGCTCATGAATTCGGCGAAGTCGACGCGTCGAACCCCGCTCTCAGATTTCGATACGTAGGACTGGGGTTTCTTGAGCAGCTCAGCCAACTCCACTTGCTGTAAGTCCCTCGCTATCCGAGCGTCAATGAGCATCAGACGGAATATTTCGTAACTTTTGTCGTGTAATGGATCGGCCATAGCAAGAGGCTAAGCGCAATCAAAAAAGTTCCTATATTCGGATATGGGATATAATTCAGTAAAATTTTCAATGGGAAATTTCACGTCTTTGAATGTTTATAACTTTGTAGTAGATCCACAACCTTATTGTAGCCTATATGACAACTTTTATTGTCCGTGGAAAACTGGGTAACATTCCCAGTGGCGTTTGGGAAAAGGGATACACAAGATTTGCTTACCTTGACGTAGGAGATCACCGAATTGACAACGTTACGGTCGACGTATATCTCGACGCCTCCTTGATTGAGTGTGCAGGTGAAGATGTCGAACTATCCCTTTGTAAGATCAGAGGTAGTGGATACCACCTCGCAGCTATAAAAACAGAGGGCCGGAAAATCCTTCGTCTGCCAGATCCGAAGGGCTTCATGCTTGGCGAAACACTCGTTGGTGCTGTTGTATGGGGTCTGGTAGCCCTAATCACGACCGCTCTAGGAGGGCCGATCCTGCTTGGCATTGCGCTATATCCGATGCGGGCCATCCTTCCTGATGACGAGAAGATCTTCGCCCCAATTATGTTCGCTCTCTTCTTCGCTCTCTGGGCGATCCAACTCACTTGGTTCCTCTTTTACTCGAAGCGCTTCTCACCTCGAATGCGCCTCAAAGCGATCAATCAGGCTCGCTTCGCATTGGATTGACTACCGCAGAATTTAACTCTCAAATTGAAAAAACAAATGCTCAAATCAGCAAATCTGTTGTCAGCAGTTGTGGTCGCTAGTTTGATTAGCGCTTGCGGTGGTGGCGGCAGTAATAGTGTGGCGACCGCACCTACATCCCCGACCGGTCCGACAAACCCAACCGGCCCTGTTGTTACACCAGGCGATACTCAGACCACAGTTCCGGCGCTGACCTACGCATCCACCAGCCAAGAATACGCCTTCGTGTCAGCACTGAATGACTTCCGTAGCAAAGTCGGTCTGGGTTTGCTGGCGCAGAACCCGAAGTTGGACGCAGCCTCGGCTAACCATCTGGCCTATCTGCTGGTGAACGACGTCAACAACGGCGGCACCGTCAACTTCAACAGCTACGATCCCGTGAGTGGCCGCTCAATGCTGCACATCGAAAACGGTGCTCTGGCTAAGTTCACTGGCATTCAAGAAGGTGATCGTGCCAAATTCGCTGGCTACGATGGTTCGTACACTGGCGAAGAAGTCACCTTCGGCGGCAATCAAGGTGGCGCTACGGCCTTCGGTACGCTGGCACAAACCGTGTACCACCGTGCCGGTTTGATGCTCCAAAACGTGCGTGAAATCGGCGTAGCCGTGGGCACAGACAAGTCGCAAACTGTGGTCATGGAAATGGGCCTGAAAACCAACCAGTCGGTCGCTTCGGACTATGTTGGCGTGTATCCTGCGAACGGTCAGACCGGCGTGGCGCTGCATGCGTATGTGGAAGCGCCTAATCCGTTCCCAGACCTGTCCACGGCCAATGATGATTTCCCGACGAAGACTAGCTACCCAATCAGCGTTTCTGTCGTGACCAACAACACCATCGCTGTGACCACTTTCGCGGTGACCGAAGCAGGCCAATCAGCACCGATGGATGCCCGGTTGATGACCCGCTCGAACGATCCGAACGCATACCTGGCGAGTAATGTGGCGTTCCTGATCGCCAAGGCCCCCTTCAAGTCGGGCACCACTTACAACGTGAAGTTCGCTGGCACCAATAACGGCGTAGCCTTCACCAAAGAATGGTCCTTCAAAACCAAGTAGATTAGGGTGGGCCTCACAACATAGGCCCGATCGATTTCTAAGAGGTAGAAAGCAATGACGCAAGAAATGATAGAGATAGGCATTGACGATGTCCTATTCCACCTGGATGTTGTCCTACCCGCTCGATTCTCAAAAGACCAGAAGACGCAGCGCTATATTTCGCGGAGTCTGTCGTCGATCGTAGATTTACTCACAACGCAGTACCCAACCGAGAAGCGCGTGACGATGCAAAGCAGATACTCCGACGACGAACCGTACCAAATGCGGAATGTCGCGGCTATATATGCAATTGGTCATCGCAAGAACTTCCAATCATTCCTGTGCGAATGCGACGGCGAGCGTATCGCCATCGGAATCAATGATGACGCTGAGACCTCGGCGGAGCCGGTGAAAATCTGGCCCCGACATAATCATTTGGCTTGGAGTTCGCTTAACAGTGCTGACTTGATATGACACGAACTACCGGATGATCCAGAGTCCTGAAAAAGCGCTAACCTTGCATTTCCTCAGAACAGGTTTTCTGGATGACTAGGCACATCGTCAATAAATGGGAACTGATCTTCTGAAGAAAGTGGGGGTTCCTTCCTCCACCTTTCCAGTAGTTCACCGAGTGTTCTAGGCTTGTTGAGCAAGAAAGTACGCCGCCGCTGAAGGATATGCCGTCGCTTCAATCCACGATTGCTCATGTCACGCGTCCCATATTAAATCTGCGCAGTAGTTTTGTTAGAGACGAGAGTATTTCAAGTGAAGGGAGCCGAATATTAGATGTCCTTTCACGCAAAGTGAGTCCCGTCCCGCTCCTTCCTCGCTGCGTTTAGCAACTCCTCGGTGTTGTCTAATATCTGCATTGGGGGGACCGCAACTTCCGCTCCTTCTTGTACTCTCGCGATCCACCCGTTCGGAAAAAAGAACCAAGCCGCAATCGCCCACGCTTCTTTAGCCGTAAAGCAGGCGAGGACATCCTTGATTATTGGATGTGGCAAATGCTTCGCGTCAAACTGAAACTGTGGGTATAGGACAATCTGTCCAGGCACACAAAATATTCTCCTCTCACGCAGCCAATGTGAGATCACCTCAGTACCGTGAGTTCCTGCGGTGGTAACCAGTTGAGCCAATTCCTCGTGCGAGTACCAAACCATTCCCTGGCGCAGCTTTTGGATAGTTCGTTGGCGCGCATCGTCTTCATTTTTATCCATCGTCACAAACTCTGAGTCCGTATCTAAGCTCGGTGACGATGACACCATTCGAGAACATGGTCAATCAAAGTTTGGTGCCGCCATTAGAGACAGATGTGCCGCAGTTAGAGAATAGACCGGGAAGGTAAGCATGATAATTGGCTTAGTCAAAAAGTCCCATAACTTACTTTTTTAGTCAATCTATGGGTTCTTAGAGGGCGAAAGGCCCCGCAATATTAGTCAATCTAAGCACACCTCCCTCGTGATTGTCGAAATTTCCCACGAACCGACTTTAATTGTCGATCGGGGGGTGGCTTAGAGGGGGAAATTTCCCACGATAATTGTCGATCAAAGACACTGGCCGGAGATCCAGGATGGTTATTCCACCGTGACCGACTTGGCCAGGTTGCGCGGCTTGTCCACATCGGTGCCGCGAGCGACGGCGGCGTGGTAAGCCAGCAGCTGCAGGGAAACCACGTGCAGGATCGGCGACAGCAGACCGTAGTGTTCCGGCAGACGGATCACGTGCACGCCTTCGCCCGAGGTGATGCGCGAGTCGACGTCGGCAAACACGTACAGCTGGCCGCCGCGCGCGCGCACTTCCTGCATGTTCGACTTGAGCTTCTCGATCAGCGCGTCGTTAGGCGCAACCGTGACCACCGGCATTTCTTCGGTCACCAGCGCCAGCGGGCCGTGCTTCAGCTCGCCCGCCGGATAGGCTTCCGCGTGGATGTACGAGATTTCCTTGAGTTTCAGCGCGCCTTCGAGCGCGATCGGGTAGTGCATGCCGCGGCCCAGGAACAGGGCGTTTTCCTTGCGCGCGAAATCTTCGGCCCAGGCGATGATCTGTGGCTCCAGCGCCAGCACGGCCGAAATGGCGACGGGCAGGTGGCGCATGGCTTTCAGGTGTTCGACTTCCTCTGCTTCCGTCAGGTGGCCGTTGACTTGCGCCAGCGCCAGCGTCAGCAGGAACAGCGCCGCCAGCTGGGTGGTGAAGGCTTTGGTCGATGCCACGCCCACTTCGACGCCGGCGCGGGTGATGTAGGCCAGTTTGCATTCGCGCACCATGGCGCTGTGGCCGACGTTGCAGATGGTCAGCGTGTGTTCCATGCCCAGGCTGCGTGCGTGTTTCAGCGCGGCCAGGGTATCGGCGGTTTCGCCGCTTTGCGAGATGGTGACCACCAGCGTGTTCGGATGCGGCACGCTGTCGCGGTAGCGGTATTCGGAGGCGATTTCAACGTTGACGGGAATCTTGGCCACCGATTCGATCCAGTACTTGGCGGTCAGGCCGGAGTAGTAGCTGGTGCCGCAGGCTAGGATCAGCACGCGGTCGATCTGCTTGAAGACGTTGTAGGCGCCATCGCCAAACAGTTCGGGCATGATGCCGGTGACGCCTTCCAGCGTATCGCCGATCACGCGGGGCTGTTCGAAGATTTCTTTCTGCATGTAGTGGCGGTACGGCCCCAGTTCGGCGGCACCAGTGTGGGCCTGCACGGTTTTCACGTCACGCTCGACTTGCTTGCCGTTGCTGTCGACGATCCATACGCGGCCCAGTTGCAGGTCAACCACGTCGCCTTCTTCCAGATAGATGATCTGGTCGGTGGTGCCGGCCAGCGCCATGGCGTCCGAGGCCACGAAGTTTTCGCCCTGGCCCAGGCCGACGATCAGCGGCGAGCCCTGGCGAGCGGCAACCACGCGGTGCGGTTCTTCGCGGCAGAACACGGCAATCGCGTACGCACCATCGAGGCGTTTGACGGCTTGCTGCACGGTGTCGAACAGGTCGCCGTTGTACATATGCTCGACCAGGTGGGCGATCACCTCGGTGTCGGTCTGGCTCTGGAACACATAGCCGAGCGCGGTCAGTTCGGCGCGCAGTTCGTCGTGGTTTTCAATGATGCCGTTGTGGACCAGCGCAATGCGCGCCTGCTCGGTCGAGGGCGAAAAGTGCGGGTGGGCGTTGTGCGACGCCGGCGCGCCGTGCGTGGCCCAGCGGGTGTGGGCAATGCCGGTGTAGCCTTCCAGCCGGGCTTCCTTGATTTGCTGTTCCAGGTCAGCCACACGCGAGGTGCTGCGTGAGCGCTGCAGCTGGCCGTCCACGTGCAGGGCCACGCCGCAGGAGTCGTAACCGCGGTATTCCAGGCGTTTCAGACCTTCCAGCAAAATGGGAGTGATATTGCGTTGCGCTACTGCGCCGACGATGCCGCACATAGAATACCTCGGTGAGTGGATTAGGTTAGCCGCAATCGTAGAGTAGTGGCCGTGAAATATGCTTTCTAATTCCTATTGAAAATGACATAAAATTTCACCATACTGACCACATGAAATATTCTTTCAATTTTGACTCATGGATGAAATAGATCGTCGCATTCTCAATGCGCTCCAAGTTGATGCATCTCAAACCAATGCGGAATTGGCTGCTGCGGTGCACATTTCGCCGCCAACCTGCCTGCGGCGGGTCAAGCAGTTGCGCGAAAGCGGCGTGATTCAGCGTGAGGTGGCCATCGTGGCGCCGGAAAAAGTCGGCCCCAGCCTGACGGCGCTGGTGGAAATCTCGCTCGATATCCAGGCCGCCGAGCGCATGACGGCGTTTGAAGCGCTGGTCGCCAACGAGGCGGCGGTGCTGCAATGCTACCGCGTGGCGCCCGGGCCGGACTTTGTGCTGGTGGTGCAGGTTGCCGACATGCCGGCCTATAACGCGCTGGCGCACCGCCTGTTCACCAGCCACGCCAACGTGCGGAATGTGAAGGCTTACTTCTCTACTTTCCGCAGCAAATTCGAGACCCGCATCAGCCTGTGAATAAAGCTGTTGGCAACTCTTGAACAACGTTATACAGACTTAATCCCTGCATAAGCACAGGCTATGCACTGGCTTATACAGGGCTTTTCCTCAGCTTATCCCGGTGCTTATCCCTGTGGTTTTCACCTGCTTAACCACAGGGATATCCACAGCCGGCGTTAGAACCTGGCCGTCATGGTGAGGCTGATATTGCGTGGCTCGCCCCAGAAGACGCTGTCGTAGAAGCCAACGTTGCGGTAGTACTGCTTGTCCAGCAGGTTGCTGACGTTTAATTGGGCACTCAGGTTGCGGTTGATCTCGTACCCCGCCATCACACCCAGCAAAGCATAGCTGCCTTGCGTCAGGCGCGATGCCTCACCGGCCGGGGCCTTGGGCCGGCCGTACCAGGATTCGCCATAGGTGGCACTTTGCGCGGTCAGGCTGCCGCCTACTTTCAGGCCTTGCAGCACATGGTTCAGGCGGTAGGAGCTGGACAGGCGCAGCAGCTGGCGCGGCTGGGTCGGCTCGCCGCGCTTGCCATCGGCAGTGGCGATGTCGAGGATGGTGTAGCCGCCGCTGACGTTCCAGTCGCGCGTGATCTGGCCGGAAACATCAAACTCGATGCCGCGCGCGGTCAACCCGTTGCCATCCGCCACGTAGGCCAGGCTGCCGTCCGGCAGTTTGAAGCCAGCCGGGACGGAGCGGTCCAGCACGGCCAGATTCTTTTTCAGCGTGCGGAACACAGCGGCCGAGGCATTGAGGCGCTTGTCCAGAAACTCGCCCTTGATGCCCAGCTCGGCATTGGTGCCGGTTTCCGGCGACAGCAGGTGGTTGTCCTTGTCCTTGGAAGTTTGCGGATTGAACAGCGTGGTGTAACTGGCATACGCCGACAGCTGATGGTTGAGGTCGTAGACCACGCCCGCATACGGCGTGACTTCGTTTTTGGTCTCCTGCAGGTTGCTGCTGCCAGTGAATTTGCCGCGGGTGTCAAACGCCGAATCCTCCGTGCGGTGGTTGCTCACGCGTGCGCCCAGCACCAGCGTCAGCGGTTCCGCCAGGTTGAAACGGCCGGCCAGGTAGGCGCCGCCCAGCTTGGTTTCGGTTTCGGTATGCGAGCCGTCCGGCACGAATACCGGGCGCGGAATATTGCCGGTCCAGTTGCGGTAGTCTGGAATCGCATCAGGATAGTCGTGATGCGCTTCGCCGCCCTGGCTGCTGCTGACCAGCTTGCCGCCATTCCAGCCTGCGATCAGCGTGTGCTGGCGGCCAAACAGGGTGAACGGGCCGGTCGCGTACAGATCGTAGTTGTCGTTGATGCCTTTGCCTTCGCCCCAGGCGCCGGTCCACAAGCTCATGCCTTTGCCGGTGGCGGGATCCGGATAGCCGGCGCCGCCGTTGACCACGGTGGTGTTGTTGCGGCTGTCCGTGCGGGCGTAGCCCAGATGCAGTTTCCAGCCGCTGCCCAGGCGCTGGTCGATCGACGTGAACACGGTTTGCTGCTTGTTGGCCCAGGTGCTCCATGGCGCGCTCAGCGAGAAGTTGCGCGGCAGATTGGCCAGCGAGCCGTCGGCACTCCAGTACGGCACCGCGCCCCAGGTCGAGCCGGTCGGTTTGTTGCGCTGGAAGTCGATGCCGGCGGTCAGCAGCGTGGCGGGCGTCAGATCGGCTTCAACGATGGCCATGCCCACGGTTTTGCGCTCGTGGTACATGTCCATGTAGGAATCGCGTGTCTGGTGCGCCAGCGCGACGCGGCTGCGGATCTTGCCGTCAGCGCTCAGCGGCACGCTCAGGTCCAGTTCCTGGCGGCGGTCATTCCAGCGGCTGAAGATGAGGCTGGCGCTACCCTGCAATGTCCGGCCCGGGCGCTTGCGCACCATGTTGATGGCGGCCGACGGATCGCCCGTGCCGCCCATCAGGCCGCTGGCGCCGCGCACGATTTCGATGCGGTCGTACAGGATGGTGTCCGACAGCGGCGAGTTGGAGCCCTGCGGCATGCCATCCACCTGGATATTGCTGATGCTGAAGCCGCGCGCATAAAAGCTGGTGCGTTCGCTATCCTGCTGGCCGATCATGATGCCGGTGCTGAGCGCCAGCGCTTCGTCCAGGCGGTGCAGGCCGAGGTCGTCCATGAGCGCGCGCGTGACCACGCTGACCGATTGCGGGGTGTCGCGGATCGACATTTCCATGCGGGTCGAGGTGTGGGCCGAACCAGCCAGATAGCTGTCGTCGCTCTGGTTCTGGCCTTTGACTTCCACCTTGGTGATCTGTTCTTCGTCGGCGGCGCAGGCCGGGTAGGCGGCGCTCAGCGCCAGCGCCAATGCCGTGATGTGCAACTTGTGAACCATCTTACTTTTCCCTGTGTTGTGATTGGTACTAAGTAAGACCGGCGACTGCGGAAAAGGGGACAGCGGTTTATGCCAGGGCCATCAGACACTGGGTAAATGCCGAGGCCATATAGCGCTTGACCGTGCGTACGGTGACCCCCAGGCGTACCCCGATATCGCTGTAGCCCAGGCCTTCCAGCTGCGACAGCAGAAAGGCTTCACGCGCCTTGGGCGGCAGGCCATCCAGCATGCGGTCGATGTCGTGCAGGGATTCGAGAATGATGAGGCGCTCTTCCGGCGACGGCACATGGCAGGGCGGCAGTTGCGCCAGCACTTCCAGATAGGCGCGCTCCAGCGACTGCCGTTCGGCGTAATTGATGAGCAGGCGATGCGCCACCGTGGCCAGGTAGGCGCGCGGCTCGCGCATTTCGCGGCAGCAGCGCTCCGGCTGGCACAGGATACGTACAAAAGTCTCCTGGGCAACGTCGGCGGCATGGTCGGCGCCATTGGCCTTGCGGCGCAGCCAGCCGAGCAGCCAGCGGTGATGGGCGACGTACAACTGTCCAACGTCGGAAATAGGCACGGTTTGATGCACAGGTCAGCAAATTCGGAATGAGAATTATTCTCATTGTATCAAATATGCAATGACCTCGGCGAGGCAATTGCTTATCCCCGCACTTTCCCGGGCCTGTCCACAGCTTTATGCACAGGCCTGTAAAGTTATTCCTGGGTTATCAGGGCATTATTCAGCACTTACCCACGCGCTTACACACAGAGTTATGCACATTTGCTGAAAATGTGGGCGGTTTTGGGCTTGCCGACACAACGCCAGTACTGTAAACCGCTGCTTGCCTGACAGGACCTGCTTGCCCACCTGTTTTCCCGTGCTTGCTCAGGGCTTACCCACAGATTTATCCACACATAAAAAACGGCGCCCGCAGGCGCCGTGGTGTTTGCTGCGGAGTCCGCGCTTATTTTTTGATCTTGACCGGACGGGTCCAGTTTTCGATGGTCACCTGGCGTGGCCGCGACACCGTCAGCTTGCCGGCCGGCGCATCCTTGGTCAGCGTGGTGCCCGCGCCCAGCGTCGCGCCCTTGCCCACGGTAACCGGCGCCACCAGCTGGCTGTCGCTGCCGATGAAGGCGTCGTCTTCGATCACGGTGCGGAACTTGTTGGCGCCGTCGTAATTGCAGGTAATGGTGCCGGCGCCGATATTGACGCGCGAACCGATGGTGGCGTCGCCGATGTAGGCCAGGTGGTTGGCCTTGCTGTGCGCGGCCACCTGGCCGTTTTTGATTTCAACGAAGTTACCCACATGCACATCCTCCGCCAGCACGGTGCCGGGACGCAGCCGGGCGTACGGGCCGATGATGGACGCATCGCCCACCACGGCTTCTTCGATATGGCAGAACGGTTTGATCTGCGCGCCCGCCAGGATGCGGGCGTTGACGATCACGCTGTGGGCGCCGATATGCACGCCATCCGCCAGTTCGACCTTGCCTTCAAACACGCAGCCGACGTCAATGGTGACGTCGCGGCCGCAGATCAGCTCGCCGCGCACATCGATGCGGGCCGGGTCCAGCAGCGTAACGCCGCGTTCCAGCAGCTGGTTGGCGATATTGCGTTGGTGAATGCGCTCCAGCTCGGCCAGCTGCACCTTGCTGTTGACGCCGGCAACTTCCCACTGCGCCGACGGCTGGGCCGACACCACCGGCACATCGTCCGCCACGGCCAGCGCGACGATATCGGTGAGGTAGTACTCGCCCTGGGCGTTGTCGTTCTTGATCGCGCCCAGCCACTGTTTCAGGCGCAGGGTCGGCACCACCATGATGCCGCTGTTGATTTCCTTGATGGCGCGCTCGGCCTCGGTGGCATCTTTTTGCTCGACAATACGCACTATGTGGCCATTCTCACGCACGATCCGGCCTAAACCGGTAGGATCATCCTGTTCGACCGTCAGAATGCCCAGCTTGTCGTTACCAGCCGCGGCGATCAGCGCCTGCAGCGAGGCGGTGGTGGTGAGCGGCACGTCGCCGTACAGGATCAGGGTCGGGACCTGGTCGTCGAGCTCAGACAAACCTTGCATCACGGCATGGCCGGTGCCCAGCTGCTTTTCCTGCAGCGCGGTGGCGACCTGCTCGGGCTGTTTGGCAAGCAACGCCTGCACGGCTGCGCCTCCGTGCCCGTAAATCACGCATAATCGGCCGGCGGACAGGCTGCGCGCGGTATCGAGCACGTGCTGCAGCAGCGGCTTGCCGGCCAGAGGGTGTAACACTTTCGGCAGCGCGGATTGCATGCGCTTGCCCATGCCAGCAGCGAGGATAACGACGTTCATAGGTGCCAAATCAGAGAGAGTGTATAAATGCACAAGTCTACCATGCCCCTGTCCGGTGTCCGGACCCTGTATCAACTGTTTCTGCTCACATTGATGGTGCTGCTTGCAGCATGCAGCTCGCTGCGCCTGGCCTACAACCATGGCGATACGCTGCTGTACTGGTGGATCGACGGCTATGTGGACCTGAATTCCGACCAGAAGGAATGGGTGCGGGAAGATATCGACAAGCTGTTCCACTGGCACCGCAAGACCCAGCTGCAGGATTATGTGCAGATCCTGCAAACCGCGCAGCGCCAGCTGACTGCCGGCCCGACCCAGGCCGACCTGCAAACCGATTTCGACGACATCAAGAAGCGCACCGAGTCGCTGCTGTTGAAAGCAGCGCCGGAACTGGCCGACCTGACGCGCTCGCTGCAAGCAGACCAGATCGCCACGCTGGAACGCAAGTTCGCCGCCAACAATGCTGATTTCCGTAAAAAGAATATGCGCGGCGACCGCGAGGCGCAGCAAAAGTTCCGCTATAAAAAATCCATGGAGCAGTTTGAGCTGTGGTTCGGCAGCTTTACCTCCGAGCAGGAAGCCGCGATCCGCCAGGCCTCCGATGCGCGGCCGCTGAATAACGAGATCTGGCTTGATGAACGCGTGCGCCGCCAGAAAAATATCGTGGCGCTGGCACGCCGGGTGCAGAGTGAAAAGCTGGGCAAGGAAGCGACCGTGGCGGCGATTCAGGAGCTCATCAAGGACGGCTTCGAACGCCTGGAAAACTCCGAACGCAAAACCTTCTTTGACAGTTACGAGCAAGCCAATCTGCAACTGGTGCTGACCGTCATCAAGCTGGCCACGCCAGCCCAGAAAGCCCACGCGCAAAAGCGCATGCAGGGCTGGATCGACGACTTCCGGACTCTGGCGACCGACCAGAAATAAGCTGCCGTATGGTATGATGGCCTGTTGAATCAATGACTTAGAACACGCCCTCATGCCAAAGAAGCCCGCCAGCAAGCCTGCCAAACCCGCCAAAGTTCCGGTTCACGGTCCCCAGCACGCCAACCAGGTGCGTATCATTGGCGGCCAATGGAAGCGCACGCCGCTGCCGGTGCTGACCGCGCTGGGCCTGCGGCCAACGCCGGACCGCGTGCGCGAGACCGCGTTCAACTGGATCAACCACCAGCGCGACGGCGACTGGGCCAGTGCCCAGGTACTGGACCTGTTTGCCGGCAGCGGCGCGCTGGGCTTTGAAGCGGCCAGCCGCGGTGCGCAATCGGTCACCATGATCGACAGCAATACCCAAGTCACGCGCCAGCTTGACGACATCAAGACCAAGCTGAAGGCCGACAACGTCAGCATCATGCGCGGCGACGCGCTGGCGGTGCTTCAGTCCGCCGTGACGCGCGGCCAGCGCTACGACCTGATTTTCCTCGATCCGCCTTATCAGCAAAGCTTTTTGGAACGCACTCTGCCGCTGTGCACAACACTGCTCAAGGAGGGCGGCCTGGTGTACGCCGAGTCCGGGCTGGCGCTGGAGTTCGCCGAAGGCGAGGCGCCGGAATGGCTGGCGGACTGGGAAATCATCCGGGCCGACAAGGCCGGAATGGTGTTCTACCATTTATTAAAACGCAAAGCCTAATTGCCGTTAAAACATCACCAATTTAAGGCAACTTTAAGCCAAAACCCGTTTTTCAGGCATAATGCGCGTTCTATATTGGTGCACTGCAGGGAGCCGCAATGGTAGTAGCTGTTTATCCGGGAACTTTCGATCCGCTGACCCGTGGTCACGAAGATCTGGTGCGCCGCGCATCGGGTCTGTTCGACACGCTGGTGGTCGGCGTCGCAGACAGCAAGAACAAAAAGCCGTTCTTCTCGCTCGATGAACGGCTGGAAATTGCCAATGAAGTCCTGGGCCACTATCCCAATGTGCGCGTGGAGAGTTTCTCCGGCCTGCTCAAGGATTTTGTGCGCGACAACGATGCGCGCGTGATCGTGCGCGGCCTGCGCGCCGTGTCCGACTTTGAGTACGAGTTCCAGATGGCGGGCATGAACCGCTATTTGCTGCCGGACGTCGAAACCATGTTCCTGACGCCGTCCGACCAGTATCAATTTATCTCCGGCACCATCGTGCGCGAAATCGCCATGCTGGGCGGGGATGTGTCCAAGTTTGTGTTCCCATCGGTCGACCGCTGGCTGCAAAAGAAGATTGCTGCCACCCAGACCGAGTAAGCGAGTTCTGCCATGGCCTTAATCATTACCGACGACTGTATCAATTGCGACGTTTGCGAGCCCGAGTGCCCGAACGACGCCATCTACATGGGCGCGGAAATTTACGAAATCAATCCGGACAAGTGCACTGAGTGCGTCGGCCACTTCGATGAGCCGCAGTGCCAGCAAGTGTGCCCGGTGAGCTGCATTCCCTTCCATCCCGAGCACCGCGAAACCAAAGACCAGCTGTTCGCCAAGTTCGAGCGCCTGCAGGCCGCCAAGGCCTGAGAGGCCAAAAAAGCATGACCGTGCGGCAAAACACGCCGCCGCGTCTCCACGATGGTATAGTCCGATCACATACCACCCCGGAGACACCCATGAACCGTAGAACTATCCTGCACACCCTGATGGCCGGCGCCCTGCTGGCCTGCCTGCCTGCGTTTGCCGCTGTTGAGGTGGCCGGCGCCAAATTCGACGACACCATCACGCTGGCGGGCCAGCAGCTCAAGCTGAACGGCGCCGGCCTGCGTACCAAGGTCATTTTCAAGGTGTATGCCGCCGGCCTGTACCTGACCGACAAGAAAACCACGGTGCCGGAAGTGCTGGCCGTGCCTGGTCCGCGCCGCGTTGCCATCACCATGCTGCGCGAAGTCAGCTCGGACGACTTCGGCAAAGCCTTCATGGACGGCCTCAACGCCAACACCAGCAAGGAAGAACTCAGCAAGATCCTGCCGCAAATCAAAAAGTTCGGTGAGGTATTTGCGCAGACGCCGGCGCTCAAGAAAGGCGACCAGCTGTCGCTGGACTGGACCCCGAACGAGGGCACCCAGTGCTATCTGAATGGCAAGAAATTGGGCGAGCTGATGCCGGATCAGGCGTTTTACAACGCGGTGCTGCGTATCTGGCTGGGTGATAAGCCGGTCGACAGTTCCTTGAAACCGGCGCTGCTGGGAGAGAAGTGATGTTGCGGCGCGGCAGACCTTGCCGCGCCTGATATTTAAGCGCGCGCGGCCAGTGCGCGCAGTTCTGCGGCATGGCTCGGATCGCATTCACTGCGGTTCATCATGCGCTTGAGCAGCATGGCGTCGCGCATCTGGCGACGCTGCAAACGCTGCTCCTTGCTCATCTTCGGCTTAACCACCAGCACGGCGGCGCGCACGCAGCCCACCAGCAGGGGTTTGAACAGCACCAGCATGCCGCCGCTCACAGCGACCAGCAGCGCCAGCTTGATCGCGGCGATCAATGAAAAATCTTGTACTGCGGAAATGATGATGGACATGGTGTAGCCGTAGCTTTAGAATCTGACGTAACTATAGTGCGGCGCAACATAAGTTACCAATTTACTTTCTCGATAACAATTATTCGTTTGGTGAATGGTCTGTGCTATCGTTATTTCTCTGACACCTAACCTTGAGCCGCTATGAGCTTTCTGACGCTGGACCTGAACTTGCTGCGCGTGTTTGACGCTGTGATGACAGAGCAAAATCTGACCCGGGCCGCTGGCCATCTGGCCATGACCCAGCCGGCAGTGTCCAACGCCATCAAGCGGCTGCGCGAGAGCCTCGGTGACGAACTGCTGATCCGCACCGCCTACGGCGTCAAGCCGACGCCGCGCGCCGAAGCGCTGTGGCCGTCGGTGCGCAGCGCGCTGGCCAGCCTGGAAGCGGCGGTGGCGCCGGAAACCTTTGACGTCTCCGCCGCCCACGCCACCTTCCGCATGGCCATGGCCGACGCCACCGCCGCCATGTGGCTGCCGTCGCTGATGCGCTCGATTGAAAGCGAAGCGCCCGGCGTGAATGTCCGCATGGTGCCGCTGACCACGCGTGAGCCGCGGCCGATGCTGCTGCGCGGCGATATCGACCTGGCGGTGGGTTTCTTCCCGGGCGTGGCGGCCCAGCTGTCCTACGAGACCGGTTCGCCGATCCGCCATGAACGCCTGTATTCGGGCAAGTATGTGTGCGTGATGCGCCGCGACCATCCGCTGTCCAAGGTCGAGCTGAACCTGGAGAATTACTGCGCCGCCAACCATCTGCTGGTGAGCTTCTCCGGCCGTGCCCACGGCCTGGTTGACGAGGCGCTGGCCCAGCTGCAACGCGAGCGCCGCATCCTGCTGACGGTGAACCAGTTCTTTACCGCTGGCCGCGTGGTGGCCAACTCGGACCTGATTACCGTGCTGCCGCGCCACCTGATTGCCGCCACCGGCATGACCGACGCGCTGATCCACAAAGAATTGCCATTCCAGCTGCCGGCGGTCCACCTGGACATGCTGTGGCACGAACGCGATGCCCGCAGCCCGGCCCACAAATGGCTGCGCGTGCATCTGGAAAAGATGAACACGGTCACCCAGAACCGCGTCAGCAATCCGCCAACGCCGCCGGCGTCTACCCGCTGATCAATGCTTGCTGCTGGAGCGGTAGCCGATACGGAAACCGCCCCAGTGCTTGCCATGCACATAAATCGGCGCCGACAGGTCATGCATAACCTCGCCGGTATCGCGCTTGTACGTCTGCAGCAGGAACGGTTTGGTATTCGCGCCGCAGCGCTTGCCCGTACGGTCGCTGAAAATCCGCTTGGTGCGGTTGTTGACGATGTCGATATCGTAGTTGCCCGTCAACGGCTGGGAAAACTTCTTGTTGTGGGTGGGGAAATAGCCGTTGTTATCCACCGCGCCGGCATAGGCCAGCTGCGGCATGGTCGCCAGCAAGCCTTCCTGCAGTGGCGGCAGCACGCGGTCGGTGAAATCGTCAAACCGGGTTTTGTGCTTGGGCGGATCGGTGTTCGGGATCGGCGTGTATGTGCGGTCCCACAGCGCTTCGCGCGAAATCTTGCCGCTGGCGATGGCTTGCTCAAAGATCCGGCCCACGTCCGCCGCCGCGCGCTGCGCCGCCTCGCGGATCTCATCGTGCGAAGTGGCAATCGCCGACTCGCCCAGCGCACCGGTGATGATTTCCGCCCGTTCCGCCAGCGCCATGGCCGAGCTGGCGGCGCGCGGCAACTCCTTCTCGGTGGATAACAGACTGTCGCGGATGCGGGCGATGGCGTCGGCGATGTCTTCGGTCGTCGTCACATGCTCGCGCGAGGCGCGCGCAATCTCGCCAATCTCTTCTTCCGACACGCCCGAGGAGCGCTCGATATTGCCCAGCAGACCGTGCACGGTTTCCACATTGCCGGCCGCCTCGCTGACCTTGGCCGCGAGCGAGGTCATGCCGCTGGCGGCTTGCTCCGCCTGCTGGTTGATTTCACGCACCATGGTGCTGATTTCGTCGGTCGCTTCCTTGGTGCGCAGTGCCAGCTGGCGCACCTCGCTGGCCACCACGGCAAAGCCGCGGCCTTGTTCGCCGGCGCGCGCCGCCTCAATCGCGGCATTCAGCGCCAGCAGGTTGGTGCGCGCGGAAATTTCGCTGATGGCCTCGGTAAAGCCGTAAATTTTGCGGGAGTTGATTTGCAGCGCCGCCATCACATCGGCGGCCGTTTGCGCGTCCTGGCGCGCGGTGCGGATGCGTTGCAGGCCACTGTCGGCCTCGCTGCGGCCGGCCTCGGTTTCGCCCCGCACCTGGGCTGCAATTCTGGCGGCGCGCTCGGCGTTGGCGGCAATGCGTTCGGTGGTATCGGCGTTCTGGCTGGAGCTGTGGACAATATTGCCAGCGGTGCTGACGTCGAGCTCGATTTTCTTCTTTACGGAGTCGACAAAATACGAGGTTTCCGCCGCGCCGATCATGATGGCGTCAATTTCCTCGCCGACGGTGTGGGCAAAGTGGCGTACGCCGCCTTCGTCATGGTCCTGCCGCGCCGCCCACCAGGCCAGCGCCGCCCCGCCCAGCGCGGCCGGCACCGCTGCCGTGACCGGCCCGGCGCCCATCAGCCTGCATAAATAGGCGAGGCCCGTGCCGCCTGCTGTCGCTGCCAAAATCCACAATCCACGTTGCACCATCTTGTGCTGCAAAAGCTTCATCTGTCCCCCGTCTGACAACAGGCGCCTAGGGCGGCCCCACTAATTTATTTCTTTGATGCTATTTTATGGGCAACTTGGTGGTATTCTTCACTTCTTCCATCACGGCGTAGGTGTGCGTCTCGCGCACGCCTTTCTGCAACAGGGTTTTACCCAGGAATTCGCGGTAGGCAGCCATGTCCTTGACGCGGGCTTTGACGAGATAGTCAAAACCGCCGGCAACCATATGGCACTCCAGCACTTCCGGGATTACCTGGACGCTGTGTTTGAAGGCGTCGAAGACTTCGGGCGTGGTGCGATCCAGCACAACCTCGATAAAGACGAGCAAGGACACGTCCAGCAGCTGTGGATTCAGTTGCGCCGTGTAACCCATGATATACCCGGACTCGTGCAACTTGCGCACACGTTCCAGGCAAGCGGCGGGTGACAGATTCACCCGCGCGGCCAGCTCCACATTGGAGATACGGCCATCGCTCTGCAATTCCATCAAGATTTTTTTGCTGATCTTGTCTAACATTTCCTGGAACTCCCAAATAAATATTATTTGGTTAAATTGTCTCATCAAAAACTATCTATTGCTAGCCCCTCGCATTACCAGAATTAATCCAGAAGAAATCCCACTACAATCGAATCATTAGCAGTTCACCTCATTTCACGCCTCGCCAGCCATGCTGACCGGGCGTGTTTTTGTAGGTGGGCCGGCTCCAAAATTTCTCTCTGAAAGTTCTCAATGCAAGCAGCAACCACTACCGGTTTTACCCCGTTCGCCGCGCTCCAGGCGGAAGTCCTGCGTGACCCGATTCCCCTGCGCGCAGCAGTGACGGCGGCCTACCGCAAGAACGAAGTCAGCGCCGTGCTGTGGCTGCTCGACCAGCTGAAAAACCACGACGACAGCAGCATCGACCAGGCCGGGCAACTGGCCTACAAACTGGTCAGCCAGGTCCGCACGCAACGTACCCGCGCATCCGGTGTAGATGCCCTGATGCACGAGTTTTCGCTGTCGTCGGATGAGGGTGTGGCATTGATGTGTCTGGCGGAAGCACTGTTGCGTATTCCCGACAATGCCACGGCCGATCGCCTGATTGCCGACAAAATCAGCAAAGGCGACTGGCGCAAGCACCTGGGCGAATCGCCATCGCTGTTTGTGAACGCGGCCACCTGGGGCCTGCTGATCACCGGCAAGCTGGTATCGACCAACAGCGAAGCGGGCCTGGGCTCGGCGCTGACCAAACTGATTTCCAAAGGCGGCGAGCCGCTGATCCGCAAAGGCGTGGACCTGGCGATGCGTATGCTGGGCAACCAGTTCGTGACCGGCCAGACCATCGATGAAGCGATCAAGAACGGCCAGGCCAACGAAGCGCGCGGCTACCGCTATTCCTACGACATGCTGGGCGAGGCAGCGCTGACCGAAGCGGATGCCAAAAATTACTACGCTTCCTACGAAACCGCGATCCATGCGATCGGCAAGGCCTCGAACGGCCGCGGCATCAAGGACGGCCCGGGCATTTCGGTGAAACTGTCGGCGCTGCACCCACGCTACAGCCGTGCCCAGCACGCGCGTGTGATGCAGGAGCTGCTGCCGCGCGTACGCTCGCTGGTGCTGCTGGCCAAGCAATACAATATCGGCCTGAATATCGATGCGGAAGAGGCGGACCGCCTGGAACTGTCGCTGGATCTGATGGAGGCGCTGGCCGCCGATCCTGAGCTGGCCGGTTTCGATGGCATCGGCTTCGTGGTGCAGGCTTACCAGAAACGCTGCCCGTTCGTGATCGATTACCTGATCGACCTGGCCAAACGCAGCGGCCGCAAATTCATGGTGCGTCTGGTCAAAGGCGCTTACTGGGATGCGGAAATCAAGCGCGCCCAGGTGGACGGCATGAGCGGCTATCCGGTCTACACGCGCAAGGTCTACACCGATGTGTCCTACCTGGTGTGCGCGCAAAAACTGCTCGGTGCACAAGGCCTGATCTATCCACAATTTGCCACCCACAACGCGCACACCCTGTCGACGATTTACACCTGGGCCAAGCGCGACGGCGTCAGCGACTACGAATTCCAGTGCCTGCACGGCATGGGCGAATCGCTGTACGACCAGGTTGTCGGCAAGGACAATCTGGGCAAGGCCTGCCGTATTTATGCGCCGGTCGGTACCCACGAAACGCTGCTGGCCTACCTGGTGCGCCGCCTGCTGGAAAACGGCGCCAACTCCTCGTTCGTGAACCAGATCGTCGATGAAGCCATCCCGATTGAGTCGCTGCTGAAAGATCCGGTTGCCACCGCGCGCGAGCTGGGCGGCAAGCCCCATGGCGGCATCGCGCTGCCACTGGACATGTTTGGCGCCGAGCGCAAGAACTCGGCCGGTTTCGACCTGGCCAATGAAAACGTGCTGCGCGAGATTGCGGCCGCGCTGGCCACGCCGCGCACCTGGCATGCGGCACCACTGCTGGCGGGCGGCCTGAGCGCTGGTCAGCCGGTGCTGGACGTCACCAATCCGGCGCAACGCAGCGACGTCGTCGGCAAACTGGTGGAAGCCAGCGCCACCGACGTCGAAACCGCGCTGACCAGCGCCAGCAGCTTCGCCATGGACTGGCAAACCACCGAACCTTCGGTGCGCGCTGCCGCACTGACCAAGGCCGCCGATCTGTTCGAAAGCAACGCCATGGAACTGATGACGCTGGCGATCCGCGAAGCGGGCAAATCGCTGCCGAACGCGATTGCCGAACTGCGCGAAGCGGTCGACTTCCTGCGCTACTACGCGGCGGAAGTGGGCGGCGCCACCAACACGCTGGCGCTGGGTCCCGTGACCTGCATCAGCCCATGGAACTTCCCGCTGGCGATCTTTACCGGCCAAGTGGCGGCGTCGCTGGCCGCCGGCAACGTGGTGCTGGCCAAGCCGGCCGAGCAGACCCCGCTGATCGCCCACCGCGCGGTCGAGCTGCTGCATGAGGCGGGCGTTCCGCGCGCCGCGCTGCAATTCCTGCCGGGCCGCGGCGAAGTGGTGGGCGCTGCGCTGACCTCGGACAGCCGCGTCAAAGGCGTGATCTTCACCGGTTCGACCGAAGTCGCGCAGCTCATCAACCGTACGCTGGCCAAGCGCGCCGTGGCGGAAAACGCCGACATTCCGCTGATCGCTGAAACCGGCGGTCAGAACGCCATGATCGTCGATTCGTCGGCGCTGCCGGAACAAGTGGTGCAGGATGCGATTTCGTCGGCCTTCGACAGCGCCGGCCAGCGCTGCTCGGCGCTGCGCGTACTGTTCCTGCAGGAAGATATCGCCGACAAGACCATCAAAATGCTGAAAGGCGCGATGCTCGAGCTGAATGTGGGTTCGCCAGACCGCCTGGTCACCGATATCGGCCCCGTGATCGATGCGGAAGCGCAGCAAAACCTGCTGGGCCACATCAACAAGCTGAAAGCCACGGCGGTGGACTACTTCTCGCTGGATCTGCCTGCCAGCGTGACCAGCGCCGGTACCTTCGTGCCGCCGACGGTGCTGGAAATCCGCTCGCTGGCCGAGCTGACGCAGGAAGTGTTTGGCCCGGTCATGCACGTGATCCGCTACAAGCGTGCCGAACTGCCGAAAGTGGTGGAGCAAATCAACGCCAGCGGCTTTGGCCTGACCCTGGGCGTGCACTCGCGCATCGATGAAACCATCGATTTCATCACCGAACGCGCGCATGTCGGCAACATTTACGTCAACCGCAACATCGTTGGCGCGGTGGTTGGCGTGCAGCCGTTCGGCGGCGAAGGCAAATCCGGCACTGGCCCGAAAGCCGGTGGTCCGCTGTACCTGAAACGTCTGCAACGCGGCGCCGTCACCGCGCCGGCGCACGAACGTCAGGCGACGCCGGCACTGGATGCACTGGTGGTCTGGTCGAAAATGCATGGTCACGAGCGTGTCGCCGGCCTGGCCGAGCAATACAGCCGTTCGACGCTGCTGGGCAGCCTGACCACCTTGCCAGGCCCGACCGGCGAGCGCAACACGCTGGCGCTGGTATCCCGTGGGGCGATTGTGTGCGCGGCCGGCACGCTGGATGGCCTGCTGAACCAGATCGCCGCCACGCTGGCGACTGGCAACCTCGTCATCGTGACCGGCGAAACGGCGACATTGCTGCCAAACGACCTGCCGGCAGCGGTAAAAGACCGCATTCAGACCGTTTCCAGCCTGGAAAACTGCGAATTCCAGATCGCCCTGGTGGAATCGATGCTGGCGGGAAGCCTGCATGCCTCTCTGGCAGCCCGTAGCGGCGCGCTGGTGGGCCTGATCGGCACCAATGAGGATGGGGCCATCCCACTGTGGCGTTTGCTCGCTGAGCGCGCCCTGTGCGTGAATACGACCGCAGCCGGCGGCAACGCCAGCCTGATGACGCTGCAAGCGTAAAAAATACCTGTTGCACCTTAGGCCGGGCTAGTCCCGGCCTTTTTTTATGCTTTGCAGAAGTTCTCGATCACAGCAAAAGCGTAGCGCGAGGCCACGGTTTTGATGAAATGCATGAAATCGACGGCAGCATCGTCGTTGGCGTTGTCGGAAATGGTTCTGATGACCGCAAACGGTATTCCCAGCTCAAAACACACTTGCGCCACCGCTGCGCCTTCCATTTCCACGGCCAAAACATCGGGTAAAGCGGCTTTCAGGGCCTGAATCTGCGTCAGTTTGCCGATAAATTGATCACCACTCGCGATCAGTCCACGGTGTACGCGCGCAATGGGCGCCGCAGCGGCAGCCAGTCTTTCGGTCAGCGCCACGTCTGTCGCGAAGCTTGAAAGGCCGGTCAGCGGGATTTCGAACTGCGGAAACAGCGGGCTGGCATCAAAGTCGTGCTGTATCAGCGATTCCGCGACCACCATGTCCCCAACCTGGACGTTTTTATCCCCACTTCCGGCGACGCCGGTAAAAATGATGTGGGTAACTCCGAATTTTTCCACAAGGGTCGTCGCTGTCATGGCAGCGGCAACCTTGCCTATACGCGATAAAACGCACACAGCGTCGATTTCCCAGAGTTTCCCGGCCGTGTACTCACGCATGCCGTGAAAGTGCCTGGCGGGGCTCTGAAGGGCCTCTATCAGCCCCTGCTGTTCTTCAGCCAACGCGCTGATGATGCCTAAACGCATACTTTTCCTTCAATTTTGGTGATGCAGCCTGTGGTTAAGCAACGCCTTTTCCACAACGCGTAGCGAAAAAAAGTGAATTTTAAGGCGTTTTTTGATGTGTGGATGGCTTTCAGATGACGAACAGACGTCCTATTTCACCTGCGTTTCGCAGGATTCCACAGAATTCGCGCTTTAGTTGTTTACAAGAGTTTTATATAAACATAGTGGTAATAGTAAACGTGCAAATAACTGTGGATAAGTCATGTATACGTTTACAAATCATTTGTTTACGGCGTAAACAACCTGCTGCATAAACGCTGTATCAGTTCGGGAACAATTTCTGGATAAAATAAGTGCCTGTGATCAAAGTAATGCTTGGTCACATCTCATCCTGTGGATATCCAGTCACTTATACACAGGGACACACTGTTTTTGTAGTTGTTTTTCCAATTCTTCGCCTGAAATGGGCTTTGAAAGCAGGTATCCCTGGCCAAAATCGCAGCCGGCGGCCGTCAGAATGGCCAGTTGTTGCGGTGTTTCGATGCCTTCGGCGATCACTTTGATGCCTAACTTGTGTGCCATCGCAATAATTGCCTCACAAATCAGCAGTCCATCGCCACCTTCGATGAGATTGGAGACGAAAACCGGGTCGATTTTGAGATAGTCCACATCAAATCGCTTTAAAAACGCGATCGAGCAGTGGCCGGAACCAAAATCATCGAGCGAAATCTGCATGTGGGCATGCTGGAAGGCCAGTGTGCGGTCGGAATTGTTGCTGGCCGTCTCCAACAGCAGGTTTTCCGTGACCTCGATGATGATGCTGTTGGGGTTGAGCTGGAGTTCCTGCAGAAAATCCAGCCATTCCTGATAGTTGCTGCCGTCATCGCGGAATTGCCAGGCCGACTTGTTCACGCTGACCTGGAATGCCGGCGTGCTGATCGCCTGTAATTTCTGCGCTTCCCGCGCCGCCTGGCGGAAAACCCAGTCGCCGATGCCGATTATCATGCCGCTGCTTTCCGCCACGGTGATGAACTCGGCCGGATTCAGCAGTCCGCGCACCGGATGTTGCCAGCGCACCAGTGCCTCCGCTTTCACAATCGCGCCACTGGCCAGCGCGATAATCGGCTGGTACAGGATGCGCAGCTGGTCGCGGGCGACGGCTTCGCGTAATTCACTGACCAGGTTCATCCGCACATGGGTGGCTTCCTGCATGAAGGGCGCAAAATAATTGAAGCGGTTGCGGCCCTGCTGCTTGGCCGCGTACATGGCCTGGTCGGCGTTTTTGATTAAAGTTTCCGCATCCGCAGCGTCTTCGGGATACAGGGTGATGCCGATGCTGCTCGAAATTTGGGCAACGTTCTCGCCGAGATCGAACGGCGTGCTCATTTTCTTGAGGATTTCCTGCGCTGTCCTCACCACGTCGCTGGCATTGCGTAGCTCGCTGAGGATGACGGTAAATTCATCGCCGCCTAAACGGGCCACGGTATCGGTGCTGCGCACGCAACTGGATAGCCGGGCTGCCACTTCTTTGAGCAATAAATCGCCCTTGTCGTGGCCAAGTGTGTCATTGATTTCCTTGAAGTAGTCCAGATCGACAAACACCAGCGCCATCGGCAAGTGCGAACGGTCGGTTTTTTTCATCTCCTGGCGCAAATGCTCATGGAACATGCGCCGGTTAGGCAGTCCGGTGAGCGCATCGAAGTTGGCCTGGCGCCAGATCAGCTCTTCGGATGCCTTCTTTTTGGTGATATCGCTGAGCAAAGCGACATAGCGGAACGGATTGGCCTGCTCATCGTAGACGGTGTTGATCACCATTGAGACCAGGTATTCCTCGCCATCCTTGCTTCGTTGCCACAATTCGCCCTTCCAGTGGCCGCTGCGGGTGACGCATTCGAAGATGCGGTCGAAAAATTCCTGATCGTTGCGACCGGAAGCAAGTTCGTAGGCGCGATGGCCCACCAGTTCTTTTTCCGTGTAGCCACTGAGCACGGAAAACGCCGGATTCACGGTCAGGATTTGACCGGCAGCGTCGGTCACCATCATGCACTCGCCGCTATTCTGGAACAGCAGCGTGGCCAGCTTCATGGATTCTTCGTTTTTCTTGCGCTCTTCTTCGTTGGCCAGCAACTGCTGTTCCATTTCACGGCTGGCGTTGTACAAGGTGCGGTAGCGATGTTCGCGCTCTTCCTGTTTGCTGTAGGTGCGAAGGAAAAAATGACCGGCGCCAGCCATCAACAGCAGCAACACCGCCAGTCCGCCACCGGCGGTGAGGTAATTTTGCTGCAATAAACGTGTCGATTCGCTGTCATTGCTGCCAACCACGATGATAAGCGACAGCTCATCGATCACGCGGTAGCTGAAAATCCGCGTCAATCCATCGATGATGCTGACGGTTTTGTAGGTGCCGGAACTGGCATTGCGGACATTGTCGAACAAGGCAGTGGGGCCGAGATCACGGGCAAATGCCTGTTCAAAATTGGGCACGCGGGCGATGACTTTGCCGCCACCATGAACCAGCGTGATCGAGACATCCGAAGTAAAACGCGAATTTTCAAACACCTTGACGTAGCGGTCGACATTGATGGGGGCAACCACAACCCCCAGAAACTCGCCTTTGGCCGTCTCCACACGGCGACTCAGAAAAAACAGCCGTTTTTTGCTGTTTTTCCCCATGGCGGGCTCTCCAATGAAGAGCTTGCCTTTGATGGAATTGTTGACGTGTGCCTGGAAGTAGTCGCGATCGGCATACGAGGTACCAAGAATGTTGGCGCCAGTGGAGGAGGCGACGGCATTACCTTTTGGATCGATGAAGGAAATCCAGTAATCGCCGTTGAAATTGGAACCGCGTGAAGACAGCAGGTCCGACATGGTGTCCGGTGAACGGCTTTGCCTGGCAGGCAGCACTTTGATGGCGTTGGCAAAACCAATCAACGACAAGTCCACGGATTGAATCGAGTAAATTACATGCGCTTCCATGGCCTTCACGTAGTGCTCGGTCTGAGACTGGACGGCAAGTTCGCGTTCTACGTAGGAAGCATGGAATTGACTGACGACGACGGCAATGGCGAGGGATGCCATCAAAAAAAGGCCGGTGATCAAACGTCGCCGAAACCGCAGATATGCAGGCGACCGGGGTTTTTTGTTTGATGAAGACAAAACGGCTCCGGCTGAGGCTGTTTGTTTGGCAATGCAGTATATCGTGGTTTCAGCGAGGAACGAGCTTCCAGGCGCCTGAGCCTGTGGTTTTTGGGTTTATGGTTTACTCTAAAGATGTAGATATAAGAATAGTGATAGTTGTTAACATCGACACTTTTCTGTGGATAAGTGGGCATTTTGAATTAGAATCAGGCGTTTACGGGCTGCATAAGACGGCGCGTAAACCCTGTATGAACGAAGAACTGTTTTGGGATAAAAAATGACCTCCCCAAAAGTTTTTTGTTTACTCACATTTGGCACCTGTGGATATCCATAGCGTTATCCACAGCTCAAACAAGGGGGAATCGATGACTTTAGCGTCTGTTTTTCCGCATCCCATTATTCAGGGACCGACGGCCGGTGGCTTTAATACGCCGGCGCAAGTTGCTGCGGTGTCCAATGCTGGCGCGCTGGGTTGCCTGGCGTGTTCTTTGTTGTCGCCGGATGTCATTCGCGAGCAGACCAGCCAGATTCGTGCCCTTACGGACAAGCCGTTTTGCCTGAATTTTTTCGTCCAGGACACGCCAAAACCGTCCGCCGCTGAAGTGGAGCAGGCCAAGGAATGGCTGAAACCGGTCTGGTCTTCGCTGGGCTGGACGGAATTGCCGACGCCAGCCAAGTGGTGCGAAGATTTCTCCGCGCAGTTTGAAACGCTGATCGAGCTGCGTCCGGCCGTGGCCAGTTTTACTTTTGGCATCCTCAGCGTGGAACAGATCCGCCGCTTGCACGAGGCCGGCATTTTTGTGATTGGCACGATTACGCATGCCGATGAAGCGCTTGCCTGGGAAAGCCGGGGGGCTGATGCAGTGATTGCTTCCGGTACAGAGTCGGGCGGACACCGCGGTACCTTCATCGGCGCGCAGGAAGACGCCAAACTGACCACGTTTGAATTACTGCCAGCTGTCGTGGCGGCCGTAAATATTCCCGTGATTGCCGCCGGCGGCATCATGGATGGCGCGGATATCAAGCGCGCTTTGAACGGCGGCGCGCAGGCAGTGCAGATGGGTACGGCATTTTTGGTCACCGACGAATCCTCCATCAATGCCCCGTACAAGCAGCGGCTGCTGACCGCCGGCAACCATCCGACCCGGTTGACCCGTACTTTTTCTGGCCGTTATGCACGCGGTCTGGAAAATCGCTTTATGCAGGAAATGTCGTCAAAAGAACCCCAACTGCCGTTATATCCTGTGCAAAATTCATTAACGTCATCTATCCGTGCGGAAGCCATCAAGCGTGGCGAGACGGAACTGATGTCGCTGTGGTGCGGCACGGGCGTGGCACGTGCACGGCCGATGGCGGCGGCGAAACTGGTGGAGACTTTGCTGGCGGAGATCAGCGCAGCGTAGACTTGAAGGAGACCATTGTTGGAATCAGCAGGCAGCTACGATTACATCATCATAGGCGCAGGCTCGGCTGGCTGCGTATTGGCAAACCGGCTCAGTGCCGACAAGAACAAGGAAGTCCTGCTCATCGAAGCAGGCGGACGTGACGACTACGTGTGGATACACATTCCCGTCGGCTATCTGCATTGCATCGACAATCCCCGAACCGACTGGAAGTTCCGTACCGAAGCGGATCCTGGCCTCGGCGGCCGCAGCCTGCTTTATCCGCGCGGCAAGGTGCTCGGCGGCAGCTCCTCCATCAACGGCATGATTTACATGCGTGGACAGTCCGGCGACTACGACCGTTGGGCCGAACTCACCGGCGACGATAGCTGGCGCTGGGAGTCGGTGCTGCCGCTGTTTAAAAAGAGCGAGGACTATCACGGCGGCGCTTCCGAATTTCACGGCGCTGATGGTTTATGGCGGGTTGAAAAACAGCGCTTGTCCTGGCAGATACTGGACGCCTTCCGCGATGCCGCTGAGCAGACCGGCATCCGGAAAGTGGATGATTTCAACCGCGGCGATAATGCCGGCTGTGGTTATTTCGAGGTGAATCAAAAGCGCGGTATCCGCTGGAATACGGCCAAGGCGTTTTTAAAACCGGCTGCGCGCCGGCCGAATCTGACCATCATGACCGGGTGTCACGTGGAACGTTTGCAGATTGAAGAGGGCGTTTGCAAAGGCGTGATTTTCACTGGCGGCGGCACGCAATTTATCGCCACCGCGCGCAAAGAAACCCTGCTGGCAGCAGGCGCGGTTGGCAGTCCGCACATTTTGCAATGCTCCGGTATCGGCCATGCGGCGCGATTGCACGAGCTTGGCATCACGCCTGTCGTCGACCTGCCTGGCGTCGGCGAAAACCTGCAAGACCATTTGCAATTGCGCATGGTCTACAAGCTGCATCCAAGCGCGCGTACCTTGAATACGATGGCGTCCAGCTGGTTCGGCAAATTACGCATCGGCCTCGAGTATGCGATATTCCAGAGCGGGCCGATGTCGATGGCGCCTTCGCAGCTGGGCGCGTTTGCGCGTTCCAATGCGGGCGAGCAGACGCCGAATCTGCAATATCACGTACAGCCGCTGTCGCTGGAAAAGTTTGGCGATCCTTTGCACTCCTTTCCTGCGTTTACGGCCAGCGTGTGCAATCTGCGTCCGACCTCGCGCGGCCACGTGCGGATTGCCAGCGCCGATCCTTATGCGCCGCCAAAAATTTCACCAATGTACTTAAGCACGCCCGAAGACCGCAAAGTGGCTGCCGAAGCGCTGACGCTGACACGCAAAATCGTGGCGGCGCCGGCGCTGCAAAAATACAGTCCTGAAGAATACAAGCCCGGCGCGCATTACCGTACCGAGGAAGAACTGGCGGCTGCTGCTGGTAGCATCGGCACCACAATTTTCCATCCTGTCGGCACATGCAAAATGGGGCGTGCAGAGGACGCCAGCGCTGTGGTTGACGCGCAGTTGCGCGTGAAAGGCGTGGCTGGATTACGTGTGGTGGACGCCTCCGTCATGCCCTTCATCACCTCGGGAAACACCAATTCGCCGACCATCATGATTGCCGAAAAGGCTGCGCAATTAATCCGTTCCGTATAGGCATAGATCAAAATTTAACCGTAGTTATACTGTATTGTTAGCGAATTTGTTACTGTGTATGATCTAAAAAAAATTTATACTTTGAAAAGAATAACAAGGAGATAGGATGTCCGACGTTATCTTGGAAACAAAGCATTTGACCAAGGAATTTAAGGGCTTCATCGCGGTCAACGACGTCAATCTCAGAGTACAGCGCGGCCACATCCACGCGCTGATCGGCCCAAACGGCGCCGGTAAAACCACATGTTTTAATTTGCTCACAAAGTTTCTGGTGCCGACCTCGGGCCAGATTCTGTTCAACGGCAAAGACATCACCCCCGCCCGCCCGGCGCAGATTGCGCGCATGGGCGTGATCCGTTCCTTTCAGATTTCCGCCGTCTTTCCGCACCTGACGGTGTTGCAGAATGTCCGCATAGGCTTGCAGCGCCAGCTCGGCACCAGTTTCTTTTTCTGGCAAAGCGAACGCGCGCTGAATCAGCTCAACGACCGCGCCATGCAGCTGCTGGCCGAAGTCGATCTGACCGAGTTTGCCGACACCATCACCGTTGATATGCCTTACGGCCGCAAGCGCGCACTGGAAATCGCCACCACCCTGGCGATGGAGCCGGAGCTGATGCTGCTCGATGAACCGACCCAGGGCATGGGCCACGAGGATGTTCACCGTGTCACTGAACTCATCAAAAAAGTCTCGGCCGGCCGCACCATCCTGATGGTCGAACACAATATGAAGGTGGTGTCCGGCATCTGCGACAAGATCTCCGTGCTGCAGCGCGGCGCCATGCTGGCCGAAGGCTCGTACGCCGAGGTCTCGACCAATTCCCAGGTGATGGAAGCCTATATGGGCACGGAAGCCAGCGTGCTGGAAGGAGCCCATTGATGGCGGCCGCACTGGAGATTTCGAATCTGCAAGCGTGGTACGGCGAGTCGCATATTCTGCACAACGTCAACATGACGGTGCAGCCGGGCGAAGTGGTGACGCTGCTGGGCCGCAATGGCGCCGGCCGCACCACCACGCTGCGCGCCATCATGGGCCTGACCGGCGCACGCAAAGGCTCGATCAAGGTCAACGGTGAAGAGGCAATCGGCTTGCCGACGCACCGCATCGCTCACCTCGGCATCGGTTACTGCCCGGAAGAGCGCGGTATTTTTTCGTCGCTGTCGACCGAAGAAAACCTGATGCTGCCGCCACATCTGAATGGCGCGGACCAGGGCATGCCGGTGGCGGAAATCTACGCGATGTTCCCGAATCTGGAGGAGCGTAAACACAGCCAGGGCACACGCCTGTCCGGTGGCGAGCAGCAGATGCTGGCCGTCGCCCGCATCCTGCGCACCGGCGCGCGCTTGCTGTTGCTGGATGAAATCTCGGAAGGCCTGGCGCCGGTGATTGTGCAGGGGCTGGCGCGCATGATTACCACGCTCAAATCCAAGGGCTACACCATCGTCATGGTGGAACAGAATTTCCGGTTTGCCGCGCCGCTGGCGGACCGGTTTTATGTGATGGAACACGGTCAGATCGTAGAGACTTTTGTTGCATCCGAGTTGAGCGCCAAGATGCCGGTATTGACCGAGCTATTGGGAGTTTGAGAACGATAACCTTGGTAGGGAGACGAACAATGAAAATCAAAGCCATCACCCTTGCAGTAGCTGCTTGCGCATCCTTCTCCGCTCAAGCGCAGTTTTCCGGAGACACCATCAAGATCGGCATGATTACCGACATGTCCGGCTTGTACACAGACATCGATGGCGCCGGCGGCGCCGAGGCCGTGAAAATGGCGATCGCTGATGCCGGCGGCAACATCAACGGCAAGAAGATCGAATTCATTTCCGCCGACCACCAGAACAAGGCCGATATCGCCGCCTCCAAGGCGCGCGAATGGTTCGACCAGCAGGGCGTTGACATGCTGATCGGCGGCACCAACTCGGGCGCCAATCTGGCCATGGCCAAGGTGGCGGCCGAGAAGAAAAAAATCTTCATTTCGATTGGCGCCGGCTCGGCCCGCCTGACCAACGAAGAGTGCACGCCCTACACCGTGCACTACGCTTACGACACCATCGCGCTGGCGCGCGGCACCGGCGGCGCCATCGTGAAGCAGGGCGGCAAGAGCTGGTATTTCATGACCGCCGACTACGCCTTCGGCCAGTCGCTGGAAAAGGATACGGCCGAGCTGGTGAAATCGGCCGGCGGCAAGGTGCTGGGCTCGGTCAAGCACCCGCTGTCGGCGTCCGACTTCTCGTCCTTCCTGCTGCAGGCGCAGTCGTCGGGCGCGCAGATCCTGGGCCTGGCCAATGCGGGCGGCGATGCGATCAATTCGATCAAGGCGGCCAACGAGTTTGGCATCACCAAGAAGATGAAACTGGCCGGCCTGCTGATCTTCATCAACGATGTGCACTCGCTGGGCTTGAACCTGACCCAGGGCATGTATCTGACCGATGGCTGGTACTGGGACGCCAATCCGGAAACCCGCGCCTGGTCGAAGCGCTACTTTGAAAAAATGAAGAAGGAGCCATCGATGCTGCAGGCGGCCGATTTCTCTGCGGCTGGCAATTACCTGAAAGCGGTCAAGGCCGTGGGCACCGACGATTCCGACAAGGTCATGGCTTACCTGAAGGCCAACAAGATCAACGATATCTTCGCCAAGAATGGCGTGATCCGTCCGGACGGCCGCATGGTGCACGATATGTACCTGATGGAAGTGAAGAAGCCATCGGAATCGAAGTACCCATGGGATTACTACAAAGTGGTCGCCACCATCCCGGGCGACCAGGCCTACGCCACCAAGGCGGAGACCAAGTGCAGCTTGTGGAAATAAGCTGAGTTGCGCACAGGCAGACGCGGCCGCGTCTGCTTATCCCTGATACGAAAGATTGTGGATTCCCATGGAAATCTTCGGCGTTCCTTTGCCCGCGATGCTGAGCCAGCTGCTGCTGGGTTTGGTCAACGGCTCGTTCTACGCAATGCTGTCGCTCGGCCTGGCGGTGATCTTCGGCCTGCTCAATGTGATCAACTTTTCCCACGGCGCGCTGTACATGATGGGCGCGTTCCTGGCATGGATGGGCATTGAGTACCTCGGCCTCAGCTACTGGCTCATGCTGGTCCTGGCGCCGCTGCTGGTCGGCGTGTTTGGCGTCCTCATCGAGAAGACCATGCTGCGCCATCTGTACAAGCTGGACCACCTGTACGGCCTGCTGCTGACGTTTGGCATCACGCTGCTGGTGGAAGGCGTGTTCCGCTCGTTCTACGGCGTCTCCGGCCAGCCGTTCCAGGTGCCCGAGGCACTGGCCGGCGCGACCGACCTCGGCTTCATGGTGATGCCGAATTACCGCGCCTGGGTGGTGGTGGCGTCGCTGGTGGTCTGCCTGTCCACCTGGTTCGTGATCGAGAAGACCAAACTGGGCGCCTACCTGCGCGCCGGTACCGAGAATCCCAAGCTGGTGGAAGCCTTCGGCATCAACGTGCCGCTGATGGTGACGCTGACCTATGGCTTCGGCGTCGCTTTGGCGGGCTTTGCAGGCGTTCTGGCGGCCCCAATCATCCAGGTGCAGCCCCTGATGGGGCAGAACCTGATTATCGTCGTATTCGCCGTTGTGGTGATCGGCGGCATGGGGTCGATCATGGGCTCCATCCTGACCGGCCTCGGACTGGGCGTGATCGAAGGGCTGACCAAGGTGTTCTACCCGGAGTTTTCATCGACGGTGGTGTTTCTGGTGATGGTGGTGGTGCTGCTGCTGCGCCCGGCCGGCCTGTTTGGCAAGGAAAAATAATGAACAAGAAAATCGGCTATCTCATTGCCTTTGCCATCGCTGTGGCGGCGCCGTTTGTCGGCTATCCGGTGTTCCTGTCCAAGCTGCTGTGCTTTGCGCTGTTTGCGTGCGCGTTCAATCTGCTGATCGGATTTACTGGCTTGCTGTCGTTTGGCCATGCGGCATTCTTTGGCATGGCTGGTTATGTCGCCGGCAATGCAATCAAGAACTGGGGCTGGCCGATGGAGCTGGGCCTGCTGGCCGGCGTGGCGGCCGGCGCCGCGATCGGCCTGGTGATGGGCGCGCTGGCGATACGCCGCCAGGGCATTTATTTTTCGATGATTACGCTGGCGCTGGCGCAGATGGTGTACTTCGGCGCGCTGCGGGCAGGGGAGTTCACCGGCGGCGAGGATGGGCTGCAAGGCGTTCCACGTGGAAAATTCCTGGGCATGGTCGATCTGGCCAATGACACCACGCTGTACTTCGTCATCCTCGGCATCTGCGCGCTGGCTTTCGCGCTGATTGTGCGTACCGTGCATTCGCCGTTTGGCCAGGTGCTCAAAGCGATCAAGGAAAACGAGCCGCGCGCTATCTCGCTGGGCTACGACGTCGACAAATACAAGCTGCTGGCCTTTGTGCTGTCGGCCGCGCTGGCGGGATTGGCAGGCGCCAGCAAGACGCTGGTGCTGGGCTTTGAAACGCTGACCGACGTGCACTGGACCATGTCCGGCCTGGTCATCCTGATGACGCTGGTCGGCGGCATGGGCACGCTGGCGGGGCCGATGCTGGGCGCCATCATCATCATCGCACTGGAAAACAAGCTGGGTGACTGGGGCAGCTTGCTGGCCCGGATCACCGGCATTGAGTGGTTTAACACCATCGGCGAAGCGGTCAACATGGTGGTTGGCCTGATCTTCATTATTTGTGTGCTGTTGTTCCGGCGCGGCATCATCGGCGAGTTCATTGCCTTGTCCGGAAAAAAGAAAACAGTGTGAGGAGCGTATGCAAATCAAAACCATCGTGCTGGCGCTGGCCAGCATCATCGTCACCGCCTGCGGCTCAAACGAGCATAAGGATGACGCTGAAATTTTAAACGTCAAGCCGAGCTACCTCGGCGATATCAGCAATAAAACCTATGACGGCGTCATTGACGACCTGCTGACAGCCGGCCTGGGCAGGAGCGGCCTGGCCGGCGCCACGCCGGCCTATGTCGATGCCAACAATCCCACGGCGGCGGAATTGCGCCGTAACGCGATTTACGCCAATTACCGCGCGGTGCTGGATATCTCCGCCAACAGCGGTTACGGCACGCTGTATGGCCCCAACGTCGACGCCAAAGGTGGCGTGGGCACGGGCGAGGGCAGGATAGGCGGCACGGAATATATTGCCTACAGCGACGACGGCAGCGGCAACCAGAACGTTACGCTGATGGTGCAGGTTCCGGTTGGGTTTGACGTGAAAAATCCCTGCATCGTCACGGGCACGTCGAGCGGCTCGCGCGGCATCTATGGCGCCATCGGCAGCGCTGGCGAATGGGGCTTGAAGAATAATTGCGCGGTGGCCTATAGCGACAAGGGCAGCGGCACCGGCCTGTACACGTTTGACGATGACAGCGTGAATCTGCAAACCGGCTTGCGCGCGGGGCGTTCGGCCGCCGGCAAGAACGCCATCTTTGCGCCGGTGCTGAGCGATGCGGACCGCGCTGCGTTTGCGTCCTCGTCGCCCGCACGCGTCGCCTTCAAGCACGCGCACTCGCAGCAGAACCCGGAAAAAGACTGGGGCAAGTTCACGCTGCAGGCCGTCGAGTTTGCCTACTACGTGCTCAACGAAAAGTACGGCACGCTGGCCAAGGACAACAAGAGCCACGTGGTGATGTTCACACCCAAGAACACGATTGCGATTGCTTCCAGCATTTCCAACGGCGCCGGTTCGGCCCTGCTGGCAGCGGAGCAGGATACCAAGGGCCTGATCTCTGGCGTGGCCGCGACCGAGCCGCAGATCCAGCCTAAGACCGCCACCGGCTACACCATCCGGCAGGGCGCGGGCGTGGCAACGGGGCAGGGCAAGGCACTGTTTGATTACTCGACCTATGCCGCGCTGTATCAGCCCTGCATCGCTGCCACGGCTGCCGCGCCGGGACGTTGCGCATCGCTGGTGGCCAAAGGCCTGCTGAATGGCGGCGATCTGGCATCGCAGCAGAACGACGCCAAGGCACGCCTGAAATCCTACGGCTGGCTGGCCGATTCGGACGTGCTGCAGGCGGCCCACGCCGGCACCAACATCCTGGTCGCGGTCACCTATGCTTACGCGTACGGCAAATTTTCTGTGACGGACAAGGTATGCGGTTTCACATTTGCCCAGACCGATGTGAATGGCGTACCGCTGGCTTTGACAGGCGCACAGAAAGTGTCGAGCTTTGCCGCACAGAACGGCATTATCGGCAGCGTGGTGTATGAGAATTCGATGGGTGGCGCCAAGGCCTACAACTTCGGCGTCTCGCCGAGCACGGCGGCGCAGGACCAGTCGCTCGATGGTTTCCTGTGCCTGCGCTCGCTGGCGACGGGCGTGGATGCGGTGACCGGGGCAGCATTGTCCGGCACGCTGGCGGCGCAAAGCACCCGCGTGCGTTCGGGCATGGCGGAGGTGGCGGCAACCGGCAACCTGAAGGGCAAGCCGGCCATCATCGTGCAGGGTCGTAGCGATACCCTGATTCCGGTCAACTTTGCTTCACGTGCGTACCTGGGGCTGAATGCGGTGGCGGAGGGCAGCAACAGCAAGCTGCGCTACATCGAGGTGACCAATGCCAACCACTTTGATTCCTTCACCAATGTACTGCCGGCCAATGTGGTGCCATTGCATGTGTATCTGTTCCGCGCGCTGGATGCGATGCTGGCCAATCTGCGGGCGTCAGCCACGCCACTGCCGCCATCGCAAGTGGTAAGGACGGTGACACGGGCCGACAACTCGACGCCGATCACGGTAGCCAATGTCCCGCCTATCGCCACCACGCCGACCGGCGGCAACGCTATCATCATCAACGGCACCACGGTTTCCGTGCCGGACTAAAACGCTGCCGCGTAAATCGCCCTCGCATCTGTCCGGGTGACGGTGCGGGGGTTATTCCCCAGCAAGCGGGTTTGCAGCATGGCCTCATCGGCCAACCGGTCCAGATCGCTTGCCTGGATGCCCACCTGTTGTAGCGTCCGCTCTATTCCCGTGACCGTAGCGATTTGTTGCATCGCAACAGCCAGCGCCTCTGCCCTGGCCTCGAGGCTGCCGCTGGCTGCGGGCACGACAATCTCCGCCAACTCGGCATATAGCGGCGCCGCTTCGGGGGCGTTGAAGCGCAGCACGTGCGGCAATACCAGCGAATTCGACAGTCCATGTGGCACGTGAAATATGCCGCCGATCGGATAGGCCAGCGCATGCACGGCTGCCACCGGCGCATTCGAAAACGCCTGTCCGGCCAATAGCGCGCCCAGCAGCATGGCCTGGCGTGCAGCCAGATTGCGGCCATTCTCACACACCGGAATCAGGTTGGCGGACAGCAGGGCCAGCGCCTGGCGCGCCAGCAGGTCGGACAGCGGATTCTTTTTATGCTTGCTGGTGTAGGCTTCGATCGCATGCACCATGGCGTCGATCCCGGTGGCGGCGGTGACGGCGGACGGCAGACCCAGCGTTAGTTCCGCGTCCAGCAATGCCAAATCGGCATAGAGTTGCGGCGCGACCACGCCCATCTTTGTGGTAGCGCCGGTCGTCACGATGGCGATGTTGGTCACTTCAGATCCGGTGCCCGCAGTGGTGGGAATCTGCACCAGCGGTAGCCGGCTCCCCTTCACATTGCCGATGCCGTAAATGGTGCTGATGGGCTGCCCGCTGTTTGCCAGGACCGCGATCAGCTTGGCCACATCCATCGAACTGCCACCGCCGAGACCGATCACGATGTCGCAACGAAATTTGCGGGCAGCCGCCACCGCTTCCAGCACCACCGTCTCGGGCGGGTCAGCCATCACCTGTGCATAGACTTCCACTGTCAATCCCGCAGTACGCAAGCTCGCTGCGGGAGCATCTACCAGCCCCGTGCGCAGGAAGCCGGGATCGGTGACGAGCAGGGCGCGCCGGGCATCCGGAAAGCGCTGGGCGATGTGCTCGCCCAACCGCCCGGCGGCACCAGATTCGGAAACGATATGGGGCACGGTACTGAAACTAAAGGCAGGGAAATCGGTCATGACGGCATCCGTTCAGTGGTGGATTTCAGCGCTTAGCTTACCCCAAGCCATGCCGCATACGCATCAAGCCGCAGAGATTTCTTCCGTACAATAGAGCCTTTGCACGTAAGGGATGTCGCGGTCATGGTGGATTTTCTGGTGTTAGGTGTCGCCGCGTTTGGCGCGGGTCTGGTCGACGCGGTGGTCGGGGGAGGCGGGCTGATACAGTTGCCCACCATGTTCACGGTCTTCCCCAGCATGGCGCCGGCCACACTGATCGGCACCAATAAACTGGCCAGCATCTTTGGCACCAGTGTGGCGGCAGTCAGCTATGCACGCCGTGTGGCAATCGCCTGGTCCGTGGCCACGCCGGCCGCCATGGCGGCGCTGGTGTTTGCCTTTCTTGGCGCGTACACCGTGACCAAGGTATCGGCCGACTTCATGCGGATCGTCCTGCCGCTGGTGCTGTTGGTGGTGGCGATCTACACCTTTGCCAGGAAGGATTTTGGCAGCGTGCATGCGCCCATCCACTCGGGCGCCAGGGAACAGTCGCTGGCGCTGGTGACCGGTGCCAGCATTGGTTTCTACGACGGCTTCTTCGGCCCGGGCACGGGCAGCTTCCTGGTGTTCCTGTTCGTCCGCATCTTTGGCTTTGATTTTCTCGGCGCGTCGGCGGTAGCCAAGGTGGTCAACGTGGCGTGCAACTTTGCCGCACTGGTGTGGTTCGGCTACAGCGGCCACCTGATCTGGCAGTTGGGCCTGACCATGGCCGTGTGCCAGATCGCCGGTTCGCTGATCGGCTCGCGCATGGCGATGAAGCATGGCAGCGGCTTTGTGCGGAAATTGTTCCTGGTGGTGGTGTCCGTGCTTATCGTCAAGACCGGCTACGATGCATGGTTGCGATGGTGATACTGTTTCACGTGGAACAAAATTGACGAGCGAAAAGCACTTCAAAGGGACACTTCGGTGTCCCTTTTGCATTGTTTCACGTGGAACAAATCAAGAATATTTTTGCCTAAAAAAGTCGCAGCACCAAAAAAACTCTATAATTTGACCTTGATCCCTTCGCTTTAACTATTCCACACATGCTATTCCCTACGAAATTCGACGTCATCGTTGTCGGCGGTGGTCACGCCGGCACCGAAGCTGCCCTCGCTTCTGCCCGCATGGGACAGAAGACCCTGCTGCTCACTCACAACATTGAGACGCTGGGGCAGATGTCGTGCAATCCCTCTATCGGCGGTATCGGCAAAGGCCATCTGGTCAAGGAAGTCGATGCGCTGGGCGGCGCCATGGCGATCGCCACCGACGAATCCGGCATTCAGTTCCGCATCCTGAATTCCTCCAAAGGCCCTGCCGTGCGCGCGACCCGCGCCCAGGCCGACCGTATCCTGTACAAGGCCGCGATCCGTTCGCGCCTGGAAAATCAGCCCAACCTGTGGCTGTTCCAGCAGGCTGTGGACGACCTGATGGTGGAGGGCGACCGCGTGGTTGGCGCCGTCACCCAAATCGGCCTGAAGTTCCTGGCGCCTGCGGTGGTGCTGACCGCCGGTACTTTCCTTGACGGGAAAATCCACGTCGGTCTGAATAACTACTCGGGTGGCCGTGCGGGTGATCCGCCAGCCGTCTCGCTGTCCGCGCGCCTGAAAGAATTGAAGCTGCCGCAAGGCCGCCTCAAGACCGGCACGCCGCCACGCATCGATGGCCGCAGCATCGACTTCACGCAAATGACTGAGCAACCGGGCGATCTGGACCCCGTCCCAGTGTTCTCGGTGATGGGCAATACGGCCATGCACCCTGAGCAGATGCCATGCTGGATCACCCACACCAACCAGCAAACCCACGACATCATCCGTGGCGGCCTGGATCGTAGCCCGATGTACACCGGCGTGATCGAAGGTGTCGGCCCGCGCTATTGCCCGTCGATTGAAGACAAGATTCACCGCTTCTCGTCCAAGGAATCGCACCAGATCTTCCTGGAACCGGAGGGCCTGACGACCCACGAATTCTATCCAAACGGCATCTCCACCAGCCTGCCATTCGACGTCCAGATCGCCTTGGTGCGGTCGATGAAAGGGCTGGAAAACGCCCACATCCTGCGTCCTGGCTACGCCATTGAATACGATTATTTCGACCCGCGCGGCCTCAAGGCCTCGCTCGAAACCAAAGCCATCAACGGTCTGTTCTTTGCTGGCCAGATCAATGGCACCACCGGTTACGAAGAAGCGGCGGCACAAGGTCTGCTGGCCGGCGTCAACGCCGCGCTGCAAACCCAGGGCAAGGAAGCCTGGACGCCAGCGCGGTCGGAAGCATATCTGGGCGTGATGGTGGATGACCTCGTCACGCAGGGCGTGATGGAGCCATACCGCATGTTCACCAGTCGCGCCGAGTACCGCCTGAGCCTGCGCGAAGACAATGCCGACATGCGCTTGACCGAGATCGGCCGCAAGCTGGGCGTGATTGGCGACGCGCAATGGGAAGCCTTCGACCGCAAGCGCGAGTCCGTGGCGAAGGAGCTGGAGCGCCTGCGTTCCACGTGGGTGCATCCACGCATCCTGGAAGCGGCTGAATCCGAGCGTGTGATTGGCCAGGCGATTGAGCGCGAGTATTCGCTGGCCGACCTGCTGCGCCGTCCGGGTGTCGAGTACGACAAGCTCATGACGCTGAAAGGTGCGGACGGCCGCGAGCTGGCCGGCCCTGGCGAGACTGACCCAGCGGTCAAGGAACAAATCGAAATCCAGCTCAAATATTCGGGCTATATCGACCGCCAGACGCGCGAAGTGGAGCGCCACGAGCACTACGAAAACCTGAAACTGCCGGAAAACTACAACTATCTGGACATCACCGCGCTGTCGGTGGAAGTGCGCCAGAAGTTGCACGCGCAGCGTCCTGAAACGCTGGGCCAGGCATCGCGTATTTCGGGCGTCACGCCAGCGGCGATTTCGCTGCTGCTGGTGCACCTGAAAAAGGCCGGTTTCGGTGGATTCGTACAGAAAGATGAGGCAGCATGAAGGTGTTTGACCGCAACGCAGTCGCGGAAGTTTTGAAGCAAGGTATCAACCAGCTGCAATTGGCATTGAACGAGGTGCAGGTGGAACAGCTGCTGGACTACCTGGCCCTGCTGAACAAATGGAATGCGGTGTACAACCTGACCTCGGTGCGCGATCCCATGGAAATGGTGAAGCTGCATCTGCTGGACTCGCTGACAGCCGTGTCCGCATTCAAGGATGCGAAAAACGTGCTGGACGTGGGGGCAGGGGGCGGGCTGCCGGGCATGGTGCTGGCTATCAGCCGCCCGGACATGAAAGTGTCGATGATCGACACGGTGCATAAGAAGACTGCCTTCCTCAACCAGGTGAAGGCAGAGCTGGGACTGGGCAACGTCACGGTGTACACCAAGAAGGTGCAGGAGCTGGAAGTGAAGACGAAATTCGACGTCATCACCTCCAGGGCATTCGCGGACCTGTCGGACTTCGTCAACTGGTCAGGGCACCTGCTGGCAGAGGGCGGGCAATACATCGCCTTGAAAGGCACGGCGCCAGCAGAGGAGCGGGAGCGGCTGCCAGCACCATGGAAAGTGCAGAAATTAGAGCCTTTGGCAGTACCGGGGCTGGACGCGGAACGTCATCTGGTTTTCATTCAGGCAGAAACAGTATAAACGGTTTATACGGTATAAATGGTTTATATCATATAAATAGTATAAATCGTTTATATCGTTTATACCGTATAAATCAAAAGCAACAACACTCATAAGAATTACATGGCAAAAATTTTTTGCGTAGCAAATCAAAAAGGCGGCGTAGGTAAAACTACCACCACAGTTAACCTCGCTGCCGGTCTGGCAAAACTGGACCAGCGCGTACTGCTGGTCGACCTGGACCCACAGGGCAATGCCACCATGGGCGCTGGCATCAACAAGGCAGGACTGAAAGCATCGACCTATGAGGTCATGCTGGGCACGGCGGATGTGGCAACGGCGCGCCAGCGTTCCGAGCCAGGCCACTTCGATGTGCTGCCATCCAACCGCGAGCTGGCTGGCGCCGAAGTCGAGATGGTGGAACTGGACAACCGCGAGCGCCGTCTGAAGGATGCGCTGGCGCTGGTGGACAAAGAGTACGACTTCATCCTGATCGACTGCCCGCCGGCACTGTCGATGCTGACGCTGAACGGCCTGTGCGCCGCGCACGGCGTGATCATTCCAATGCAGTGCGAGTACTACGCGCTGGAAGGGCTGTCCGACCTGGTCAACACCATCAAGAAGGTGCACGCCAATCTGAATCCGGACCTGAAGATCATCGGCCTGCTGCGCGTGATGTTCGATCCGCGCATGACGCTGTCGCAACAGGTGTCGGCCCAGCTGGAGCAGCATTTCGGCGACAAAGTCTTCAAGACCATCATCCCGCGCAACGTGCGTCTGGCGGAAGCGCCGTCGTATGGCGTGCCGGGCGTCACGTTTGATCCGAGCTCCAAGGGCGCGCAGGCGTACATCGCCTTCGGCGCCGAGATGGTCAAGCGCATCAAGAAAATGTAAGGCAAGCACATGGCAACCAAAAAACTCAAAGGCCTGGGTCGCGGCCTGGACGCGCTGCTGGGCGGCGACGGCGACATCACCACGGCGGACGCCAACACGCCGTCCGAGCTCAACGTGACGCAAATGCAGGCGGGCAAGTACCAGCCGCGTACGCGCATGGACGAGGGCGGTCTGCAGGAGCTGGCCGCGTCGATCAAGACCCAGGGGATCATGCAGCCGATCCTGGTGCGTCCGATCGGCAAGGACAAGTATGAAATCATTGCAGGTGAACGCCGCTTCCGCGCTGCGCAACTGGCTGGCCTGGAAATGCTCCCTGTTTTGGTGCGCGATGTTGACGACCAGGCCGCCGCCGCGATGGCGCTGATCGAGAACATGCAGCGCGAGGACCTGAATCCGCTGGAAGAGGCGCAGGGCATTCATCGCCTGATTACCGACTTCAGCTTTACGCACGAGCAGGCGGCCACGGCGGTCGGCCGTTCGCGCAGCGCCGTGTCGAACCTGTTGCGCCTGATGAATCTGGCCAGTCCGGTACAAACCATGCTGATGGCGGGCGATATCGACATGGGCCACGCGCGCGCGCTGCTGGCGGTGGATGCGGCAACCCAGATCAACCTCGCCAATATGGTGATTGCCAAAAGGCTATCGGTACGCGAAACCGAGAAACTGGTGACAAAAACGCTGGAAGAACTGAAAGCATCGCCGAAAGAAGCGCGCGCCAAAGAAAAGTCCGGCGACATCGTCCGGCTGGAAGAAGAGCTGTCCGACACCCTGGCCACGCCAGTGGTGTTCAAGATGGGCAGCAAAGGCCGTGGTCAAATGATTATCGACTTCGCCGACCTCGACATCCTCGAAGGCGTGCTCGCCCGCCTGCGCACCTAATTTTTTCCCCCTCCGGGGTCAGGTCCGTCATTTCTACACGAACTGGGCTGTTACGTCCGCTACGGTCGAGCTTGTGTAGAAATGACGGACCTGACCCCAGATTGGGGTAAACGTCTAACTGGTTCCAACTTGGTGCAACCACGCAGGAAATGTTTCTAAAAGCGTCTCATTCGTGCACTAAATGCTCTGCTGCGGTGCAGCATGTTTGACGTGATACATGAAAGACACATATAATCACGCGTCTTTTGGGGTTTAATCGGTTTTTAAGGAGCTCGGTAGTGAGTAATTCCACGAGCATCTCGCAACCGGTGTTCCGCATCGTCGCCCTCCAGTTCGCCATCGCTACTGGATTCGCCTTGCTCACCTGGAACTTGGGTGGAGTACTCAAAGCTTGGTCGGCCGCTTATGGCGGAGCAATCGCAGTCATCGGGAGCCTGATGTACGCGATGATTGTTGCGCGCGGAACAAATGACGCCAAACAAGCTTTTCGCGCGCATGTGCGTGCAGAAGTGACAAAGATATTTATCACGGTAGTGCTGTTTGCGTTGGCACTAGCGTTGTTTCAGTCGGCCTCATGGTTATGGCTGATCTTGGGTTTCGCGGTGGCAACTATGGCGTATTGGTTGGCATTGCTCGCAATTTAATCACCAAAATCTTATATTTTTATGACCACTGAACACGTAGGGCATGAAGCGCCCACTAATATTGAGTACATTCAGCACCACTTAAGCCACCTGAAATCGGCTGACGGCATGTTTAACCTGGACACGTTCTGGGTTTCGGCCATTCTGGGCCTGATTTTCCTCGGTGTCTTCTATATGGCCAGCCGCCGCGCCACCGCTGGCGTGCCAGGCAAGCTGCAAAACTTCGTTGAAGCCGTGATGGAACTGGTCAACGACGTGGTCAATTCGGCTTTCCACGCCAAGAGCAAGGTGATTGCGCCACTGGCCATCACCATCTTCTGCTGGGTCTGGCTGATGAACGCCATGGACTTCCTGCCAGTCGACCTGCTGCCTAAACTCCTGAGCTTTGCTGGCGTCCACAAGCTGCGTGTCGTGCCGACCGCTGACGTCAACCACACTTTCGGCATGTCGTTTGGCGTCATGCTGTGCATTATTGGTTTCTCGATCAAAGCCAAAGGTCTCGGCGGCTGGGGTAAAGAGCTGCTGACCGCGCCGTTCCATGCGCATGGCTTCATGGCCATCATCCTGGCGCCGATCAACCTGGCTTTCCAACTGATCGAGTTGCTGGCTAAGCCACTGTCGCTGTCGCTGCGTTTGTTCGGCAATATGTACGCCGGCGAACTGCTGTTCATTCTGATCGCTCTGCTGCCATGGTGGGCGCAGTGGCTGCTCGGTGGCCCATGGGTTATCTTCCACATCCTGGTGGTGACGCTGCAAGCGTTTGTGTTTATGGCGTTGACGGTGGTGTATCTGGCCATTGCGGTTGAGAAGCACTAAGCAACTTTCGTTTTAACTTTTTAGTATCTGTAGTCTTTTTTAAATCTTAGGAGAAATTTCAATGCAAGCTCTGATCGCACAAGTACAAAGCATGACCGTTCTGGCAGCCGCTATCATCATCGGCCTGGCCGCTATCGGTACCGCTCTGGGTTTCGCCATTCTGGGCGGTAAATTCCTGGAAGCTTCGGCTCGTCAACCAGAACTGATGCCACAACTGCAAACCAAACTGTTCGTGATCGCTGGTCTGCTGGATGCAATCTCGATGATCGGCGTTGGTGTTGCTCTGCTGTACACCTTCAGCAACCCATTCCTGGCTGCTGTTCTGTCCGCTGCTCAGTAATCTGCTCCACCCTAGGAGAAACTTTTAGTTAGGAGCAAAGGTATGGACATCAATATGTCTCTCATCGGTCAGATGATCACCTTCGCGGTGCTGGTCTGGGTGTCGATGAAGTTCGTATTTCCATCGCTGAACGCAGCGTTGGATGAGCGTGCCAAGCGTATCGCTGATGGTCTGGCTGCGGCCGACCAGGGCCAGCAAGCAATGGTTGTCGCTGAAAAGCGCGCCACTGAAGCACTGGCCGGTGCACGCGAAGAAGCTTCGCAACGTGTTGCTGACGCTGAAAAGCGCGCGCAACTGGTCGCCGAAGAAATCAAAGCGAATGCACAAGCTGAAGCGGACCGCATTATTGCGCAAGCTAAAGCCGAAGCCGAGCAGCAACTGGCCAAGGCGCGTGAAGCGCTGCGCGCTCAGGTGGCTGACCTGGCTGTGAAGGGCGCCGAGCAAATCCTCAAGCGCGAAGTCAACGCCTCGGCCCACGCCGATCTGTTGTCGCGCCTGGCTGTCGAGCTGTAATCATGGCAGAAAACGCAACCGTCGCCCGTCCCTACGCGGAAGCTTTGTTCCGCGTAGCCCAAGCAGGTAAGGAATCGTTCAACCTCGCGGCGTGGTCCGAACTGGTGGCCGAACTGGCCCAGATCGGTGCCCACCCCGAGGTGCAAGCATTTGCCCGCAACCCGAAAGCGTCGGCCAGCGATATCGTCGCCGCCTTCAAGGCCCTGGTGAAAACCCCGGTCAGCACGGAAGCCAATAACTTCCTGACCATGCTGGTGGAAAATGGCCGTATCAGTCTGCTGCCGGAAATCGGCGCGCAGTTCCTGGCGTTGAAAAACGCTGCGGAAGGTGCGGCAGACGCGGAAATCACCAGCGCCTTTGAGCTCGACGCTGCGCAAGTGAGCACGCTGATCGCCACGCTGGAAAAGAAATTCAGCCGCAAGCTGAACCCGGTCGTGACCGTGGACCCAGCCCTGATCGGTGGTGTGCGCGTGGTGGTCGGCGACGAAGTGCTGGACACTTCGGTGCGCGCCAAGCTGCAGCAAATGCGTGTTGCACTGGTAGCCTGAGTTCACCCTCGGCCACCGGCTTAGAACAGATTCTTCATCTCGCGCAAGCTGAGAGAAACACTTTTAGGAGTTAGTATGCAACTCAACCCATCTGAAATCAGCGAGCTGATCAAGAGCCGTATCGAAGGCCTTGATGGTGGCGCTGAAGTACGTAACCAAGGCACGGTGATTTCCGTTGCTGACGGTATCGTCCGCATTCACGGTCTGTCGGACGTGATGCAGGGCGAGATGTTGGAATTCCCAGGTAACACCTTTGGTCTGGCGATGAACCTGGAGCGTGACTCCGTTGGCGCCGTGATTCTGGGTGCTTACGAGCACATCTCCGAAGGCGACACGGTGAAAACCACCGGCCGTATTCTGGAAGTGCCAGTCGGTCCTGAACTGCGTGGCCGTGTGGTCAACGCACTGGGCCAGCCGATCGACGGCAAAGGCGCGATTGATGCCAAGCTGACCTCGCCGATCGAAAAGATCGCGCCAGGCGTGATCGCCCGTGAGTCCGTCTCGCAGCCAATGCAGACCGGCCTGAAATCGATCGATGCGATGGTACCAATTGGCCGTGGCCAGCGTGAGCTGATCATTGGCGACCGTCAAACCGGTAAATCGGCCGTTGCGGTTGATGCGATCATCAACCAAAAAGGCCAGGGCATGACGTGTATCTACGTTGCCATCGGCCAAAAAGCCTCGACCATCAAGAACATCGTGCGCTCGCTGGAAGAGCACGGCGCGCTGGAGTACACCATTGTTGTGGCCGCCTCGGCATCGGAATCGGCTGCCATGCAGTACATTTCGGCCTACTCGGGCTGCACCATGGGCGAATACTTCCGTGACCGCGGTGAAGATGCGCTGATCGTCTACGATGACCTGTCGAAGCAAGCTGTTGCTTACCGTCAGATCTCGCTGCTGCTGCGCCGTCCACCAGGCCGCGAAGCTTACCCAGGCGACGTGTTCTACCTGCACTCGCGTCTGCTGGAACGCGCAGCGCGCGTGAACGCTGACTACGTGTCGGCCTTCACCAACGGCGCCGTAACCGGCAAGACCGGTTCGCTGACCGCGCTGCCGATCATTGAAACCCAGGCTGGCGACGTTTCGGCGTTCGTACCAACCAACGTGATTTCGATTACCGATGGCCAGATCTTCCTGGAAACCTCGCTGTTCAACGCTGGCGTGCGTCCTGCGATTAACGCGGGTATCTCGGTATCGCGCGTGGGTGGTGCAGCGCAGACCAAGGTCATCAAAAACCTGTCGGGCGGTATCCGTACCGACTTGGCCCAGTACCGTGAACTGGCTGCGTTCGCGCAGTTCGCTTCGGACCTGGACGAATCGACCCGTAAGCAGCTGGACCGCGGTGCCCGTGTGACCGAACTGCTGAAACAGAAGCAGTACTCGCCACTGTCGATTTCCCTGATGGCCGCTTCGCTGTTCGCAGTGAACAAGGGCTACCTGGACGACGTCGAAGTCAAGAAAGTACTGTCGTTCGAAGCCGGCCTGCATGCGTACCTGAAGACCAAACAAGCTGACCTGCTGTCGAAGATTGAATCGTCGAAGCAACTGGACAAAGACGGCGAAGCCGCCCTGTCCGCTGCCATCGCCGACTTCAAGAAATCCGGCGCATTTTAAGTTAGCTTGGCGCTCCGGGTTACAACCCGGAGCGCCTTCAGCGCAGAAGGAGTAAGGACTCATGGCAGTAGGCAAAGAGATACGTGGCAAGATCAAAAGCGTAGAAAATACGAAAAAGATCACCAAGGCGATGGAAATGGTCGCCGCATCGAAAATGCGCAAAGCGCAAGATCGCATGCGCGCCGCCCGTCCCTACAGTGAGAAGATTCGTAATATCGCTGCTAATCTGGCTAACGCAAATCCAGAATATACGCACGCCTTCCTGGCTGATGAAGCCAAGGAATCGGCAAAAGCAGTTGGTTTCATCGTGGTCACGACCGACAAGGGTCTGTGCGGCGGTATGAACACCAACGTGCTGCGTCTGGTGACGAATAAAACGCGTGAGCTGGAAGCCGCTGGCAACAAGATTGCTGCAGTGGCGATTGGTAATAAAGGTTTGGGTTTCCTGAATCGCGTTGGCGTGCCGGTGGTTGCGCAAGTGACCCAGATCGGCGACACCCCGCACCTGGAAAAACTGATTGGCCCCGTCAAAGTGATGCTGGAAAAGTTCCAGAACGGCGAAGTCGATGCGGTTTACCTGTGCTACACCAAGTTCATTAACACGATGAAGCAGGAGCCAGTGGTTGAACAACTGCTGCCACTGCCAGCTGCGAAGAAGCAGGCTGACGAAGGTAATCACAACTGGGATTACATTTACGAGCCAGACGCAGCCACCGTGATCGATGAACTGCTGGAGCGCTATGTAGAAGCGCTGGTGTACCAGTCGGTAGCGGAAAACCTGGCGTCCGAGCAATCGGCGCGGATGGTGGCGATGAAGGCGGCAAGCGACAACGCAGGTAGTGTGATCGGCGAACTGAAACTGATCTACAACAAAACCCGCCAAGCTGCGATTACCAAAGAACTCTCCGAAATCGTCGCCGGTGCGGCAGCGGTTTAAACGAATTTAACTATATTTGAAGGAACGAACATGGCTGATGGCAAAATCGTTCAGTGTATCGGCGCGGTGGTTGACGTTGAGTTTCCACGCAACGCAATGCCTAAGGTATTTGATGCCTTGAAGATGGAAGGCTCCGAGCTGACGCTGGAAGTACAACAACAATTGGGTGACGGCATCGTCCGTACCATTGCTCTGGGTTCGTCGGACGGTCTGCGTCGCGGCATGCAAATCCAGAACACCGGCAAGCCGATCATGGTACCAGTGGGTAAAGCCACCCTGGGCCGTATCATGGACGTGCTGGGTAACCCGATCGACGAATGCGGCCCGGTCGCTCACGACCAGATCGCGTCGATCCACCGCGCGCCTCCTGCCTACGACGAACTGTCGCCATCGCAGGATCTGCTGGAAACCGGCATCAAGGTGATTGACCTGGTTTGCCCGTTCGCCAAAGGCGGTAAAGTGGGTCTGTTCGGCGGTGCAGGTGTGGGCAAGACCGTCAACATGATGGAACTGATCAACAACATCGCTAAAGCACACTCGGGTCTGTCCGTGTTTGCTGGTGTGGGTGAGCGTACCCGTGAAGGTAACGACTTCTACCACGAAATGGCTGACGCGAAAGTGGTTGACCTGGAAAACCCGGCCAACTCGAAAGTCGCGATGGTCTACGGCCAGATGAATGAACCACCAGGTAACCGTCTGCGCGTAGCGCTGACCGGTCTGACCATGGCAGAAGCATTCCGTGACGAAGGTAAAGACGTTCTGTTCTTCGTGGACAACATCTACCGCTTCACGCTGGCCGGTACCGAAGTTTCCGCACTGCTGGGCCGTATGCCTTCCGCAGTGGGTTACCAGCCTACCCTGGCCGAAGAAATGGGCCGTCTGCAAGAGCGTATCACCTCGACCAAGACCGGTTCGATCACCTCGATCCAGGCCGTGTACGTTCCAGCGGATGACTTGACCGACCCGTCGCCTGCGACTACCTTCGGTCACCTGGATTCGACCGTGGTTCTGTCGCGTGACATCGCCTCGCTGGGTATCTACCCTGCGGTGGACCCACTGGATTCGACCTCGCGTCAGCTGGATCCGCTGGTTGTTGGCCAGGACCACTACGACACCGCACGTGCCGTACAGGGCACCCTGCAGCGCTACAAAGAACTGCGTGACATCATCGCGATTCTGGGTATGGACGAGCTGGCACCGGAAGACAAACTGCTGGTAGCACGCGCACGTAAGATGCAGCGTTTCCTGTCGCAGCCGTTCCACGTTGCTGAAGTGTTCACCGGCGCGCCTGGTAAATACGTGTCGCTGAAAGACACCATCAAGGGCTTCAAGATGATCGCCTCGGGCGAACTGGATCACCTGCCAGAGCAAGCGTTCTACATGGTTGGCACGATCGAAGAAGCCATCGAAAAAGCCAAAAAGCTCAACTAATCAGTTGAGTTGTCCGGTCCCGCTGTGAGGCGGGACCGTTCTACCCGATAGGACACACATGGCAAACACTATTCACGTTGACGTGGTTTCCGCCGAGGAGTTGATCTACTCTGGCGAAGCCGAATTCGTCGCGTTGCCGGGTGAGCAGGGCGAGCTGGGTATCTACCCGAAGCATACGCCGCTGATTACCCGCATCCGTCCGGGCGCGGTGCGCATCCAGGTTCCAGGCCAGGCTGAAGAAGAGTTCGTCTTCGTCGCCGGCGGTCTGCTGGAAGTGCAACCGAACGCCGTGACGGTGCTGGCGGATACCGCGATTCGCGGCAAGGATCTGGACGAGGCCAAAGCGGCCGCAGCCAAGAAACGTGCCGAAGAAGCGCTGGCCAACAACAGCTCCGGCATCGACTACGCGAAAGCGCAAGCCGAGCTGGCAGCGGCAATCGGCCAACTGGCCGCGATCGCCAAACTGCGCTCGGTCGCCAAGCACTAAGCAACGCTACAAGCAACACCTCCAAAAAGGCAGCCTCGGCTGCCTTTTTTTATTGCATCATACCGGGATGGAAAACTCTACCGTCGCCAAGGTCTATAAAAAGGCCGAACTTGTTTGCATCATCGCTGCGCTGTGCGTGATCGCGCGCCTGGCGTGGGTGATGATGACGCCGCTATCGCGGGCAGATTTCGACCGCCAGCGCTGGCTGGCGGCGGCAGACCATCCGGAACAGCGCTGCGCCATGACTGGTGACCTGCTCAAGCGGCACGTCCGCCTGGGCATGAGCAAAGGCGAACTCCTCGCCTTGCTCGGCCCATCCGGCAGGGACGGGGACAATCCCGTCGCATACTATCTCGACTACTGCCAAACCGACATCGATCCCGACACCGTGGACTTCTATTTCGACGCGCAGGGGAAACTGCTGAGGCACGAAGTGAAGACGCACTAAAGCCGGCTGCAAGCGCTTGACGCTCCTTGCCGCTGCGGGGAAGTTGGTGATGATGGATTGTGTACGACTATTATTAAAAACAAAAGCTTATTTTTATAAAAATTAGTATATGTGTAATAATTTAGCTTTCGGCACTTCCTTCAATCACCGACCCTGAGGATCACATGCTCTCTCCATTCATCGTCCGCAGCACCATGCTGGCCACCTTGCTGTTGGCGGGCGCCGGCGCCCAGGCTGCTGCCGTTTCCGGTAGCGCCAGTATCACCAACCTGCAATATCATGTCGTTGACCTGACTCCCGACGATGGCGTGGCTGCCTCAGTCACCTATTGGGGAATGAGCTGGACGCAATCGCGAGCCTATGCTCGCGTCGATCAGCTGCTTGACGCTGACGTCAACGATCATGTTCGTCTCGGCGTTCTCGCGCCGCCTGCTTATGCGAGCTTGCAGGGCGGCTACGCCAGCGCGACGATGACCCCTCAGGCACTGAGCAACTTGGCCGACAACCGCAACACCGCACTGCTCCCCGAGGCCGGCAACGCAAGGGAGGTCTCCGCCTCAGCCGGCAGCAGCTATGCCGCCGAATTCTTTGTCGCTCCGCACAGCCAGCTGGTCATTACCGGCCATGCGGCGGCGGACTTGCTGTTTCAGCCTCAAAAAGACATGGAAGGCCATGCCTACCTGGATTTTCATGCCGGTTTCGGTTACCAGAATAATTTCAGCTACTGGGGCTATCACGATGACGCGGATACCTCTCACTTTGTCATTTCGGAGGATTTCACGCTGATCTACACCAACAACACCGACTACACCTATATGCCCACGTTCAGCAGTGGCATCTCACTCGACCTCAGCAACACTTCCACCGTGCCGCTGCCGGTACCTGAGCCTTCCAGCTACGCCATGATGGCTGCCGGGCTGTTGTTGCTGGGCTGGCGCCAGCGTGGCCGCAAGCGGGGCTGAGGATCGCTCAGGATTCTTTGCAGCTGCGGCGGTAGTCGGCGGGGGGCTTGCCGATGAGTTTTTCGAAGTCGGTGGTGAAGTGGGATTGGTCGTAGTAGCCGAGCTGCTGGGCTAGTGCGGCCAAGTCGATCAGCTTGCCTTTGGCGAGCAGGTCGGCAGCGTCCAGAAGGCGGTTGCGGCGGATCACCCACTTGGGACTGGCGCCGATGTAGTCCTTGAATAGCAGCTGCAGGCGGCGCACGCTGAGGTCCACATGCTCGGCCAGCTGCCGTACCTGCGTAATTTCGCGATGGTGCTGGATCGCTTCCAGTATCGACGTGATGCGCGCGGTTTCAGGATCGACGGCGGGTAGGGCAGTGCGCAGGATGGCGCTGGCGGCGGCGACCATGCCGGCGTCGTCCGGCGCGTCCAGCACGCTGCGTTCGGCGGCCGCGTCATCGCATGCAAATACGGCCGATAGCGGCAGCTCGCGGTCGGTGATCGATTGCACCTCGGTCTTCAGGAAACCGCGAAACGCGCCCGGACGGAAGCTGGCGCCCAGCACGCGGCCGGTACCGCGCAGCGTGTATTCAAAGCCGCCCGTCATCACGCCAAACACGGCGGTGCGGCCCTCATCGAACACCACGTGGATGGCATGCCGGGGCAGCGTGCGCTGCACGTGCGTCACACCGTCCGGCAGCGACCAGGCCACCAGCCAGAAGTGCTCCACAAACGGCGCCAGATCCTCAGCTGGCAGGTAGCGCTCCAGACGGAAGACCTTTTCGCCAGCCATCGGATTGACCACACCGCGGGTCGGACGAGGTACACTTTGGAGCGTTGTCATCATGCGTTCGCGTTTTTACAAGACCGTCATCTTAGCAAGAGTTATCGTGCGTTTTTCACCCATCTTCAGGAGAAATTCATGGCACCGCAACTGACCTTGTACCACTGCCCGCACTCCCGCTCCACCGGCGTGCTGACCTTGCTGGAAGAACTGCACGCTCCCTACGAGCTGCACGTGATGAACATGAAAAAAGGCGAGAACCGCGCGGCCGACTACTTGGCCGTCAACCCGATGGGCAAGGTACCTGCGATCCGCCACGGCGACGCGGTGGTCACCGAACAAGTGGCCATCTACCTTTACCTCGCCGACCTGTTCCCGAACGCGAAACTGGCGCCGCCGCTGGGCGACCCGCAGCGCGGCCCCTACCTGCGCTGGATGGCGTTCTACGGCAGCTGCTTCGAGCCGGCCATGCTGGACCAGTGGATGAAGAACAAGCCGATCGACAAAACCGCTTGCCACTACGGCGATTACGACACCATGTTCAACACGCTGATCGCGCAGCTCTCGCCAGGCCCCTACCTGCTGGGCGAGCAGTTCACGGCGCTTGACGTGCTGTGGGCAACCGCGTTCGAGTGGATGGGGTATTTCGACCTGCTGCCCAAGCTGCCCGTCATCGAACATTACGTCGCGCGGGTCAACGGCCGTCCGGCTGCCGTCGCTGCCCGCGAAAAAGATGCGGCGATTGCCGCGCAACAGGCCGCCTGATCGATCAGCGTTTTTCTTCCATCAGCGCCAGCAGATGGCCGTCCGGGTCGCGGAAGAAGGCCATCCACAATGCGTGGTCAGGCATTTTCGCGACCAGGTGCGGTTCACGCTCGAAGGCCACGCCCCGGGCTTGCAGTGTGGCCGCCACGGTGTCGATGTGTTCCACCTTGAAATAGTGGCAGACGCCCGTGCCGGCATCGACCTTGTCCCGGCCGCCGTCCAGCATCAGCCGCACGCCGCCGCAGTTGAAGAAGGCCAGGTCGCCGTAGCGGAACAGTTTGGGCAGGCCCAGCATGTCGCCGTAAAACTGCTCGGCACGGTCGGTGCTGGTCACGGGTAAAGCGATTTGGCCCAGGATGGAGAGCGTCATGCAGATCCTCGCGGTTTATTTGCTTGAGTGAAACAATCTGATAGTTTTGTTGAGGCAATAATCGGGTATTGTGCCCGCGCCTTTTTGTATAGGCATTTTAAAAACAAAACTACAGGGATAGATATGAAAAGAATACTCGCTTTATTGGGGGCGGTAGCGTTAACCGGCTGCGCATCGATAGCAGGTGAGAAGATGCAGCCGATCTCGGTCACCACGGTTTTCGATAACAAGGAAGTTGCCGGCCTGGGCTGCACGTTGACGAACGACGCTGGCAGCTGGTTCCTGACCAGCCCGGGCAGCGTGACGGTGCATAAGAGCACGGGCAATCTGGCGATCGACTGCAAGCGGGACGCGTATGCCGGCAACGCCACTGCCGAGTCGAAATCGAATGGCGCGGTGTGGGGCAATATCCTGCTAGGCGGCGGCATCGGCTATATCGTTGACCGTAATACCGGTGCGGGTTTCGACTACCCGCCGACGATTGTGGTGGCCCTGCGCCAGGTGGATACCGCCGGCATTCCTGCCAATGCGCCGTTGAAACCGGCAGCCGGGGACAGCGTCCCGAAAGCTAACTGACAGGCGCCCGTTGTGTCCTGGTGATCCTGGTACCACCAGGACGCAAGGCCTGTTCGATGAGAGCAAGCGCTAACTCCGGCTGAGCGCTGCCGCACATGAAGATGTCGGCGGCGGCAAAGCCGTATTCTGGCCAGGTGTGGATGGTGATGTGGGATTCGGCCAGCAGCACCACGCCGGTCACGCCCTGGCCTTCGCCAAATGCGTGGAAGTGACTGAACAGCACGCGGGCCTGCGCGGCGTCGGCGGCGTTGCGCAGCAGGGTTTCCAGCGCTGCGCAGTCGCACAATTTTTCAGCAGCGATGCCGCTCAGGTCGGCCAGCACGTGGGTGCCGGTCGGCGCATGTATGGCCGGAGCCGCATGCGCGGGTAGTGCTTCGCGCTTCATTTATGGCCTCCGCCACCCGAGCCGCCGCCCCAGCTGCCACCACCACCGCCCGTGTGCGAACTCCAGCCACTGCCGCGAGCGCTACTGGTGCTGCCGCCACCCAGGCGCAACCAGCTGCTGCCGGAGCTGAACAGCACGACGATGATTGCGTAGATAAAAAATTTACTCATGTCTGGTCGTTGTTATCCAGGAAGATCGCCGGCAGGTAGATCGCCAGTGCGCCAATCGCGCTCAGGTACCAGGTGCCGGAGAAGTTGGCCAGCAGCGGAACCGCGTTCACGGCCAGCATGAACCAGATGATGTACTTGGCGGTTTTGCGGTGGCTGTTGCTGGCAAATGGCTGGCTGTTGGACGGCCCCTTTGCCCGGCCTTTGAAGGCGTCGCCAAACCATGCCTTGAGCTGGTCGGCCGATACCGGCGAGGAGCGCGACCAGGTCAGCTCCTGTTGCGTCGCTTCGGACGCTAGCCGCAGCTGGCCGGCCTGGAATTCCTCCACCTGCGTGACATCGCCCACGGACACGCGCCAGTTGAAGGCGCCAACCGCGTACGTCACTGCCGCCTCGTAGTCGTAGAGGCGGGAAAACTGCACCTTATCCACAGTCACTGCTGGCGCGCCCGGCTGGTACTGCATGGGCCACGCCGACAGCACATTGGCGCCGGACCAGCCGTCATCCGTCTCCACCAGCCAGGAGAAGCCGGAGCGCGGGCCGTACATCAGGTATTCGCTCCACTCTGTGCCTTCCTCGTCGGAGCGGCGCATCATGCCCATGATGGTGAATTCCTGATTATTGATTTTGGCGGTGGCGCCCAGTTCCAGCGCCAGCGGCACGGCGGCCACGCGCTCGCCGGCGGCGATCACTTCCGCTTTCGGGCTGGCGGCATCGATCTGGGTGGCGCAGGACGGGCACACCAGGTTGGCCGTCACGCCGGGCAGGTATTTGATCGGGCTGCCGCACGCAGGGCAGTCCAGCGCGGAGAGTTTGCCGCGATAACGGCCGGCCGCACGCTGGATGGTGTCATCGTCGCGCAGCAGCTGGCATTGCAGGCTGTCCAGCGTGACCGACAGGCCGGTATAGATCACCGGCTGCGGACCGTCCGAATAATCGAGCGTGATGAATTCCGTACCACGGCGGAAGTCCGTCACGCGCGCCTGGTAGCCATCGCCGACCTTGAACGGCAGCTCGCCCTGGCCACCGATGCAATCGGCAGTGCGGATTTCTGCGGCGATGTAAGGAGAGCCGTTGATCGGGTAGCTCTGGCCCGGCACCAGCGCTTCAAATGCGGGCAGCTGCACATTGCCCTGGTATTCGGCAGTGATGGTGTACAGGCCGGACGAGTCGCCCAGCCACGAGGTTTTGCCGTCATCGAACAGCAAATACCACTCGTTCCACATGCCGGCCGCATAGCGCAGCTGAATGCGGCCGACCACCGTAAATGGCCGCCCGCCAAGCACACCGGCGGTGCCTATCTGGATCGGCGAATAGTCCTCCAGCACGGACGACATCTTGCCCAGGTCCTTGACCGAGTCTGCATCCTTGAGCACACGCGTGCTGCAATATTCACAGACAGCCATGACCGAGGCATGCGAGCGGAAGGTGACTTCCGCACCGCAGCTGGGACAGGAAACGATTTGCATGCAGTGTTAGCCGATCAGTTTTTTCAGTAGTTCAGCCTTGCTGCTGTCGTAGTCGGTGGCCGAGATCAGGCCCTTGTCCAGCAGGCCCTTGAGTTTTTCCAGGCGCGCTTCGATGGAGTCTTCCGCTGGTGCGGCCGGTGCTGCAGCGGCGGGTGCGGCTTGCGGCGCCAGCGTCGCGCCCAGGGCCTGGCCGATAGTCTGGCCTACCGTCAGTCCGGCACCCAGTCCGGCGCCGATGCCGGCCAGGCCGCCTTCATTCTGCGCTGCCAGCGGAATCGCGCTGGCCACCTGGTATTTGGTGAAGCCGGCCAGCTTGTCGGCGCTCATACCGCCTTTCATGCCGGCCGAGATACGTTCGTCCAGCGCCGCCTGCAGTTCTTCCGGCAGGCTCACGCTGGCCACGTTGAATTCATCCAGCGCGATGCCGTAGCGCGCGAACGCGGTGGTCAGGTCGCCCTTGACCTGCTGCGCCATCAGCGCCTGGTTGGCCGCCATGTCAAGGAACGGCACCTGCGACGCACCCAGCGAGTTGGCCATGGTGGCCAGCAGGATGCCGCGCAGCTGTTCTTCCACCTCGTCGCGGGTGTACGTCTCGCGGGTGCCGCTGATCTCCGTGAAGAAGGCGTGGGCATTGGTCACGCGGTACGAGTACATGCCGAAGGCGCGTACGCGCACCATGTCGAAGTCCTTGTCGCGGATGGTGATGGGTTGCGGCGTGCCCCATTTGCGGCCGGTCTGCACGCGGGTGCTGAAGAAGTACACATCCGATTTGAACGGCGATGCGAACAGCTTGTCCCAGTTTTTCAGGTTGGTCAGCACCGGCAGGGTTTGCGTGGTGAGCTTGTGGGTGCCGGGGCCGAATATGTCGGCCACCTGGCCTTCGTTGACGAACACCGCGACCTGCGACTCGCGCACCACCAGCACGCCGCCGTTCTGGATCTCCTGGTCCGCCATCGGATAGCGCCAGGCCAGTACGCCATCGGTATCCTCGTTCCACTGCAGTACGTCGATAAACTGCTTCTTGATAAAGCTGCCGATACCCATGATGGTCCTCGCTTTGCGTTAATTCGTTAGGAAATGCAGGCGCCGTTGATGACGCCGATGGAAATGGAGATCGCGCCCAGCAGACCGCCAAACGCCGTGTTGTTGGCTTCAATCTGGTCCTTGGACATCTTCAGCGCACTGGTGGCGATTGCATAGGCCAGCATCTGCACCACCATGGCGCCGAAAGCCCAGGCGAAAAATTCGCGGTAATCGGCAGTATGCATGAGCGCCGAACCGATGGTGATGGAAAAACCTATCAGCGCCCCGCCCAGCGATAGCGCTGCGGCCTGGTTGCCCTGGCGGATCAGCAGCACCTCGTCGAACGGCGTCATCCAGGTGTAGGCTTTGAAGAACACGGCCAGCAGCAAAGCCGCTAGCGCGAGGTGAATCAGATAATTTAGGATGGCAGGCACGGTGTACCTTCAGGTAAAGTAGTTAACTTGATAATAATGCAAACGAGTGTAAATGACCAAAAAGATTCTCATACTGTCCGTCTTCGTCGTCGCCTCCTGCGGGCTGGCGTATGAGCTGATCGCCGGGGCGTTGTCCAGCTATCTGCTGGGCGACTCGGTGCTGCAGTTCTCCACGATTATTGGATGCTACTTGTTTGCGATGGGGGTTGGCGCGCACTTCTCCAAGTACGTGAAGGACGAGGATGTGCTGGCGCGCTTTGTGGACATCGAGCTGGCGGTCGGCCTGGTGGGCGGCGTGTCGGCGGCAGTGCTGTTCCTGACCTTTTCCTGGATGGCGGCGCCGTTCCGCACCCTGCTGTATGTGATGGTGTTCCTGATTGGCGCCTTTGTCGGCATGGAGGTGCCGCTCGTGATGCGCGCGCTGAATGCGCGGCAGACAGCGTTCAATGAACTGGTCAGCAAGGTGCTGACGTTTGATTATCTGGGGGCGCTGGCCGTGTCGCTGCTGTTCCCGCTGGTGCTGGCCCCGCATCTGGGGCTGGTGCGGACCGGCTTCCTGTTCGGGATGCTCAATGTCGGCGTGGCCCTGTGGACAATCAAGGCTTTTTCCACAGAGCTCAAAAATGTCACGGGCCGTTTGCTGCGTGCCTGCACGGTGCTGTGCGCGCTGGTGTTCGGTTTTGCGTTTGCCGACAAGCTGACCTACTGGGGCGAGCATGGCCTGTTCGGCGACGAGATCGTGTTTGCCACCACCACGCCCTACCAGCGCCTGGTGATTACCAAGTGGAAGGACGATCTGCGCCTGTACATCAATGGCAATCTGCAGTTCTCCTCGCGCGACGAGTACCGCTATCACGAAGCGCTGGTGCATCCGGTGCTGCAGCCCATGCCCTGGGCCAGGCGCGTGCTGGTGCTGGGCGGCGGCGATGGCCTGGCGCTGCGTGAAATCCTGCGTTATCCGAACATCGAACATGTCACGCTGGTGGACCTGGACCCGGCAATGACGGGCGCTTTCACCCGGCGCGAGGAGCTGACCAGGCTGAATCACAGCTCCTTCAGCGACAAGCGCGTGCGCGTGGTGAATGCCGATGCGGCGATCTGGCTGCAGCACAATGACGATATGTTTGACGCCGCGATTGTGGACTTCCCCGATCCATCCAGTTTCGCGCTGGGCAAGCTGTATTCGGTGCCGTTCTACGGCATGGTGCGCAAGCACCTGGCGGCCAATGGCCTGATGGTGGTGCAGTCCACGTCGCCGTTCTTTGCGCCGCATGCTTACTGGACCATCGACGCCACGCTGCGCGAGGTGGGCATGAAGACCTATCCATATCACGCCTATGTGCCGTCGTTTGGCGAGTGGGGCTTTATCCTGGCGACGCCGCAGGCCAGCTACACGCCGCCAACCAGCTACCGCTTGCCGATGCGCTATCTGAACGCCGACACCACGCGCGAAATGTTCAACTTCCCGCCGGACATGAAGCCGATGGCGATGGAGCCCAACCGCCTCAACACCCAGTCGCTCGTGCATGAATTCGAGCAGGACTGGCGCCGGGTGATACGCTGATGCTGCGCCGTTCCTTTCTGGTCTGGGCGGGCGCTTCCGGGCTGGCCGCCGCCGGCAGCGGCCTGGCGTTCCAGCGCTGGCAGGAGATTACGCCGGCCGTGCATTACGTCGGCCGCGACGAAGGCCACTTCCTGCGCGACCGCCATGCGCTGCCGCCGCCATCGCAAGTTATCCACACCGATATTGCGATTCTCGGCTCCGGCGTTGCCGGCCTCACCGCCGCATGGAAGCTGAAAAAGCTGGGCAAGACGGATGTGCTGATGATCGATGGTCCGCAGCCTTACGGTAATGCGGCAGGCGGTGCGTTTGGCGAATATGAGTATCCGACCGGCGCGCATTACTTGCCGCTGCCGTCGCCGGAGTCCGTGCATGTGCGCGAAATCCTGGCAGACCTGGGCATCATCCAGAAGGATGCCTTTGCGGAGAAGCCGTATTACGACGAGCGTTTCATCCTGCACGCGCCGGAAGAGCGGCTGCTGTTCAACGGCCACTGGCAGGACGGCTTTATTCCCACCGAGGGCGTGCCGCAATGGGAACTGGATGAGCACAAGCGCTTCTTCGACGAAGTGCAGCGCCTGCGCCAGCTGCGCGGTGCGGATGGCCGCCGCGTGTTTGTGTTCCCGACCGTGATGTCGTCGGAAGACCCGCAGTGGCAGGCGCTGGACGATATCTCGCTCAAGCAGTGGATGGATCGGAATGGCTACAAGTCGCCGACGCTGCACTGGTATCTCAACTACTGCTGCCGTGACGATTACGGCACGCGCTACGACCAGGTATCGGCATGGGCCGGGCTGCATTACTACTGCAGCCGCTGGGGCCAGGCCGCCAATGCCGGCAATGGCGCCTGGCTGACATGGCCGGGCGGCTTGCAGCCGCTGGCGGCCGGCATGGAGCGCGCGGCGGCGATCCGGCGCATGGCCGGGACGGCGGTGTCGCTTAAAAGAACCGCCGAGGGCGTGGAAGCGCTGTGCTTCAAGCTGGAAAACGGCAAAGCCACCAGCTATCTGGTGCGCGCGCGCAAAGCCATCTGCGCCATGCCGACCTATGTGGCGGCGCGCGTGGTGGAAAACATCGGCGATTACGGTTTTGACGCCAGCAAGCATGCGCCGGAATATGCGCCGTGGATGGTGGCGAATTTCCTGCTCAAGCGTTTTCCGGAAGAGCTGCAAGGTGGCGCCAATCCACCGCCGCTGTGCTGGGACAACGTGGTGTACAGCGAGCCGGGGCTGGGCTTTGTGGTCTCCACGCATCAGGATATTCGCCAGCAGCCGCCGCAGAAAACCGTGTTCAGTGCTTACGTGGCGCTATCGGATCGCAAGGCCTCCACGGCGCGGCACTGGATGGCGTCGGCCAGGCCGGAAGAACTGCTGGCGCTGGCCAGCGCCGACCTGAAAACCGCGTATGGCGCGCAGTTCGCATCCTGCGTCGAACGCGTTGACATCACCTTGCGCGGCCATGCGATGGCCGTGCCGTGGCCTCACTTCCGCAGCAATGCCGGCATGAAGGCGCTGCGCGAGGTGGACGGGCCGATCCTGTTTGCCCACGCCGACCTGTCGGGCTTTTCGGTGTTCGAAGAAGCCGCATGGTGGGGATACCGCGCGGCAGAGCTGGCAGCGAAGTAACCCCCAGCCGGATGGGGTCTGACCCCTCGGGGTCAGACCCCTGCTGCTGCCGTGCGGGGTAACAGCGCGGCAGAGTCAGACGCGAAGTGATATGCTCATCCGATGACACACAATGCCCGCCAGCGCTTCCGCGCGCCACCCAAATTCAAGCTGCGTGACAAGGACGCGGACGACAGCACGTTCTCGACGCGCGCCGCCAATCCCAAACTTGGCAAGTCGCGCGCCAAGGCGCTGGACCTCGAACGCACCGCCGCGCTGATCGACCGCATCGCCGCCCTGCAGGACAAGCTGTACGCCCAGCGCGGGCAGAAGGTGCTGCTGGTGCTGCAGGGGACCGACACCGCAGGCAAGGATGGCACGGTGCGCGCTTTGTTTAGCCGCATCAGTCCCATGGGCTTGCGTGCCGTGGCGTTCAAGGCGCCTACCGACAGCGAACTGGCGCACGACTACCTGTGGCGCGTGCATCAGCATGTGCCGGTCCAGGGTGAGATTGCGATTTTCAACCGCAGTCATTATGAGGATGTGCTCATCACCAGGGTGCAGGGCATGATCGATGACGAGGAGTGCAAGCGCCGCTACGCGCAGATCCGCGATTTCGAACGCATGCTGGCGGAAACCGGCACGGTGATCGTCAAGGTATTCCTGCACATCTCGAAGGAAGAGCAGCGCGAGCGCCTGCAAGAGCGTCTCGACGATCCGGACAAGCAGTGGAAGTTCAATCCGGAAGACATCAAGCAGCGCGCCAAATGGGACGACTACCAGCGCGCTTATGAAAAGGCGATCCGCGAAACGGATGCGCCGCATGCGCCGTGGTACATCGTGCCGGCCAACTCCAAGACCCATCGCAACCTGGTGATTGCCAGCCTGCTGCTGGAGACGCTGGAAGGCATGGACCTGCAGTATCCGCCACCGCATCCCGACCTGTCGTCCTTCACCGTGGAATAAGGAGCTCCTTATGCTGCAACTGAAAGACCCCGGCCTGCTGCGTCAGCAGGCCTACCTGAATGGCGAGTGGGTGGATGCCGACAACGGCACCACGCTGGCCATCACCAATCCCGCCACCGGCGCACAGATCGGCACCGTTCCCTTGATGGGCGCTGCCGAAACCAGGCGCGCGATCGATGCCGCCAACGCTGCCTGGCCGGCGTGGCGCAAGCAGACGGCCAAGGAACGCGCCGCCATCCTGCGCAAGTGGAATGACCTGATCCTGGAAAACACCGACGACCTGGCACTGCTCATGACCGCCGAGCAGGGCAAGCCCTTGGCCGAGTCGCGCGGCGAAGTGGCGTATGGCGCATCGTTCATCGAGTGGTTTGGCGAGGAGGCCAAGCGTGTGGCGGGCGAGACGCTGGCGTCGCCATGGCCGGACCGCCGCATCCTGGTGACCCGGGAACCGATCGGCGTGTGCGCCGCCATCACGCCGTGGAACTTCCCGATTGCGATGATTACCCGCAAGGCCGGCCCCGCGCTGGCGGCGGGCTGCCCCATGGTGCTCAAGCCGGCCGAAGCCACGCCGTACTGCGCGCTGGCGCTGGCGGTATTGGCGGAGCGGGCCGGCGTGCCTGCTGGTGTATTCAGCGTGGTGACGGGTGCGGCCAAGGAAATCGGCGGCGAGATGACCGCCAATCCTATTGTGCGCAAGCTGACCTTCACCGGCTCGACCGCGATTGGCAAGCTGCTCATGGAACAGAGCGCCGCCAGCATCAAGAAGCTGTCGCTGGAACTGGGCGGCAATGCGCCGTTCATCGTGTTTGACGATGCCGACCTGGATGCGGCGGTGGAGGGCGCCATCGCCTCCAAGTACCGCAACTCGGGCCAGACCTGCGTGTGCGCCAACCGCATCTATGTGCAGGATGGCGTGTACGAAGCGTTTGCGCAGAAGCTGGTGGCGGCTGTGGATAAGCTCAAGGTCGGCAACGGCGTCGAGCAGGGCGTGACGCAAGGCCCGCTCATTGATGAAAAAGCCGTGCAGAAGATCGAGCAGCACGTGGCCGACGCCCTGGCCAAGGGCGGCCGTCTGCTGCTGGGCGGCCAGCGTCACGCGCTGGGACACAGCTTCTTCCAGCCGACCGTGATTGCCAATGTCAACGCCGAGATGCTGGTCGCCAAAGAAGAAACCTTCGGGCCGCTGGCGCCGCTGTTCCGTTTCTCCACCGATCAGGAAGCGCTGGCGCTGGCGAACAATACCGAGTTTGGCCTGGCCAGCTATTTTTATTCGCGCGACGTCGGCCGTATCTGGCGCGTGGCGGAAGGGCTGGAAAGCGGCATGGTCGGCGTGAATACGGGCCTGATCTCGAACGAGGTGGCGCCGTTTGGCGGCGTCAAGCAATCCGGCCTGGGACGCGAAGGTTCGCACCTCGGCATCGACGAATTCCTGGTGGTTAAGTACATCTGCCTGGGCGGCATATAAGTCCGGTCAGACGGTCCACCATGCGTTTGACGGCTGCCATCTGGCGGCCGCTTTTCTGCGCGTAGCGCGTGTCGTCGTAGGCGAACCAGTCCCAGCATGCGTTGGGATTGGCATAGGTGGCGGTGGCCTGGGGATACAGCACCAGCATGCGGTTGCTGTCCGCCCAGGCGTTGTAGCCGGCATAGCGTACAAAGGTGGCGCCGATGGTGTCCGGATCCTGCAGGCAGCCGTGGAAGACGATGTGCAATTTGCAGCCTGCGCTGTCGCTGTTGCAGGCGGCGGGCACGTACAGGTAGCCGAAATCCGCCATGCCGTGCCAGCTGGGCACGGCGATGAATTCCGATTGGTCGAAGGCGATGAACTGGCCGCTGAGCGCGCCCTCATTGCGCGCGTTGAGCGGCCCGTAGATCCAGTTCAGCAGCTCGCCCGCAGCATCGTAGTTGCAGTTGTTGATGTAGGGCGTACCCAGCGTCAGGCAACTGTTGCCGTAGCTATTGGTGGGTATCGCGTGTTCTGCGTTGAGGTTGCGCTTGTAGCTGATGTGGCCGGCACTGATGTAATGGCGGTAATAGGTTTGCAGGTCGTTCATCACCACCGGCGGTACGATGGAATCGGCGCTGCCGGAGAACATCCAGATGCGGTGGCTGGCCATGGCGCTGGTGGGATCGATGGTTTGCGCGGCGGCGAACCAGTCGGTCATGGCGATCAGGTCCGGCACGCGCGTGCCGCCCGCGCGCACGCGGCAGGGGAGCAGGTCATTGGTGCAGCTGCAGCTGGTGGTGGCGGTGAGCACGCTGCCTTGCGCGCAGAAATACGGACCGCCCGCGATGATGCCGGCGCCGATCACACTGCGCGAGAACGCTACCTCGAACTGCACCGCCATATACGCGCCGGACGACAGGCCGGAGACGCTGACCTGGCCGGCGCGCATGGCAGGCAGGGACACCAGCTGCGCGTGCGCAGTACTGATCCATAGCAGCATGAGGAGCAAAATACGCATACCGCCTCCGTGTCATATGGAATGACATTAGCGTCATGAAAGCAGTCATTGCTTAATCTGGGTCAATCGTGCGAGGGGCACTAATTTGGACTAGAATGATCCGTTCCTCATTCTCTCCTGCCGACCATTATGTCCAAGACACTCGCCCAGCTATGCCTCGTTTCCTCGCTGACCGTGGCGGCCAGCGCCGCCGCGTTGGCGCAAGCCCCGGCCGCAGCGCCGGCCGCTCCCGCTGCGGCAACAGTGCCGGTGGGCAGCTGCCCGGTCATCCTCAAGCAGACCTTCAAGCGCCTGCAGGACGATTCGCCGCAGGATCTGTGCCAGTACGCCGGCAAGGTGATCCTGGTGGTGAACACCGCCAGCTACTGCGGCTTCACCAACCAGTACGAGGGGCTGGAAGGCCTGTATGCCAAATATGGCAGCAAAGGCCTGGTGGTGCTGGGCTTCCCGTCGAACGACTTTGGCCAGCAGGAGCCAGGCAGCAGCAAGGAAATCGCCGATTTCTGCTACAACACCTATGGCGTGAAGTTCCCGATGTTTGCCAAGTCGGTGGTCTCGGGCAAAGAACCTAACCCGCTGTTCGCCAACCTGATCAAGGCGACCGGCAAGGCGCCGGCCTGGAACTTCCACAAATACCTGATCGACCGCCACGGCAACGTGGTCAACAACTTCGGCAGCAAGATCACGCCGAGCGACAAGCAGCTGGTGAGCGCGGTTGAAAAGGCGCTGGGTTCTTAAGACCTCGCCAGTTCAAACCCTTCATCTACCCAGCCCGTTATCCCGCCCGGCATCACCTTGACCGGGCGGCCCAGTTTGGCCAGCCGGATCGCGGCACGGGCCGCGCCATTGCAGTGCGGTCCGGCGCAATACACCACAAACAGCGTATCGGCCGGGAACTCGGCCAGTTTGGAGCCGATGATCTTGCGGTGCGCCAGATCCAGCGCGCCTGGCACGTGGCCGGCCTCATATTTCTCGCTGCCGCGCACGTCCAGCAATACAAAATCCTGCTGGCCAGTGCTGATGGCGTTATGCACGTCCCAGCAATCGGTTTCGTAGCGGAAGCTGGCTTCAAAGTGCGCCAGGGCGGCGGCGCTGTCGGCGGCGGTTACTTCGGTAACGTAGGACATGGTTTTCTCCTGATTGGTTGGCAGTGACGTCATTGTGCGTTGCCTTCGTTACAGCCAGAAGTGGCGCGTAGGCCAATCTACGGTAAGATTGCGCCATGAAAAAACATCTCGTGGTGGCGCTGGCGTACGACCGGCTGTGTACTTTCGAGTTCGGCTGCACGGTCGAACTGTTTGCACTGGAACGTCCGGAGCTGGGCGTGGACTGGTACGACTTTGCCGTGTGCGCAGTGGAGCAGGGGCCGATCCGCGCCGCTGGCGGCATCACCGTGCAGGCGCCTTACGCGCCCGAGCTGCTGGAGCGCGCCGACACCATCATCATTCCCGGCTGGCGCGATGCCGATGAATCGCCGCCGCCGCAGTTGCTGGCCTGGATACGCGCCGCCCACGCACGCGGCGCGCGGCTGTGCTCGATCTGTTCGGGCGTGTTTGTGCTGGCAGCGGCCGGCGTGCTGGATGGCCAGCGCGCCACCACGCACTGGCGCTATGCGGAAAGGCTGGCGCGGCGCTACCCGCAAATCGTGGTGCAGCCCGACGATTTGTATGTGGATAACGGCCAGGTGATCACCGCCGCTGGTTCGGCTGCGGGGCTGGACATGCTGCTGCACGTGGTGCGGCGCGACCATGGCGCCAAGGTCGGCAATCTGGTGGCGCAGCGGCTGGTGGTGGCGCCGCATCGCGAGGGCGGGCAGGCGCAGTTTCTGCCACGTCCCATGGCGCACGGCGAGCAGGGCAGGTTGTCCAGGCTGATGGACTGGCTGCGCAGCCATCCGGCGCAGCCGCATACGGTCAACAGCATGGCCGAGCGCGCGGCCATGAGTCCCCGCACCTTGCAGCGCCAGTTTCAACAGGCCACCGGCTTTGGACCGGTGGAGTGGCTGATCCGCGAACGCGTGGCCATCGTCAAGGAGATGCTGGAAGAGCCCGATGTGCCGCTGACGCAGATTGCCGAGCGCGCCGGCTTTGGTTCCGAGGAGTCGCTGCGCCACCATTTCCGCCGTCTCGCAGCGACCACGCCGGGAGCTTACCGGCGGCGTTTTGCGCGCGCAGACTAAATGCCGGCCTGCGCTGAAAACCAGTATTGGTGCGGCTTGTAGCATATTCGTGCTACAAGGTGATATTTCTTAACAAGAATATCTAATATATAATACGTCATAATTTTTTTGTTATCAAAATATTATGGCCTTGCCATTGTCCTATTCCTTCTTTGCTGACCGCATACAGCAGCGTTTCCGCGTGACGGCCCATGCCGGCGTCGAGCTGCAACTGCTGGAAGCCGAGCAAGTCGCCGCCAGCCTGCCCGGACACCAGGCGTTTACGCTGCTGTTCAGTGGCCCGCTGCCAGCATTGCCACAAGACATCTACACCCTCGACGCCCCCGCCCATGGCGAGCTGGACCTGTTTCTGGTTCCGGTTGCCCGCGAAGGCGATGCCATCCACTACCAGGCAATCTTCAACTGATACCCACAGGCCACGGACATGAGCGATCCTTTTATAGGTGAAATCCGCATTTTTGCGTTTAACTTTGCACCCAAGAACTGGGCGTTCTGCAATGGCCGGCTGCTGCCGATCAATCAAAACCAGGCGCTGTTCGCGCTGCTGGGCACCGTCTACGGCGGCGATGGCCGCACCACATTTGCGCTGCCGGACCTGCGCGACCGCGTGCCGTTTAGCATGGGCAACGGCAGTGCCGGTAGCCTGGCACTGGGGCAGGCGGGCGGCGAACCGGCGCACACCGTGTCCGCCAATGAGATGCCGCAGCACAGCCACACGCTGTATGGCCGCGCGTCGCTTGCCAATACCGGCGATCCGACCGGCGCCCTGCTGGGCGCCAAAGGCCGCTTTGGCCGCGACATGCTGGGCGTGGCGGACGGCAAGACACTGGCGCCGAACTCGGTGAGCACCGTCGGCGGTTCGCAGTCGCATGAAAACCGCCAACCCTTCCTGGCGCTGAATTTCGCCATTGCCCTGACCGGCATTTTCCCTAGCCAAAACTAACTCACTTCGCAGGATAAACCATGAGTAATCCCTATGTAGGCGAGATACGTCTATTTGCCGGTAACTTCGCGCCTGCGGGCTGGATGTTTTGCGAGGGCCAGTTGTTGCCGATTTCTGAAAACGACACCCTGTTCACGCTGCTGGGCACCAGCTACGGCGGCGACGGCGTGACGACCTTCTGCCTGCCTGACCTGCGCGGCCGCGTGCCAGTGCACATGGGCAGCAGTTATACGCTGGCCCAATCCGGCGGGGTGGAGCAGGTAACCCTGACCATGCAGCAAATTCCGGCCCACACCCACGGCGTGCAGGCAACCGGCCAGCGCGGCGACCCGGCTTCCGGCGTCAGCGGCAGTGGCGCGCTGGCCAATACCGGCGGCACTGCGGTCTATACGCTGAGCGGCGGCGGCACGGTCGATATGGCGTCGGAGGCGATTGCTTACAGCAACGGCCAGAACCAGCCGCACAACAATATGGCGCCGTATCTGTGCGTCAATTTCATCATCAGCCTGTTCGGCGTCTATCCGGCGCAAACCTAAGGAGTCCCATCGATGAGCGATCCATTTGTCGCGGAAATCCGCATGTTGCCGTGGAACTTCGCGCCCAAAGGCTGGGCGATGTGCAATGGCAGATTGATGCCGATATCGCAGAATACGGCGCTGTTCTCGCTGCTGGGAACGAACTATGGCGGTGATGGCCGATCCACCTTCGCCTTGCCCGACCTGAGTTCGCGCGCGCCCATGCATCCTGGCCAAGGACCGGGCCTGAGCGTGCACTACCTCGGCGAACAGGGCGGCGAAGCCAGCGTGACGCTGACACCGGCCCAGATACCGGGTCACACCCACAAGCTGTCGGCCAGTAATGCCGCAGCGACGGCCAGCACGCCGGGCGTCAGCGTGCTGCAAGGGAATAGCGGCAGCGTGCCGGTCTACAGCAACACGGCCGGAACGCCGGTGGCGCGCGCGCAGCTGGCGCCATTTGGCAACAACCAGCCGCACAACAATATGCCGCCTTACCTGACGCTCAATTTCTGCATCGCGCTGCAAGGCGTGTATCCGGTACGCAGCTGATATGCATTACACGCTACGCGCTTGCCAGCCGCAGGACGAGGCCTTTTTACGGCGCGTGTATGCCGCCGTGCGCGCGGAGGAAATGGCGATGATCGCATGGAGCGCGGAACAGGCCGACGCTTTTCTGCGCATGCAGTTCGACGCCCAGCATCAGCACTATCACCAGCACAACCCGGAGGCGGACTTCGATGTGATCGAGGTCGATAGCGAACCGGTGGGGCGCCTGTATGTGCAGCGCGGTGCGCAGCGTATTCACGTCATCGACATCGCGCTTCTGCCGGCGTGGCGCGGCCGCGGGCTAGGCACGCAGCTGCTGCAAGCCTTGCAGCAGCAGGGGCCTGCCGTGAGCATCCATGTCGAAGTCAGCAACCCGGCCCAGTCCCTGTACCAGCGCCTGGGCTTTAAAGAAATCAGCACGTCCGGCCTGTACCGGCTGATGGAGTGGCGCGCCAGCGCCACCGCTCAACACTACGGAGAACCAGCATGATGAATCGGCGCGATCTTTTGAAAAAAATGGGCGGCGGCTCCCTGGCCGGAGTGGGCCTGGGTCTGGGCTTGGGGCTGGGTACACCGGCGCGCGCGGCGGACGCGCAGGCCGGGGTGGAGGCGGCGTCCGGCAACGCCTATCGCTGGTCGCTGGAGGGCGCACGCGGGCTGCAGGGGCAGCAGTTCTGGCTGAACCACCCGCAGCAGGGCGCGATAGGCCTGACGCTGGACGCGGTCACGGCCGAGCCGTCTGCTGCGCCGGCCGCCAGTGCTGCGGATGCCACCAGTGCTGCCGCATTGAAGCTGGCCGCCGCTGCTGCACACACGCCAAAGCTGGAGCAGTTCACGCTGCTGTTCACCGGCCCGGCCGGCGCCGGTGTTGCGGCCGACACCTACGAAATGGATAACGAGGTGGTCGGCCATTTCGCCCTGTATCTCGCGCCGGACGCCAAGCGCACCGGCGCCACGACTTATCGCGCTGAATTCAGCCTGCTGGTTTAAGGAACTACCATGCACAAACACGCCTCTGCCAACCGCTTTTATCGTCTCGTCTGGAGTCATGTCCATGCCTGCTGGATCGTTGTCGCTGAAACTGCGCGCGGCCGTGGCAAGAGCAACTCCACGGTACGTGCAGCACGCCGCCTTGGCGCGGTGTTGGCCGGGGCCGCGCTGGCGGGTAGCGCGCTGGCGACGCCGCCACCTGCCGTCAATGCGTTGCCGAGCGGCGCGCAACTGGCCGCAGGCCAGGCCAGCATTGCCACCAGCGGCAACCAGATGACGGTCACCCAGAGTTCCAGCCAGGCCATCGTCAACTGGCAGCGTTTCGACATCGGCGCGGATGCGGCGGTGCGCTTCGACCAGCCATCGGCATCGGCGGTGGCGCTGAACCGCGTAATCGGCAGCGATGCTTCGCAGATCTACGGCAAGCTGTCGTCCAACGGCAGCGTGTTCCTGATTAACCCGCAAGGCGTGCTGTTTGGCGCCAGCGCACAGGTGGATGTGGGCGCGCTGACCGCGTCGTCGTTGAATATTTCCGACCGTGCCTTCCTCAACGCGCAGTACGACTATACCGGCAGCGGCAGCGCGGGCGCCGTCAGCAATGCTGGCCGCATCCGCACCGCCAGCGGCGGTTATGTGGCGCTGGTTGCGCCATCGGTCAGCAATAGCGGCAGCATCAGCGCGCCGCAAGGCAGTGTGGCGCTGGCGGCGGGTGAACAGGTTAGCGTCGATTTGCGCGGCGATGGCTTGATCGGCGTGCGGACCACGCGCGGCGCCTTGCAGGCGCTGGCACAAAACAGTGGTGCGATCAGCGCCGACGGCGGCCAGGTGTTGCTTAGCGCAGCGGCGGCGGATGCGCTGACCCGGGCCACTGTCAACAATACCGGCATCGTGCAGGCGCGCGGCATCGTCAGCGATGGCGGCAGCATCCGCCTGGTGGCGGACGAGGTGCACACGGGCGCGCTGGATGTCTCCAGCAGCGCCGGCAAGGGTGGCGCCATAGTCGTTGAGGGCCAGATCGTAGCGGTGGATGGCGCGCTGCATGCCGATGGCGCCAGCGGCGGCAGCATTGCCATCCACGCCAGCGGCAACCTGTCTGCCGCCGCGGCGGTCAGCGCTAATGGCCGCAGCGCTGCGGGTGGTGCGGTCAGCTATGTAGCGGGCAATGCGCTGGTTGAAAATACGTCTTCCGTCAGCAGCGCCGATGGCGCCACCGATGGCGGCAGCACCACGCTGAGCGCGGGCGCCGGCCTGACCTCGTCCGGCACGCACAGCGCGCGGGGCGGCAGCGGCGTGGGCGGACGCATCGACGTAAGCGGCCAGCAAGTGTCGCTGTTCAGCGGCACGCTGGACGCCAGCGGCGCTACCCAAGGTGGACTGGTGCGCGTAGGCGGCGCCTTCCAGGGCGGCACGCCGCATGGCAGTCCGCCAGACACGGAGCGCTTCCTTGCGCGCTGGGGACAGACCGCCGCGATTGGCAATGCCGACAGCGTGTTCCTCAATGACAGCAGCAATATCGACGTCTCGGCACGCGGCCAGACGGGCCAAGGCGGCACGGCCGTCGTCTGGTCGCAGCAGCAGACCACGCTGCTGGGCGGGATCAAGGCCGATGGCGTCGCGCGCGGCGGTGCGGTGGAAGTCTCTTCGGCCGACGCGCTGCGCTATGTGAACCTGGACAAGCTGACGCTGGGCCACGGCGGCAGCCTGCTGCTGGACCCGAAGAACATCATCATTAGCAATAGCGCGAGCCAGTGGACGTATTCCGAAATACTCAAGGGCGACAGCGCGCTGGAAGCCGGCGACGGCTCGGGCTTTGGCGTGGCGCTCAGCGCGGACAGCACGCAGCTGGCCGTCGGCGCGCCATTTGACCGTGGCGCCACCAATGCGACGCAGAATGCGGGCGCGGTCCGGCTGTACACCTTTGTCAACAATACCTTCGCCGGCGCGGCGCTCAAGGGCACCATCGGCTCTGGATATACCGGCAACGGCAACGTCAATGTCAGCCTGAATGCGGACGCGTTGTTCGGCTCCGCCGTGGCGCTCAGCGGCGACGGCAAGACGCTGGCGATTGGCGCGCCGGGACAGGCTGGCGGCGCCGGCGCGGTTCATGCATTCCGCTTTGCCACGAGCGGTTTCCAGAATCTGCTCGCCAACGATACGGTGGATCTGGGCAGTAGCTACGCTACGCAGGGCGTGAACGGCGGTGCGATTGGCTTCGGGTCATCGCTGGCACTGAACAGCAATGGTAGCCGCCTGGCCATCGGGGCATTGTACGAAGGCGGTAGCGCCGGTGCGGTGTACATGTTCAACAACGATACCCAGGGTGCGCAGTCCTTTGTGCCCGCCTTTGCCTATCGCATCGGCGGCGCTGCTGACAGTCTGTTTGGCACTGCGGTTGCCCTGAACGGCACGGGCGATCGCCTGGCGGTGGGCGCCATCAATGCCGACAATGGACGCGGCAAGGTGTATCTGTACACGGCCGGCTACAGCACCGCCAGCCAGACCGCTACGTTGAGCAGCGGCGTCACCGGTGGCAGCAATACCCAGGTGAGCTTGCTGGATGGCGAATACTTTGGTTCCGCGCTCGCCTTCAATGCGTCGGGTACCCGTCTGGCGGTGGGCGCGCCCAATGCGCCCAAATACGGCGGCACCACGCTGGGTTCGGGATCCGTACGCATCTATGATTTTGCCGATAGCAGCTATGGTTCGCCCAAGCTGGTCAGCACGGTAGGCAACGGCTATACCTACGCACCGGACGGCAAGGTCAGCTCCAACGAGTATGACAACTTTGGCTTCGCGGTGGCGATGAATGGTAGCGGTGATCGCCTGGTGGTCGGCGCGCCCTACGCCGATCAGGCAGGCAATGCGCCAGCCAGTGGCGGCGTGTATGCATTCTCGATTCAAAACGGCAGCAACGCGGTGAAAGACCTCGGCTACAGCGCGACTGGCGCCAGCGGCGGCACCACGATGTTCTCCACCGCCTCGCTGAATAATCTGCTCATCGATGCGCAGACCACGGTCACGCTGCAGGCCAGTAACGACATCACGATGGATGCCGGTAGCAGCCTTTCCGGTCTGGGCTCGTTGACGTTGTCCGCTGGCCGCAGCATCGTGATTAACGGCGATATCGGACTTCCCCTCGGCACGGTGACGATCACGGCGAACGCCGCCAAGCCTGACGCCAGTACCGGACCGGTCGACAAGGACCGCGATCCGGGCAGCGCGGTGTTGACGATTAACGGTGGCATCAACGCCAGAACGCTGAACCTGAAACTCGATGCCGCAGGCGCTTACAAAACCAATAGCGCATCCGGTGCGCTGACTGTCAACAGCGTGGTGCGCGCCGATACGATCAACGTGCAAAACCTGGGTGGAAACAGCGGCAATGATGTGGTGATCGGCGCCGCTGGCCAGCTCATTGCGGGCGGCAGCGGCGATGCGATTGTGGCTGTCACCAAAGGCAATGGCACTTTCACCAATAACGCCTTGCAGGGACTGGTGCTGGCGGGTAGCGGCCGCTATCTGGTGTATTCCAGTACGCCCGGCCAGACCACGGAAAACCTGCTTGGCTACAGCAAGCACTACGCACAGTCCTACACCGGCGCCACGCCGCAATATGCGGCCAGCGGCAACTGGTTCCTGTATTCGGTCGCGCCAACCTTGACGGTTACTGCCAGCAGCTCGAGCAAGGTGTATGACGGTGTGATCGGCGGCATCAACTACACTGCCACCGGCTACATCGATGGCGACACTGCGGGCAATGCCCTGACTGGGGCACTGGGCCTGGTCAACGGTTCGAAGAACGTCGGGGTGTACAACATCAACCAGGGCACGCTGGCTGACGGCATGGGCTATAACCTGGTCTTCAGCGCCAACAATGCCAAGCAGACCGTGACCCCGGCCGCGCTGACCGTGAGTGTCAGCAGCAGCGGCAAGGTTTACGACGGCAATGCGAGCGCGGTGGTCAACTACCTCAGCAACGCGGTCGCCGGCGATGCATTGAACCTGAGCGGCACCGCCAGCTATGCGGACAAGAACGCGGGCAGCGGCAAGCAGATCAGCGTGACCGGCATGACGCTGACGGGTGCCGATGCGTCCAACTACACGTTGTCGTCGAACACGGTCAGCACCACGGCCAACATCACGCAGCGCACGCTGACCGTGAGCGCGGCTGGCAGCGACAAGACCTACGATGGCCGCACCACTGCCGCGGTGACCCTGAATGATGACCACCTGAGTGGCGACGCGGTGACCTTGAGCAGCAGCGGCGCCGCCTATGCCGACAAAAATGCCGGTACCGGCAAAAACATCACGGTGAGCGGCTTGTCCATGTCCGGCACGGACGCCGGCAACTACAAGCTGACATCGGCGACTGCGATGACCACCGGCAGCATCAACACGCGTACGCTGACGGCCAGCGCGACCGGCGCCAGCAAGGTGTACGACGGCCAGACGGATGCCAGTGTGACCTGGAGTGACAACCGCATCAGCGGCGACAACCTGGTGGTGGCGGCTGGCAGCGCCTACTACGCGGACAGGAATGTTGGCAGCAACAAGACCATCACCATCGGCGGCGTGACGCTAAGCGGCATCGATGCGATGAACTATGCGTTGCAGCCAGTGGCTGCAACCACGACCGGCGCCATCACGCCACGTCTGCTGACCGCGACTGCCAGCAGCAATGGCAAGGTGTATGACGGCAGCAGCAACGCGGTGGTCAGCTGGCAGGATGACCGCATCGCCGGCGATATGCTGTCCTATGCCGGCAATGCCGTTTACGCGGACAAGAATGTCGGTGTGGGCAAGGACATCGCCATCAGCAGCATCAGCCTGAGTGGTGCATCGGCCGGCAACTACGTGCTGGCATCGACGGCTGCGCACACCAGTGGCAACATCACGGTGCGTACGCTGGACGTCAGCGTTTCCGGTGGCAGCAAGGTGTATGACGGCCTGGCGACGGCCAGCGTGACGCTGGCCGACAATCGTGTCGCGGGCGACCACCTGGCTTTGGCATCGGCCGGCGCCAGCTATGGCGACAAGAACGTCGGCAACGGCAAGACGATTACGGTGGGAGGCCTGTCCCTGTCGGGCGCGGATGCGGGCAACTATACGCTGGCGTCTGCTGGCGCGACCGGCAGCGGCAACATCACGCCACGCTCGCTGGTGATCAGCGCCACTGGTGTGGACAAAGTCTATGACGGCACCACTGCCGCTACCGTCAACTATACCGACAACCATTTGAGCGGCGATAACGTGGGCTTCAGCGCCAGCGCCGCCTTTGGCAGCAAGGATGCCGGCAGCAACAAAGGCATCGACATCGGCAATGTGGTGCTGAATGGCGCGGATGCAGGCAACTACATCCTGGATAGCGCCCGCGTGACCGCCAGCGCTAATATCGGCCAGCGCACGCTGACGGCCACCGCGAATGGCCTCAGCAAGGTATATGACGGTTCGGCCAATGGCAGCGCCACGTTCGGTGATGACCGTATCCACGGCGACCAGCTGACGCTGAGCGCGACCGGCAGCGCCGTCTACGCCGACAGGAACGCGGGCGCCGCCAAGGCTATCTCGGTGGATGGCGTTGCGTTGAGCGGCGCGGATGCGCGTAACTATGTGCTGGCTTCCACGACAGCGCACGGCACCGGTACGATCACGCAGAAGACGGTGAATGTCAGCGTCGCCGGTGGTGACAAGGTGTACGATGGCAGCACGGCAGCGACGGTCAGCTACAGCGAGAACGATCACGTCGCCGGTGACGTGCTGACCATCAGCGGCAACGCCAGTTTCGCCGACAAGAACGCCGGCACTGGCAAGAGCATCACTGTGCGCGACATCGCGCTGGGCGGTGCCGATGCGGGCAATTATGCCGTGGCATCGACTTCCGCCAGCACCACGGCCAGCATTACGCAACGCGCGCTGACGGCCACCATCGCCAGTGCGGGCAAGGTCTATGACGGCAATACCGGCGCGATGCTGACTTTTGGCGATGACAGCGTCAGCGGCGATATGCTGTACTACACCAGCAATACCGGCAGCTATGCGGACAAGAATGCCGGTGTCGGCAAGACCGTCAGCGTCAGCGGCATTACGCTAAGCGGCCCGGATGCCCGCAACTATGTGCTGTCCAACAGCAGTGCGACGACCACCGCCACCATCGCGCAGCGCGCGCTGGTGGTCACGGGTACTGGCGTCAGCAAAGTGTATGACGGCACTACCAGTGCCCAGGTCACGTTTACCGATAACCGCGTGAATGGCGACGCGCTGGCGGTGGGTGTCGGCAGTGCCAGCTATGCGGACAAGAATGTCGGCGCCAACAAGGCACTGGTCTTCAGCAACGCCAGCTTGTCCGGCGCTGATGCCGCCAACTATACGCTGGACCTGAGCAGCAATAGCGGTACCGGCGCCATCACGGCGCGCATGCTGAATGTCAGCGCCACGGGCATTGACAAGGTCTATGACGGCACGGTCAATGCCGGGATCAACTACAGCGACAACCGTGTGGCCGGCGATATGCTGAGCTACACGGCCAATGCTGTCTTCGGCGACAAGAATGCGGCCGCCAACAAGAGCATTAGCGTGAGCGGGATGACACTGGGCGGCGCGGATGGCGGCAACTACGTGTTGTTCGCCAATAGCGCCACCACGCAGGCCAGCATTACGCCGCGCGCACTGGTGGTGACGGCTACCGGTAGCAACAAAGTCTACGATGGTAGCGTCAACGCTGTTGCGACGCTGGGCGATGACCGCATCCAGGGCGATGTGCTGACGGTGACGGGGGGCGCTGCGGCCTTCGTCAATAAAAATGCAGGCAGCCACAAGGCGCTGACGGTGAGCGATATTCGTCTGGCTGGCGCGGATGCGGGCAACTACATGCTGGCATCGGGTAGTGCGGCTGGCAGCGCGGATATCACGCAGCGCGACCTGTCCTTTACGGCCGCTGGCCAGGACAAGACCTATGACGGTAGCGCCAGTGCGAGCGTCAACTTCAGTGACAACCGCGTGGCCGGTGACCGCTTCAGCCTGTCCGCAGCGGCCAATTACTCGGATAAAAACGCCGGTAGCGGCAAGGCGGTCAGCGTCAGCGGCGTGACGTTGAGCGGCGAGGATGCGGGCAACTACCATCTGACGTCGAACAGCGCGACCACCACGGGATCGATTTCGCCACGTGCGCTGAACGTCATGGTGACTGGTGCGGACAAGGTTTACGATGGCACGACTGCTGCTGTCGTCAATCTGAGCGATGACCGCATCGGCGGCGATGCACTGGAGATCAGCGGCGGCGGCAGCTTCGCCAGCAAAAACGCCGGCGTGCAAAAGCTGATCCTCAGCGATGTGAGCCTGTCTGGCGGTGACGCCGGCAACTACACACTGTCGGTCAGCAGCTCCGGTACGGCCACCATTACGCCGCGTGCGCTGACGGCCAATGTCACGGCGGCAGACAAGGTTTACGATGGCAGCACCGCCGCCAGCATTGCGCTCAGCGTCAATGCGCTGAATGGCGACGCTGTGCAGATCAGCGGCAGCGGCGTCTTTGCTGACAAAAATGCCGGCAGCGGCAAGGTGGTGAATGTCAGCGGCGTCCAGCTGACCGGCGCGGATGCGCGTAACTACACCATGAATACCGGTAGTCTGCAGGCACACGCTTCCATTACGCCCCGCAGCCTGACCGCCAGCGTGACGGCCAGCGACAAAGTCTACGACGGCACGACGGCGGTACAGTTCACTGTGGCCGACAACCGTCTCGCTGGCGATGCGCTGGAGATTGGCGGCAGTGCCGCATTCAGCGACAAGAATGCGGGCAGCGGCAAGACGGTGACGGTCAGCGGCATCTCGCTGGGCGGTGCTGATGCGCGCAACTATACGCTGGCTTCGTCCGCTGCTACTACCACCGCCAACATCGCGCAGAAAGATCTGGTCGTCACTGCGGATAACCAGACGCGCGCATTTGGTGCAGTTAATCCGGCGCTGAGCTATCGCACCAGTGGCCTGGTGGCTGGCGACAGTGTGGGCCAGATGACGGTGGCCACCAGCGCGAATGCGCAATCGGCGGCCGGCGATTACGCCATCACGCTGGCGGGCACGGATCTGCCGAACTACAAAGTCAACTACGTCAACGGTTCGCTGACGGTGCTGGCGCCAGCTGCTCCGGTCAACAATACGATCGGCTCGATCGTCAAGCCGGTACTGCCAGTGGCGCAGGGCGGCGGTCTCGGCGTGCCATCCGCACCGGATACGCCGCTGCAGCAGGCCTTTGCCGGCGCCGGTAGCATCAGCAGTGGCGGTGGCGGTGGCAATGGCAATGGCAGCACGGCTGGCGGTAACGCCAATAATACCGCTAGCCGCAATGGCGGTCCGGCCTTCAGTGCCAACAACAATGGCGGTAGCGGTGGCGCGAACGGTGGGCAGCAGGACGAGGTGACGACTACCTCGCTGCCCGGCGGTACGCAGATCGCATCGCGTAACGGCGGCATCCGCACTGCGGAATAACCTGATACGAAGGAATTTTGTGCATCAAACCCGAACCGCAGGCGCACTGGCGCTCGTTATCCTGCTCACTCCCGCGCTGGTCTATGCGCAAGCCACGCCGGACGCTGGCCGTCTGCTGGAAACCAATCGCGCACCGGCGCTGATCCAGACGCCGAAAGCCAATGGACCGGTGCTGCCGGATACCCGTGCCGTCAAAGGTGTGCAGCTGTCGGGCGCACAGCGCGTGATGGTGCGCCGCTTTGTGTTCGACGGCGTCAGCGTGGTGCCGGAAGCGGCGTTGCAGGATCTGCTCAAGCCTTACGCGGGCCGTGAACTGAGCTTCGAAGAACTGAGTGCAGCGACCAATGCCGTCACCGCTTACTACCGTCAGCAAGGCTACCTGGTTGCCTATGCGACCTTGCAGCCGCAGGAACTGGGGCAGGGCGAGGTACGCATCACGGTGCTGGAAGGCCGCGTGGGCGAGATCAAACTGGTGCCGGATGCCAGCGTGCGTCTCAAGCCGGAGCAGGCGCGCCGCTATTTCGATGCACTGACGCCGGCAGGCCAGCCACTGCGAGATACTGCACTGGAGCGCGCACTGTTGTTGACCGATGACTTTCCTGGCGTGACGGCGCGTGCCGAGCTGGCGCCTGGCGCCAGACAGGGCGAGACGGAACTGGATATCGGCCTGAGCGAAGCGCCGCTGGTGAACGGCACACTGGGCATCGACAATTCCTCCAACCGCTACACGGGACGTGTGCGGGTGCAAGGCGGCCTGAATTTCAATGATATCGCCGGCATGGGTGGGCAAGCCTCGCTGCTGGGATCGACCACGGGGTCCGATTTCAACTACGCCCGCGCGGGTTATGTGATGCCGGTGGGGAGCCATGGCACGCGTGTCGGCGCGGCGTATTCGGCGCTGCGCTATCACCTGGGCGCGGAGTTTGAATCGTTGAATGGCTTTGGCGGCGCGCAGGTGGCGCAGCTGCTGGTGACGCACCCGCTGCTGCGTTCCGGCGATGTCAATATCCAGCTGCGCGCCGGTTACGACAACAAGCATTACACCAATGACGCCAATGGCATCCGCACCAGCGACAAGCGCGTGGAGACGGTGCCGTTGGGGATCAGCTACACGCGCCAGGACCAGTGGCTGGGCGGCGGTTTTACCAGCGCCTCGCTGGATGTCACGCCGGGCAAGGTGGACTTGTCGGCCAACGCCGCTTCGCTGGCGGCCGATGTCGCGGGCACGCAGGGCCATTTCGCCCACACGAATTATCAGCTGAACCGTTACCAGCGTCTCGGCGCCAGTGTGACTGGCCTGGTGAGCCTGAGCGGTCAGCTGGCCACGGCGAATCTGGAATCGGGTGAAAAGATGTCGCTTGGCGGTCCGGGACGTGTGCGTGCTTATCCTGCCGGTGAGGCCAGTGGCGATGAAGGTTACGTGCTGACGCTGGAAAGCCATTGCGACCTGCGGGCACTGAAGTCGGACGTGTCGGTGTTCTTCGACTATGGTCACATCACGCTGAATCACGCTGTCTATCCGGGCGCGCTGACGGCCGGTGGTCCGGGCAACAGCTATAGCCTGAAAGGCGTGGGCATCGGCTGGAGCTGGCGCGCGCTGGAGCGCACCGTGGTGCAGTTGCAGGTGGCGGCCAAGCTGGGTGACAACCCGGGCCGCAACCTCAAGGGCAATGATGCGGATGGCAGTTCGGCACGCAAGCGCGCCTGGTTTAACGTGTCGACCTATTTCTGAAGCACGGCCCTGAGTGCGCCGCGCAGGGCGTTGCAGATGACGATGTCGTCCGCGGCTTCCAGCATGGCGCGTGTGATGACGGCTTCGCTGGCGTTCCATTGCGGGTCGTCCAGTAGTACGCCGCGCATCACGCCGGGCAGCAGGCCGCTGCTGAGCGGCGGCGTAAGCCAGCGGCCATCGACGCGCACAAACACGCTGCTGCGTCCACCTTCCGTCAACTCGCCGCGCTCATTGAAGAACAGCGTATCGAAAGCGCCTTGCGCTTCGGCGTCGCGCCAGGCGGCGTCGTAACGCGAGCGGATGCTGGTTTTGTGACGCAGGAACAGGTCGCTGGTGCTGGTGCTGTCTGCGGCCAGCAGTACGCGCACCGGTTCAGTCAACGGCGCCAATGGCGCGTGCTGCACGGCGAAGGCGCCGGCGGCGTTGATCGCCAGCCGCAGGCGATAGGCAGCGTGTTCCGGTTCCAGCATTTTGCTGGCCGTGTCCAGGTAGGCATTGGCTGCGTTCACATCCCACGGGAAGCCGAAATAGAGCGCCGATGCCTGCAGCCGCGCCAGATGGCGTTCGCGGTGGCGTATGCCTTGCGCTGGTGTGGCGTACATGGTCTCGAAAATATCGAAATCGTTTTGCAGGCCGGTGAGGAAGCGTGCCTTGAGTTTGCACTCGGCGTATTCCTCCTGCGCGTCGCTGTCGAACACAATGCCGGCGCCGACGCCCATTTCGCCATGACGCACGCCATCCGCGCCTTGCGGCTGCAAGGTCAGCGTGCGGATGGGAACCGACATGCAGAAGTCTCCGACCTTGCCATCGTCGCGCGGATCGAACCAGCCGATGGCGCCGGTGTAGATGCCGCGTGCATCCGGTTCCAGCTCGCGGATGATTTCCATGGTGCGGCGTTTCGGTGCGCCGGTGATGGAGCCGCAGGGGTAGAGTGCGTCGAAGATGCCGGCCAGTGTGACGTCATCGCGCAGCTGGGCGGTGATGGTCGAGGTCATTTGCAGCACGCTGGCGTAGCGGTGCACCTCGAACAGTGCCGGGACTTCCACGCTGCCAGTGGTGGCGACGCGGGCGATGTCGTTGCGCAGCAGGTCGACGATCATCAGGTTTTCGGCGCGGTTTTTAGGGTCGGCGGCGAGGCTGGTGGCGCGCAGGGTGTTTTCGGCTTGCTGTTGTGGCGGTGCGGCCGGCGCCGTGCCTTTCATGGGGCGCGCGGTGAGCGTGCCGCCAGTGTGGCGCACAAACAGTTCCGGCGACAGCGACAGCACCGCCGTGCCATCGTCCAGCGCGATCAGCGCACCATACGGGACAGGCTGGCGGCCGCGCAAACGCGCGTACAAGGCATGGATGCCGCCAAACGCGTCAAAACGCAGCCTGTAGGTGTAATTGACCTGGTAGGTGTCGCCGGCAGCGATGTAGTCGTGTATGCGCGCTAGCGCCCCGCTAAACGCTTCCTGGCCGATGTTCGGACGGATGTTGGCGATGCCGGCCGGACGTTCGATGGGGAAGGAGCGGGCGGCCAGCCATTCGCCGACTTCGGACGCGGACAGCAGCGTGCAGTCGCGGAACAGCAGGATCTGCGCCAGTGGCGCCTTATCGGCGTTGGCGCCGGCGCCGGCGTCGGTCAGCGCCAGTAGTGCTTCGCCCAGCTCATAGGCGCACACGGTGACGGCGTATGCGCCGCGCGCGAGCGCTGCCTGCATCTGTTCCAGCAGTTGCGGCCATTGCGCGATATCGTCGCAGCGCAGCGTGCCGGTGTGGCCGGTGTAGAGGCGCGAACGGCTGCCGGCTTGACTGCCTTCCGGGCTGGCGTCGTCCAGCAGGGCGAATACTTCAGAGTTCATCAGGATAAAAGCAGGGTGATTTGTACCGCCGCGTCCTGCGACGGATTATGTTTGAAGCCGCTCTTGGCATAACGGTGCCAGCGGCCGATGACAAAACTGGCCAGCATGCCGGCGCGCGCCGGCACATCGGCTTCGTGCGCCTGGCCTTCGCTGGCGGCAAGGCGCAGTGCCTGTTTCAGCGCCAGCTCCACGCGGTCGTAGAACTGGTTCATGCGCGCCTGCAGACGTTCGTCCTCGTTGAGCAGCGCATCGCCGATCAGCACGCGCGTCATGCCGGGATTCTGCGCGGCGAAATTGAGCAGCATGGCGACGATATCGCGCGCCTGCGCCAGGCCGTCGTTCTGGCGCTCGGCGATCTGGTTGATGAGGCCAAACACGGTCTGCTCGATGAACTCGATCAGTCCCTCGAACATCTGCGCCTTGCTGGCGAAGTGCCGGTACAGCGCGGCTTCAGAAAACGCCAGCTTGCGCGCCAGCGCAGCGGTGGTGATCTTGTCGCCCTTGGGCTGTTCCAGCATCTCCGCCAGCGCCTGCAGGATTTGCAAACGGCGCTGGCCTGGCGGTGTGCTTGCCATATGGTCTCGTGGGTTGGTGAAGGTTGTTCAGCGCAGGCGATGCAGACGCGCCGGCAGGTTCCTGACAGATTTTACTTTGACATCGACATAAGCGGGGCGAATTAACCTTTTCTGCGGATGCGCCAGGCCGGCCAAGTCGTTGATGGTCAGGTACTGCGTGACCCAGGCGGTACGCATGCCCAGCTCGCGCGCACTGCGCAGATTGGCCAGCGTGTCTTCCACCAGGATGCAGCGGCGCGGCGTCAGTTTGTGATGGCGCATCAGCTTGCGCAGCAGGAGCTTGGAGGGCTTGGGCCGCATCTGCCGGTGCACCGTCATCGCTTCCACCGCGATGTGCTGGCTGAACTGGCGGTGCAGTCCCAGATGGCGCAGCACCTGCGCTGAATAACGGTGCGGTGCATTGGTCAGCAAAATTTTGCGGCCGGGCAGGCGGCGCAGCAGGTGGCGCAAGCCGCGCTCGTGGCGGATCATCGTCTGCAGGTCATCGAAGTGATGGGTTGCATCGAGAAAGTGCTCGGCCTTGACGCCGTGGTGCTTGACCACACCGAGCGTGGTGGCGCCGTAGCGCTGCCAGTACAGGGTGCGGGTGGCGTTCACCACGTCATCGCTGGCGGGCGTGACGCCGTCTCCCAGCAGATGGGCGAGATAGCTGTTCATGCCGGCCATGATCGCGGGGAAGATGGCGTGTGAGGCATTGTGCAGCGTGTTATCGAGATCAAACAGCCATACAGGCGAGGAGCGGGTAATATTCACATCAGCTCTATCAATAAAGGAAACCATGCGCCGCCAGATTATAGTGTTGTTCTGCAGTTTGTTCTTTTTTGCCCTCGGTTCCAGCGGGGCTGCAGAGCAGGACGCGATGCCGAATCGCGGCGCGCTGTTCAAGGTGCAGCAGGGCGGGCATACGCTGTACCTGTTTGGCACCATTCACGTGGGCGCCCGGAATTTCTATCCGCTGGAGCCGCGCCTGAGCGGTCTGCTCAAGAAGGCGCCGGTGCTGGCGCTGGAAATCGATCCGCTCGGTGATCCGCAAAAACTGGCGCGCGCCGTGCAGCAGCATGGCCTCAACCCCAAGGGCATCACGCTGACGCCGGACTGGCGCCAGCGGCTGGACCGCCTGCTGCAGCAGTACCGGATTGAACCTGAAACCGTGGCCACCATGAAGCCCTGGCTGCTGGCCAGCCTGCTGACGGTGAGCGAGTTTGCCGCACAGGGCTATGAAGCGTCGCTGGCGGTGGACGCGCATTTGTCGAAACAGGCGCACGCCAGCGGCAAAAAAATCGTTGAACTGGAATCGGCAGAAAGCCAGATGGCGCTGTTCGACACGATGACGGCGGCCGAGCAGTTGCTGTTCCTGCAGGAGGCGATCGCGGGCATCGAGGACAAGGAGCAGGCCAACCAGGCGCGCGAGATCGCCGATGCGTGGCGTCATGCCGATAGCAAAGCGCTGGAGGCGCTGGCGCTGAAAGCGGAGATGGACGATACCTACTCCGGCCGCTTTGTGCAGAACGTGCTGCTGGAGGGCCGCAATCCGGCGCTGGCCGATGGCATGGTCAAGCTGATGGCGCGCGAAAACAACAGTGTGGCGGCTATTGGCATCCTGCACCTGTTCGGCAAAACGAGCGTGCCGGAGCTGCTGCGCAAACGCGGGCTGACTGTGGAACGGATTTATTAAGCGGGGGAAGGGTACTGCAGAAGAGTGGTGCCCTTTACGTGGATTGAACACGTGGCCTCTCCCTTACCAAGGGAGTGCTCTACCACTGAGCTAAAAGGGCATACAAATGTGGCGGTTTCACCTATGTCAGGCGAGACCGCCTTTTTTTCAGTGAGACCGGATCATAGTGCCAAAAGCCTGTTCGGTCAAGACTTCGAGCAACAAAGAATGCTCAATTCGGCCATCAATGATGTGAACCGTGTTCACGCCGGACTTGGCAGCATCCAGGGCTGATGAAATTTTAGGCAGCATGCCGCCCGAAATCGTACCGTCAGCGAACATCTCGTCGATCTCGCGCGCCGACAGGTCGGTCACCAGGTTGCCCTGCTTGTCCTGCACGCCGGCGATGTTGGTCATCATGATGAGCTTTTCGGCTTTCAGGATTTCAGCGATCTTGCCGGCGACGACGTCAGCGTTGATGTTGTATGCCTGGCCATCCTGGCCGAAGCCGATCGGCGAGATGATCGGAATGAAGGCGTCGTCCTGCAGCGCTTTGACCACGGCTGGGTTGATCGCTTCGATTTCGCCGACGAAGCCGATGTCCAGGGTCTGGCCTGGATTTTCCTTGTCCGGCATGGCCATTTTACGGGCGCGGATCAGGCCGCCGTCCTTGCCGGTCAGGCCGACTGCCTGGCCACCGTAGTGATTAATCAACATCACGATGTCCTGCTGCACTTCGCCGCCCAGCACCCACTCCACCACTTCCATGGTTTCTTCGTCGGTGATGCGCATGCCTTGCACGAAGGTGCCTTGCTTGCCGATTTTTTTCAGGGCGTTGTCGATTTGCGGACCGCCGCCGTGCACCACCACCGGGTTCATGCCGACCAGTTTGAGCAAAATGACATCACGGGCGAAGCCATGTTTCAGGCGCTCGTCCGTCATGGCGTTGCCGCCGTATTTGATGACGATGGTTTTGCCGTGATAATTACGGATGTAAGGGAGAGCCTCGGCCAAAATCTGCGCCTTGATCTGCGGAGAGACCGCAGTCAAATCGTCATTCATGCCTAGGTTCAGGTTGGTCAGTTGGGTCATGGCAAGTCCGGTAGAAAGATTTTGGGCGCAATTTTACAGCCAGTTGGCGCAATCAAGTACGCATTATAGGGCCATCTGGTGGTATTTTCCTGGAAGCTCCTGTACGCTGGTTTTTGATGATTGTTTTGGAAATAACATGAGTACCTGTTCCCGCTGCGGCGCGCAGTTTTCCTGCGCCATGAAGGACGCGGATCCCGCGGCGCCGGCGCAGCCTTGCTGGTGTACCTACCTGCCGCCCGCAGTGCCGGTGCCGTCCGCGCCAGGCTCGAGCTGCTGGTGTCCGGCATGCCTCAGGCAGCACATCATTGAGCAGTCTCAAACGTCCACCATTACCCCGTCTGACAATGGCGCATGACCCTCATTGGGAGTGCGCAGATGAACCCGACCTCGCTTGACAAGCAAAGTGGCGCGGCGGACGATGACCACATCGCCCGCATCGTGCGGCTGGAGACGCAAATGGGAAATGTCACCAGCGTTCTTTCGTCCTTGCAGCGTGGACAGGAAGCCCTGCAGCGTACGCAGGAGCAAAACCAGCAAGCCATGATGGCGCAGTTTGTCGCGCTGAGGGACAGGATCGATGCCGTTCAGCAGTACACCATGGACCGGCTGGATCGGCTCGATGCCCGCACAACCGAACGGATCGACAAGCTGACATTCTGGATGATCGGATTCACTGTGAGCAATCTGATCGCCGTACTTGGTATTGTCGTCCGCCTGGCTGTCACCTGATCAATTCACCGTGCGGAAGAAACGCAGCATTTCGCGGCTGGCGTCCGGGCCTTTGGCATCCGTGTAGCTGCCCGAGGCACTGCCGCCCGACCAGGCGTGGCCGGCCCCGTGGACTACCCAGTGTTCTCCCCAAGGCGAGCCATCCGGTTTGACGTGGGTGGTTTGCGTGTAGCGGTGGCCATTCGGCACCGCCCCTGACCGCACCTTGGGCCGCGCGCCGCGGTGATGATGCAGACGTTGCGCCATCACCTGCTCGCCATTGCGCGGATTGACCGTGGTATCGCTGTCGCCATGGAAGACGATAATGCGCTGCGCGCCATTGCCGGCCTTGTCCGCTTTATTGACGCCGCGCTTCATTGCCGTGAGCGCGGACGGCAAATCCTGCGCCGAAGCAAACGGCAGGCCGGAATGCACGCCTACCGCAGCAAACAGTTCCGGATACAAGGTCCCGGCAATCACCGCCATCGCGCCGCCGGCCGACAGGCCTGCGACATACACTTGCCGCTCATTGACCGGATACTCCTCGATGATCTGCTGCGCAATGCCGGCAATGATGGACGGCTCGCCTTGTCCGCGCTGCTGGTCGATGGCGTTGAACCAGTTCCAGCACTTGGAATGATTGGCGCCGGCGGTTTGTTCCGGATACACCACAAAGCAGCCGATTTCTTCCGCCAGCTGATTCATTTGCGTGCCTGCGGCAAAGTCGTCTGGATTCTGGGTACAGCCGTGCAGCATGACCAGCAGCGGCATCGCCTGGCCGTGGTAGCTGGCCGGAATGTATAGCTTGTAGTTGCGGCTGCCGGCGTGATTGGTGTAACTGCCGCTAATGAACTGTGCGCCTTCCGGCAGCGGCTGTGCCGGCGTCGGATGAAGCAGCGACCCCACGTCAATGGCGCGGTCCAGATTGGCCTGCAGGTCGATCTTGATGCCCATGCGGTCCAGCATGTCCTGCGCGAACTCGGCCGGATGCGTGGCCGGGTTCGGTGTGGACGCTGGCGATTGCGGCGGCGTGGGGGGCGCGGCGTCCGCCGGTGGCGGGTTAATATCACGCATGGCGGGCTGCGGCCGTTGGTTCCAGCGCTGCAGCGGGGCGCCCTTGCCGAGTAACTGTTGCGCAGTTTCACGCATATGGGTCAGAAAATTGAGCTTCATGGCACTCCCTAATGGATGCGTGGCGCCAGTGCCGTCTTGAGGACAGCGCTGGCGTGCAGCGAACCGAGTACAAAAATGGATTCGATGGTTGCCAATGCCAGTTCGACTGAAACGTCGCTGGCAATACTGGCAAGTCCCAGTACCTGAATTTGCAGCCGCTGTCCCGCCGCCTGGATCGCTTCCAGATCGGCGCGCGAGTAATGCTGCATGCCCAGTACCAGGCTTTTGCGCGCCACGGTCTGCTTGACCACCTCGGTGTGCTGGTTCAGCTGATTGCGGATCGCCGTGCGTATCAGATCGGTGCGGTTGGAATAAAACCCTTCCTGCACCAGCAGATCAATCTGCCCCAAATCGACGGGGCCGAGATTGATGGTGATTTTTTCTGAGTCGGCGGTCTTCAGCTTGATTTCTTGCTTGGCCATGGGTCTCCTACCATCTGTTTGCCATCTATATGGATGGTAGTCTACGCCGGAAAGCCCCCAAGTCAAGCGGCTTCACGGCATAATGACGCTATGAGTGAAGTAACCAACATATTGCCGTCGCCAGTACCGTCCCCTTGCGTCAGCCTGTGCAAGATGGACGCCGAGCGACGCTACTGCATGGGCTGCCTGCGCACCATTCCCGAAATCGTGGCGTGGAGCAAGGCAGATGACGACTACAAACGCGCCGTGTGGGCCGAAATCGCACAGCGGCGCGACACTGTCCATTTCGACGAGGATCAATGAGTACATTACCGGATTCGATACAGGTGTTTGAACGGGGTTGGCTGTCATCCAACAACATCCTACTGTTAGGCAAGCACGACACAGCAATTATCGATACCGGTTATTTGACTCATGCGCAACAAACGCTGGAGCTGGTGCGCCATGCGCTGCATGGCCGCCACCTGGACCAGATCATCAACACCCATCTGCATTCCGACCATTGCGGCGGCAATGCCATTTTGCAGGCCCATTACGGCTGCAAGACCTCGATTCCGGTGGCGGAAGCCGACAAGGTGCGGCACTGGGACGTGGAAGCCCTGAGTTTCAAGGCCACAGGCCAGCGCTGCGACCGTTTTACGTTTGACGCCACCATCTCGCCGGGCGACGTGCTGACCTTGGCGGATATGGAATGGCAGGCGCTGGCCGCGCCTGGCCATGATCCTCATTCCCTGATTTTCTACTGTCCACAGGAAAAAGTGCTGGTGTCGGCCGATGCGCTGTGGGAAAACGGCTTTGGCATCATCTTCCCCGAGCTGGACGGCAAGTCCGGCTTTGCCGAGGAGCGCGCCACGCTGGACCTGATCGAGAGCCTGGACGTGCGTATCGTCATTCCCGGCCATGGCGCACCGTTCGCCGATGTGGCCGGTGCGCTGGCGCGAGCCCGCTCGCGGGTGGACTACCTCGCTGCCGATCCGGTACGCAATGCGCAGAACGCTTTGAAAGTGCTGCTCAAGTTCCTGCTGCTGGAACGCCAGCGCATTCCGCTGGCTGAGGTGCCGGTGTTGCTGACCTCCATGCCGGTGTTTGCCACCGCCAATGCCAACTACCTCAAGCAATCGCCAGATGACTTGGGCAAGTGGGCTGCTGGCCAGTTGGTGCGTGCTGGTGCGGCACAGGTTGAGGGTGAGTACTTACTTAACGTCTAAACTAGAGGATATTCTCCAGTTTTAGGAACGATCGTACTATTTTCGATCTATAATCGTTCGCACCGATTAACTCACGTCAGCGAGCCCGTCATGACCCTGCCTGCAGTCTTGCAAAACCTCACCCTTCCTGTCATCGCTTCCCCGATGTTCATTGCCAGCGGCCCTGCGCTGGTGGCGGCACAGTGCAAGGCCGGCATCGTCGGCTCCTTCCCGGCGTTGAATGCGCGCCCGGCCGAGTTGCTGGATGTGTGGCTGACGGATCTGCAAAAAGAGCTGGCCGAATTCCAGGCCGCCAATCCGGACAAGCGCGTCGGCCCGATCGCCGTCAACCAGATCGTGCACCAGTCCAATGACCGCCTCGCCCATGACGTGGAAGTGTGCGTGAAGCATCAAATTCCTATCATCATCTCCTCGCTGCGCGCGCCGCCGAAAGAGATGCTGGACGCCATCCACAGCTACGGCGGCATCGTGCTGCATGACATCGTCTCGATTCGTCACGCTGAAAAAGCGCTGGAAGCGGGCGTCGATGGCCTGATTTTGGTGGCCAGCGGGGCTGGCGGCCACGCCGGTACGCTGTCGCCATTTGCGCTGGTCGGCGAAGTGCGCAAGTTCTTCAAAGGCCCGATTGCGCTGTCCGGCTCCATCGCCACCGGCGATGCGATTCTGGCGGCCCAGGCCATGGGCGCGGACTTTGCGTATATCGGTTCGCGCTGGCTGGCGACCAAGGAATCGAATGTCAGTGACGGCTACCGCGAGGCGATTGTCGAATCGACCGCTGCGGACATCATTTACTCCAACCTGTTCACCGGCGTTCACGGTAATTACCTGAAGAAGTCGATTGTTGCCGCTGGCCTGGACCCGGATGCATTGCCAACCGCAGACAAGACCGCGATGAACTTCGGTTCCAGCAGCGCCAAAGCCTGGCGCGACATCTGGGGCGCCGGCCAGGGCGTCGGCCTGATGGACGATATCCCATCGGCTGGCGAAATGGTCGAACGCCTCAAGCGCGAGTACGACGCTGCCCGCGCCCGTCTGGCACTGTAATTCAATCGCCGGCGGCCAGGCTGTCGCGCGCTGCCGGTTTTCCCCGCACCCACACTGTGTCGACGCTGTCGTAGGCACGGATGTCCTGCAACGGTGAGTTTTTCATCAGCACCAGATTGGCCAGCTTGCCCGGCTCGATGCTGCCGACGTCGGCCTCCAGATGGAAGGCGCGGGCGTTGTTGATGGTGGCCGCCTTGAACAGTTGCGCCAGCGTCAGACCGGCGTTGTGCAGGTTTTGCATCTCCAGATAACCGTTCAGCCCCGGTACATTGCCGTAGGTCGGCGAGGAGGGCGTGTCCGTGCCAAACAGGAAGTTCGCGTCCTTGCTCGCTAAATAGGCAACCACCTGGCGCTGGCGGCGCAGCGGCGCTTCCAGTCCCTTGCGCACGGCCTCGTCGCTTTCTTCCGGCTCGGCGATTTCCTCTTTGAACCAGTTGCCTTCGGGCGTCTTCAGCCATGCCAGCATGGCAGGCGGCAAGAGTTTGGCCAGTGCCGGCGTGTTCAGATACTCCGGATCGACATAGGCACGCAGGCCGTACAGGACCTGCATGGTTGCCTGGTAGCCGATTTTGCGCGCCACAATTGTGTCCAGCAGCTGTTTAACCGGTTCCGGCAATTCGGCCGACTGGTCCAGTTCGCCCCAGTGCCACATGCCGTGCGCCAGGACATCCACGTCTCCGTTGACGGCAAAGGTTTGCGCTTCCAGTGAATTGCCGTGGGTGACCAGCACCAGCTGATCCTTGCTGGCCTGTTCGCGCACTTCGGCATAGGTCGCGGCGCTCATGACCGGCAGGTTGCGCTGGCCGCCGAAGCCCCGCTCGAAGTGGGTTTTGACGCAGATGGCGCCGTCGGCCTTGACGCGCGCCACGCCCTTGGCTGGCGTGTAGTCCTCCGGTTTGTATTCGGCCGGGATGAGATCTTTCTGCGCCGGGTCGTAGATGAAGTTGGCAAACATCTTGAAGCGGATTGCCGGCGGCGCAAATGACATTGGATAGCCGTTGGCATAGACCAGCGGGGCGCCGCAGTCCTGTATGTCCGGGTGTTGTGGCATGGCTTTGACGCGGTTAATGAATTCCCGGCTGCCAGCGGCAAGGTCGATCACAGTGGTATAGCCGTAGTAGAGGTAAGACTGCGGCATTTGCGCGAAGTAGGCGTCAGCCATGGCTTGCATGCGTTCGGACTGCTGGAAGCTCATGCCGGGCACGGAAATCAGATGAACGTGGGAGTCGATCAGGCCGGGTGTGAGGTAATAGCCATGGCCATCGACGCGGCGCGCACCGGCCGGCGGCTTGTGGTTGGCGCCGCGTTCCACGCGGACGATGCGCTCGCCGTCAATCAGCACGCTGCCGGTTTCAATGCGGTCCAGCTTTTCCGGCGAGACCAGCTTGACGTTGGTGAGCCAGGTTTGCGGCGCGGCGACGGCCTGGATGGCGAACAGGGACAAGCTGGTGAAGATCGTTGCATATTTCATACTGGGCTCCTTGTTGTGATGGCCCAGTGTGATGGCGCGGCTGCGGGTTTGCGTCGCAAATGATGATCTGGCACGCGCTACGCGGCCTGGTTGCGGAATTCTCCGGGTGTCAGGCCAGTGGATTTTTTAAATGCCCGGTTCATCGCGCTTTTGCTGTTAAATCCTGCAATCATCGCCAGGTCCAGAATGCTGGTGCTGGCTTGCTGAGGATCGTGCAGGGCGGTCTTGAGCGCTTCAATCCGGTAGCGATTCAGGAAATCCGCGAAATTGGCACCGCAGTGCTGGTTGATAAGCTGTGACAGCTCGTGCGGCGTCATGGCCACCTGAGCTGCCAGGTCTTCGAGCTTCAGTTCACCGTTACGGTAGGGCTGATCCTGTTCCATGCAAGTCGTCAGGCGCGCGAGGAAGGCGTCACGCTCCGCTGTTGACAGCTGCTTGTCAGCGTAGCGAGGCTTTGGCGGCGGCAGCGTTTGTGGACGGTAGCCCAGCGGTAGCCGCATGGCGGTATAGGCGGTAGCAAACACGAACAGGATCAGCGCGCCGCCATCGACCGCTTCGATGGCGCCCGGTCGTTCGACATTGATGGCTGCCATGGCCACCGCTACCACGCTGAGCGCCGCGCTGAACAGCCAGACGCGCATCAGACGGCGCAGGTCGTGCACCAGGTCCGAGCCGGCGGGCACACGCTGGATCAGCTGGTAACTCGCGCGTAAATACACCATCAGTATCAGCAGCTTGGCCACGGCAGCGAGCGCCAGATACCAGGGCCAGCCATCCCAGGCGCGCATCCAGGCCAGTTTTTCTTCCGCGCTACGCAGATAGAAGGGCACCATTGCCAGCGTGGCGACCCCGAACGGAACAAAATGCAGCAGTGCGCGGCGGCCCAGCGGCTGGTCGGACAGCATCGCATGCAGATAAAGATACAGCAGCGGCCCCACCGCCAGCCCCAGCGTGACAATCGCCAGCGCGCTATGCGGATAGTCGCGGTACAGATGGTTCAGTCCCAGCCATGCATGGCCGATGATTGCTGAAAAAATCAGCAGCAGCGCGGACAGCAGCCGATTGGCCTTGCGCATTTCCGATTGGCGCGGGGTCAGCAGCGCTGCACTGAGGCAGAGTGCCTGGGCAATGGCGGCCAAAAACAGCCAGGAGAGAATGGAAGTCAGCATGGTGCAAATCCTGCCATCATCCCCTGCCCAAGGCAATTGCCTTTCAGATAATATGTGGTATCTGAAAACACAGGACGGGCAGAAATGAAAAAGATGGTTGCGCTGATGCTGGCGCTGGCATGCACGGTATGCAGCGCGCAAGGATATATCCCGATCACTGCGGAAGCAAAAGCGTTGATCGATCAAGGGCATCTGTTCCAGACGCAGGGCAAGTACAAGGAAGCGTTCGACAAATTTTCCGATGCCGCCAAGGCTGATCCATCGTCATCGCTGCCACTGTCCAGCCTTGCCTCCCTGTTGATGGGCATGTCCGAGCTCATGAAGGGCGGTGATGTGGCCAAGGTGCGCGAGCAGGCAGAGGCGGCGGCACAGCAGGCCTTGCAAAAACATCCCAACGATCCGATCGCGCTGGAGGTCCTGCGCGGCCTGACGGACGGCAAGCCCCTGCCTTTGCACCAGCCGAATGCCGAAGCCGCTGCGGCCTTGCACGAAGGAGAGCTGCTGTTCAATCAGCGCAAACTGGACGAGGCGCGGGTGCAGTACGAGCGCGCGGCTGCGCTGGACCCGAGATACTCCACCGCATGGATTTATGCCGGCGACTGCTTCTACTTCCAGAAAAACTACACCGAGGCGGAGAACCGTTTCCGTAAAGGCGTGGAAGTGGAACCGCTGAATTCCCAGGGCTGGCGCTTCCTGGCCGATGCGCTGGTGGCGCAGGAAAAAATCGGCCTGGCGGAAGGCGCGCTGATGAGCGGCATTGCCGCGCAACCGAGCCAGTTGCCGAACTGGGTCAAGCTCAACCAGCTGCGCACGGGCAGCGGTTTTCCGCTGGCGCCGTTGAACCTGGTGCGCAAGGCGAAGGGCGAACTGGATACGAACACGAAAACGCTGAACCTCTCGATCGATCCGTCGCTCAAGTCGCTGGACCCGCACACGCAACCGGACGCCGTACTGTGGCTGGCGCTGGCGACCCAGCAGGCGATCGAAGACAAGGCCGGACGCGAAGGCAAGGCCAGCGCCACACCGTTTGCCACCGAGGCGGCTGCGTGGCGCACGGCGCTGGCGGCGTCAGGGGAAGCGTCGGCAAAGGGCGGCGGCGAGCTGCAAGACCCAGCGCTCAAGACCATGCAGATGCTGGCCAGGGCCGATCAGCTGGAAGCAGCGCTGCTGCTGTTGCAGTACAAGGAATCGTGGCGCGCCGAGTTTGAGACGTGGAAGACCGCGCATCCGGACGGTATCCGGCGCTTCATCGATACGTATCAGGTGCGGCCGTAAGCAGATAGTCGATCAAGGCCCGTACCTTGAGGGCGACATGGCGGCCCGGCGTGTACACCGCATGGACGCTGCCGGTGTAGGGTTCATCGAACTCCCAGTCGGGCAGCACCTGTTGCAAGCGGCCTGCCGCCAGCGCAGCGGCGGCCGCAAAATCCGGTACCAGGCCTATCGCGCCGCCAGATTCCGCCAGCGCGACGATGGCTGCGCTGTTGTTGATGGTGAGCCGTGACGCCACCGTCACTGCAGCGCATTCCTGGCCACGCCGCAGCGTCCAGTCAGGACCAAAACGGCCGTAGCCGAGGTAGCAGCAGCGATGCGCTGGCAGATCGCCCGGTGCTGCAGGCTCGCCGTGCTGCCGGATATAGGCCGGCGACGCCACCAGCACATAACGCATCGCACACAAAGGCCGCGCCGCGAGGCCGGGCGCCAGCTCACGCGCGATGCGGATGGCGAGATCGACGCCGTCTTCGGCCAGGTCCACGGTACGGTCGATGAGGGTGAGACGTACATCCACTTCGGGATACAGGTCGATAAAGCCGGGCAGGCGCGGCGCCAGCCAGTTCTGGCCAAACACGATCGGCGCGCTGACGCGGATCACGCCATTTGGCCGCGCGCTGTAGCTGCCGGCCATGGCGTGCACTTCGCGTGCGGTGCTCAGCATCCGCGCGCACGCCGCATGGACCTGCTGACCCAGTTCCGTCAATGACAAGGCACGCGTGGTGCGCAACAGCAGGCGTCCGCCGAGATGCGCCTCCAGCCGCGCCACATGGCGGCTCACCGCAGAGGTGGTGATGTCCAAATGCCGTGCCGCCGCCGAAAAGCCGCCGCTGTCCACCACCTGCGCAAAGATCGCCATTTCCTTCAGCATGTCCACTGCCATCTCCTTCGTTGCGCTCAGGTTAACAAGCCTTTGCATTTTAAGCGGATTGTGGATTTCTTGGCACAGATCGATACTGGGATTTTCAGGAGGACCTATGGATTACACCGTTTTTCGTACCGATGGCCAGGGTGGCTTGCGCCGTGAACAGGTCAGCGCCGCACCGTTGCCGCCCGATGGCGTGCGTGTCGCCGTGCGCGCTGTTGGGCTGAATTTCCGCGACAGCTACGTGATCCGCGGTAACCGCTATCGCGCACCGCTGAAAGACGCCATTCCCATGACCGACGCCGCCGGCGTGGTGGCGGCAGTGGGCAGCGCGGTCACGCGCTTCAAGGTGGGCGACCGCGTTTGCTCGACGGTGCTGCCGAACTGGATAGACGGTCCGCTGAGCGCACACGGCATGGCGCGTTCCACCGCCGTGCTGGCCGAATACTTCGATGCAGGAGAAAACGATCTGGTGGCCGCGCCGCCGCATCTGAGCGATGAAGAAGCGGCCACGCTGCCCGTCGCCGCACTGACGGCATGGCATGCCGTCGCCGAGCTGGGCGTGCTGGGCGAGGGCGATACGGTGGTGGTGCAAACCACCGGCGGCGTTGCCGTGTTTGCGATGCAGTTTGCCGCTGCGATGGGCGCGCGCGTGATTGCTGTCTCACGCTCGGAAGAAAAGCTGCGCCGCAGCGGCGCCTGGGCCACCATCAATACCGAGGTCTATCCCGAATGGGACCAGCAAGTGCTGGCGCTCACCCAGGGCGAAGGTGCGCGGCTGGTGCTGGACATGGGGCTGAACGATTCGCTGCGCCGTTCGGCGCGCGCGGCGGCGTATGAAGGGACGGTTGCCATCATCGGCGTGGTGCAGGAGCAGACCAACCCGCTCGACATCTACACGGTGATGAACAAGAACCTCAATGTGCGCGGTGTGGAAACCGGTTCACGCGCCATGTTTGAACGCATGAACCGCTTCATGGCGCAGCACAATCTGCATCCGCACATCGATGCGGTGTACGACGATGTGGATGCGGGGCTGGACCGTCTTGCGTCCAGCCCTTATGGCAAGGTGGTGCTCAGCCTTCGGTATTGATGGCCCACAGGCCTGGCAGGTTGCGCCAGTAGCCGTAAGCATCCATGCCGAAACCAACGACGAAGCGGTTGGGAATCGTGATGCCGACGATGTCCGCTTTCACGGGCTTGGTCTTGCCGATGGCTTTGTCCGCAAACACGGCCAGGATGACTTCCTTGGCGCCCATGTCCAGCAGGCGTTGTTTGACGTGGGCCAGCGTTTCGCCCTCGTCCAGGATATCGTCCAGCACGATGACGGTGCGGCCGCTGACGTTCGAGCGCGGCACGACCTTCCACACGACTTCACCACCTTTATCTTCGTCGCCGTAGCGGCTGACGTGGATGTAGTCGAATTCGAGCGGGAAGGTCAGCTGCGGAAGCAGGTTGCCGGTGAAGACCACGGCGCCACCCATCACGCCCAGCACCAGCGGGAACTCTTCGCTGTCCGGATGATTGAAGCGGGTGTTCAGCGTGTCGGCCATCGCGGTGACGGCGTTGTCGACGTCCTGCTTGGTGTAGAGTTCTTCGGCGCTCTTCATCAGGGAGCGGGCGCGGTTGTGGTGGAAGTCTTGCATGATATTTTTGTTAAAAACTAACGTGAAGACCGCTATTATCCCTCAATTACCGGTAGTCGCGCACGTCCGCAATCACCTTGCCGTCGTTGGGCAGGCTGCCTACCGGGACAAACTCCACCTCACCGCGCAACTTGGTCAGCTTGCGGATGGATTCAATGATGGCGTCGTTGCTGGCGCTGGCGGGATCGGCGACCTCGCAATGCAGCGTCATTGCCTCTTGTGCAACCTGGCCTGATACCACAAGGCGCGCTTTAAGAATCTCCGGATGGCGGCGGGCGATGTCGTGTACTTGCGACGGATGGACGAACATGCCGCGCACTTTGGTGGTCTGGTCGGCGCGCCCCAGCCAGCCTTTGATGCGCGTGTTGGTGCGGCCGCCCGGTGAAGATGGTGTATCCGTCAATATTGCCGACAGATCGCCGGTGGCAAAACGGATCAGCGGATAGTCGGGATTGAACACGGTGAGCACCACTTCACCCACTTCGCCCGCAGGTACGGGCTCGCCGCTGCCGGGGCGGACGATTTCCAGGATCACCTCCTCGTCCAGCACCATGCCGGGATCGCGCACATCGCCGGTGCGGGTTTCATACGCGATGCTGCCGATATCGGCGGAGGCATACGCTTGCAGAACGCATGGCACACCGTGGTCGGCAAACCACGCGCGCAGCGATTCCGGCAGCGCTTCCGCACTGACCAGGGCGCGCTTGATGCTGCTGACATCCGCGTCCATCTCCTGCGCTTTTTCGATAATGATTTTCAAAAAGGACGGCGTGCCAACGTAGGTGTCGGGCCGCAGTGTGCTGATGGCCTGCACCTGCATCTCCGTCTGGCCGCTGCCGGCCGGGATCAGGGCGCAGCCCAGCCGTGCGGCGCCGCCTTCGACCATGAAAGCGGCAGGTGTGAAGTGATAGGAAAAGCAGTTTTGCAGCAAGCCTCCCGCACGTACACCGGCCGCGTACAAGGGCCGCGCGAAACGCCACCAGTCGCCGCTGCGGCCTTCGGGATCGAAGATCGGCCCTGGCGACATATACACGCGCGCCAGCTGGCCTACCGGCGTGGTGTTCAAGCCGCCAAACGGCGTTTGCTGCGATTGCAGTTCATGCAGGTCGGACTTGCGCGTGACGGGCAGCGTGGCCAGTGCCGCACGGCTGTTGATGTCGCTGGCGTTGACGTCCTTGAGAATGCGCGACCATCCTGCTGCGGCTTTGGCACGCGCGATCAGCTGCGGCAGGCGGGCCATCAGTTCGCGTTCACGTTGTTCGGGCGGTCGGGTTTCCAGGCTGTCCAAAGTGTCGGCCATGTTCATGATCCTTGTATTTCGCGTTGCAGCTTTTTAGTCAGTTTGGCGAACACCAGTTCGTAGGAGCGTTGCAGCAGCTCGGCCATTTCGGCATCGCTGACGGCTTTCTTGTCTTCGATGTAGACCCATTTGGCGCGCGCCAGGTACGGTGCGGGAATGATGCCGGGACGGTCGGTGAGTTCCAGGAAGCGGTCGCCATCGACTTTGAAGCTGATGCCGCGATCACTGCCCTCCGCGCCCATCACGGCAAACATTTTTTCGCCGACGGAGAACACCAGGTTGCTCTCCCATTTGATGTCTTCCGTTGCGCCGGGAAGCTTGCGGCAATACGCCTTGGCCTTGTTGAGATTCATTCTGTTCCTTATGCCAGCCAGCGCTTGCGGCGCCGGTAAAATTTCATGTCGCGGAAGCTCTTGCGTCCAGCGCCGGAAACGCCGAGGTAGAACTCCTTCACGTCTTCATTGCAGGCCAGTTCTTCGGCCGCGCCTTCCATCACCACGCGGCCGTTCTCCAGGATGTAGCCGAAGTCCGCATAGCGCAGCGCGATGCTGGTGTTTTGCTCGGCCAGCAGGAAGGAGACGTTTTCCTTGGTATTGAGGTCTTTGACGATGCCAAAGATCTCTTCCACGATTTGCGGCGCAATGCCCATCGACGGTTCATCGAGCAAAATCATGGAAGGCTTGGCCATCAGGGCACGGCCTATGGCGCACATCTGCTGTTCGCCGCCCGAGGTGTAGCCGGCCTGGCTGTTGCGGCGTTCCTTCAGGCGCGGGAAGTAGCGATACACTTTTTCCAGCGATTCCTTGAGCTCCGCACGCGAGTCGTTGCGCGTGTAGGCGCCTGTGAGCAGGTTTTCTTCGATGGTCAGGTGGCCGAAGCAGTGGCGGCCTTCCATCACCTGCGACAGGCCGCGCTTGACCAGTTCATTGGGCGTGAGCTGGTCGATACGTTCTCCCTTGAACTGGACTTCGCCTTTGGTGACGTCGCCCCGTTCACCGCGCAGCAGCGTGGAGATGGTTTTCAGCGTGGTGGATTTGCCTGCGCCATTCGCGCCCAGCAGGGCGACGATTTTGCCCTGCGGGACTTGCAGCGAAACGCCTTTGAGCACCAGGATAACGTGGTCGTAGATAACTTCGACGTTATTCACAGACAGATACGGCGCAGCCGCTGGCGTGGCTGCGGTGCTGGCAGGTGCCGTCATCATTTGAGGCACGCTGGCGTAATTTTCTTCTCTGCCGCGTATGCAGCGGAGCTTTCTTCCAGCAGCTTGCGCGTCAGCGCCTTGTCGCCGACGATCCAGTTTGGCGTGACGGCGTTCCACTTCTTGCCATCCCACTGCTGCACCTTGACGGCGCCGGAACCTTCGTGGTCATCGCAGCTGGTCTTCACGACGGGCAGCATGCCGTAGGCGCCGATGGCTTTCTGGCGCGCTTCGTCCACATTGAGATTCTCCAGGCCCCAGCGCAGCTGTTCGCCTGTCACGCGTTTGCCCTTGCCGAATTTTTCCTGTGCGGTACGCATCGCTTCCACCCACAGTATGGCGGCGCTGACGCCACGCATGTGGTACACGCTGCCGATGCGGGCAGGATCAGCCAGGTTGCCTTTGCCGGCGTCGTAGAGTTTTTTGCGGATCTCGTCCAGCACGGGATAGTTACCTGGCGTGTTGAAGGTCATGGCGCTGTAGCCTTTGGCTGCATCGCCTGTAGGTACGGTATCTTCTTCCGAACCGGCCCACCACACGCCGAGGATTTTCTCGCGTGGGAAGCCGTTGCGCTGTGCGGTCTTGATGGCCACCGCATTCATCGAACCCCAGCCCCACAGGATCACATGGTCAGGACGGGCCTGGCGGATTTGCAGCCACTGCGATTGCTGTTCGCTGCCTGGCGGCGTGACGGGAATCTTGATGAGTTCAAAGCCGTATTGCTTGGACAAGGCTTCCAGCACTGGCAAGGGTTCCTTGCCAAAAGCCGAGTCATGGTAAAGGTGGACGATCTTCTTGCCTTTGAGCTTGTTCATGCCGCCTTCCTTGTCGCCGATGTACTTGATCATGGCGGCAGCCTGGTTCCAGTAGCTGGTAATCAGCGGGAAGACATACGGGAAGACCTTGCCGTTGGCGGCGTCGGAGCGGCCATAGCCTATCATCGTCATCGGGATTTTATCGATGGCCAGACGGTCCAGAACGCCGTAGGCCACGCCCGTGGACAAGGGTTCAACGAGGGTGGCGCCGCCGTTTTTGGTCTTGAGACGTTCGTAACATTCCACGCCGCGTGACGGGTTGTATTCGGTTTCGCACTCTTCCCACGAGATCTTTACGCCATTCACGCCGCCCGATAGGTTCACCAGGTTGAAGTAGTCGATGATGCCGCCGTAAAAGCCGGAACCGCCCGCTGCATAAGGGCCTACGCGGTACGAGGGCAGGGCGACATATTGTTCCGCAGGCTGCGCGATCGCCGCGCCGCTGGCGATGAGTGTGAGTCCGGCTACGATGGATGCAAAGCGTTTCATCTTGTTGTCTCCTCTGGTTTTATATTAGTGAGGGAAAGGCCACAAACGTAACTTCTCTTTACCGATTTGCCACAAGCGCGCCAAGCCATGCGGCTCGACGATGAGGAAAAATATAATCAGCGCGCCGAATACCATGAGTTCCAGGTTGGAGGCGACGCTGGTTGGCAGCGACAGGCTGTGTGCGACCACGTTCAATAGCACTGGCAGCAGCACGATGAAGGCCGCGCCCAGGAAGGAACCAAGCACGGAGCCTACGCCGCCAATGATAATCATGAACAGGATGCGGAATGACAGGTCAAGGTTATACGCTTCCGGCTCCACCGTGCCAAGATAGGCATAGGCATACAGCGCGCCAGCCACACCGCAGTAGAACGAGCTGACGGCAAACGCCAGCAGCTTGGTACGCATCAGGCGAAAACCAATGACTTCCGCAGCGACGTCCATGTCGCGCACCGCCATCCACGAGCGGCCGACGTTGGAGCGGATCATGTTCTTCGCCAGCAGCGCCATGACAGCAACCACGCCCAGCACCAGCAGGTATTTGCGGCCTGGCGTATCGAAAGCGTAGCCGAGGATGACGATAGGCTGGGCGGTAATCACACCGGAGCTGCTGTAGTTGGTCAGGTAGGGGATCTTGGTCAGACACCAGACCACGAAGAACTGCGTAGCCAGCGTTGCGGCGGCCAGATAAAAACCACGGATGCGTAGCGATGGCAGGCCAAACGCGATGCCGACCAGGGCGGCGCTCAAGCCGCCCAGCACAAAGCCCAGCAGCACCGGCAGGCCCGGAATCCGCAGGATGAAGTTATACGAGGCGAAAGCGCCAACCGCCATGAAGGCCGCGGTGCCGAGCGACAGCTGGCCCGCATAGCCGGTCAGGATATTCAGGCCGATGGCCGCCAGTGAAAAAATCAGGAACGGTATCAGGATGGCGGAAAGCGCATACGGCGATGCGGCCAGCGGCACCGCCACAATGGCGAAGACCAGCAGCGCAAGCAGTGCGATGCGGTCCTGCAGAATCGGAAAAATCTGGCCATCGGCCTGATAGCTGGTTTTGAATTGTCCTGCTTCGCGGTAGAGCATCGGCGGCCTCTCTTAAATTCTGCGGATGATTTTTTCGCCGAACAGGCCTTCCGGCCGCACCAGCAGGAACAACAAGGCCAGCACATAAGGGAACCAGCCCTCGATGCCGCCGCCGACCAGCGGGCCGATAAACACTTCAGCCATTTTTTCAGACGCGCCGATAATCAATCCGCCGACGATGGCGCCCGGCATGGAGGTGAAGCCGCCGAGGATCAGCACCGGCAAGGCCTTCAACGCCACAAAGGTCAGCGCGAACTGCACACCATTGCGCGCACCCCACAGCATGCCCGCCACCAGCGCGACCAGGCCCGCCACCGCCCACAGCACGGCCCAGATGCGTTTCAGCGGAATGCCCACGGCCAGTGCGGCCTGGTGATCGTCCGCGACCGCGCGCAATGCACGGCCTACCTTGGTTTTCGAGAACAGCAGGGCCAGCGCGATGACCAGCATGCCGCACACCGCCGCCGCCATGATGTCGAACTGCGAGACGAGGATGTTGTAGTTGTCCATGAGGTACTGCGATGGCACATCTTCTATCGGCAGTTCCAGCTTGCGCACCTGCGCGCCCCACATCAGCTGCGCCAGGCCTTCAATGAAGAAGGCCATGCCGATGGTGGCCATGAATAGCGCGATCTCCGGCTGATTGACGAGTGGCCGCAGCACCACGCGCTCGACGGCAAGGCCGAGCAGTATCATCACGACCATCGTTACCGGCACGGCGACCCACAGCGAAACGCCAAATTTGTCCACCACGCCGACGCAGGTCAGCGCGGCAAAATACACCATCGCACCCTGTGCAAAATTGAATACGCCGGAGGCTTTGTAAATCAGCACAAAGCCAATGGCCACCAAGGCGTACATCACGCCGGACAGCAGGCCGCCGATCAGCACTTCAAAGAAGAAGTTGATGTTCATTAGCACCCCACGCCGAGATAAGCGTTAATCACATCCTGGTTGCTGCGCACCTCGTCCGGCGTGCCGTCGCCGATTTTTTTACCGTAGTCGAGCACTACCACGCGGTCGGAGATATCCATGACCACGCCCATGTCATGCTCGATCAACACGATGGTGGTGCCGAATTGGTCGTTGACGTCGAGGATGAAGCGGCACATATCCTGTTTCTCTTCCACGTTCATGCCGGCCATGGGTTCGTCCAGCAGCAGGATCTCCGGTTCGGCCGCCAGTGCGCGGCCCAGCTCCACGCGCTTTTGCAGGCCGTAGGGCAGGCGGCCTACCGGGGTTTTACGGATCGCCTGTATCTCCAGGAAGTCGATGATTTCCTCGGCCTTGATGCGGTGGGCGATTTCTTCGCGCCGCGCCGGTCCCCAGTACAAGGCCTGCATCAGGAAATTGGATTTCATCTTGAGGTTACGGCCGGTCATGATGTTGTCGAGGACCGTCATGCCCTTGAACAGCGCGATGTTCTGGAAGGTGCGCGCGATGCCGGATTTGGCGGCGGCGTAGCAGTCCATATTCTTGCGTACTTCGCCGCGATAGACGATCTGACCCTGCTGCGGGCGGTACACGCCGTTGATTACGTTGAGCATGGAACTTTTGCCCGCACCGTTCGGACCAATGATGGCGCGGATTTCGTGCTGGCGTACGTCGAAGGAGATGTCGGTCAGCGCCTTCACACCGCCAAAGGACAGCGAGATGTTTTTCAGGTCGAGTATTACCGGCCCGGTCGCGCGGCGGGCGGCGCTGGCGTCGGCGCCGAAGTGGACTTCTGGTTCATTCATCTGCATGTGCGCTTCCTCCGTCATGCGGCTGCCTGCACGGCAGGGTAGGTCTTGCAAGGTTCTATCTTCAGATCCGCCTTGACGACGCCGGTGCGGCCATCTTCAAATTTGACCTGTGTTTCGATGTATTGCGAGGTCTTGCCGCTGTACAGCGCGTCGATCAGCACCGCATATTTCTCGGCGATGAACTTGCGGCGCACTTTGCGGGTGCGCGTCAGTTCGTCGTCGTCGGGGTCCAGTTCCTTGTGCAGTACCAGGTAGCGGTGGATCTGCGTGTCGCCCATTGCGGTTTCTGCGGCCAGGTCAGCATTCACTTGTTCGATGCAGTCCCGCACCAGGCCGTACACGGCGGGATGGGCCGCCAGGTCGGTGTAGCCGGAGTAGGCGATGCTGCGGCGCTCGGCCCAGTTGCCCACTGCTTCCATGTCAATATTGATGAAAGCGCATACCGCATCGCGCTGGTGGCCAAACACCACGGCTTCCTTGATGAAGGGGAAGAATTTGAGCTTGTTTTCGATGTAGTTGGGCGCGAAGATGGCGCCACCGGTCATGCGGCCGACGTCGGCGGCGCGGTCGATGATCTTCAGATGGCCGTCACCATCAAACAGGCCGGCATCGCCGGTGTGAAAATAGCCTTGGGCGTCGATGGCTTCGCTGGTAGCATCCGGGCGTTTGTAGTAACAGTCCATCAACGTCGGCGATTTGACGAGAACTTCGCCGTTTTCGGCCAGTTTGACCTCGACGCCGGGAGCTGGCAAGCCGACGCTATCGAATTTGATCTGGCCGTCCGGTTGCAGGCAGATGTAGGCGCAGGTTTCGGTCGATCCGTAGAATTGCTTCAAATTGACGCCAATTGAGCGATAGAAGCGGAACAGATCAGGGCCGATCGCTGCGCCGGCCGTGTAAGCGACGCGGATGCGTGACATCCCCAGCACGTTTTTTAGCGGGCCGTAGACCAGCATTTTACCGACGGCGTAGCGCAGGCGGTCGCCCAAGGGCACCGGCTGCTTGTCTAAAATTTGAGCACCACAGCGGCGCGCGACAGCCATAAAGTAATGGAACATGCCGCGTTTGATCGCGCCTGCATCTTCCATGCGTATCATTACCGTGGTCAGCATGTTTTCGAACACGCGGGGCGGTGCGAAGTAATAGGTTGGGCCGATTTCGCGCATGTCGGTCATGACGGTTTCACCGGATTCCGGGCAGTTGACGGTGAAACCGGCTGTCATCGCCTGGGCGAAGGAAAATAGGCAGTCGCCCACCCATGCCATCGGCAGGTAAGACAGGATGTCTTCAGCGTCGGTGAGTTTTTCGAAGCCGACGCCGCCGGTGCCGGCCGCCGTCAGTGCGGCGTGGGTCTGGCATACACCTTTGGGCTTGCCGGTGGTGCCGGAGGTGTACAGGATGATGGCGTTGTCGCTGCCTTGGCCTGCGGCGACTGCCGCGTCGAAGAATCCGGGATGGGACTGGTCCCAGGAGCGCCCCAGTTCTTGCAGCTTGGCAAAGGACAGTAGACCTTGCTGCTTGTAGTGACGCATGCCGCGTTCGTCGTCGTAGGCGATATGGCGGATGTGTGGATATAGAGATTGTAATTCAAGCAACTTATCGACTTGCTCCTGGTCTTCGACAATGGCGTAGTGGATTTCAGCGTTTTCCAGCACATAAGCCATGTCGGCTGCGGGAGCGTCCTGGTACAGGGGCACGGGCACGCCGCCCAGGCATTGCGCGGCCAGCATTGCCCAGTACAGGCGCGGACGGTTGTCGCCGATGATGGCCAGATTCATGCCGCGGCCGAAACCAAGGGCGGCCAAACCACAGGCGAGGGCGCGTACTTCGTCGTTGACCTGAGCCCAGCTCCAGCTTTGCCAGATGCCCAGATACTTTTCGCGAAATGCGGGTTTTCCCGGCCTGACCTGGCCGTGCGCGAGCATGCGGCGAGGAAATGTCTCGTATTCTGTTTGCACCAGTTTGTCTCCTGTTGCTGCTTATTTTTGTGTGATGATATTAACGTGCTGCGAGAAGGCGAGTTGTCTTTTCGACGACAATTGACCGACTTTTCTATGGTGCATTGCAAAAATGTCTGATCGAGACCAAATTACTTTGAAGGAAGCGTTGCGTGCCGCGATCTGGGCCAAAGGGTTAACGCCTGAACAAATGGCGCGGGTGGAGGCCGATACGGTTGAAACTTTTGTTCCCAAGGGGGGTTATGTCTGCCGTAAAGGCGATATGGTGGAACACTGGCTGGGGATTATCGACGGCATGATTAAAATGACGAATTTTTCTGCCAGCGGAAAAAGCGTGGCCTTTACCGGTGTGCCACAAGGCGGCTGGTTTGGTGAAGGAACGGTTTTAAAAAATGAAAAACTCAAATATGACGCGATTGCATTACGCGATAGCCGGATCGCCCGCATGCCAGCTGCGACGTTTATGTGGTTGCTGGATAATAGCCTGCCATTTACGCGTTTCCTGCTGATGCAATTAAATGAGCGTCTCGGTCAGTTTATTGGCACGGTTGAGAATGACCGTTTATTAAATCCGGATACACGCGTGGCGCGTTGCCTGGCATCGATGTTTCATTCGCATTTATATCCGGGGCTGGAGAAAATCGTACAAATATCGCAGGAGGAATTGGGACTATTATCCGGCTCGTCCCGCCAGCGTGCGAATCAGGCGTTGCAGCTGTTGGAAAAGGAAGGACTGCTGAGTCTGGATTATGGCGGTATCCGCATCCTGGATCTGGAGGGCTTACGGCGTTATGAGGCTTAGCGCCTTTTTTTGCGCCCAGAACGTGCTAATTATTGGCATGAACTCGCTAATTTTCGGCATAAACTCCCATTGCACGGCGTGGCCGGCCGCAGGCATGAACCGGGATTAGACACTGTCAAATCGATTTATGGCAGACGATGAAATATATTGTTGAGCGATATTTATTCGGACCATGCTGCCGGCTTCAAGAAATTAAAAATATAGCCGGCACCGTTAATACAACAAACCAAGCCACTTCGACATTCTGTAGACACAGACATTTAGCGGAAGATCACACAATCAGAGTATCATAGCGACAAGCTATTTTGAGTTTCTTATATGCATACTCCAGATCCCTCCCAAGTCGTTGAGCGCATCGCGCAGTTGCGGGCGGCAATGCGTCAGCATCAAATCGATGCGCTGATGATTCCATCCGCCGATCCCCATTTGTCTGAATATTTGCCCGAACGCTGGCAAGGGCGCGAATGGGCTTCTGGTTTTACCGGCTCGGTCGGCACCTTAATCATTACGCCGGAATCTGCGGGCGTCTGGACCGATGCCCGTTACTGGACCCAGGCCGAACAGCAATTAAACGGCACCGGTATCCAGCTCATGAAACTGACCTCAGGCGCCAGCGTGCAATATATTGATTGGCTGGCAGCGAATTTGAAATCCGGCCAGACGCTGGCGGTGGATGGCGCCGTACTTGGCCTGGCCATCGCCCGCCTGCTGCAGACCGCGCTGGACGCCAAAGACGTCAAACTGCGCACCGATCTGGACCTGCTGGAGCAGGTCTGGGCTGACCGTCCAGCGCTGCCGGACGCACCGGTTTATGAACACCTGCCGCCTTATGCGTCGAAAAGCCGCAGCGGTAAACTGGCCGATTTGCGCAGCGCGATGCAAGGCGCCGGCGCCAATCGCCACCTGATCTCGACGCTGGACGATATTGCCTATTTGTTCAACTTGCGCGGCGCCGATGTCAATTTCAATCCGATTTTCCTGGCGCACGCGCTGATTACGCCCAGCCGCGCGACGATCTATGTCGCCGATGGCAAGATTGCGCCGGAACTGCGCACTGCGCTGGCGGACGAGGGCGTCGATGTCGCGCCGTACGCATCGGCCGCTGCGGCCCTGGCAGGATTACCTGCCGATACCACGCTGCTGGTCGACCCGCGCCGCATCACCTACGGCACCCGCCAGTGGATACCGGCCAAGGTCAAAGTGCTGGAGGCGATCAATCCGACCACCCTGGCCAAGTCCCGCAAGAGCGAGCAGGACGCCATCCACGTGCGCGCCACCATGGAGCAGGATGGCGCCGCCCTGTGCGAATTCTTCGCCTGGCTGGAACAGACCCTGGCCAACACCGTCCGCGTGCCGCTGACCGAGGTGGAAATCGACAAACAGATCACGGCCGCGCGGGCGCGCCGTCCCGGCTTCATCAGCCCGAGTTTTGCGACCATCGCCGGTTTTGGCCCGAACGGCGCGATCATGCACTATCGCGCCACCGAGGCCCGCCACGCCGTAATCGAAGGCGATGGCCTGCTGCTCATCGACTCCGGCGGCCAGTACCTGGGCGGCACCACCGACATCACGCGCGTGGTGGCCGTCGGCAGCATCACTGATGAACACCGCCGTGATTTCACGCTAGTGCTGAGGGGGATGATCGCCTTGTCCGCCACCCGCTTCCCGCGCGGCGCCAAGTCGCCGATGCTGGATGCCATCGCCCGCGCGCCGCTGTGGGCCGAAGGCATGGACTTTGGCCATGGCACCGGTCACGGCGTCGGCTACTTCCTGAATGTGCACGAAGGCCCGCAATCGATTTCGCCATCAGCCATGCCGGAACCGCAGACTGCGATGGAGCCAGGTATGATTACCTCGATTGAACCTGGCCTCTACCGGCCGGGCCGCTGGGGCATCCGCATCGAGAACCTGGTGCTGAACCGCGCGGCGGGCCAGACCGAATTTGGCGAATTCCTCAACTTTGAAACATTGACACTGTGCCCGATCGACACCCGTTGTATCCTTCCCGCGCTGCTGCGCGATGATGAGCGCCAGTGGCTCAACGATTACCACGCCACGGTGCGCAAGCGCCTGTCACCGCTGCTGTCCGGCGATGCGCTGGCGTGGCTGAAAAACCGAACGGAGACCTTATGAGCGGACGCGCAACCAGAGCTACATCGGCGGTAGACCGCCTGAAACGCCGTAGCGGCAATGATAAATACTCGATGTCGGTCACCGGCAGCGGCCACTTCTTCCTGTCCGATGGCGCCGGCAATCCGCCGCTGTGTGCACCCATGGAGCTGGATGATTTTGTCGCCTTCGTCAACAGCATCGCGCCGGCTGCGCCCAAGCGCCTCAGCAAACTGGATGTCGCCTTCGAAAAGCAGCTCGTCAAAAAATAAGAAAGTAGAGGCTTACCATGCCCGCCATCGAATTCCTGCAGGCCTATTGGTCGCAATCCGAACTGGCCACCAATGCGGTGATTTTGTTGAATTTGCTGGGCGCGCTGCTGCTTGGCCTGCTGGTGGGCTACGAGCGTTCGTATCACGGCCGGGCGGCAGGCATGCGGACCTATGGCCTGGTGTGCATGGCCTCCGCCGCGCTGACGGTGATCGGCGGCTATCCGGGGCACTGGTTTGGCGGCCATGTGTCGACCTATCTGGTGAACTCCGATCCGACCCGCATCGTGCAAGGCATCGTGACCGGTATTGGCTTCCTGGGCGCCGGCGTCATCATGCGTGAAGGCTTTAACATCAGCGGCTTGACCACGGCTGCGTCGATCTGGGCCTCCTCGGTGATCGGCGTGATGGTGGGCGTGGGCTTTTATATGGGCGCCATCGGCCTGGCGATACTGTGCGCCGGCTCGATGATTTTCCTGACCCGGGTGGAAGCCTGGCTGCCGTCGCGCCACGCCATTGCGATCACCATGCGTTTCAAAACTGGCTACAAGCCGCAGGAACCGGCATTGCGCGCGATGGCCCTACAGCGCGGCTATGAAATCGCCGGTGGGTCTATGATGATAGGTAGCGAAAACGGAATGCAGGAATGGCGCTTTGTGGCGATTGCACTCAGCAAGCGCAGTGGTTCGCCGATGTCGGTGCTGTCGGCGGAACTGGTCGACTTCGAAGGCATCCATAGCTTCCAGATTACGCACGCCCGCAACTGACCGATACCTATATGAATGCACAAGCCCAGGCAGTATTTGATTTCTGGTTTCAGCCGGCGCAAGGACAGGCCGCTGACGCGCCACGCCGCGAGTGGTTTCAGAAGGACGAAGCGTTTGACCGCGAGATCGCCCAGCGTTTCGGCGCGCAGATAGAGCAGGCGCTGGAAGGCGGCCTGCATCAATGGGATGCGGAAGGCCCGCAAGCGGCGCTCGCGCGCATCCTGGTGCTGGACCAGTTCTGCCGCAATGTGTACCGCGGCACACCGCTGTCGTTTGCTGGCGACCATCAGGCCCTGCAGGCCGCACTGGACATGATCGATGCCGGTGAGGACAAGGCGCTGCCGCCTTTGCAGCGGGCCTTTGTCTATCTGCCGCTGGAACATGCGGAAAACATGGCGATGCAGGAGCAGTCGGTAGCCTTGTTCATGCGGATGGCGGATGCGGAGCGCAACACGGCTTCCGCCGCCACCAGCCAGGGCATTGCCGGCATGCTGGATTACGCCCAGCGCCACCGCGAAGTGATACGGCGCTTCGGCCGCTTCCCGCATCGTAATGACATACTGGGCCGCGAATCGACACCCGAAGAAGTGGCATTCCTCAAGCAGCCGGGATCGGGATTCTGATGCCTGTTACGTTCAATCTGATCGGCGCCGGCCATGTCGGCCGCGTGCTGGGGCGGCTGCTGGCTGAGCGTGGATATCAGATCCAGCAAGTGCTGACGCGTTCGGCGGCATCGGCGCAGCAGGCAGTGGACTTCATCGGCGCCGGCAGCGTGGCGGCGGATTATGCCCAGCTGCGGTCTGCTGGCGTGCATGTGCTGGCGGTTGGTGACGACCAGATCGTCCCCGCATGCGCAGCGCTGGCGCAGGCCGTAGCGCTCGATGGCAGCATCGTTTTTCATTGCAGCGGCGCGCTGGCCTCGGACCGTTTGCAGCGCGCGCGCGATGCCGGCGCGCTGGTCGCCAGCGTGCATCCGATCCGCAGCTTTGCCGATCCGGCGGCGGTTGCTGCACAATTTGCAGGCACGTTCTGCGGCGTGGAGGGTGATGATGGTGCGCTGGCCGTGCTTACGCCTGCGCTGCAAGCGATCGGCGCGCAAGTGGTGCCGATCAACGCCGAGGCCAAGACGGTGTATCACGCGGCGGCGGTATTTGCGAGTAATTACCTGGTCACCGTGCTGGACGCCGCCTTGCGCGCTTACCAGGCGGCGGGGATTCCAGAACCGGTCGCGCGCCAGCTGGCGCAACCACTGGCAACCGAGTCGATGGCCAATGTATTCCGGCTGGGCGCAGCGCCAGCGCTGAGCGGTCCGATTGCGCGTGGCGATCTTGCCACTGTGGCGCGCCAGCAGCAGGCGGTGTCCGCGTGGGATGCGGCCACGGGAGCGTTGTATGCCGCTCTCGTGCCGCCGACACAAGCGCTGGCGCACCGTAAGCAGCAGAAATAAGCGCTTCTGTGCGTAACTCCTTGCAAATTACTACTTAACAACTATATTTTAAGTAGGTGTAGCCTTTGTGCGGAGTAAGCTGGTTGCAGTTTTATTGGTACGAATTCACAAATAAGTACCGGGATCAGTCGACAAACCTCCGAATTAGCAATAAGCTTGATTCTTAGAATGTTTTCTACAAGAATCAAGCTGCAAGCTTAAACCGGCGCAACTGAATAGTAGGGGTAAGAACATGTTATTTCTGAAAAGTACAACCGTCACCAAAGCGCCTGGAATTTACGACGTCGACGTCGCCGCCAAACCGCCAGGTAAAACCTTCGGCGTGTTTATGGCAACCGATCCGGACAATCCACCGAATGAAGTGCTGGCGCAACTGACCGCGCTGGGCTTCAAGCAAACTTATAGCGGCCCTTACACCCACAAGGACCGCGGCAAAGTGCTGGACCTGCACTTCCAGAAAGCCGGCACCGACCTGTTCGAAGGCTGGAAAACCGAAGAGATGGAAGCCAATATGGCTGCGCTGACTGCCCTGTTCGGCGGCATCGGCATCACCATCACTCCACGTGTCATGAGTCTGGCCGAAGCCTACGCTTAAGCCTGCACTTCAATGTGATAGAGCGCCCAGGGTGCGCCGCCGAAACGTCCCGCCAGCGGGATAGCGGCCAGCTCGGGTACTTTATCCGCGTCGCACAGCGCCCATAACGGGCCGAGTCCGCCCAGCGCCATTGGTGCGCCATCCATCTGGGTGGCGACGATCCAGCGTTGCGCGCGCGCTTGCGCTACCGTCACGGCTGCCGCATAACCATCCACCGCACGCAAAATCAGCTTGCTGTCGTCCTTGAGCTGGGCGCCGGCTGCCTGCACCACGTCCAGCAATAAGGGGCCATGCAGCGTATGCGGTTTGGCGTCGTATTCCAGCGTCGGCTTGATGCTGATGGCCGGCAGGGCCGTCAGCGCGGCATAGTCAAACGCATGTGCCTTGTCGAAGCTGATCTTCTGCTTGGCCATCATCACGTCGCGCGTCGGATCGAGCTTGCCGCGATTGGGTTTGCTGATGGCGCCAGTGATGGTCAGCAGGGTCGGACCGGCGGCGGTGGCTGCGGCACGCGACGGCAAGGCTGCTGCGGACAGGCCGGCCAGTGCAGCCGTACCCAGGAACTGGCGTTTTTTCATGCGAAGTACTCCTGAAATCGTAGTGCCGTTATCATACCGCGCATGGACTTATTTGCCGACGACACCCGCCTCACGCCCATGCCGATTGACGATGGCGAACTGTGGTTCCAGCAGCGCCTGCCGCTGGACCTGGCGCCGGACGAGGTAATGCGTCGTCTGCTGGCCGAAACCGGCTGGCGCGAGGAGGAAATCCAGGTCTGGGGCAAGCTGCACAAGCAGCCGCGCCTGTCGGCCTGGCATGGCGAGGCCAGTTACCGCTACTCGGGCAAAACCTTTCACCCGCAGCCATTCACGGCGCTGCAATTGCATATCAAACAGACGGTCGAACGCGCCACGGGCCGGCGCTTTAACAGCGTGCTGCTCAATTATTACCGCGATGAGCGCGACAGCATGGGCTTCCACGCCGACGACGAGCGCGAACTGGGTCCCGAACCGGCGATTGCGTCGGTCAGCTTTGGCGCACCGCGGACCTTCATCCTCAAACACCGTCACTTGCCGAAGAAAGTGCAGCTGGCGCTTGGCGATGGCTGCCTGTTGCTGATGGCTGGCGCGTTACAAAAGCACTGGCTGCACGGGATTAACAAGGAGCGCACGCCACGCGGGCCGCGCATCAACCTGACCTTCCGCCTGATTTTATAACTCAGGATTGGCAAACCGTTAACGGAACAGGTGTTCTTTTAAGCTTACTTTAAGTTTGGCGCATCTTGAAATTTGCCAATGATCGTTTGGCTTACATCTCGTCACACTTATTACTAATTCGGTGGCCACAGATGTTGGTTGGAGTGCTATCTTGGACACATCGCAATTCAAAGCAACTGCGATCCCAAGCAAGTCCTGAACAACTTTTTGCTGAAAGATCAACATCATGAAAAAAATTCTGTTTGCATTAGTCGCTTCCGCCGCCGCTCTGAGTGGTACTTCCGCCTTCGCACAAAGCAATACCCAGGATGCAGCCGGCACCGGTTACGTTGGTGTGGGTGTCGTGGGCAGCCGTTACGACATGGGCGCTGGCGGTTCCGTCAGCAGCGACAGCCGTACCGGTACCAAGGCCGCTGGCAAAATCTACGGTGGCTACAACATCGACAGCACCTGGGCAGTGGAAGCTGGCTACACCGACTTCGGCAAGCGCAGCTACAACTACACCGCAGGCGGCCTGCCTGGCGGCGTGAGCACTGATGCACACTCGTACTACCTGGCCGGTAAAGGCACCTGGCCAGTGGCGCAGGACTTCTCCGTGTTCGGCAAGCTGGGTGTGGCGCGTAACCACAATGAAGTGACGCAGACCGGCATCGCCGCTGCCAATGGTCTCGGCGACGAGAACAAAACCAAGCTGTACGCATCGGTGGGTGGCGAGTACGCCATCAACAAAAACGTCAAGGTCTCGCTGGAGTATGAAAACTACGGCAAGAGCGGTACCGATGTTGGCCGTAAAGCCGGCGCCATCACTGCTGGCCTGCGCTACAACTTCTAAGCCAGCTGCTGTTTAGTTCCGAAGGCCGGGTTCTGCTGCATGCAGAATCCGGCCTTTTGCTTTGTGTAGAATGCATGGCAAACTTCAGCACAGGCGGCGTATGGATAGGATACAGGCCATGACGGCCTTTCTTGCAGTGGTGGACACGGAAGGGTTTTCGGCCGCGGCGCGCCGGCTTGGCGTGTCGCCGTCCGTGATTACAAGAGCCGTGACCGAGCTGGAAGAGCGGCTGGGCACGCGCCTGCTGGCACGTAGCACGCGCTTTGTACGCCTCACCGAGACCGGCCGCGTCTATGCGGAAAACTGCCGCCGCATCCTGAACGACCTGGAAGAGGCCGATAGCACGGCGGCCGGCACGCATGCCGCGCCGCGCGGACAACTCACGATTACCGCGACCGTCAATTTTGGCAGCATGTATGTAGCGCCGGTCGTGCATGCGTACCTGGTGCAGTATCCTGAAGTCGCTATCCATTGCTGGTTCATCGACCGCAACGTCAATCTGTTGGAGGAAGATGTCGATGTCGCCGTGCGCATTGGAGAACTGCCGGATTCGTCGCTGCATGCGATCCCGGTCGGGCGGGTGCGGCAAGTGCTGTGCGCAGCGCCGTCCTATCTGGCGCGGCACGGTGTGCCGCAGCGCCCCGAGGATCTCGTGCAGCATACGATTGTGACGGCCACCGGCCTGACGCCGACACCGGAATTCCGCTTCCGCAATGATGTGAAGGTACGCCTGCAACCGCGCATGAGTACCAGCACCAACGAGTCGGCTGCAGCAATGGCGGTTGCCGGTTTTGGTATCACGCGCTTGCCGCTGTATCAGATTGCGCCAGCGTTGCAGCGTGGCGAATTGCTGCTGGTGCTGGAAGATTTCGAACGGCCCTCGGTGCCGATCCATGTCGTGCACCGCGAGGGACGCGGTGCGTCGCGCAAGGTCCGTTCCTTCATCGATATGACGGTGCAAGCACTGCGGCAGGACCCCAGCCTGCAGTAGCTTAGCGCGCGAAGGTTTTGCGGTGCGCCTGCATGTATTGATCGGTCAGTACCGCGACTTCTTCCAGCCTGGTATCCATGGCAAAGTGGCCGGCGTCGAGAATCTCGACGCGTGCTTCCGGCAGATCACGCTTGAAGGCCTGAGCACCCGGTACGGTAAAGGCCAGGTCGTACTTGCCCCATACCACCAGCGTAGGCGGCCGGTGCGCAGCCAGCCATTGCTGCCATTGCGGATAAGCCGCCAGGTTGTGCTGATAATCGTAAATCAGCGCCGACTGTATCGCTGCCTGCCCGGGGCGGTTGAGATAAGCATACTCGTCCATCCACAAGTCAGGATCATAAGCCTCCACATTGGGATCGCTGCCGAGATGGCGGTTCTTCGTGACCGCCAGTGAGGCATGCGCTGCACCTACCTTGTCCTCATGCGCGGAGCGATCGCTCCAGAATGGCTTGCGGGTCGCCCACATCGCGCCAAGACCATCCTCATACACATTCCCGTTCTGAAAAATGGTGCCCTGAATGGCATCCGGCCGCTTTACTGCCATCCGCATGCCGACAGGCGCACCGTAATCCTGCATGAACAGCACGTAGCGCTGCACGCCGACCGCATCGGTAAATTTTTGCATCACGTCCGACAAATGCTCGAAGGTGTAAGTGAATTCCGCCGGCGATGGTGCATCGCTATTGCCGAAGCCGGGATAGTCCGGAGCGATCAGGTGATAGCGGTCGCCCAGCTTGTTCATCAAGCCATCGTACATGCGCGACGAACTGGGCACGCCGTGCAGCAGCAGCAGCGTAGGTTTGTCCGGCGAGCCTGCTTCGCGATAGGCGATGTTGACGCCATCGATATTCACATGGCGGTAAGCCACCGGCGCGGCGTTGGCGGCGGTAGCGATGGTGATGGCAAGTGCTGCGCCTGCGGCGATGCGTTGAGCGTTCATGATGTTCTCCTTGTGACCATGGGATGGCTTCGTGACTTGATCGAAGCGACAGCGTCAGTGTTGCGGAAAACACCGCAATGGAGAATGACCATTTCCAGCAATGCACTTTTCCCGAATCAGGAATGATGGCGCAAGCATTGAGAGACAATCCGGCAGGTCTATTTTCAGTGGACTCCGATAAATAATTGCGCCTGAAATTTTAGGCAATAAAAAACCCTGAAAGCTGGTTGAAAGCTTTCAGGGTTTTGTCAGGAGAACCCGCGATTAGTTGGTTTAGTTGGTCAGCGGCTTGTAGCGGATACGCTTCGGCTTGGCGCCTTCTTCACCCAGACGTTTCTTCTTGTCGGCTTCATATTCCTGGTAGTTACCGTCGAAGAAGGTGACTTGCGAGTTGCCTTCGAAGGCCAGGATGTGGGTGGCGATACGGTCCAGGAACCAGCGATCGTGGGAGATCACCATCACCGAACCGGCGAACTCCAGCAGCGCATCTTCCAGCGCGCGCAGGGTTTCCACGTCCAGATCGTTCGACGGTTCATCGAGCAGCAGCACGTTGCCGCCCTTGAGCAGGGTCTTGGCCAGGTGCAGGCGGCCGCGCTCACCGCCGGACAGGTTGCCAACGATCTTCTGCTGGTCGCCGCCTTTGAAGTTGAAGCGGCCCAGATAGGCGCGCGATGGCATTTCAAAGCGGCCCACGCTCAGTACGTCGGCGCCGCCCGATACGTCTTCAAACACGGTCTTGCTATCGCCCAGCTTGTCGCGGCTCTGGTCCACCAGCGAAATGCGCGCGGTCTGGCCGATCACCACTTCACCGCTGTCCGGCTGGTCGATGCCGGCAATCATCTTGAACAGCGTCGATTTACCGGCGCCGTTCGGGCCGATGATGCCGACGATCGCGCCCGGCGGAATCGTGAAGGACACATTGTCCAGCAGCAGGCGGTCGCCAAAGCCTTTCGACACGTTCTTGAATTCGATAACTTCGTTACCCAGACGTTCGGCCACAGGAATGAAGATCTCCTGGGTTTCGTTACGTTTCTGGTATTCGTATTCGCTCAGTTCATTGAAGCGGGCCAGACGGGCTTTGGATTTGGCCTGGCGCGCTTTCGGATTCTGACGCGACCATTCCAGTTCTTTTTGCAGTGCGCGCTGGCGGGCCGACTCGGTAGCCTCTTCCTGTTTCAGGCGGTCCTGCTTCTGGTCCAGCCACGACGAGTAGTTGCCCTTCCATGGAATGCCATGGCCACGGTCCAGTTCCAGAATCCACTCGGCAGCGTTGTCCAGGAAGTAGCGATCGTGGGTGATGCCGACCACGGTGCCCGGGAAGCGCAGCAGGAACTGCTCCAGCCATTCGACCGACTCGGCATCCAGGTGATTGGTTGGTTCGTCCAGCAGCAGCATGTCCGGCTTGGACAGCAGCAGCTTGCACAGCGCCACGCGGCGTTTTTCACCACCGGACAGCACGCCGATCTTGGCGTCCCATGGCGGCAGGCGCAGCGCATCGGCGGCCATTTCCAGCTGCAGGTTCAGGTTGCCGCCATCCGACGACGAGATGATCGCTTCCAGGCGCGCCTGTTCGGCGGCCAGCGCGTCGAAGTCGGCATCTTCTTCGGCATATGCGGCGTACACCGCGTCCAGTTTGGCTTGCGCTTCAAATGCTTCGCCCAGGCCCGATTCCACTTCCTGGCGCACGGTTTTTTCCGGGTCCAGCTGCGGTTCCTGCGGCAGGTAACCGATGTTCAGGCCTGGCATCGGGCGTGCTTCGCCCTGGATGTCGGTATCGATGCCTGCCATGATTTTCAGCAAGGTCGACTTACCGGAGCCGTTCAGGCCCAGCACGCCGATCTTTGCGCCCGGGAAGAAGGACAGCGAAATATCTTTCAGGATCTGGCGCTTCGGTGGGACGATTTTGCCCACGCGGTTCATGGTATAGACGTAATTTGCCATTGAGAGGTCTCGATGTATGTTGGTAGAAATGCAGGGAAGGACGACAGGATACGCTAAATCCCGTCATCTTCCCACTATTTGGCGCGCCTGCCGGTCCACAGCCCTTCGACCACATACAGCGCCAGCGCTGCCCAGATAATCAGGAAGCCGATCAGCCGGTCTGCCGTGAACGCTTCATGGAACACCCACACGCCCAGCAGCGCCTGCATGGTGGGCGACATGTATTGCAGCAATCCCAGTACGGCCATCGGAATCCGGCGCGCGCCGGCCGCAAACAGCAGCAGCGGAATCGCGGTAATCGGCCCGGCGGCCACCAGCAGCCAGCGTGTGCTGTCGTGCGGCGTGTTGATGAAGGCATTGTCGCCATGATAGCTGAGCCACAGCACATAGATCAGCGCCGGCGGGAACAGCATCATGGTTTCCAGCGACAGGCCTTCCAGTGCGGCCAGCGCGGCGGTTTTGCGCAGCAGGCCGTAAGCGCCGAAGGTGATGCCCAAAATTAAGGCAATCCATGGCAGCTGGCCCGATTGCCAGGTCAGCCAGGCGACGCCGCCGGCCGCCACCGCAATCGCCATCCACTGGCCGCGGCGCAGGTATTCCTTGAGCACCAGCTGCCCCAGCAGCACGTTGACCAGCGGATTGATGAAGTAGCCCAGGCTGGCGTCGATGACGTGGCCATTGTTGACCGACCAGATGTAGACGCCCCAGTTGGCCGACAGCAGCAGCGAGCTGGCCACAAAGCTCAGCAGCACCTTGGGCTGCTGCAGCACTTTGGGGAACCATTTCCATTGCTGGCGCGCGCTCAGGACCAGCACCAGAAACAACAGCGACCACAGCATGCGGTGTGCGAGGATTTCCATGGGCGGTACTTCACCGATGGCGTGAAAGTACAGCGGGAACAGACCCCAGCAAAGGAACGCCAGCGTGGCGTACAAGATACCTGTGTTCATGGGGCGGGAACAGAATAAGGGAGTAGGTCTGCCATTATCGCTCATCTGTGCCCGCTACGCAGGCCTGCCTCTCGCGCTCTGGGCAGCGGCGGCGTACACTCTCGTTATTGATCATTTGGAACGTCTGCGTATGCCAAAATCTCCTTGCCTTTTGCATATAGTTGGCCTATTGTGCAATGCACCAAAACAACAACAGGTGCAATCTTGACCGAGCAACACAAGAAAAGCAGTCTCGCGGCACTTACGCTGGCGGCTGTCGGCATCGTCTATGGCGACATCGGTACCAGCCCTCTCTACACTCTCAAAACCGTCTTCGATCCTGAGCATGGCCTGGCCCTGAGCGAGGGCAATCTGCTGGGCATCATCTCCCTGATTTTCTGGGGACTGACACTGATCGTTTCCCTCAAATACGTGAGCCTGGTGCTGCGCGCCGATAACCGCGGCGAAGGCGGCATCATGGCGCTGATGGCGCTGGCGCTGAATTCGGTCACCAAGGCCGCGCCGAAATGGCATTACCCGCTGATGCTGCTGGGCGTGTTCGGCGCCACCATGTTCTATGGCGACAGCGTGATTACGCCGGCCATCTCGGTGCTGGGCGCGATTGAAGGCCTGGAAGTGGCCGCGCCCGGGCTGGAACAATACATCGTACCGCTGACCATCATCGTGCTGATCTCGCTGTATGCCTTGCAGCGCCATGGCACGGCCGGCATCGGCAAGTTCTTCGGACCGGTGATGGTGGTATGGTTTATCGCGCTGGCAGCGATGGGCGTGGTGAATATCGTCGAAGCGCCGCGCGTGCTGGCGGCGCTGAACCCTTATCATGCGCTGCGCTTCATGTACGAAAACCAGAAGATCGCGTTTGTCGCCTTGGGCGCGGTGGTGCTGGCACTGACGGGTGCCGAGGCGCTGTACGCGGACATGGGCCACTTCGGCAAGAAACCGATCCGTGCGGCGTGGTTCCTGATCGTGTTCCCGGCGCTGGCGATCAATTACCTGGGCCAGGGCGCGCTGCTGCTGCAGCGTCCCGACGCGATTTCCAACCCCTTCTTCCAGCAGCTGGGCGCGTGGAGCGTGTACCCGCTGGTGGTGCTGTCGACGCTGGCGGCGGTGATCGCCTCGCAGGCCACCATTTCCGGCACCTTCTCGATGACCAAGCAGGCGATTGCGCTGGGCCTGCTGCCGCGCATGCGTATTCTGCACACCTCGGTCAGCGAGATCGGCCAGATCTACATCCCGGCCGTGAACTGGCTGCAGATGATCGTGGTGCTGCTGGCCGTGATCGGCTTCGGCTCGTCCGACAAGCTGGCCGGCGCCTACGGCATCGCGGTCACGGCCACCATGCTGGCCACCACCTTCCTGACCTTCTTCGTGATCCGCTACCGCTGGCACCTGCCGCTGGCGCTGTGCTTTGGCGCCACCGGTTTCTTCATCGTCATCGACATTTCGCTGTTCTCGGCCAGCACCCTGAAGCTGTTCCACGGCGGCTGGTTCCCGCTGCTGCTGGGCACCGTGCTGTTCACGGTGATGCTGACCTGGAAGCGCGGCCGCGAGCTGGTGTTTGAAAACCTGCAGAAGCACGCGATTCCCCTCGAAGAATTCCTGTCCTCGCTGTTTGTGGCGCCGCCAACGCGCGTCTACGGTACCGCCATCTTCATGCGCGGCGAGAGCGACGGCGTGCCGCACGCGCTGCTGCACAATCTGTCGCACAACAAGGTGCTGCACGAGCGTGTGGTGTTCCTGACCGTGCACATCATCGAGGAGCCGTATGTGACCGAGGCGGAGCAGGTCAAGGTCACCGACCTGGGACACCAGTGCTACCAGCTCAACATCTACTACGGCTTCAAGGATGAACCGGATATTCCGCGCGTGCTGCACCTGTGCGAATGTCTGGGCCTGCCGTTCGAGATGATGGAGACCTCCTTCTTCATCGCCCGCCAGACCGTGATTTCCGCCCCGGGCTCGGGCATGGCGACCTGGCGCGAGCACTTGTTTGTGGCCATGTCACGCAATGCGCGCGGCGCCGCCGACTACTACCAGATTCCACCCAACCGCGTGATTGAACTCGGCACCCAGGTGGAAATTTGAGCACAAAAAGATGTAACTGAATGTAGTGCCGGGAGCGGAAGGGGCGTGGTCTGCTACACTTCTGCGCCGGGACTACCGAATACGAATACTTATCAAAGGTAATTATGAAATCGATGTTGCAATTTATCGCCGTTGCCAGCTGCGCAGTGGCTTTGACCGCCTGCGGCGGCGGCGCTAAAGCCCCGACTGCCGTCGTCACGCCGCAACCAGCGTACAAAATCATCACCGACACCCCGGGTACGGGCACCACGGCCGCCACGGGCGACCTGGTCACGTTTACCTACGTCGGCTATCTGTATGACTCCACCAAGAGCGATCCGCGCGGCACCAAGGTGGATAGCTCGGTGGACGTCAACACCAGCTACACCGGCGCAGTGGGCGTGGGCGCCATGGCCACGGGCTGGGACCAGACCGTGCTGGGCATGCAGACGGGCGGCAAGCGTACCGTCGTGATGCCGGCCAATATGACCCCCTATGGCGGCAATGCCCGCGACGAACTGAAAGTGAACGGCCTGACCTTCCCGGCCATCCCGGTCAATGCACCGATGGTGTACGACATTCAGCTGTCCTACGTCAGCAAGGCCGTGATCATTCCTAATCAGGCGCCGCCACCGGACCTGACCGTGAACGACATCGTGCCGGGCACCGGCACGGCGGTCGTCAAGGGCAATACCGTGACGGTACGCTACACGGGCTGGCTGTATGACGGCACGCGCGCCAACTTCAAGGGCATGCGCTTCGACGACAACCAGGCCACGACCGATCAGCCATTGCCGGTCAATGTGGGCGGCACGGGCACCATCACCGGCTTTAACATGGGCATTATCGGCATGAAACCAGGTGGCACGCGGACGCTGATTATTCCGCCTGGCCAGGGCTATGGCGCAGCTGCCCAGGCGGCTGGCAAGTATGGGGTCGGCATTCCAGCCAACTCCACCCTGGTATTCGATGTCACGCTCATCAGCATCACCAACTAAGCGCGTTGTTTCCAGAACAAAGGCAGCCTTTCGGGCTGCCTTTTTTTATTCGCGCACGGTTAGAATTAGTGATTATTCAATAATGTATTTTATATAAAATGAGGATTGTACTAACTTTTAAAGGTGCATTATGAAAAAGCTTTTGAAGGCGATGGCCTTCCTGCTGCCGGTGGTAATGAGCGCGTCGGCATCCGCCGCGTGCCAAAGCAAGGGCGTGAGCCTCATGCAGCAAGGCGACAGTTTCTCGTCGCCAAATGGTAAATACACATTGGTCCAGCAGCATGACGGCAACCTGGTGCTGTATCGCGATGGTTCGACCCCACGCTGGGCCACCTACAAAAATGGCCAGTACACCGCGATTCAGACCGATGGCAACTTCGTGCAATACAACGCCGCCAACCAGCCGGTGTGGGCATCGAACACGGGCGGCCATGAAAGCTCGCCTAACTATTCGATCCGCATGTGCGACACCGGCACGCTGGAAATCGGCGCTTTCCCACCGCTGGCGGTCACCTGGAGCACGCTGATTGTTGGCGTGGACACCGCCAATCCTGATCCGAAGCCGCCTCAACCGCCTGGCCCATGCAACGGCCGTCCTTACCTGCCTTACCCTGTCTGCATTCCGACCGGTGTGGGTCGTGGCATGAGCGGTACCGTGACCGCCTGCTCGCAGAGCGAAGCAGCCACCATCGCCAGCCGCAACGGCTGGCGTTTCGGCGCCTGCACGTTCTAAGCAATGCGCTTTACCTACCGTGCCATTGCGCTGGCGAGCGCGCTGTTTGCGGCAGGCTGGTGGTGGCTGACGCCATCGCCGCCTACTGCAATGCAGCCCGCTCCCGGCGCCGGTACGGCAGGTACCGTGGCCGATGGCAGCCCGCGCGCGCTGCCATTTACCGGCACCGCAGACGCAGTGCATAGCGCCGCGCAGCAACGCATCGAGTTGCGTGAGCAGCGCATGGCGCAAGGCGGCTACGGCACGCCGCAGGAATATTTTTACCTGCCGCTGGCCAAGCTGCGGGAAATGGGCGCGCGCGGCGATATTTACGCGCTGCTGCAACTGGGCCAGCAGTATTGGGACGAACCCGACACCATCGCCAGCCAGCATGGGCTGGACAACGGCGTGCCAGCGGCGCGCCAGGCAGAAGCCTATTTCACCCAGGCCGTGATGAGCGGCGCCACACAACCGGCATTAACCTTGGCCAGCAAGCTCTCGGCAAGCGATCCGGTGGAATCCTATGCGTGGGCGACCTTCGCCGAGAAGCTGCAACTGCAAGGCGCACCGGAACTGGTCGCCCAATTGCGTGCGCGCCTGACTGAACGGGAGCTGGAGGCTGCCATGGCCAGCAGCGATAAAAAATATGCTGAGTTCACCAGCAACGCCACACCTTCTCCCAATTGATTTAATCGCGTAGCGCCGCCACAGGCGCCATGCGCATGGCACTGAGCGTATGGCGTGCCGTGGCCGCTGTCACGATCAGCAACGCCAAGCCCAGTGCCGCCACCGGCGCCCAGCCGACCAGCGGCGAGCGCTCCGCGAACGGCGCCAGATAGCGCGCGATCGCCAGCCATGCCAGCGGCAACGCGATCAGCGCGGCGACGGCCGTCAGCATGGCAAATTCGCGGCCTATCAGCGCCGCAATCGCCGCACGGCCGGCGCCGTGCAACTTGCGCAGTACGATTTCGCGCGCGCGCCGTTGTACGCTGTGCGCGGCCAGCACGTAGATACCGCAGGCCGCCAGCACCAGTATCACCGCAGTGGCGCAGGCCAGCAGCTGCGCCAGACGCACATCGTCCGCATAGGCTTGCGCGTAGTAGCTGGCGGCAGGGTGCAGCGCCAGCGGATGCGCGGGGAAGTAGCGCTGCCATGTGGCGGCAACCGCGCTGGCGACATCCTCGTGCCTACCGTTCAGGCGCAGTGTCAGCAGGGGACTGGTATCGACCAGCTCATACATCACCGGCCCGATGGGTTCACGCAGCGTATGCCAGCGCAGGTCCGGTGCGACGCCGACGATGCGCGCCTGGCTGCCGTGTATATATTGGCCGACGGCGTCCGAGGCCGACAGCCAGCCCAGCGCGCGTGCCGCCGCCTGGTTGATGACGACATGGTGTTCGCCATCGGCCTTGGCATGGTCGATGCGCGCGTCGAATAAGCGTCCGGCCAGCGCTTGCAGGTTGTAGGCCTTGAAGAAATCCGCGCCGACAAATTGCATCGGCATGAAAACGCTGCTGCCGTCGGCCCGCTGCAGCGTGGTGCTGCCACGCGTGCCGGTATGGTCGTCGCGTCCGGGAATGGCATTGCTGTTGGCGATGGCGGCGATGCCATGCAACTGCTTCAAGGCGTCCTGGAACGCGCGCATTGAAGCCTCTTCCGCATCTTGCGGCAGCTCCGCCACCAGCAACGGCGCAGGGTCGAAGCCGGGCGGGATGGCGGTCGCAAACTGCGTTTGCCACAGCATCGCCAGCGCCAGGCTGCCCATGCCCATCGCGGCGCTGAACTGCACCGCGCTCAGTACGCGCCGCAACCACGCACCGCCAGTTGTCTCGCCACTGCGCTGGGCCAGCGTGGCGCGCATGTCCATGCCACGCGCCAGCCAGCCGGGATACAGCCCCGCCGCCGCCCCCACCAGTGCACCGAAACCCAGACAGGCAGCGACCGATAACGGCGTGCAGACACTCTCCAGCTGCCGCTGGAGCAGATCGGACGCCAGCGGTAGCAGCAGCCACGCCAGCAGAATGCCGAGTGCCGCAGCGCTCACTGCCAGGAACATCGCTTCCGACATGAACTGCACCAGCAGTTGATACGTCGAGGCGCCCATGGTCCGGCGCACGGCGATTTCACGCTGGCGGCGCAAGGTGCGTACGGTTGCCAGGTTGATGTAGTTGACCATGGCCAGCAGCAGTATTAGCAGCCCCGCCGCACCGAGCGCCAGTACCACGCGCATGTCGCCGCGCGGACCGGTGCCCATGGTATTGGCGACGCTGCGGTCGAAGTAGGCCTCCGACAGCGGGCCAAGCGCCACATCGACCATCTTGCGTCCACCCAGCGCCGCTTTCATTTCCGCGGTGGCCAGGCTGGCCCATGGCGCCTTGTCCAACGTGTTTTGCAGCACGGTCTGCAGCGCCTGAGGATTGGCGCTGGTCTTGACGTAGACCCGGCCGGAAATACCCATCCAGTTGGATAAAGCCTGCTGGCGTTCCCGCTCCGGCCATAGCGCGCTGTTGACGCCGACCAGCACACCGAACTGGATGGTACTGTTGCCTGGACGGTCTGGCAGTATCGCGCGCACTTGCAGCGACTGGCGATTGAGGATGACGGTGCGGCCCAGCACCTGCGTGCTGCCGAATAGCTGCCATGCCGCCTGCTGTGTCAACGCCATGCCGTCCGGCTGCGTCAAGGCCTGTTGCAGGTTGCCTTCGAGTGTGCGCAGTCCGATGATGTTTTCGAAAGCCGGATCGACGGCGGTGACCTCGATCTCACGTGGACTGCCGTTCTGTTCCAGCACGGCCTTGCGCGGCCACCACGCGCTCACTTGCAGCGGCAGCCCGCTTTGCTGCGCGACCTCGCGTATGGCAAAGGGGGTGTACTCCATCCATTGCGGCAGCGGGATGAAGTTCAAGCGGTGCTTGATGAGGAAGACCTGGTCACGCTGTGGAATATCGCTGTCGTAGCTGAAGGAATACTGCACAAACGCCAGCAGCACAAAGCACACGGCAAACCCTGCGGCGAGCCCCAGCAGCTCCACCGCAGTATTGACAGGATAACGCAGCAGCAGGCGCCAGCTGAGGCGGAAGTCGCGCAGCATCATGCTGCTTGCAGCGCATCGACCATCACCCGGCCGTCCAGCAGGTTCAGGGTGCGTGATGCCTGTGCTGCATGGTCGGGCGAGTGGGTGACCATGACGACAGTCGTGCCCTCGCCGTTGATGTCGCGCAGCAGACGCATGACTTCATCGCCATGGGCGCTGTCCAGGTTACCGGTGGGTTCGTCGGCCAGCAGCACGGCGGGACCCGACACCAGTGCGCGTGCGATCGCCACGCGCTGCTGCTGGCCGCCGGACAGTTGCGACGGCCGGTGGCCGGCACGATGGCCCACGCCCAGCTTGTTCAGCATGGCCGTCACGCGCTCGCGGCGTTCACGCGCAGGCGTACCGTTGTACTCCAGTGCCAGTTCGACGTTTTCAAAAACGGTCAGTTCTTCGATCAGGTTAAAGCTCTGGAAGATGAAGCCGATGCGGCCGCGCCGCAGCTTGTTGAGTTGCGCCTCGCCCCATCCCGCCACATTCTGGCCTTCGAACCAGTACTCGCCGTGCGTCGGGACGTCCAGCAAACCGAGGATGCCCAGCATGGTCGATTTGCCGCAGCCGGAAGGACCGGTGATGGCGACATATTCGCCGGCTTCGATCTCCAGATCGACACGGTCCAGCGCTGTGGTCTGGATTTCTCCCGCTTGATGGATTTTGCTGACGCCGACGAGTTTAAGCATGTGCATGTGCCCTATGGTGATGTAGTGAGAGGTTACTGCGTAATGTGCAACCGTGGTGAATTTCCGTAGGCCGCATAGCTGGACAGGATGACCTTGTCGCCAGCGTTCAGGCCCGCCAGTATTTCGACCTGGCGGTTGTTGCGGCGGCCGGTGCGAATGGCGCGGCGTTCGGCGTGACGGCCCGCTGCATCCAGCACATACACCCAGGCGCCGCCGCTGTCGCTGATGAAAGCCCCATTCGGCAGCAGCAGCGCCGGCGCAGGTTCGCCCAGCGTGATGCGCGCGTCCAGGCTCTGGCCGGGATTGAGTATGGGCGGCTGGCCGCGCGTGAACACCAGTTCAACGGTGAAGCGGCCGTCCTTGATCTGCGGGTAGATGGTGCGGATATCGGCGGCGTAACTGTGGCCATCCTGCTGCACGCTGGCGTGGCGGCCGACGGCCATGCGGTTCAGGTAATACTCGTCCACATTGGCGGACAGCTTGAAGCGTTCGGGATCGTCGATACGGCCGATGTTTTTACCGGTGGCGATGGACTCGCCCACCTGCAGCCGGAAATTGGTCAGGCGACCTGCCACCGGCGCACGCACTGCCAGTGCATCGACGGTAGCGGAAACCAGTTTGAGGCCGGAGCTCAGGCCCTGTATGGCGCTTTCCAGTTGTTGTTCGGCGGCGTCGCGTACGCTGGATTCGGCAACAGACGATTGCTGCTCCTGGCGGAGCGCGCGCTGCTGCTGCGCGAGACGGTCTGCCGACTCCTCCAGTGCCACACTGGAGATAAAACCCTGCGCCGCCAGCCGTGCATTGCGCGCATGCTGCTTGCTGGCCTGGTCGAGCGCAAACTGCAGGTCATCCAGGCGCCGCTGGTGCTCGCTGGCGCTGGCCTGCTGCGATACACGCAGATTGGACAGGTTGAAGATGCTGACCGCATGTTCCGACTGGCGCGCCAGCAGTTCCAGGTTGCGCTGCGGGTTGGAGATGCGGAACAGCAGCTGGCCTTGTTTCACCAGCGCGCCATCGGTGGCCAGGACTTCTTCCACGCGGCCGGATTCCACCGCGTCCAGTATCACGGAGTTGAGCGGTTCGGCATTGGCGCGCACGATCACTTCATCGAGGAACACACCACGCGCGGCCTGGCCGATGCGCAGATCGGCGCCGTCGATTTGCAGGCCGTGCGGCGTCCAGTACCACAGCGCGGCAGCGGCGCACAGTAGTGCCGCGATCACCGCAGTCACGATGGCGGCACGCCTGCCGCGACGGCGTGGCACCACGGTATCCATGGTCGAACCACTGTGCGGCGGCAAGTCGATGAATTTTTTTTTAATGTGCATGCAGGGCTTACTGCAAACGCCGTGCCACCCTGGAAAACGCGGGTTTATGGCCATGCCGGCCAGCAGGTGTTCATTTCCGGACAGTGCGTGCTGTTCGCAAGTGAACAGACGTCCAAAGCGGCGGTTTACAGCGTTCTCACGGCTGCTAGAATGGCCGCATGTCCTCTTATGTCCTGATTCTTGATGATGATGCCGATGTGGCGACTGCCGCGCAATTGCTGCTGCGCCGCCGCTACACGCAGGTAGCGACGCTGTGCGATCCGGCTGGATTGCCGGCGCTGCTGGCACGCGGCGTGCCGGATGTGGTGCTGCTGGATCTGAACTTCACGCCGGGCCGCATCAACGGTGCGGAAGGCCTGGCCCTGCTGGACCTGTTGCGCTCCCAGGCCCGCCCGCCTGCGGTGATTGCCATGACTGCGTATGCTGATGTGCCGCTGGCGGTGGAAGCGCTCAAGCGTGGCGCCGGCGATTTCATCACCAAGCCCTGGGATAACACCCGTCTGATCGCGGCAGTGGACCAGGCGCTGGCACGCCGCGATGCCGTGCGTGGCGGTGCGGTCGGAGCACCGGAGCTCATGGGCGAGTCGCGTGCCATGCGCGAGTTGAAGGCCTTGATTGCCAGCGTGGCGCCAACCGAAGCCAATGTGATGGTGCTGGGTGAGAATGGCGTCGGCAAGGAACTGGTGGCGCGCGCCATTCATGCCGCGTCGCGCCGTGCCGTCGGCACGCTGCTGGCGGTGGATATGGGGGCGCTGCCCGAGTCCACCTTTGAAAGTGAATTGTTCGGCCATCGCAAAGGATCGTTCACGGATGCGAAGGCCGACAGGGCGGGGCGCTTTCAGGCGGCGCGTGGCGGATCGCTGTTCCTGGACGAGATAGGCAATATGCCATTGGCGGCGCAGGCCAAGTTGCTGACAGCGCTGGAGCGGCGTGAAGTGACGCCAATTGGCGCCGACAAGCCGGAGGCCATCGATGTGCGCATCATCAGCGCCACCAATCTGGACGAGGCGCGCCTGTTTGATCCATCGGCATTCCGCGCGGACTTGCTGTTCCGTCTGAATACGATTGTGCTGCGCGTGCCGCCGTTGCGCGAGCGGCGTGAGGACGTGCCGCTGTTGTTGCGGCACTATCTGACCTTGTACCAGCAGCAGTATGACCGGCCGGCGCGCAGCATCTCCGCAGCAGCGATGGATATGCTGGTGCGGCACGATTGGCCGGGCAATGTGCGGGCCTTGCGGCACGCCTGCGAACGTGCCGTGATTCTCGGGCAGCACGGCGAATACAGCGTGGCAGATTTTGGTCTCGCCGCCGCCGTGCCGGTGTCTGCGTCCGCTGCGGAGCCAGTGGTGATGGTTACGGCTGCCACGGCAGGCGGCGACATGACGCTGGACGCCATCGAGCGGACGGCGATTGCCGCCACGCTGGCCCAGTTCAACGGCAATATCAGCCACGCGGCCAAGACGCTGGGGATCAGCCGTGCGGCCCTGTACCGCAAGCTGGGCAAGCATGGCATCTGAAGCGGCGCTCAAGTGGGGCGTGGCGGCCGGTGCGGCCGGCTTGATGGCGTTGACTGCCACGGCGGACCTGCTGTCCGCCGCGCCGGAACCGCGCCGCATCGTGCTGTGTGGCCTGCTGGCCATCGTTCCCGTCAGCCTGGTATGGCAATGCCTGCGCCGCCTTGCGCCACGCATGCCGCGCATGGAAAACGACGCCGCGGCCGGGGTTGAAACGCCGCGCGGGCTGGCCGACACCGTCCTGGCACTGGAAGCGCGGCTGGAACACGCGCCCATCGCCTTATTCCGGATTGAGAACGCCAGCGGCGCTGGTGCGGTCGCGCCGCTCAACGCCAGCGCGCGCCGCGTACTGGCGCCTGGCCGCGCGAGCACGCCGCAAGCGCTGCAGCAGCTACTGGCGGCGCAGCCGGCGGGCCATCGCCAGCTGGTCAGCTTCGACACCGAACGTGGCGCCGAACGCGCACTGGTCGCCGTCGCCGCGCTGACCTTGCAGGGCGGCGCCCATCGCCTCGCTGCCTTGATGCCGGTGGAAAGCCAGCTGGAAGCCGAAGCCCTGAACGCCTGGCGCGAACTGGTACAGGTGCTGACGCATGAAATCATGAATTCGCTGACGCCGGTGGCATCGCTGTCGCGCACAGCCTGCGGCCTGCTCGATGAAGTGCGGGACAGCCTCGCCGCTGACATCCATGCCGATCTGGACACCGCGCTGGACGCCATCGCGCGGCGTGCCGCCAGCCTGGTGGATTTCGTTGGCAGTTACCGCAGCCTGTCCACGGTGCCGCAGGCGCAGCCGCAACGTATTCCGCTACGGGCGTTGTTTGAACGTCTGGAAGCGCTGCTGCAGCCGCAATGGCAGGCGCAGGGCGGCAGGCTGGCTTTCTCGGTGGAGCCGGCGTCGCTGGAGGTGATGATAGATCCCGGCCAGCTGGAACAGGCCCTGATTAATCTGCTCAAGAATGCCGCGGAAGCAGCGGGCGTGAATGCACAGGCCCAGGTCAGCGCCCGTTTGAGCCGTGGTGGAAGACTGCGTATCGAAGTGGCGGACAATGGCCCAGGCGTGCCGGAAGCGCTGGCGGCGCACATCTTCACCCCATTCTTCTCGACGAAGAAACAGGGCCGGGGCATCGGCCTGGCGATGGTACGCCATCTGGTGCACGGCAACGGCGGCACCGTGCGTTATGCGCGCACGGTCGGCACCGGTGCGCGCTTCATCCTGACTTTTTAACGCACCATATCAACGTGCATGATGCCGTCTTCGTCATACGGCGCTGTCACGGTCTTGAAGCCATAGCTACCGTAGAATTTTTCCAGGTGCGCTTGCGCGCCGATGCGGAAGGCATGGCCCGGATGCAGTTTCTCAGCCAGCGGGATGGCCTTGGCCAGCAGCTCGCGGCCCACGCCGGTGCCACGGCCGGCCTGCGTGGTCAGCACGCGGCCCAGCGACATCTCGGTGTACTTCACGCCAGGGGGCACGCAGCGCAGGTAGGCCAGCAGCGTGCGCTTGCCGTCGATCTCGCGCCAGCCCATCAGGTGATGGCAGAGCGGATCAACGCCGTCGATGTCGGGATACAGACAGGTTTGTTCGAGGATGAAAACTTGCTGGCGCTGGTACAGCACTTCGTACCAGTCGCTGCGGGGGATATCGTCAAAAGCCAGCCAATGCCACTCAATCATTGCTTCTCTCGTCAGGGATCAAAGCAATGATTGTATGTGAAAAGGCTGACTCGGGTACCTGCTTAGACGATGGTCAGGGTAACGTCGATGTTGCCACGGGTGGCGTTCGAGTATGGGCAGACGATGTGCGCTGCGTCGACCAGTTTTTGTGCGGTTTCGCGGTCCAGGCCTGGCAGCGAGATTTTGTGCTCAACCTGGATGCCGAAGCCGGTCGGGATAGGGCCGATGCCGACCGAGGTTTCCACCGACAGGTCCGCTGGTACGGCGATCTTGTCGCGGCCGCCAACGAATTTCATGGCGCCGATGAAGCAGGCTGCGTAGCCCGAGGCAAACAGCTGTTCCGGATTGGTGCCATCGCCGCCGGCGCCGCCCAGTTCTTTCGGGGTGCTCAGCTTGACGCTCAGTTTGCCGTCCGTCGAAGCGGATTGGCCTTCGCGGCCGCCGGTGGTTTTAGCGTGTGCGGTGTACAGTACTTTTTCGATCGACATGATAGTTCCTTTCAGTGAGTGAAACGCATTAAGTTAGTTGCCAATTTAATCGCTTGCTATCTACCTTCAGGTATAACAGCTTGCTAATCTACTACAACTGACGCCGTTCGCAGCGCCCATGTACCCACTATACATAGCGTGCGATCTAATAGCAAGCTATTTTTTATGTAATTTTGATGTGGCTGGGCGCTCGACCCTTGATGATCCGTACAAAAGGTCGCAAACAGGTAAATAAAGTCGCAAATGAAGCAAAATAGTTGCAAACACATCGCCGGGCTGTTTCATATGATCCTTCATAGCCTAGCTCTTTGAGATCCAGATGGAGCTGTCTCAAATTGCGCCGTTGCTTACGAGGCTTTGTGGTCTCGGCCTTGAGCCAGCCTGATAGCTGTACCGATTATTTATCCACGCCACTAGTTGATCGCCGCTCCGCCTAGGAGGGCTCCGTCGTTTCCGATCGCAGATAGCGTCGGACGGTGTTACGTGAGATGTCGAGCCGTCTGGCTATGTCTCGTATGGGGATCTGGTCACGAAGGTGCCAGCGTCGAATTATTCCTAGCCATATCACGGCGATCACTCCGATCTCCTGCCGTATCGAGGCCTTGCTTCATGTCCTTAACTCCCAAATCAGGTCATTGCGAAGTGTTTGCCAGTGAGTATCCAGATTGTCCGGAAAATAAGAGGACATCAGCACCAGCCGATGTCCGTGGGGCGGATCGGGATTATAGGTTGCAATGAGGAACTGCAAACCTTTTCTTGCGGCGAGCTGAACTTTTCCGCCATGAAACATGATGAATGCTTTATTAGCTGTTTGGAATTGTTGCTCGATCTGATTCTTGTAGGTTACGCCATGTCGTTGCCACAATAAATCGACAAGTGCGGCATTGCAGTAGGGACTCCCAGTCGCAAAGAGCTTCTCGAAACGAGACGCTCCATTGACCACATCGCCGTGGGGGAAAATTTCGCTACGCATCATGGCCGTGTCCGCAATCCCGCAGCCTAAAAGGTCCGCCCGGGAGATGCTGTAGCGCAGGTGCGCGGCCCACCAAGCGGCCTCGGCAGGACGGTTGTTTCCGTGCTGGTTGCAACAATGCTTCTCGTAGTGGTCCTTGAGGTTGGGGCCATCCATCTGGGCAGCCGGATAAACGCCTGAGAGGGGAACGCATTCCGTATGGGCTTTGGTCCAGATCTTCATGAGGTCTTTCGACACACCATCCCTGCGCAGCGTACCTACCAAGCCTACGAGTTTCAAGACATTGGTCAGATGCATAGCCCGATACTCGGCCCCATTGGAGAAAACGGTATCTCGCAGATGGGCGATTGCTGTGTGAGCCTCGGGTTTGGCGTTCAAGAAATTGAAAAGCGCGTTCTTGTCAAGGTCAGGCAAATTGCAGATGGTGTCAACGAATTCATCATCTAATGCAATCACTGGCCGTTTGACTGACAGGAACCATACCTTTTGGTTTCCGGAAAGCCTCGCATTGAGGCGAACCAAGTGTGATATCCGCGCAGCCGGTGCGCCGGTCAGATACTTCAGCAACTCAGTGACACGCACGATATTTCTAAGGAGTAAATGGATGCACTCCAGATCCGTCGAAAAATCGCTAGTCAAAATAGCATCGACTGTAGCCCTGAACTGCGGCGCTCCACAGTAGAGGTTGGGTAAAGCTTGTACTTGGTATCTTGAGCGCAGCCTCTGCAATTCAGGATTTACCGCCAGCACCGGAGCCACTACAAAAACTGGTGGTTGCGGAGGAATCGGAACACAAAGATGGGCAACTGGGCGTCCAAATGCATCACCGGCTACGTTCGTCCCGCATGTAACACATGTCACCATGATTTCCTTTCGGAAGGAAAAATAAAATTATTTACCACAAATATTTTAAAACATTGCGGCAAATTTCCATGAATTGCCTGAGGCTGTAGTGGACCCCGAATCTGAGACGGTAGTTTAAGCTGTCGTCCGTGAGAGGATGATAGCGCATGAGTGAAGAAAAAAACGCAGGGTGCACACGGCGGAGTTCAAGGCCAAGGTTGGTCTGGAGGCGGTGCGCGTAGTGAAGACGGTGACGGAGATCGCGCAGGATATGGCGTGTGTTCGGTTGCTCGCAGAATTGACCCACTCCAACTGACCCGCCTTCCACTGCCTGGTGAATGCCGCCACGCGATCATATGATCCTTCATAGCCGAGCTCTTTGAGATCCAGATGGAGCTGTTTCAAATTGCGCCGTTGCTTACAAGGTTTTGTGGTCTCGGCCTTGAGCCAGCCTGATAGCTGTACCGAGTATTTATCCAAGCCACTAGTTGATCGCCGCTCCGCATAGGAGGGCTCCGTCGTTTCCGATCGCAGATAGCGCCGGATGACGCCAAAGGCTCGCTAGGGGCTGAAGCATAAATCGGCAGTGGCTATCAATTCAATCTGTTCAATATTGCTAATATTTTAATCCAAATGATGGTCTGTGAGCGCATCTTAATCGGGGCTAACAAAAATCATATTCTTATGAAAAAAAGTAACTTGTTATAGGGTAGTGACGTAATTAATATTCAGGAAATAGTGATAAAAATATTATTTAATGAATACTGGGGTGAGATTTATATATTTGACTTTGGAAAATGGTCCATTAGGTAATCTAAATAAAAGCATCGAATAACCATTTCCTTTTTTGAGAAAACATGTCTGTCCCTAACAATCACGCTCTTGAACTCTGTGGACTCAGCAAAAAATTTGAACAGCCCGCAGTGAATGGGCTGGACCTCACTGTGCAGCGCGGAGAAATCTACGCGCTGCTGGGCCCAAACGGCGCTGGCAAGACCACCACGTTGCGCATGGCGACCGGCCTGCTGTTGCCTGACGCTGGCAGCGTACGCATCTTCGGCATCGATTTGCACGCCCGGCCGCAGGCCGCGAAACAGGCGCTGGCCTATTTGCCCGATGAGCCGCTGCTGTACGGCAAACTCACGGCGCTGGAGTATCTGGTTTTCATGGCGGGCCTCTGGAGCGTGCCTTCCGACCAGGCCGCCGCCAGCGCGGCGGAACTCCTGGCATTGCTGGGTCTTGCTGCCCACGCGCAGCAGCTGACCGAAACCTATTCGCGCGGTATGAAGCAGAAACTGGCGCTGGCCGGCGCCTTGATCCATCAGCCTTCGCTGATTGTGCTGGACGAACCGCTCACGGGACTCGACGCCCATGCGGCGCGGCAGGTCAAAGATCTGTTGCAACGCCATACTGCCGTGGGCGGTACCGTGCTCATGACCACCCACATTCTCGACGTCGCGGAGCGCATGGCTGATCGCATCGGCATCCTGCAACAGGGACGGCTGATCGGCCAGGGCAGTCTGGAGCAATTGCGGGCGCGGGCGCAGCAGCGCGATGCCTCACTGGAAGATGTCTTCCTGCGTCTGACGGAGCGTGACCATGAAACCGCTGGCTGAGTTACTGTCGCTACGTCCTGGCGGCGCTCCCTGGCTGATGCGCCACGAACTGCGTCTGTTCGCCGCCGACTCGGCGGCGGCCGTTAGCCGCGCCCTGCAACGCGCGCCCAACCAGCGCGCCATGCCTGCGGCGGTACTGGGGTGGATGGTCGCGGTCTATGTGGTGCTGCACCTGGCCGCGTGGAACGTCCTGCCCACCTTGCCCTTCTGGCGGCCAACGGAAAGTATCAGCCAACGCCATCTCGACGGCGCAGTCGTTGCCGTGCTGTTCATCCTGATGCTGTCGGCCGCGATGATACGCTGCGTCCATGTGATGTACAGCCGCAGCGACCTCGATCTGCTGCTGTGTTCTCCCGTGCCGGGCAGTACCATCCTGCGTGCGCGCCTGGGCGGTGTGGTGCTGGGAACGTTGCTGTTGGCGCTGTTCCTGGTCACCCCTGTCATCCATGTAGGCATACTCACTGACCGGCCACGGTTATTGGCGTTGTATCCGGGGCTGGTGGCCATGGCCATGATTGCAGCAAGCCTGGGGATGACGTTCGTGATCCAGCTCGCGCGGCTGATCGGGTCACGCTATACCTCGCTGTTTGCGCAAATGCTAGGCACCGTTGTCATCGTGTGGCTGTGCTATATGCCGCAGGTACAGCAAGCCATCCCGGTTGCCATCAAGACTAGCTTGTCCCACCTGCTGGACGATGGCGCCGTGCTGGGACCGGCCAGCCCGCTCTGGCTGCCGGTACAGGCGCTGCAGGGCAGTCCGCTTCCGCTGCTGCTGTTTTGTCTGGCGGCGTTGGGCTCTGCACAACTGGCCGCTGCGCTGCTGCAGCACAGCTTCCTGCGCCTGTTGCAGCAGGGGCGCAATTCGCCGCGCGGCATAGCGCGTCTCGCGTTGGGGATGCGCTTACACTTCGGTCACGACCTGCGGTGGCTGCTGATCTACAAGGAATGGCTGCTGCTTGTGCGTCAGCCCATGTTCCTGGGCCAGATCGCCGCCAGGTTCGTCTGGCTGGTGGTGGCCTTTGCCGCTGCCGGCACCGACAGCTTGCGACCGCTGGTGATTGCGGCCATCGCCGTCTATGCCACTGCGGGACTGGCCGGCATTCTGACGCGCCTGATTGAAGCGGGCGAAGCGGCGTGGGACTTGCTGTCATCGTCGCCGCTGGCGCCCGCCACGATCAGCACCGCCAAGCGCCGGGCGGCGCTGATCCCGGCCCTGTTGCTGGGCGTGCCTACACCGCTGTGGCTGGGTATCGCCAATCCGACGCTGGGCATACTGACAGCGATTACCGTCGCAGGCGCGTGCGGTTCGGCCCATCGCCTCAACCTGGCGCGGCGCCATCTTCCCGCTGCGCAAATGGTGACGTCCGTGCGGGAAGTGCTGAGCAATGGCGTCTGGGTGCTGTTGCTGCTGATCGCCTATGCGATCCTTGGATAAGCCATCTCTGCTCACACCAGATCGACAGCGTTATCCGTTCTGTCTGCGCGCATAAAAAAAGCCCGCACAGAGGCGGGCCTAAAGAAGAGACAAGCAGAGACAGCTTAGAACTTGTGCGTCAGCTTGAGCGAGGCAAAGCGTCCGCGCGGATCAGCCTGGGTAAAGTCGAAGAAGGCGGTCGACGAATCCCACGACGGACGCTTGTTGCCGAGGTTGAGTACCGTCAGGCCAACCGCAGTCTGTTTGGTCACCTGATACGCCAGGTTCAGGTCCAGCGTGGCAAACGGCGCCACGGTGTCGCCCTTGCGCGTGGTTTGCTCGTAACCGTCCACATAGGTCCAGGTCAGCGTGTTGGACCACTTGCCCAGGTCCCAGGTGGCGGAGGTCACGCCGCGCCATTTCGGAATCGAGCCGAAGTAGTTGGTGCCGGCGCCATTGGTCAGCGGCTCGCCGGTGGACAGCGGCGCTTCAAACGTGAGCACGCGGCTCAACTGGCCGTTCAGCGTCACATTGCCCCATTGCTGGCCGACGATGCGGTGGCGCAGGTCGAGGTCGACACCGGATACGCGGCGCTCGCCCTGGTTGGCGTACTGGCGGTACAGCGTCAGGATGCGGCCGTCGGCGCCGCGCACGATGTTCTGCGGTGCGCTTGCTTCGTTGGCGATGATGGTGTCGGCGCTTTCGGTGCCGATCACGCCCTGCTGGCGGATGCGGTAGTAGTCCATGCCGACGCTGGTGTCCTTGGTCGGCGCAACCACCAGCCCCAGGTTCAGGTTGTTGGAGCGCTCAGGCTTCAGTTCCGGATTGGCGCGCGTGATGTTGGTGATGCCGCGCGCCTGGGTCGGCGAGACCGGATCGCGCGGATCGAGCACGCTGCCGTAGCTGACGGCGGTACTGTTGGTAATCTCCGGCAGCGATGGGGCGCGGAAGCCGCGCGAGGCGGTACCACGCAGCAGCAGCCACTGGTACGGCTCGTAGCGCAGGCTGGCCTTGGGCGAGAAGGCGCTGCCGAAGTCGTCGTAGTGGTCGGCGCGGCCGGCCACGTTCAGACTCAGGTCCTTGCGTACCGGGACGTTGAATTCAGCAAAGGCTGCCGAGACATCGCGCTTGCCCTTGATGATGTTGATGGCCGGGCGCAGTTCGGTACCGCTCAACACGGCGGTCGAGGTGTTGGAGTCCATTTCCTCACGGCGCCACTGGCCGCCAAACGCGAAGCCGACATCGCCGGCCGGCAGCGCGAACAGATCTTTCGAGGCCGAGAAGTCCAGCGTGGTCAAGGTCGATTCGGCCGGGCGCAGCGTGGCAAGACGCAGGCTCTGGCGCAGGGCTTCGCTGTTCTTCGACTGGTCGGCGAAGTTATACGTGCCCTTGGCCAGCACGTCCTGGAACACGTAGCGGTTGACGAAGTTATCGACCGTTTCCTTGAGCTTGCTGCCGGAGCGGCCGATCGATGCGTCGTAGGTCCAGCCGGCCGCCGTGCCTTTGATGCCGGTCAGTGCGCGGTAGAAATCTACGCGGCCGACCTTCAGGCGCGGGCCGAGGTCGAACAGCGTGGCGTTGATGCCGACAGGGGTGCTGCCTGGATTGTTCGGGTGGCCTACCGGCAGCGTGACAGCGATGTTATCCAGCGACTGGGTGGCGTTATTCCACGCGCGCAGGCCGGTGCCGACCGACAGCGGCGGACCAAAGGTCTGTTCCGCGCTCGAGTAGCCGTACATCAGGTCGGCGTAGAGATCGGTGTCCTCATTGAGGCGCAGGGTGCCCACCAGCGAGGTGTGTACGCGCTTTACGCCCGGGATCAGGGTTTTGTACGGCGCCGGATTGTAGGCCAGCACATTGCCGGTCTTGCCCGGGGTGATGTCGCCGTAAGGCACCAGCTGCAGCGGACCTTGCACGCCGCCCAGCAGCTTGGTGGGATCGGTGCCGTAGTAGTTGGTCGGGGTCCACGACAGCGAGCCGTTTTTGTAGCCACGGAAGTCGTTGCCAGCCAGCCAGGCCACATCGCTTTGCTGCAGCTTGTCGCGCTCCATGGCGTCGGCCGAGAACACCACGCTGTAGCCATCGGTGGCCAGGTCGCCAAAGCCGGTTTTCAGCGCCACGTTCTTTTCGGTCTGGCCGGTGCCTTCGGTGGAGCTGCCCACCTGTGCCTTGATTTCGGTGCCGGTGAATTGCTGATACAGGATGATGTTGACCACGCCAGCCACCGCGTCCGAACCGTACACGGACGATGCGCCATCCTTCAATACCTCAATGCGCTGCACCGCTTCCATCGGCAGGCTATTCAGGTCGACAAAGGTCTGTTGCAGGTCTTGCGCGGTGGCGAAGCTGGACACGCGCTTGCCGTTCACCAGGATCAGCGTGTTTTGCTGGCCCAGGCCGCGCAGCGACAGGCCGGCGGTACCGGCCGAGAAGCTGCCCGTATATTGTTCGTTGTAGCTGTTGCCGCTGTTGGCCGAGATCGCGCGCAGCACGTCGGCGACCGAGGTCTTGCCGGTGCCTTCGAGATCCTTGGCGGTAATCACCTGGACCGCGCTCGGGCCTTCTTTCTGGGTGACGCGGATGTTAGAACCGGTAATGACGACGCGCTCCAGCTCAGGGGCGGCGGCGTCTTCGGCACTGGCGTAGCCGGGGAAGGCGGCGGCCAGCGCAAAGAGCAGGGGGGAGGTACGATATTTCATGAATTAAGTAAGTTGTATAGACAGGTAGAGGGGTATATGCACTATACCGGTGCATCTTTCTATCTGGAACGAATCATTTACTGTTTGCTTATATGGATTTTGCATAGTTTTACAAAGTTGTACGACAACGTAATTGATAATCATTCGTATTACTTATAGAATGTGCAGCTTCATTTCCCTACTTTCCCGCCTTCCCATGCGTCTGCTGCCCCTGTACCTCGCCCTGTCCGCCGTATTCCCCGCATTTGCCCAGGAGGCGGATGAGCAGGTGCTGCATGCGGTCAAAGTCACGGCCGCGCGCGCCGATGGTTTTGCGCCCAAAACCGTGGAGGCGGGCAGCTTCCGGGGCGCGGACATCATGGATGTGCCGTCGACCGTCAACGTGGTCACGCGCGAGGTGCTGGAATTGCAGGCCGCTGGCGGCTTGTACGACGCCTTGCGCAATACCGCTGGCGTCAGCCGCCAGCAGAACGGCGGCGACACGTGGGATCAGCTGGTCATCCGCGGCATCGCGGTGGAAAACCGCACCAACTACCGCCTCAATGGCACGCTGCCGATCATGAACTTCTCGCAGGTGCCGATGGAGGACAAGGAGCGCGTGGAAGTGCTGAAAGGCGCCACCGCCCTGTACTACGGCTTTACCTCGCCGGCCGGCGTGGTGAACTTCGTCACCAAGCGCGCCGGCGCCACGCCGGTGAGCACGGTCGGGATGATGGTGGATCAGAACGGCAGCGCCGTCGCGACCGCCGATGTGGCGCGCCGCTTTGGCGAAGCGCAGCAGGTCGGCGTACGCATCAACGCCGCTGGCGGCACGCTGGGTTCCTACCTGGACAACGTCGGCAACGGCAACCGCAAGTTCGCCTCGGCGGCGCTGGACTGGCGCGTGAACGCGCGCCTGCTGCTGAAAGCGGACCTGGAATACGACAAGCGCCGCGTCACCGAGCAGGCCGGCATTGCCCTGCCTGCAGCGGTGGGCGGCGCGATCGCGCTGCCACCGGCGGTCGATCCCAAACGCCTGATCGGTCCGGACTGGGCCACATTTGAAGCCGAGACCAAGAACCTGCTGCTGCGCGCCGACTATGCCCTGAGCGACAACTGGGCGCTGACCGTCGAAGCCGGCCACTCCGAAACCGCGCGGGACCGCGGCCTGGCCATCTTCCGCCTGACCAATGCTGCCGCGCTGGTGACTGGTGCTGGCCGCATCACCGGCAATCTGCAGCACAGCGTGGTCGATTCCGACATGCTGCGCGCCGAAGTGGCAGGGACGGTCATGACCGGCGCGGTGCAGCATGATGTGACGGTTGGCGCTACCCGCACCGACAAGGGTCAGGACCCGATCTATCAGGCCAACTACACTATCGCCGCGCAGAACCTGTACAAGCCGGTGCCGATTACCAGCTACACCATCAGCCCATATCCGACGGCGCCTACCACCGCGGCGCTGGACTCGCGCGACGAGGGCGTGTACGCGATCGACCGCCTGACGCTCTCGCCGGACTGGCAGGCGGTGGCGGGCCTGCGCAATGTGCAGTACCGCAGCGACCAGGGTGCGAATCACTATGACGTCAGCAAGACCACGCCGATGGCGGCGCTGATCTACAAGCTGAATCGCGACCTGTCGTTCTACCTGTCGTCGTCGCAAGGGCTGGAAGAGGGCGAGACGGCGCCGACCGGCAGCAGCAACGTCGGCGAGCGCATGGCGCCAGGAGTCAGCCGCCAGAAGGAACTGGGCGCGCGCTGGCGCGTGCCGGGCGGCACGCTGGTGCAGGCGGCGGTGTTTGATATCAGCCGTCCGGGCTACTACACCAACACCGCCAATGTGTTCACGGCGGATGGCGAACAGCGTTATCGCGGCCTTGAACTGTCGGCGCAGGGCAGGCTGACGCGCCAGCTGTCGTGGCAGACGTCGGCGCAGTGGATCGATCCTGAATTCCGCCATATCAATGCAGACTACAACGGCAAACTGCCGGAAAACGCATCGAAGCAGACCGGCAGCGCTTTCCTGTCGTATGAACTGGCGTCGCTGCCTGGTTTGTCCTTCAACGGCGGCGCGTATTACACCGGCCGCCGTCCGGTCAACGATTTGAACCAGGCCTTCCTGGGCGGCGTGACCCTGTTCAGCGCAGGCGTGCGTTACGCCACCGCCATCATGGGCAAGCACACCGTGTTGCAGGCCAACGTCGATAACGCGGCCGACAAGCAGTATTGGGCTGGCGCGGGCACGCGGCTGGCTTCCGGCGCACCGCGCCTGATTAAACTCAGTGTGAAGGTCGACCTGTGAAAAAGCTCTGGTTTCAGCTGCATTGGTTTGTCGGCATAACGGCCGGCACGGTATTGATGGTGATAGGCCTGAGCGGCGCTGTCCTCGCTTTTCGTGAACAGATCCTCGACGCGCTGAATCCCGGCGTGCGCAATGTCGCGGTGCAGAACACGCCGGTGCTGACACCGCAGGAATTCATGACCGCCGCCCGCGCCCTGAAGCCGCACGAGCGCGTGACCAGCATCATCCTGTACGACACGCCGGGTTCCAGTGCGCGCATCGGCCTCGCGCCAGCGCCGGGCGTGCGCAAGGGCGAAACGATTTACCTCAATCCCTACAACGCCGCCTTGCTGCCGGAACTGGCTGGTGAAGATTTCTTTGAATGGGTGGAGCAGCTGCACCGCTTCCTGCTGCTGCCGCGTGATCCGGGAAAAGTTGTCAGCGGCACGCTGGCGTTTTGCCTGATGGGCCTTGCGCTGAGCGGCCTGTATCTGCGCTGGCCGCGCCGTGTGTGGGACTGGCGCACCTGGCTGACGTTTGATGTACGCATGAAGGGACGCTCTTTCCTGTGGGGGCTGCACTCGGTGGCAGGCACCTGGGTGATGGTGGTGTTCCTGGTGTTCACCGTGTCGGGCGTGTACTGGGCTTTCGACCCTATCCGCGACATGGCGGATGGCTGGATGGGCACATTGCGTCCGCCGCGCGAGGCGGCTGCTGCCAAGCCCAAGGCGCCCAAGCCGCCGAAAGCCGAAGCGGCCGATCTGAACCCGAGCTGGGAAACGTTCCAGAAGAACGCGCCCAACTGGCATATGGCTTTCCTGCGGCCGCCGGAGCGCGCCAGCCAGCCGATGCAGATTCTGTGGGTCGCCAAGGATGCGCCCCACGTGCGTGCGCGCAGCAGCATGTCGCTCAATCTGCAGACCGGCGCGCTGCTGAAGAGCGAGCTGTATGCCGACAAGCCGGCCGGCGCGCGCTTCCAGTCGGTGATTTATCCGCTGCACCTCGGTACCTACTTTGGCATCACGGGGCAAATCATTGTGTTCATTGCGGCGCTGGCGCTGCCGGGCTTTGGCATCACCGGCTGGATGCTGTATCTGAACCGGCGCAAGCAGAAGCGTATTGCCCGCGCCGAGCGCGCGCAGTTTGCCGCCTCCGCCTCGGCCGCGACACAGGATGACCCGGTACTGATGGCGTATGCCAGCCAGACCGGCCAGGCCGAACGTCTGGCGCTGCAAAGCGCCGCCGCGCTGCAAAAGGCCGGGGTGGCGGTGCATGTGCAATCGCTGGAACAACTGACGCCGCCGCAGCTGGGCCAATACCGCCGTGCGCTGTTCGTCGCCAGCAGCTTTGGCGAGGGCGAACCGCCGGACAGTGCGCGCCGCTTCAGCCGTCTGCTGCAAGGCGCGAAGGAAGAATTGAAGCATATGCAGTACGCCGTGCTGGCGCTGGGCGACCGCAACTATGCTGAGTTCTGCGGCTTTGGCCGTACGCTCGACCAGCGTCTGGCTTTGCTTGGCGCGCAGCCGCTGCATCCGATGATCGAAGTCGATAACGGCGATGCAGGCGCACTGGCGCGCTGGGGCAGCGCGCTGCGTGAAATGATGGGCGGTACCGCTGATGTCACACTGTCGGCCGCTGCCGACGACAGTGATTACGCCACCTGGCATCTGGCCGGCCGCAAGCTGCTCAATCCCGGCAGCGTCGGCTTCCCGCTGTACGAAATTACGCTGACCGGCGATATCGGCGCTGGCTGGCGTCCCGGTGCGCTGGTCGATATCTGGCCGGGTCATTACGGCAAGGACGCTACGCCGCGCCGCTACTCGCTGGCGTCCATTCCGCAGGATGGCAGCATGCAGCTGGTGGTGCGCCAGGTTGGCCTGGCTTCCGGCTGGCTGACCGCGCAAGCGGCGATCGGTGACGCGGTCCGTGTCCGCCTGATCGCCAATCCTTCTTTTGACGCGGCTGCGCAAACGGCGCCGGCCATCTACATCGGCAATGGCTCCGGCATTGCCGGCCTGCGTTCGCATCTGCGCGCCCGTGTGCTGGAAGGTGCAACGCGCAACTGGCTGATCTTCGGCGAACGTCAACGCGAACACGATGCCATCTGCGCGGAAGAAATCCACGGCTGGCGCAGCAACGGCTTCCTGCCGGAGCTGGACCTGGTGTATTCGCGCGACGCAGAGGGCGGCGGCTATGTGCAGAACCGCCTGCGCGAGCGCGCCGATGCCGTGCATGCCTGGCTCAACGACGGTGCCGTGATTTTTGTCTGCGGCAGCCTGCAAGGCATGGCTGGTGGTGTAGATGAAGCACTGGCCGCCATCATCGGCCGCGAACAACTGGCGCAGCTGGCGGAGCAGGGACGCTACCGCCGCGATGTCTATTGATCCGGCCTCACTGATTACAGAGCGGTCTCGTAGCCTTCCAGCACGTTGACCACGTTGATGCCCAGTTCTTTGACGGCATAGCCGCCTTCAAAGATGAAGGCGGTCGGCAGGTTGAGCCACGCCAGGCGTTCGCCGATTTTGAGATAGTCGGCACTCTGCAGCGTGAAGCGCGACAGCGGATCGCCCGCGAACGTGTCCACGCCCAGCGACACCACCAGCGCATCCGGTGCAAAGCTGCCGATGCGGATGCAGGCGGTTTCCAGCGCCGCCAGCCACGCCTTGGCGCTGGTGCCTGCCGGTAGCGGGATGTTCAGGTTGTAGCCGAGGCCAGCACCTTCGCCGCGTTCGTCGGCGTGGCCGAGATAGAACGGGTACTCATTGCGCGGATCGGCATGCAGGGAAATGAACAGCACATCATCGCGGTTGTAGAAGATGCTCTGTGTGCCATTGCCGTGGTGGTAGTCGATATCGATGATGGCGACCTTGCGTGCGCCGTCGTCCAGCATGTGCTGCGCCGCCAGCGCGGCATTGTTCAGGAAGCAGTAACCGCCGAAGAAATCGGCGCCTGCATGGTGGCCCGGCGGACGGCTCAGCACAAACGCGGCGCGTTCACCGAGACGCAGCGCATGCGCCGCGTTGACCGCGCAATCGGCGCCGGTCTTGGCGGCGGTCCAGGTGCCGGCGGTCAGCGGTGTGCCGCTGTCGATTGAATACAGGCCCATTTTGGCGCAGAAGTTGTCCGGCTCGATATCGTCGCGCAGCGTGCGGACCGGCCACACGGCGGGGAAGGCGTCCTTGCCGGCATTGGCCGGGTCCAGCGCCACCCATTCGCTCCAGGCGTTGCGCAGGAAGTGCAGGTAGCGCGGCGTGTGGATGCGCTCCAGCGACATCAAGGGCACGCCATGCGGTGTAACGATGCGGCCCAGGCCGCGACGACCCAGCTCCGCCAGCACGGCATCCGCGCGTTCCGGCTTTTCAAAACACGGCACCATCTCGCCACGAAAAATCTCGTAGCGGCCACGGTGCTGCGCGTGCTGTTCGTTGTAGAAAGTGAGCATTAATCACAGTCCAGGCGCGACTGGCACAGGTTGCTGGCGCGGTAGGCGGCGACGTAATCGTCAAAGTCGGTTTGCGGTGCAGCTTCCATCTCGGCCTGTTCGGCCAGCGAGATGGCGGCCAGGTTGTCGAAGTAGGCCGCTTCCTCGGCGCTGGGCGGATGGCTGCGGAAGTAGGCCGCGTGCTTTTCGCTTTGCGCCAGCGCGAAGGCGCTGAACGATTTGCCGTTGGCGCGCAGTGCGGCCAGCACCTTCGCCGATGGCGTCAGTTCCGGATCTTGCAGCTTGGCTGCCTGCGCCTTCAGCGTGTCGACATGCACGCTGTCGCCGCGCAGCGTATCGAGCAGGGCCGCCACCGGGCGGATACGCTCCAGCAGCTCCGCGCCCCATACCGGCAGTGGTACTTCTTCGACACCGTTGTGCAGCGTCAGGCCCGGACGACGGCCTTCCTTCACGGTACGCGCGAAGTTCTCGGTGTAGCGCGCGCTTTGCTCCGGCGTGGTGGTCGGGCTTTCCTCCAGCGCGCAGAACAGCAGGAAGGCGTCGAGGAAGCGGCCGGTGGCGACGTTGATGCCGACCGGCTCGAACGGATCGACGTCCATGCAGCGCACTTCGATGTACTGCACGCCACGCGCACACAGCGCCTGGATCGGACGCTCGCCGGTCTGGATCACGCGCTTGGGACGGATGGTCGAGTAGTACTCATTCTCGATCTGCAGCACATTGGTGTTCAGCTGTATCCATTCGCCATCGCGTTTGGTGCCGAGTTTGGCGTACGGCTCGTACGGCTGGTTGACAGCCTTGGTCATCGCCGCCACGTAGCTGTCCAGGCAGTTCTCGTGCGGGCTCAGGCCCGACTGCGCATCGTTCTGATAACCGAGGTCGCTCATGCGCAGGCTGGTGGCGTACGGCAGATACAGCGTATCGGCGGACAGCGCTTCCAGCTTGTGCGGGCGGCCGCGCAGGAAGCCGGCCGACAGCACCGGCGAGGCGCCGAACAGGTACATCAGCAGCCAGCTGTAGCGGCGGAAGTTGCGGATGGCGGCCAGATAGGCTTCCGACTGGAAGGAGCGCGGCGTCAGCGGCTTGCCGACGGTTTCTTCATGCTCGGCCAGCACGCGCCACAGGCGCTCGTCGAGCGAGTAGTTATAGTGGATGCCGGCGATGCATTGCATGGCCTTGCCATAGCGTAGCGCCAGGCCGCGGCGGTACACATGCTTGAGCGTGCCCAGGTTGGAGCTGCCGTACCAGGCAATTTCAATCTCTTCTTCCGGCGGCAGCTGGCATGGCATGGACTGGCTCCACAGCAGCTCGTCGCCAAGTTTGCTGTAGGCGTAGCGGTGGATGCCATCCAGTTTGGCGATGGTGTCGGCAATGTCTTTTTCGGCCGGGGTAATGAATTCCAGCAGGGTTTCAGCGTAGTCCGTGGTGATCTGCGGATGCGTCAGTGCCGCCCCCATGGCCACCGGATGCCGCGTGCGCGCCAGATGACCCGCGCGGTCCACGCGCAAAGTCTCCCGTTCGATGCCGCGCAGGCCGCCAGCCAGCACGGCGCGGTGTTTTTCATCGGCCAACAAGGCCAGGCGACGTGTCAAAAGAGTTGGCAATTTGAAATCCTTTCTGGTGCAGCAAATAAATTATTGGTGCTGAGAGTAACCGAAATTGGCCGAACTCGCCGGCAGGCGGCAAAAAGAGCATTTTAACAAAAGCCGGGATAACTCTTGGTTAGTCAGCGTCCCGTACTTTTGCCATCGCGGACAGAACGTTTGGCAAACGGGAAAATTTTGTGTTCGCTTTGAAGCTACTCATAATCAGTCATCGGCCTGAATGATGCGGAGAAGCAAGATGAGGGACCAGAACCGTACGTACCACTCAGTATTATTCATCGATGCGGGCGTCGCTGACGCGGCCGCATTGGCTGCCGGTGTGGCCGATGATGTACTTGTGGTTAAACTGGTTTCATGGCGCGATGGCGTGGAGCAGATCGCCACCGTGTTGCGCCAGCACACAGGCCTCGATAGCATCCAGATTGTTTCCCATGGCGCTGCCGGTCAGCTGCAACTGGGGAAATCCGTACTGGATAGCGCCCACCTGGAGGCGTATCACGACGCCCTGCTGGAATGGGGCGGCGCGCTGCGCGCGGGCGGCGATCTGCTGCTGTATGGCTGCGACGTTGCCGCAGGCGACAGCGGGCTGGCGTTTATCGACGGCCTGGCGCAGGCCACCAGTGCCGACGTGGCCGCTTCCACCGACATCACCGGCAGCAGCCTGCTGGGCGCCAACTGGACGCTTGAGCGCAGCACCGGCAGCATCGAGACGGCCAGCGCATTGAACCCGCAGGCGGAGCTCGACTATGCCCACACGCTGGGCCTGGTGAATGGCGGCAGCAACGGCACCATCACGTTCAGCACCAATGCCAATGTCACGCTGCTCAACACCACTGGCCTGGCGGCGGGCGCGGTGGTACATAGCGATAACATCCTCGGCCTCGGGCTGGATCTGTACACGCAAAGCAGCAATGGCGGTGGCGTCTCGGTGGTCAACGTCAATGGCACCAATGTGATTGGCATACCGCTCAGCGATGACCGCCTGGTGGTCAACGGTTCGCTGCTGTCGCCCGTGAGTTATGTGGACCTGCGCGCCAACAGCGGCGTGTTTGACGTCCTCAGCATCAATCTGGGCAGCGGCAGCCTGGTGGGCAACCTGCTCGGCACCGTGATCTTTACCGTGTATGCGCTGGATGCCAATTACCAGCCGACTGGCGTTGGCGTTTCGCTGACCAGTTTGCTCATCAATGAATACGGCTTGCTGAACTTTGCCTCGATGGCGAATTTCAAGGGCATCTACGGCATCCGCATCGTGAACCCGCTGGGCTTTGAGGTGGATATTGACGATATCGCCATCGCCAATGCGCGCGCCGCCAACAGCATCAGTTCCGCTTCCTACAGCGCCGACACCGGCGTGCTGACGCTGGCGGCGGTGGGCATCCGCGCCGGCGACGCCATCGACCCGAGCAAGCTGACCATCACTGGCGCCAATGGCCAGACCTACACGCTGACTTCGCCCGTGGTGAGCGCCTCCAGCACCACCGCCGCATCGATTACGCTGAATGCGGCCGACAAGCTGGCGATTAACGGCCTGCTGAATAACAACGGCACTGCCAGCGTGGATGGCACCAGTTTCAACATTGCGGCGGCCGCCAACTGGGACAGCAATCTCAGTAACGGCATTGACATGACCGGCAATGCCATCACGGTCAACAACGTGCAGCTGCCGACGATTACCTCGGCTAGCTACAACGCCGCCACCCATGTGCTGACGGTCACGGGCAATAACCTGGTCGGCATCACGGGCGCGGCCAACGACGTCACCGTGGCCAAGCTGACGTTCAAGGGCGAGGGCGGCGTCACGCGCACGCTGAGCACCACCGGCAATGTGGATGTGACCAGCGCGACCTCGTTCGCCGTCACGCTGTCCGGCGCCGATATCGCTGCAGTGGAGGCGCTGCTCAACAAGAACGGTACTGCCTCGGCGGGCGGCACGACGTATGTGCTGTCGGCCGGCGATGACTGGAACAGCGTGATCGGCAATGCCAACACGGCGGTCACCGGCGTCGGCATCGCGGTCACCAACACCAGCAACAGTCCGCCCACCATCACCGGCGCCGTGGCAGGCGCGGTCAACGACAATGCCACCCTCAGCCCGTTCAGCAATGTGACGGTGGCCGATGTCAACGGCGATAACGTCAGCATGACCATCAGCTTCAATGGCGCCAACGGCACCCTGAGCGGTACGGGACTGAGCGGCAGCAATGGCAGTTACACGCTGAGCGCCACCACGCCCGCCGCGCTGACCGCGCAGCTGAAGGCGCTGGTGTTTACGCCGACCGCCAACCAGGCGGCGGTTGGCGTGGGCATCTCTACCACCTTTACCATCACCGCTACCGACAGCAATGGGGCAGCAAGTGCGGCCAATACCTCCACGGTGGTCACGGCGACGTCGGTTAATGATGCACCGACGCTGGGCGGCACGGCTGCATCGCAGGCGGTGACGGCGGGCGGCACGCTGCATCCGTTCGCCAGTGTCACGCTGACCGACCCGGATGTGGGGGCGCAGGTCATCGTTACCATCACGCCGGATAGCGCTGCCAAGGGCGCATTCACGGCCAGCTCGCTGAGCGCTTCCGGTTTCGTGACCACGGACGGCGGCGTGACGTACACGCTGTCCTCAGTGGCGCCCAGCGCCGCACAGGCCGCGTTGCAGGCGCTGGTGTTCAAGAGCACCACCGGCATGAACGCCACCACGACGTTTACGGTGGCCATCAACGACGGCAGCGTCATCGTCAGCAACAATGCCACCACGGTGGTCTCGGCGACGCCAAGCAGCACCACGGCGCTGTCGGTCGCCTTCTCGGCCGACACCGGCATCAGCAACACCGACCTGATTACCAAGACAGCCGCGCAGACCATCAGCGGCACCCTGAGCGCAGGACTGGGCAGCACCGAGTCGGTGCAGGTATCGCTGGACAACGGCGCCACCTGGACCACCGCCACGGCCAGTACGGGCAGCACCACCTGGCAGCTCGCCGGCCAGACGCTGACCGGCTCCGGCACCTTGCAGGTGCGTGTGACCAATCCCGGCGGCAGCAGCACGCCATTGAGCGCAAGCTATGTGCTGGATACCACCGCGCCAACCAACACCTCGGCGTCGGTCTCGTTCTCCGCCGATACCGGCGCCAGCTCCACCGACCTGATTACGAAAACAGCAGCCCAGACCATCAGCGGTATCCTGAGCAGCGGGCTGGCATCGGGCGAACACGTGGAAGTCTCGCTCAACAACGGCAGCACCTGGGTCACGGCCAGCAGCAGCACCGGCAGCACGGCCTGGACGCTGGCGGGCCAGACGCTCAGCGGCAGCAATACGTTGCAGGTGCGCGTGGTGGATGCGGCGGGCAACCTCGGCGCCGCCAGCAGCTCGGCATATGTGCTGGACACCACCGGGCCAACCGCCTCGCTGAGTTCCAATGTCAGTGTGCTGAAGAGCGGCGAGAGTGCGCTGATTACGCTGACCTTCAGCGAAACGCCCAGCGGCTTGAGCCTGGCCAGCCTGAGCGCCGTTGGCGGCACGCTGGCCAACCTGGTGGCCACGGCCAATCCCAATGTCTACACGGTGGAGTTCACGCCGAACAGTGGCTTGAGCGGCTTGCTGGGCAGCGTATCGCTGGCGGCCAACAGCTATATCGACCTGGCCGGCAATAATGGCGCTGGTGCGTCATCGGCCGCCATTTCCATCAACACGCTGGGACCGGGCGTGGTGATTACCAGCGATGCGGCCACGCTGAAAACCGGCCAGACCGCCACCATCACCTTTACCTTCAGCAGTCCGCCGACCGGCTTTGCCTCGGATGATATCGTGGTCAGCGGCGGTACGCTGGGCAGCCTGACCAATGTGGGCGGCGGCGTGTACACGGCAGTGTTCACGCCGGGCGCCAACGTCAGCGCCAACGCGTCGATTACCGTCACGGGCGGCAGTTACACCGACAGCTTCGGCAACCAGGGCGGCGGCGGCGCCACGCCGGTGGTGCTGGTCGATACCCGCGCGCCAACGCTGGCCATCACCAGCAACCTGTCGGCGGTCCACATCGGCGATACGGCCACCATCACCTTTACCTTCAGCGAGACGCCGCTGGGCTTCACGGCCGGCGATGTCGCGGTCAGCGGCGGCACCCTGAGCGGCTTTACGGTCACCGCCAATCCGCTGGTGTACACAGCGGTGTTCACGCCAGATGCCAATGTGGCCAGCGGCGCCGCCAGCGTCACCGTGGCCAGCGGTTCCTACACCGACCTGATCGGCAACAGCGGCACGGCCGGCACCTCGCCGTCGGTCAGCATCGATACGCTGGCGCCAACCACCACCGGCGCCAGCGTGGTGTTCTCTGCCGATACGGGCAGCAGCAGTACCGACCTGATTACCAAAACCGCTGCGCAGAATATCAGCGGTACGCTGAGCGCCGCACTGGTCTCGGGCGAAGTGGTGCAGGTATCGCTGGACAATGGCGCGACCTGGATCAATGCCACCGCCAGCGCGGGCTCCAGCAGCTGGTCGCTGAGCGGCCGCACGCTGACCGGCAGCGACACCTTGCAGGTGCGCGTCAATGACGCCGCCGGCAACCATGGCGCCGCCTACAGCGCGGCCTATGTGCTGGACACCACGCCGCCATCGGTGGCGGTGAGCAGCGACCTGGCGGTGCTGCGCGCCGGCCAGACGGCGACGCTGACCTTCACCTTCACCGAGGCGCCCAGCAATTTCAGCGCATCGTCGGTGGCGGTCAGTGGCGGCACCTTGGGCAGCATCACGGCGACCGCGAATCCGCTGGTGTACACGGCAGTCTTCACACCCAGCGCCGGGCAGTCCGGCGTGACCGCCACCGCGCAGGTCATCGCCAACGGTTACACGGATACGGCAGGTAACAATGGCCAGGCCAGTGCGACGGTGCCAATCACCATCAACACCACGCTGCCGTCCTTGCTCATCACCAGCAACGATGTGGCGCTCAAGTCGGGCGAGGCAGCGACGCTGACCTTCACCTTCAGCACACCGCCGACCGGCTTCACGGCGGCGGACATCAGCTACAGCAACGGCACGCTGAGCGGCTTTGCGGCTACCGCGAACCCGCTGGTCTACACGGCGGTATTCACGCCGAATGCCAACCTGGCTACCGGCGTGGCCAACATCAGCGTGGGCGCGGGGACTTACACCGATGCCTTCGGCAATAGCGGCGGTGGCGCCAATGGACCGGTCATCAACATCGATACGCTGGCGCCCACCGTTGCCATCACCAGCAACGTCGCTGCGGTGAAGGCAGGGGAAACGGCGACCGTGACCTTCACCTTCAGCGAACTGCCGGTGGACTTTACCGCCGGCGACGTCGTTACCACGGGCGGCACGCTGAGCGGATTGATGGTGACGGCCAACCCGCTGGTGTACACGGCGGTGTTTACGCCGACCGCAGGCATCCAGGGCACCTCGGCCAGCATCACCATCGCCAGCGGCGCGTTTACCGATACGGCGGGCAATGCGGCCAGCGCAGCGCTGACGCCGCCCATCAGCATCGATACATTGCCGCCGGCCGCAGTCGCCAACACGGTGGTGTTCTCGGTCGACAATGGCAGCAGCGCGACTGACCTGATTACCAATGCCAGCGGCCAGACCATCAGCGGCACGCTGGCGGCCCCGCTGGGAACGGGCGAGTATGTGGAAGTCTCGCTGGACAATGGCGCCACGTGGACCACGGCGACGGGCGCCGGCAGCGCGTGGAGCCTCACCGGTCAGACGCTGACAGCCAGCGATACGCTGAAAGTGCGTGTCAGCGACGCCGCAGGCAATCATGGCACCTCGTACTCGGTCAACTATGTGCTGGACACCACGCCGCCCACGGTCAGCATCAGCAGCAGCGCCAGTGCGGTCAAGGCCGGCGAGACGGCCACCATCACCTTTACTTTCAGCGAGGCAGTCGATGGCTTCAGCCTGAGCGACATTACGGCCGGCAGCGGGGCGCTCAGCAACCTGGTGCAGACCTCCAATCCGCTGGTCTACACCGCAGTCTACACACCGAACGCCGGCGTCAACGGCGCCAATGACAGCGTCGCGGTCACGGCTGGCAGCTATACCGACAAAGCTGGCAATGCCGGTATCGGCGCGGCATCGCCGGCGATTGCGGTAGACACGGTGGCGCCGACCACGACCGGGGCCAGCGTGGTGTTCTCCAGCGATAGCGGTGCGGCTGGTGATCTGGTCACCAATGTCGCCGCACAAAACCTGAGCGGCACGCTGAGCGCGAATCTGCAGGGCGGCGAGGTGGTGGAGATTTCGCTCAATAATGGCAGCACCTGGGTGACCGCCACCAGCAACACCGGCAGCAATGCCTGGTCGCTGGCGGGACAGACCATCACCACCGGCGCGGGCCACAACGTGCAGGTGCGCGTCAGCGACGCCGCCGGCAATCACGGTACGGCTTATACGGCCGCCTACACGCTGGACCAGACGCCGCCTACGCTGGCCATCAGCTCCAGCAAGCTAGTACTCAACAGCGCCGATACGCCGCTGATCACGTTCACTTTCAGCGAAGCGCCCGTGGGCTTTGGCGCCGGCAGCATCACGGTCAGCGGCGGGACGCTGAGCGGCTTTACGGCCACCGCCAATCCGCTGGTATACACCGCTGTCTTCACGCCGACTGCAGGCCAGGCCTCGGGTGTCGGTGCGATTTCGGTGGCGTCAGGTACATATACTGACCTGGCCGGGAATAATGGCCAGGCTGCGGCCGTACCAACCATCAGCTACGCCACGGTGGCGCCAGGGGTGGCCATCCTCAGCGATGTCACGGCCCTCAAGGCCGGGGATACCGCCAACATCAGTTTCAAATTCAGTACCGCGCCGGTCGGTTTCGTGCTGGGCGATGTGAGCGTCAATGGCGGCACGCTGAGCGGCTTTACCGCCACCGCCGATCCGCTGGTGTACACGGCGGTGTTCACGGCCAATGCCGGTGTCGCCAACGGCACGGGCAATATCAGCATTGCCAGCGGCACCTTCAGCGATAGCCTCGGCAATCTCGGCGTGGGCGGTGTGATGAGCGCCATCAGTGTCGATACGCTGGCGCCAACCTTGAACATCAGCAGCAGCGCCGCTTCACTGAACAGCACAGGCACGGCGGTCATCACCTTTACGTTCAGCGAGACGCCGGCGCAGTTCACGCTGGGTGACATCAGTGCCACCAACGGCACGATCAGCAATCTGGTGCAGACGGCCAATCCGCTGGTGTACACGGCAGTCTTCACGCCGGCTGCCAATGTGGCCAGCGCCAATGCAGTGGTCAGCGTGGCCAACGGCGCGTATGCGGACATCGCCGGCAATGCGGGCAGTTCCAGTTCGTCGTCGCCAATCAGCATCGACACGCTGGCGCCGGGACTGGTCGGCAGCACCGTGCTGTTCTCAGCGGATACGGGCAGCAGCAGCACCGACCTGATTACCAATGTGGCAGCGCAAACCATCGCCGGTACGCTGGGCGGCGGTGTGCTGAGCCTGGGCGATATCGTCGAGGTCTCGCTCAACAACGGCACCACCTGGACCACCGCCAATGCTACGGCAGGCGGCAACTCCTGGGCGCTGACCGGACAGACGCTGACCAGCACCGGCACGGTGCAAGTGCGCGTCAGCGACAGCAATGGCAACCACGGCACGGTCAGCACCTTCAACTACCTGCTGGACAACACGCCACCGACCGTCAACATCACCAGCGACACCAGCACGCTCAAGATTGGCCAGAGCGCCACCATTACCTTCACGTTCAGCGAGCAGCCAGCCGGCTTTACGCTGGGCGATCTGATCGCCACGGGCGGCGCGCTGAGCGGCTTCACCGCCACCGCCAACCCGCTGGTGTACACGGTGGTGCTGACGCCGACGGCTGGCCTCACCGGCAATGCGAGCGTCACGCTGGGGAACAATCTGTACACCGACACCGCCGGTAATAACGGCAGCGGCGGCAGCTCGCCTGCCATCAGCGTTGATACGCAGGCGCCCACGCTAGCCATCACCAGCAGCGCCAGTGCGCTCAAGATCGGCGATACCGCCACCATTACCTTCACCTTCAGCGATGCGCCTGCCGGCTTCACGCTGGGGAATATCAGCGCCACCAACGGCACGCTGAGCGGACTGACCGCCACCAGCGATCCGCTGGTGTACACCGCCACCTATACGCCGAATGCGGGCGTCGCCGCCGCCAATGGCGTCATCAGCGTGGCCGGCAGCGTCTATACGGATGCTGCCGGCAATGTCGGGTCCAATGTGGCCGGTGCACCGATCTCGATTGATACGCTGGCGCCCACCACCAGCGGCGCCTCGGTCAGCTTCTCGGCGGATAACGGTGTCAGTAACAGCGATCTGATTACCAATGCCGCAGCGCAGATCATCAGCGGCACGCTCAGTGCGCCGCTGATGGCGGGCGAACAGGTGCAGGTCTCGCTGGATAACGGCGTCACCTGGCTGAATGCCCTGGCCACGGGGCCTAGTGCCTGGGCGTTGACACCGCAATCGCTGACCGGCAGTGGCACCTTGCAGGTGCGCGTTGCCGATAATGCGGGCAATACCGGGCCTGCGTTCTCGGCCGCCTATGTGCTGGACCTGGTGGCGCCGACCATGACCGTCACCAGCAGCGCCACGGCACTCAAGGCGGGCGATTCCGCCACGCTGACTTTTACGTTCAGCGAAGCGCCGGTCGGCTTTACCTTGAGCGACCTGGTGCCGCTCAACGGCACGCTGAGCGGCTTTACCGCAGTGAGCGCGTCGGTGTTCACGGTGGTGCTGACGCCAGCGGCCGGCCTGTCCGGTGGTACGTCCGGCGTGACGCTGGCGCCAGGCATGTACATGGATGCCGCCGGTAACAACGGCGGGGCGGCGGCTTCGCCGTTGATCTCGGTCGATACCAGTCCGCCATCGCTGAATATCACCAGCAGCAGCACCAATCTGCGGATAGGCGAATCGGCCACCATCACCTTCACCTTCAACGAGCTGCCGGTCGGCTTCACGCTGGGCGACATCAGCGTCAGCGGCGGTACGCTGAGCGGCTTTGGCCAGACCGCCAATCCGCTGGTGTACACCGCCTTATTCACACCGACCGCCGGCGTGTCCTCCGGCAGCGGCACGGTGTCGGTCGGCGCGGGCAGTTTCCTCGATGCCGCTGGCAATGCCGGCGTGGTGGCGGCCACGCCGACCATCAACTACAGCACCATGGCGCCAGGCACCACGGGCGCTTCGGTCATTTTCTCCAACGATAACGGCATCAGCAACGCCGATCTGATTACCAGCAATCCTCTGCAATCCGTGAGCGGCACGCTGACCGCCAGCCTGCAGACCGGCGAAAGCGTCGAAGTCTCGCTGGACAATGGCGCTACCTGGGTGCCCGCAACTTCCGCTATCGGCAGCACGGCATGGGCGCTGCCGACACCGGTGATTCTGACGGCCAGCAATGTGCTGCAAGTGCGCGTGACGGACGGCGCGGGCAACCATGGCCCGGCCAGTTCGTCGGCCTATGTGCTGGATATGACGCCACCCGGCGTCAGCATTTCCTCCAACGTCGTCAACGTCAAGGCGGGCGATACGGGCACGCTCACGATTACCTTTACCGAAGCGCCGCATGGCTTTACTGCGGGCGATCTGACCGTCGCCGGCATCAGTGTGACGGGTCTGGCCGCCACTGCCAATCCGCTGGTGTACACGGCCTCGTTCACGCCGCTGGCCAATTACAACGGCCCGGCCACGGTGGCGATCGGCGCCACCAGTTATACCGATGCGGCCGGCAATCCCGGTGCGGGCAGCGGTGTGGTGACGGTGGCGAATGTCGATGCGCAGCCGCCTTCGGTCGTCATCAGCAGCAGCGCAGCGTCACTGAAGGCGGGCGAGACGGCGCTGATTACGTTCACCTTCAGCGAGACGCCGCAGGGCTTTGCCGTCGGCGATATCACGGCGGTGGGCGGAACCTTGAGCGGCTTTGGCGCGACGGCCAACCCGCTGGTGTACACCGCGCTGTTCACGCCGACACCGGGTGTCAACGCTGGCACGGCGAGCATCAGTGTGGCGCCGAACGTGTACAGCGACCTCGCTGGCAACCTTGGCCTGGGTGGCGCGTCGGCGGGCATCAGCATGGATACGCTGGCGCCGTTCTCCGCTTCCGTCGGCCGGCCGCTGTTCTCCAACGATACCGGCAGCAGCAATACCGACCTGGTGACCTCGAATCCTTCGCAGGTGGTGAGCGGCGTGCTGTCGGCAGCGCTGGGGGCCGGGGAAATGGTGCAGGTGTCGTTTGACAATGGCGTCACCTGGGATGTCGCCACCGTGACCGGCACCAGCTGGAGCCTGGCGCACATGCTGACCGCCAGCGGTGTGATGCGCGTGCGCGTGGCGGATACCGCCGGCAACCACAGCGCCGAAACCATCACGCCCTATGCGCTGGACCAGTCGGTGCCTACGGTGACGATCAGCAGCGACGTCGCCACTGCCAATAATGTAACGCCGGCCGTGATCACCTTCACCTTCTCCGAAGCGCCGGTGGGCTTCAGTGCCAGCGACATCAGTGTCACTGGCGGTACGCTTGGTCCGCTGACCGCCACCAGCAATCCGCTGGTGTACACGGCGACCTTTACGCCGAATTCCGGGGTGGCAGCCGGCAACGCCACCATCTCGGTCGGTGGCGCTTACCAGGATGCCGCCGGCAATGCGGGGGCGGCCGGCGCCATTCCCGCACTGCAGATCGATACGCTGGCGCCGTCCGCCACTGCCGGTGGAGTGCAGTTCTCGGCCGATAGCGGCACCGGCGGCGATCTGATTACCAACCAGCCGGTGCAAACCTTGAGCGGTAACCTGAGCGCACCATTGGCGGCCGGCGATGTGGTGCAGATTTCGCTCGACAATGGCGTCAGCTGGCAGAATCTCAGCATCGCAGTGGGGGCCAGCAGCTGGACCAGCAACCAGACGCTGTCCGGCAGCAGCACGCTGATCGTGCGCGTGATCGACGCCGCCGGCAATTTCAGCACCGCCTATGCGGCGCCCTACACGGTCGATACAGTGGACCCGACGGTGGCGCTGGCCAGCAATCTCGCCACAGTGGCGCAAGGCCAGAGCGCAGTCATTACGCTGACGCTGAGCGACCCGGCGGCACTGACGCTGGCGGATCTGATTGTGGTGGGCGGCACGGTGACCAGCTTCACCGGTAGCGGCACCAGCTATCAGGTGGTGATTACGCCGCCGCCCAACAGCACGGTGCCGTTGACGGTGGCGGTCAACACGGGTGTCGTCACGGACGCCGCCGGCAACGTGAATTCTGCATTCACCTTCCTGCTGGTACCGGTGGATACCAACACGCCGGAGGTGCCCGGCACGCCGTCCACCGTGGATGGGGTGGTGATTCATACGCTGGATGGCACTGATCCGGTCAGTGGCCTGCCGACGCGTACCGTCACGGTGCCGATCATCACGTCCAGCCGTCCCGAAGACACCACCACCAGCCACGCCAATCTGGCCGACATTCCGATCGGACTGGCGCCCAATGGCCAGAACCCCGGCACCACGCTGGTGGTCAGCGTGCCAATCGGAGTGGGCTTTGAAGCGCAAGGCCCATCGGTGCTGCTCAGCGGCGGTGCAGCGCTGACGGACCTGATTGGCCGTATCGATGACCACACCGCTGCCGGCCAGGCGACGCGCGCGGCCATGGAATCCCAGGCGCAGCAGTTCCTCAATAGCCTGGACCCTGCCGTGCAATTGCAGCATGCGACGCTGACCATGAACGCCACCGCGGCGGCCGCCGACGCGGTACTGATGATTACCGGCGGCGACGCGGTGACCAGCGGCGGCGCCCACGCCCTGCATAGCGCAGCGCCAGCCGCAGCGGCGGCAGACAACACGGCGATTGCGCTGGTGGTCGATGCGCGCGCGCTGCCGCAGGGCATAGGCCTGCAGCTGGATGATGTGGATTTTGCCGCCATCATCGGCGCTGCCAATGTACAGGGCGGGGCCGGCAAGAACTTCTTCATCGGTGATGGCGAGGCGCAGCGCATCGTGCTGTCGGCAGGCGTCGACAACGACACCCTGTATGGCAATGGCGGCAATGACATCCTGGCCACCGCTGCCGGCAACGACTATCTCGATGGCGGCGACGGCGATGACGTGCTGGCCGGCGGCAAGGGCAACGATACGCTGGTGGGCGGCGCCGGCAACGATGTGCTGCAAGGCGGCCGTAGCGATGCTGGCCAGTGGCACTTCTTCCTCAAGGATGGCAAGGTGGTAGGTCAGCATCAGATGGCGATAACCGGCGCCACGCAAGTGGAGACGGTGACTGCGGCGGAACTGAACGGCGGCGTCGCGCTGCTGCACTTCGCGAATGCCGATGCGGCGCGGCTGGAGACCTTGTCGCTGCTGTATCACGCGGCCTTCCATCGCGAACCGGACCTGGTGGGCTTGAACTTCTGGCTTACCCATCCGGAACTCAGCACGCAGCAACTGGCGGAAGGCTTCCTGATGCCGGTCGAAGCGCAGCAAAACCTGAATGCGCTGAACAATCACGATTACGTGGCGCGCCTGCTGGAAAACGCGCTGGGCGCCAAGCCCGCCGAAGCGGCGCTGGCGCCGTGGCTGTCCCGCCTGGACGAGGCGCCGGGCGATACCAGCGTGCGCGCCAGTGTGCTGGCCGATATTGCCCTGAGCAGCGATCACCGCGCCGCATGGCTCAGCAATGACGGCATGGCGCTGGGCAGCCAGTTGCTGACGCAGGAGCAGGGCTGGATCGCCAATTCCGGCGACGACCGGCTGACTGGCGGCGCCGGCTCCGACCGGCTGGTGGGGGGCGACGGCATCGATACGGTGGTCTACAGCGGTGCGGCGGCCAACTACTCGCTGTCGCTGACCAGCGGCGGCGAGGTGACGATCGGCGAGCAGGATGGCGGGCAGGACACCATCCTGCAAATCGAACGAGGCGAATTCAATGGCACCACGCTGGACCTGGGCTTCACCCAGATCGGCGCTGCCACGCTGCAGGAAATCGGCATGTTGTACCACCTGACCCTGGGCCGTGCCGGTGACTTCGTCGGCTTCCAGTTCTGGGCCGCCGGTGGTTTGCATGGCAGTGCGCTGGCCAACGGTTTTGTACAGTCGCCGGAATTCGTGCAGCGCTTCGGCGCGATGGACGACAACACCTTTATCACACTGCTGTACCAGAACACCGTGCACCAGGCTCCGGGCGCCAACGTGCTGGCGCAATGGGACGCTTACCTGGACAACCATAGCCGTGCCGACCTGGTGGCCTTGCTGGCCAACGACGTCACGCTGGTCGGCAGCCAGTTCGGCGCCAATGGCTTGAGTTTGATCGGTAGCTTGTAGATTGCCATTCTGGCGCAAGCGAAAACTGTTTTGCTGGAGGAGGAACTGCACCAACGCGAAAAAATGAAGGCATAATCGGCGCGTAGTTTCTGAACGGGAGCACGCCATCCTAGCCCTGACTACCACCGAGCAAGCAAGGCCCGGCATCCTGATCGTCGATGACGAACGGGAGGAGCTGCGCTTCCTGACCGATTTGCTGCGCCGCCAGCTGTATCACGTACGCAGTGCCTCCGATGGCATGGCTGGCTACCAGGCCGCACTGGCCTCGCCACCCGACCTGATTTTGCTGGATGTCCGCATGCCGGGGCTGGATGGCTTTGCCGCCTGCCGCCTGCTCAAGGCCAATCCCGTCACCCATTCGATTCCGATAATTTTCCTCAGCGCGCTGGATGAGCCGGATGAACGCGTCGCCGGCCTGGCGATGGGCGGCGTGGACTTCGTCGCCAAGCCCTACCACCCGGCCGAGGTGTTTGCGCGGGTACGCATTCACCTGGAGCTGTCCGGCTTGCGCAGGGCCGCCCAGCCTACCGCGCTGACGCCGGCCGCGATGCCGGCGTTGCATGATCCTGACGAGGTGGTGGCCACTGCGGCCATGCGCCTGATCGAAGACAACCTGGCCGCGCCGCTGACGCTGGCCGGTATCGCGCGCGCCCTGGGGACCTACGACAAGCGGCTGTCGCATGTGTTCCGCCATTACGTGGGGATGACGGTGTTCGCCTATTTGAGCGAAGCGCGGATACGGCGTGGCCGGCATCTGCTGGCCGATACCGATATGAGCGTACAGCAGATCGCCGAGCAGACCGGCTTTAGCAGCGCTGCCAATTTCGCTACTGCGTTCCGTGAGCGCGTGGAGTTCACGCCCACCGCCTACCGCCAGGCGATGCGCCATCCGGCGGTGCGGCCATGAGCCGCAAAGACCTGGACGCGGTGCGCGTCCGCGCGCGCTTGCTGGCGGCCCTGAACCATGACCTGCGCGCGCCGCTGGCGCGCATTGCCACCAGCGCCAGTACCGGCTGGGTGGATGTACTGACGCTTGAGAATGAAGCACGGCGCCAGCTTGAATGGTTGTCGGACTTGCAGGAATGCGCGCGTTTCGAATTGCAGGCGCCGGAACTGGCGCCGGCGCCGGCCTACCTGCATGCGCTGATGCGGCACGTAAGCCACGACAACAGCGAGCTGCCGGCGCTGGCGGTGCTGGATGCGCGGCGCCTGGCGCAGGTGCTGGCGCGGCTGCGCGACCATGCCGGTGGCCAGATGGCGCTGCGGGCGCTGAATTTTCCGGGCGACGTGGCGCTGGCCTTCCAGGCCGGCGTGGCCGATGGCCCGTGGAGCGACGTTACCGCCGCGCTGAGCGACGATCGCATCCTGCCCGGGGTAATGGTGGCCGCGCACCTGGTGCGCGCCATGGGCGGCGTTTTACAGCAGAGCGGCGATGCCTTGCGGTTTGCCATCCGCGTGCCGCTGGCCGAGGAACAGGACGCGATGCCGCCGACACCGCATTTCGACTGGCCCGAGCCGTTCGGCAGCGGCCATGCCATCCTGCTGCTGGAGCCGCACCAGCCGATGCAGGACTATCTGAGCGAGATACTGGAAAGCGCGGAATTCGATGTGCAGTATGAACCCGGAGACCGCGATCCGTCGCTGATCCTGTGCGCCGATGAAAGCGTGTGGGACATCTGGCCGCGCGAGGAGGCGCCGCCGGTGCTGCTGCACACGCTGCTGCCGCCGCTGCGGCCGACGGATTTTATCGAGGTGATGTACAAGCCGGCGCCGGCCGCGATGCTGCTGTCGGCCTTGCGCCGCCGGCTGGAGATCAGGCTTTGAGGCGGCCGCCGGTGACGCGTTCGATGCCGGCCAGGTCGCACCAGCTCTGCACTTCCGTGTAGCCGGCGTCGCTGAGCAGCGCGCGCACGGCGGCCGACTGGTCGTAGCCATGCTCCATCAGCAGCCAGCCTTGCGGCTTCAGATGCGGCGGTGCGCCGGCAATGATGATGCGCAGCGCGGACAGGCCGTCCGCATGGTCGGTCAGTGCGCCCACCGGTTCGTAGCGCAGATCCCCTTCGGCCAGATGACGGTCGCCACTGGCGATGTAGGGCGGGTTGGAGGCGATGACGTCAAACGTTGCGGCGCCTTGCAGCGCGCTGTACCAGTCGCTCTGCAGGAAGGTGACGCGGGCGTTGTTGTTGCTGGCGTTGCGGCTGGCGACGGCCAGTGCGTCGGCGCTGACATCGAGCGCGGTGACGTCGGCATCCTTGCGTGTGTGGGCCAGCGAGACGGCAATGGCGCCGCTGCCGGTGCCCATGTCCAGCACGCGGCCTTGCGCGGGCAGGCGGTCCATGGCCAGTTCGACCAGCAGTTCGGTATCGGGACGGGGGATCAGCACGGCGCTGCTGACTTCAAACGGCAGGCCAAAGAACTCACGCTGGCCGACGATGTAGGCAATCGGTTCGCCGGCAAGGCGGCGCTGCACCAGCGCGGCGAAGCGCTGCGCTTCGTCTTCGCTCAGCGCGCGCTCGGACTGCGTGATGAGGGCGATGCGGTTCAGCTCCAGCGCGTGGCACAGCAGCACGCGGTTGTCCAGCGCCTCCAGCAGCGACTGCCGTTGCAGCGCGGCGAGGGTGACGCCGGCCTGGATGGCGTGGACAGTGTCGATCATCGTACGCGGCGGATCAGCAGCCAGCCCAGCGACAGCGTGAACAGGCCAAACCACAGGAAGGACCACTGCGGAATCGACAGGCCAAACCATGGCGCCAGCGCGTCTTCGCACAGGCCATCGGCCTGGAACAGGAACGGCAGGTAGGTCGCGGTCGGGATCTTGTTGAGGAAGGTCTCCATCGGGTCGATGCCGCAGGACAGGCCAGGATGCGCCAGCACCCACAGATGCTTGCCGGCCGTGAACAGGCCGCCCAGCGCCGCCAGCAGGCCGACGCCGGCCAGTGCTTTCGGCTTGCTGGTGTAGGCGCCGATCAGCGCGAACACGCCGATGGCGATGAACAGGTAGCGCTGGATCACGCACAGCGGGCATGGCAGCATGTCCAGACCGTGCTGCAGATACAGGGCGACGCCGATCAGGCCAAAGGCGCCGATGGCGATGGACAGCAGCAGGGAACGGGTATGTATCATGAAGTGATCCGGTGGGGTAAATGCCGGCAATTTTCGCACAATGTTGTCAGGGAGGTCTTAGGCGGCTCTTAAATTTGACCCGCACACCGCTGCCGGGGGTCTGACCCCGGACGGGGTCAGACCCCTTCATCTGGGGTTAGTCGCCCAGGGCTGCCAGCAGTTCTGCCTGGTGTTCGGTGGTCAGGGCATTGGTCAACTCGGTCAGGTCGCCGTCCATGATGAAGTCCAGCTTGTACAAGGTCAGGTTGATGCGGTGGTCGGTCATGCGGCCTTGCGGGTAGTTGTAGGTGCGGATGCGTTCACTGCGGTCGCCGGAACCGATCAGGCTCTTACGCGTAGCCGCTTCCTTGGCCTGCTGTTCGCGCAGCTGCACGTCTTTGATGCGGGTGGCCAGCACCTTCATGGCCTGCGCCTTGTTCTTGTGCTGCGAACGGTCATCCTGGCACTCCACCACGATGCCGGTCGGCAGGTGGGTGATGCGGACCGCGGAGTCGGTCTTGTTGATGTGCTGACCACCGGCGCCCGAGGCGCGGTAGGTGTCGATGCGCAGCTCGGACGGATTGATATTAACGTCTTCCACTTCGTCCGCTTCCGGCATCACGGCCACGGTGCAGGCGGAGGTGTGGATGCGGCCTTGCGTCTCGGTGGCTGGCACGCGCTGCACGCGGTGGCCGCCGGATTCAAATTTCAGTTTCGAGTACACGCCGTTGCCGACCAGGCGCACGATGACTTCGCGGTAGCCGCCCAGGTCGGACGCGGATTCCGACACCATCTCCACCTGCCAGCGATTGCGTTCGGCATAGCGCGTGTACATGCGCAGCAGGTCGCCCGCGAACAGCGCCGATTCATCGCCGCCAGTACCGGCGCGGATTTCCAGGAAGATGTTGCGCTCGTCGTTGGCGTCTTTTGGCAGCAGCATTTTCTGCAGTTCCAGATCCAGTTCGGCGGTGCGGGTTTTGGCGGCTTCGATTTCTTCCTGCGCGAATTCCTTCATGTCCGGATCGGCCAGCATTTCCTGCGCGGCGTCGATGTCGCCCAGCGCTTCCTGGTAGGACTTGTAGACCGCGACCAGCGGGCCGATTTCGGCGTGCTCGCGGGTCATCTTGCGGTAGCTGTCCATATTATCGGTGGCGCCTTCGGACATCAGCAATTCATCGAGTTCGACCAGACGGTTTGCCAGTTGATCGAGCTTGGCCAGCATGGATGGTTTCATAGCGTATTTCTTGGAAAGTGAGACGTTTGCCGCGCAGGTGGCGACGGAAAGGGATACAACGCAGGAGGTGGTCCTGCAAGCGGCTGCAGCTAACGGCGGCCGCGGAACATCTGTGGCAGCAGTTCTGCCAGCTGGGCGCGTTCTTCGCCCTGCGCACGGTGCAGCGCCTGCTGCGGGCCGTGCATGAATTTTGCGGTCAGGCCCTTGGACAGGGCTTCCAGCACGGCGTCGACGTCCTCGCCCTTGGCCAGCATCTTGCGGGCACGTTCCAGTTCCATCTGGCGCAGCGCTTCGCCGTTTTCCTGCAGGTGCTGGATCACGGGGACCACGGCGCGGTCGTCGATCCAGTGCATGAAGGACTGCACGCGGGTTTCGATGATGGCTTCGGCCTGCGCGACGGCAGCCTGGCGGTTTTCAATGCCGGTCTGGACTACCTTGCCCAGGTCGTCGACGGTGTACAGGAAGGCGTCGTTGAGGCGCGCCACTTCCGGTTCGATATCGCGCGGCACGGCCAGGTCGACCATGAACATGGGCTTGTGGCGGCGTGCCTTGATCGCGCGTTCCACCATGCCCAGGCCAATCAGCGGCAGCGACGAGGCGGTGCAGGAAATCACGATGTCGTACTGGTGCAGCTTGTCCTGCAAATCGGCGAGGCGGATGGCGCGGCCGCCGAAGCGGTGGGCCAGCACTTCGCCGCGTTCCAGCGTGCGGTTGGCGATGGTGATGGATTTCGGATTCTGCGCCGCGAAGTGGGTGGCGCACAGTTCGATCATTTCACCGGCGCCGATGAACAGCACGTTCTGCTCGGAGATCTTGTCGAAGATGCGCTGCGACAGGCGCACCGCAGCAGCGGCCATCGACACGCTGTGGGCGCCGATTTCGGTGGTGCTGCGGACTTCTTTCGCGACCGAGAACGAGCGCTGGAACAGCTGGTGCAGATAGGTGCCCAGGCCGCCCGCTTCATCGGCGGTGCGGATGGCGTCCTTGATCTGGCCGAGGATCTGGGTTTCGCCCAGCACCATCGAGTCCAGCCCGGAGGCGACGCGGAAGGTGTGGCGCACGGCGTCGTGCTGCGGCAGCATGTACAGGTGCGGGCGCAGTTCGGCGTAATTGAGCTTGTGGAAATCGGCCAGGAAATGGGCGCCGGCGTCGAGCGGATCGGGCACGGTGCTGGCGGCATACAACTCGGTGCGGTTGCAGGTCGACAGGATGGCCGCTTCATCGGAACCACGGTGGTCGATGCGTTCAAACCACGAACGCGCCGCCATCACCGCCTGCCCCAGCTGATCCGGGGCGAACGCCAGCTGCTCGCGTAGCGAGACCGGAGCGGTGGTGTGATTGAGGCCGACGGCAAGCAGCTGCATTTCGGGTCCAGGCGATAAATATGCGGACATTATACCGTGCCTGCCTGGGTGTTGCCCTGCGGACTGCTTAAAGACCGAGCAGTTTGCTCAGGCTCCCAGCTTTTCCAGGCGGTAACCGTAGCTGTAGACCGGCACCAGGCGGAAACCATTTTCTGGCTTTAATTGCAACTTGTTGCGGACGCGGGAAACGTGGGTGTCCATGGTGCGCGACGGCACGGCGGTTTCGCGTATCCACACGGCTTCATGGATGTAGGCGCGCGACAGCGGACGGCCGATGTTGCGGAAAAATAACAGTGCCAGGTAGAACTCTTTGTGGGTCACGTCCAACACTATGCCGTCCATGAGCAGGCGGCCCGGGCGGGTTTCAAAGATGTATTGACCGAATTGCAGCTGTTCGGCGCCGTTCTGGGCCGGATAGGCGCGGCGCAGCAGGGCTTGCACGCGGGCCACCATTTCACTGCGGCGCAGCGGCTTGATCATGTAGTCGTCGGCGCCGGCGGCCAGGCCGGCCACGATGTCGTCTTCGCCGGAACTGGTGGTCAGGAACAGCACGGGCGCGTTCTCCGGCAGTTTTTCCTTGGCGCGGCGCATGACTTCGGCGCCGCTCAGGTCCACTACCTGCCAGTCGAGGATCAGCATGTCATAGCTGTCCTTGCGCAATTGCGCCAGAACATCTTTGGCGGTCTGGAAACTGTGGCAAATATGGCCGGCGGAGGTCAGGACCTGGCAAATCAAATCCGCCTGGCTACGGTCGTTGTCGAGTACGGCAATTCTCATACTGCTGCCTGCTGGAAAAATTGTTAAGGAGAAGTCACTCCGAATATAACAGAGATTTACAAATCAGTTAGCAAAAACGCCAATTATTTTTTCTAAAAACATCAAATATGTTTTTATGACAATACTTGTTTTCACAGTACGCACCCGCATATTCATTACACGGTACACTGGAAAAACGCTGAATTCAATGCAGAAGTTGAAAAATGGCAAGAATGAACAGCGCCATACTGGAGGGCGGATGAGCAGCAAAAAAGACACAAATTGGACGCTGTTGCCGGCTTCGCAACGTGACATCGCCGATGTGCGGGAACGCTGCCGCCAGCTGGTGCGCCGGCGCGCGATGGTGTCGGCGGGCATGGCGGCGGTGCCGATTCCGGGGCTGGATATTGTTTCCGACCTGCGCCTGTTTGCGCTGCTGATTGACGACATCAATCAGGAGTTTGGCTTGTCCGAGCAGCAGATCGAACGGCTGCAGCCGAAATTCCGCCTGATCGCCTATGAAGCGGCGATTGGCGTCGGCGGCATGCTGGTGGGAAAACTGGTAACGCGGGAAGTGGTGATGCAGCTATTGCGTAAAACCGGCTTCAAGACGGTGGCGCGCCAGGCCAGCAAGCTGGTGCCGCTGGCAGGCCAGCTGGCCTCGGCCAGCATCGGCTTTTTCGCCTTCCGCCAGATCGGCTACCAGCATGTGGAGGCGTGCGCCAAGGTGGCGCAGGAACTGCTGTCGGCTGGCGTGCACCAGCCGGCGTAGTTACGCGTCCGGCAGGACCACGTTGACATCGAGGACTTCCAGGTTGCCTTGGCGGTCCAGCGAAATCTTGATGTCGTCGGCGTTGACCTTGGTGTACTTGGAAATCACCTCGATCAGTTCCTTGTGCAGCGCCGGCAGGAAGTCCGGACCGGCGCGGCCGCTGCGCTCGCGCGCAATGATGATCTGCAGCCGCTCCTTGGCCGCAGTCGCGGTTTTTGGTTTAGGCGGAAACAGGAAAGAAAGCAGTGCCATGATTACTTGCTCCCGAAGATACGCTGCAGCAGGCCTGGCTTTTCATACGTGGTAAAGCGCAGCGGCAGTTCCTGGCCCAGGAAGCGCGACACCACATCTTCGTAGGCTTCCGCAACATCGGTGCCCTTGAAGTGAATCGCTGGATTGCCCTGATTCGATGCATGCAGCACCTGTTCCGATTCCGGAATGATGCCCACCAGTGGAATGCGCAGGATTTCCTGCACATCTTCGTACGACAGCATTTCGTCCGCTTCCACGCGTTTAGGCGAGTAGCGGGTGATCAGCAGGTGCTCCTTGACCGGTTCGCCGCCAGTCTGCGCGCGGCGCGACTTGGCCTGGATGATGCCCAGAATGCGGTCGGAGTCACGCACCGACGATACTTCCGGGTTGGTCACGATGATGGCTTCGTCGGCAAAGGTCAGCGCCATCAGCGCGCCATGCTCGATACCGGCCGGCGAATCGCAGATGATGAACTCGAAGCCCATGTTGATGAGCTCGTGCAGCACGATTTCCACGCCGTCTTCCGACAGCGCATCCTTGTCGCGGGTCTGGGACGCCGGCAGGATGAACAGGTTGTCGCAATGCTTGTCCTTGATCAGCGCCTGGGTCAGCGTCGCTTCCTTGTTGATCACATTGATCAGGTCGTAGACCACGCGGCGTTCGCAGCCCATGATGAGGTCCAGGTTACGCAGGCCGACGTCAAAGTCGATGACAGCGGTTTTGTGGCCGCGCATGGCGAGGCCGGTCGAGAAGCTGGCGCTGGAGGTGGTTTTACCGACACCGCCCTTGCCGGACGTTACAACAATAATTCTTGCCACGAATAATCCTTTTCAGAGTGGTGTGCTTAAGCGCGGTTTGCAGTATTGACAGATGATATATCGATTCTGTCACCGACCAGGCGAATTTGCGTGGGCGAACGTGCATATTCCTGAGGGAATCCGTCTTCAAACGTACTGTAGACGCCGGCGATGGAAACCAGTTCCGGCGACATATTCAATGCAAATATCCGGGCCTGGGCATTGCCCGAGGCGCCGGCGAGTGCGCGGCCATTGAGCGTGTTGTACACGTGAATGCTGCCGTCAGCGATGATTTCGGCGCCGTTGTTGACCACGGCGGTGACCACCAGGTCGCAGCCGCGCGCGTAAATGCGCTGGCCGGCACGCACCGGCGTGTCGATGATCATGACGTCGGTGCCGTGGCTTGCAGCGGCAGGCGGCTGGGCCTGGGCGGCCACCACGGCGACTGGCGCCGGGGCAGCAGTCGAGACCGGTACCGGCTTCGGTGCCGGCTCCTCTTCACGCGGCTTGGCGCTGGCGGTTTCCAGGCTCAGGCCGTGGGCGGCGATGTCGGCAGCCATTTCTGGCGGCGCATTGCGCACGGCGACCGGGTTCAGGCGGTATTTTTTGAGCAGGGCGATCAGGCCGCCCCAGTCGATCGGATCGCCGCCGGCCGGCACTGCGGCAACGTCGATCACGGTCAAATCGTCTTCAAAGAAGTCGGCGGTGCCACCGGTCATTTCAGCCAGTGCGGCGTCGAGAGCGATGCGGTCGGCCGTGGCCAGGATGGCGGACACGGCGACAACGGTGGAAATCTTAATTTCTATGGGCTTTTGAAACAGGCTCTTGGACATGGGCGACAGTATCAGGGTTATCCTCGCGCGCATGCGCAGGCACCAGCATTCTACTGTGGAAAATCAGGAAAGGGGAGGGCAGTCTAGCGTGTGCGCCAGCAAATATGCGGCTTTGATCTTGTTTGCTTGTCATCTGCATTTCATATTGGTGCGCTAAAGTGTGCGGCAACCGGTCTATCATTAAAATGAAAGATTTTTCGCTTACACATGAATATAGCTAATAGGCCATGCTAGAGATACGCCATCTACGCACTCTGAGCGCACTGCGCTCGGCCGGCAGTCTGGTGCGTGCTGCCCAACTGCTCAACCTGACGCAGTCGGCCCTGTCCCACCAGATCAAATTGCTGGAAGATCGCTATGGCGGCCCGCTGTTTGAGCGCAAATCGGTGCCGATCGGCTTTACTGCCACGGGTTCCCGCCTGCTCAAGCTGGCGGATATGCTGTTGCCGGAAATTGAGACGGCGGAGCGTGAGGTTGCGCGCCTGATGCAGGGAGATACGGGGCAGTTGCGGGTGGTACTGGAATGTCATACCTGTTTTGACTGGCTGATGCCGGTCATGGACGAATTCCGCAAGCGCTGGCCGGAAGTGGAAATCGACCTGGTGTCGGGCTTCCACAGCGAGCCGGCCGAGCTGCTGCGCAATGGCGAGGCCGATCTGGTGATTGGCTCTTCTTATGGGCCAGAGTTCAACACCTTCCCGCTGTTCCGCTACGAAACCCTGATCGTGATGGCGCAGAAGCACCGCCTGGCGGCCAAGCGTCGCCTGCAAGCGGCTGATTTTGAAGGCGAAACCCTGATTACCTATCCGGTGCCGGAACACCGGATCGACCTGGTCCGCGAAGTACTCAACCCGGCCCATATCCACTTCAAGCGCCGCAGCGCCGAGCTCACGGTGGCGGTGTTGCAGCTGGTGGCCAGTCGCCGCGGCATTGCCGCGCTGTCCAACTGGGCCATCAAGAACTATGTCGATTACGACTACGTAATCGCCCGTCCGGTCGGCGAACATGGACTGTGGAGCGACCTGTTCGTCTCCGTGCCCGAGGCGCAGAAACACAAGGCCTATGTGCTGGACTTCGTCAATGTGATACGGGAGCAGTGCGCTGGCGCACTTGATGGTATCAAATTATTATCGTGACAAATTGACACTGTTTCTGCAAAATACACACATGGGGTTTGATGCGCATCAAAGTGGGCGCTGAAACCAGCGCATACGATGAGTGCCCGACCGGTTGTCGTCAGGCACGGATGCTGCTAGATAATCCTGGCGATTCCTCGCGGCGACGCACCATCGAAACCTGCCACGGCTTCCGTGTGGACGGCGTATGATAAAAGTTCGCGTTGTTGCTCAACTTAGCTGGCTGCGGCCGGCGCATTGGAGAATCAAATGGATGATGTAGTTATTGTGGCCGCTGGCCGTACTGGTGTGGGTAAATTCGGCGGCAGCCTGGCCAAGGTTCCGGCGTCGGAACTGGGCGCACATGTCATCAAGGGCCTGCTGGCCAAGACCAATATCGATCCTAACCTGATCAGCGAAGCCATCCTGGGCCAGGTGCTGACCGCTGGCGTGGGCCAGAATCCGGCGCGCCAGGCCGTCATCAAGTCCGGCCTGCCGAACACCATTCCCGGCTTTACGATCAACCACGTTTGCGGCTCCGGCCTGAAAGCAACCCACCTGGCGGCGCAAGCGCTGAAGGCAGGCGATGCACAGATCGTGATTGCCGGCGGCCAGGAAAACATGAGCGCTTCGCCGCACGTGATCAATGGTTCGCGCGACGGCTTCCGCATGGGCGACTTCAAGGCCGTGGACAGCATGATCGTGGATGGCCTGTGGGACGTCTATAACCAGTACCACATGGGCACGACCGCCGAGAACGTTGCCAAGAAATACGAGATTTCGCGCGCGGAACAGGATGAATTCGCACTGCAATCGCAACTGAAGGCGGAAGCGGCGCAGAAAGCCGGCAAATTCAAGGATGAGATCCTGCCACTGGAAATCGTCCAGAAAAAGGGCAGCATCGTGTTCGACACCGACGAATACGTCAAACCAGGCTCGACCCTGGAAGCCCTGGCCGGCCTGCGTCCAGCGTTTGCCAAGGATGGTACCGTGACGGCCGGTAACGCCTCCGGCCTCAACGATGGCGCCGCCGCCGTGATGATGACCACCGCCAGTAAAGCGCGTGAACTGGGCCTGCCGGTGCTGGCCAAGATCAAAGCCTACGCTTCGTCCGGGCTGGACCCGGCCTACATGGGCATGGGCCCAGTGTCCGCTACCAAGCTGTGCCTGAAAAAGGCCGGCTGGACGCCGGATGATTTGGACCTGCTGGAAATCAACGAAGCCTTTGCTGCACAGGCAGTGGCCGTCAACAAGGAAATGGGCTGGGATACCAGCAAGATCAACGTCAATGGCGGCGCAATCGCCATCGGCCACCCGATCGGCGCGTCCGGCGCCCGCGTGCTGGTGACGCTGATCCACGAAATGATCCGTCGCGATGCCAAGAAAGGCCTGGCCTCGCTGTGCATCGGCGGCGGCATGGGCGTAGCGCTGGCAATCGAGCGCGAATAAAAACAACTTGCGGTCCGGCCTGGGGCCGGGCCATCTTCGATTTTGAGTGCTTCATTAAGAGGGGACGATAATGGCAAGAGTAGCATTGGTAACCGGTGGCATGGGTGGTCTGGGCGAGGCAATTAGTTACAAACTGTCAGCCTTGGGCTATTGCGTTGTCACCACGTATTCCCCTGGCAATCCCAAGGTTGAACAATGGCTGGCCACCACGCGTGACCAGGGCTATAACTTCCGCGCCTATCCATGCGATGTGTCGGACTACGATTCGGCCCAGGCCTGCATCGCCGCGATCGAAAAAGACATCGGTCCGGTGGACGTACTGGTCAACAACGCGGGCATCACGCGCGACATGACCTTCAAGAAAATGGACAAGCCGAACTGGGACGCCGTCATGGCCACCAATCTGGATTCCGTGTTCAACATGACCAAGCCGGTGTGCGATGGCATGGTGGAGCGTGGCTGGGGCCGCATCATCAACATCTCGTCAGTCAACGGCCAGAAGGGCGCGTTCGGCCAGACCAACTACTCGGCGGCCAAGGCCGGCATGCACGGCTTCACCAAGGCGCTGGCGCTGGAAGTCGCGCGCAAGGGCGTGACCGTCAACACCATCTCGCCAGGCTATATCGGCACCAAGATGGTGATGGAGATTCCACAAGACGTGCTGGACACCAAGATCATTCCGCAAATTCCGATGGCCCGCCTGGGCAAGCCGGAAGAAGTGGCCGGTCTGGTGGCCTACCTGGCGTCGGATGAAGCGGCTTTCGTGACGGGCGCCAATATCGCCATCAACGGCGGCCAGCATATGTCCTGACGCGGCATCACGCTGCGCTGCACAAGCCGGGATCGTTCGCGATCCCGGTTTTTTTTCGTACAATCTGCTATCGATGCTCAAAGGATAGCCATGTTCGACCCATCTTCCGCCCTGTTCCCGCCCATCGCGCCCAGCCGTCACGGCATGCTGGCGGTTGACGACCTGCATACCATCTACTGGGAGGAAGTCGGCAATCCTGACGGCATCCCTGTGATCTTCCTGCATGGCGGCCCGGGCGCCGGCCTGTCGCCGCAGCATCGCCGCTTCTTCGATCCCGACCAGTACCGCGTGATCCTGTTCGACCAGCGCGGCGCCGGCAAATCGACGCCGCTGGGCGAGTGCCGCAACAACACCACCCAGCTGCTGATCGAGGACATCGAACGCCTGCGCCAGATGTGCGGCATCGAACAATGGCTGGTGTTTGGCGGCTCCTGGGGCTCGACGCTGGCGCTGGCGTACGGCGAGGCGCATCCCGAGCGCTGCCTGGGCTTTGTGCTGCGCGGCGTGTTCCTGTGCACGCAGGAGGAGATCGACTGGTTCCTCGATGGTGCGCGCTGGTTCCATCCCGAGGTGCATGCGGAATTTATTGCGCCAATTCCAGTCGAGGAGCGTGACAACCTGCTGCAGGCGTATGTGAAGCGCATCATGAGCGACGACCCGGCCGTGCACTGGCCGGCCGTGCGCGCGTGGAGCCGCTTTGAAGGCCGCCGTGTGTTCCTGCTGCCGCAGGCGGAAGATCCGCCATCGGATGCGCTGGACCTGGGCGTGGGCCGGCTGGAATCGCACTACATGGCCAACCTGGGTTTCTTCAGCGAAGACCAGCTGCTGCGCAACGTCAGCCGCATCGCCCACCTGCCGGTGACGATCGTGCAGGGCCGCTACGACGTGATCTGCCCGCCGGTATCGGCGTGGCGCTTGCACCAGGCCTGGCCTGGTTCGGTGCTGAACGTGATCCCGGATGCGGGCCACGGCGCCATGGAAAAAGGCATTTCGCGCGCGCTGGTGGCGGCCACCGAGCAGTTCAAGCGCAAGCGCGCCTTTGCCTGAAAAACGGCCCGAGGGGACGCGGGCTGTTACACTAGAGACTAATCGATAAGACCAACACCGCATGGCCATCATGAACATTCAGACCGGCGATATCGGTCACATCATCCAGCTGGCGATTGCGCCGGTGTTCCTGCTATCGGGCGTCTGCACCAATCTGATCGTGCTGACCAACCGGCTGGCGCGCATCATCGACCGCTCGCGCGTGCTGGAAGACCGGCTGGATGTCGCCTATAGCGACCCGTATCTGAATGAGCTGGACGTGCTGTACCGCCGTTCGCACCTGATCAATATGTCGATCTTTTTGTCGACGGCCTGCGGCCTGTTTGTCTGCCTGATTGTCGCCATGCTGTTCCTGGGTGATATCACCAACTTCAGCCTCGATAAATACATAGCCGGCATGTTTGTGGTCGCGGTGATCTGCCTGGTGGGCAGTTTCGTCGCGCTGCTGCGTGAAATTTTCATCGCCTCGGCGGCGATGCGGTCGCACCGCCATAAACGGCGGGAGCGATAATTTTTTTGTGAGACCATCATGCACGACTACCAACGCCCGCCCACCCTGTACCGCTACGGCGTGCGCGAAGACCTGGAACTGGCGCTGACCCAGGGCCAGTTCATCCTGCGTCCATCCAACAGCTGCCTGACGCTGAGCTTCTCCCAGGTGTGGGACCGCAAACTGTTCGAGCTATTCTCGTCGGACAGCTGCCTGATCATCCATAACAGCGAAGAATTCGGTGAGCGCATCCACCGCGCCGTGCAGCGTACGCTGCCTAGCTGGGCGGGCATCGATGGTGCGATTGAATACGGCACGCGTGCCGCACTGGGCGCCGCCTTCACCAAGACTGCGGCCGAAGCACAGGAACAGGAATGGCAGTTCGCCTGGCGCGCCATGCAGGCGCAATTGAGCCTGAATCCGGTGCTCATCAAGATCGGCAGCCTGGAAAATTTCGCTGAACTGCGTTCGCAGGACACCTACCTGGCTTAATCCTTCTGGGGAATCGCTTCGACTTTCGGCGAATCGCGGCGGTCGATGCGTGCCAGCACGGCGCTCATCATGCGCTCGATATCGCCACGTATCATCTTGGAACCCAGGATGCCGGGCACGTAGAAGTTCGGCTGCAGCTTGCCGTGGTAGATGATTTTGGTGCCGCCCGTTTCCGGCACGGGCACCAGTTCCCAGCGCGACTCATAGTGCTTCATATCGCCCGAGATCAGCGAGATGTCGATGGAGGACATCGGCTGCTCCACGGCGCGCACAATCAGATGGATGGTCTTGGACATGAACAGGAAGCGGGCCACGCCGAATTGTTCGATGATGATTTCATTGCCATTGCGGGACAGGACTTTGCACGACTCCATGTCCGGCACAAACTCCGACATGCGTTCATAGCCGGTGAGGATGCGCCACACCTTGGGCAACGCCGCCGCCACGGTGCCCGTGGAGTCGACTTCGTACATATGCTGCCCGTCCTGGTCGATGCGATTGACGGAAACCTCCAGCTTGGGCAGCTCAATCTTGGGCGCCTGCGCTGATGCCACGGTGGCCAAACTGGCGCCTAACAACAAAAACAAGAGGAATCGCATCATTTGACCAGCGTACGGGAAAGGGTGGCAGAATACAAGAGCAGCACGCGCGGACTTTAGAAGCCCAGATCTAGAGAATTGGGATTTAATGCGGGCATTATGAAAACTACACCATACCCACACTTGCTGGCCCCACTCGACCTGGGATTCACGACGCTGCGCAACCGCGTCATGATGGGATCGATGCACACCGGCCTTGAAGACCGCTTCTACAACTACGGCAAACTCGCCGCATTCTATCGCGAACGTGCGCGTGGCGGCGTGGGTTTGATCGTCACCGGCGGCATCTCTCCTAACAGGTCCGGCTGGCTGCTACCCTTTGGAGGTACGCTCAACTTCAAGGGTGATGTGGTCAACCACCGGCGTGTGACCAAGGCGGTGCACGAAGAGGGCGGCAAGATCCTGATGCAAATTTTGCATTCTGGCCGTTATGGTTATCAGCCGTTCGTGGTGTCCGCCTCCGACAAGAAATCGCCGATCTCGCCGTTCAAGCCACGCGCGCTGAGCGAGGCGGGTATCGAGAAAACCATCCGTGATTACGCCCGCTGCGCCAGGCTGGCGCGCGAGGCCGGCTACGACGGCGTGGAAGTGATGGGCAGCGAAGGCTATTTGTTAAATCAGTTCCTGTGCGCGCGCACCAATCTGCGTACCGACCGCTGGGGCGGCAGCATCGAGAACCGCATGCGCCTGGCAGTGGAAATTGTGAAACGCATCCGCGCGGAAGTGGGCAATGACTTCATCATCATGTACCGCCACTCGCTGCTGGATCTGGTGGAAGGCGGCAATACCTGGGACGATGTGGTGACTGTTGCCAAGGCCTTGCAGCATGCCGGCGCCACGATTCTGAACACCGGCTATGGCTGGCACGAAGCGCGTGTGCCGACCATCGTCACTTCGGTGCCGCGCGGCGCCTTTGCCAGCCTGGCGGGCCGTCTGCGTCTGGAGGTGACGATCCCGGTGGTGGCGTCCAACCGCATCAACATGCCGAACGAAGCGGAAGGCATCCTGCAGCGCGGCGAGGCGGACATGATTTCGATGGCGCGTCCCTTCCTGGCCGACTCGCACTTCGTTATCAAGGCGGCCGAGGGCCGCAGCGACGAGATCAACACCTGCATCGGCTGCAACCAGGCTTGTCTGGATCACACCTTCTCCCGCAAGCGCGCCAGCTGCCTGGTGAACCCGCGTGCCTGCCACGAGACGGAACTGGTGTACGCACCGGCCGTGAAGAAGCGCCGTGTAGCAGTCGTCGGCGCGGGGCCTGCCGGCTTGTCGGCATCCACGGTGGCGGCGGAATGCGGCCACGATGTGACGCTGTTTGATGGATCCGACAGCATCGGTGGCCAGTTCAAGATCGCCATGCAGGTGCCGGGCAAGGAAGAATTTGCGGAGACCATCCGCTACTTCGGCCGCAAGATCGAACTGACCGGCGTGAAGCTGAAACTGGGCGTGCGCGTGACGCGCGAGCAGCTGCTGGCCGAGGGCTATGACGATGTGATCGTCGCCACCGGCATCAAGGTACGCAAGCCGCCGATTGACGGTATCGACCATCCGAAGGTGCTGTCGTACGTGGACGTCCTGCGCGACAAGAAGCCGGTCGGCAAACGTGTAGCGATTATCGGCGCCGGCGGTATCGGCTTCGATATGGGCGAGTTCCTGCTGCACGATCCTGCCCACCCGCTGCCGCTGGCGCTGGATGTCTGGGCCAGGGAGTGGGGCGTCAGCATGAAGGGCGATACGCCAGGTGGCCTGGTGCCGGCATCGCAGCCGGAACCGGTGCGCCAGCTGTATCTGTTGCAGCGCAAGACTTCCCGTCCGGGCGCAGGCCTGGGCAAGACATCGGGCTGGGTGCACCGCGCGGTGCTGGCGCGGAATGGCGTGGTGATGCTCTCCGGCGTGCAGTATGACCGCATCGACGATCAGGGCCTGCACGTCACCGTGGGTGGCGAGCAGCGTTTGCTGTCGGTCGATAACGTGGTGATCTGCGCGGGCCAGGACAGCCTCGCGGAGTTGATGCCGAGCGAAGAGGAAGCGAAAGCCAATACGAACTGGCCGCGCTTCCACAAGATCGGCGGCGCTGCGCTGGCGGCCGAGCTGGACGCCAAGCGCGCGATCAAGGAAGGCGCGGAGCTGGCCGTGCGCCTGTAAGCCGCTTCAGGGCGGCATCGATATCGACGTCGTAAGGTTCGGCAGGAACATCGAACCCATTGCAGGCGACGTTGACGGTGTCGCCGTTCTTCAGATTCAGCGTGACTTCATGTCTCGCATCGCACGCGGTTTTTGCCGCTTGCGATGCCAGCTGGCCTGCATTGAACGGTTGGCCTTCCACGCCTGTGACGATCATGTCCACGCGCAGTGCCTTGCAGGCCGGACCGGCGGCGATGCGGAAAGCGGAAGGCTCGCTGTAGTAGCTTACGCCGCCGTTGCAATCGGCGCGCATGAACTGATTCATCATCAGGTTCGCGATGGATGCGCTAAAGGACAGACTCCAGGCAGCTGCAGGACGTATCAAAGCACCAGGCGTTTTCGCGTAGTCTGCGAAGATGGCGGCGACCGGTTCATCGCTGCCCAGACGTGCCAGCCAGCGCGTTTTGCATTGCTCACCTGCGCGGCACTCCAGCTGTGCAAAGCTGGCGGCATGCTTGTCTGCGGCGTCGCGGTAGTAGTCGCGTAGCGCCAATGCTGCCTTCTGCCCATCGCCCTGGCCTTCAAGGCCGATGGCGTGGAAGGCCAGGCCGCAGGCATACGGCGTGCGGCCCCACTGGCGGTTCACGGTCCGGCTCCAGCTCTTGCCATTGCTGGCGACCAGGCAGTCGGTGAATGCCGACTCCAGTTCATCCTTCAATTTTGCGTTACTCAGCCAGCCCAGGGTTGCGCTTGCGCTCCAGCGCAGGAATTCGGCGCCGCCTTCATGAAACATGGCGCCATCATCGCCCCAGGCATCCGCCCACTCATATGGCTGCGAGAGGTGGCTGGCTTCGTGCGCAATCAGTGTCCGCACATTGGACTGCATTTCCGGACTGGGCGAAACCGGGAAGGTCAGACGTATCATCGTACGGTTGGCAACATCGCCGCGCCAGCTATAAGGATTTGGCGATACGGAGGCGACGACGTAGGGCGACGGTATCGTCAGCCCCGGCAAGGCGCGATGCAGGTAGCCGGTCGTGTCACGCAGGGTATCCGTGACAAAGCGCTCATCGTCCTTTGTGAAGCCTGGCCCCATGTGCGTGGTGGCACTGGACTGCTTAAGCAGCAGCACCACCGCCAGGGTATTCACTCTTTCCTGCGTCGCTGGCGCCGATGCCTGCGTGCCGCCCACTACGCCATCGAGAACAACCGTGCCCGGGGCGCTGAACTTCCAGTTAACAGGCCCGCATGACGGTGCGACCGCATAGACGCTGGTATGCGCGAAGAAGCCTTCACCTACCGGATAAGCCCAGGGATAGATGCGGTCGAGATTGCGCGTAGAGGCCGGGATGCGAAAACGCAGGCTGCCGCAGCTGGGCGCCTTGCGCTGCACGTGCTGCCCGTCCACCGTGGCGCAATCGTCGGCAGGCTGCCATTCGGCGCGAATGCTGGCCGCGTCCTGCGGGCGTATGCCATCGTTGATAAATTCCAGCGACTGGCACGCGGCCGGAACATCGTAGCGCAGCTCAAGTGCATTCTGGTCAATGACGCTGAGCGTCGCGGTAACGGTTTGTGCCGACGCGGCGCCTGCGGCGAGCGTCAGCAAAGGCAACCAGTATTTCAATGATGTTTGTCCTGTTTTTTCTCAAAGCTGTCGAGCACATAAGCCGTCATGCCTTTGGCCAGTTCCTGCTCGCCCATGAAGATTTCTCCGGCGCGCTCGCTGCGCAACAGGTCTGCTTCTTCATCGTTGTGGGTGCGGACCACGGTCTTGATGTTGGGATTGAGCGCGCGGGCGGTTTCGATCATCGCGCGGACGTGGAAGGTGTCCGGCGTGGCAATCACCAGCATGGACGCATGCGCGATGTGGGCCTGGATAAGCACTGCCGGTTCGCCGGCATTGCCGGCTACAGCGGGCACACCTTCCTTGCGCAGCTGGTCCACCACCTCGCGGTTCTGCTCCGCGACCACGAAGGAAATGCCTTTCTCTTTGAGTCCAGCGGCGATGCGGCGGCCCACGCGGCCGTAACCGACCAGCACCACCTGGCCGCGCAGATGTTCATGCGGCACGGAGGTTGGCAGTTCGGCCAGCGGATCGGCCGGACGGTCGAACTTTGCAGCCAGTCCCTGGTTTTTACCCAGCCAGCGTTCCAGCGGTTTGGTCACGTGGAACACCACAGGATTCAAGGCGATGGAGATGATGGCGCCGGCCAGGATCAGGCTCTGGCCTTCCACCGGCATCAGTTTCAGCGACAGGCCCAGTGCGGCCAGGATGAAGGAGAACTCGCCGATCTGCGCCAGGCTGGCGGACACCATCAGCGCGGTCTTGGCCGGATAGCGCAGCACCAACACCAGCAGGAAGGCCGCCACCGATTTGCCGACCACGATGATCGCCACCACGGCCAGCAGTTTCAATGGCTGTTCGATCAGGATGGATGGCTCGAACAGCATGCCGACCGAGACAAAGAACAGCACCGCAAACGCATCGCGCAGCGGCAGCGATTCTTCCGCCGCACGGTGCGCCAGTGCGGATTCGCGCAGCACCATGCCGGCAAAGAAGGAGCCCAGCGCGAACGATACGCCGAAGTAATGCGTGGATGCGTAAGCGATACCTACCGCTGCGGCGATCACGCACAGCGTGAACAGTTCGCGCGAACCGGTACGCGCCACCTGCCACAAAATCCATGGGAACAGTTTGCGGCCCACCACCAGCATCAGAACGATGAAGGCCGTGACCTGGCCCAGCGTGATGGCCAGCGTGGTCCACAGGTCGCCGCCACCGCCGTGCGAGGTATCGACTTCGCCGCCCAGCGAACCGGCCAATGCCGGCAGCAGCACCAGCACCAGCACGGTAACCAGATCTTCCACCACCAGCCAGCCGACCGCGATGCGGCCGTTGAAGGTGTCGAGGATGCCGCGTTCTTCCAGCGCCCGCAGCAGCACCACAGTGCTGGCCACCGACAGCGCCAGGCCAAACACCAGTCCACCGCCGATGCTCCAGCCCCAGAAGTGGGCCAATGCCATGCCCAGTGCGGTGGCGACGGCAATCTGCAGCACGGCGCCGGGTAGCGCCACCCTGCGTACGTCCCACAAGTCATCGAGAGAGAAATGCAGGCCGACGCCGAACATCATCAGCATCACGCCGATTTCGGCCAGCTGGCTCGCCAGTGCAGTATCCGCCACGAAGCCCGGCGTGGCCGGGCCAATAATAATGCCCGCAGCCAGATAGCCCACCAGCGCCGGTAATCGCAGGCGCGTTGCAAGATAGCCGAACAGGAGACCAGCTCCCAGAGCGGCGGCGATAGTGGTAATCAGGCTGATGTTGTGGGGCATGCGTGGGGGGCTCCTTGGCAAAAAATCTACGGGAAACCCTCAGCGTAACACACCAACACCTTAAACTTGCTTAAAGCGACAACGCGGCCGGCTGCATACGCATGGAGACGCCGAAGCGGTTGAAGGCGTTCATGAGCGCCACCGCCACGGTGACATCGGCCATTTCCTGCTCGCTCAGTACCGACAGGGCTTTTTGATAGTCGGCGTCCGGCACCTTGCTTTGCTCGACACGGGTGACGACTTCCGCCCATGCCAGCGCGGCGCGTTCCTTGTCGGAGAACAGGGCTTCCGCTTCTTCCCACACCGGCACCAGTGCCACCTTGTCGATCTTGACGCCTTGCTTCAGCAGGTCGCGGGTGTGCATATCAATGCAATAGGCGCAGCCGTTGATCTGCGAGACGCGCAGATAGACCAGTTCCAGCAGCTCGGCCGGCAGGGCTGCCGACACATACTCTTTGACCATGCCGAAACCTTTGTAGGCTTGTGGCGCAAATTTGAATACTTCCAGACGCTTGCTCATGATGACTTCCTCGGTTGATTACGATGGAGTCATTGTGCGCCTGCATGGCCTAGCCAGGAAGAGCCATGAATAGTCATTTGGAGTAGGCCATGAGGATGCGCCTGCCCAGCGCCTGCGCCCGTGCCTTTGTGTCAATGTTGGTAAACGCGAGCAGCAGCGCCGATGCGCCGTGCGGCAGCACGCCGCGTTCGGACAGCGCCAGTGCCGACATGCCGTCTTCGCGCATGCGCGCGGCCAGCGCACGGTCGGTGTGATAGCCCTTCATGCGCAACACCAGGTGCATGCCGCCAGGCTGGGGATCAACCTGCATATGCTTGCCCAGCACCGACGACAGGCCATCGGCAGTCAGCTCGCGGCGCTCCGCGTACAGGCGCCGCATGCGCTGGATGTGGCGGGCGAAATGGCCTTCGTTCATGAAGTCGGCGACGATTTTCTGCATCAGCGTCGGACCGGCTGCCGCGAAGGTGCGGGTGATTTCCTCGAAGCGCTCCACCTGCGCGGGCGGCACCACCAGGTAGGCCAGCCGTATCGCCGGGAACAGTACCTTGCTGAAGGTGCCGGAGTAGAGCACGCGGCCATCGCGGTCCAGGCTTTGCAGCGCCGGCAGCGGACGGCTGACGTAGCGGTATTCGCCGTCGTAGTCGTCCTCCACGATCCATGCGCCAGACCGGGATGCCCAGTCCAGCAACGCCAGCCGGCGCGGCAGCGACAGCGAGACGCACAGCGGGCTTTGATGCGCGGGCGTGACCACGGCGGCTTTGGCGTTGGGCGCGGTGGCGACGCCGTGCGACACCATCAGGCCTTCGCCGTCCACCGATACCGGGGCCGGGCACAGGCCTGCTTCGGCCAGCAGCGCACTGGTGGGCGGATAGCCGGGGTCCTCCACCCACACGGCATCGCCGGGCTTGAGCAAGGCGCGCGCGATCAGCTCCATGGAGTTGCGGTAGCCATTGGTGATGAATACCTGCGATGGCGTACAGTCGATGCCGCGCGACAGCTGCAGATAGGTGGCGATGGCGGTGCGCAGCTCGGGCAGGCCGGCCCATGGCGGGTAGATCATGTCTTCCGGCTGGGTGGCGCGCACGGCGCGTGCGGCCAGGCGTGCCCACACCTTGCGCGGGAAAACATCCAGCGCCGGTATGCCCATCTGGAATGGCCGCGTGGTAGATGCGGCATCACCCAGATTCGTGCGGACTTCGGCCGGGCGCGGTGTGGGCGCCACAGGCGCGTGGCGGGCCAGGGCGGGCGTGACGACGGTGCCGGCCTGGCCGCGCGCTTCGACGTAGCCTTCCGCCGTCAGCAGCGCGTAGGCGGATTCCACGGTGCCGCGCGCCAGGCCCAGTTCCAGCGCCAGTGCGCGCGCGGCGGGAATGCGGTCGCCCGGTTGCAGCAGGCCCTCGGCGATGGCGCCGCGGAAGCGGGTATAAATCTGGCGGTACAGTGGTTCCGATGCGCTGGTATCCAGCTGGAGGAAATCCATGGTCTACTCCATTTGTCATTTCTTGGCTCTATGGATTATGCCATTGGCAGCCTACGATAGCGTTTTGAAAGGACATGCCATGAAGATCGTCGAGACCGAACAGGAGCTGCGCGCCTGCTATCCGGTGATGAAAGAGCTGCGCCCGCACCTGCCATCGGAAGATGCGTTTGTGGCGCAGGTACTGCGCCAGTATGAACAGAACTACCGTATCCTGGCGGTGTGGGAGGAGGACGCAGTGGTGGCGCTGGCTGGCTACCGCTATCAGGAGAACACGGTGTACGGGCGCTTCCTGTATGTGGATGACCTGGTGACGGCGGAGCAGCATCGCAGCCATCGCTGGGGCGCGCTGCTGCTCGGGAAGCTGACGGTGTTCGCGCAGGAGGCCCGCTGCGCGCGGCTGGTGCTGGATACCGCCTTCACCAATGTGCAGGCGCAGCGCTTCTACTTCCGCGAAGGCTTGCTGCCGGGTTCGATGCGATTCGGGAAGGTGCTGGCATGAAGAAGATTTTGCACATCTGCGCCAGTGCGCGTGGTGAGGAGTCGTCCAGCTACCGCCTGTCGCAGCAGGCGATTGCCGAGCTGCGCGGGCGCTATCCCGATGCGCGCGTGGTGCTGCGCGATTTGCACGCCGAGCCGCTGCCGCATGTGGACAGCCTGTATTCCAACACGCTGGCGCGGCTGCCGGGCGGTGCGCCGCATGCGCAAGGCCGCTCGTCGCTGGCGTGGTCGGATTTGCTGATCGAGGAATTGAAGGCGGCGGATGCCGTGGTGATCGCCACGCCGATGCACAACTTCACCGTGCCGTCCGCACTGAAGGCGTGGCTGGACCACGTGGTGCGGATCGGCGTGACATTTAACGCGACGTCGGAAGGCAAGGTAGGCACGCTGCCTGACCGTCCCGTGTACATCGCCGTCAGCATGGGCGGCGCACGTGCGCGCCAGCCAGATTTCCTCGAACCCTACCTGCGCGCCATCCTGCCGACCATTGGCCTGAAAGACCTGCGCTTCGTTTAGAGGCGCTTCACCACTACCGCGCCGATCGAGTAGCCGGCGCCGAAGGAGCAGATCACGCCCAGCTGGCCTGGTGTCATGTCTTCCGAATGTTTGTGGAAGGCGATGATGGAGCCGGCCGACGAGGTGTTGGCGTATTCGTCCAGGATCACCGGGGCTTCCTGCGGTTCGGCGTCGCGGCCCAGCACCATGCGGCTGATCAGCAGGTTCATGTTCAGGTTGGCCTGATGCAGCCAGAAGCGGCTGATCTGCGGTACTTCCAGACCGGCATTGGTCACGGTGTCCTTGATCATTTCTGCGGCCATCGGGCAGACGTCCTTGAATACCTTGCGGCCCTGCTGGCGGAACAGTTTGTCCGGCTGGCCGATGCCGGCTTCGTCGAAGCGGTTCAGGAAGCCGAAGTTGTTGCGGATGTTGTTGGAGAAGCTGGTCTTGAGTTTGGTGTCCAGGATTTCCCAGCGGTGTGCGCCCTTGGCGGTGTCGGCGGCTTCCACGATGATGGCGGTGCAGGCATCGCCAAAGATGAAGTGGCTGTCGCGGTCGCGCCAGTTCAGGTGGCCCGAGGTGATTTCCGGATTCAGCACCAGCACCGCGCGCGCCTGGCCGCTTTGCACCGCTGCCACGGCTTGCTGGATGCCGAAGGTGGCCGACGAGCAGGCTACGTTCATGTCGAAGCCGTAGCCGACGATGCCCAGCGCTTCCTGCACTTCCACGGCCATGGCCGGGTAGCCGCGCTGCATGTTGGAGCAGGCCACCAGCACCATGTCGATATCGGCTGCGGTTTTGCCGGCGCGGTCCATGGCCTGCTGGGCGGCTGCCACGCAGATCTCTGCCTGCAGCGACAGTTCGTCGTCGGCGCGTTCCGGGATGTGCGACACCATGCGCTTCGGATCCAGGATGCCGGCTTTTTCCATCACGTAGCGCGACTTGATGCCGGACGCTTTCTCGATGAAGGCCACGCTCGATGGTTCCAGCGCCGTGACCGTGCCTTCGGCGATCGCGCCGGCGTTGTCCGCGTTGAACTGTTCGACGTAGGCATTGAAGCAGGTCACCAGCTCTTCGTTGGTAATCGATTGTGCTGGAGTGTAGAGGCCGGTACCGCTGATGACGGCTTGTTTCATGATTAAACTTTCAAATTAAGCAATGGCAGTCGCCAATAATGAGGCAAATTCTACACAATGCCTACACGATACGCGAAAATAAAAGCGGCGCCCTTGAGGCGCCGCCGTAATTTTAACCAGTCACCCCGCATACCGGAGACGTGGGGTCGGACCCCGTACGGGGTCAGACCCCTGTGGCCGCAGTGCGGGTTTTATTTTTTAGCCAGGTCTTTTTTCAGGCCGGCGTCGGCCGAAACCACCGTGGTGGCAGGCTTGGCAGTTTGTACCGGCAGGCCTTTCAGGTGGTTGATCGCCTGCTGCAGCTGGAAGTCTTCGCCGCTGCCGTAATCCAGTGGCTTGCGTTTCTTCTCCAGCGCGACGATGCGCAGCTGTTCTTCCAGCTCATCGCGTTTGCTTTTTTCGCCTTCCGCCTCGCGGTCGTTGACCAGGTGCTTGTCCAGGTCCGCTTCGCGCGTGCGCAGTGCGTTCAGGCCATCGCCGTCAGCGTATTCGTCCACCGCCACGTCCGGCGTGATGCCCTTGGCCTGGATCGAGCGGCCATTTGGCGTGTAGTAGCGCGCGGTGGTCAGCTTGACGGCGGTGTCGGCGGTCAGCTGGCGGATGGTTTGTACCGAGCCCTTGCCAAAGGTCTGGGTACCGATGATGTCGGCGCGCTTGTAATCCTGCAGCGCACCGGCGACGATTTCGGAGGCCGAGGCGGAACCGGTGTTGACCAGCACCACCATCGGCACGCGCTTGAGGGCGGTTGGCAGCTTGGCCAGTGCATCAGTCTCGTTGCGCAGGGCGTAGTATTCGGGACGGCCGTAGAAGATCTGTTTCTGGTCCGGCAACTGGCCGTTGGTGGACACAATCGGCGAGTCCTTCGGCAGGAACGCGGCAGCGACGCCAATCGCGCCCTGCAGCACGCCGCCCGGATCATTGCGCAGGTCCAGTATCAGGCCCTTGATGTTCGGATCCTGTTTGTACAATTCGGCAATCTTGGCAGCCATGTCATCGACGGTCGGCTCCTGGAATTGCGAGATGCGCAGCCAGGCGTAGCCCGGTTCGATCATCTTGCCTTTCACGCTCTTCTGGTGAATTTCTTCGCGCGTGATGTTGAACACCAGCGGCTCGGCTTCGCCCTTGCGCAGCACGGTCAGGCTGACTCTGCTGTTGGGCTCGCCGCGCATCTTCTTGATGGAGTCGTCCAGCGACAGGCCTTTGACGGGCGTGTTGTCGAGGCGGCTGATCAGGTCGCCTGGCTTGATGCCGGCACGCCAGGCTGGCGAATCTTCAATCGGCGCGACGATCTTGATGTAGCCATCTTCGCTCTGGCCGATCTCGATGCCCAGGCCAACGAACTTGCCCTGCGAACCTTCACGCAGTTCGGCGTAGGCTTTCTTGTCCAGGTAGGCGGAGTGTGGATCCAGCGAGGCCACCATGCCCGAGATGGCCTCGGTCAGCAGCTTCTTGTCTTCGACCGGCTCGACGTAATCGGACTTGATGAGGCCGAAGACATCGGCCAGCTGGCGCAACTCTTCCAGTGGCAACGGCGGGTCCGCAGGCTTTTGCGCCATTGCGGAGAATTGCAGGGAGATGGCCACGCCAGCTACCACGCCCAGTCCGACCAGACCGGAATTCTTTAATTTCTTGCCCATGTTTCACCTGTCAAAGCTAGCCGCTGCGGATTTGCAGCCTGCATGAAATGAGTATAAACCTGATTTCGAGCAAACGTAGTAGCCATCACGAAATGATTTATACCTTTACGAGGATTTACAACGCTTTCCGTTGACTTTTAAAGCGCACCAATGCCCGCTTGGCGAAAGACCAAGTTTGCTGTTTTGTACGCTGTGTATCCCTAACGTTCACGACAGTAAATAATTGTAAGAAGCCCTGTAACAGCAAAAACCGCGACCTACACTGAGCTCGTATTTCTCTCTACCCTGAAGTGGTTTTCGCCTGCGCCCCAAGCGCAGGCTTTTTTTTATCTACGGAGTCTTGCATGCGATTGTTGTCACGTTCCTCCTCCCTGGCCCTGTGCCGCCTGAGTGCTGCGCTGGCCTTGTCGGCAATGTTGTCGTCCGCCTTGGCGACACCGGTGATGGACATGCGCGCGGACGATTATCTGCCGATGGCCGCCGAACTGAAGAAGTCGCTGAACCTGAACGCCAACCAGCAGACGCTGTGGTCGCAGACGGAAACCAAAACCCGCAACCTGCTGCGCGAACGTAAGGCGCGCCGCGAGCGCTTGCAGGAGGCCACCTTGGCCGGCGCCCAAAGCGCCACTGCCGAATTGCGCGATCTGAGCAAGGCGATAGATGAGGAGACCACACTCGGCGCCAGCGAGGAAAGGCAGCTGCGCGAATGGTGGCTGACTGTCAACGATGCCTTGACGGAAAGCCAGCGCCAGATGGTGGTGCAGCTGATCAGCGAACAATTGCAGCGCGCGCAGGACAATGGCGGCGGCGCCCGCCCGGAGCACAAGGAAGAGGGCGGCGAGCATCGCAGCGGTGGCCGTCGCGGCGGCGCCAGCATGAAAGGGCCGGGCGGCGCCAATATCAGCCTGCCAGGCGGTGGCAGCTAGCAGCAGCCCTGGCTTGTGTATCGTAAAGTAAAAAGCAGGCTGCAAGCGGATTTGCGGCCCGTGCTGACGGTAGAATTCCCGCAAGAATTCCACCCACACGATCATGAGCAAATTATTTCCCCTCGCCTGGCTGGCCATGCTGGGCGCGGCTGACGCTGGCGCGCAGACTTCCAACGCGGCGGCGGATGCAGCGCAGCCGGCGGTCAAAGCCGCTGCGGATGGCAAGCAGATCCAGCAAGTCACCATCAGCGGCGGGCGCGCCAGCGATATGGACGAACGCCGCAACTCGGTGGCGGGCAAGCAGGTCTATGGCCGCGAGGAGCTCGACCGCAATGGCGACAGCAACCTGGGCGATGTGCTCAAGCGCCTGCCGGGCGTGACCATCGGCGGCCGCCCCGGCCGTGGCGGCGACGTGCGGATGCGCGGCATGGGCAGTGGCTATACACAGATCCTGCTGAACGGCGAACGTCCGCCAGCCGGCTTCTCAATGGAGTCGCTGTCGCCGGACCAGGTGGAGCGCATCGAGATCATGCGCGGCCCGGTGGCGGAACACAGCACACGCGCCATTGCCGGCACCATCAACATCATCCTGCGTGACGGCTACCTGCAGCGCGACAACCAGCTCAAGCTCACGGATACGGTCGAGCAGGGCCGCCATGCGCCGAATCTCTCGCTGACAGTGCCGGGCAAGACCGGCAACCTGACCTGGCTGCTGACCGGCTCGGTGTTTGAAAACCATCAGCACGACCAGAGCGAAACGCACAACCTCGATACGCGCGACGATGGCGTGACGGTGGAGGACGAGAGCGTCCACGACCAGACCACGCGCGAAACGCGCGGCCTGCATCTGACGCCGCGCCTGTCCTATAAATTTGACAGCGGCGACACGCTGAACTTCCAGCCTTTTGTGATGGTCAACCGCAGCGACGGCAACGCGCGCAGCGACCTGCTGCAGAATGCCGGCCTGCAACCGCCTGAGTACAACCTGGCACTGACCAGCACGCATTCCGAATCCACCTTCCTGCGCGGCTTCGGCAATTGGGTACACAAACTGGACGGCGCATCCAAGCTGGACGTCAAGTTCGGCTTCGGCGCCGGCCACAGCGACAACGACTCGGTGCGCTACCAGTACGATGCAGCAGGCGTTTTCCTCAACCGCTACGTCGATACCGCCAGCGTGCGGGACCGCAGCGCCAACAGCGGCGGCAAGTACAGCACGCCGATCGGCCGGCAGCATGCGCTGGCGGCCGGCTGGGACATCGAGCTGGGTCACCGCGAGGAAACCAAGACCTCGCTCGATAAGGACGGCAAGGCTCAGTTTGACGGCTCGGGCGACAACCTCACGGCCAATACGCGCCGCCTGGCGGCGTTCGTGCAGGATGAGTGGGATATCTCCTCGCAATGGTCGGGCTATGCCGGTGTGCGCTGGGAAGGCATCCGCACCACCAGCAGCAATGCGGCCGGCGACATCAGCAACACCAGCAGCGTGCTGAGCCCTCTGCTGCATGCCGTGTACCGCATTCCCGGCAGCCAGAAAGACCAGATCCGCGCCAGCCTGACCAAGAGCTACAAAGCGGCCAATATCCAGGACCTGATTGCCTTGCCGTCGCTGTCGCGGCTGAACTCGCCGTCACGTCCGGACCGCACCGGCAATCCCAACCTGAAGCCGGAACTGGCGACGGGGCTGGACCTCGCCTACGAGCACTACCTGGGCCGCGCGGGCATTGTCAGCGTGAGCGGCTTCATCCGCGACATCGATGACCTGATACGGCGCGATATCTCGCAGCAGCAGACCAGCATCGGCCCGCGCTGGGTATCGACGCCGCGCAATATCGGTCACGCGCGCACCAAGGGCATCGAACTGGAAGCCAAGTTCCAGCTGCAGGAACTGGTGGCGGACGCGCCGGCGATTGATTTCCGCTCCAACTACAGCCATTTCTGGTCCAGCGTGGACGACATCCCTGGCCCGAACAATCGCCTGGATGCGCAGCCCAAACAGACCGCCAACGTCGGCCTGGACTACCGCATGAAGGCTGTGCCGCTGACCTTGGGCGGCAGCCTGAACTGGACGCCGGAGACGCTGATCCAGAGCAGTCTGTCGCAGCTGGTTTACACTAGCCGCAAGCGTTCACTGGATGCCTATGCCTTGTGGAAGTTCAACGCCCGCAATCAGCTGCGCATTTCCGCCAACAACCTGGCGGCGGAGGACGCCATCGGCGCCAATACGGTGATCGGCAATGGCCTGACACAACTGGCCAACACGATCAACCAGACTTACACGGTCTGGAGCGTCAAATATGAAATGAAGTTCTAACCATAAGGACAAGCTGTGAAACCACTTCTGCTGAGCGCACTGACCCTGAGCCTCGTCACTGCCTTTGCCACCGCTGCGGAGCCTGCCGCACCGGTCTCCGGCATCGAAATTCCCAATATGGACACCAGCGTGCGGCCACAAGATGACTTCTTCACCTATCTGAACGGCAGCTGGCTGAAGACCACCGAGATTCCATCGGACAAAGCCAGCTGGGGCACGTTTGCCAAGCTGCGCGACGATACCTTGCCGCAGCTGCGCGAGCTGATCGAAAAGGCGGAAGCGGAGAAGGGCAAGAAAGCCGGCAGCGAACCGCAGAAAATCGCCGACCTGTACGCCAGCTTCATGGACGAGAAGAAGCTCGATGAGCTGGGCTTCCGTCCCGTCACCGGCGAGCTGAACCGCATCCGCGCGCTCAAGGACAAGAAAGGCCTGCCCATGCTGATCGCCCACCTGGGCCAGATCGGCATTACCACGCCGTACAGCGTCAGCGTGCGCCAGGATGCGCGCGCGTCGACCAAGTATGCGGTGTATATCGGCCAGAGCGGCCTCGGCCTGCCGGACCGCGACTACTATCTGAAAAAAGACGATCCGAAGATGGCCAGTGCGCTGGCCAAGTATGAGCTGCACATCGCCAAGATCCTTGGCCTGGCCGGCGACCACGAAGCCGCTGCCAACGCCAAAAAAATCGTCGCGCTGGAAACCGCCCTGGCGGAAGCGCAATGGACCAAGGTCGAGAACCGCGATCCGGTCAAGACCTACAACAAGATGCCGGTCAAGCAGCTGGCCGAACTGGCGCCCGGCTATGACTGGGGCCACGCGCTGGCCGCAGCGGGCGTGGGCAACAAGATCAGCGACGTGATCGTGCGCCAGCCGTCGTTCCTGAGCGGCTTCAATGCCGTGCTGGACAAGACCGACCTGCCGACCTGGAAGGCTTACTTCCAATGGCAGCTGCTGCAGGAAACCTCGCCTTACCTGTCCAGCGATTTCGCCGACGCGCACTTTGATTTCTACAGCACGGTGCTGACCGGCGTGGCCGTCAAGCGTCCGCGCTGGAAAGATGCGGTGTCGCTGGTGGAAGGCAGCCTGGGCGAAGCGCTGGGCAAGCTGTATGTGGCCGAGCACTTCCCGCCGGAGCGCAAGGCGCGCATGGATGCGCTGGTGAAGAACCTGCTGGCCGCCTACAAGACCAGCATCGACAGCCTGGACTGGATGAGCCCGGCCACCAGGATCGAAGCGCAGGCCAAGCTGGCCAAGTTCACGCCGAAGATCGGCTATCCAACCAAGTGGCGCGACTATTCGTCGCTGACCATCATCAAGAACGACCTGGTGGGCAACGTGCTGCGTTCGTCCAACTTCCAGTACCAGCGCATGATCACCAAGCTGGGCAAGCCGGTCGACCGCGAAGAGTGGGGCATGACGCCGCAAACCATCAACGCCTACTACAACTCGACCATGAACGAGATTGTGTTCCCGGCCGCGATCCTGCAACCGCCGTTCTTTGACGCGCGCGCCGACGATGCGGTGAACTATGGCGCGATTGGCGCCGTCATCGGCCACGAGATCAGCCATGGCTTCGACGACAAGGGCAGCCAGTCCGATGGCGACGGCAACCTGCGCGACTGGTGGAGCAAGGAAGACCGCGCCAACTTCAAGACCAAGGCCGACGCGCTGGTCCAGCAGTACAACAGCTTTAGCCCGCTGCCTGGCTACCACGTCAATGGCGAACTGACGCTGGGCGAAAACATCGCCGACAACAGCGGCGTGGCCATCGCTTACAAGGCTTATCTGCTGTCGCTGGGCGGCAAGCCGGCGCCGGTGATCGATGGCTTCACGGGCGAGCAGCGCTTCTACATGGGCTTTGGCCAGATCTGGCGCGTGAAGATGCGCGAGAACCAGCAGATCCTGCAGATCAAGACCGATCCGCATTCGCCGGGCCAGTTCCGCACCAATGGTCCGGTGGTCAACCAGCCGGGCTTCTATGACGCGTTTGGCGTCAAGCAGGGCGACAAGCTGTATGTTGCGCCCGAACAGCGCGTGATTATCTGGTAAGCGTTTTTCCCGCGTAAAAAAAGCCACCCGGGGTGACCTGGCGTGGCTTTTTTGTTATGGTTGCAAGACTTGCCTATACATATATCGGAGATATAGTCTTGAAAGCACATTTGCTCAGCGCCCTGATGCTGGCGCTGCTGGCCTCGGCTGGCGTACATGCAGAACCTAAAACCTCGGGCGTGGATGTGGCCAACATCGACACGAGCGTCCGCCCGCAGGACGATTTCTTTAAAAACCTCAACGGCAAATGGCTGGCGCGCACGGAAATCCCGTCCGACAAGTCGAGCTGGGGCTCGTTTGAAAAGCTCGATGATGACACCAAGCCGCAGCTGCGCGCCATCATCGAAGCGGCCGCGGCCGACCCCAACAAGCAGCCAGGCACGGACGCCCAGCGCATCGGCGATTTCTTCGCCAGCTATATGGATGAAGCCAGGCTGGAGGAGTTGCGCCTGGCGCCGTTGAAGGCCGACTTCGACCGCGTCGCCGCGCTCAATGACAAACAGCAGATCCCGGCGCTGATTGCCCACTTCAACCGCTACTACATCGCGCCGTACGCCTTTACCATTCATCAGGACAACAAGGATTCGACCAAGTACGTGGCCGACATCGTGCAGGAAGGCCTGAGCCTGCCGGACCGTGATTACTACCTCAAGAAGTCGGACAAGAAGCTGGCTGATGCGCTGGCCAAGTTCGAGCTGCACGTCGCCAAAATGCTGGGCATGGCCGGCAACCCCAATCCGGCGGCGGACGCGAAAGCCATCGTTGCGCTGGAAACCGAGCTGGCCAAGGTGCAGTGGACGCAGGTGCAGTTACGCGATCCGGTCAAGGCTTACAACAAGGTGCCGCTGGCCCAGCTGTCCAGGCTGGCGCCCGGTTACGACTGGACCACGTGGCTCAACGATACCGGCATCGGCGGCAAGGTCGATTACGTGATTGTCAGCCAGCCGAGCTACATCACCGGCTTTAACCAGGTGCTCAACAAAGTGCCGCTGGCGACCTGGAAGGTGTACTTCCAATGGCAGGTATTGCACGGTAACGCCGCTTATCTGTCCAAGGATTTCGCGCAAGAGAATTTCGCCTTCTACGGCAAGGTGCTGAGCGGTGTGGACGAGCAGGAGCCGCGCTGGAAGCGGGCCGTCAACGCCACCGACAGCGCGCTGGGCGAAGCGTTGGGCAAGCTCTACGTTGAGCAATACTTCCCGGCCGAGCGCAAGGCGCGCATGGAAGCGCTGGTGAAGAATCTGCTGGCCGCGTTTGGGCAAAGCATCGACACGCTGGACTGGATGGGGCCGGAAACCAGGCAGCAGGCGCAAGCCAAGCTGGCCAAGTTCACCACCAAAATCGGCTATCCGAACAAGTGGCGTGATTACTCGACGCTGGTGGTGGTCAAGGACGACCTGGTGGGCAACCGGATGCGTTCGCGCGCGTTTGAGTACGCCAAGGAAGTCAACAAGCTGGGCAAACCGATCGACCGCGATGAATGGGGCATGACGCCGCAAACCGTGAACGCCTACTACAACCCGGAGATGAACGAGATCGTGTTCCCGGCCGTGATCCTGCAGCCGCCGTTCTTCAATGCCGACGCCGATGATGCGGTCAACTATGGCGCCATCGGCGCGGTGATCGGCCACGAAATCAGCCACGGCTTCGATGACCAGGGCGCGCAGTACGACGGCGACGGCAACCTGCGCGACTGGTGGACCAAGGCCGACCACAAGAACTTCGCGGCCAAGACCAAGATGCTGGTCAAGCAGTACAACGCCTACAGCCCGGTCAAGGGCTACCACGTCAACGGCGAGCTGACTCTGGGCGAAAACATCGCCGACAACAGCGGCGCGGCGATTGCCTACAAGGCTTACCTGCTGTCGCTGAATGGTCAACCGGCGCCGGTGATTGATGGTTTGACGGGCCAGCAGCGTTTTTACATGGGCTTTGGCAAGGTCTGGCGCAGCAAGATCCGCGACGCGCAGCAAATCGTTTATCTCAAAGTCGACCCGCATTCGCCGGACCAGTTCCGCGCCAATGGCACGGTGCGTAATCAGCCAGGTTTTTACGAGGCTTTCGGCGTTAAAGCCGGAGATAAGTTGTATTTGCCGCCTAAAGACCGTGTCATTATGTGGTAATGCTGTGATATAAAGCCGTACGGCCCATCAGAGCAATGGGCCTTCACTTAATTTAGAAGGAAAATCCCGTGAAACGTCATCTCGTAAGTGCATTGATGCTGAGCCTGATCGCAGGCCTGGCAGGCGCAGCGGATAGCGCCAAAAGCGCCGCTCCTACCAGCGCAAAAGTAGCAAGCAAGCCAGCCTCCGGCATCGCCGTGGAATACATCGACCCGTCGGTCCGTGTGCAGGACGACCTGTTCACCCACATGAACGGCAAATGGCTGGCCGCGACCGAAATCCCGGCCGACAAATCGAGCTGGGGCTCTTTCGCCAAGCTGCGTGATGACATCCAGCCGCAACTGCGCGCGATTATCGAAGGCGCTGCCGCCAGCAAGAACGGCGGTCCGGACGCCCAGCGCATCGGCGACTTCTACAACAGCTTCATGGACGAAGCCAAGCTGGAACAGCTGGGCATCACCCCGCTGAACGGCGAACTGGCCAAAGTGGCCGCCATCACCGACAAGAAACAGCTGCCGGCACTGATCTCGCACTTCAACCAGATCGGCGTGAGCGCACCGTACGGCTACGGCATCCACCAGGACAACAAGGATTCGACCAAATACGTGGCCGACCTGTACCAGGACGGCCTGGGCCTGCCGGACCGTGACTACTACCTGAAAGCCGACGACGCCAAACTGGCGGACGCACTGGCCAAGTACGAACTGCACGTCGGCAAAATGCTGACGCTGGCAGGCGATGCCCACGGCGCCGCCACCGCCCACGCGGTAGTCGAGTTCGAAAAAGAACTGGCCAAGCTGCAATGGACCAAGGTCGAGCTGCGCGACCCGATCAAGGCCTACAACAAGGTCGACATCGCCAAGCTGGGCGAGGTGGCGCCAGGCTACGACTGGAACGCCTATCTGACCGACGCTGGCGTGGCCGGCAAAGCCAGCTACGTGATCGTCAGCCAGCCTAGCTACCTCAAAGGCATGACCGCGCTGCTGGAAGCGACCCCGCTGGAGACCCTGAAAGCCTACTTCCAATGGCAAGTGGTACGCGCCAACGCGCCTTACCTGAGCAAAGCCTTCGTGGATGAAAACTTCGCGTTCTACGGCACCGTGCTGAGCGGCGTAACCGAACAGCGTCCACGCTGGAAACGCGGCGTCAGCGTGACCGAAGGCGCGCTGGGTGAAGTAGTCGGCAAGCTGTACGTGGAAGAGCACTTCCCGGCCGAACGTAAAGCCCGCATGGAAGCGCTGGTGAAAAACCTGCTGGCCGCCTACAAGACCAGCATCGACAAGCTGGACTGGATGACCCCAGCCACCAAGAAGCAGGCGCAAGCCAAGCTGGCCAAGTTCACCACCAAGATCGGCTACCCGAACAAATGGCGCGACTACTCGGCGCTGGTGGTCAGCAAGGACGACCTGGTCGGCAACGTGATCCGTTCGCACCAGTTCGACTACAACAAGGAACTGAACAAGCTGGGCAAACCGATCGACCGCGACGAATGGGGCATGACGCCACAGACCGTCAACGCCTACTACAACCCGGAAATGAACGAAATCGTGTTCCCGGCAGCGATCCTGCAGGCGCCGTTCTTCAATGCGGACGCGGATGACGCGGTCAACTACGGCGCCATCGGCGGCGTGATCGGCCACGAAATCAGCCATGGCTTCGACGACCAGGGCGCCCAGTACGACGGCGACGGCAACCTGCGCGACTGGTGGACCGCCGCCGACCACAAAGCGTTTGGCGCCAAGACCAAGATGCTGGTCGAGCAGTACAACCAGTTCAGCCCGCTGCCTGGCTACCACGTCAACGGCGAACTGACCCTGGGCGAAAACATCGCCGACAACAGCGGCGTGGCGATTGCATACAAAGCCTACAAGCTGTCGCTGAAAGGCAAGAAAGCCCCGGTCATCGACGGTCTGACTGGCGACCAGCGTTTCTACATGGGCTTTGCCCAGGTATGGCGTCTGAAAATGCGTGAAGCGCAGCAGATCGTCCAGATCAAGACCGACCCGCACTCGCCAGGCCAGTTCCGCGCCAACGGCCCGATGCGCAACCAGCCAGGCTTCTACGACGCCTTTGGCGTCAAGCCAGGCGACAAGATGTACCTGGCACCAAAAGACCGCGTGATCATGTGGTAATGATCTAAGCAAGCCAAGGCCGCAGCGATGCGGCCTTTTTTAATCCGGGGTCAGTTCTTGCAATCCAACACGAGCTCTGCCGTAGCGACCGCTACGGCAGAGCTCGTGTTGGATTGCAAGAACTGACCCCGGTGTTAGACCCGACCCCGGTGTTAGACCCCGGTGTTACACTAGCGGCTTCCGATCAAGACGTTTGATTTCATGCGCCTGCGTTACTCCGCTCCTCTTATCTTGCCGCTGTTGTTGAGTGCCTGTGGCGAATCTTTCACACCGGTTGATGTGTACATGGCCAAGACGCCGGAGTGCAGCAACTGGCAGGAAGGCTCGCGCTTCGAGCTGCCGCGCGGGATCAGCGTATCGACCACGCCGCCCGTGACGCTGCCGGATGGCGGCGCCGAGTTCACGTTTGTGTACCTGGTGCCGCGTGGCGAGCGCGCGTTGTTCCAGACCCGCGACTATACGGTCACGCAGCCTAAAGGCCCGGTCGTGGCCAAGGCGCAGCTGGTCACCTTCTATCAGCGCACCACCAATTCACCGGCCGAAATCGTCGAGTCGATTCCCAAAGTGCCGGACATGCTGATCGCCGGCGCCACCGGCGAGGAAACCATCTGGCGCGTGCGCCTGCGCGTGACCGAGAAATTGCCGCAGCGCTTCGACCTGACGCCGCCCGCGTTCGAGATTGCGCTGCACAAGTATCCGATGCGTACCTTCACTTACCGCTACTTCGCCGACCGTAAAGCCTTCGGTTTGTGCAGCTGATAAAAAAACCGGCCTGAAGGCCGGTTTTTTATTTGGTGGTGGAGGCAGCTTATTTGGCAGCGTCTTTGGCGGGTTCCGCAGCAGCAGCAGCGGCTGGTGCTGCTGGCACTTCAGGTTCCTTGAACTTGCCGCCCGCATGGTTGGCCATCCAGACCACAGCGCGCGCCACTTCCACATCATCCAGATCCGGATTGCCGCCTTTGGCTGGCATGGCGCGCAGGCCTTCCAGCGCGTGCTTGACCACCGTGTCGTAGCCTTGCGAGATGCGCGCGCTCCAGGCGCCGGCATCACCGAACTTCGGCGCACCAGCCACGCCAGCACCATGGCAGGCCGCGCACGTCGAGGTGTAGATGGCTTCGCCGGTCTGCAGCACTTTCGGACCGTTGGCGTCTTTGAGGGTATAGCCGTCGTCAGCGACGGGGGCGATGCGGGTGGCGATTTCTTCCGGGGCCTGGCTGTTGGAGCCAGCGCCCGTCAGCTTGGTAGTCGTGACAAACTGGACCAGAAGAACAATGCCGAAAATGACTATTGCGAAGAAGCCGATAACAGCTATCACGAGTTGCTTTGGCGTTCTGATGACGGATTCGTGTTCGTTATGTGTATCGCTCATGATTTCCTTAACAGACTAAATTCATGCCGGGTGGCGCGAAGAGTGGATCAGCAGCTACCTTGTAAAACATTCACCAAACGGCTGATTATAGACACAAGAATGCCGCGAGGGAAACGCAAACTTGTTTAAAACGACACTACCCCATGGACGGTTGCCAATAAAAACGGTATCCTACGGCACACCTTCGTGTATCCCCCCTGTCGCGGCTGTAGCTCAGTGGATAGAGTATTGGCCTCCGAAGCCAAGGGTCGTGGGTTCGATCCCCGCCAGCCGCACCATAATTTCTCTTAAAATCAACAGGTTAGACTAGGTCATGTTGCTGTCGTCGCAGCAACATGGTGACCAGTTCCCTGTCTGCTCCAGCGCCCGCAAGCGCCGCGCTGCGCGTCAATTCCCGCAATTATCAGCTATAGATGCGTGGTAATTTTCTCCGCATTTTTTGACTCACATCAAAATGCTCCGAAATTCAAAAATATCCGGCCATTTTCCCATTTGATATGCTGCGCCGCAGCATAAATACTGTTAAATCCTTCCCGCAATATAAAAAACAACAGAATCTGTTGTTGCCGCGCTGTTGCTGGGCTGTTGATGTTCTGCTGTGTTTTCAACACCTCTTTGCGCCTCATAGGAGAGTTGTCGCTTTATCCAAAATGTGAATTTATATCATCGAAATCATTCGTGTGCGCTGCATCAAATTCCTCTTAGTCTAGGGTGACTTACTAATAACAATGAATGGGATGCGCAGTGGACAAACTACTCACTTTTCCGGGGCAATCCGACATGACATTGTCGATACGCGCCAAGGCAATGTTGTTCCATGATCCGCGTTCGTCCGAATTGCTGCAGCAGGTCGAACGTATCGCGCGTAGCGATGCCACGACCCTGATTGTGGGCGAGACGGGCACCGGAAAAGAACTGATTGCCCGTCATATCCATACCCAGAGCGGCCGCCGTGGTCCGTTTGTGGCCGTCAACTGCGGCGCTTTCAGCGAATCGCTGATCGACGCGGAATTATTCGGACACGAGGCAGGCGCCTTCACCGGCGCCACCCAGGCGCGCTCCGGCTGGTTCGAAGCAGCCAACGGCGGCACGCTGTTCCTCGACGAAATCGGCGACCTGTCGCCAGCGCTGCAAGTCAAGCTGCTGCGCGTGCTGCAGGAGCGCCAGGTGGTGCGGCTCGGTGCGCGCCAGCCGATTCCGCTGAATGTGCGGCTGGTGGCGGCCACCAACGTCGATCTGCACAAGGCCATTGCGGCCGACCGCTTCCGCTCGGACCTGTATTACCGGCTGGGCGTGGCGACCATCAACCTGCCGCCGCTGTGCGAGCGTACTGGCGATATCCTGCCGCTGGCGCGTCATTTCATCGAGGTCTATGGCGGCAAGCTGAATCTGCACCACGTGACGCTGTCGTCGGAAGCCAAGATGGCGCTGCTGTCGTACGGCTGGCCAGGCAATATCCGCGAGCTGGAAAACGTGATCCATTTCGCCCTCATCGTCTGCCGCGACAACCTGATACAGGCCGAAGACCTGAAGCTGACTGGCTTGGCGCACCGCAGCCAGCAACAGCCGGTGCGCCAGCCCGCTGCCGCAACCGCCTCCTCGGCTGCGATCGACGCCGATGGCTTCCAGCAGCAGCTGTCGGCGCTGGTGAACAGCATGATCGAATCGGATCAGCCGGACCTGTTCGACCGCATGGAGGCGGGGCTGGTGCGTACGGCGTTTGAAGTGTGCAACCGCAATCAGGTGCAGACGGCGCGCGCGCTGGGCATCAGCCGCAATATCCTGCGCACCCATCTGAAGCGCTTTGGCCTGATCGGCTTCGATGGCGGCAGCGGCGATCTGTCGGCAAGCACGGGCCGTGGCGAAGCGCTGCAGCACTGATGGGTGTACAGACCATGTCTCTGCAAGCACACCAGCTGGCGTGCGCGCGCGGTGAGCGCCAGCTATTCAGTGATCTGAACTTCGAACTGCAAAGCGGCGAGGCGTTATGGCTCAAGGGCCGCAACGGCAGTGGCAAGAGCAGCTTGCTGCGTTTGCTGTGTGGCCTGGGCCGGCCGCTATTGGGGGAGGTGCGCTGGAACGGTACGCCGATTCAGCGCCTGCGCGAGGATTATCACCGGCAGCTGATCTACTGCGGCCACGCCAGCGCCATCAAGGATGATTTGTCGGCCTGGGAGAATGTGGTGGTCAGCAGCACGCTGTCCGGCGTGGCGTGCAGCCGCGATCAGGCGCTGGTGGCGCTGGTCAGCGTGGGGCTGGGCGGTTCGGCCGAACTGCCTGCGCGCGCACTGTCGCAAGGGCAGCGTCGCCGCGTTGCGCTGGCCCGATTGGCGCTCGACCGCTTGCCTCCCTTGCTGCTGCTGGATGAACCCTTTGTCGCGCTGGACCAGCCGGCCGTGCAGACCTTGTGCCGCACGCTGAACCGGCACCTGGCCGGTGGCGGCATGCTGGTCTACACCACGCATCAGGCGCAAGCGCTGGAGGCGCGCAGGCTGGGGCAGTTCGATCTCGATCAGCTGGCGCCATGGTGAACGCGCTGCTGCAGGTGATACGGCGCGATCTGCTGCTGGCCTTCCGTCGCCGTACCGATGTACTGGGGACGCTGGTGTTCTTCGTCATCGTCTGCACCCTGTTCCCGCTGGGACTGGGACCGCAACCGGCGTTGCTAAGAACGTTGGCGCCTGGCGTGCTGTGGGTGGCGGCGCTGCTGGCCAGCACACTGGCGCTGAACCGGTTGTTTGGTGCGGATTATGCGGATGGCACGCTGGAACAGCTGCTGTTGTCGCCGGAGCCGCTGGTGCTGATCGTGGCCGGCAAGATCGTCGCGCACTGGCTGATTAGCGGCCTGCCGCTGGTGCTGCTGACACCTTTGCTGGCCTTGCAGTTCGACCTCGACGCCAGCGCCACCATCGCGCTGATATTGAGCCTGCTGGTTGGCACGCCGGCATTGAGCCTGGTTGGAAGCATCGGCGCGGCGCTGACGCTGGATGTGCGTGGCGGCGGCGTGCTGGTGGCGCTGCTGGTATTGCCGCTGTATGCACCGGTGCTGATTTTTGGCGCGGGCGCCGCATCCGCAGATGCGGGCGGCACGCTGGTCGAAGCCAATCTGCTGCTGCTTGGCGGGCTGCTGGCCGCCGCAGCTGCACTGGCGCCGTGGGCTACCGCATCGGCGTTACGGATTTCGCTTGAATAGATAAAAAGGATAACGTTGTGCTGAGTATCAGAACTTCTATTGCAGACCAGCCGCCGCGTACCAGCCACTGGCTGCGCTACGCCGCGCCGCAGGCCTTTGTGCCACTGGCAGACCGCCTGATTCCGTGGCTGCATGGCGTTGCTGTGCTGCTGGCGCTGGCCGGGCTGTATATCGGCCTGTTCGCCGCGCCAACCGATGCCCAGCAGGGCGATGCTTACCGCATCATCTTCGTGCATGTCCCCGCCGCATGGCTGTCGATGCTGATTTATCTGGCCATGGCTTTCTGGTCGGCGCTTGGCCTGGTACTGAACACCCGGCTGTCGGCCATGATGGCCAGCGCATTGGCGCCGACCGGCGCGCTGTTCACCTTTCTCGCGCTGTGGACCGGTGCGCTGTGGGGCAAGCCAACCTGGGGCACGTGGTGGGTGTGGGATGCGCGCCTGACGTCGGAGCTGATTTTGCTGTTCCTGTACATCGGCTTCATGGCGCTACAGGCGGCCATTGCCGATCCGCGCCGCGCCGACCGCGCGGGCGCCGTGGTGGCGCTGGTGGGGGTGGTGAATGTGCCCATCATCTATTTCTCCGTCCAGTGGTGGAACACGTTGCACCAGGGCGCATCGGTATCGCTGCGCACCGCACCATCGATGGCGACGCTGATGCTGCAAGGGATGCTGCTCATGACGCTGGCCTTGTGGGCCTATGCCATCGGCGCCACATTGCAGCGGCTACGCACCATTGTGCTGGAGCGCGAACGCCATGCAGACTGGGTTCAGCGCTACCTGGGAGCACAAGCATGATCTGGGATAGCTGGAATGATTTCCTGGCGATGGGCGGCTACGCGCGCTATGTCTGGGGCGCTTTCGCAGTCACCGCGCTGGCGCTGCTGATCGAGCAGCTGGCATTGCGGGCGCGTCGCCGTGCAGCGGAGCAGCGTTCATGACGCGCCGCCAGCAACGCCTGATACTGGTGGTAGTTACGTTGATCGCATTGGCGCTGGCCACCTGGCTGATCCTGTCGGCGTTCAGGAAGAACCTGGTGTTCTTCTATACGCCGACGCAGGTCCTGGCGGGCGAGGCGCCGCACAACCGCAGCTTTCGCCTTGGCGGCATGGTTGAAGCGAACAGCCTGACACGCGCAGAAGACGGCATCACAGTCAGCTTTATCGTCACCGATATGGCACGCGGTGTGCCGGTGCATTACCGTGGCATCCTGCCGGACCTGTTCAAGGAGGGCAAGGGTGTAGTCGCACAAGGCAGGCTGGATGCGGACCACCGTTTCGTCGCGGAGGAAGTGCTGGCCAAGCACGATGAAAACTACATGCCGCCCGATGCTGCCTATGCATTGAAAAAAGGACTGGCCGCGAAGGTGGACAAATGATAGCGGAACTTGGCAATTTCACGCTGATGCTGGCGCTATGCCTGGCGCTGGTGCAAGGCAGCTTGCCGCTGCTGGGTGCCTGGCGTGGACAGCGAAGCTGGATCGCGCTGGCACGGCCGGCGGCGGCAGGGCAGTTCGCCTTTGTGGCCTTGGCGTTTGGCTGCCTGGTAGCGGCCTTTGTGGGCAACGACTTTTCCGTCGCCTATGTCGCAGCCAATTCCAATTCCATGCTGCCGTGGTACTACCGCGTGGCGGCGGTATGGGGCGGACATGAAGGTTCGCTGCTGTTGTGGGTCTTGATACTGGCTTGCTGGACGGCGGCGGTGGCGCTGTTCAGCAAGCGCTTGCCGCCAGCGCTGGCAGCGCGTGTGCTGGCTGTCATGGCGTGGATCAGCGTTGGCTTCCTGCTGTTCATGCTGTTCACGTCGAACCCCTTTGAACGCCTGCTGCCCGCCGCGCGCGATGGCCGCGACCTGAATCCCTTGCTGCAGGACCCCGGCATGATCTTCCATCCACCGCTGCTGTATATGGGCTATGTCGGTTTTTCGGTAGCGTTTGCATTTGCCATTGCCGCGCTGCTGGGCGGCGAACTGGATGCTGCCTGGGCGCGCTGGTCGCGGCCATGGACACTGGTTGCCTGGGCCTTCCTGACGCTGGGGATCTTCCTCGGCAGCTTCTGGGCCTACTATGAACTGGGCTGGGGCGGCTGGTGGTTCTGGGATGCGGTGGAAAACGCTTCCTTCATGCCCTGGCTGGTCGGCACGGCGCTGATCCACTCGCTGGCGGTCACGGAGAAACGCGGCAGCTTCAAGAACTGGACCGTGCTGCTGGCCATCGTCGCCTTCTCGCTGTCGTTGCTGGGAACCTTCCTGGTGCGCTCCGGCGTGCTGACATCGGTGCATGCGTTTGCCACCGATCCGCGCCGTGGCCTGTTTATCCTGGCCTTCCTGGCATTGGTGATCGGTGGTTCGCTGGCGCTGTATGCCTGGCGCGCGCCGTCGGTCGGGGCCGGGGAACGCTTTGCAGTGTTCTCGCGCGAGTCGCTGCTGTTGCTGAACAACGTGCTGTTGTTGACGGCGGCAGCCACTGTGCTGCTGGGGACTTTGTATCCTTTATTTCTGGATGCGCTGGAGCTTGGAAAAATCTCGGTCGGTGCGCCATATTTTGAAGCGGTGCTGGTGCCGTTGTTCCTGCCCGTGCTGGTGCTGATGGCGGCCGCACCTTTCGTTGAATGGAAGCGTGCGGCGTGGGGCAAGGTTGGCGGACGGCTGTCGAAAATCGCGCAGATTGCCCTGTTGTTCGGGTTGACCGCCTGGCTGGGTTTGAAATACCGGCCGGCCGTCGCCGCTGGACTCATGCTGTCACTGTGGATTGTCCTGGGCACCGGTTTGCACCTGGCGCAGCGCCGCAACGTGGTGAAACAGCCATTGGGTTACTGGGGCATGCTGGCTGCGCATGCGGGCATCGCCGTGTTTGTGTTTGGCGTCACGCTGGTCAAAGGTGGGGAGGTATCCGAAGACGCCAGCCTGCGCGTGGGCGAGAGCCTGGTCAGCAATGGCTTGCGCTACAGCTTCGTGAATCTGCAAAAGGTGGATGGTCCCAACTACGTCGCCGCACGCGCCACTTTCGAGGTAGTCGATGCCGATAACAACGTGGTGACCCTGCAACCGGAGAAGCGCTACTACACCGTACAGCAGATGCCGATGACGGAAGCGGCGATCGAGCGAGGCTTCACGCAGGATATCTACCTGTCGCTGGGCGAGCCGGGCAAGGACGGCGCGTGGCTGGTACGCATGCAGCGCAAGCCTTTCATGGGCTGGATCTGGGCCGGTTGTCTGATGATCGCCGCCGGTGGATTGTTGGCCGCAACGGACCGCCGATACCGGCTGGGCCGGCGCGAAGCAGCAACCCAGGCAACCGGCGCCGCAGTACTTGTTTAACGAGGACAGAGAATGAAACGATACATACTGCCACTGGGCGGCTTTGCCGTGTTGCTGGTGTTCCTGGGCATCGGCCTGCGGCTCAAACCACAGGACATCCCGTCGCCGCTGGTGGGCAAGCGCGCACCGGAATTCAACCTGACGCAGGTGGGCGATGCGCGCGAAACATTCCGTTCCACTGACATGCGCGGCAAGGTATGGGTATTGAACGTATGGGCTTCCTGGTGCGGCCCTTGCCGCGCGGAGCATCCGGCGTTGCTGGAGCTGTCAAAACTCAAGGTGGTGCCGGTGGTTGGCCTGAATTACAACGATCAGCGCGGCGATAGTCAGCGATGGCTGAACGAGTTTGGTAATCCATACCAGGCTACCGCCTTTGATGGCGACGGCAAGACCGGTATCGAATTCGGTGTGTACGGTGTGCCGGAGACTTTTGTCATCGACAAGCAGGGCTTGATCCGCCTGAAACTGACAGGTGGCCTGACGTCGGCGCAGATCAAGGAGCAGCTGCTGCCGCTGATCCAGGAACTGAACCATGGTTAGCCGATGGCGTGTCGCCGTCCTGCTGTTGTGGGCCGCAATCGCCAGTGCGGACGATGCGGCGCTTGAACGCCGCGTCACCCATGTGGCGGAACAGCTGCGTTGCCTGGTGTGCCAGAACCAGAGCATCGCAGATTCGCACGCCCAGCTGGCGCTGGATTTAAAGCGCGAGGCGCGGCTGCAGCTGTCGCAAGGGAAGTCGGAGCAGCAGGTAATTGACTTCATGGTGCAGCGCTATGGCGACTTTGTGTTGTATCGGCCGCCGTTCAAAGCCGCGACCTGGATATTATGGCTAGGCCCCTTCGCATTGCTGGCGGCGGGTGTGGCAACGCTGCTGTATCAGCTACAACGCCGGGCCGGCAGTGGAGAGCACGAACAATGACAGTCTTTATTCTGATTGCCAGCCTGCTGCTGACGTGTGCACTAGGATTTGTATTGCCGCCTTTGTGGCGGTCAGCAGGCGAATCGGTCCAGCGTTGGCCTGTGTGGACGGTGTCGCTGGGTGTGCCTTTGCTGGCGGTGTCGCTGTATGCGGTGCTGGGTAATCCCAATGGCCTGCGCCCGGCACCGGAGGCTGCACGCAGCAGCGATATCGGCCCGGCGCAGGTGGAGCAGATGGTTGCGCGGCTGGCTTCACGGCTGGCGCAGCAGCCGGATGATGCCGCCGGCTGGCGCATGCTGGCGCGTTCGTATGAGACCTTACGCCGCTTCGAGCAGGCAGCGGACGCATATCGCCATTTGCAGGTGCTGGAGCCGGAGAATCCTGATGTACTGGTCGATTATGCTGTGGCGCTGGGTATGTCCACAAGCGGCACGCTGGCGGGTGAACCGGAGACGCTGCTGGCCAAAGCGCTGTCGATTGATCCGAACCATATCCAGGCACTGGCCTTGTCTGGCAGCGCGGCGCTGGAACGCGGCGACGCGGCCAGCGCGGTCAAGGCATGGAAGAAGATACTGGCGCTGGTGCCGGCGGATTCGGATATCGGCCGCTCGATCGCGGCCAATATCGCCAAGGCCCAGGCCAGATAACGCTAAGCTGCTTCCTCGTGATGGTGGTCATCGTGCGGATCGCGTGGCTGCGGTATGGCATAGATACCGGCTGCGGTGGTCAACAGCAGGCCGGCCACAGAAGCTGCGCTTTGTAGCGCCACGCGCGTGACCCTGGCGGGATCGAGGACGCCCAGTTCTACCAGGTCGCCATAACTGTCGTCCGCCGCGTTGTAGCCGAAGTCACCTGTTTCTTGCAGTACGCGTTCCAGCACCACGGATGGAGAGACGCCGGCGTTGACCGCAATCTGCCGCAATGGCGCTTCTATCGCGCGCAGCAGGATGGCGATGCCGGCGTCCTGGCCGCTATTGGTGCCACGCAGCACAGGCAGCGCTTGCCGTGCGCGCAACAGGGCGACGCCGCCACCAGCGACCACCCCTTCCGCGATGGCGGCGCGGGTGGCATGCAGTGCATCTTCCAGGCGCGCCTTCTTCTCGGCCATTTCGGATTCGGTCGCGGCGCCAAGCCGGATCACCGCTACGCCGCCGGCCAGCCCGGCCAGACGCTGCTGCAACTGGTCACGGTCATAGCCTGCCGACGTGGCCGAGATTTCTGCCTGAATTTGCTCACTGCGCGACGCAATCGCTTCGGCGGTGCCACTGCCATCGATGATGGTGGTGTATTCCTTGCCTGCCTCCACCCGCCGCGCCTGGCCCAGGTCGGCCAGCGTCAACGTCGCCAACGTCAGGCCGCTATCGCTGCTGAGCAAACGTGCACCGGTCAGCGCTGCCAGGTCTTCCAGGCTGGTGCGACGGCGCTCACCGTAGCCGGGCGCTTTGACGGCGAGCGCCTTTAGCACACCACGGTTGTGATTCAGTACCAGCCCCGCGAGTGCATCGCCGGTGATCTCCTCGGCGATAATCAGCAGCGGGCGTGCTGCCTGTGCTGCCAATTCAAGCACAGGAAGCAGGTCGCGCAGCTTGTCCAGCTTCTGGTCCGCCAGCAGTATCAATGGCCGCTCCAGTTCTGCGACGCCACGAGCGGCGTCGTTGATGAAGTAGGGCGATAGGTAACCTCGCGCGAATTGCAAACCTTCCGCAACTGTCAGCTCGTCATCCAGCGTGGGTCCATCTTCGACTGTAATCACGCCATCCTTGCCAACGCGTTCGTAAGCCTCCGCAATCAGTTTGCCGATGACCGCGTCGCTATTGGCTGACACGGTGGCCACTTGCGCGATCTCGCTACTGGTGGCAACTGGCCGCGCCAGCGCTGCCAGTTGTTCGACGATGGCGTTCACCGCCAGGTCAATGCCGCGTTTGAGATCGATGGGGCTGAAGCCGCTGGCCTCGTGCTTCAAGCCTTCGCGGGCGATGGCCTGGGCCAGTACGATGGCAGTGGTGGTGCCATCGCCGACGCTGTCGCCGGTGCGGGCCGATACTTCGGTCGCCAGTTGCACGCCCATATTATGCAGTGGATCGCCGAGCGAGATCTCGCGCGCGACGGTCACGCCATCCTTGGTCCATACAGGCGGTGCGGCGCCGCGCTCCACTGCAGCATGGCGACCGCGCGGCCCTAGCGTGAGCTTGACTGCATCCGCCAGTAAATTGAAACCGGACGCCAGGCGCGCCCGCGCATTCAGACCGAACACTACATCTTTTGCACTCATGTTTTCTTTCGAAAGTCGCTCGTTGCGGAAATTGTAGGTGCGTAGCCGCTGGTCGCAAAGTAAGACATCCGCATTTGCATAGCGGCTTTAGGTATAAGGGAAAAGCTGTTGGCTATGCAGCAGCTGGCAAACAGGAACAGCGGCGTAATCAACAATGATGGCAGCGGAAAACCGCCTTGTCGTACGACGGCGTGGTGGCATGCGACTTGCAAAGACGATGTTGCCTTCACTTTACAGATGACACATCATGACTGATTTCTCCTTGCGTCACGGTCGCGTACCGTTCCGTCTTTCTTCCATCGCCACCGTGGTGCTCATGGCTTGCGGACCGGCCTATGCTGCCGATCCTACCGTCGCTGAATTGCAGGCCGAAATCGCACGCCTCAAACAGATCATTGCCGCACAGGGTGGCGCCGTTGCCGAACCGGTTGCCGTTGCACCTACTTCGGTTCCTGCCTCAACGCCGGAACCAGAAGAAGCGCAAACGCTGGGCGAATTGACTGTCCGTGCGCGCAACCGCCTGGAGCGGCTAAAAGAGGTACCGGTATCGATCTCGGTTGTCTCCGGCAATGAGCTGGATAACCTGCAGGCGCGTGACGTTGCCTCCATCACCCAGCGCGCGGCCAACGTCTCGTGGAACCAGGGGAATGCGCGTACCAGCGCAATTTCCATCCGAGGACTGGGCAAGCAAGCGCAGACTGATGCCATGGATCCCAGCGTCGGCATCACTGTGGATGGCGTCAGCTACGCCTACAACCCGCTGTCGTCGTTTGACTTCTACGATGTCGACGCCGTGGAAGTGCTGCGCGGCCCTCAAGGTACGCTGTACGGCAAGAACGCCAGCATGGGCGCCATCAATATCACTACCCGCAAGCCTACGTTCACACCGGACAGCAGCTTCTCCCTGGCGCTGGGTGAAAACAACCGCGTGATTGCCAACGCTGCCGTGGGTGGCCCGCTCATCGATAACTTGCTGGCATGGCGCGCCGCGTTCACGGTCGACAAGGGGCAAGGTGTTTATCCAAATGCCTACAACGGCGATTTCGGCTACAAGAACAAGGACAATGTCTCCGGCCGCGTGCAATTCCTGCTGACGCCTACCGCCGACTTCAGTGCTCTGCTCAAGCTGGAAGTCACGCCGCGTCACGAAGAGTATTACAACGGCTGGACCTTCTTCACGCCGACGCCGACCCAATATGCCAATGGCTTGCCCAACCCTTTGTCCACCGACGCCGCCACGCGTCTGACCCGCCGCTGGTTCCAGCAGCAGGCTGATTACACTTATGCCGGTAATTATCTGGCGGCGCAGGTCAATCAGGACAACCAGCGGCCACTGGTCACCGCTACCAATGGCGCCTCCGCCACACTCACCTGGAAGCTGGGCGAATACACGCTCACCTCGATCAGCGGCTATAAGGACTTCTACTTCCAGGCCCGCAACGACGAAGGCACGCCATTCGACATCAGCAAGAACGGTGGCGGTTATGTGTCGCGGAATGCCCAGGTCAGCGAGGAGTTACGCCTGACTTCACCCGTCGGCGGTGCGGTCGATTATCAGACCGGTTTGTATTTGCTGTCGCAGAAGAACAACTACAGTTCGCGCACCGGCTTTGGTTCGGATGCCGGCGCATGGTTCGCTACCGGCGCGCAGTACACGGCGCTGGACAAGGATGGCGCTGGCCGTTACCTGTTGCAGAATTCCCTGAGCCGGCTGGAGACCAATACGCCGCAGGACATCCACAGCAAGAGCGCAGCCTTGTATGGCCAGGCCAACTGGCACGTCTCGGAGCGGTTGACGGTGACTGGTGGCCTGCGTATCACGGCAGAAGACCGCAAGAATTCATCCACCAAGTTTATCGCTGAAGAAGGCTTTGGTTCGGAGTTGGACCCGGCTGTCGTCAACGGTATCGCCACGGGTGGCTTCAACAGCGACGCCAATGGCAACCTTGCCGTCAACGGTAATACGGCGGCGCAGCTGGCACTGGCCAACCTCGCGGCGCAGAAGTACTTTGGCGTGGCCTATGCGGCGCTGACTACCGACCAGAAAAAACAGCTGGCGGCTGCCAAGGCGATACGCGCAGCAAATATTGGCGTGGTCTATAACACCACCAGGGCGGACACCATCCATGATCGCCAGCCGACTATCCTGCTCAGCCCCAGCTACAGGATCAACGACAACGTGACGAGCTATGTCTCGCTCCAGTACGGCGAAAAGGCGGGTATCGCGCAGGTCATCAATGGTTATTCCAACAACGCCAGACCTGAGAAATCCACGTCCTACGAAATCGGCGTGAAGACCACGCTGCTGGACAAGAAGCTGACGCTGAGTGCTGACCTGTTCCTCAATAATATCAAGGACTACCAGCAGGCAGTGCAGGTCTATGACGCCTACACCACGGCGCAGAAGAGCGATGGTACGCTTTACTACACCGCCGCCACCGGCAATGCGGCCAAGGTGCGTGCCCAAGGTCTGGAGTTTGACGGCGTGTATAGCGGCCTGCCCAATACCGTGCTGCGTTTCTCGGGCGCGTACAACGACGCTTACTATAAGGACTTCAAAAACTCGTCCAACCCACTGGAGATGGCCAACCTGGCGACGCCTTACCGCGACGTCACCGGTCAGAATCTGCCTGGTGCGGCCAAGTTCACCTTCAATGTGGGTGGCGAGTACCGTGCCCCGGTCAAAGGCTGGAACAAGGAATTCCACGCCAATTTCAACACTGCGTACAGCAGCAAGTACAACTCGGATGTGTCCTTGTCCAGTTATGCGTGGGTGCCTGCGTATAGCATCACCGACTTTGGGATTGGCCTTGGTACGCTCGACAAGAAGTTTGATGTCACGTTGCTGGCCAAGAACCTGTTCGATGACAGGACTTCGCAAGTGGTGACCTGGAATAGCTATGTGCCGGCAGTAGGGCGCTGGGTGGGGATTGTATTTAGCGGAAAACTATAAGCCTCATTCCCGCTTGCGCGGGAATGAGGATGTATCAGTTTGCGGCGAAGCAGTACAGCAGGCCGGCGCCGCCGGTGGCCACTAGGTTGGCCTGGCCGCAGCCCCGGCTTGGGTGCGCAGCGTTCCACGAGGTGTTACCACCGCCAGTGCGGTCGAAGTGACCCAACTGCGCCGAACCATCCGCGGCACTGGACGTGTAATTTTTGCAGGTATGGTCGGCCGCATCGGCAAAGGCGCGGCCGTCAGGCGTCGAACCGGTGATGATGTCATGCTCGTTCGGCTTGTCGCCCGCGCCTTTGACCGCCTCGTTTTTCTCCGTCAGCACTGTGGTGCGAGACAGGTTGTTGCCCAGGCGTGCCGCATCCAGCGTGTCGCCATGCAACTGCGCCACGTCGCGGGCGATCTGCACGCCACGCGTGTTGAACCAGGGACCATTGCCGATGCGGTCGCGCGCATTGACGGCGGGCTTGCCTTCGGCCGGCTGGGTGCTCAGATAGGCGTGCCAGGTCTGCTTGCCTGCGCCGACCGACGCCGCCAGCTTCTGACAGTGTGCATCGGCGCCTTCCAGGCCGCCCAGGTCAGCGCCTTTGCCCACGCCTTCGCTGGTGACGAAAAAGCTGAGTGGCTTGGCGGGATCGGTGGAGCGGGCGGTATTAGGCTGTGCCGGAGCTTGTTGCGCCTGTTGCGCAAAGGCCGCGCCGGCGGCTACGCACAGCGCCGTGACGGCGCCGCAAATCAGGGTAGAAGTTTTGGTCATGATTATTCTTTGGCTTTGAAATCGTCATGGCAGGATTTGCAGGTGCGCTGCAGCTTGCCGAATTGGGCCTTGATGGCGGCCAGGTCGCCACCCGCGGCCACGCTGGCCAGTGCCGTGGCTTCGTTGCCGAAGGCGACATTCAGTTCGCCAAATTTCTTGGGATCCTTGAAGGCTTCGGGTTTTGCGCTGGTATCGTGCCAGCCTTTGCCCTGTTCCGTGCCCGGCGCGAACAGGCCGGCCAGGCCGGAGTTGGCGATGGCGGCGATGGCGTTGGCCGCGCGCTGCACTTCATCCTTGTTGTACTGGCCATCCACCGAAGCCTTGATGCGGCCCGTATTCCAGGCCACGACCTGGAATGCCGACTGGCGCCACTTGATCAGGTTCTCAGGCTTGGGCGCCTGCTGCGCCAGCGCACCGACCGAAGCGGCCAGCATGACCACGGCCAGCGACGGCGCGAGAATTTTCTTGAAACGTGCTTTCATCTGTATCCCATCGTCAGGTTAAAAAAACTACTTGGCGCGTCCGCCGTATCCTTCCGCCAGAAGCGCGATCTTGTAGGCCGAACCGCGGCCGACCACGTACAGCGTTTTCTTGTCCGGCCCTGCGAAAGCCAGGTTTTGCGGCGCCTTCGGCAGCGCGATGATGCCCAGCGCCTCGCCCTTGTTCGAGAAGACCTGGATGCCTGCGGTGGAGGCCACATACAGTCTGCCGCTGCCATCGACTGCCAGGCCATCGGCGCCGCTGCTTGGTCCGGTTTCGGTCTGGCGCCAGCCTTGCAGCTTGGCGAAATTGCGGCGCGCGCCTACGCTGCCATCGGCGGCGATGTCGTAGGCCAGCACGTGTTCACCCGCCGTGTTGGCGACGTACAGCGTCTTCTCGTCGGGACTGAGCTGGATGCCATTGGGGCGTTCGATATCGGCCGCCAGGCGTTTCAGCTCGCCGGAGGGCGTGATGTGATACACGGCCGGCCTGGCCACCACCGGCGCATCGGTGGGTGCAGGCGATCCTGCAGGACGCGGTGGCGCCCCGGAGTCGGTGAAGTACACGCCGCCCTTGCGGTCGACTACCAGGTCGTTGGGGCGTCCGAACGGTTTGCCTTCCCAGCCCTCGGCCAGCGTACGCGCATGTGCAGCGGGGTGGACGATGCCGACGCGCGGCTTGAGCACCTGCACCGCATACAAATCACCGTTGGCGGTGAAGCCCAGGCCATTCGATCCATTGCTGTTATCGAGGAAGGTGGAAGTGCTACCGTCCGGTGCGATGCGGGTGATGCGGTTGGCCACGGTCTCGGTGAAGATCAGGCTCCCGTCAGGTAGCACGACCGGTCCTTCCGTGCCGTTGAAGCCCTCCTTGATCAATTCGATCGGCGTGCCAGCAGCAACCACGCCCGCAATCGCTGGTGTGATGGAAGCGGCGACGGTGGCCGTCTGCGCGGTGATATCGGCGGCGGCCAGTGTCAGGCCGGCGGCCACCAGTGCGGCGGCCAGGGGATTCCAGAGTGGATGGCGCATGGTGTACTCCTCAGGATTTTTTACGTGACAGCTGCTGTACCGTGGCCAGCGCCTTTTCGACGTTGGCTTCCGGCGTCAGTCCGCCTACCGTGGCGGCGATCTTGCCGTCCGGGGTGATGATGAAGGTGGTGCGCTCGGCCGCAGCGTGGTCGATCTCGACGCCGCGCGTGTCCTTGCGGCCGGAGGGGATCTCGCGGATCGCCAGGTCATAAGCCTTGGCGGTATCGCCATTTGCATCGGCGGCGACAGGGAACTTGCCTGCGCAGTAGTTGGGGTCTGCCGAGAATTCGTTCAGGCGCGCGATGCTGTCCAGCGATACGCCAACCACCGTTGCGCCGGCGGCGCTGAATTTGTCGTGGTTCACCGCGAAGCTATGTGCCTGGATATTGCAGCCGCCGGTATAGGCGGATGGATAGAAGTAGACCACCACCGGGCCTTTCTTCAGCGCGTCCTTGAGCGAAAAGGCGAAGGCTTTGCCATTTTGCGAAGCCTGCAACTGGAAGGCGGGAGCGTTGTCGCCTTCCTTCAGCGCCGCGCTGGCTGGCAGCGCCACTGCGGCCGACAGCAGGGCGGCGATCATCATGCGTTTCATACGGTATTCCTCTCTGTGTGGTTGTCTACATTTCAGAGACGTAGCGCGCCAGCGCTTCAATCTCGGTGGTGCTCAGCGGCTTGGCAAACTGGTTCATGACGCCACCCGCGCTGTTGTTACGGCTGCCGCTGCGCCAGTCCTGCAGCTGCTGTTCCAGATAGGCCTTGCCTTGTCCGCCGATCACCGGCGCTACGCCAGCGATGCCTTTGCCACTGTCGCCGTGGCAGCTGGTGCAGGCGGGAAGCTGACGCGCGACGTCGCCGTGCTGGTACAGCTGCTGTGCCGTTGTGTTCTTCGGCGCCGCGCCCGCAGGCATGGCCGGCAGCGCCGCAAAGTAGGCGGCGATATCGGCCAGGTCGGCGTCGCTGATCCCGGTCGCCATCATCTTCATGAATTCATGCTTGCGTTGACCGCTGCGGAAATCCTGGATCTGCTTGACGATGTAGTCGTACTGCTGGCCGCCCAGGCGGGCGAACTTGCCATCGCTGCCGGTGCTGAAACCCTGGCCGTCACCGGTGCTGCCGTGACATTCCAGACAGCGTTCGGTATCCGCCTTCTCCCTGCCGGCCACCGGATCACCCGGCGGCGCGGCAAGTGCAAGTAAGGGGAGCAGCACCAGCAATGCACTCATTGCTTTAAAAATGGGCTACTCCTTCTTGTAGAACGTATGGCAGGTGCGGCAGGTGCGTGACAGCGTGGTCGCCGCCGTGGTGGCCGAATCAAAATTATTGGCCGCCACGAAGCCGACGATCTGGTTTGACAAGTCCTTGCTCTGTTTCGCCAGATCGACGGCGTTGCTGGCATCGCCCTTGTGGTTGAAGTAGGTTTCTACGTCAGCAAACATCTGCGTCAGCTCCTTGGCGTCGGACGTGGCGCCAGCCTTGTTGCTCAGGGCGATATTGGACGACAGGCTCTTGTTGGTGTCTTCGATGGTTTGCATCAGGTCGACGCTCATCTCCTCTGCGGAGCGAACGCCGGCCGATACAAACAATGAGGCGACAGCGAGCAAAATCAATTTACGCATGGAGCCCCGTACTCAAGGACGCAGCTGGCCGCGGATTTCACCCGGCTTGTGGTCGGCGCTGTGCACGTTGATGTACAGGTTGCCGGCCTGGTAAGCCGCATACTGGTCGTCGTTGAGCACCGCGCCATCCGGCACCGACCAGGTGTTGTCGCCGGTCTTGGTCAGCGTGATGACTGGCGGACCGCTCTTGCCTGGTGCGCCCGCGTGGATGTGCGCAGCAGTCGCCTGAACATCCTTGACCACGATGCTGCCGCTGACTGCATGCGCTGCGCCGTTGCCAACCACGATCACGCCACTGCCGCTGGCACTGGTGGTGACAGCGGGCGTTTCTTCCGAACCGCTCAGCACCACCTGCGATTCACCAGCCTGCGCCAGCGCTGCAGCCAGTGCCAGCGCGATAAAACCAAAACGATGTTTATTCATTGCGTATCCTTGATTAAGCCAGCAGTTCTTTAATGACCTTGCCATACACCACCGTCGGACGTTCCGAGCGGCCGTTGTTGAGGAAGGTGGTTTTCAGGTGGTCGAGGCCCAGCAGTTGCAGCACGGTGGCGTGCAGGTCGTAGGTGTCGACCGCCTTGTCCTTGTCGGCCACCTGCAGGCCGATTTCGTCGGTGGCGCCGTAGGTGGTGCCGGCCTTGATGCCGCCGCCCGCCACCCACTGGGTGTAGCCCCATGGATTGTGGTCGCGGCCATTGCCGCTCTGGCCATACGAGGTGCGGCCGAATTCCGAGGTCCAGACTACCAGCGTGCTTTCCAGCAGGCCGCGCGATTGCAGGTCGGCCAGCAGGCCGGCAATCGGCTTGTCGATCATCTTGGCATTGACGGCGTGGTTTTTTTCCAGGTCGCTGTGGGCATCCCAGCTGGTGATTTCGGTCTGGCCATCCGGTGCGCCCGTGACCACCTGGACGAAGCGTACGCCGCGTTCCACCAGGCGGCGCGCGCGCAGCAGCGTGGTGCCGTAACTGGCGCTGGTTTCATCGTTCAGGCCATACAACTCCTTGGTGGCGTCGCTCTCCTTGGCCAGGTCCACGGCTTCCGGTGCTGCGACCTGCATGCGGTCGGCCAGCTCGTAGGAGCGCACGCGGGCTTTCAGTTCGGTGTCGGCCGAATAGCGCGCCGCGCCGTCGTTGTTGAGGCGCTTGAGCAGGTCCAGCGACGCGCGCTGCTGTTCGGCGGTGCGCAGTTCCGGACGTTCCAGGTAGAGGATCGGCGATGGGCCGGGACGGAAGGCCGTGCCCTGGTACACCGCCGGCAGGAAGCCGGAGTTCCAGTTGACCGAACCGGCGCTAGGCTCGTTCTTCCCGTTGTAGAGCACAACATACGGCGGCAAGTCCGGATTGGCCGTGCCCAGCGCATAGCTGACCCACGCGCCCAGCGACGGACGGCCAGGGCTCAGGTCACCGGTGTTCAGCTTCAGGATCGAGATGTCGTGGGTGGCGCCCACGGTCACGCTGGATTTGATGAAGGCGATCTTGTCGGCCTGGGTGGCGATATTCGGCACCAGGTCCGAGAACCACGCAGCGCTTTCGCCGTGCTGCTTCCAGGTGCGTTTGGAAGCATACAGCTTGCCGACGCCGCCCTGGGTACTGGTCTTGATCCCTTTCAGGAACGAGGCTGGCACTTCCTGGCCGGCCAGGCTGACCAGCGCAGGCTTGTAGTCGAACAGGTCCAGCGTGCTGGGCGCGCCGTTCTGATGCAGCCAGATCACGGATTTGACCTTGGCCGGGAAGTGCGGCTGCTTGGGTGCAAGCGGATCGACCAGATCGGCAGCGCTGGCGGCGTGCAGCAAGCCGCCGCCTGGCAGCAGGCCGCTGACTGCACCGGCGCCGAGGCCCAGGCCGGATTTAAGCAGGAAGTCGCGACGTGAATTGATACTCATGATGCTGTCCTTTTTTTCTCAGAAAATGTTTAGAAGCGATAAGCGAAATCGTTGGAGTTGGCGACGGCGTGTACCAGGTCGACAAAGGCGGCAGCGCGGATAGGATTCAGCTGCTTCTCTTTGGCGCCTACCGGCACGGCAACCTCGAACTTGCCGTCAGCGTTCTTGGCCTGGATGATTTTTTCTTCCTTGTTCAGGAAGTCCTTCAGCACCGCTCTTTCAGACTTGTTGGGCGAACGGGCGAACAGGATTTCGTACAAGCGGTCGAGCTGCGCGTTTTCATCCTTGCCTGCTTCGCGGATCACGCGGCCGGCCAGCGCCTGCGACCAGCTGAACACCACATCGCTGTTAAACAGGGTCAGTGCCTGCAATGGCGTGGTGGTCACGTCCCGCTTGTGGTGGGCGTGCGATGGATCGGCCGGGTCGAAGCTCTGCGTCAGCGGATACGGCACGCTGCGGCGTACAAACACATAGACGCTGCGGCGGTTCTGTTCCTGCGGATCGGTCGATGCGGTCCACAGGTTGCCGGCGTTGAAGTTGCCCGGTACCTGAGGGAAGACGGCTGGACCGCCAACCTTGTCGACCAGCTGGCCCGATGCAGCCAGCAGCGAGTCGCGGATTGCTTCGGCTTCCAGGCGCTTGCGTGGATAGACCGCCAGCAGCTTGTTATCCGGATCGGCTTTGAGCACATCGTCGCGCTGGGCCGAGGACTGGCGATACACCGACGACAGCAGGATTTCGCGGTGCAGCTTCTTCACGCTCCAGCCGCTTTGCACGAAGTCCGTTGCCAGGTAGTCCAGCAGCTCGGGGTGAGTCGGCTTCTGGCCTGCACGGCCGAAGTCCGCAACGGTGCCGATGATGCCGTTGGCGAAGTACTGCGACCATACGCGGTTGACGTACACGCGCGCCGTGAGCGGATTGCTGTCGCTGGCCAGCCAGTCAGCCAGCGCCGTGCGGCGGCCGGATGAACTGGTAGATGGCTTGATATCCAGGTTGGCGTTGGCTCCGGCCCACAGCGCTGGCAATGCTGGCTGCACTTCATCGGTTGGACGTTCATGCACGCCACCGAAACGGACGAAGGTTGGCGGTGCATCGGCGTGTCCCAGTTCGGTTGCGGTGGTCAGCGTCAGGCTGCCTTTCTCTGGTTTCAGCTTGTCGAACTTGCGTAGGTCGGCGGTCAGTTTCTGATACTGCTTCCACTTCTCGACGTTGGCCGGGTTGTATTCTGCGGCGTCCTTGTCTTCGGAGGTCAGGCGCAGGTAGGCCACCACATCCTGCTCGCTGCTGACGGATTTCAGACGGAAGTTGACCCAGCGGTCCATCGCCGTCCATTCCGCTTCCGGTTTGAAAATGGCATCGCGGCTGTCGGTCAGGTAGCGCTCCTTATGGTACTTGACGCCGTCGGTGCGTACCGTATCGAGGATGGCTTTCTGCTTGGCGCGGATATCCTTGGTCGCTTCGCGGTAAGCGGTCTGCTGCTTCTCGAACGCCAGTTCGGCGTCGCCCTTGATGGCGGGTGCCTTTTCGTCAAAGCTGGTATTGGCGAAGAAGGCCTGCAGCTGGAAGTATTCTTTCTGGCTGACCTTGTCGGCCTTGTGGTTGTGGCAGCGCGCGCAACCGATGGTGGACGCCAGGAAGGTTTCGCCGACCAGGTCCGTCATGTCGGTGGCGATCTGGTATTTGCGCTGCACCAGGTCGCGCGAGTTAAGATTGTCGGGGTAGCCGGCCAGGAAGCCAGTCGCCACATGGGCTTCCTGGTTTTCCGGCCAGATCTCGTCACCGGCGATCTGCTCGCGGATAAAGCGGTTGAATGGCTTGTCGCTATTGAAGGCGGTGATGACGTAGTCGCGGTAGCGGTAGTTGTTGGGACGCGTGACGTCCTGCTGGAAGCCGGCGCTGTCAGCATAGCGCGCCAGGTCCAGCCAGCGGCGCGCCTGCCGCTCGCCATAGTGCGGCGATGACAGCAGGCGGTCGGCCAGCTTCTCATAGGCGTCCGGCGATTTGTCGTTGACGAAGGCTTTGACGTCCTCCGGCGTTGGCAGCAGGCCCCAGGTATCCAGCGTGGCGCGGCGAATATAGGTGGCGCGGTCGGCGTCCGGCGATGGCTTCAGGCCTTTCTCTTCCAGCTTGGCCAGCACGAAGGCGTCTACCGGCGTGCGTACCCAGGCTTTCTGCTTGACGGTGGGGACGACGGGACGCTGCGGCGTGGTGTAGGCCCAGGCGGCCTTGGTCGGGGCGGACGCCGGCTTGGCGGTATCGGCTGGCTTGTCATCGGTCGCCGCCGACAATGCGGCGGAAAGGGCCAGCAGCACGGCGACCGATAGCGTCTTGATTACAGGATGGTTCACGGACTTGCTCCTTCTGCATACATGGACGGTTGATGTTGCTGCTTTAAGTGGCAACTATCGTGCCAGCCAGTCCCGGATGCGCATGTGGTTGATTTCAATGGAAATTCAGGTTCGGCGCGGTGGCAGGGGTGCTTCGCGCCAGACAGTTGCAGCAGCCTGCTGCTGGAAATGCAGCAGGCTGCGGTCAGCCTCACAGCTTGCCGCTGAAGGTCAGGCCGTACCAGCGCGGATATGGGTTAGGCGAGTAGCTGCTCCATGCCGGTTCGTGCGCGCGGTTGTCGGTCAGGTTCTTGACGATCAGGCTGACGTCGAAGCCGCTCTTGAAACCCAGGCCAATGGCGAAGTCGGTGATGGCATTCCCCGGCACCACGCCATACGAAGACAGCGTATCGGTATTGTTATAGCGGCTGGTGAACGCGGTGTTGAAGCTGGTGTGGAACTGTTTGTTGCCCCACACCGGCACGCGGTACTCGGCGCCGACGTTGCCGGTCCACTTGGCCACACCCGGCAGCGTCAGGCCGCTCTGGTCAACGTAGGCGGCAGCCAGGTAAGCCTGTTCATCCGGCTTGGCCGCCAGCGGGAAGCTGACGTAGCGCGCATCCGTATAGGCGCCCGCCACGCGGATGCTCAGGTTGGGAATGCCGGAATAGACCGCATCCAGCTCCAGTCCGCGCGCGCGCGCCTTGGGCACGTTGCCCTGCGCCGTCACGTAAGCCAGCGGATTGGCCTGGCCGTTGGCGATATTGGTCTGGGTGGTGAAGTCGTCCACCACACGCACCGTCGACTGGTAGTCGCGAATATTCATCTGGTAGATATCCGCATTGATGATCAGCGTATTTTTCAGCAGGCTGGATTTCAGGCCCAGCTCGAAGGCGTTGGTCTTCTCCGGCCGCACATTGGCGGACAGGCCGTTGACGTTAAGCGCAGAGCCGGATTTTTCGCCGTATTGCCAGGTGAGGTAGCCGGTGACATCGTTGCTGAAGCGGTAGCTCGGCCCCAGTGTGCCGGTCCACAGGTTGTCGCTGTAATAGCTGGTGATGCCGCTGATTAGCTGGCCGATCTGGCCGGCGCGCAGCGATTTGGCGGCTGCCACCTGCGCCAGCTGGGTGGAGGTCAGCGCGCTGTAGGAAGCCGCGCCGAAGTAGCGGCTGGCCACTGCATCTGCCAGTGCCTGCTGTGCGGCAGTGTTGCCTGCGGCGAGTGCGCCCGTGCTGGTGGAGTTGAAGCCACCCAGCGCGACACCGCGTACCGCAACCGGATTCAGTGCGGCACCGGCGCCGTTGGCAGTCAGGAAGCGGATGTCGGTGGTGTTGCGGTTCTCGTGCGTCAGGCGCAGGCCGCCGTTGACGCTGAGTTCATCCGTGGTAGGCCAGGTAGCGTTGCCATAGATGGCGGAGCTCTTGGTGTGGACGATGGTGTCGCCTTTGGCGATGGCGTCGTCCAGCGAGTCTTTCAGCAGCGCCAGGCCCGCGCCACGGTTGGTGCCAGCGTTGCGGTCCAGCGCGTTGTACTGGGCGGTGGTGGCGAACCAGGCGCCTGCATCCGAACCCCAGCCGGTCTTGGAGGCGATATCGTCGTCCGTTTTCAGATAGAACAGGCCAGCCACATAGTCCACCGCGCTGCCTGGCTTGTTCTTGATTTTGAACTCCTGGCTGAACTGCTGGTAATCGACGCCACCGCCGCCATTGCGGTTGATGTCGAATGGCGTGCCTTCATCGTTGTGGGCGTCGAAGGTGTACTTGCGGGTAGCAGTGATGGAGGTCAGCGTGTGGTTGGCGAGATTCCAGGTCAGGTCGATCTGGCCGCCCTTGTTATGCACGGTCTGACCCTGGTTTTCGTTGAAGTTGAGATTATTGTCGCCGATGTAGTTGGCATCGTAAGTGTAGGGCGTGCCGTTGAAGTCGCGGCCCGCGAACCATGCGCGGCCTGGTGTAAAGACGCCGCTGGCGTTGGTGTAGCCAGCCAGCTTGGCGCGCGTGGTGGTGCCGCTTGGATCGGTCAGCGAACCATCGGCAAAGCGGTCTGGCTGGTTCTTGTAGAAGGTCAGGCCATTTTGCACTTGCGGTGCGTGCGGTTCCAGGTCAAAGCTCACGCGGGCATTGAAATCGGCCGATGGCGTGAACAGGAATTGCGTGCGGCCGCTGACGCGGTTCTTGTTATACAGGCTGTAGTTGCTGTCGAAGTTGTTGACGTAGTAGCCGCGGCTGCGGTCCACCACAAACGATCCGCGCCAGGCTAGCAGGTCGTCGATGATGGGGCCACCGAGGTTGGCCTTGGCGATCAGCGTGTCGCGCTGGCCGTAAGTGACCTGGTAGTCGGCGCTCGGGTAGAACGACGGACGTCTGGTGTTGACGCTGACGACACCCGAACTGGCGCCTTTGCCGCCCAGCGTACCTTGCGGGCCGCGCGTGACATCGACCGAGTCCACATCATAGAAATCGAAGTTGGCCAGCTGCGACAGGCCATAAGCCACGCCGTCCACCACCATGCCAACGCTTGGGTCTTGCGTTTCGGTGAAGGAGCGTTTGCCCAGGCCGCGTATCGACAACGACGCACCGCGCGTGTTGTTCTGGTTGAACTGGATGCCTGCACTGCGCCTGGTGATGGCGCTGAGATCCTGCGCCAGTTCTCGCTCCAGCTCATTGCCGCTGATGACGGAGACCGATAGCGGCACGTCTTTCAGCAGTTCGATTTTCTTCTTGCCGCGCACGGTGATTTCACCCAAGGCTTGCGGTTCCTCCGCTGCAGCCGGTTCAGCAGCAACTGGCGTAGTCACTTCGGACGCCACTGGTGCTGACACGCCGCCTTGTGCCGAAAGGGCTTGTTTCAGTTTGGCGTTCTCGGCGAGCACGCGCGCAATTTCGGCCTGGAGTTCGGCGACGGTCGGCGGATCAGCGGCAAGCACGGATCCCGATGCCAGCAGGCCGAGGGAGGCAGCGACGGCGGCGGTGAGCGGCGCCACACGGAAATGCTGTCGTGGTAAGGCCTTCTGCGTTTTGCTCATTAGTTTATTCTCCTGAGATGGTGGTGTGTGTAATGCCACCTATTTCGCAAGGAGCGTGCCATCGTGCCGCAGAGATGAAGGCATAAGCTTATGCCTCAACAAATCCGGGCCTTCGCGCGTCGCCGTCGTTTGCGGCTGGGTTTTTCACAGCTGGTGAAATCGCAACAGTGCTGCTGGTGAAGCTGGTGACCAGCCAGCATCATGCAAGTGGTGGATAGCATGGAAAGCCTGCAAATACGGGCTTTCCTTGATTGGCACGATGCTTGCAACCGCTGGTGAACGAGAACTGTCTCATTCACTAGGAAAGCGAGCTACATCATGAAGAAAATCAAAACCGCAGTTCTGGCACTGGCGCTGGTCTCCAGCGTGTCCGCCTGGGCGCAACAGGCGCAACCCTGGACTTACAAAACCAAACAACTGGAGCGCGCGGAAGTTGACGCCTTGCTGGCGGCACCGGACAAGCTGGTGGTGCTCGATGTGCGCCGTCCGGATGAAGTGGTGAGCAAAGGCAGCTTCCCCGTGTTCCTGAATATCCAGGCCAAGGATGTGGAAAACCGCCTGGCCTATATCCCTAAAGACCGCGTGATCGTCACCGTGTCCAACCATGCACACCGCGCCGGTGCGATTGGAGACCTGCTGACGGCCAAAGGCTTCAAGGTCGCAGGTGCGGCCGGCTCCGAAGACTATGAGGCGCAGGGCGGCAAGATTGTCCGCATTACGCCACCAGCACCTGCGGCACCGGCCAAGCAGGTCGCCGCAGCAGGCCAGAACTGATCGCACGGCCATGAACAAGCGCGCCGTCATCGAGGAGCTTGCGCAACCCGCGGTTGCCGTCGCGCCGCCGCGCAAGCGCATATTGGTGTGGGATCTGCCGACACGGATCTTTCACTGGTCGCTGGTCGCCGCGGTGACGGTTGCCATCATCACCGGCGAGATCGGCGGTGACTGGATGCCGGTGCATGGCAAGGCTGGCCTGGCGATTGTGGGGCTGGTCACCTTCCGTCTGGTATGGGGCGTGATCGGCGCAACGCATGCGCGCTTTGCCAGCTTCGCGCCGACGCTGCCTTCATTACGCGCTTATCTGCGCGGCCGCTGGAAAGGGCAGGGCCATAACCCGCTGGGCGCCTTGTCGGTGTTTGCCTTGTTGTTATTGCTGGCGGCGCAGGTGGGTACCGGCTTGTTCGGCACGGACGAAATCTCTTTCAGCGGCCCACTGGCGTCGCTGGTGGAAGAGGCGACCTCGCTACGGCTCACAGGCTGGCATCAGAAGCTGACCTACCTGCTGTTTGCGCTGCTGGCCGTGCACGTGCTGGCGATTGCAGTCTACCTGGTGCTCAAGAAGGACAACCTGGTCAAGCCCATGGTCACCGGCTGGAAAGAGGTGCGCCATGGCGTATCGGCGCGGCAGGGCAGCTGGCCTGCGCTGGTGATTGCGGTGGCAGCGGCAGCAGCAGCGGTGTACTTCGCCAGCGGCCCGCACTGACGCGGCACTGTTTAGCCGGTGCTTCGGCACTGCTGCACACGCAGCAGATTTTAGGTCTTCGGCATTGCCGGTATCAATGAAATCAGTCACTTAGCTTCGGGCACGGAATCTGCTCAAGGACGAACAGGAATAACAGAGAAAGGGCCTCATCATGACCGCACTGAGTTTTGAGAGCATCAACTATTCACCACGCCGCGCTGCTGTACGGCGTCAGGCGCTGCCGGTGTCGCGTCTGAAGGTTGTCGAGGTAGCGCCACCAGCCAGTGTGGCTGCCGCGCGGCCTGGTACGGTGGGCCAGCCGGGTAACAAGATCGGCATTGCTGCGCTGGTCGGCGTGGCGGTGCTGCTGCATGCGGGTGTCTATATCTCGCTGCATCAGGGCGGACATATCGATCCGTTGCCTGCCAAGGCGCCGGAACCGCTGGCGATTGAGTTTGCACCGCCGCCACCGCCGCCACCGGAACCGCCCAAGGTGCAGCCACAGGTGGCCAAGGCGCCGGTGCCACAGCGCGCCGCGCCGCAAGTGCCCGTGGTGAAGCAGGCGCCGGTGGATGATGGACCACCCAGTGCAAACACGGTACAGGTAGCGACACCAGCGCCCCCCGCTCCCGTAGCTGCAGCGCCCGCGCCACCACCACCGGAGCCGGTGACCGAGCCACGCGGCTTCGCGGGTTACAAGAACAATCCGCCGCCGGAATATCCATCGCTGGCGCAGGACCGTGGCCTGCAGGGGCAGGTGATCCTGAAGGTACGCGTGCTGGCCTCGGGCAAGCCGGAAGCCGTGACGGTCGATAAATCCAGCGGCCACAAGATTCTTGACGATGCCGCCATCAAGGCAGTCACTGCCTGGTCCTTCGATCCCGCCAAGCGTGGCCAGACGCCTATCGATGGCTGGGTCAAAGTGCCGTTGAATTTCAAACTTTCTTAACTTTACAGCGAGAGCTTATCCATGTCTTCTTACTACTTAGATCTTATCGTTCAAGGCTCCCTGTATGCGCTGGTGCTGTTCTCCATCGTCACCTGGGTACTCATCCTGGTGAAGGGCGTACAGCATTACCGTGTCAGCAAACGGGATAAACAATTTACCAAACAGTTCTGGAGCGCCAGTACGCTGGATGCGGCCAGTGCGCTGGCCAGCGATGCCAGTCCAAAATCGCGCCTGGCGAATGTGGGCTTTGATGTGCTGCACGTCAGCGAATCCGGTGGCGGCAACGATCTGGAACATAGCTGGGACAGGCAAGAACTGCTGGAGCGTCACCTGCGCCAGCAAATCCAGAAGGAATACCAGTCGCTGGAAAGCGGCCTGGCGGTGCTGGCCTCCATCGGCAGTACGGCGCCTTTCGTCGGCCTGTTCGGCACCGTGTTTGGCATCATCCATGCGCTGGGCGCCATCGGCAAGAGCGGTTCGGCCAGTATCGACGTGGTGGCGGGCCCGATTGGCGAGGCGCTGATCGCTACCGGTGTCGGTATCGCGGTGGCAGTACCGGCAGTGCTGGCGTTTAACTTCTACGTACGACGCCTGAAGGTGACGGCGGCCGAACTGGATAACTACGCCACCGACTTCGTCAACCTGGCGCAGAAGAACGGCTTCCGTGTCGCCCGCCCAGTGTCCAAGGGCGCATCGCAGACAGTGCGTCCGGCGGTGGCACCGCAGCAGGGAGCGTTCGCATAATGGCTTTTACGACTGGACGCGACAGCAGCGACGTTGTCAGCGAAATCAACATCACGCCGCTGGTGGACGTGATGCTGGTATTGCTGGTGACGTTCATTCTCACCGCGCCGCTATTGAACAACGCGGTGCGCATCAACCTGCCCAAGACCTCGACCACCACACCGAACAATCCATCGAAGACGGTGACGGTCAGTATCGACGGCAGCAACAAGATCTTTATCGACAAGCGTGAAGTGGAGCCGGCATCGCTGGAACCTGAACTCCGGCAGCTGGTCGACCAGAATCCGGAGCTGGCGCTAAGCCTTCAAGCCGACCAGGGCGTGCCATACCGTGCAGTGGCCAAGGTGATTGCCAACATCCAGCGCTCCGGCGTCAGCAAGCTGTCGGTATTGACGGAGCCGGGCGGTTGAAAACCAGGCGCTTACTGACGTTGCTGGCGTTGGCCGGCGTGGTGGCTGCCAGCTACGTGCTGCTGGTGCGTCCACAGGCGGCACAGGCCGTGACGGCGCCCACAGCGGCCGCACCGCGTGGCGGTGTGCCGCTGGTGCGGCTGGCTGCCGCTGAACAGCGCGACGTCGCGGTCGAAGTGGAGGCGAATGGGACGGTCGTGCCGCTGAGTAGCGTCGAGATACGTCCTCACGTCACGCGCCAGCTGACGCAGGTGCATGTGAAGGAAGGGCAGTTCGTCGCAGCGAATGCCTTGCTGTTTTCACTGGATGACCGGGTCGAGCGCGCAGCGTTGGATCGTGCACAGGCGCAGCTGGCCCGCGACCAGGCGGTGCTGGCGGATCTGGAGCGCCAGTACCGGCGCAGCAGTGAGCTGTCATCGCAGAAGTTCATCTCGGCTAGCGCTGCCGATGGCGTGCAAACCCAGGTAGAGAGCCAGCGTGCGCTGGTGCAAGCCGATCTTGCCGCAGTGCGATCTGCGCAGGTCGATTTGAGTTACACCGCAATACGTGCGCCATCTGCTGGCAGGGTGGGTGTCGTCAACGTATATACCGGTAGCCTGTTGCAGGCCAATGCCGTGCTGGCGAGTGTGACGCAGATCGATCCGATCGCGGTGAGTTTCACCCTACCGGAAAAAGGTGTGGCCGCCCTGCTGGGGGCAGCGAAGTCCGGCCCGGTGGCCGTGAGCGCAGCGTTACCGGACGCTGTGCTCACGGGCCGCCTGAGTTTTATCGATAGCAGTGTGGATGCCGTGGCAGGCGTCATCCGCGTCAAGGCGCAGTTTGATAATACGGGTACCCGTCTTTGGCCAGGACAGTATGTGCAGACGCGCATTACGCTGTCCAGGCTGCGCGGCGCCGTTGTCGTGCCGCTGGCTGCCATCATCACGCAGAGCGACGGAGCGCTGGTTTATGCAGTCGACGAGCAGCAGTCGGCGCGTCCGCGCAAGGTACGGCTGCTGCATGCTTTCGGCAACCTGGCTGCAGTGGATGGCTTGAAGGCGGGGGAGCGTGTCGTGATTGAGGGTAAGCAGAACCTGCGCCCTGGTGTGAAAGTCAATGTTGGCAGGGATGCGCTGCTGGCGGATGCAGGGAGCCGCCCTTGAATATCTCTGAACTGTGCATACGGCGCCCTGCGCTGGTGTTTGTGCTGGCGATGGCGCTGGTCGCTGCCGGCATTCTGGCCTGCTTTCGTCTCCCTGTAGCAGCGCTGCCCAGCTATAACACGCCGGTGATCAACGTGAACGCTGATCTGCCGGGCGCTAGTCCGGAGACGATGGCGTCTTCGGTCGCGCTGCCGCTGGAGAAGCAGTTTGCCACCATCGCCGGACTGAATCTGATTACTTCCAGCAGCTCGCCCGGTACCACCTCGCTAACGCTGGAGTTTGATCCCAGCATTGATATCAATGTCGCCGCGCTGGATGTGCAGGCCGCGTTGCTACGTGCGCAGCGCGCACTGCCACAGGAAGTGACCGAGCTGCCGTCCTACCGCAAGACCAATCCCGCCGATGGACCGACCTTGTTCATCGTGCTGAATTCGCCGTCATTGAGCCTGACCGAATTGAACGACTTTGCGGAGAACCTGATCGCGCCCAGCATCTCGACGCTGGATGGCGTGGCGCAGGTCAACGTCAATGGCCAGAAGCGTTTTGCCGTGCGCGTGCGCGCCGACCTTGATAAACTCAACGCGCGCAATCTGACGCTGGACGAACTGGCGAACGCGGTCAAGTCGGCCAATTCCAATTCGCCATTGGGCATTATCGAAGGCCCGGACCAGACGCTGACCATCCAGGCCGACGCGCGCCTGATGAAGGCCGCGCAGTTTTCCGAACTGATTATCACTACCCGCAATGGATTGCCGGTGCGGCTCAAAGATGTCGCCACGCTGGAGGACAGCTTCCAGTCGGTCCGCACCAGCGCCTACTACAACAGCGCCAGCTCGGTGGTACTGCAGGTGCAGCGCCAGCCGAACGCGAATACGGTGCAGGTGGTCGATGCCGTGCGCCGCCTGCTGCCGCTGCTGCAACAGCAACTGCCTGCCTCGATCACGGTTACGCTGAGTGGCGACAGTTCGCTGTCGATTCGCGACGCCATCCATGACGTCAATATCACGCTGGCGTTGACGGTGGTGCTGGTGGTGCTGGTGATCTTCCTGTTCCTGCGTCGCGCATCTGCCACGCTGATTCCCGCCGTGACGCTGCCGATTTCGCTGCTGGGCGCGATGGTGCTGTTCTACTGGCTCGGCTACAGCCTGAATAACGTCTCGCTGCTGGGCATTACGCTGGCGGTGGGGCTGGTAGTGGATGACGCCATCGTGGTCCTTGAAAATATCGTCCGCCACATCGAACAAGGCGAGCCTCCGTTGAAAGCGGCACTGCGTGGTTCGCGCGAGATGGGCTTCACCATCGTCTCGATTTCCGTCTCGCTGGTGGCAGTATTCATTCCCATCTTCTTCATGCCAGGCGTGATCGGACTGCTGTTCCATGAATTTGCCGTGGTGGTGTCGTTGTCGATTCTGGTATCGGCGCTGGTGTCGCTGACGCTGGTGCCGATGCTGGCCAGCCGCCTGCTGACCCATGGCGATGCGGCGCATACCGGTGGCAATGTGGTGGTACGTGTCTTTGACACGGGGTTCACCTGGCTGGCCCGGATTTATGAGCGTACGCTGGACTGGGGGCTGCGCCATCGCGGACTGGTGCTGCTGGCCGCGCTGGCCAGCCTGGTGCTGACGGCCGTGCTGTATCAAACCATCCCCAAAGGGTTTTTCCCGGAAGAGGATCTGGGCCGCGTGCGCGTGATTACCGAAGCAGCGGAAGATGTGTCGATGCCGGCCCTGATGGCGTTGCAGGCCAAGGTCGCCCGTGCGATTCAGGCTGACCCCAATGTCCTGGGCGTGCTGTCGTTTACGGGGCCGGGTGGGCCGGGCGGCGGCACCAGTGCGTCCAGCGGCCGCCTGATCGTCACACTCAAGTCCAAGGGCGAACGTGCGAACATGAAGGAAGCGCTGGATTCGATGCGCAAGGCTGCCCGCACCGTGCCGGGCATTGTCGTGTATATGAGTCCCATGCAGAACCTGCAGCTGGGCGGCCGTTCCAGCAAGAGCCGCTACCAGTACACGCTGCAAAGCGTCACGCCCGATGCACTGGACGGCTGGGCGGAAAAAATCATGCAGGCGATGCGCGCCGATCCGATTTTCCGCGACGTCACCAGCGATACGCAGAACAAGGGCTTGCAGGCCACGCTCGACATCGACCGTGACAAGGCCAATGGCCTGGGCGTGCAGATGGCCGATGTGCGCAGCGCGCTGTATCTGGCGTTTGGCGACCGCCAGATCTCCACCATCTACGCGCCGAGCGCGAGCTACCAGGTCATCATGGAAGCGGCAGATCGCCAGTACGTGCATGCGCTGGACAAGATCAGCGTGAGAGGCAGCGGCGGCGCGCTGGTACAGCTGTCCAGCTTTGCGCGCGTGGTGCGTACGGTCGGGCCGACAGCGGTCAACCATCAGGGCCAGCTACAGGCGATCACGCTGTCGTTTAACCTGGCGCCGGATGTGGCGCTGGGCGACGCTACCGCGCGCATTGATGCCATCGGCAAGGAGATACAGCTACCGGCAACCATCATCACCAAATATGGCGGCGAAGCGGCCGTGTTCCAGGACACGCTCTCCAGCCAGGTGATCCTGATTGCCATTGCGCTGCTGGTGATCTACGTGCTGCTGGTGGTGCTGTATGAAAGCTATATCCATCCGCTGACGATTCTGGCCGGCCTGCCTTCCGCTGCGGTGGGCGCGCTGATCACGTTGCGCCTGTGCGGTATGGACCTGACGCTGATTGCCACCATCGGCATCCTCATGCTGGTGGGGATCGTCAAGAAGAACGCCATCATGATGATCGACTTTGCGCTCGATGCGCAGCGTACGCAGGGCATGCCTGCTGCGCAGGCGATCCGCGCGGCCTGCATCCAGCGCTTCCGTCCCATCATGATGACCACGCTGGCAGCGCTGATGGGCGCCTTGCCGCTGGCTTTCGGCTGGGGTGCGGGCGCCGAACTGCGCCAGCCGCTCGGGCTGGCCGTGGTGGGCGGCCTGCTGCTTTCTCAGGTGATCACACTGTACATCACACCGGTGATTTATCTGGTCCTGGACCGCTACAGCGGCACGGGGCCGATGACTGACCAGCAGATGGCGGCGCGCATCGCCAGTATCACACTGGTGCCGCCTGTTGCGGCAACCGGCAATAATCAACTTGTCCAAAGGGAGAACTACTAATGCTGTTGAAAAAACTGATGCACTCGGCGCTGCTGTTCGGCGCCATCGCGGGCGCTGCCCATGCAGCCGATATCACGCTGCTCAATGTGTCCTACGATCCGACGCGCGAGCTATACCAGGACTTCAACGCCGCTTTCGCCAAACAGTGGAAGGCCAAGACGGGCGATAGCGTCACCGTCAAGCAATCGCACGGTGGCTCCGGCAAGCAGGCGCGCACCGTGATCGACGGCCTGGATGCAGACGTCGTGACGCTGGGCCTGGCCTACGATATCGATGAAGTGGCCGAACATGGTTTGCTCGACAAGAGCTGGCAGAAGCGCCTGGCGCATAATAGCACGCCGTATTCGTCGACCATCGTGCTGCTGGTCCGCAAAGGCAACCCGAAAGGCATCAAGGACTGGAATGATCTGGTGAAGCCGGGCATTTCGGTCATCACGCCGAATCCGAAAACCTCCGGCGGCGCGCGCTGGAACTACATCGCAGCCTGGGGCTATGCGCTGAAACAGAAGGGCGGCAACGAGGCCACTGCCAAGGACTTCATCAGCAAGCTGTATAAAAACGTGCCGGTGCTCGATTCCGGCGCGCGCGGTTCGACCGTCACCTTCGTTGAACGCGGCATCGGCGATGTGCTGATCGCGTGGGAGAATGAAGCCTTCCTGGCGATCAAGGAACTGGGGCCGGACAAGGTGGACATCGTGGTGCCGTCGGTCAGTGTGCTGGCCGAGCCGCCGGTCGCCATCGTCGACAAGGTCGCCGACAAGCATGGTACCCGCAAAGTCGCGCAGGCTTACCTGGACTACCTGTATTCGGATGCGGGCCAGGAGATCATCGCCAAGAACTACTACCGCCCGACGGTGGAATCGGCAGCGAAAAAATACGGCAACCAGTTCCCGAAACTGAAACTGTTCACCATCAACGAAGTGGCAGGCAACTGGGCGCAGGCCCACAAGACCCACTTTGCGGATGGCGGCCTGTTTGACCAGCTGTATCAGCCGTCCGGCAAAGTCGCTCAGCAATAGAGCGTGTAGAGATGCCGGTCCTGCCCTTGCTTAAGCAGTGGCGGGGCGCCGCGATGCTATTTGAGCGACAAGCCGCCGTCAGGCGGCTTTTTCATTTCCAGGCGTGCCGTATTTGCTAGCCTCATCCCTGGTGCGCTTAGGCCTTGCAGTCCATTGGTGGCACCGACAAAAATCCCACACACGTCGCTTTATCAACCACACCGATGGTGCGCTCGTTGACATAAAAGATTTGCCGGTGCTATAGTTTCTTCAACAAATGGAAACGCTTCCATTTAATTCATAAGTGAATAAACGATAGACAGGCGGACCAGGATCCGTCTGCGCGAGGAGACAGCATGTTGACAGCCAGCCCTGTGTTTACAGGCGATGGAGCGTTGCGCCCGTCGTCTTTGAAATCCCTCTCCAGACTGCTTGCGGTGCCCGCGCTGCTGCTGTGCGCGCTTGGCGCGGCACACGCGCAAACGGTGCAGGCGTGGGTCACCACCGGCGATCAGTCGCAGCTTTTGCAGCGCAACGCCGATGCGCAATTCAAGCCCGGCACGCAGGCGGCCACGATTATCGAGGTCGACCCCAGGCAGCGTTTCCAGGAGATGGTCGGCTTTGGCGCCGCCATCACCGATGCCTCCGCCTGGCTGATCCAAAACAAGCTCAACGAGCAGCAGCGCAGCGCCTTGCTCAATGAACTGTTCGGCAAAGCGCCTGGCGCCGGTTTCAGCTTCACGCGCCTGACCATTGGTGCATCCGACTTCTCGCGCCACCACTACAGTTTCGATGATATGCCGGCCGGGCAGACCGATCCGGAGCTCAAGCATTTCTCGATTGATGCCAACCGCGCCGACGTGCTGCCCGTCACCAAGGCCGCGCTGGCGATCAACCCCCGGCTGCGCGTGATGGCGTCGCCATGGAGCGCGCCGGGCTGGATGAAATCCACCGACAGCCTGATCCAGGGCACGCTGAAGCCGGAAGCTTTCGCGCCCTTCGCCAGCTACCTGTCGCGCTACGTCAGCGCCTATGAAAAGGAAGGCGTGCCGATCTACGCGCTGACCTTGCAGAACGAACCGCACTTCGAACCGAAAGACTATCCCGGCATGCGCGTCGATCCGGCCAAGCGCGCCGCCTTTATTGGCGGCCATCTGGGGCCGGTGCTGGCCAAAGACCATCCGGGTACCCGCATCCTGGACTGGGATCACAACTGGGATGAACCCTGGTCGCCAGCCGATGTGCTCAAAGACGCCACCGCCAACCAATACGTGAGCGGCGTGGCCTGGCACTGCTACGGCGGCGATGTGCGCGTGCAGGCGGCGCTGCATGACCGCTGGCCGGACAAGGAAACCTATTTCACTGAATGCTCGGGCGGCAGATGGGCGCCGGTGTGGTCGGACAATCTGCAGCACTTCGCCCGCACGCTGGTGATCGGCACCACGCGCGGCTGGGCCAAGGGCGTGCTGCTGTGGAACCTGGCGCTCGATGAAAACGATGGCCCGCATCTGGGCGGCTGCAAGGACTGCCGTGGCGTGGTCACCATCGACAGTCGCGACGGCAAGATTACCCGCAATGAAGAGTACTACGCGCTGGCCCATGCCAGCCGCTTTGTGCGCCAGGGCGCGCACCGCATCGCGTCCACCAGCGGCTATGGCGATCTCGACACGGTGGCCTTCCGCAATGCCGACGATGGTTCGACCGCGTTGATGGTGGTGAACTCGGCCAAGGCGCCGCGCAGCTTTGCCGTGCGCGTCGGCCAGCGCAGTTTCGATTACACCTTGCCGGCGGCCAGCGTCGCCACCTTCACCTGGAAATAACCCCTGCACTGCCGTGCTTTGCCACGGCGTTTTTTTCAGTCGGCATGGAAGCGCTTCCGCACGTCGGCGTATGAAGCGCACCAACCGCAGGACTGCATGATCAGCAGCACCGCACCACAGCCTTTCCGTTGAAAACTATAAAAGAGAGATGAAAATGAGTCATAACACACAGCACTACACAATCAGAATGACCCCGATCGCCGCCGCCTGCGCCGCACTGGTGTTTGCCGCCGGCCCGGCCCATGCCCAACAGGCCGGCGGTCCGCAAGCTGGCAAGGCGGATGACGCCGCAGTCCAGGAGGTGGTGGTGACCGGTATCCGCCGCAGCATCGAAACCTCGATGGCGATCAAGCGCGATGCCGATGCCATCGTCGAAGCGGTGACGGCGGAAGACATCGGCAAGCTGCCCGACGTGTCGATTGCGGAATCGATCGCGCGCCTGGCCGGCCTGACCGCACAGCGCGTCGAAGGCCGCGCGCAAGTCATCTCGATCCGCGGCCTGGCGCCGGACTTTTCCACCACGCTGCTGAATGGCCGCGAGCAAGTCTCGACCAGCAATAATCGTGGCGCGGAATACGACCAGTATCCATCCGAACTGATTAACGGCGTGACCGTGTACAAGACGCCGGATGCGTCGCTGGTGTCGGGCGGCCTGTCGGGCACGGTGGACCTGCAGACCGTGCGGCCGCTGGATGTCCGCCAGCGTACCGTCGTGCTGAATGCGCGCGGCGAGCACAACTCCAACGGCAAGCTCAACTCCAATACCTCGGCCAACGGCAACCGCCTGAGCGCTTCGTATGTGGACCAGTTCCTCAACAACACGCTGGGCGTGGCGATTGGCTATGCCCACCTGGATTCGCCAGGCCAGCAGCAGGAATACAAATCATGGTGGTGGGGCACCAACCGCAACCTGCCGGCCGACATGGCGAACGTGGTCACGCTGAATGGCGCCGAAGTGACGGCCTCGTCGCGCGAGCAGAAACGCGATGGCCTGATGGCGGTGGTTGAATACCGTCCAACCAAGGAATTCCGTACCACGCTGGACCTCTATTATTCCGAGTTCAAGCAAAACACCACGATGCGTGGCCTGATGTGGAATTCGAACCAGGACAATCCGATCCGCTATCTCAATCCGCAAGTGGAAAACATCGGCGGCACGCGCCTGCTGGTGGGCGGCGCGCTGACCAACCTGGAACCGATCGTGCGGAACGACTACAACCAGCGCAAGGACAAGCTGAGTGCGCTTGGCTGGAACAACACGTTCAAGAAAGATGGCTGGACCCTGGTGGGTGATCTATCGTACTCGACCGCCAAGCGGCGCGAGGAAGTGCTGGAAACCTATGCCGGCCTCGGCCCAGCAGGCGCGGGCCGGACCGACAACAACTTCCAGTTCCACATCCCGACCGCCAGCGGCTTGCCCACCTTCACCCCGAGCATCAATTTCGCCGATCCAAACATCATCAAGCTCAACGACGTTGGCGGCTGGGGCAAGGATGCGGACATGCACCATCCGGTGGTGGAGGACAAGCTGGGTTCGGCCAAGTTCTCGGCCAAGAAAGAGCTGGATGGCTTCCTGCGCTATGTCGAGGGCGGCATCAACTACAGCAAGCGCGAGAAAACCCACGCCGACACCAACAATTACTGGTTCCTGAAAAACGGCCGCGCGCCGGCCACCGTGTCGTCGGACCTGCTGCAGCCGTCCACCTCCTTGTCCTTCGCCGGCATTCCTGCAGTGATGAGCTATGACGTGCTGGGCGTGCTCAACAAGTACTACGACATGCAGCCGGCCCGTCCGAACGACCAGGCATTGCAGGACTGGGGCGTGACCGAGAAGATCACCACCGCCTACGGCAAGCTGGGCATCGACACCGACCTGGGGCCGATTCCCGTGCGTGGCGCGCTGGGCCTGCAAGCGGTCAACGTCGACCAGAAATCGCGCGGCGCCACCGTCAACGGCGGCACAGTGGGCAGCATCACCGGCGGCAAGAACTACACCGACTGGCTGCCGAGCCTGAACCTGAACTTCGACCTGGACAAATACCTGTCCACCACCAATCTGCGCCTGGGCGCGGCCAAGACGGTGGCGCGGCCGCAGATGTCGGACATGCGCGCCGGCGTCTCGGGCGGCGTCGACGCCACTACCCGCATGTGGAACGGCAGCGGCGGCAATCCGGATCTGGAACCATGGCGTGCCAACTCGTACGACCTGTCGATGGAAAAATACATCGGCAAGCGTAGCTATATCGCGGGCGCGCTGTGGTACAAGAAGCTGCAAAGCTATATCTACAACCAGCAGACCGCGTTCAGCTTTGCCGGCTTCCCGAATCCATCGGCAGTGATACCGCTGCAGGACATCGGCACACTGAACCGTCCGGCCAACGGCACGGGCGGCATGGTCAAGGGTGTGGAGCTGTCGGGTGCGCTGGATGCGGGCCTGCTGTGGGCGCCGCTGGAAGGCTTTGGCGTGACGGGCAGCATGTCCGGCACGGAAAGCTCGATCCATCCGAATGGTCCGGGCACCAAGGAGAAGCTGCCGGGTCTGTCGGGCGTGGTCTCCAACTTCACCGTGTACTACGAGAAGGATGGCTACTCGGCGCGCGCCAGCCGCCGCTACCGTTCGGCTTATCGCGGCGAGGTAACCGGCCTGTTCGCCCAGCGTGCCTTCAGCGAGATCCTGGCCGAACGCCAGATTGACCTGCAACTGGGCTATGCGATTGAGGAAGGCACCTACAAAGGCCTGTCCTTCCTGTTCCAGGTGAATAACCTGAACAACTCGCCTTACCAGACGCGCCAGGGCGATCCGTTCTCGGGCGGCTCGTATGCGCCTGAGCGTTACACCACTTACGGCCGTCAGTTCCTGCTGGGATTGAACTACAAGCTGTAAGTACGCTAGCGAACATAGGCGGCGCAACGGGTCGCCTATGGTCGGCGAGGAGTGATAGAATCGTCAGTTCTATCCTCCCGAAAAGTGACTCTGCACGATGCAAGCGATCGACTCCGTAACGCTGGACAATTGTGCGGATGAACCGATACACATCCCGGGCAGTATCCAGCCGCATGGCGCCTTACTGGCATTCGATATGGCTGGCCTGCTGCTGGCCTGGAGCGACAACGCCGCCCAGCTGCTGGGCTTGACGCTGGCGCTGGGCATGCCGCTGGCGCAACTGCCGCTGCCGGCCGAAGTGCAGGCGGCTGCCACCGATTGCGTGGACAGCATGGAGGATGGCGAAGCGCCGGCCACTGCGCTGGAAGTGGCCATCGGACCGCTGCGTTTCGACTGCATCGTCCACGCCTACCAGGGCCGTCTTATCGTCGAGTTCGAGTTGCGCGATGTGCCCAGCGATGCGGTGGCTGCATTTGCGCTGAAGGCGCATGCCGCCATTGACCGTCTCAAGCGGCAGAAATCGATTGACGCGCTGCTGCAGCTGGCGACCGAGCAGGTGCGCGCCATCACCGGCTTCGACCGCGTGATGGCCTACCGTTTTCACCAGGACGACAGCGGCGATGTGACGGCCGAGGCGCGCCGCGAGGACCTGGAACCCTACCTGGGCCGGCGCTATCCGGCCAGCGACATTCCGGCGCAGGCGCGCCGGCTGTACATCATCAACACGCTGCGCCTGATTGCCGACACCGGCTACACGCCATCGCCGCTGCGCGGCCGCGCCGGCGATGCGCCGCTGGACCTCAGCCATAGCGTGCTGCGCAGCGTGTCGCCGATCCACATCGAGTATTTGCAGAACATGGGCGTCGGTGCGTCGATGAGCGTATCGATCGTGGTGGCGGGCCGCCTGTGGGGCTTGCTGGCCTGCCATCACATGCTGCCCTTGCAGGTGCCGTATTCGATCCGCATGGCGGCCGATGTGATGGCGCAGGTGATTGCTTCGCTGGTGCAGTCGATCGAAGCGCGCGAGCGTGCCAGGCTGGTCGAAGCCTCGGCCGAAGTGCGTACCCGCGTGATGGAGACCCTGCTGCACCACGACGAACCGGTCCGCGCGCTGCTGCTGCATGCGCCGGCGCTGTGCCAGTCGCTGCAGGCGGAGGCGCTGGTGGTGACGCAGTACGGCAAGGTGATGGTGCATGGCGAGGTCGATGCCGAACTGGCCGCGCGCATGGTGGCGTCGCTGCCGGAAGGCGGCGCCGACCTGGTCGAGCGCAGCGCCGTCGGTGACTGGCCGCTGGAGATGCAGGCGGCGCTGGCGCCGTGGGCCGGCCTGCTGGCGCTGCGGTTTGACCCGGCCACCGGCGGCTGGCTGCTGGCCTTGCGGCGCGAACAGATCCACACCATCCGCTGGGCCGGACGGCCGGAAAAAGTCGTGCGTACCGGCCCGCTCGGACCGCGCCTGACGCCGCGCGGCTCGTTCGATGAATGGCGCGAGATGGTGCGCGGCCGCGCCGTGTCCTGGGACGCGGCCGAGAAACTGGCGGCCAGCCAGCTGCTGGGCGAGATGCACCGCGCCAGCGTCGCCAAGCATGTGGAAACCGACCGCGCCCGCGCGCAGCTGCTGGCCATGCTGGGCCACGACCTGCGCGGTCCGCTGCATTCGATCAATATGGCGGCCACGGTGCTGCAGCATGGCGGCGCCGCCAGCACCATGAGCACGCGCATCCAGGCGTCCAGCACGCGCATGGAGCGCCTGATCAGCCAGGTGCTGGACATGAGCCGCATCAACGGCGGCCTGGGTCTGGGTCTGGAACGCAGCCAGGTCGACCTGGTGCTGCTGCTGCAGGATCTGCTCGATGAGGTACGCACGGCCCACGCCGATTTGCGTATCGATGCCCGCATGCCGGCCACGCTGAACGCGCTGGTGGATGGTGACCGCATGATGCAGGTCGTAAGCAACCTGGTCAGCAATGCACGCCATCATGGCATGCACGGCGAGCCCATCGAAGTGATACTGGCCGAGCAGGATGGCCAGGTCTTGCTGGAGGTGCGCAATGTGGCGCCGCCGATTCCTGCCGAGCTGCTGCCGATGTTGTACAGCCCGCTCAAGCACGCTTCGGTCGGCAATGTCCGCAACCGTGGCGGCCTGGGCCTGGGCTTGCACATCGCCCAGGAAATCGTGCAGCAGCACGGCGGCCAGATCGCCTACCGGTATGACAAGCTGCAGGTAGTGTTTGCCGTCACGCTGCCGCGCTGAGCCTATCTGGTTTTTTTTTGCGGTGGATGCGTTTTCGGCAGCGCTTGCAGTCCGGGATCGGCTTCAGGCTGGCGCTGCAAGGTTGCTGTGCGCACGAAGGCCACTTCCAGCCCAAAAAATTTACCGATCTTGTTCAGCGTCTCCACCGTAGGGTTGCCCCGGCCATTTTCAATTTCCTTGATGGCTTTGATACTGACGCCGCGGTGCGCTGCGAATTCCGCTTGCGTTAGCCGGGATATCTTGCGCATGCGCTTGACGGCCTCCTGGAGCGGCAGTTCGCCGCCTGCCACTGCTGCATACAGTTCGGTGCGCAGCGCCCGCGCGGCTTCCTTGTCGATGTTTTTCCCGGCCATGTTATTGCTCTCCCAGTGCCTGCAGCTGCTGCACTTGTGTGGCGATATGCGGCTGTAAGAAACCGATGATGTCGTCGTCTACGCCAGCGTCGCGCATGTGCTGGTCCAGCAGCTGTATCTGCGATGCAAAGCGGTGCAGCGCCTGGCGGATAGGCAGACGTTCCGCATCAGCGATGGGCAGTGCTGCCAGGACATCCGACCAGTTGCCGAGTTCCATGCGGGTGCCGGGATCGAACCAGCGTGCTGCGCGCGGAATGCCCTCCGGGTCCAGGTACATGGGCGCAAAATCAAACAGCGGCGTCAGCTGTACTTGGCCTGCGTGCTGTTGCACGGCGGTGTTGCGGGCATGATTGTCGGTGTTGCGCATGGCCAGGTTCAAGACATCGCGTTTGAGAAATTCGATGGTTTCTTCCAGCGGATTGCTGACCACGTCGCGGATGCCGGCCAGCAGCGCGAACTGGCTTGGATTGGCGTTGAAGCCAACGATGCCGGCGATGGACGCCGCGCTTTCCTGATGCAGGCGCAGGACTTTGCCCTGTGCCACAACGCGGTCGAAGCGAGGAACAAACAAGGTATCGTCCTGGAAGCGCAGCTGGCCGTGGGTGCGCAGGCCGACCGCCGCCGCCACCTGCATATAGCCTGCCTCATTGCGCAGCACCTTGCGGTCGCTGCCGGTGTTGCCGCGTGGGCGCTTGACGATGAAGTGGGCGACAGCCTGGGCATCGGCCAATGCCGCGTCCGCGTGCCACCGGCCTTCCTGGTCCGTCGTCAACAGATACTTGGGCGCCGCGCCCTGTACGCCCAGCGAGGCGGAGGCGAGCATACTATGGATGAGCATGCGCTCATTGAATTCATCGTGGCGGCCGGTGATGTCTTGCAAGGTGAAGCCGCGCGCGATGGCGCCGGCAGGGTATCTGCGCACGTGGGCCTGGTAGTACGCGACAGCTTCCGCAATGCGCACCCGTCCAATGGGGTTGAATGCGCCCGCACACGTCAAGGGAAAGTCCGCCGCCGGCCCATCGTGGAGCTGGAGTTCACCCAGCAGGAACTGGCGACCGCCGCCTTGTGGAATCAGATCAAACAGGAAGCCTGGCCAGTGCTCGAGAGACTGGATTTCGACATTGACCGGGTAGCGCAGCGAAATGGCGGCTGCCTCTGCCTTGAATGCATAGTCGATATCGTATTCAAAGAAACCGGGCGTCAATGGATCGCCCCTGGCCGCGTCTGGTATGTCGAGCGCGGCACAGTCTACCCACGCATCGTCGAGAAAGATTTGAAAAGTACATTGCATAGCGCCCCCTGTAGCACTTATAAGATCTATTTTACGATTTTTAGGAAACGAATAGTCCCTATAGGTTCTATTTTTTATCTTTTTTTGTAAATATGGCTCTTAAAAGCACCTTTTGTCTCAACGGCCGTGCCGCCGCCAGCGGTGCCGCCGTCCAAACTTGCGTGAGAGATATGTTATTTCCTTCACGCACGATTGGATTTGGGGGCTTGCCAAGCTTGTGTTTGAGATAAACTTCTTGCTTCTCAAGTTACTCTGGCCCAGACCATGCCAAATTCCACCATGCTGGACGACCGCGGCTTCCGGCGAATTCTTGTTCGTAACGTAACATTGCCATTGGCCGCAGGCGTGGTCAGTGCCGGCGTGTTTGTCGTGTTGCTGGCCTATTTGATCACCACCATGAACTGGGTCGAGCACAGCGAGCGGGTGATTGGCAACGCCAACCAGATTGGCAAAGAGATGGTGGACATGGAAACCGGCCTGCGCGGCTACCTGCTGGCCGGCGACGAAGCCTTCCTGCAGCCGTATGTGGCGGCCAAGCCCAAGGTAGCGGCCAACCTGGCCGGCCTGATGAAGCTGGTGGAGGACAATCCGGCTCAGGTCGACCGCCTGCGTACCATTCAATACCAGCAGCAGCAGTGGGACCAGTATGCCCAGGAAATGATACGGCTGCGCGCCGCCAACGGTGAAGTGAGTGGCGTGGTCAAGACCGGCCGCGGCAAAAACCAGTTTGATGAAATCCGCCGCCAGCTGGACTCCTTCGTGAATACCGAACTGCGCATGCGCCAGGACCGCAATGACGAAGCGCGCAGTGTCACCACCTGGGTGGCCGTGGTGTATCTGCTGCTGACGCTGGGCGTGGGCGGCGTGCTGGCCTGGTTTGGCCGCCGCGAGCTGACCAGCCTGTCAGGTGTCTACACCAAGGCCTTGAACGAACATGCCGAGCATGCCAAGCTGTTGCAGCAGCAAGCCTGGCTGCGCACCGGCCAGAGCGAGCTGGCGCAGCAGGGCATCGGCCAGCTGGCGCTGCCGCAGCTGTCCTCGACCTTGCTGCAATTCCTGGCCCGCTACATGGGCGTGGTGGTGGGCGCGCTGTACCTGCGCGCGCCGGATGGCAGCTTCCGCCGCGTGGCGTCGTATGGTTTTAGCGCAGAATGGGAACAGCAGGATCAGCAGCTGAGGCCGACCGAGAGCCTGGTGGCGCAGGCTGCGCTGGAGCGCCGCATCATCCGCCTGGAGCCCTTGCCTGCCAATTACATCCAGGTCAGTTCCGGCCTGGGCGTGGGCGCACCCGCCAGCGTGCTGTTGGCGCCGGTGGACAGCGACGGCGAGATCAATGGCGTGGTCGAGCTGGGCCTGCTGCGCCAGATCAGCGAGCGCGATGTCGATTTGCTGGCCATGGTGAAGAGCAATATCGGCGCGGCCATCGCGGCCAGCCTGTCGCGCCAGCGCTTGCAGGAAGTGCTCGCAGAGACCCAGCAGCTGAATGAGGAATTGCAGGTGCAGCAGGAAGAACTGCGCACCGCCAACGAAGAGCTGGAAGAACAGTCGCGCGTGCTGGAAGAATCGCAGGCCAGCCTGGAAAACCAGAAGGCCGAACTGGAGCAGACCAACGAACAGCTGGCCGAGCAAGGCAACGCGCTGGACCAGAAAAACGCCGAATTGCAAAAAGCCCAGCAAGACCTGGAGGAGCGTGCACGCGACCTCGAGCGGGCCAGCCAGTACAAATCGCAGTTCCTGGCGAATATGTCGCACGAGCTGCGCACGCCGCTGAACAGTTCGCTGATCCTGGCCAAGCTGCTGTCGGAAAATGCCCAGGGCAACCTCAACGACGAGCAGGTGCGCTTTGCCAATACGATTTACTCGGCTGGCAACGACCTGCTCAACCTCATCAACGACATCCTCGACATCTCCAAGGTGGAAGCGGGCAAGCTGGACCTGGTGCCGGAGCAGCTGTCGGCGCGCCATGTGGTGGAAGGCATGGCCATGGTGTTCGAGCCGCTGGCGCAGCAGAAGAAACTGGCGTTCCATCTGGTGGTGGCCGACAGCGTCAAGCCGCACATGGTGACCGACCGCCAGCGCCTGGAGCAGATCCTCAAGAATCTGCTGTCGAACGCGCTCAAGTTCACCAGCGCCGGGCAGATCACGCTGTCGGTGCAGGCGCAGGGCGATAGCGTGGCGTTTTCGGTGCAGGATACCGGTATCGGCATCCGCGCCGAAGACCAGCAAGGCATCTTCAACGCTTTCCAGCAGGCCGATGGCACGACCAGCCGCAAATACGGCGGCACCGGCCTGGGCCTGTCGATCTCGCGTGACCTGGCGCAGCTGCTGGGCGGCGGCATCTCGCTGGTCAGCGAGCCGGGCAAAGGCAGCTGCTTCACGCTGACCTTGCCAACCCACTGGAGCACGCCGCAAGCCGGCCCACGCGTGGGCGGCGCCAATGCCCCGGCCATGATTGAAACCACCAGCGCGCCGCTGCCGGACATGCCGGCGCCCACTCCGGCGCCAGCCGTCCACGTGCCGCGCGCGTTTGACGACGACCGTGCGCTGCTGGACGAGGAAGGCGCGCCCCGTGGCCGCCTGGTGCTGGTGGTGGAGGATGACGCGGCGTTCGCCCGCATCCTGTACGAGCTGGCGCACGAGAAGCAGTACCATTGCCTGGTCGCCTTCGAGGCGGAAGAGGGACTGGCGCTGGCCCGCCAGTACAAGCCGGATGCGGTGCTGCTGGACATCCGCCTGCCGGACCGTTCCGGCCTGTCGGTGCTGCAGCTGCTCAAGGACGATGCCCAGACTCGTCACATCCCGGTGCATGTGGTGTCCGGCGCCGACAATGGCGAAGCGGCGCTGCACCTGGGCGCCATTGGCTACGCCTTGAAGCCGACCACGCGCGAACAGCTCATGGAAGTATTCCGCCGCATCGAAACCAAGCTCACGCAGAAAATCAAGCGCGTGCTGCTGGTGGAAGACGACGACCGCCAGCGCGACAGCGTGGTGCAGCTGATTTCCGATGATGACGTGGAAATCTTCGCGGTCGGCAGCGGCCAGGAAGCGCTGGCGCTGCTGCGTGACACTGTCTACGACTGCATGATTATCGACCTCAAGCTGCCGGACATGCAGGGCAACGAGCTGCTGCAGCGCATGGCCGGCGAATCGCTGGCGGCGTTCCCGCCGGTAATCGTCTACACCGGCCGCAACCTGTCGCGCGAGGAAGAGGCGGACCTGCACAAATACTCGCGTTCCATCATCATCAAGGGCGCACGTTCGCCGGAGCGCCTGCTGGATGAAGTCACGCTGTTCCTGCACAAGGTGGAAGCCGACCTGTCCAGCGAACGCCAGCGCATGCTGAAGACGGTGCGCGCGCGCGACCGCGTATTTGAAGGCCGCCGCATCCTGCTGGTGGATGACGACGTGCGCAACATCTTTGCGCTGACCAGCGCGCTGGAGCAAAAAGGCGCGCTGGTGGAAGTGGGCCGCAACGGCTACGAAGCGCTGGACAAGCTGGATACCATCCCGGACATCGACCTGGTGCTGATGGACGTGATGATGCCGGGGATGGACGGCCTGGAAGCCACGCGCCGCATCCGCGCCGACGCCCGCTTTGCCCGCCTGCCGGTGATTGCGATTACCGCCAAGGCCATGAAGGACGACCAGGAGCAATGCCTGGCGGCGGGCGCCAGCGACTACCTGGCCAAACCGATCGACCTGTCGCGCTTGTACTCGCTGCTGCGAGTCTGGATGCCGAACGCTGAACGGAGTTGAACATGCAGCACAGCGACACCGACATCGAGCTGAAAATGTTGATGGAGGCCATCTACATGAAGTACAGCTACGATTTCCGCGACTACACGGGCGCCTCGCAAAAGCGCCGCGTGCTGCACGCGCTGCGCGAAATGGAGTGCAGCAGCATCTCGGTGCTGCAGGCGCGCATCATCCACGAGCCGGCCGCGTTCAGCCAGTTGTTGCAGTACCTGACCATCCCCGTTACCTCGATGTTCCGCGACCCCAGCTATTTTGCCGGCTTGCGCGAGCATGTGATGCCGGTGCTGCGCACCTATCCGTCGCTGAAGATCTGGATTGCCGGCTGCAGCACGGGCGAGGAAGTGTATTCGATGGCGATTCTGCTCAAGGAAGAGGGGCTGCTGGAGCGCAGCATGATCTACGCCACCGACATCAATCCGCAGTCGCTCGACAAGGCGCGCAAGGGCGTGTTCCCGCTCGACGCCATGCGCGAGTACACAGAGAACTACCAGGCCGCCGGCGGCAAGCGCAGCTTTTCCGAATACTACACGGCGGCGTATAACGCGGCGCTGTTTGACAAGTCGCTGTGCGAGAACGTCACTTTCGCCGACCACAGCCTGGCTACCGACGCGGTGTTTGCGGAGACCCATCTCATCAGCTGCCGCAACGTCATGATTTACTTTAAGAAGAAGCTGCAGGAGCGCGCCTTCGGCCTGTTCCACGAGTCGCTGTGCCATCGCGGCTTCCTGGGCCTGGGCAGCAAGGAAAGCATCGATTTTTCCGCTTATGCACCGTGTTTCGAGCCGGTGCTCAAGCGCGAACGCGTGTTCCGCAAACGCTGACTATGGACCACGCGCACCTACAGTCGGCGCTGGCCGGCCGCCAGATCGAGGCGGTGGTGATTGGCGCATCCGCCGGCGGCGTCGGCGCCTTGCTGCGGCTGCTACCCGGCCTGCCGGCGGATTATGGCTGCGCGGTGGTGGCGGTGCTGCACGTGCCCGAGGGGCGGCAAAGCCAGCTCGCGGGCGTGTTCCAGCAGCGCATGGACATGCCCGTGTACGAAGCCATGGACAAGCAGGAACTGTCCAGCGGAACGCTGTACTTTGCCGGATCGGGCTACCATCTGTCGGTGGAGCGCGACCGCAGCTTTTCCCTGAGTTGCGAAGCGCCGGTGCATTTTGCCCGTCCAGCGATTGATTACCTGATGGAATCGGCGGCCGACGCTTACGGCCCGGCGCTGGTGGGCATTTTGCTGACCGGCGCCAATCAGGATGGTGCGGCCGGCATGGCCGCCATCGGCCGCGCGGGCGGCTTGACGGTGGTGCAGGACCCGGCAGAGGCCGAGGTCCCGACCATGCCGCAGGAAGCGATCCGGCGGCGCCGTCCGGATCTGGTTTTGTCGCTGGATGAGATACATACACTGCTGTTGATGCTGGAGAATAATTAATGCAAGACGCATCCCCCACCAAGCTGCTGATCGTTGACGATCTGCCCGAGAACCTGCAAGCGCTGGAGGCCTTGCTGCGCGGCGAGGGCCGCGAAATCCATCAGGCCGGTTCCGGCGAAGAGGCGCTGGCACTGCTGCTGCAGCACGACTTTGCGCTAGCCATCCTCGATGTGCAGATGCCGGGCATGGACGGCTTCGAGCTGGCGGAGCTGATGCGCGGCACCGAGAAAACCCGGCAAATCCCGATCGTGTTTGTAACGGCGGCCGGCAAGGAGCTGAACTATTCCTTCAAGGGCTATGAGGCGGGCGCGGTGGATGTGCTGTACAAGCCGCTCGATGCGCGCGCGGTGAAGGGCAAGGTGCAGGTGTTTGTCGCGCTGTACGAGCAGCGCGAAGCGATGCGCCGCCAGCTGGAGGCGCTGGAGTCGGCGCGCCAGCGGCAGGAAGCAACCCAGGCGCAGCTCAAGCACGCTCTGGTGATGCGCGATGAATTCATGTCCATGGTGTCGCACGAGATGCGGACGCCATTGAATACGCTGTACCTGGAAACCCAGCTGCGCAAGATGCAGCTGGAGCGCGGCAATATGGCGGCGTTTGGGCCGGACCAGCTGCAACGCATGGTGGCGCGCGACGACCGCCAGATCCAGAGCATCATCCGCCTCATTGACGATATGCTGGACGTGTCGCGCATCCGCAGCGGCAAGCTGTCGCTGCGGCCGGGCTGGGTGGAGCTGTCCGGCCTGCTGCGGCGCGTGGTGCATGACCTGACGCCGCAAGCCAATACGGCGGGCACCAGCATTACGCTGGATGCGGCCACGCCCGTGAGCGGCTGGTGGGACGAGTTCCGCATCGAGCAGATCGTCGTCAACCTGTTGACCAATGCGCTGCGCTACGGCTGCCAGCAGCCGGTGCACGTGAGCCTGACGGTGGAGCAGGATAGCGCGCGCGTGGACGTGCGCGATTGCGGTCCCGGCATTGCGCCGGAAAACCAGCAGAAGATCTTTGAGCCGTATGAGCGCGGCGTCGGCAGCGAGGCGCCGGCGGGGCTGGGCCTGGGCTTGTACATCTCGCGCCAGCTGGCGGAGGTGCACGAGGGCAGCCTGACGCTGCACAGCAAGCCCGGCGAAGGATCGGTGTTCAGCCTGACCCTGCCGCGCCGCGATGCACCGCCGGCCGAATAATCAGCGCGAGCGCGCCTCTTCGCGGCGCTGGATCAGATAGGCTTTCAAATCATCAAAGCTGACCGTGCCGCGCTGGCTGGTGTCGATGTGCTCGAAGTTTTTATCGACAAAGCCCAGCCCGGCCTTGCGTGCCTCGTCGCGGCTCAGCACGCCGTTGCCGTCCAGGTCGGCCTCATCAAAGCGCTTCTTCAGTTTCTGCATGGCCTGGTAGCGCAGCAACACGGGGCCAGTGGTGGCGTCGCGCAGCGGCTTGCGCAGCGCTGGTGGAATATACGGTTCAGGATAGGCCGGCGTGGAACGCACGGTGGCGGGCGCGGCCTGGTCCGAGGTCGGCGTCTGGGCGCCGGCATGCGTCATGGCCGCGATACCGGTTGCCGCGGCGGTCAGCATGGCTAATTGCAAAAGCTTCATGGTTGTCTCCCCGCATCGGAAGATGCTTGGCTTAGTGTGACACTGTGACGCTGTTCAGGAAATTAATCAAATCTGTTTGCTGCGCGCGGCGCGCTGTGTCGTCTAGATACGTCATATGACCGCTCCCATAGTATTTCAATATGATTGACTGATTTTCACCCAGGCGCGCCAGATCCAGTTCGGTCTGGTGGAATGGCGTGGCGAGGTCGTGGTAGCCGTTGATGGCCAAAATCTTCAGCGCCGGATTCAGCGTCATGGCGGCGGCCAGGTCCGGGATGGTGTCCGGCAGCTGCTTGCCGTCATGGCTGAAATTCCAGCGGTTGACGATGTCGATAAACGGCGCATAGGCCGAACCGGCACTGTAGTGCAGCTCGCTCGCCAGATAGGTCACGATGCTGCTGGAAAAGGCGTCGTTCACCACGGTCAGCGAGGGATCGCCGTCGCGCGTGAGCGCACTGCCGTTCGGCGCCAGCACGCGCGCGTCGTAGCGGCCCAGCAGCTGGCCGGTGACGGCGTTCTTCTGGTAATAGTCCGGTCCCATGTCGAAGTTCTGCTGCCAGGTCAGCGTGGACAGTCCCGTGTAGCTTGATAGCTGGCCGATCACGGCGTCGGGCGGCGCCACCTTGTTGGTCAGGTAGGCGGCAATCGCGGTGCGGTAGGCGCCGGCCGCAAAACTGCGCACCTGGTCGACCGGCGCCGCTGCGGCGCGCTGGTGGTAGGCGCTGGTGGCGGCGTAGGTCGGGATATAGCCTTCGCAGCTGATGGCGCCGGGATCCAGCACGCCGCAGTTGCTGTTGTAGTCCATGATGGCCGATTGCAGCACCACGCCGTCGATCTGCACGCCGGCGGTTTCCAGCAGGTTGGCCAGCACGGCGGTGCGTGGCGCGCCGTAGGATTCGCCAAACAGCAGCTTCGGTGAGGCTTCGCGCTTGTTGACGGCGACGTAGCGCTGCACAAAATCGCGGAAGGCGGCAGCATCCCGGTCCACGCCCCAGAAGTCCTGGTTGGCGTTGGGGGAAATCGCTTGCGAGTAGCCGGTGCCGATCGCATCGACAAACACCAGGTCAGCGACGGCCAGCAGCGTTTCCTGATTGTCCACCAGCTGTACGGGCGGGATGGTGGTGGATGGAATGGCAGTGACCAGACGGCGCGGGCCGAAAGAACCGAGATGCAGATAGGTCGATGCCGAGCCCGGACCGCCGTTGTAGAAGAAGATCACGGGGCGCTTGCTCAGGTCGGGGCTGGCCACGGTGTAGGCCACATAGAAGAACGACGCGCTGGCCTTGCCGGTTTTGACGTCGGTGCCGGTCAGGTGGCCGGTGGTGGCGGTGTAATTGAGCTGCTGGCCGTTCAGCAGGATGTGGCTGGCGATGACGGCGGCGTTTTCATTGGGCGCAGCCAGCGAGCCGGTGGCGGTGCTGGAATACACGGTGGCGTCGGCAAATGAACCGGCAACCGGCGGCGTGACGGGTGTCGTTGGCGTGGTGGGTGTACTGCTGCTACCGCCGCTCCCGCCGCCGCATGCGGCCAATGCGGCCGCAAAGGCTGCCGCCAGGGCGCCGCGCCGTGTCCACAACCGCCATTGCAATTTTGTGCAAAACGCCATGTTGTCCCCTGTCTGGATCAGTCCTCATTATGATCCTGCCGGGAGCGGAATGCATCGTCTATTTGCGCCAGAAGTCCCGGTGCGCGGCGCGTGCCTCGTCCTCGCGCAGAGGTCCGATGACTTCGGTCGGGCGCTGACCGGCGGCAAACACCGTGCGGCAGGGCAGCGACAGCGTCGGGTTCTCGGGATCGCTGCTTGTCAGTTCCAGCAGGCTGGCTTCGGACATGGCATACACCACGCGCCCGACGCCGCTCCAGTACGTGCCGCCGCTGCACATGGCGCAGGGTTCGGCGTTGGCGTACAGCGTGGCGGTAGCCAGCTGCTCCGGGCTGTACTGCTGCGATGCGAGGCGCAGCGCGTTCATCTCCGCATGCGCGGTGCGGTCGCTGCTGGAAGCATTCATGGCTTGCGAAATCACCGTGCCGTCGGCGGCGACCACCATGGCGGCAAACGGATGATGGCCTTCGTCGCGCGAGCGCTGCGCCAGTGCCAGGACGCGGGTCAGGAATTCGTGGTCTTGCGGGGTGGCGTTCATCGGAGTACTCCGTAATGCAGGTCTTGCTGTTTCAGATAGCTGCGGTAGGCCAGCGACATGCGGTCGCAGGCGACGGATACTTCCGCGCCAGGCGTCAGCGGCAGGCGCGCGGGATGCTGGCTTTCGAGTATCGGTTTATCCTGCAGGAAGATGGTGTCCTGGAATGCGCGCAATGCGTCATCGCTGGCGTCGAAGTCGTTGAGCGCCATGACGATCCACACGCGCGTGGTGACCTCGGTGAGCGGTTGCAACAGCAGGGAGATGGCTTCGCGGATACTCCCCGCTGGGTGTTTGGTCAGGATGGCCGTCAGCGGCCGCACCACGCGGTAGCTGTAGTCGATATCGCTGCCGCTGGTGGCGGCCTTGCTGGCTTGCGGCTGGAAGGCGCGGCATTGTCTGGCCCAGATGCCGCTGCCGTAGTCCGGATCGTCAAAGGCTTCGACCGTGTAGGCGGGAATCACGGGCTGCTGCCGGTCGCCCAGGATGCCCTCGTGTACAAACGCGAAGTGCGCCATGTCGAGGAAGTTTTCGACGATGCGCGGAGCGCTGCTGTGCACCTCATACGGACCGCACCAGACCTTGCGCAGCGCGCTGTCCGCAAACTCCGGGAACGCCGGCGGCGCGGCATGCGCCGGGGTGCCGAGGCAGACCCACGCCAGTCCGTAGCTTTCCTGCGCGTGGTACACGCTGACCTGTGCCTTCAGCGGCGCGTCCGGCAGGGCGGGGATGTGCTGGCAGCGGCCGTCGCTGCCGAAGCGCCAGCCGTGGTAGGGGCAGCGCACCGTATCGTCCTGCAGCGTACCCATGGAAAGCCGCGTACCGCGATGCGGACAGCGGTCTTCCCATGCGTGCAGCGCGCCGCTGGCATCGCGCCACAGCAGCACGCGCGTCTCCAGCAGATCAGCCGCCAGCATGGCGCCGGCCGCGATCTGGGTGGAGAACGCGACCGGATGCCAGTCGTTCAGCAGGACCGGGTCCATGCTCACTTGGGAATGGAGCCTTCCACACCCTGCACGTAGAAGTTCATGCCGAGCAGGTCCTTGTCCGGCGCCTTGACGCCCGCCGCGTACTTGATGGCGCCCGACTGGTCCTTGATCGGACCGGTGAACGGCGCGAAGGTGCCGGCTTGCAGTGCGGCCTTCTTCTCCTCAAAGGCCTTGACCGCATCGGCCGGCACCACTGCGTTCACTTTCGACATCTTGACCATGCCTTCTTTCAGGCCGCCGCGGTACTCGCCGGTTTTCCAGGTGCCGGCCAGGACGGCTTTGGCGGTGTCGATGTAGTAGCCGGACCAGTCGTTGGTGGCGGCGGTCAGATGGGCTTTCGGCGCAAACTTGGACATGTCCGAGTCCCAGCCGAATGCGTACACGCCTTTTTCCTGCGCCACTTGCAGCGTGGCCGGCGAGTCGGTGTTCTGCGCCATCACATCCGCGCCTTGCGCCACCAGGGTTTCTGCCGCCTGGCGTTCCTTGGCCGGGTCATACCACGAGTTCACCCAGATCACTTTGGTCTTGATTTTCGGGTTCACGCTTTGCGCGCCCAGCGTGTAGGCGTTGATGTTGCGGATCACCTCAGGCACCGGGAAGGAGGCGATGAAGCCCAGCGTGTTCGACTTGGTCATCTTGCCGGCCAGGATGCCGTTCAGGTAAGCTCCTTCGTACAGGCGCGATTCGTAGGTGCCGAAGTTCTTGGCGTTCTTGAAGCCGGTGGCGTGCAGGAAGGTCACGCCTGGCGTGGTCCTGGCCACTTTTTCCGTCGCATTCATGTAGCCGAAGGAGGTGGTGAAAATCAGCTTGTTGCCCTCGGCGACCAGCTTGCGGATCACGCGCTCCGCGTCTGCGCCTTCCGGCACGTTTTCCACGTAGCTGGTTTTCACCTTGGCGCCCAGTTCCTTCTCCAGCGCCAGGCGGGCCTGATCGTGGGCGTAGGTCCAGCCGGCGTCACCGACCGGGCCAACGTAGACGAAGCCTATCTTCAGCGGCTCTGCTGCAAACGAAGGGGCTGCGGCCAATACGCCAGCGGCAGCCAGGGTAGCCAGTACTTTGCGACGATTCATCATACGGTTTCCTTTACGTTGAGTCGATTAAAAGTGGTATTCCGCGCGCACCATCGGGGTCTTGGCGGTCGCGCCAGGATTGTTGCGGTCCGGGTTGCCGAATTTGTTTTTCCAGTACTGGTATTCGATGCCGACCTTGAAGGTGTTCTTGGGCGTGCCGACCGCTTCGCTGATGTCGTACATGACCTGCATGTCGATATTGGTTTCCGGCGAGGTGCCGCCGCCGAATTCATTGGTGCCTTTGGCGGTGATGAAGTTGGCGTAGCCCTCGAACGACAGCGGGATGCCGATATTGAACGGGATGCCCCAGGCGCCGGTCAGCATGGCATGGGTTTTGTAGGCGTAGCGCGGCGTGGCCTGGTTGGTGAAGGTGTTGTACGGCGCGTTCGATTCCCACAGGGCCAGCAGGCTGACATCCAGGAAGCCCGGTACGTTCAGCATCAGCGTCGGGCCGGCGACCAGCATGCGCTTCTTGGAGTTGTAGCCGGCGTCGGTCTTGCTGTTGGCGTCAAAGCCGGCCGTGAAGCCGACGCCGCGCACCGGGCCGAAAGCCAGGTCCTTGCCGGTGATCTTGCCGAAGTCCAGCGTATGGCGGTAGACGAGGTAAGCCTCGTGTGCACCGCTGTTCGAGCCGGCCGCCGACGGGTCCAGTTCCGACGACATCAGGAAGTCCAGGCTGAAGAAGTTCTTGCCGTACTTGTAGCCGGAAACGTGGCTCAGGTTGACGATGTTCTTGGTGATATCGTTGTTGTTGAACGGCTCGGCGAACCTGGTGCCGTAACGGTAGCTGAGCGAGGTGTCACTCCAGTCAGCGGCTTGTGCGGTGCAAGTGGCGAGGATGGCTAATGCGGCGGTGCAGCGAACGAGATGCGACATACGGGCTCCTTCAAGTTGTTGTAGTGGGGTGTTGAAAGCACTTTTTTTGTATCCAATCGTTTTATCAATTGGATTCAATCTCGTCTACACCTAAAGCAATAAGCGGGCCATATTTTCAGAATCCTGACAACGCTTCGGCCAGATTCACTTTGCGGTCCTGGTCGGCCAAGCGCAGGCGCTCTTCGATTTCCTGCAGGTGATGTTCGATCAGGTGGGTGGCTTCCTTGACCTTGCGCTGTTCGATCAGCGTGGCCAGGTCCTGGTGTTCATCGTTCTCGCACATGGTGCTGCCGGGCGTTTCGTACAGCGCGATAATCAGCGAGCAGCGCGACACCAGCTCCTGCATGAAGCGCTGTAGCACGTGGTTGCCGGCCAGCTGGGCCAGCATCAGGTGGAACTCGCCGCCCAGGCGTATCCAGCCGGCGCGGTCGCCGCTGCGGCGCGCGGCGTCTTCTGCCGCAATGGCGGCGCGGATCTGCTGGATGGATGCCGGCGTGGCGTTCTGTATCACCAGCGGCACGATCTCGCGTTCGATCGCGCGCCGTGCGGCGAAGATGTCGCGCGCCTCCTGCGGCGTTGGCGAGGCGATTACCGCGCCGCGATTGGGCCGCAGTTCAATGATGTGGTCATGCGCCAGCCTTTGCAGCGCCTTGCGCACCGTGGTGCGGCTGACCTGATACAGCTCGCAGAAATCCGCTTCGCCAAGGTGGGTGCCGGGCGGCAGGCGGTGGCTCATCACGGCATTGACGACCGCTTTGTAGATGCGCATGTCGACCGCAGTGGTACCGCGTTTGACGACAGCTTGATCGGCTTTGCGCTTATCGGGCATTCGTAGGCTCCATGTAAGAGATGCTGGAACATACTAAGCACGAAGCGTGCTAACTCGTGTACAAATACGGTATGCGGATTGTGTACGAAATGACTTTGTTTGAGGCGCAGCCGCACGCTTTTGGGGAGCGCCGCACCCCGCTTTAGTGCAGGGCGCGGGCCATTGCGGCGCGTTGGCGGCAGCGCGTGCGTGGCATGTTAATTGCGTCAGTCGCCGTATTCGATTTGTATACGATGAAGGGAAAGCGCCAATGATAGAACCGCGCTTGCAGATGCTGGGCATCTCCAAGATGTATCCCTCGGTGGTGGCCAACGCCGAGATCAATCTGACGGTGATGCCGGGCGAGATCCATGCCGTGCTAGGCGAGAACGGCGCCGGCAAGAGCACGCTGATGAAGATTATCTATGGCGTGGTCAAGCCGGACGAGGGCCAGATCATGTGGGAGGGCCGCCAGGTCCACATCCATTCGCCGCACGATGCGCGCAAGCTGGGCATCGGCATGGTGTTCCAGCACTTCGCCCTGTTCGAGACGCTGACGGTGGCCGAGAACATCGCGCTGGCGCTGGATGACAAAGTGTCACCTGCGGCGCTGGCGCCGCGCATCAAGGCGGTGTCGGAGCAGTATGGCTTGCCGCTGGATCCGCAGCGGCGGGTGCACAGCATGTCGGTCGGCGAGCGGCAGCGCGTGGAGATTGTGCGCTGCCTGCTGCAATCGCCCAAGCTGCTCATCATGGACGAGCCGACGTCGGTGCTGACGCCGGATGCGGTGCTCAAGCTGTTTGAGTCCTTGCGCCGTCTGGCGGCGGAGGGCGTCAGCATTCTGTATATCAGCCACAAGCTCGATGAGATTCAGGCGCTTTGCGACAAGGCCACGGTGCTGCGCGGCGGGCGCGTGTCCGGCACGGCGCTGCCGAAGCAGGAAAGCGCCCGGTCGCTGGCGGAGCTGATGATCGGCCGCGAGCTGCCAGTCTGCGTGCACAAGCCGCGCGAGCCGGGCGAGGTGAGGTTGCTGCTCGATCAGCTCAACGTCGACAGTGACGATCCGTTCGGCACCCGGCTCAAGGATGTGAGCCTGGCGCTGCGCAGTGGTGAGATCGTCGGCATCGCCGGCATCTCGGGCAATGGCCAGCAGGAGCTGCTGAAGGCCATCTCCGGCGAGCGCCTGCTGCGTGCGCGGCAGGGAACCATACAACTCGGCGAACGTGATGCCGGCATGCTCAATGCGGCGCAGCGCCGCGAGCTGGGACTGGGCTTCGTGCCCGAAGAGCGCCTGGGGCGTGGTGCGGCGCCAGACCTGTCGCTGGCGGATAACGCGCTGCTCACTGGCTACGTTACGGCAGCGGGCACCGGCATGGTCAGGCATGGCCTGATACAGCGTGGCGCAGTGCGGGCGTTTGCGCAGAAGGTCATCGAACGCTTCAAGGTCAAGTGTGGTGGCGATGCTTCGGCGGCGGCCTCGCTCTCCGGCGGCAATCTGCAAAAATTCATTGTCGGCCGCGAGATTCTGCTGGCGCCGAAGGTGGTGGTGTTTGCGCAGCCGACGTGGGGCGTGGACATCGGCGCGGCCATGCTGATACGCCAGGCCATCATCGATATGCGCGACCAGGGCGTGGCGGTGCTGGTGTTGTCCGAAGAGCTGGACGAACTGTTCATGATGAGTGACCGCATCGCCGTGCTGGCCGATGGCCGCCTGTCGCGCGCCGTGCCCGCAGCGGCTACCAGCATCAACCAGATCGGCGTGTGGATGAGCGGCGATTTCGATTACCAGGGAGCGCCAGAATATGTCCAGGCTTGAACGTCGTCCCGAACCCTCGCGCCGCATGATGCTGGCGTCGCCGCTGATTGCGGCGGCAGCCATGCTGGTGACTGGCTCGATGCTGTTCTTCTTCCTCGGGCAGGAACCGCTGCATGCGTTCTATGTCTACTTTATCAAACCGTGGACCACCTTGTACGGTGTGGGCGAGCTGCTATTGAAGGCGACGCCGCTGATATTGTGCGGCGTTGGCCTGGCGATCGGTTTTCGCGCCAACGTCAACAACATCGGCGCCGATGGCCAGCTGACGATAGGCGCCATCTGTGCCGGCGCGGTCGCGCTGTATTTCGATGAGGTGCAAGCATGGTGGGTACTGCCCTTGATGCTGCTGGCGGGCGCGCTGGGCGGCATGCTGTGGGCGGCAATACCGGCTTTGCTGCGCACGCGCTTCAACACCAGCGAAATTCTGGTCAGCCTGATGCTAGTGTATGTGTCCTATCACTTGCTCAGCTATCTGGTGCATGGTCCGATGCGCGACCCGGCCGGGTTCAACTTTCCGCAGTCGAAGATGTTCAGCGAGTCGGCGACCTTGCCGCTGCTGGTGGAGGGCTTGCGTGTGAATGCCGCGTTGATCCTGTCCCTGCTGGCGGCCGGTGCGGCGTGGTTCTTCTGCCAGCATACATTTGCAGGCTACCGCATGCAGGTCAGCGGCATGGCGCCTGCGGCGGCGCTGTATGCGGGCTTCAGCGAGCCGCGCAATGTGTGGCTTGCCTTCATGGTCAGCGGTGCACTGGCCGGCGTGGCCGGCGTGGGCGAGGTGGCAGGGCCGCTGGGGCAGTTGCAGCCATCGGTATCGCCAGGCTACGGTTTCGCGGCGATTATCGTGGCCTACGTCGGACGCCTGCATCCGCTCGGAGTGGTGCTGTCGGCGGTGCTGATGTCGCTGCTGTATATCGGCGGCGAGGCGGCGCAGATCGAGCTGGGCGCACCGTCGGCCGTCACCGGCATCTTCCAGGGACTGCTGCTGTTTTATCTGCTGGCGGCGGATCTGTTTATTCACTATCGCATCAAGCCGCACAAGCGTGCGGCGGGAGTCACCGCATGATGACCACGGAATTGTTGATCGCTTTCCTTGCCAGTACCGCAGGTGCGGCGACGCCGCTGGTGGTGGCATCCATGGGGGAGCTGGTGACCGAGCGCTCGGGCGTACTCAATCTGGGCCTGGAAGGCATGATGCTGATGGGCGCGGTGGTTGGCTTTGGCGTCACGCTCGGCACCGGCAGCATGGTGCTTGGCCTGCTTGCGGCGGCAGCGGCGGGCATGCTGATGTCGCTGGTGTTTGGCTTCCTGGTGCTGACACTGCAAACCAATCAGGTCGCCACGGGCCTTGCGCTAACCTTGTTCGGCATCGGCGCTTCGGCGTTCCTTGGCCGTGGCTTTGTCGGGCAGACGGTGGAGCCGATGCCGCATCTGAGTTTCCCGGTGCTGTCGGACCTGCCGTTTATCGGGCCGCTGCTGTTCCGCTTTGATGCGATGGTGTATGCCTCGGTAGCGCTGGTGCTGCTGATTGGCTGGATGCTGGCACGGACGCGGCTGGGCCTTGTCATCCGCGCCGTGGGCGAGTCGCCGCATAGCGCCCATGCGATCGGCTTCCCGGTGATAGGCCTGCGTTATGGCACGGTACTATTTGGTGGTGCGCTGGCCGGTCTGGGCGGGGCTTACCTGTCGCTGGCGCTGACGCCGATGTGGGTAGAGGGCATGACAGCAGGCTGCGGCTGGATCTCCCTGGCGCAGGTAGTGTTCGCAACGTGGAAACCGCGCGGCGTGTTGATCGGCGCATACCTGTTTGGCGGCGTTACGGTGCTGCAGTTTCATGGGCAGGGCATGGGGCTGGCGATACCGTCGGAGTTTTTGTCGATGCTGCCTTACCTCGCGACCATCGTGGTGCTGGTGATTATTTGCCGTAATCCGCAGACCATTTTGCTCAATAAGCCAATGTCGCTGGGGCAGCACTTCAAGCCGGATTGATTGTTGTATTTGCCGCAAAAAATGCGGCATTGCGACAATTGGTGAATTTCCCGCATGAGAAATGCTTCTATTCTGAGCGCGTTTCCTCCACAAGGAGCTGCCATGCGCTTGAATAGCCCAGTGACGCAAAACGAATACGTCATGCAGGATGGGAAGACGATCGTCTCCAGCACTGACTTACAGGGCAATATCAACTACGCCAATCCTTACTTCATTGAAGTCAGCGGTTTCAGTGAGGAAGAGCTGATCGGCGCACCGCAGAATATCGTGCGCCACCCGGATATGCCGGTTGAAGCCTTTGCGGATTTGTGGAGCACCATCAAGAGCGGCATGCCGTGGACGGGCATGGTGAAGAACCGCTGCAAGAGCGGTGACTTCTACTGGGTGCTGGCCAATGTCACGCCGGTGATAGAGCACGGCAAGCCGGTTGGCTATTTATCGGTACGTACCAAGCCGTCGCGCGAGCAGATTCGGGAGGCGGATGCGGTGTACCGCGAGATCAAGGCCGGCAATCCGCGCCATCTGCGTATCGTGAATGGGCGTGCGGTTTCCACCGGCATGGTTGCGCGCGCGAAGGAGATGCTGCGTACTTCCCTGTCGACGCAGATTGCCCTGGCTACCACGCTGCTGGTGGGCGTGCTGGCCGCACTGGCGCTGGCATTGCTGGTGATGAGCGATGCGCAGCTAGCGGGCGCGCATCAGTGGCTGGTCGGCGCGGCGCTGGTGGCGATGGCGGGCATGCTGGCGTTTGGCCGCAGTCTGTATGTGCATGTCGCGCTGCCGTTGCGGCAGGCCACGCGCTGCGCGCGCATGATGGCCGGCGGCGACCTGACTGCCTCGATTGAGATTCGCCGCGATGATGAAGTAGGCCAGTTGCTGGCGGCACTGCGGCAGACCAACATCAACCTGCACAGCATCATTGGCGATGTGCGCGCCAACTTTGATGAGATCTCGGTCGCCACCGACGAAATCGCGGACGGCAATATGGATTTGTCCGGCCGCACGGAGTCGCAGGCTTCCAGCCTGCAGCAGACGGCATCCAGCATGGAGGAGTTGACGGCAACGGTGCAGCAGAGCGCGACCAGTGTGGCCAGTGCCAACCAGCTGGCCGAGCGCGCACGTGAAGTGGCAACGCAGGGCGGTACCATCGTGTCGCAGGTGGTGAGCACCATGGATGACATCAGCGCCTCGTCCAACAAGATTCTCGACATCATTGGGCTCATCGACGGCATCGCCTTCCAGACCAATATCCTGGCGCTCAACGCGGCGGTTGAGGCAGCGCGCGCTGGCGAGCAGGGACGCGGCTTTGCCGTTGTCGCCACCGAGGTGCGCGGACTGGCGCAGCGTTCGGCCACCGCCGCCAAAGAGATCAAGGAACTCATCGATACTTCGATACAGAAGGTACAGGTGGGCACCACACTGACCAACAGCGCGGGCGTGACGATGAACGAGGTGATTCAATCGGTGTGCCGGGTGTCGGAAGTGATGGGTGAGATTTCCAATTCCACGCGCGAGCAAAGCAGCGGCATCGGCCAGGTGAATGAGGCGGTCATCAAAATCGACGACATCACGCAGCAGAACGCGGCGCTGGTGGAGCAGGCGGCTGCCGCTGCGGGCAACCTGGCGCAGCAGACGCGCTGCGTGTCGCAGGCGATGGCCGTGTTCAAGCTGCAGCATGGCGTCAGCGCACCGCGCAAGCGCGCACCATCGCCGCGCTCTCCGGCCACGCAAAAGGCGCCGCTGCAGCTGCATTGATATCATGTCGCTTTCTACAAGCGGCATGGATCATGGGGCACACGGTTACGCTGGCGGGGCAGGGATGGTGTTTTGAGACGGAGGCGCCGGCAACGGTGCTGGAGGCGGCCGAACGCGCGGGCATACGCTTGCCCAGCTCCTGCCGCAATGGCACCTGCCGTACCTGCATCTGCCAGGCCAGCAGCGGCACGGTGCATTACAAGATCGAATGGCCCGGACTCAGCGCCGACGAAAAGCGCGAGGGCTATATCCTGCCCTGCGTGGCGATTGCCGACACCGATCTGACTATTGACTCGCCCGCCGCCGGTAAGCTCCCGGCCCCACGCCGTACTGACGTTTGAAGGCGCGGTTGAAGGCGGCTTCCGACTGGTAGCCGACGGCCTCACCGACTTCGCCGGCGGCGCGGCCATCGTCCAGCATGCGGGCGGCGCGCGCCATGCGCAGCTGCGTCAGCACATCGGCTGGCGTGGCATTGGCGGCCTGCTTGAACAGGCGCGCAAATGTGGCGCGCGACATATGACTGGCTTCTGCCAGTTCTTCCAGCGTCCATGGTTTTTCCGGCGCCGCCAGCATGCCGTTGATGGCCGCTTGCAGGCGGCGCTCGGCCAGCACGCCGAACAGCCCAGGCACGGCCAGCGCCTGCTCCAGCCAGGTGCGGATCAGCAGCGCAAACAGGGCCGACGCCAGCTGGCGCACGATGGCTTCCGAACCGCCGCGTGGCGTCTCGGTTTCTTCCTGCAGCATACGCATCAGGTGGCGCAGGCTTTGGGCATCGGGCCGGCCGGCGGTGTGCACCACCAGCACTGGCGGCAGCGCGGCCAGCAGCCCCGCGCTGCCGTTGCTATCGAAGTGGAATTCGCCGCACAGGATGTCGGTCTGCGGACCGGCGCCGTCATTGCTCTCGACGCGCAACAGGCCCGGTGTGCTGTGCAGCGGTGTGGCCTGCCCGATATCGCCGATATGCAAACGGTGTGCAGCGCCGTGCGGGAAGACGATGATGTCGCCCGTTTGCAGGGCCAGGCTGCCGCTGCCGGCGCCCTCGGCCAGCGCTTCGCCGCGCACGATCAGGTGGTAAGGAGCGACGCCGTGCGGCGCGCCGTCATGGTCCATGACCCACGGTGCGCCAAAGCGGCAGCGGGTGTCGAGCGCAGTGCGCACGGGATAGAGGGAGAGCAGGTGGCTAAGCGAGTCCATGGCGGGCAAATGAGACGATGGAGCAAATTATAGAGCAGATCCGGCATTCATCATCGCAGGCGACGGGCCTAGACTGTCTTCCATACCAACTTACCTTGAAAGGAAACAGATCATGTCCCGTTTGTTCACCCAACCCGTATCGGAAGCCACCGGCCATGCAGCGCAGCTGTTCACCGCCATCAAAGGCGCGATTGGCAAAGTGCCCAATGCTTATGTCGCCGTCGGCAGCAACAGCCCGGTGGCGCTGGAAGCTGCGCTGAACCTGGACGGCGCGCTGCGTAAAAGCAGCTTGAGCGCGCAGGAAATCGAAGTGGTCAAACTGGCGGTCAGCCAGGATGCGCGGTGCGACTACTGCCTGGCAGCGCACACGCTGATGGGTGGCAAGGCGGGCCTCAGCGCTGACGCCATCCAGGGCGTGCGCCATGGCCGCGCGACCGGGGATGCGCGGATCGATGCACTGGCCAGCTTTGTGCACGCGGTGGCCCGCACCAGTGGCGATGTGCCGGCGGAGGTGGTGCTGGCGGTGAAGCAGGCGGGCTACAGCGATGCGCAGATCACCGATGCCCTGCTGGCGGTTGCCTCCATCACGTTCACCAATCTGTTCAACCGCGTGAATGTGACGGCGCTGGACTTCCCGCCTGCACCGTAATCAATCCTTTTTGCGGAGGCGGCTCAGCAGCGCCTCCGTAGCCTGATTGAGCGGGACTTCATGCTGGCGCAGCAGCTGCACATGCAGCACCAGGTTTTCCAGTACCAGCTTGGCCGCCACGGCCAGCAGGGTCAGATGCTTGTCTTCTGCGCTGAAATTTTCCATTGCGTCCGCCATCTCGCACAGATGGTTGGCGATCAGTCCGCGTAATTCTTCCTCTTTAAACGGCAGGTCGGCGAAATCGATGGGGTCTTCTTTTTCGACTTCCTGCATCAACAGTTCCAGCTCTTGCGGGGTAATCGACATGCGCGACTCCAGTGGTTGAGGCGATTTCATTTTAGCCGCAATCGGCATAGAATCTGGCAGATGGCGCATCTGATTTTTACACAGCAATTAGGACGCTTTATGCCCGTGCCGCAGGTGGAGACCCGCGCGGCTGATCTGCGCAGCGCCCTTGATGCCTGCTTTGCCGACCATCCACGGCTGCGCGGCTACGTGCTCGACGAGCAGGGCTGTCTGCGCGAGAACGTGGTGATCTTTATCGACGGCCAGCGCGCCCGTGACCCTCAGCGGCTCGACGACGCGCTCGCGCCACAATCCCAGGTCTATATTCTGCAAGCACTGTCAGGAGGCTGATATGTCTGATCGCGCCTATATCGCGACGCGCAAGGGTTTGTTCGAGGTCTACCGCACGCATGAGGCCTGGCTGCTCGATCAGCAGCATTTTCTGGGCGATCCGGTGTCGATGGTGCTGCCGGACCGGCGCGATGGCACGCTGTATGCGGCGCTGAACCTGGGGCATTTCGGCGCCAAGCTGCACCGGCGCGATGCCGGCAGCATGGACTGGGTGGAGGTGGCCGCGCCCGCGTTTCCCGTCAAGCCTGTCGATAGTACCGACCCCGTGGACTGGACGGTCAGGCAGATCTGGTCGCTGGCGGCCGGTGGCCCGGATGAGCCGGGCGTGCTCTGGGCCGGAACGCTGCCGGGTGGCCTGTTCCGCTCGGCAGACCGTGGCGACAGCTGGCAGCTGGTGGACGCCTTGTGGAATGTGCCGGAGCGCGCCAAGTGGATGGGTGGCGGCTATGACGTGCCCGGTATCCATAGCATCTGTGTGGATCCGCGCGATAGCCGGTCGGTGCTGGTGGGCGTGTCCTGCGGTGGCGCCTGGCTGACCACCGATGGCGGCGCCAGCTGGTCGCTGCGCGCCAAGGGCATGAGTGCAAGCTATATGCCGCCCGAGCTGCAGGCGGTGCAGGAAGTTCAGGACCCGCACCGCATCGTGCGCTGCGCGGCCGAGCCGGACAAGCTGTGGTGCCAGCATCACAACGGCATCTGGCGCAGCGTCGATAACGGCGCCAACTGGAGCGAGATCAGGCCGGCGGCGCCGGTATCCAACTTTGGCTTCGTGACGGCCGTGCATCCGCAGGATGGCGAGACGGCCTGGTTTGTGCCGGCCGAGGCGGACAGCAAGCGCATCCCGCCGCATGCTTCGCTGGCGGTCACGCGCACCACGGATGGCGGCAAGAGCTTTGTCGCCTGGCGCGGCGGCTTGCCGCATGAGCATTGCTACGACCTGGTGTACCGTCACGGTCTGGCGGTCAGCGACGATGGCCAGATACTGCTGATGGGCTCGACCACGGGCGGCGCCTGGCTATCGGAAGACGGCGGCGGCCAGTGGCAGACCATCTCCACGACCTTGCCGCCGATTTACTCGGTGGCGTTTGCGTAGGCCAGGAACATCTCGACGGTCGACTCGACCACCTGTTTTTGCATGGCCGCGTCCAGCGCTGGCTGGCCCATGGTCACCTGCGGCCAGAACGCAAAGGTCTTGAGCTGGCCTTGTAGCATTTGCGAGGCGATGAAGGGATCGGCCTTGCTGAACTTGCCGTCGGCCTGGGCGGCGCGCAGCCAGCTGGTGACGGCTTCTTCCTTCACGCTCAGCCGCGCCACCATTTCCTGCGCCCGTTGCGGCGAGTGGATGGCTTCGGCGATGGCGACGCGCGCCAGGTCGAGGAAGTAGTCATCCTGCAGCAATGCCATCTTTTTGCTCAGCAGTTCCATCAATTGCTCGCGCAGCGGCAGGGCCGGGTCGTAGGGCGCCGGCCCCATGGCGGCCGTACTATTCCACAGCTCATGCAATATTTGCTCGAACAATTCGTCTTTACTGGGGAAGTGGTTGTAGACGGTGCGTTTGGACACCCCGGCGGTCGCCGCAATCTTGTCCATGCTGGTGGATTCGAAGCCGCTGGCGCGGAATTCGGCGATGGCGGCTTCGACAATAGCCTGGCGTTTGCGGTCGGTGAGTTTGAGGGGCGTGTTCATCTTTTTATTTTACACCGGGTAGTTTACTTTTTCAAAAATAGATACTACACTGTGTAGTGTACATTTCAATCGGGAGTGCCCATCATGACTTTTTCCGCTGTTGATAGCCTGGACGGCCTGTCTGTACCCAGCGCGCCGCGCACCCGCGACGGCCGTTTCCGCAATCCGGTCAAGATGCACCAGATGGGTTTCCTGAAAACCCTGGGCATCATGTTGCGCTTTGCGTTCGACAAGCCCAAGGATACGGTGCCGACACTCCCGATTCCCGTTCACGCGATCACGCAGCAGCAGTTAATGGATGCTCCGGATCGCAGCCTGTTCCGTCTTGGCCACTCGACCGTGCTGCTCAAGCTCAATGGCCAGTTCTGGCTGACCGACCCGGTGTTTTCCGAGCGCGCGTCGCCGGTGCAATGGGCTGGTCCGCAGCGCTTCCATCAGCCGCCGATCAGCATTGAAGAGCTGCCGCCAATTACCGGCGTCATTCTGTCGCACGACCATTACGACCATCTGGACCACGCGGCTGTGCTCAAGCTAGCCAAGAAGACTCAGCACTTCATCACGCCGCTGGGCGTGGGCGACCGCCTGATTGCTTGGGGCATTCCAGCCAGCAAGGTGCAACAGCTGAGCTGGTGGCAATCGACCTTTGTCGCCGGCTTGAAGCTGGTGGCGACGCCGGCGCAGCACTTTTCCGGCCGTGGGCTGGGCGACCGCAACAAGACCTTGTGGGCATCGTTTGTGATTGAGGACCGCGACGTAAGGGTATTCTTCAGCGGCGATAGCGGCTATTTCGAGGGTTTTAAAGAAATTGGTCGCCGCTACGGTCCATTCGACCTGACCATGGTGGAAACCGGCGCCTACGATCCGCAATGGCCGGATGTGCATATGCAGCCGGAGGAATCCTTGCAGGCGCATATCGACTTGCAGGGCAAGGTGCTGCTGCCGATTCACAACGGTACCTTCGATTTGTCGCTGCATGCCTGGCATGATCCGTTTGACCGCATCACCCAGCTCGCCGCCGAGCGCCGCCTGCCGATCGCCACGCCGGAAATTGGCCAGGCGCTCGATATCCGTTTGCCTGTGGCAGAGGAAAAGTGGTGGGAACCGCTGGCACAGCAGGAAGCCGCGATGGTGGCCGCCCGCGCCTGATTACGCGGTCACGTTGATATATTTGCCGATGGTTTGCCCAAGCGTGTTGACCTGCGGCTTGGGCGCTTGCAGATCCGCTGGCAGTTGCTGAGCCGAACGCGGCGGATTTTCAATCGCGCTGCTCAGGTTGACGGCGGGCGCCGGCTTTTCGGCCGCCTGCGTGGCCTGATTACTTTCCTGCTGGTTGTCTGCCAGCTTTTGCTTGTCCTTGGCCAGCAAGTCCTTGCTGGCGTCCAGCTTCGCCGCATCCTGGCTGACGCGCACCTGATCCTTTTGCACCTGCCTTTCAGCCAGTGCAACCGATGCTTGTAGTGCGTTGATGGAGAGTAGCGAAGCCATTCTTTCCTCGTTGTAAAACTCTGGACAAGATGAGGCAGGATCGTGGCATACGATCTATTGCAGATTAGGCTATAAAAATAAAAAAGGCAAGGCCAACTGCGCCTTGCCTGAAGAGGGACGGTACGGGCTTAGAAGCGGTACAGCAGCGACGCTTCCCAGGTGCGGCCGAACAGCGGACGGGCGTTGATCGGGCCGGTGTTGCCGGTGGTCAGGCGCGAGTTGCCTTCGGTCAGGCCGAGCTCGTTGTTGAGGTTGGTGCCAGCCAGGCGCACTTCAATCTTGTCACCCAGCGAGAACAGCACGCCGGCGTCGATGGTGCGGTAGGACGGCAGGTATTGCTGGTTGGCCTGGTCGGCCCAGCGCTCGCCGATCGAGGTGTAGGTGGCATACAGCTTGGCGGCGTTGCCTTCGCCAAACGGAATGCGGTAGGTCGGCGTGAAGCGGAATTGCAGCTTCGGCTGGCGCTGCACGGTCTTGCCGGCGGTGGCCGGGTTGTCACGGTATTCCGACTTCTGATAGTCGCCAGTCAGCTGCAGTTGCAGGTTCTCGATCGGACGCACGGCCACTTCAAACTCGACGCCATTGCCTTTGGAGCCGCTGACGGAATGCAGTTCCTGGCCATTCGACAGCACTTGCGAGAACGCGATACCGTCAAATTCCGTGTGGAAGGCGTTGATATACGCGGTGTACAGCTGCGATGCGGTTTTGAAGCCGATTTCGTACTGGCTGACCTTAGGCGTAGGCAGCAGGTTGCGGTCATTGGCCGCCGCTTGCGTACCGGCGCCTCGGATATCGTCAAACGACACAAAGGTATGGCCACGGTTGGCGCGCACGAACACCGAGGTATCCTTGGCCAGCTTGTAGTTGCCGCCAATGGTGAAGGAATTGGCGCTGTCGGTGCGGCTCAGGTAGGTGTTGGAGCCGTCCGGCATCGAGGTGCCATTGTTGTACACGGTCAGCGGGTTGTTGTCGGTATCGGCCGACATCAGGTTGGAGATGGTGCCGCTGATCTTCTGCTGCTCATGGCGCATGCCGAAGTCAACCTTTATCTTGTCGTTGACCTGCCATTCATCCGACACGAAACCGGCGGTGTTGCGGCCGTCATACGAGGCAACCGGCGCGTAGAACACGTTGCCGTCGGTGCCGTTCTTCGACACGATGACGCCGTTGTTCAGGGTGACATTGATGAGACTGGCTTGCGGCACGGCCGTCATCAGGTGGCTGTTACCCAGGTACCAGACGTCATGCGAGGAGTAGTCGGCAAAGTAGCCGCCCACCGTGACGGTGTTGCCCTTGAAGATTTCCTTGCTGACGCGCAGTTCGTCGGTGAAGGATTTGAGCTGCTTCTCGACCGCCCACAGGCCGGCTTGCACCACCTGCTGGTTGCCGTTGACGGCGCCGCCATGCACATAGGTTGCGGTGCCTGCGGTCGCCAGCTTGCCGCCGGCCGCTGCCACGGTGGCCGGATTGCTGTTGGCCGAGGTGATCGCCGCGTTGATGTAGTCGTTCATCGATAGCGGGTTGTTACCGGTGAACATGGCGATGGTGTTGAGGTCGCCGTCAAAGCGGTTGAACTTGTTGGAGACGCTCCAGTCGCCGATCTTTTGATCGAAGTTGGCGCCAAATACCGTGGCTTTGAGGCCACGGCCATCGCCGAGGTCCTTGGTCAGGGTTTTACCTGGCGCCGCCTCGATGGTGAAGTTGCGCATTTCGCCGCTCATCAGGGTGCCGGTCAGCGGATTGAAGCCCGGGAATTCGCTAATGGTGTGGCCGCCATTGCTGGAAATCAGTGGCACGCCGGTGTAGAAGGCGTTCTTGTCGTCGGTGCTGCGCGCGTACAAGGTCAGCTTGCCCTGGTCCAGGTTGCGGGTCAGGGTGGCCGTGATCTGGTGGCCGTCGTCGGCAGGGAAGCCGGCATCGCGCACGCCGTCGGTCTTGCGGTAGAAGCCGCCAACCGAGCCATACCAGCCATCGCTGATCTTGCCGCCGTAGTACATATCCACGCGGCGCATGCTGCCGGTGCCGGTGGTGAAGCGCACCGTGCCTTCCGGCGTGTCGGTGCCTTCTTTGAGGATGAAGTTCATGGTGGCGCCCGGCTGGCCGTTGGACCAGATGGTGGACGGGCCGCCGCGCAGCACTTCCACGCGCTCGATGGTGTCATCCAGGCGGAAGGCCGACGAGCCTTCGAAGAACGACAGGGTCGGCGGCGGGAAGATCGGGTTGCCCATCATCTGCACCGAGACGAAAGGCGAGTCGGAACCCGACGGGAAGCCGCGCACCTCAATGTTGGCGCCGGACTGGCCGCCGGTCGATTCCGCATACACGCCCGGCACGATTTTCATGATGTCGGCCGTGCTGCTGGGGGCGGCTTGCTTGAGCTGTTCTTCGTTGGCGGTGGTGATCGAGAAGGCCGAATCGACCTTGCGCACGCCACGGGCGGAGGCGACGCCGGTCACCACCACTTGCTGGATTTCTTTGGAAACTTCTTTGGACGGTTCAGCGGCCGGGGCTTCGGCAGTCTGGGCTTGGGCGGCGGTCTGGTTGAGCAGCGTCAGGACGGCGGCCGCGATGGCCGATGGCAGGAACGGGTTTTTCATCGTGTCTGTACTTTCTTATAGGATAAATCGTCTCCGTGGACGGCGCTCCCCGCCATCCCCATCTTCATGAACTTTTGTGAAGATTTGGCCATTGAAACAAGAAATGTTATCGATGTCAATTGAAATGTTATCGATGTCATTTTCCGCGACAAATGAAAATTTTCTGTCATAATGCGTCCGCAAACCTGCTTTTTTACTCTTGAACAACGATGCGCGCGAAGAAGACTGTAACGACAGCCCTGACGATGGAAGACCTGGCCAAGCTGGCGGGCGTCTCCAAAATCACGGTTTCACGCGCCTTGCGCGACAGTCCGCTGGTGACGCCGGAAACGCGCGAGAAGATCCGCGCGCTGGCAGAGGAGCAGGGCTACCGTTTGAATGTGAGCGCGCGCAATCTGCGCATGGGCCGCAGTTATTCGGTGGCGGTTGTGGTGGAAATGACACCGGTGCGCGGCCGGCCGATGTCGGACCCGTACCCGCTGGAGCTATTGGGCGGCATTACCCAGGAGCTGACCACGGCCGGTTACAGCGTGGTGCTGACCTCCAAGCAGTTGATGAACACGGCGCCGGTGATGGGCGCCGACGGCTTGATCCTGCTGGGCCAGGGCTCGCATGGCGAAGCGGTGCGGACCTTGCAGCAGACCGGCATGCCGCTGGTGGTGTGGGGCGCGCCGGAAGCCGATACCGATTACATCGTGATCGGATCGGACAACCGCAAAGGCGGCATCAGCGCGGCCGAGCGCTTCATTGCGCAGGGCCGGCACAAGCTGGTGTTCCTGGGCGACGTCGATCACGCCGAGGTGCAGGAGCGCTGCGCCGGTTTTATCGATGCGATGGGCGGTGCGGCCACGGTGCACATTATCCGCCCCAAGGCGTTTACGTTTGAGGCGGGCTTTGACAGTATTTCCTCGCTGTTGAAAAAGAAGGGCGCCAGCTTTGACGGCGTGTTTGCCGCCAGTGATTTGCTGGCCATGGGCGCGATCCGTGCGCTGGCCGAGAAGAATTTGCGGGTGCCGGAGAATGTCTCCGTCATCGGCTACGACGATACGCCTGGCGCCGCCAGCTTTGTGCCGCCGCTGACTAGCGTGCACCAGTACCTGCGCGATGGCGGCGTGTTGTTGGCCAAGAAGATGTTGGGCCTGATCGAAGGCCACCAGGTCGCTTCTGAAATGCTGCCGACCACGCTGATGGTACGCCAGACCTAGTTTCCCCAAAAAGCACCAAAAACAGACCAAAAACCGGTGTTTTTTGAAATTCAAACCGCTTTGAATCGCTTTCTCTAAGGAATTCGCTGTGCAACAACACACCTATCCTCTTGAAGCCTGGTGCATCCGCGAGACCAGCTTTGACACCGCATCCCACTTCCTTGATGAAACGCTGTTCGCGCTGGGTAACGGCTACATCGGCCTGCGCGGCACGGGCGAGGAGGGCTACAGCGGCCCGGCCGGCACCTCGCTGGATGGCACGTATCTGAACGGCTTCTACGAGTCCGAGCCGATCCAGTATCCGGAAGCGGCGTACGGCCTGGCCAAGGTCAACCAGTTCATGCTGAATGTGCCGAATGCAAAGGGCATCGAGCTGCGACTTGGCGATGAGCGCTTTGATCTGCTGACTGGCACGGTGCAATCATATGAGCGCGTACTGGACTTCCGCACTGGTCTGCTGACGCGCACGGTGGAATGGACCTCGCCGCAAGGCCGCAGCGTGCGCGTACGCAGCCGCCGCATGGTCAGCTTCGAGAACAAGCACCTGTTTGCTATCGCGTTTGACGTAACTTCGCTGAACTACGACGGTCCGTTGTGGCTGGTGTCGGCGCTGGATGGCGCCGTGAAAAACCAGGAAGCGGGCGATGATCCGCGCGTGGGTTCGGCGATTTCCGGCCCGACGCTGCACATGATCGACAGCGAGCAGTCGGACAGCTTCTCGGCGCTGGTGCAGAAAACCCATAACAGCGGCTTCACTTTAATCAGCGCGACCGAGACAACGCTGAGCGTGCCGGCAACTGCGGTCACCGCACAGCAAGGCCAGCGACTGACGCAGGCGTGGGAGATACCAGTGAGCGCTGGCCAGTCGGTCACGCTGACCAAGTACGGCAGCTACTTCTCCTCGCGCGACTACGATGCCAAGGAGCTGATGTGGCGCAGCAAGGACACGCTGGCCACTGCCAAGGCGGCAGGCTTTGAAGAGCTGCGCCTGGCGCAGGAGCAGTACCTGGCCGACTTCTGGCAGCAGGCCGACGTGCAGATCGCCGGCGATGACGCGCTCCAGCAAGGCATGCACTTCAACCAGTTCCACCTGCTGCAATCGGTGGGCCGCGACGGCCGCACCAACATCTCCGCCAAAGGCGTGACGGGCGAAGGCTACGAAGGCCACTATTTCTGGGACACGGAAATCTACATCTTCCCGTTCTTCCTGTACTCCAAGCCGGAGATCGCGCGCAAGCTGCTGGAATACCGCTACGCCGGTTTGCCGAAGGCGCGCGAGCGTGCGCGCCAGATGTCGCATGACAAAGGCGCGCTGTACCCGTGGCGCACCATCGCTGGCGATGAGTGTTCGGCCTACTTCCCGGCGGGCACCGCGCAGTACCACATCAACGCCGACATCGCGTACTCCATCAAGACCTATATGGAGGCGACGGACGATCAGGAATATCTGGTCAAGGCTGGCGCGGAGATTGTGATGGAGACGGCGCGCATCTGGACCGGCATCGGTTCGTATGACCGCGAAGGCCGCTTTTGCATCAACCAGGTGACGGGGCCGGATGAATACACGGCGCTAGTCAACAACAACTACTACACCAACGCGATGGCGCGGATGCACCTGAACTTTGCGGCGTCCATTGCAGAGCAGCTGCAGGCACAGGCGCCGTCCGAGTTCGCACGCATCGCCGCAGCGATGGCGCTGGATGCGGGTGAGCCTGCAGAGTGGCGCCGCGCGGCGTCGCTGATGAATCTTCCGTATGACGCGGCGCTGCAAATCCACGCCCAGGACGACAGCTTCCTGTCGAAAAAAGTGTGGGACTTTGCCAACACGCCCAAGGAAAACTATCCGCTGCTGCTGAACTATCACCCGATGGTGATTTACCGCCATCAGGTCTGCAAACAGGCGGACGTGGTGCTGGCGCTGCTGCTGTTGAGCGACCAGTTCACGCTGGAGGACAAGCGCCGCGACTTTGACTACTACGAAGCGGTGACCACGCACGATTCTTCGCTGTCCTCCTGCATCTTCAGCATCATCGCTGCGGAAGTAGGTTATCAGGACAAGGCGTACGACTACTTCATGGAGACTGCACGTCTCGACCTGGACGACACGCACGGCAATACGCATTACGGCGTGCACACGGCAGCGATGGCCGGTACGTGGATGGGCGTGGCGTACGGCTTCGCGGGCATGCGCGTGATCGGCGGCGCGCTGCATTTCGCGCCGACGCTACCGAAGCAGTGGCAGCACTACACGTTCAAGGTGCACTTCCGCAGCGCGCTGATGGAAGTGCATGTGGAACCGGGCCGTGTTGAATATCGCCTGCTGCAAGGCGAGGCGCTGGACTTTACCCACGGCGGCGAAGCGATTGCGCTGACCCTGTCGCAACCCAAGCAATCGAGGAGCTTCGCATGAGCCGCTTCAAGGCAGTCATCTTTGACCTGGACGGTGTGATTACCGACACCGCGCACTATCACTACCTGGCGTGGAAGCAGCTCGCGGAATCGCAGGGTGTGCATTTCGATCATGCGTTTAACGAGAACCTCAAAGGCATCGACCGCATGGGTTCCCTGGACCTGATCCTGGCGTCGGCGCCGCGCAGCTACACGCCGGAAGAGAAGCTGGCGCTGGCTGACACGAAAAACCTGCATTATCAGGAACTGATTTCGACCATGTCGTCCAAGGACCTGTTGCCTGGTGCGGTGGAGGCGCTGGATGCAGTGCGCCGCGCCGGTTTGCGCATCGGGCTGGCGTCGGTCAGCAAGAATGCCTTTACGGTACTGGGCCGCCTGGGGATTACCGACAAATTCGATTATGTCGTGGATGCGGCCACCATCGCGCGCAGCAAGCCGGACCCGGAGATCTTCCTGCGCGCAGCGCAGGAGCTGGGCGTGGCGCCAGCCGATTGCCTGGGAGTGGAAGATGCTGTCGCTGGCGTTGCCGCCATCAAGGCGGCGGGGATGTTCGCACTGGGGATAGGACATCCCTTTGTGCTGACGGAAGCGGATGTCGTGATCACCAGCTTGCAGCAGTTTAATCTCAGCGCATATTGACGCTACCGCGCCGCAGAGCGCGGGAATAAAACGGAGACAGCAGCATGAAGAACAACAAAATACTATTTGCGCTATTCCTGATCTACTTTGTATTCGCCATCCTGCTCAACAGCGTGGGCACGGTGATCCTGCAGGTAATCAGCAACTATGGCGTGAGCAAATCCGCCGCCAGCGTACTGGAAGGCTTTAAAGACCTGCCGATTGCGGTGGTGTCCTTTCTGGTGGCGTCGTTCCTGCCGCGCATCGGCTACAAGAAGGCCATGCTGATCGGTCTGGCGATCGTCACCGCGGCGTGCGTGGCCATGCCGCTGCTGCCGTCCTTCGCAACGACCAAGGCCTTGTTCTTCTGCGTGGGCGTGTCGTTCGCGCTGGTGAAGGTGTCGGTGTATTCGACACTGGGCCTGATCGCCGAGGATCGCAAGCAGCACGCCAGCACCATGAACCTGCTGGAGGGCTTCTTCATGCTGGGCGTGTTAAGCGCCTATTGGGTGTTCGGCTACTTCATCGATTCGCACGATCCGCTGTCGCAAAGCTGGCTGCACACTTACTGGGTGCTGGCGGTGCTGTGCGCGGCGACCTTCCTGCTGATCCTGTCCACGCCATTCAATGAATCGAAGGCGGCGTTGCCGGAGGGGCGCGGCATCGCGCAGGATTTCGCCGAGATGCTCAAACTGTTCTTCAAGCCGCTGGTGTGCGTGTTCATCATCACGGCCTTCCTGTATGTGCTGATTGAGCAGAGCATCGGCACCTGGCTGCCGACGTTTAATAACGAAATCCTCAAGCTGCCGGCAGCGATGAGCGTGGAAGTGACCAGCATCTTTGCTGCCTGCCTGGCCGTGGGGCGGCTGTCGGCGGGCGTGTTGATGCGCAAGCTGCACTGGTATCCCGTGATGAATGCCTGCGTGCTGGGCATGGCGGCGATGGTGCTGCTGGCGCTGCCGCTGACGCATGATGTGGTGGCCGATCCCCATATCACCTGGGCCAGCGCGCCGCTGGCGACTTTCCTGTTCCCGCTGATTGGCCTGTTCATGGCGCCTATTTACCCGGGCATCAATTCAGTGATGCTCAGCTCTTTGCCAAAGAACCAGCACTCCGCCATGACTGGCTTGCTGGTGATTTTCTCAGCGCTGGGTGGTACCACTGGCTCCTTAATCACGGGCTATGTGTTCGGTAACTTCAACGGCCACTTCGCGTTTTATTTAACCTTGGTGCCCATCTCCATCGTGCTGATAATGTTGTATTTTTTTAAAAAATCGGTCGATGACGGTGGCGGTGGATTCGACGCAAACGCTATAATTAGCAGTCAACATTGAACATCAGGCTATGAACCTCGCGCATCTTGCAAATCACTTGGGTATGTCCAAAACCACGGTGAGTCGCGCGTTAAACGGTTACCCCGAGGTGAATGTACGTACCCGCGAGCGGGTAATGAAGGCTGCCAAAGAGGTAGGCTACCAGCCGAATCCGATGGCGCGTTCGCTGGCGCTGGGGCGTACCAATGTGTTCGGCATCATTTACCCGTTGCTGGCGTCGGACCTGGGCGATCCCATGTTTCTCGATGTGGTAGCGGGTATGTCGGCTGCGCTGGAAGCGGTCAGCAAAAATCTGATTATTGCGCCGGTGTCGCCAGCCGCAGAGCAGCCGTCGTATCAGCAGATCGTGCGCGGGCGCCGTGTCGATGGCCTGGTGGTCAGCCGCACGCTGGTGCATGACGAGCGCATCGCGTTTCTGAGCAAAGCCAAATTCCCGTTTGTCGCGCATGGCCGTACGGAGCTGAATGCGCCGTATGCGTGGTTCGACTATGACAACGAAGCCGGCATCCGCATGGCCATGGAGCGCTTGCTGGGACTGGGCCACCAGCGCATCGCGCTGATCGGCGCGCCGCTGGAGTTGAACTTCGCGCGTCAGCGTAAGGACAGCTTTGTCGCTGCCATGTCGGCGGCGGGCCTGAGCGCCGATCCACGCTACCTCATCGACAATACGCTGGATCGCCGCAGCGGTTATCAGGCCATGCAGCAGTTGCTGGCCTGCTCGCCGCGGCCGACCGCAGTGGTGGTCGATAACCATTTGTCCGGCGTGGGCGCCGTGCGTGCGCTGCTGGATGCGGGTATCGACATCGGCAAAGAAATCTCCCTCATCGTCTGGGGCAATGTGGCCGATACGCTGGCCGGCACAAACGTCACCACCATCGACCAACCCGACCCGCACAAAGCCGGCGCGCGCATGGTCTCCATGCTGATGTCGCTGGTAGACGGCACGCCCGCCAGCGAGCTGCATGAGTTGTGGCAGCCAGTGCTGCTGGAGGGCTCCACCGTCGGACCAGTCAGGGAAACCTAAATCTAAAGTGCGCTGGCGCACGGTTGTGGTGGTGGGAGCTAATGATAATGGTGTCATCGCAATTCGCGTTCATCGTATGAAACCGTATCTGGGCTACGTCACTGTTGCGTTTATGATTGGAGGCTGCGCCCATGTGCAGCGCTCTGCGCCGCCCTTGGTGCTGGAAAATACGGGAACCGAATATCCAACCATGTGCATGCTGATGCAAGCCGACGGCAACCTGGTATTTCGCGGCGGGTTTGCGTTTTATAGTCCTGCGGCCTGGCGCCGAACGGATAAGGATACGTTGATACTCACGCTGGGTGGGAGTGAACCGTTCCCTTCGGACGTCTTCAGGGAACAGTTGCCCAAGCACGCTGGTGGTTTGCTCAGTTTTGACGAGAAACGGCGCGAGATCACATACCGCTTCAACGACAAAAGCGAGTTTCTGAACTTCGGTAACTATTACTTCTACCGCGTGGCCGACTGCCACGCTCAATAAATCTCATCCTCTGCCTGCAGCACTGCGGTGGCTTCAATTTCAAACAGCATGCCGTCCAGTGCCAGGCGCGGAACGGGAATCAGCGTGCACGCTGGCGCAGGGTTGTCCCCCCACATGGCGCGCAATGCGCTGCTGAAGATGGCGAGACGTGCTTCGCTATGCTCCACAATCAAGGCCGTGACTTTACTCACGCTGGTATGGTGCGCACCAGCAGCGGTGAGTGCGGTTTGCAGATTGCTTAGCGCCTGCTCTACCTGGGTTTTGAAATCGTCAGACAGCTCGCCCTCAGCGTTTTCACCACCTTGTCCGGCGATGTAGATGATGCGTGCCGGCGCTTCGGCGATGACGACATGGCTGTAACCATTGGGACGCGGGTCGTACAGACCGGTGGGGTTGATGAATTTCATGGTGTTCTTCAGCAGTGGATGTGAGGACACTATAAAATCTCAACTTAACTTGAGGTCAAGGATTTTCTATGACGATTCCTTCAAAGGTACTTGGCGTGGGTGAACTGGCCGAACGCGCTGGTGTCGCCGTCTCCGCGCTGCACTTCTACGAAGCCAAGGGATTAATCCATTCCGTGCGAACCGGCGGTAACCAGCGCCGCTACCCACGTTCGGTGCTGCGCCGCCTGGCCGTCATCAAAGTCGCGCAGCGTGTGGGCCTGCCGCTCGCAGAGATTGCACGTGCGCTTGACGCACTGCCCTCAGGACGAACGCCGACCGTCACCGACTGGCGACGTCTTTCAGCAGCATGGAAGCAAGAGCTGGAGGAGCGGATCAAGACGCTGACGCAGTTACGCGATCAGCTGGACGGCTGCATCGGCTGCGGATGCCTGTCACTAAAAGCCTGCCCGCTGCGCAACGCGCAGGACGCGTTGGCAGGGGAGGGGGCCGGGCCGCACTTCAGATAGTGCGGCTGGTACAGGTTACATATTGCGGCGGTACTGGCCACCGACTTCGAACAGCGCGGTGGTGATCTGGCCGAGGGAGCAGACGCGGACGGCGTCCATCAGCTTTTCGAACACGTTGGCGTTGTCGATGGCGGCTTGCTGCAGGGCGGCCAGTGCTTGCGGCGCTGCTGCGGCGTTCCGGGTGTGGAACTCTTCCAGGCGCTTGAGCTGCGACTGCTTTTCATCGTCGGTGGAACGCGCCAGTTCGATCTGCGCTGGCGCTTCCGCACCTTTCGGATTGCGGAAGGTGTTGACGCCGATGATGGGCAGCGTGCCGTCATGCTTCTGGTGCTCGTACAGCATGGACTCTTCCTGGATCTTGCCGCGCTGGTAGCCGGTTTCCATCGCACCCAGCACGCCACCACGTTCGGCGATGCGTTCGAATTCCTGCATCACGGCTTCTTCCACCATATCGGTCAGTTCGTCCATGATGAAGGAGCCCTGGTTCGGATTCTCGTTCTTGGCCAGGCCCCATTCGCGGTTGATGATGAGCTGGATCGCCAGCGCGCGGCGGACTGATTCGTCGGTTGGCGTGGTGATGGCTTCGTCGTAGGCGTTGGTGTGCAGCGAGTTGCAGTTGTCGTAGATCGCGATCAGCGCCTGCAGCGTAGTGCGGATGTCGTTGAAGTCGATCTCCTGCGCGTGCAGCGAACGGCCCGAGGTTTGCACGTGGTACTTGAGTTTTTGCGAACGGTCGTTGGCGCCGTATTTGTCGCGCATTGCCACGGCCCAGATGCGGCGTGCCACGCGGCCCAGTACCGTGTACTCAGGGTCCATGCCGTTCGAGAAGAAGAATGACAGGTTGGGTGCGAAGTCGTCGATGTGCATACCGCGCGCCAGGTAGGCTTCCACGAACGTGAAGCCGTTGGACAGCGTGAAGGCCAGCTGCGAAATCGGGTTCGCGCCCGCTTCGGCGATGTGATAGCCGGAGATCGACACCGAGTAGAAGTTGCGTACCTGGTGGTGGACGAAGTATTCCTGGATATCGCCCATCACCTTCAGCGAAAACTCGGTCGAGAAAATGCAGGTGTTCTGGCCCTGGTCTTCTTTCAGGATGTCCGCCTGTACGGTGCCGCGCACGTTCTGCAGTACCCAGTCCTTGATCTTGGAAGCTTCATCGGCGCTAGGCTGACGCTTGTTCTCTTCAACGAATTTGTCGACTTGCTGGTCGATGGCGGTGTTCATGAACATCGCCAGGATGGTTGGTGCAGGACCGTTGATGGTCATCGACACCGAGGTGCTCGGGCTGCACAGGTTGAAGCCGTCGTACAGCACTTTCATGTCGTCCAGCGTGGCGATCGAGACCCCCGAGTTGCCGACCTTGCCGTAGATGTCCGGGCGCAGCGCAGGATCGGCGCCGTACAGGGTGACCGAGTCAAATGCGGTGGACAGGCGCTTGGCGTCCATGCCGGTGGAGACCAGCTTGAAGCGGCGGTTGGTGCGGAAGGCGTCGCCTTCGCCAGCGAACATACGGGTAGGATCTTCGCCTTCACGCTTGAACGCAAACACGCCAGCGGTGAACGGGAAGGAGCCCGGCACGTTTTCCAGCATCAGGAAGCGCAGGATTTCGCCATGGTCTTCAAAGCGCGGCAGTGCGACTTTGCGGATGCGCGTGCCGGACAGCGTGTGCTGCACGAGGCGGGTACGGATTTCCTTGTCACGGATTTTGACCACGTAGTCGTCGCCAGCGTAGGCGGCCTGCATGTCTGGCCATTGCGCCAGCAGCTTCTTGGCGCCGCCGTCCATTTCGGCATCGCGCTCGGCGATCAGATCGTCGAAGTCTGCGGCCTTGTGGGCGATGGCCAGCATGCGCTTGGTTTCGCTGAGTTGCTGACGTTCGCGCGCCAGCGTGACTTGCTTGCGTGTGAAGCGGTGGTAGCCGCGCACGGTGTCGGCAATCTCCGCCAGATAGCGCGCGCGCGCTGGCGGTACGATGACGTTTTTTCCGCTGGAGTGGCGCACGTCGGTGGCCACCAGTTTGCCTTGCTGTGCGCGCAGGCCGAGTTGCGCCAGCCGTGGCAGCAGGCCCTGGTACAGCGCGGTGACGCCGTCGTCATTGAAGCGCGATGCCTGGGTGCCGTAGACCGGCATTTCTTCCGGACGCTTGCTCCACAGTTCGCGGTTGCGCTGGTACTGCTTGGCGACGTCGCGCAGCGCGTCTTGCGCACCTTTGCGGTCAAACTTGTTGATGGCGATGAAGTCGGCGAAATCGAGCATGTCGATTTTTTCCAGCTGCGAGGCAGCGCCGAATTCCGGCGTCATCACGTACATCGAGACGTCCACGTGCGGCACGATGGCGGCGTCGCCCTGGCCGATACCGGAGGTTTCAACGATCACCAGGTCGAAGCCTGCTACCTTGCAGGCGGCGATGACGTCTGGCAGCGCTTGCGAAATCTCGGAGCCTGCTTCACGCGTGGCCAGCGAACGCATGAACACGCGCGCCTGGCCGGCCCACGGATTGATGGCGTTCATGCGGATACGGTCGCCCAGCAGCGCACCGCCGGATTTGCGGCGCGATGGATCGATGGAGATGATGGCGATGTTCAGCGCGTCGCCCTGGTCGAGGCGGATGCGGCGTATCAGTTCATCGGTCAGCGAGGATTTACCGGCGCCGCCGGTGCCGGTGATGCCCAGCGTTGGCACGGGCAGGTCTTGTGCAGCAGCCAGCAGTTCGGCGCGCAGCGTGGCAGAGGCCTTATCGTTTTCCAGTGCGGTGATTAGCTGTGCCAGTGGGCGGTGACGGGTGGCGATGTCGCCTTCGCGCAGCGGCGCGAGGGAGGTTGGCGCGTAGGGCGACAGGTCGATGTCGCACTGCTGCACCATCCACTGGATCATGCCGACGAGGCCCATGCGCTGGCCATCTTCCGGGCTGAAGATTTTGGTGACGCCGTACGCGTGCAGTTCTTCAATTTCCTGCGGGACGATGACGCCGCCGCCGCCGCCGAATACCTTGATGTGGGCGCCGCCGCGCTGGCGCAGCAGGTCGATCATGTATTTGAAGTATTCGACGTGGCCGCCCTGGTAGCTGGAGATGGCGATGCCTTGCACGTCTTCGGCCAGTGCGGCGGTGACGACGTCGTCGACCGAGCGGTTGTGGCCCAGGTGGACCACTTCCACGCCGTTCGACTGCAGGATGCGGCGCATGATGTTGATGGAGGCGTCATGGCCGTCGAACAGCGAGGCTGCGGTGACGAAGCGAACTTTGTTCTTTACGCGCGGCTGTTCATCCACGGCCGCGATTTTGGGAGTCGAGAGATCGTTCATTGGTGTCCCTAATAGTATTTTTTTGTTGATTATATGACGTTTACGTTAACGTCAAACCCGCAGTGCGGCTACCAGGGGTCTGACCCCGTACGGGGTCAGACCCCCGCGTCCGGGTTGCGGGTTTGTGTCTCAATCATCATGCGGCGCGCTGTTGGCTGAACAGGTTGAGTAGACGGGCTTTTTCGGTACGGAAGGTGGCGACGGCTTTTTCCTTCACGTGGCCGAAGCCGCGCACTTTTTCCGGCAGCGAGGCCAGGTCGACTGCGGTGGCGTGGTTTTCTGCGTTCAGCTGGGCGATCATTGCGGACACCATCTCGCGGTACTCAACGATCAGTGCGCGCTCCATTTTGCGTTCTTCGGTGTAGCCGAAGATGTCGAGCGCACCGCCGCGCAGGCCTTTCAGCTTGGCCAGCAGCTTGAACGCGCTCCACATCCACGAGCCGAATTCCGCTTTGACCAGGTGGCCCTTGGCATCCTTCTTCGCGAACATCGGTGGCGCCAGGTTGAACTTCACGCTGAAGTTACCTTCGAACTGAGACTGCAGCTGTTCGACGAAACGGCCATCGGTGTACAGGCGCGCGACTTCGTATTCGTCCTTGTAGGCCATCAGCTTGAAGTAGTACTTGGCCACGGCGGTGGACAGCTTGTTGCCCAGGCCAAGCGAGGTTTCTTTCGCGCGCACTTGCGCCACCAGTTCCGAATAGGTGTTGGCGTAAGCGGCGTTCTGGTACGCGGTCAGGAATTCCATGCGCTTGGCAACGGTGGTGTCCAGGCTTTGCGGCATCTGCACGATGATGGCTTGTGCTGGCGTGGCGATGCGCTCGACGCGCTTCAGGTCCACGGCGGCACGGCGGCCCCACAGGAAGCTCTTCTTGTTCGAGGCGACGGCGACGCCATTCAGTTCAATCGCGCGCAGCAGCGATTCTTCTTTGAGCGGGATGCGGCCGCGCTGCCAGGCGTAGCCCAGCATGAACAGGTTGGCGGCAATCGAGTCGCCCATCAGCGCGGTGGCCAGCTTGGTGGCGTCGATGAAGTCGGCAGCACCTGCGCCGACCGATTCTTCGATCAGCGCGCGTACGTCTGCGGTCGGGTACTGCCAGTCGGCGTTCTGCGCGAAGGTGCCTGGCGGCTGTTCGTGCAGGTTGACGATGGCCAGCGTGCGGCCCGGACGCATTTTGGATACGGCATCCGCAGCACCGGCGGTCAGCATGTCGCAGCCGAGGATGACGTCTGCTTCGCCGGTAGCGATGCGCTGCGCGCGCAGGTGGTCCGGCGTGCGCGCCACTTTCACGTGCGAGGTGACCGAGCCGTTTTTCTGCGACATGCCGGTCATGTCCAGCACCGAGGCGCCTTTGCCTTCAATGTGCGCGGCCATGCCCATCAGCGCGCCGACGGTAATCACGCCGGTGCCGCCAATGCCGTTGATCAGGATGTTGTATGGCTGCTCGCATTCCGGCAATGCTGGCGTAGGCAGTGCATCCCAGCCGTCATCGCTTTGCGTCGCGCCGGTTTTGGTTTTCTTCAGCGCGCCGCCTTCCACCGTGACGAAGCTCGGGCAGAAGCCCTTCACGCACGAATAGTCCTTGTTGCACGACGATTGGTCGATGGTGCGCTTGCGGCCGAATTCCGTTTCCTTCGGCAGGATCGACACGCAGTTGGACTGGATGCCGCAGTCGCCGCAGCCTTCGCACACGGCTTCGTTGATGACCATGCGTTTGGCCAGGTCAGGGAATTCGCCTTTTTTACGGCGGCGGCGTTTTTCGGCAGCGCAGGTCTGGTCGTAGATGAGCACCGAAGCGCCTGGCAGTTCACGCAGCTCGCGCTGTACCGCATCCATGTCCTTGCGGTCGTGCAGCGAGACGATGGCCGGCAGCGCCGAACGGTCGGTGTAGCGCGACAGGTCTTCCGTCACTAGCGCGATGCGCTTGACGCCTTCTGCGGCCATCTGCTGCGCGATCATCGGCACGGAGGTCTGGCCATCGACTGGCTGGCCACCGGTCATGGCGACGGCGTCGTTGTACAGGATCTTGTAGGTGATGTTGACCTTGGCCGCAACCGCTGCGCGGATCGCTAGGTAGCCGGAGTGGAAGTAGGTGCCGTCGCCCAGGTTCTGGAACACGTGCGGCACTTTGGAGAACGCGGCCTGGCCGATCCACGGCGCGCCTTCGCCGCCCATGTGGGTGGTCAGCTTGTTGTACTCAGGGTAGATGGAGGTGGCCATCACGTGGCAGCCGATACCGGCCAGCGCGAACGAACCGTCCGGTACTTTGGTCGAGGTGTTGTGCGGGCAACCGGAGCAGTAGAACGCTGGACGGAACGGGGTGCTGATGGCTTTCTTCAGCACGGCGTCCTTCTCATCGAGGAAGGTCAGGCGGGCTTTGATCTGGTCCTGAATGTGGGCGTCGCTGATGTAGCGCGCGACACGACCCGCGATGACGCGCGCCACTTGCGAGACGGAGAAGTCAGCCTTTGGTGGCAGCAGCCATTCGCCGCGTGGCGCCACCCATTCGCCCTTGTCGTCGAATTTGCCGATCACGCGTGGACGTACATCGTCGCGCCAGTTGTACAGCTGTTCCTTGAGCTGGTATTCAACGAACTGGCGTTTTTCTTCGACCACCAGGATCTCGTCCAGGCCTTGGGCGAATTCGCGCACGCTGTCCGGTTCCAGCGGCCATGGCATGGCGACCTTGAACAGGCGCAGGCCCACCTTGGCGGCCATTGCTTCGTCGATGCCCAGTTCTTCCAGCGCTTCCAGCACGTCCAGATACGATTTGCCGGAGGCGATGATGCCCAGCTTGGCGTCCTTGGAATCGATGGTGGTGTGATTCAGCTTGTTCTCGCGCGCATAGGCCAGCGCGGCGTAGATTTTGTAGTCCTGCATCAGCGCTTCCTGATTGCGCGCCTGCTGGCCCAGCGGGATGCTGGACAGGCGTGCATTCAGGCCGCCTTCCGGCATGACGAAATTCTGCGGGATCTTCACATCCACGCGGAACGGGTCGGCGTCCACCGAGGCTGACGATTCCACCGTATCTGCCAGCGCCTTGAACGCCACGGCGCAACCGGAGAAGCGCGACATGGCCCAGCCATGGATGCCCAGGTCCAGGTATTCCTGCACATTGCATGGGTAGAGCACAGGCACCATGCAGGCGGAGAAGATGTGGTCCGACTGGTGCGGCAGCGTGGACGAATACGCGCCGTGGTCATCGCCGGCCACCAGCAGCACGCCGCCATGTTTGGAGGTGCCAGCGTGGTTCATGTGCTTGAAGACGTCGCCGCAGCGGTCCACGCCCGGGCCTTTGCCGTACCACATGGCGAACACGCCGTCGTACTTGCTCTCGCCGATCAGATCCACCTGCTGCGAGCCCCAGACTGCCGTTGCCGCCAGATCTTCGTTCACTCCCGGCACAAACTGCACGTGATGCTGTTCCAGGTGCGGCTTGGCCTTCCACAGGTTTTCATCAAGGCCGCCCAGCGGCGAGCCGCGGTAGCCGGAAATGAAGCCGCCCGTATTCAGGCCATAGGCCTTGTCGCGCACGTGCTGCATCATCGGCAGGCGCACGAGTGCCTGGATGCCTGAGAGGAAGATGGTGCCTTTGGTGGAAGTGTATTTGTCGTCGAGGCTCACGGACGTGAGCAGGCTAGTGCCGTCTGGCATGGCGGTGTCTCCGTTTTTGGTATCAGGATCGTGTTTGCACTGGGTGCCGCCGGGTAGGCGAGCCAGGGTCAAACCGGGTAGCCGCGGTTAGCGGCTTTCTACCAGTATGGGCGCTACTTGACGTATACGGAAATACCGTTTGCCGATGGGGGTATAAGAATTTCTTATATCGGTGTTGCCCCGGGCCATTTCCCTTCGGCGCACAGGCCATCGCTGATCTGGCGCACCAGGCGGGTGATGGCGGCGGCGGCATTGGTCAGTGGAATGTTGCGTGAAGCACACAGTACCACGGTGCGCGAAATTGACGGACTGTGGATGCGCTGGGCGCGCAATTCGCCGCGCTGCAGTTCGTCCAGCACCGGGGCGGACGGCAGGATGGTGGCGCCCATGTCGGCCAGCAGCGCCGATTTGAGGATGGCGATGGAGTTGATCTCAATCACATTGCTCAGGCTGAGCCCGGCTTCGCGTGCGACAGCCTCGATGCGCGGACGTACGCCGTGTTGCAGGCCGGGCAGGATGAGGGTGGTATTCAATGCCTGTTGTAGTGTAAGTGACTGCTCACTTTTCGCGTAAGTAGCATCCGCGCGACAGATGAAGTGGAGTTCTTCTTCCGCCAGCGGGGTGGTGGCAAACTGGTTGAGCTGACCGTCGTCAAACTGGATGGCCAGGTTCACGCGGCCGGACTTGAGCTGCTCGCTCAGGTTGCCGGTCAGCTCTTCGGTCAGTTGCAGGGTAATCTCGGGATACTGGCTGCGGGTGGCGGTCAGCAGCGGCAGGGCCAGCGCGCCGGAGATGCTGTGCGGCAGTCCCAGTGTGACGCTGCCGCTGGGCCGTTCCGCCGATTGCGCCACAGCGGAACGGGCGTCCGCCACCTGCTTGAGGATGGCCTGGGCGTGTTCGTAGAAGACCTTGCCGGCGTCTGTGCTGAGCACGCCTTGCGCGGTACGGTGCAGCAGCTGCACGCCCAGTTCCTCTTCCAGCTGGCGCAATTGCTGGGTCAGCGCGGGCTGCGCGACGTGCAAAATCAGCGCGGCGCGTGACAGCGAACCGTGGTCGACAATGGCGACAAAATAACGAAGCTGGCGTAGTTCCATATCCAAAAAGTAAGAAAGTACCCCTAGTCAAACAAACACTTGCAAGTGTAAATTTAATCCCGGTGGGAAACAGTTTGTTATACTTATGCTAGCGTAATTCAGCGCTCCAGCATCTTTTGGATGGGTATCCGTATGTTAAAGAAAGTCGACTCTTCTCAGCTGAAAGTGGGCATGTATATTCATGACCTGAGCTGCGACTGGATGACCCATCCGTTCGTGCGCAATCGTTTCCTGATCTCCAGCACCGACGAAATCCGCAAGATCATCAATGCCGGCATTCATGACGTGGTGATCGACAGTGCCAAAGGCCTGGATGTGGAGGACGCGCCGACGCTGGCGGAAGCCCAGGCCGCCACTGAGCGGGAAATCGTCGAAATCGTTGCCAAAGCGCCCGTGCAGACCCGTGTGTCGCTCGGCGAGGAAATGCAGCGCGCCGTCCAGATCCGTCATCAGGCTTCCACCCTGGTGCGCAGTGTGATGCAGGATGCCCGTCTCGGCAAGGCCATTGAGCTGGATCAGGTGCAGCCTGTGGTGCAGAACATCACCGAATCGATCTTGCGCAACCCGGGCGCACTGGTGGGTTTGCTGCGGATTAAGACCAAGGATGACTACACCTTCCTGCATTCAGTGAGTGTGTGCACGCTGCTGGTGGCGTTCTGCCGTTCGCGTAATATTCCGGCGGACATTACTCACCAGGCGGGGCTGGGCGGTCTGTTGCACGACACGGGCAAGGCGCTGGTGCCGGACAAGATCCTGAACAAGCCGGGGCCGCTGACCGATGAGGAATTCGCCATCATCAAGAAGCATCCGGAAGATGGCTACAACATCCTGAAGCAATCGCCGGAGATCGGCCCGATTCCGCTGGATATCACGCTGCATCACCACGAGCGGCGCGACGGCAGCGGCTATCCAAGCAAACAGGCCAATGACGAAATCAGCGAATTGGCGCAGATGGCAGCCATTGTCGACGTGTACGACGCGATTACCGCTGATCGCTGCTATCACAAGGGCATGTCGGCGGCGGCGGCGCTGCGCAAGATTTATGAGTGGAGCAAATTCCACTTCAACCCGCAGTACGCGCAGGAATTCATGCGTTGCGTGGGCATCTATCCGGTGGGCACCATGGTGTTGCTGGAGTCGGGACGCCTGGGTGTGGTGGTGGAGCCACACGAAACCAATTTGCTGGCGCCCAAGGTCAATGTATTTTTCAGCACCAAGAAGAACGTTTACATCAAACCGGAAACCGTCGATCTGTCGCGTGGACTGGGCTTTGGTGGCGGCGACAAGATTGTCGGCCACGAGTCGCCGGCGAAATGGAATGTCGATCCGATGCGCTTCCTGACGGTCGCAGCCTAGAAGAATTCAGCGGTATCGTTGGATTCGATGGTCTGCAGCAGGCCGCCGCTGACCAGTTCGTCGTAGTGGCACACCAGGTTGCGGCCATGGCTCTTGGCGTAGTACAGCGCCTGGTCGGCATGGCCCAGGATGATGACCGGCGCTTCTAGCGCGCTGATGCTGACAAAGCCCACACTCACGGTCACCTTGCCCACTTGCGGGAAGTCGTGCGCCGCCACGTTCATGCGGAAGCGTTCGATGATTTTCTTGGCATTGTCCAGCGTGGCTGAACGCAGCAGCACCACAAACTCTTCGCCGCCGAAACGGAACACGCGGTCCTGCGCGCGGAACGAGGAGGTGAGCAGGTTGGCAATCAAAATCAGCACCTCGTCGCCGTACAGGTGGCCGAAGCGGTCGTTGACATGCTTGAAGTGGTCGACATCGACCACGGCCAGCCATTGCTTTTCTTCGTCGGTATGGACGCGGCGCTCCTGCTCGCCGGGCAGCGTGACGGATTCCTGTTCGGTACTGGCGGCCAGCATCTTGGACAGCTGGTCGTCGAAAGTCTTGCGGTTGAGCAGGCCCGTCAGCGAATCGCGTTCGCTGTAGTCCAGCAGATTCTGGAAATTGCGGTAGACGCTGACGATGCCGCCAATGACGTGGATGGTTTCCTTGGTGTACGGCGTCGGATTGACGATTTCCAGGCAGGTATCGGCCTTGTCGCCCAGCCAGATCGGCAGCCACAAGGTGTGCTCGCCCGCTTCGTTGGCCACATCGGCGCCGGATTCGTGGCGGTCGATGCACTGGGCCAGCGCCGGATAAATGTCGATGGAATCGCCTGGGGAGTGCTGGTCGGAGGTATCGACCATGCGTGCCGGTTCACCGGAGGCGATGATGGCGCGCGGACGCACGAAGATCTTTCCTCGGACAGTGGCCAGCGTCAACACACGGACCTGATCGGCGCGGGCAAGCTCCTGCACCGCCGAAATCACCGAGATGTCGAGCATCGTGTGATCGCGGTGACCGGTCATGTCCACCATGTGTTTCAGTAAGGAGTCCATTTGCCTTTCCAAAGAACAGCTAAGCAGGATAATAGCTTTTTGCAATCGAGGCAATTCTTGTGTGCGAAAAAAAACTTCTATTACCGAAGAATGCGACCTTTTTCCGACATTCGCATGCACCCAGGTTCATCATAGACTAAAAAATTTTCCGTACGGAAAACTTGCGTGGCGTCAACTCTCGGCAAATTGCGATCCGTATAGTTAAACACAATGGCGCAATCAATGGAGCGCCAGAGACTTTATGGACCAACCAAAGGAGTACGACATGAACTCGCTTATTGCATTAGCGAAAGAGTTTGCGCGTGACGAGGATGGCATTACCGCCATCGAGTATGGCTTGATCGCGGCAACCATGGTGGCCGCCGTGGTGGCTGCCTTCGGCCTGCTGACGCCGGCGCTGAGCACCGCCTTCCAGGCGATTGCCAACAAGATCACGACGCCATAAACGTTGTGCGGGCTTTCCGGCAGCGGTGAGGCCGGAAAGCCCTTTTGGGAGACGGTGATGCTGAACGCCATCGAAGTCATTCTGATCTGTCTGGTTGCGCAAGCGGCGCTGACGGATCTGGCCATGCGCAAGATACCCAATGTGCTGATCCTGAGCGGCCTGCTGCTGGCGCTGATATTGCACCTGCTGAGCGGGCAGGCGGGAGCGCCCGTGTCGCAGTGGCTGGCCGGCGTGGTTGCCGGCTTTTTTTTATTCCTGCCGCTGTATCTGCTGCGCGGCATGGCGGCCGGCGATGTCAAGCTGATGGCCATGGTGGGAGGATTTACCGGGCCTTCGCAAGCGCTGCAGATTGCCGTGCTGTCTTATCTGACGGGCGGCGCGATCGCCTTGCTGATGCTGTTGTTGAGCGGACGCTGGCGCGACAGCGCGCGCAACCTGCGGCTGATCTGCACACCGCTCCTGCTGCGTCTGCTGGGCGTGCCGCTGTTGCCGGTGCCGCTGGCGCCCAAGGCCAGCGTGGGCGGCATCCCTTACGGCGTGGCAATCGCGCTGGGCACGCTGGGCGTGGTCGCCTGGCAGCATCATTGAGCCGCGCTTGCTGCGCGTCAATATCCACAAAGCATGGCTGGCTAAACTTGATTCCACGACGAAACAATTCCTCGCGGAGATAAAAATGCTAGCCCTGGAACCGCCATCCCCCTACACCCAATTGCTGGACGCCGAACCGGAAGCGGTGCTGCCGCCGCAACCGAAATCGGTGCGCGATTGCGGCCTGCAGCAGCAGCTGATCGTGGAATTGATCGCCAAGGTGCTGTACCTGGGCGGTAAAAGCCATCTGCCCGTGCTGACCACCAAGCTGCATTTGTCGATCAACGTGCTGCGCGAGGTGCTCGACTTTATGGTGGCCGAGCAGGTGGTGGAAGTGGCCTGGCGTGGCGAGTCCGATATCGATGTGCAGTATCAGTTGACCAGCGCCGGCAAGCAGCGCGCCAACGCGTGGCTTGAGCGCTGTCCGTATGCCGGGCCGGCGCCGGTGACGCTGGAAGCGTATCGCGCCGTGGTGGACCGCCAGGCCGCCCATGCGCCGTCGCTGTGCGCAGATGAACTGGCGGCCGAATTTGCCGACGACTTCCTCGCACCGGCAGTTCAGCGCATGCTGGGCGCGGCCATGTATGCGGGGCGCAGCATGTTGCTGTATGGGCCATCGGGCAGCGGCAAGTCGGTGTTGGCGCGGCTCCTGGGGGCGCTGTTGCAAGGACTGGTGGCGGTGCCGCATGCACTGGTAGTGGGCAAGGATATCGTGCAGGTATATGACCCAGCGATGCATCGCGCGCCCTTGCCGCGCCAGGTGCGCCAAGCACCGGAGCGGCGCAGCAGTGACCCGCGCTGGGTGTTGTGCCAGCGACCGGTGGTGGTGCTGGATGCGTCGCTGGACGCGGAGATGCTGGACTTGCAGCCGGATGCTGCCAGCGGCTGCTACCGCGCACCGCCGCAGCTGAAGGCCAACAACGGACTGTTGATTGTTGACGATCTGGGACGTCAGCGCATACCGGCTGCCGAATTGCTGAACCGCTTCGCGCAGGCGCAGGAAATGGAGCGTAGTGCGTTGTCGCTGGCGGGTGGTTATCACTTCCAGGTGCCGTGCCGTTTGCGGCTGGTGTTTGCCACCAGCGTGTCGCCGTCGCTGCTGCTGGACGATACGGCACTGCGGCGTGTGGGCTACAAGATTCCGGTGGGCGCGCTGTCTGCGGCGAATTACCGTACGCTGGTCCGCCATCAGTGTCTGAGCGCCGGCGTGGCTTACGAGGAGACGGGCATGACGTATCTGCTCGATGAACTGCATGCGGGCAGCGGGCTGGCGCTGCTGGCCTGTTATCCCGGCGAGATCGCTGGTCGCGTGGCCGACTTCGCGGGCTTTATGGGTGAACCGGCGCGGTTGTCGGTGGCCGCGCTGGACCAGGCCTGGATCAGCATGTTCGCTGGTGCGTCATCATGAAAAATCGCCGCGCACTCCTGATGATGGCGTTGGCCATCGTGTTCGGCCTGGCCGCAGTGTCGCTGGCTTCGCGCTGGCTGCTGCGCCAGACGCCCGGGTCATCCAGCAAAATTATCGTGGCGGCGGCGGACGTGAACCTCGGTCAGCGTCTGGCGCCGGAGATGCTCAAGCAGATCGACTGGCCGGCGGAGAGCCTGCCGCACGGCGCGCTGCGCGATGGCGGCAAGCTGGTGGGCCGCGTACTGAAAACCAGTGTGCTGCGTGATGAGCCATTGAGCGAAGCGAAGCTGGCGCCCGCAGGTACGCTGGGAGGGCTGTCGGCGCTGATTGCCGAAGGCAAGCGGGCAATCACGGTGCGCGTGAACGATGTGGTGGGCGTGGCCGGGTTTGCGCTGCCGGGGAATTTTGTCGACATCATCGTCAACACGCAATCCAATGAACGGGCCATTTCCAAGATCGTTCTTGAGCGGATTCTGGTACTGGCCGTGGCGCAGGAAGTGGGCCGCGATGAGACCAAGCCGCGCGTGGTCAATGCGGTGACGCTGGAGGTCACACCCACCCAGGCGGAGAACCTGGACCTGGCGCGCAGTGTCGGCACCTTGTCGCTGGTGCTGCGCAATCAGGTAGACCCGCAGCCTGGAACGACGGAGGGCGCCACCAAGGGGACCTTGCTCGGTGCGCGCGATGCGAGTGTCAGTGCCGCGGCTGATACGGCTGTGCCGCCGCCAGCGCCCAAGCCTCGTGTACAGGTGGCCGCTGCCGTGCCTGGGCCGCGCGCCTGCATAGGCGTGATCACCGGCGTGCAGCGCACGCAGGAATGCCTGTGAGCCGCCATGAACCTTTTCCGCCTTACAGCGCCATGGGCTGCGCTGACGTTGATCGGCCAGGCATGGGCGGCTACGCCAGCCGGCGAGAATGCCGGCCTGCGCTGCGCTGGCCAGGCTGCGCAGCCTGGGCATATGTCGCTACAGCTCGGGAAGTCGACGCTGATGCGTATGCCGGAAGCGGTGCAGGCGCGCAGTGTCGGCAATCCCGCCGTGCTGCAAGCCATGCTGGTGGCGCCGGATACGCTGTACGTGGTGGGTGTCGATATCGGCAGCAGCAATATGATTGTGCAGGGCCGCAGTGGTTTGTGCAACGTGGTGGAGGTGGTGGTCGGCATTGATCCAGGCGCTTTGCAGCAGGCGTTGGCGGCTCTGCTGCCGGATCAGAAAGACATCCAGGTCAGTGCCGCCGGCGATACGCTGGTCATCAGCGGCACGGTAGATGATGCGCCTACTGCGGCGCGGGTGCTGGAGCTGGCAGCTGCTTTTGTACGCCGTCCCGCGCAGCCACTGGATGCGAAGAACCCGGCGCCCACATCTTCAGTCACATCGTCCAATGCGCGCATCGTCAACTTCCTCAACATCGGCGCGCCGCAGCAGGTGATGCTGGAAGTGAAAATCGCCGAAGTCTCGAAGTCCCTGCTGGAAAAGCTGGAGGCCAATACGGCGCTCAGCTTTGGCGGCGGCAGCTGGGCCGGTGCCTTGTCTGCCAATTTTGTCACCGGGACGCTCAAAAGCCTGCTCAACATCGGCCGTCCCACAGCAAATCACAGCAGCATCGCAGCTGATAAAGAGGATGCGCTGGTGCGCGTTCTGGCGGAACCCACGGTCATGGCGATCAGTGGACAGGAGGGCAGCTTTCTTGCCGGTGGCCGCATTTTTGTCCCCGTCGCACAGGACAACAACAAGGTCACTCTGGAAGAAAAGGAATTCGGCGTCGGTCTGCGGTTTACGCCCACGGTATTGGCGGGCGGCCGCATCAACCTGCGCGTGGCGCCGGAAGTCTCGGAGATTTCACGTGAAGGCATAGGCATCTCGGCGGCAGGCTTTTCCAACAACGCCGTGCTGCCGCTGATTACCACGCGCCGCGCTTCCACCACCGTGGAATTGTTTGATGGCCAAAGCTTCGCCATCGGTGGCCTGATTAAGAACAGCCAGACCACCAGCATCAACGGCTTGCCCATTCTCGGCGAAGTGCCGGTACTTGGCGCGCTGTTCCGCAGCACCGACTTCCAGCAGGATCGCACCGAATTGCTGTTTGTCGTGACTCCGCATCTGGTACGGCCGCTGACGGCAGGCTACAAGCTGCCGACCGACAGCGTGACGACGCCAGGCCGCGCCAGTCTGTTCCTTGGTGGCCGTCTTGAAGGACCGCCGCCGGAACAGGGGCCAGACCGCAAATAACCAGGGAACGACTATGCGCAATCTCCTGATACTGCTGGCGGCAGTAACACTGTCCGCCTGCGCTTCACTCCAGGTCCAGACCACGCCGCAATGGGATAGCCATTTTGGCGCCGATGTGCGCGCCACGCTGGCGCAGCAGATTCTGTATCCCGCAGCGGGCAGCAACAGCGATCCAGCTGCCGGCATGGACGGCCGCAGCGCGCGCGCGGCCTATGAGCGCTATCTTAAAAATGCAGGCGAGCCGGCGGCACAAGCCCCGGTCCTGAATGGCGGTGCCAAATGAAAGCACTGATGATCAGCAAGGACAGCCTGCTGCACGCGGAGATCGCCGCGCAAGGCTCGGCGCGCATGCCGGTGTTGCAGCTGGTCGCATCGCGCAATGGCTTGCGTGATGCGGTTGAACGCCAGCTGCCGGAGCCGCCGGAACTGGTCATCCTGGATGCCAGTGATACCGATGCGGAGGAGGGCGAGCTGGTGGAGCGCCTCAGCAAACAATATCTATCGGCCTCCTTCATGCTGCTCACCCGCGATCCGCAACAGGATTTGCTGATACGCGCCATGCGCGCCGGCATGCGCGAAGTGATGCAGCTGCCGCTGGAACACCGCGCCTTCCATGACGCCATGGACCGTATCGAAATCGCCGCTGGCATCAGTCCTGTACGTGAAGGCAAGGTACTGGCTTTCATTTCCTGCAAAGGCGGCAGCGGGGCGACTTTTTTGTCGACCAACTTTGGTTACGCGCTGGCGGCGCTGGCCGACAAGAAGGTGCTGCTGATCGACCTGCATGGCCAGTTCGGCGACGCCACGCTGTATGTCTCCGACCAGAAGCCTGCCATGACGCTGTCCGATATCTGCGCGCAGATCAGCCGCATGGACGGCGCTTTCCTTGATTCCTGCCTGGTGCATGTGGCATCCAACTTCGGCGTGCTGGCGGCGGCGGACGATCCTCACCAGACGGTCGCGATGAAGCCTGAGCATATGGACGACATTCTGCGCGTGGCGCGTCAGCACTATGACTTTGTGGTGCTGGATGTCGGCCGCCAGATCGATGCCATCTCGCTGCGTGCGCTGGATCAGGCGGACACCATCTATCCCGTGCTGCAACTGGCGCTGCCGGATATCCGCGATGGCCGGCGGCTGCTGGATATCTTCCGCTCACTGGGCTATCCCAACGAGCGCACGCGCCTGATCGTCAATCGCTATGAGAAGGGCGGCAAGTTGCGCCTGATGGATCTGGAGCAGGCGCTGGGCGCCGATGTGGTGCACACCGTACCAAACGACTATCTGTCGGCGACGGACTCGGTCAACCAGGGCATACCGGTGCTGCAGCTGTCGCGCAGCAGCGCCGTTGCGCGCAGCCTGGCGGAGCTGGTAGACCTGGTCGCTGCGCGCCGTGTACTGGAAAGCAAAGGTCTGTTTGACCGTATCTTTGGCCGCAATGAGGGAGGATGAGATGAGCTTACGCGAACGCCTGTCGCATGCAGATGATGGCCGTAACAGTGGCTCGCCGGGATTGGCTGCTGCGGCGTATCAGGAACTGAAGAAGTCCATGCATCAAACGATTTTGGATCGCATCGATTTGGAACGCCTGAAGCGGCTGACGCCGGAGCAGTTCAAGCACGAGCTGGCGCTGCTGGTCCAGCGCATCATCGAGGAAGAGCGCATCGTGCTGAATCAGCACGAACGGCACAATCTGGTGCTGGATATCCAGCACGAGATGCTGGGCTTCGGGCCGCTGGAGCCGTTGCTGTCCGATCCAGGCGTGTCGGACATTCTGGTGAATACGGCCAGTAAAGTCTATGTCGAGCGCGCGGGCAAGCTGGAACTGACGGAGGTTGCTTTCAACGATAACGCCCACCTCATGAAGATCATCGAGAAGATCGTTTCCCGCGTGGGGCGGCGTGTGGACGAATCCAGTCCGATGGTGGATGCGCGCTTGCCGGATGGCTCACGTGTGAACGCCATCATCCCGCCGCTGGCGATTGATGGTCCGATCCTGTCGATCCGGCGTTTTGCCGTCAACCCACTGAGCATCGCCAACCTGCTGGACTACCGCAGCCTGACGCCACCGATGGTGCAGGTGCTGCAGGCGCTGGGCCAGGCCAAGGTCAACATTCTGATTTCCGGCGGCACCGGATCCGGCAAGACCACCATGCTGAATGTACTGTCGGGCTTTGTGCCCGCGCACGAACGCATCGTGACGATTGAGGATGCGGCTGAACTTCAACTGCGCCAGCCGCATGTAGTTCGTCTGGAGACGCGCCCGCCCAATATCGAAGGCAAGGGTGAAGTGAACCAGCGTTCGCTGGTGCGGAATGCGCTGCGGATGCGGCCGGACCGCATCATCCTGGGCGAAGTGCGCGGGCCGGAAGCGCTGGACATGCTGCAGGCGATGAACACCGGTCACGAAGGCTCGCTGGCCACCATACACTCGAACACACCCCGCGATGCGTTGACGCGGCTGGAAAACATGGTTGGCATGGCGGGCGTGAACCTGACGCCGCGCGCAACGCGCCAGCAGATCTGTTCTGCGGTGACGGTGGTGATGCAGGTGTCGCGCCTTACCGACGGCACGCGCAAGCTGGTCAGCCTGCAGGAGGTCACTGGCATGGAGGGCGAGGTGATTGCGATGCATGAGATATTCCGCTTCGAGCAGAAAGGTGTGGATGCCCATGGCGCGGTGCAGGGCCGCTTCTATGCGACTGGCGTCCGGCCGCGTTTTGCCGAGCGGCTGCGCATGTTTGGCGTGCCGGTGCCGGATGCGGTATTCGATCCCGACAAAATCTACGAGTGACCATCATGGATACCGTGTTTGCCATGTTCGCGGTGCTGCTGTTTGCGGCGGTCATCCTGATGATAGAGGGCGCGTGGCTGTGGTGGTCCGGGGTGCATGGCAGTGCCGCGCGGCGTATCGCCAAACGTCTGCGGCTGATGTCGGCCAGCGGCGATGGCAATGGCGAGCGCGTGGATATCCTGAAACGCCGCACCTACAGCCGGCAACCCGCCCTGGACAAGCTGCTGCGCCGCGTCGCCAGGCTGGCGTTGCTGGACCGCTTGCTGATGCAGGCGGGTGTGCGCTGGTCGGTGGCACAGTTTCTTGGCTGTTCGGTGTCGGCCGCCGCCGTGGCGCTCGTGCTGGTGCAGATACTGCAAATGCCATTTGCGCCGGCCGCTGGCGGGCTGGCCTTTTCCGTGAGCCTGCCCTGGCTGGCATTGATGAGGACACGCAGTGCGCGATTGCGTAAGCTCGAGGAGCAGTTGCCGGAAGCTGCGGATTTCCTTGGCCGCGCACTGCGTGCCGGGCACTCCTTCGCCAATGTGATGCAGATGGTGGGCGAGGAGATGCCTGATCCTATCGCTGGCGAATTCAAATTCGCCTATGAGGAAATCAACTATGGCGTGCCAATGAATGAGGCTTTGCACAACCTGGCATTGCGCGTGCCGCTGACGGACTTGCGCTATCTGGTGATCGCCGTGCTGATACAGCGCGAGTCCGGCGGCAATCTGGCGGAAGTGTTCAGCAATATCAGCCGTCTGATACGGGCGCGTTTGAAGCTGCTGTCGCAGGTCAGGGTGATGTCTGCCGAAGGCCGCATGTCTGCCTGGGTATTGGGACTGCTGCCGGCCGGCGTGATGGCGCTGATGGTGTTATCCAATCCGGCCTATGTGCGCGTGCTGTGGACAGATCCCATCGGTGTGCAGCTGGTCTGGTACGCGCTGATCGTCGCTGCTTGCGGCGTGCTGTGGATGCGCAAGCTGATACGCATACGTGTGTGAAGGAGAGGAGCATGGGCGCGACGCAAATTGCATTCCTGGCGGTGGTGTTTGTGGTGGCAGCCGGTATCGCGGTAGCGGCACTGCTGGTGCTTTCTCCGGTGGCGTTGCGCGACCGGTTGAATGATGTGGTGGAGCCGACCGAATCCGAGCCAGAGCCGCTGGCGGGTGGCTGGGTGGAAAAGGTGGCGCAGGCAGCGCAGCCGTTTTCACGCCTGTCCGTGCCGGAAGAGGGGTGGGAGCGTTCACCCTTGCGGACGCGCTTCATGAACGCCGGATGGCGCAGCGCTTCTGCGCCGTCGTTGTATTTTGCCGCGAAGACGCTGCTGTCGCTTGGCCTTCCTGCTATCGCGGCCATGTGCGGCGCGTTTTCAGTCAACGGCGCGCTGTATTTGCTGCTGCTGATCGCAGCGATTGGCTACTACTTGCCCAATGCCGTGTTGTCACACAAGGCCGCAGCGCGTTGCCGCGAGATTTTTGAGACGTTCCCCGATGCGCTGGATCTGCTGACGGTCTGCGTGGAAGCGGGCCTGAGCCTCGAGCGTGCGCTAACCAAGGTGGCGGGTGAAATTCACATCAAAAGCATGGCACTGGCGCAGGAACTGCAATTGGCGTTGATGGAGATGCGGGCCGGCTTCACCAAGGAACGCGCCTTGCGCAATCTGGCGTTGCGCAGCGGCGTGGAAGATGTCGATACCTTGGTGGCCATGCTGATCCAGTCCGAACGCTTCGGCACCAGCATGGGAGATTCGCTGCGCGTCCATTCCGATAATCTGCGCAGCAAGCGTAGCGTGCTGGCCGAAGAGGCGGCCGCCAAGATCGCGCTCAAGCTGCTGTTCCCGCTGATCTTCTGCATTTTCCCTACGCTGATGCTGGTGCTGATTGGCCCGGCAGGGATACAGATTTACCGGATGATGCAGCTTAATCACTAGGAGCCATGATGAAGAACGCAATCGTCACCGGTGCTGGACTGTTTTTGATGGCCTGCGCTGTCACTCCGCCGCAGGACCATGTCACGCCGCTGGAACAAGCCTGTTTGCGTGATCCGCTCGACGCGTCCAGGTGGGAGCAGCTGGCCACAGCGCTGGCCGCTGAAGGCGAGCCTGAACGTGCACGCGCCATGCATCACCAGGCGTCGTCGTTGCGCCAGCATGATGTGCAACAGGATTACGAAACGCTGAAGCTCGCGCGCACCGAAGTGCGGCAGCTCGGTCCCGCGCTGGTGGCGGTGGTACGCACCGATGCCGACACGGTACGGCTCGAGATCAGCAATGGCAATGGTATCGCTGGCGCGGCAGCACGCCTGGCCCGTCAGCTCAGGGTGGATGGTTTGCAGACAGTGCGCCTGACGAATGTAAAGCCGTTCAATGTGCCGCAAAGCCGTATCGAGTATCAGAATGCGCAGAAGACGATGGCGCTGGCATTGGCGCAGCGCCTGCATCTGCCGCTGTATCAACGCACGGCGGGCAACGCCTACGCCGACATGCGTATCGTGCTGGGTCACGACATCCACTATCTCAAATAAAAAAACCGTCCGAAAGGAGTGGCCTCCTTTGGGACGGTAAAAACACACCCATGTGTTTACGATAGCCCGGCCACGCAGGCCGGAGCGTTCCTTACTGCCAGCTCACGTTGCCCATGCCGCGTGCGCTGGCGTTACGATTGGCTGGGTTACCAAATACCTTGGCCGAACCCATGCCCGTTAATTTCAGATTGGCGTTAGTCCTGGCGTACACCTGTGCACTACCCAGACCGCTCATGTTGACGTCGATGCTATCGGCGCGCAGCTGCTGCGCATCCAGACTACCAACGCCGCCAAGGCTCGCCTTCAATTGTTTGGTCTGGCCGCTCATTTCGATGTGGCCAGCACCACTCAAGGACAGATCGACGCTGTCGCTGTTGCCGCCGTTGACGGTCATGCCGCCTACGCCGCCAAGGCGCACGTCCATATTCCGATATTGCGCATCGACTTTGACGGAGCCTGCACCGTCCAGTGACAGGCGCAGATTGTCGCCGTTAAAGCCGCTTACTTCAGTCGCGCCGACGCCGGACGAAGTCAGCATGCGCAGATTAGGTAGCGTGAGTTCGGCGCGCAGTTCACGCTTGTTACCGAAGTTAAAAGAGTTCATCTTCTGGGTGCCGATGTGCAGCTTGTCGCCGCTCTGTTCGACCACCACTTTTTTCAGTGCTTCCGGTTCGCCGTAGATGGTCAGCGCTGCCGTGCTACCTTGTTTCACCTTCAGGCTGATGACGCCATCGAGTTCGATATTGACGGCGCGGGCATCAATGCTGCGGCTCTCGCTGGTAGCGTCGGCAGCCAGCGCGGTGTGCGCTCCGCTGCCCAGTACCGCTGCCAGCATCGCAGCCTTCATCAATTTTTTCATCATGCGCTCCGTCGACGTTGAGTGAATTACAGCGCAGCTTTTTCAGTAGCGGTCAGGCGTTTTGCGGTGACCGTCACGGTCTGCATGGCCGATGCTTCTGCTTTCACTGCGATCACTGGCGTGCTGACTGCGGCGGTGGCGAAGGAAGTAGCGCTGGCGATGACGATAGCTGCTACGAAGATGGCTTCCATGTTTTTTGCGATGTTCATTTTGAGCTCCTTGTGGGTGGTTAGTTCGTTGCGTTGAGTGAACTATAGACAAGGGCTACCCGTCCATCCATGGGGATGTGACGAACTGCAAAAAAAGGGGGGCAGAATGCGTTTTAAGGGTGCGAAGCGGCGCCGCACAGCAGCTGTTCGTTGGCGGCGTACAGCTGCGACAGCCAGACGGACACGGTTTTAAAGCGGGCGATTGAGCCAGCGTCCCGATGGCTGAGCAGCCAGATATCGCGCTGGACTTCGACATTGGCGCCAATGCGCTGCAGGCCTTCCTGCGTGCCCATGATGCAGGGCAGGAGCGCCATGCCCACGCCAGCACGGCAGGCGCGCACCATGGTGCTGAGGCTATTCACGCGCAGGACTTTGCGCGGCTGCGGTTCCATCGCCGCCAGCCATTGCATCTCCGCAGTGTTGGCTAGCGTGTCGTCATAGGCGATCCACGGTTGCGTACCCCAGCAGGCGCGCGGCGTGTCGGCGAACCTGGCGTGTCCATAGACCGCAAAACCCAGGTCGCCCAGCTTGCGCATCACCAGCGCTGCGTCTTCGCTGGGTTTGCCCAGGCGCAGGGCGAAGTCGGCCTCGCGGCGGGTGAAGGAGAGGTTTTGATTTTCCGCCTGCAGCGTCAGTTGCAGGTGAGGGTGCTGCGCGTGCAGGGCAGGGACATGCTCCAGCAGCCAGTAATCGAACAGGAAATCGATGGAGGTGATGTTGACCGCCCCCAGTACCGCATCCGCCTCCTGCGACGAGGCCTGCAACATGCTTTGCACATTGCCATAGACCGCTTCGCCGTGCTCGACAAAGACCTGGCCGGCATCGGTGAGCTGGTAGCCGGTGTTATCGCGGATGAACAAGCGCAGCTTGAGCGCCTTCTCGGCGGCGGCAATGCGGCGGCTGATGGTGGAGGCGTCGACGCCCAGCTGGCGGCCGGTAGCGCTCATGCTGCCGCTGCGGGCCAGCGCGAGAATCAGCGGGATGTCATTCCAGTCGAAGTCGTTACTCATTGCCATGGTGGGGTCTGCATTTTTGCAAAGTGGCCTTGCAGTGTTGTCTGTTCCGCAAACGTTTGGCGCGGCCTAAGATGCACTTCATCGCTGCTGCAGAACGAAACGACTGTAGCACAACACTAAATGTCTATACATCGCCTATAAGGAAGAAGATCATGAACGCAAGCACCATCACCACCCGCGACGGCGTCGAAATCTACTACAAGGACTGGGGACCACGTGACGGCCAGCCAGTCATTCTGAGCCACGGCTGGCCGCTGAGCTCGGACAGCTGGGAATCGGCAGCCTTCTTCCTGGCCAATAACGGCTTCCGCGTGATTACCCATGACCGCCGTGGTCATGGCCGCTCGAGCCAGCCTTGGGACGGCAACGATATGGACCACTACGCCGACGATCTGGCGCAGCTGATTGAGGCGCTGGACCTGAAGAACATCATCCTGGCCGGTTTCTCGACTGGCGGCGGCGAGGTGGCACGCTACGTCGGCCGCCACGGCACCAAACGCATCGCCAAACTGGGCCTGATCTCAGCCGTGCCGCCGCTGATGCTGAAAACGGCCGATAATCCGGACGGCCTGCCACTCGAGGTGTTTGATGGTATTCGCCAGGGCCAGATCAATGACCGCGGCCAGCTGTATCTGGATATTGCGTCCGGCCCGTTCTACAACTACAACCGTCCAGGCGCCAAGCCATCGCAGGGCGTCATTCAGGCCTGGTATGCCCAAGGCATGCAAGGCGGCTTCAAAAACACTTACGACTCGATCAAGGCCTTCTCAGAAACTGACTTCCGCGACGACCTGAAAAAGTTCGACAAGCCGACCCTCATCATCCACGGCGATGATGACCAGATCGTGCCGATCAAGGCCGCCGGGATTGCCTCGGCCAAGATCGTCAAAGACGCCAAGCTGATCATCTATCCCGGTGCGCCACATGGTCTGACCGACACACACAAAGAGAAGTTCAACAACGATTTCCTGGCCTTTGCCAAATCCTGATTCACCGGGCCGCCTCGGGCGGCCCATAAAAATATTTAAAAATTGCTTGCTATTAAATAGTGTGCGATATATATTCATCACGTGCAGCACGCAATTTAATCGCTAACTACTAAATTTGGAGCCTATCATGAGCAAAGAAATCAGCCTGTCCCGTCGTTCCGCACTGTTCAATAGCGTTGGTGCTGCCGCCGCAGCCGTCGCCGTACCGCTGGCCGCCTTGGGTGGCAGCGCCCAGGCTGCGCCAACTGCCGCAGGCAAGGGCGTGGTCAGCAAAACCGCCAGCACCATCACCACCCGTGACGGCGTCGAGATCTATTACAAAGACTGGGGTCCACGCAATGGCCAGCCTGTGATCCTGAGCCACGGCTGGCCGCTGAGCTCGGACAGCTGGGAATCGGCAGCCTTCTTCCTGGCCAATAACGGCTTCCGCGTGATTACCCATGACCGCCGTGGTCACGGCCGTTCCAGCCAGCCTTGGGAGGGCAACGATATGGACCACTACGCCGACGATCTGGCGCAGTTGATTGAGGTGCTGGACCTGAAAAACATCATCCTGGCCGGTTTCTCGACTGGCGGCGGCGAGGTGGCACGCTACGTCGGCCGCCACGGCACCAAGCGTATCGCCAAACTGGGCCTGATCTCCGCTGTGCCGCCGTTGATGCTGAAAACTGCCGATAACCCGGATGGCCTGCCACTCGAAGTGTTTGATGGTATCCGTCAAGGCCAGATCAATGACCGCGGCCAGCTGTATCTGGATATTGCGTCCGGCCCGTTCTACAACTACAACCGACCAGGCGCCAAGCCATCGCAGGGCATCATCCAGGCCTGGTATGCCCAAGGTATGCAAGGCGGCTTCAAAAACACCTACGACTCGATCAAAGCCTTCTCGGAAACCGACTTCCGCGACGACCTGAAAAAGTTCGACAAGCCGACCCTCATCATCCACGGCGACGATGACCAGATCGTGCCGATCAAGGCCGCCGGCATTGCCTCGGCCAAAATCGTGAAAGGCGCAAAGCTGATCGTCTACCCAGGTGCGCCCCACGGTCTGACCGACACGCACAAAGAGAAGTTCAACAATGATTTCCTGGCGTTCGCCAAATCGTAATCGCCAGGGCCGCCTGCGGGCGGCCTTTTTGCGTGCGGGCCTGTGCGGGTGCCACTGTTGAATTATGTGAACAAGTGTGAGATTCTGGACACTGATACTCATCGGCTCCCATCGGGGTTAAGCATGCCAGCCAGGTCCGCCGTCACCATTTTCTTACTGTTGTGTGCTCTCGCGTTCCATGGCCGTTTGTCGGCCGAGGTGGTGAATGTCTACACCAGCGCGCGCGTGGCGCCCTTGCTATCGAACGATGGTCACGGCATGTACGCCGATATGGTTGACTACCTGAACCGACAGAAAATCGGTGACCTGCAATTCAAGCTGATCTATTTGCCACGCAAGCGGCTGCAGCTGCAAGTTGAGAATGGCGCTTTGGACGGCATCGTCATCGGCATGATGCCGCACTGGTTTGACGATGTGGCGCAGAAAAAATATCTGTGGACGGCGCCATTTGCGCTGGACCGCTATGTCGTTGTGCTACCCGTCAACCAGCCATACAGCGATACGGTGCCCGGCCCATTGGCGGGCCACACGCTGGGCATGGTGCTCGGCTATAGCTATCCCGATCTGGATGCGTGGATACGCCGGCAGGGACTGATCCGTAACGATGCAGGCAGCGATGAACACAATCTGGAAAAGCTACGCTTGCATCGCGTTGATGGCGTACTGGCGGCGGAATCCATCGTCCGTTGGTATCTCAAACAGCATGCGATGCAGGCGCAGTTTCAGGTGCACGTCCTGCCATCGCAGCCGACCGAGCGGCGCTTTCTGATACCGCATGCGCAAGCTGCCATCTATCACAAGATCGCCCCCGTGCTGCGTAAGCTAAAGGACGATCCCGAATGGCAGCGCAGCGTTGGCAAATACGAATAAGCCTTAGGCCAGCCGCGCACGGAACAAATCGACCGTGCGCTGCCACGCCAGCTTGGCTGCAGCGGCGTCGTAGCGCGGTGTGGTGTCGTTGTTGAAGCCGTGTTCGGTACCCGGGTAGACGTGGTACTCGTACTTCACACCCGCTGCCTGCAAAGCCTTTTCGTAAGCCGGCCAGCCGGCGCGGATGCGTTCATCTTTTTCGGCATCGTGTATCAGCAGCTGTGCCCTGATGCGCGCGGCCTCTTCCGCTTTCGGCTGCGCGCCGTAGAAGGGCACAGCCACCAGCAGCTCCGGCAGTTGTGTCGCCAGATAGTTGGCGATGCCGCCGCCGTAGCAGAAGCCAACCACGCCCAGCTTGCCATTGCTCTCAGGCTGCTGGCGCACCCAGTGTGCCGCCGCGATGAAGTCAGCACGCGTCTTGGTCTGGTCCAGCTTGCCAAACAAAGTGCGGGCCTGATCCTCGTCGCCGGGGTAGCCGCCCAGGGTGTGCAAGGCATCCGGCGCGAAGGCCAGGAAACCATCCAGTGCCAGACGGCGCGCGATATCTTCTATGTGTGGGTTGAGACCTCGGTTCTCATGCACCACCAGCACCGTCGGCAGCTTGCCCTTGGCGCCGGCCTGCGTCACCAGATAGCCACGCACTGTGCCATTGCCTTGCGGCGAAGGCAGTTCCACATAGCGCGCGTTGACACGTTTGTCATCCGGTGTGATCAGCGGCGCTGCAAAGCTGGGGCTCAGTGCGGAGAGCAGGCCGGCAGCGGTAACGCCGCCTACCGCATAGCGCGTGGCCGAGGACAGAAAGTCGCGGCGGCTGATGCGGCCGTGCACGTACTGGTCGAACAGCTTCATCACTTCCGGGTCAAAATCAGCTGCGGTCTTGCGTGTCATGTTGCGGCCTCCTTGGTTGAGATATTGGACATCGTGATTTATTGCATGCGCTACCTGGGACAAGGTGAGTGCCGCAGCGCTTAACGAGGGCACGCCACCTTGACGGTTTTCACGCCATTTCTGATGGGGTCGAAAGCGGCGCCTACATTCGACTGCATCGCCATACAGTACACACCCAGCGAACTTACCACCTTGGTCACGACACGACACGACCATCGCTGAGTTTGATTTTCCTCCATGTGTACACCGCCGCGATACACATGCGCGGATGCGATAGCAGCCGCTAACCGGTCGCCGCCCGCTGTCAGCGGGCCTTCTGCCGCGCCCGGCAACCCCTGGCGCAATTGCCGATCAATCGCGCCTGCTGACCGCAGCGCGATAGTCGCCGCATCGATGGCGCCAACAATCGGGACAGATGCTTCCGGTATGACATACGTCGCTTCCAGCGTTTGCGTCGCAACAGTCGCAAGCGGGACCGGCGCTGGCAGCCGAACCTGACTGCGCGGCGAGGATACTCTTGCGTGTGCTGGCGGAACAGGAAGCGGCTGCCGTTATTGAGGCCGGGTGGTGAGCACGATAAGCATGCGCCGCGCCGGTTCCGTTGGCGATACAGAGCGCTTGCCGCCGGCCGCAAACAGCAACGGTAGCAACAGCATATGCACTGCCGCTATCGCCGCCAACGCCAACGGCCTGCCTTTGATGCCGCGCTCAGGCGGATACACAGGCAATCTTAAGTACAGGCTTCATCCGGTCGCATCTATTTTTCAATGGGCTGCAGCGATTATAGAAGCAAACGGAAGCATGACTGCGCTAATAGTTTTTCATATTGATATGCAGTTTTATATGCACGCTATGGGCTGCGCGTGAGTAAAACAAAAAAGGGGTTACAAGCGCATGCTTGTAACCCCTTTTTTAACTACTGCTTTTTGGTGCCGACTGCCGGAATCAAAATATACGTGGAATCAACCACCTATAAAGGCAATTGCCAAATAGTTGTCATTATCCCGTTTGGCCATCAAACCAATATATCCAATCTAAGCAGCCTTACGATGATTTTGGCTGTCTAGGTTGGCATTAATGCAATAGGAGACTACTTCATTGATCCGCTCAAGCGTTGTGTAAGGCGCTCCAGTACCGCCGTAGGCAGTGCGAAAAACATCCCAGTGTGCAAATAACACGTCGGTAAGTACTTTTGCATGATTATTTGTCTCACATTTAACAGCGAGAACGCAATCAGACATAACTACAGACTTGTGCCTAGGCAATATTGCAATCTTATCTCTGGTAACTAGTCCTACACGTGGAATTAGAACAGCTGGTCCTCTTATCACATGCTTATAGTTGACAATACAAATTTCTTTTAAATCTATTTTGTTCTTTACTAGATTGGAAGTGTGAACTAACGGGAACCCATTTTCGGATCTCCATTTTTCCACGGTGTGCATTTGCAACTTACCTCGGACTATTTCTATATCGGTAGCAACTTCAGACTTTTCTTTCGCAAGCGGGAAGTCGTTATGCTGACGATAGCGAAGCACTGCAACCGTTGTGGACGCGGCGATACCTTTGAAGGTAGAGCGTGAATTAGATAATACTTTCCTAACCGAAAAATGAGATTTAATATTAGACCAAGCCAACTTATCTCTATCACTAATAAAGCAACTATCTGGCAAGATCGCCACCATATAACCATTAGGTGCTAAAAACTGAAGTGCACGCAATAGAAAAGCCATTGTACTTCCTGTTGTCACTTCAGATCCAAAAAAAGAAGACGTCAACCTAGCTTTTCCCTTTTCACTGAACGGAGGGTTTATAAGTATACAGTCAACGCTTCGTTGCAGCGGATAAATTTTCGAGCGCTTTAACGATGTTTCGGAAACGAAATCTGCTGTACTTGTAATCCAATTCCCATGCTTTCTTTGCAGTCTTTTAATAAGCTTGGTATCTATGTCATTAGCGATCAATTGTGAACTTGGCCAACGATTCGCAGCTTCAAGCAGCAGTGCACCGTCTCCGCAAGCAAAGTCTGCAACGGTGTTTGGAGAGAAATCCAAAGGGAGCTCTAGAAGCATTTTTCGAGCTATTTCTGGTGGTGTGTAGTGAGCATCTAACATATTTATGTCGCGATCTCAGATCGCGGTGATTACGTCATAATTTTGTTTTTTTGTTAGCTGCATTATTGCAGATACATGATATACGTGCAGTCTCTCGGTCCCATCTGTACGACCATGTTTACGAATAGGGTGGTCGTAAACTAATTCAGTAGCACAGAAGTCCGCGAGATGAAATAAAACAGCTCCTAAAGCATGCGGCTTAGTACCTACCAGCGCTATTCTCATTGCCCTGTCGGGAAATTCGCTGTTCAAATTCCCTAAAGTATAAAAACAACTGAATGGGCAGTGAGCCGGTACATAAAGCAGGGATTGCCAAATAGAGTTTTCGGCGAGAGTTGTCCGATTTCCTAAGAAAGTTTCAAATAGATACCATGGCTTAAATCCAGGAACTCCAATTATAGGGATTATGTCCTCATAATTGGGATCATTTTTCTCAATAATGTGCTTAAGCCGAGTACCCTCAAACCCTAAGAGACAAGGGAAAAGTGGATTCGCGTGGCTTTTTGCAGAAAGTACGGCAAACCCTGGTAAAGGTGATATTCCAGAAATGCGCGCGCTTAATTCGTAGATTTGTCCATCAACTGGGGCCGTGCTACGGATGTAATTGTTAGGTTCGACATAAACAAAAAGTACTTCAATTGGTAGTGCGATCGCTGTTCGCAAAAGTGCTGCCCAAACTGGGTGCGTCAATCCAGTCATATCGATATAAATTTTACTAAAAAGCTTGGCTTTCTCCCAAAATTTAGTAAAACTTGCTTGCGATCTCAGGTAATAAGGTTCACTTTCTCCAGCCACAACAAATTCACTTAACGATTGAGAAGTTATTTGGAGGAAAGTAATACTAGCTTTCTCTTTTTTTAGGCGCGTCACATGAGAAGTTCGCTCCTCAACCCCATCGCCGAAAATATAGAGGCTATTAGCTTCCGGATTGAATTCAGTCACATTTGAATAGCTATCCGTAAGAATCGGTTGATATTCAGTCGACCGCATAATAAGACTCAAAAAGTTGCAATTGATCAGGCAATGAATCACTATCTGAACGGTTCGTGCTTGACAGAATCTTCTTTATATTGCTTTTTGGCTCATCAATCAGCCCGAGCAACTGGCTCCCATTTATGGTTAGCTGGCGCTTTTTCCGATGACTGAATACGAAGAATGGAGCAAAGATGGGATGCATCATATAGTCATAAGCTCTAGTATCTGTATCTTCAGTAGCTTTGTTTCCAGAAAATCTAATTAGGGCGAGATGCATAACTGCCTGATGCATGGTATTTTGAATGCGTAGCTCTTTTTCGGGATCAACGATTTCTTCGCTTAAGTGGAATTGATTTGTTTCAGGAGTGTGTCCATTGGGATCTGCAGCAAACACCTGAAAAATTCTGCCTAAGCTGAGTAATAATTTCGTTAAACGGCCGCCTTCCACACTTAGCCCCTCCAACTCTGATAAGTTTTTTCGGCCGACGAATTCCGCCGCCTCCGTCTGCGCTTCAAAACTAATTGCCCCCCCTAAATTACCAGACATCGCTTTATGACGCATAAACGCTTCATTAACTAGCTCTAGTAAATAGCGAATATTACCATGTGATAGAGTGACGAATACATCCCATCCTGCGTAATATTTCCTAATTCCTCGTTTTCCTTTTCGAATGGCAAACAAAGACGCATAGAAATGATTGTTGAAACGATCTTTCCATTTCTCTTTATTTTGTAGGTATGACTTTATACATTCAACTAACGAATCATTTTTAGGATTTCTTGACCAATATTCAAGAAAATATAACTCACTAGGTCTTAATTTATGCACTTTCTTAAGATCACTACTGGTCAAAAGCGATTCGACTTTTTCGGAAATTCTCTCTGAATAATTTTTTTCTAAAAGAAGATCGCCTTCTTCAAAATCGGTCAGGCCAGGGAGTAAGTCCGAAGGGGCCGAAAAATCACTTGATATGCGACTCTGAATTACGCGCTCGGCAAACTCAGAAAATTTAGATTCCGTAAAATAGTCACTAATATTTAACCGTTCGTAATCAGCAGGCGACCTCAATTGCTCATTAGAATTCAAAGTTGCTCGTTGCCGCCAACCAAGTTCGCGCACCCCAATCTTAAAAGTATAATTGGCGTTAGAATGCTTTATAATAGTATTAAATACACGTTGCTGGTAGTCTTCTAGATTTTCGAACTCGTCAATTAAGAAGTAAAATTGGCGCCCCTTTATTTGATCACATTTCGATAGTGCTTCGGCTAAAACATCAAGTGGAGAGCCTAGCATGCTTAATGGAATACTGGGATTGTCCGCAATATTATTTATTGATGCCTCAAAGCGTAAAATCAGTAATTCTATTTCTTCCGACAACGACTCAGCATTGTCCATCACTGGAATATTGAGAGTGGCACAAATAGCCCGCATCTTAGATGGGCTTATTTCAACTTTCGTGCTCTGTATATTTCCAACCCATCGCACGCAGTCAAGCATCAATTGGCACAAAATAAGGTTAAGATAATGCGAAAAATACATTATCCAACGCTGTTCGACCAATTCAGGACCTTTAAACGCGGTAACGCGGTTAGTATTAACCCGCCAATATAAGCCAAAAAAAGCCCACTTTGTTATTTTGCGAGGATCTTTTCCACAAAGAACATATTGTCCTTGGTATGAAAGGCCTTTCAAAACGGTCGTTTTCCCGGTTCCTCGTCCCCCGATAAGGACGCAAGGTCTTTTCGTCTCTAGTTCCTGAAAGTAATTCGGCGCTCTAAAGAGTTCATATAATTTTTCGTCTAGCCACTCGGCTTTGTATAAACCGAGCATATTTCCAGCATCTTTTTGAATATTTTTATCGTTCATTGTCAGAATGCCTCAAACGCGAATTAACGGTTTCCAGCCATTTTTGGTGGTGGTGAAAATTGGCAAGGTTGCATCTGGAGCATACTCATTGAATCCTATTGCCAACCCAAGCTTTTGAAAACCCTGCCAGCATCCTTGCTCACCGTCCAAGTCTGGCAACCCGGCCCTCGCACTGGCTTTTCTTACAAATTCTGGACCTGTTATGCGCATGTCGTCTCGCCAAATCACCGAATCGCTTGAAAGCGCGCTATGTCGCGAACTATAAAAATGTGCCGGAACAACAATCACATTTGGGCAGCTTTCTTTAATATTTTTCTTGCCTTCTTCAGTGCAAATAACCGGACAGTAATAAAATTTGGCTTTAACATTCAATTTTGAAATTACCTCGAAACTCCCTGCGTAGCCTATGATGTTGTTAGTACGCGTCCACGTTTCAATGAATTGACTGCCTGATCCTACGAAATCATCAACAAACACAATATTATGCGGAGAGGAATCGCGTGCGATAATATAGCAGGCCTCCTCATGTGAAACGATGCGTTCTTCTGGTATGCCTAGCTTAGTTCGAGCCAGTCGCGAATAAATATATCCGCTGTCGGAATCGTTCGGGCTTTCCCCCGTTACTCGTACTATCAAGACAGATTCAACAAATTCTGACCATTGTTTTTGAGCATTTGAATAGCTGCTCTTGTCTGTCACAATAATTTGTGAGAGGCTAAGGAAAGCTGTTTTAAACATTTGGGCCATGAGGTCCGGTGCGAAGTATGTGAATCCTTCCAACAGCCTCAAAGCGTATTTAATTTCTTCGTCATCAAAATTTCCCATCCACCCGACGGGATCGAAGATGCGCTTGGGCGGCCATAGACCTACTTGAACTAAGTACTGCCATCGCTCTACTGGAAGTTCTTTATGTCTCATATTTCTCTTCCAGCCCTTATCTATTTTAACTTTTTATAGGTTTCAGATAAAGAATCGTACAGAAGATCCGCATACAATGGATTTTTCGCATCTATTTTAGACGCGAGATCGACAAGCCACTCATTATCTTCTCGACCATCCCAGATTTTTATGTAAGTTCCCTCTGCATATCCATAATCTTGCCGAAATTTATTTAACACATTCTTTTGTACGTAGTTTTCGAAGAGTTCTATCAGGGTCAAACCTACGCCGTTCATTAGTTCTGCAAAGCCATCTATATCAAATTTTTTCGTCTCTAATACCTTGGAGGCAAATCTCTCGACCAGTTCGATAAGCTCGTTTGGAGGTAATGGTTTAGTGCTAGCTGGACCGCCAATTTTTGCAGATAAGGCCAATGCCGCAGAATCTACCGATTCGTGCTGTTCAAGCGTTGCGCTTAGACCGAAGTGCCAAATGTCGATGATTTCTAACTTGACTTGTCCCAAATCTGGGGCCTTCTTCTTCCACCATTTCCAGCCGATATGATCAATTAGCTCAGCACATTCCGACCACATTGCTCGATACCATGGATTTTGTGCTTGACGCCAATGAATATTTATTTTCTGATTTATAGCATCTTGAAGAGACAGCATTGCCCGAAGCATTTCCGAGTTGCGGACGTTATCCATCACAGCTCCATAAGTATTATTGTTGTTTAAAATTCAAAATATAACTATTTTTATAAAAAAAAAGCCCAAAGAACACATCCTTTGGGCTTTCTGTATGTAAAAATACTCAGGGGGCGAATTTCTCCGGCTCCTGAGTCTGGGCTTCGTCAGCAGCGCGTATCGAATCTACGCTTCTTCGGACTGCTTGTACTCTGCTTACTAAGTCAGCGTCTTGTACCGGAACCAAGCCGGCAGCCCGAAGTTTTTCTTGCACAGATGCAATCACATCCGCGTCGTCGGGGCGCATAAATCTTGACGTCAGGCGAATTGTTGTCATTTTCCATCCTTTCTAGGTATGGGCTCGAAGTGGGCTCTTGTCCCCATATTATAGCCAGTTAGGGAGATGAGCAACCTTTAATGGAACGGTCGAAACGAGCGCCAATTTTTTGGTTCGATTCAGATCTGACCTATTATCCAGTGTATTTTGTGTAATGTTTTTCGATTTCAACGTCAATAGCATTCCCTGGCACGAGTGCGGTAAGTTCAACTCTTGGGGGCGCCCACCTGCATCTTTCCACAGCCCGATCGAACGTATCGGCCTACTTTCGAGCCAGTTGGAACGGTCTACCATGCCGATGCATGACAGAGTCAATACGGAAGATCCTGGATCATCAGCCAGTACGGTCGCGTATCTGCCTGGCCAACGAGCCGCGAGCTGCGGTCCGTCCATTAGGAGCGCGAACACCAGGTTAGGTCCTACGGCCCGGATTACGGACATGGCTGGATCCGCTCTAGCAAGGTCTTCACAGATCAAAACCGAGATCGAAATGTCCTTTCTAATGGCGAAAAACGGAAGTGTCCGTTTCGATACGTCAATTGATTCCCACCATTGCTTCGAGCGATGCTCTTCTGCAAGAACTGAATTATCCGGAAAATTGAGCGCATAGCGTCGTGCCTGGGCCTCATCAATTCGCCAGCGATGGTGCTTGGATTGGGCTTTTACCATATAAGCATACTGGCCGTTGCTCTCAGAAAATAAGTAGGTTCGAGCAATGTTGCGATCACCTTCGACCTGTTTGGTTAATACGCCAGTAATGAAAAATTCTATACCTTGATCCTTTAAAGCTTCAGCGACTTCATCGGCAAGTTTTTCAGATAAAGCACACTCTGGCATAACGATACCGTGGATCTGTGCACCTGCGGACTCTTTCTTTGCGTCTTGAAGTAAAGGAATTAGTAAATCCTTCACGAAGGAGATACCGGAAATTTCTTCGTCATCTTTGCCGGTCTTTAGCCAATTTTGGCTCAAACCGAAGAACCCTGGTGTGAATGCATTTTTATTGATCTTTTTTTTATCATGCTTTAGAGAAAAGCTGTTTTCTGGGATGTGAAAAGGAAATGGAACAGCTAAAATCCGAAGAAACCCATTAGAGTTATCTGGTTTATCTGCAACTGTCCAACTAGGTTCAACTTGCGTTGATCCAGGTAGTAACGCCAAATGGTGGCTCAATGATCGGATTGTGCATCCAACATTTGCGGTCATCGATTTCGGCAAAACTATTGCCAAATCAGTGCGAACGAGCGAACACAGAGATACTGGGCGATATGGAAGATAAGGAACATCGTTTTTCCCAGATGAGGAATTCGCGGCAGTCGATTGATCCAAGAAGCTTGTAGTGACTAGTTCGTTAATACCGCTACTTGTTGGATCAACGGACCACCCGATGCCGTTGCAAGCCTCATCGGCAATAGCAAACAGCTTTAGCAAAGTTAGGGTCAGTTCCGGTTTATTGCATATCTCGTTTATTTCTGTGCTGCCTGCTCCCAACATGGCATCCCACAAATCCTGAATCAACGGAGGCACTGCGGAAAAGGACTTCCAATCTTGCGCAGCTGAAAAGATTTCTTCTAAGTATTTTTGATGGTTTGCAGGGTTATTTAAATCAGGTCCCGCAAAAGTGTAGCAGCTGGATTTTTCAATTATAGTTCCCACTACGGCAAATAGATCTGGCGGCCATGCAGGACATTGAATATATCCGTCTGGTTTTTCGCTTTCGATCTGAAAAAATTCTTCCGAAGTGCCTGCTTTTTTTAACAATAATTTTATTTTTGTTCCTTCGGGAAGCAGGCTCTGAACTACATCAAATAACTTCATAATCTACTCACTTCTTTCTAAACACAATGGTTAGCTCAACCTAAGAATTTTATTTTTTAAGTAATTATACGTGTCGAGTATGCACGGTGAACTGGTTGTCAATTCTATCGAAATGTAACTTACTGTTGAGAATTTAGTACTGGAGACTGGTATTGTCTGTCCCTAGCGTATTCTCCAACCGTATATCGATCCATCCGGCGCTGGGTGCACGTAGCAGATACCTTGTTCTATCTTCCAGCCGGGCTGACTGCATTTGATTAGATTATCGATGGCACCGTACTGTGCAAGGCGATAAGCCGCTTTGCCTTGCGGTGTGTTGGCCCAAGCAGCAGCTGCCCTTTCGTCTTTCGCTTCGCTGCAGACTTGCCCGTAGCCGCTTGCATAGCCAGCGTCATAGGGGCCCCGATGAATGTAAAAGCCGAAGACACTGATGGTTAGGCAACAGGCTAACTTAGCTGCAAGGCGTGTGATAGCCTCATGGCGAGTGTCATGGAAGGTCAGCCCTTCAACGCCGGCGCGTTTGCGCGCCATGCGGAACATCGCATCTAAGGTAGCCGTCGTAATACCGAAGCCGTTGGGGACCATGGCCCAGATATCCATCGACCTTTGAGACAACGGGACATTGCGCGAGAAGCCGTTTTTCGTCATCTTGAGGTGAGCAACGCAACTGTTAACGTCACCTTTGCGAAGACTGCAGATTTCTCCAGCTCGCATAGCGGTTTCAATGGCAAACAGGAAGGCGAGTGCAATGCGTTGCTGGATCGTCTCCGGCGCGGTGATGCTGCCGTCGTTAGGCCAGCGCAAAGCGAGACAGATGCGGTCTATTTCTTCCTGACTAATGCGGCGGTCGCGGTGTGGTTTGGCCTTCGGCCGAGCCACATCCCTGGTTGGGTTGGTTCTCAGCCAATGCCACTCTTTACGGGCGATGGAGAATACATGAGACAGTAGATTCATTTCCCGCGTGACGGTGCCGCCCTGAACGCTCCGTAAGCGTTCGTCACGCCAGGCGGCGATGTGTGAGGAAGTCAGCTTGCCCATGGTGATGAGGCCGAGCGATGAGGCGGCCATGGCAGCGAGGCGTCCTGCTTCCCAGCGATGTCCTCGCTGTGAGCGGGAGACTTCGATCTCGTAGCGCCGGAATGCTTCAGCGCAGGTTTTGGTTACGGCGATTTCCTCCTCGTGCCCCAAGGGCATGCGCTGTTCTACCTCCCACTTTAGCGCTGCTGCCTTGGTGTCGAATGTGCCTGACACACGGCTACCGTTCACCATGATGCGATGTCGCCATCGTGTACCGACCTTTACTGGACCAGACATCTTGCACCTCCTTGTTTTGTGTTCAAGAAAAGTGTTAGACCGGCTCAGTTGCCAATCGTTGGCAATTCCTTGCCAAATTGTGGTCCAAAACGTCGGTTTTTACTTTACTCTGCCGCAAACGAAGACGTAAAAAAACCCGGAGATCCCCTATGAAGAAGGTGATTTCCGGGTTTTTCCTGCGCTATTCAAAACGCTAACTGGTGCCGACTGCCGGTTTCGAACTGGCCACCTGATGATTACAAATCAACTGCTCTACCAAATGAGCTAAGTCGGCGTAACTTTTACGGTGCGAATTATACGCTATTTAATACGCGTAAGGGTGGGGCGGCCACCCTTTTTAGGGGGATCGGTGTCGTCGCCTGGCGCTTCAGTTTTCGCTTCTGCCGATGCTGGTGCCGACGGTGGCGGCACTGCTGACAGGACTGGCGCTGGCGCTTCTTCCACGGGCGCTGGTGCTGGCGGTGCGGATGGCTGACCCAGCTGCGGTTCAAACGCCATGCCCTGGCCGTTTTCGTTGGCGTAAATCGCCATCACGTTGTTGACCGGTACGTAGATTTCGCGCGAGACGCCGCCGAAGCGGGCGTGGAAGCGGATGCTGTCGTTGTCCATCTTCAGCCCCGAGGTGGCGCCAAAGCTGATGTTGAGCACGATTTCACCCTTCTTCACATATTCCATCGGCACCGTGGTGGAGGCGTCGACTTTGACGGCGAGGTAGGGCGTGTAGCCGCTGTCCGTGCACCACTCATAAATGGCGCGCAGCAGGTAGGGCTTGGTTGAGATTTCAGACATGGGATTCCAGACTGCGGTAAAACACGGCGCGCCGCCCCCGAAGGCCGGCAAACGCGCCGCAATACTTCAACTAAATCAGCCAGACCGATTAACGGCGCATGACCTTTTCCGACGGCGTCAGTGCTTCGATGTAAGCAGGACGCGAGAAGATGCGCTCGGCATACTTCATCAGCGGCGCGGCGGTTTTCGACAGTTCGATGCCGTAGTGGTCCAGGCGCCACAGCAGCGGTGCTACCGCCACGTCCAGCATCGAGAACTCGTCGCCCAGCATGTACTTGTTCTTCAGGAACAGCGGCGCCAGCGTGGTCAGGCGGTCGCGGATTTCTGCGCGGGCCTTGTCGTGGCTCTTGTCGTTGCCCTTGGCGCGTTCGCTTTCCAGCGTGTGCACGTGGACGAACAGCTCTTTCTCGAAGTTGAACAGCATCAGACGCGCACGGGCGCGCATCAGCGGGTCAGCCGGCATCAGTTGCGGGTGCGGGAAGCGCTCGTCGATGTACTCGTTGATGATGTTCGATTCGTACAGGATCAATTCGCGCTCGACCAGAATCGGCACCTGACCATACGGATTCATGGTCGAGATATCTTCTGGTTTGTTGAACAGGTCGACATCGCGCACTTCAAAGTCCATGCCTTTTTCAAACAGGACCAGGCGGCAGCGTTGCGAAAATGGGCAGGTAGTGCCCGAGTAGAGAACCATCATGTTTATCGTTCCTTAGAAGAACAAAAGGGGGTGGGCCGCGAACGGATCACCCCGGATCGATCGCCCGTCAAGGCGGGCTTCGCAAAACAAGCGCCGGCCAGCCGGCGCTCTCGTCTATTTCACTTCTTTCCAGAACGACGCATTCAAGCGCCATGCCAGAAGAGCAAACACGGTCATAAACAGCACAACCATGGCGCCCAGTTTTTTGCGGGTCTGCGCTGCAGGCTCCGCCATCCATTCCATATAACCGACCAGGTCGGCTACGGCGGTGTCAAATTCCAATTTGCCTAGTTTACCCGGAGTGACCTGCTCAAATCCAGCAAACTGATGGATTGTTTTGCCATGTTCATGCGGATCGGCCACTTCTTCCATCTTCACTTTCTGTACACCTTGCAATTCCCATAACACATGCGGCATTGCCACATTGTTCACGACAAGGTTGTTCCAGCCGGTGGGGCGGGTGTCGTCCTTGTAGAAGGTGCGCAAGTAGGTGTACAGATAGTCGCTGCCACTGCCGGCGCCAGACGCTTTCGCGCGCTGGATCACCGACAGGTCGGGCGGCACCACGCCGAACCATGCTTTCGCATCGGCCGGTTTCATGGTGGTGGTCATCATTTCGCCGACTTTGTCACCGGTAAACAGCAGATTGGCTTTGATCTGCTCCTCGCTCAAGCCCAGGTCTTTCAGGCGGTTGTAGCGCATGGAGGACGCATTATGACAGTTTAGGCAGTAATTTACGAACAGTTTGGCGCCGTGCTGCAGCGCCGCCATGTTATTGGAGCGGTCCGGAGCCTTGTCCAGGGCCACGCCGCCCTCGTTGGCCAGTGCCAGGCCGGGCAATAATGCCAGAATGGCAAGTGCGCGTTTCGCGAATTTCATGTGTTGTCCTTTTGTGTACTTTATCAATGGCCGTGGTAGACCACGCGGTCCGGAACCTTCTTGAACGTGCCCATGGCGCTCCACCATGGCATGAACAGGAAGAAGCTAAAGTACAGCAGGGTGCACACTTGCGAAACGATGGTACGGCCCTCGGTTGGCGGCAGGGTACCCAGGTAGCCCAGCGTCAGGAACGAGATGAAGAATACGGCATACACGTATTTGTGCCAGCTCGGGCGGTAGCGGATCGACTTGACCGGCGATTTATCCAGCCAGGGCAGGAAGGCCAGGATCACCACCGACGAACCGAAGAACACCACGCCCCAGAATTTCGCATCCAGCACCTGCGGCAGCATGCCGATGATGGCCACCAGCGCGACTGCGGCAATGATGGTCTTGGTCAGGCTGGCCAGGCGCGATTTGAGCCAGATGAACACCACGTAGGCGGCCACGAAGAACATCAGCACCCACATGAAGTCGGCCGTGGTGGCGCGCAGCACCGAGTAGAACGCGGTGAAGTACCAGGTTGGCGCAATGTGCAGCGGGGTTTTCAGCGAGTCGCCGGGCAGGAAGTTGTTGTACTCCAGGAAGTAGCCGCCCATTTCCGGCGCGAAGAACACCACCGCGCTGAAGATCAGCAGGAACACCGAGACGCCAAACAGGTCATGCACCGTGTAGTAAGGGTGCGAAGGGATGCCGTCGACCGGATGGCCGTCCGCGCCCAGGTTTTCCTTGATCTCGATGCCGTCCGGGTTGCTCGAACCAACTTCGTGCAGCGCAATCAGGTGGGCTGCCACCAGACCCAGCAGCACCAGCGGAATCGCGATCACGTGGAACGCGAAGAAGCGGTTCAGCGTCGCATCGGACACCACGTAATCACCACGGATCCACAGCGACAGGTCGGGGCCGATCAGCGGAATCGCGCCAAACAGGTTGACGATCACCTGGGCGCCCCAGTACGACATCTGGCCCCACGGCAGCAGGTAGCCGAAGAACGCCTCGGCCATCAGGCACAGGAAGATGGCAAAGCCGAACAGCCAGATCAGCTCACGTGGCTTGCGGTACGAGCCGTACAGCAGGCCGCGCGTCATGTGCAGGTAGATGATGATGAAGAACGACGAGGCGCCGGTCGAGTGCATATAGCGCACCAGCCAGCCCCACGGCACTTCGCGCATGATGTATTCGACCGAACCGAAGGCCAGGGTGGCATCCGGTTTGTAGTGCATGGTCAGGAAAATACCGGTCACGATCTGCAGCACCAGCACCAGCATGGCCAGCGAGCCGAAGATGTACCAGAAATTGAAGTTTTTCGGGGCGTAGTACTTGCCCCATTGATCATTCCACAGCTTGGTGAGCGGGAAACGGTCGTCGACCCAGCCCAGAGCTTTTTGTGCGGCCGGTGCGTCGGCCGGGAATTTGGTCTCCTTGAATGCCCCCATCTTATGCCTCGCCTTTCTCGTCTTTACCGATGACCAGCTTGGTGTCGCTCAAAAACATGTAACGCGGTACCTGCAGGTTGTCCGGCGCGGGTTTGTTCTTAAATACACGGCCAGCCATGTCGAAAGTCGAGCCATGGCAAGGGCAGAGGAAGCCACCTTCCCAGTCATCCGGCAGCGAAGGCTGCGGACCGGGGGTGAACTTGGACGAGGGCGAGCAGCCCAGGTGGGTACAGATGCCGACCGCCACCATGAGCTCGGGCTTGCGCGAGCGCCATTCATTGCGGGCGTATTCGGGAGTAAATTCGTCGGGATTGCGTTTCGATTCGGCGTCAGCAACTTTGCCGTCGGTTTTTTTCAGCGACGCCACCATTTCCGGCGTGCGTTTGATGATCCAGACCGGCTTGCCGCGCCATTCCACGGTTTTCATTTCACCGGGATTGAGTGTGGAAATATCCACTTCCACGGGTGCGCCGGCCGCTTTGGCGCGTTCCGACGGCTGGAAGGTACTGACTAATGCTCCTGCGGTGGACAGACCTACGACACCACCTGCGGCGCCCGTGGCGACCAGCAATCCGCGGCGGCCTGAATCGACCTGCTTTTCGTTACTCATACAAACCCCAATCAGTCAAAGTGCGAACAAAATCTTGAGAACTGTGTACAAAACTGAAAACTGAAAACTTGGTGCAGCACGAAATCCAGCAAACATACATTATAAAGTATGCATGATGCAACTCTACACACCAACGTTGCTCTTTCCCCAAGTTTCAAACAGTTAATACACTGCCCCGTTGCGATGATATGAGGTTGGGCTATGAGCAGAAATTGATGTAGGTCAATTTATAGCGTAATTCGGCTTGCAAATGCGTAAACAGCAAGCGTGTTTGGAATCCAATTGAAAAAATAGTATGATCCAAGCGCAGTTTTGTTCACAATTGACCACACAGCGAGGATAAAAAAATGGCAATGATGCAGGAATTCAAAGAATTCGCGATGAAGGGGAATGTGGTCGATCTGGCGGTCGGTGTGATCATCGGCGGCGCCTTCGGCAAGATTGTCGATTCGCTGGTGGCCGACATCATCATGCCGCCGATCGGCAAGCTGTTTGGCGGCCTGGATTTTGCGAACTACTACATTCCCTTGAATGGCCAGGCCGCGAGCCTGAGCCTGGCAGAAGCCAAGAAACTGGGCGCGGTCTTCGCGTACGGCAATTTCGCCACCATCCTGCTCAACTTCGTCATCCTGGCGTTTGTGATCTTCCAGATGGTGCGTTTGATGAACAAGGCGCGCACGCTGGGTCACAAGCAGGACGAGGCCGCCGCTGCCGCTGCGCCACCGCCGCCGACCCCGGAAGACATCGTGCTGCTGCGTGAAATCCGCGATTCCCTGAAAAACAAATAACTTCAAGCCGCCCCACCGGGGCGGCAGGCTGGACTTGCGATGCGACGACTCTGGTTATTGTTTGCGCAAACGGTGACCGTCGTATTGGCACTGTATTTCGTTTATATGGCGGTTGGCCGCGAGCGGCCGGCGCCCGTGCGCGTGCAGCAGATGGGCAGCGTCGACCATCCGGCGGCAATGCTGGAGGCCGGGCCGGCCAAGCCACCCGCATCGGCGGTGGGCTCGTACCGCGCGGCGGCGGCGCGTGCCATGCCGGCCGTGGTCAACATCATCACCAGCAAGAAACCCAAGCGCGGCAAGCATCCGCTGCTGCGCGATCCCTTCTTTAAAAAATTCTTCGGCGACCGCGACGAGGACTCGGACGACGAATCCAGCCTGGGTTCGGGCGTGATCGTGTCCGGCCAGGGCTACATCCTGACCAACAACCACGTGGTGGAAGCAGCCGATGAAATCGAGGTGGTGCTGGCGGATGGCCGCAAGGCTGCTGCCAAGCTGGTGGGCACCGATCCCGAGACCGACCTGGCCGTCATCAAGATCACCCTGGACAAGCTGCCGGTGATCGTACTGGGGCAGGCCGAGCAGGCGCAGGTCGGCGACGTGGTGCTGGCCATTGGCAATCCGTTTGGCGTGGGCCAGACGGTGACCATGGGCATCATCTCCGCGCTGGGCCGCAACAACCTGCACATCAACCATTTCGAGAATTTCATCCAGACCGATGCCGCCATCAACTTCGGCAATTCGGGCGGAGCGCTGGTGGATGCCAACGGCAATCTGCTGGGCATCAACTCGGCGATTTATTCGCAGACCGGTGGTTCGGTCGGCATCGGCTTTGCGATCCCCGTATCGACCGCCAAGAACGTGATGGAAGCCATCATCAAGACCGGCCACGTGGTGCGCGGCTGGATCGGCGTCGAGACCCAAGAGATTACGCCCGAGCTGGCCGCCAGCTTTGGCCTGACGCGCCAGAGCGGCGCCATCATTGCCGGCGTGGTGCGCAACGGCCCGGCTGACAAGGGCGGCATGAAGCCGGGCGACATCCTGCTGTCGGTGGACGACAAGCCGGTGGCCGACACCAACAGCATGCTCAACCTCATCGCCCAACTCGCGCCGGGCGGAAAAGCTAAAATGACGGTCCTGCGGAAAAACCGCGAAACCACGCTGGACATCACGGTCGGCAAGCGCCCGGCCAATGCGAAATAAGGACACCATGCATCTGCGAGACCTGACCCAATATCTGCGCGAGCTGGCGGACAACAACAACCGTCCCTGGTTCATCATGAACAAGCCGCGCTACGACATCCTGCGCGAAGAATTCCTGCAAGTGGTGACCGAGATGATTGCCGAGCTGGGCAAATTTGATCCCCAGGTCAAGTTCAGCAATCCCAAGAAAGCCATGTTCCGCATCAACCGCGACGTGCGCTTTGCGCATGACAAGCGGCCGTACAAGACGCGCTTCTCGGCGGCGGTAGCGCCCAACGACATGCGCCGGCCAAGTAAGGCCGGCGGTCCGACCTACTACATGCACATCGAAGGCGACGGCAAGCTGCTGTTTGGCGCCGGCGAATACATGCCACCGCCGCACCGCCTGAAAGCGCTGCGCCGCCATATGGTCGACGACGCGGCCGGTTTCCGCAAGGTGCTGAAAAACAAAAAGCTGGTGGCCACGTTTGGCGACATCCAGAACGAAGGCAAGCTGCAGCGTCCGCCGAAAGGCTTCGACCCCGAGCACGAGCACATCGAATACATCAAGCTCAAGAGCTTCTTCGTGTGGACCGAGATCGACCTGCCGCTGAACCAACCAGAAAAACTGGTACCCATCCTGGCAGCCGGCTTGAAAGACGCCTACCCGCTGGTGACCTGGATGCGCGAAGCCAAGTCCGACGAAGAAGAATAAAAATCCGGGGTCTAAAGATCCGGGGTCAGTTCTTGCAATCCAACACGAGCTCAACCTTAGCTAGCTGCTAGGGTTGAGCTCGTGTTGGATTGCAAGAACTGACCCCGGAATTTATTCGTCTCGGGGGTCGCGGGATAGCAAACGGCTCACCATCGCTTGTGGCTGGTCGCCATCGAATAGCACGCCAGCGACGGCGTTGGTGATTGGCATGTCGACGCCACGGCGCGCGGCCAGTTCGCGTACGGCTTTGGCGCACGGTACGCCTTCGGCGACGTGGCCCAGCTCCTGTACGATCTGATCCAGCGGCTTGCCTTGCGCCAGCCCCATGCCGACGCGGCGGTTGCGCGAGAGGTCGCCGGTGCAGGTCAGGATCAGGTCGCCCATGCCGGTCAGGCCCATGAAGGTTTCGGTCTGGCCGCCCAAGGCTACGCCCAGACGGGTGATTTCGGCCAGGCCACGCGTAATCAGTGCGGCGCGCGCGTTCAGACCCAAGCCCAGGCCGTCTGCAGCGCCGGTGGCAATCGCCAGCACGTTTTTCACCGCGCCGCCCACTTCCACGCCGACCAGGTCTTCGCTCGAGTAGACGCGCACGTTGCCGCCATGGGCGGTCTCGACCACGCAGGCGCGCAGCGCGGCGGAGTCGGAGGCGATCGTCAGCGCACACGGAAGGCCTTTGGCCACTTCCTGCGCAAACGAGGGACCGGACAGGGCGCCGCCTGCCACCGTGTCGCCCAGCACTTCGCGCACGATCTGGTGCGGCAGCAGGCCGGTGTCGTATTCGAAGCCTTTGCACAGCCACACCACGTTGGGAATCGGCCGGCCTTTGAGTTGCTGCAGCAGCGGGCGCAAGCCGGCCACCGGGCTGGCGGCAATCAGCAGGCTGCCGGGCTCGGCCACGTGGGCCAGCGCCGCGTCAAAGTCGCTGGCCACTTGCAAGCGGTCCGGGAAGGCATAGCCGGGCAGATATTCGGCATTCACGCGGGCGCGGCCCATTTCCTGCAGCGCCGCCGCATTGCGGCCCCACAGCAGGACGTCGTGACGCTGTGCCAGCGCCATGGCCACGGCCGTGCCCCAGGCGCCTGCGCCAAGCACGCTTACCTTGCGGACGGCGTCCGCCTGTTTAGTCTTCTCTTGCATGGGATCTCATTCGGCGCGTGGGAAGGCGCCGCTACGGCAATTATATGCCCCAGATTTCGGAACTCTTGACGAAACCGGTCAGGCCGTCGCGATGGCGTACCTTGATCCAGCCGCTCGCCACCGATTCCACCAGTTCCAGCAGCACGCCTTTGTCGGCGGTAAATGCAGCATTGGCGGCGTCATCCGGCGTGGCGCGAACTTTCAGATTGGGCGTCTTGACGATGAGGGTGCGCTTGGCGCTCAGGCCCTTGGCCTCGGTCCAGGCCAGTTCGCCGTTGACGTCACGGACTTTGAGCCATTCGCCATAGGCCACCACCACTTCCAGCGGGGCGCCGCGCGGCACAACAAACAGTTTGGCCCCTTTGGTCGATGGCGCGTCGTACAGGATGACGGGTGCTGCGCCTACCGATTTGAAGTCGTATGCCTGGCTGCCGGCAGCGGCCAGCGTCATGGTCAGAGCAGCGATCAAACGGGGAAAAGTCATGGCTTACCTTGAGAGGGGGAAAACTGCCGCCGGACGAGCGCCCGGCGGCGTATGCAGCAACAGCTTAGTGGGTCGCGTCAGCGGCTGGGGCAGCAGCGGCTGCTTCAGCGATCGCTTGTTGACGCTGCTGGTAGAACACTTCGAAGTTGATCTCAGCCAGGTGCACTGGCGGGAAGCCGGCACGGGTGATCACGTCGGCGATGTTCGCACGCAGGTATGGATAGACGATGTTCGGGCAGCCGATACCCAGCAGTGGGTCCAGTTGTTCTGCAGGAATGTTGCGGGCTTCGAAGATGCCAGCTTGCTTGCCTTCTACCAGGAACGCCACTTTGTCTTTGACTTTGGCGGTCACGGTGATGGTGACGGTCGATTCGAAGATGCCATCGGCCAGCGGCTCAGCGCCAACGTCCAGGGCTACTTCGATGGTCGGGGCTTCCTGTTCCAGGAAGATCGCCGGCGAATTAGGTTGCTCCAGCGACAGGTCTTTCAGGTAGACGCGTTGGATTTGGAATACTGGTTGCAGATTTTCTTCAGACATGGAACGCTTTCGTTATAGTGAAAACGAGCGGCTTTATCAAAATAAGGCCACTCCGGATGATGTTTGCTTGGTATGGCCAGAAGACAGCTCAAATCAAACGCGAGGGCAATTGTATCAAAACCGATAAGGTTTTAAAGGCTTTCCACCCGGCGCTCGTTGTATTTGAGGACCATTAGCCATTTAACAAGGGCGACAGGCCGCCCGCTTGATCCAGCGCATACAAATCGTCAAAACCGCCGACATGGGTGTCGCCGATATAGATTTGCGGCACGGTGCGGCGGCCGGTCTTTTGCATCATCGTCATGCGTTGTTCCGGATCCAGGTCGACGCGGATTTTTTTCAGGGCTGTCACGCCCTTGGATTCCAGCAGGCGTTCGGCGCGGATGCAGTAGGGGCACACTGCGGTGGTATACATGATCACTTCGGCAGTCATGATGCTTCCTCCCAGTTATTTAGCCAGCGGCAGGCCGGCTTTTTGCCATGCGGCAATGCCACCTTCCAGGTTGACCACGTCAGCAAAACCGGCTTTGGCCAGCTTGCCTGCTGCGGCCGAGGCGCGTGCGCCGCTTTTGCAGACCACGATCACGGCACGGCTTTTGAACTTCTCCAGCTCGCTGATGCGCTTGTCGAGGTCAGCCAGCGGGATATTCTTGGCTTCCGGCAAGTGGCCTTCAGCGAATTCCTTGGCATCGCGTACATCCAAGATGGTGGCTTTACCGCGATTAATCAACATCGTCACGTCTTGCGGGCTGCCGCGTTTGCCGCGTTGGGTCAGCGCTGGCCACAGCAGGGCGCCGCCCGAAACCAGCACGATGGCGATGAGGAAAATATTGTCAATGAAGAATTTCACAGGAATCCAATGGTTGAACTTAATCCGCGCATTATAAAATAGAAGCTGTATGAGCATTCAAAGCACCGGTTTTCCAACTTTTCCTGAAAAGATAGTCCACATGTACAAAATCGTTTTCATGCGCCATGGCGAATCCACCTGGAACCTGTCGAACCGCTTCACCGGCTGGACCGACGTTGACCTGACCGAAAAAGGCATCAATGAGGCCAAGCAGGCCGGCAAGCTGCTCAAGGACGGCGGCTTTACCTTTGACCTGGCGTACACCTCGGTGCTCAAGCGTGCCGTGCGGACCCTGTGGCTGGCGCTGGACGAAATGGATGCGATGTATCTGCCAATCAAGAACGACTGGCGCCTCAATGAGCGTCACTACGGCGCCCTGCAAGGCCTGGACAAGGGCGAAACCGCTGCCAAGTACGGCGACGAGCAGGTGCTGGTCTGGCGCCGCAGCTACGACACGCCGCCGCCAGCGCTGGAAGCGACTGACGACCGCGCCTCGTTCAACGATCCGCGCTACGCCGGCCTGAGCAAAGAGCAGATTCCGCTGACCGAATGCCTGAAAGACACCGTGGCGCGCGTGGTGCCGGTGTGGGACGAGGAAATCGCCCCGGCCATCAAGGCGGGCAAGAACATCATCATCTCGGCCCACGGCAACAGCCTGCGCGCGCTGATCAAGATGCTGGACGGCATCAGCGACAGCGATATCGTCGGCCTCAACATTCCTAACGGCACCCCGCTGGTCTACGAGCTGGACGAAAACCTCAAGCCTATCCGTCACTACTACCTCGGTGACGCCGATGCCATCGCCGCTGCGCAGGCAGCTGTCGCCAACCAGGGCAAGGCCAAGTAATTTGTTTTCTTCTTACCCTCGTGGAAGCACAGCAGCAGCCTTGCTGCTGATGCTGTCGATCGGCGCCCATGCGGCGCCGTTCGGCAAGATGACCGAGCGCAGCAAGCAGAAGGCTGCTGCCGAGGCTGAACGCGCCGGTGTGCAGCAGAAGCTCAGTGTGCTCAAAAAGGACATCAGCAAGACCGAATCCGCCAAGGACGATGCGGCCGACACGCTGGCCGAGTCGGAGCAGGCGATTTCGGACGCCAACCGCGCGCTGCGCGACCTGCAGCAGGAGCAGGGCGATACCAATACCAAGCTGCAACAGCTGTCGGGCGAGCACGACCGGCTGGCGGCCACGGTCGCCCAGCAGAAACAGCAGCTGGCCAAGCTGCTGCGCGAGCAGTACGTGGCGGGCAATGAAGACCGCATCAAATTGCTGCTGTCCGGCGACAACCCCAACCGTATCAACCGCGATTTGCAGATGCTGGCTTACGTCTCGCAGGCGCAGGCGCGTCTGCTGGAGTCGCTGCGTAGCAACCTGAAGGCCGTCGAGGTCAACCAGGAAGCCGCGCAGAACGCCAAGGACGAGCTGGAAGAGATCGCCGAAGAACAGTTGCAGCAGAAAGCCAAGCTGGAGCAGGAAAAAGGCCGCCGCGCGGCCCTGCTGTCCACCTTGTCGAAGAAGCTGGTGGCCCAGCGCAAGGAAGCGGGCAACCTTGAACGTGACGAGCAGCGCATGACGGGCCTGGTCGACAAGCTGGGCAAGCTGATCGCCGAACAGGCCGCAGCGGCCGCAGCCGAGAAAAAACGCCAGGAGCAGGTCGCGGCCGCCAAAGCCGCCAAGGCCAAGGCGGATGCCGAAGCGCGCGCGCTGGCGAAAGCCAAGGCGGCGGAGGCGGAACGCCAGCGTCTGGCCAACAAGGCCAACAACAGCAAGTCCGGCACCATCAAGCCAGCCGTGCCGAACCCGGCGGACGCGATCGACGCCGACGAACCGAAAGTGGCGGCGATCAAGCCGTCGCCGGCACCGGTACCGGCGCCGCGCGAAGAGGAGACACCGCCGCCCGCCAAAGCCGCCGATATCGCACTGGCGCCGGCCGCCCCTGCGGGCGCTTTCGCCAGCATGAAAGGCCAGCTGCGCTCGCCCGTAGCAGGCAAGGTGGCCGCCAAATTCGGCTCGCGCCGCGGCGATGGTCCGAGCTGGAAAGGGGTCTTCATCCGCGCCAGCGAAGGCGCCGATGTGCACGTGGTCGCTGGGGGGAGGGTCGTGTTTGCCGACTGGCTGCGCGGCTTCGGCAACCTGATCATCATCGATCACGGCGGCCAGTACATGAGTATTTACGGCAATAACCAGTCGCTGCTCAAACGGGCCGGCGACATCGTCAAGGCCGGCGACTCCATCGCCAGCGCAGGTAATAGCGGTGGCAACGAGGAATCGGGGCTATACTTTGAACTTCGCCATCAGGGCGCGGCATTCGATCCGGCTGGCTGGGTCAAGTTTTAGGATTTGCGGAAAAAATGGGCAACAAAGTCAAGAGCATCGGCCTGATCGGCCTCGGTATGGTGGCTGGTGTTGCCGCCTCTTTCCAGTTTTCCGCGATTGCGCAAAAAGTCACCGGCGCCCCATTGCCGCTGGAAGAACTGCGCCAGCTGTCCGACGTGTTTGGCCTGATCAAGACCGATTACGTTGAAAACGTCGACGACAAGAAGCTGCTCACCGAAGCCATTTCCGGCATGGTGTCCTCGCTGGACCCGCATTCGGTCTACCTCGACAAGAAGGCGTTTCGCGAAATGCGCGAGACCGTGGCCGGCAAATTCGTCGGCATCGGCGTGGAAGTGGGCCTGGAAGACGGTTACATCCGGGTCGTCTCGCCGATTGAAGACACGCCCGCGTTCAAGGCCGGCATCAAGGCGGGCGACCTGATTACCCGCATCGACGGCACGCTCATCAAAGGCATGTCGCTGGATGAATCGGTCAAGAAGATGCGCGGCGAGCCGCGTTCCAAAGTCAGCGTCACCATCAGCCGCAAGGACGAGGACAAGCCGCTGGTGTTCAACATCGTGCGCGAAGAAATCCGCGTGCAGAGCGTCAAGGCCAAGATCGTGGAGCCGGGCTATGCGTGGGTACGCATCTCGCAGTTCCAGGAACCGACCGTGGACGACATGGCGAAGAAAATCACCGCCCTGTATCACCAGGACCCCAACATCAAAGGCCTGGTGCTGGACCTGCGCAACGATCCGGGCGGCGTGGTGCCAGGCGCGATCGGCGTTTCCGCGGCCTTCCTGCCGAAGGACTCTGTCATCGTCTCGACCAACGGCCAGCTGCCGACCTCCAAGGAGACGTTCTACGGCCGCCAGGAATTCTACGCGCCGCGAGCCAAGGTTGATCCCTTGTCCAAGCTGCCGGCCGGCCTCAAAGATGTGCCGATGGTGGTGCTGGTGAACGCCGGCTCCGCGTCGGCGTCGGAAATCGTCGCTGGCGCGCTGCAGGATTACAAGCGCGCCACCATCATGGGCACGCAGACCTTCGGCAAGGGCTCGGTGCAGACGCTGCGCCAGCTGACCGCCGATACCGCCGTCAAGCTGACCACCGCGCGTTATTACACGCCGAAGAACCGCGCCATCCAGGCGCGCGGCATCACGCCGGACCTGCTGGTGGACGAAACCGAAGGCGGCGATGGCCTGGAGCGTCTGCGCGTGCGCGAAGCGGATCTGCAAAAACACCTGGGCAACGACAAGGACCCGGAAGGTGACGCCAAACGCGATCTGCTGGAAGACGAGCAGCGCCTGGCCGCAGCGGCGAAGAAAACCAAACCGGTGGAATTCGGCTCCCGGGACGACTTCCAGCTGGCGCAGGCGATCAACCACTTCAAGGGCCTGCCGGTCAAACTGTCGACGGCGGACGCCAAGCCCGCCAGCGACATTGGCGAAACCAAGCCGGATACTAAGCCAGATAGCAAGCCAGATACCCAGCCGCTGCCCAAACCCAAGACCAAATAAACCCATGCGCGCCAACGCCGCATAGAGACGATGAACGACTCACAATTGCTGCGCTACTCGCGCCACATCCTGCTTGACGAAATTGGCATCGAAGGCCAGCAGAAGCTGCTGGCCGCGCACGCGCTGGTGATCGGCGCCGGCGGCCTGGGTTCGCCGGCCGCCATGTACCTGGCCTCGGCCGGCGTCGGCCACATCACGCTGGTCGACAACGACACGGTCGACCTGACCAATCTGCAGCGCCAGATCGCCCATACCACCGGCCGCGTGGGCCAGCCCAAGGCCGAATCGGCGCGCCTCACGCTACAGCAGATCAATCCCGACATCGCCGTCACCGCGCTCAATGAACGCGTGGACGACGCCCGCCTGCATGCACTGGTGGCGCAAGCGGACGTGGTACTGGACTGCACCGACAACTTCGCCACCCGCCATGCGGTGAACCGCGCCTGCGTGGCCGCGCATAAACCGCTGGTATCGGGCGCCGTGATCCGCTTTGATGGCCAGATCAGCGTATTTGATCCCCGCAGCGGCGCACAACCTTGCTATTCTTGCTTGTTCCCGCAGGATCAGAAATTTGAAGATGTAGCCTGCTCCACCATGGGCGTGTTTGCGCCGCTGGTGGGGGTGGTGGGCGCCATGCAGGCGGCCGAAGCGCTCAAGCTGCTGATGGGCGTGGGCGGTTCGCTGGCCGGGCGCCTGATGATGTTGGATGGTTTGCATATGGAATGGACGAGTATTGGCGTGGGCCGCAATGGCGATTGCCCGGTCTGCGCCGCCAAAACTAACTAATGGGAGAATCACTTTGCTGACGAAACGTCTCGCTGTACTGCCGCTGACCCTGGCCCTGACCGCCGCCTTTGGCGCGCAAGCCGCCACCACCACCAAATACCTGATCATCTCGGAAAACGCCAACAAGCAGATCGGCCAGCAGGTGGTCGAGCATCTGGATGATGGCCTGACCAAGGTCGCCTTCATCTACAAGGACAACGGCCGCGGTCCGGAACTGGCGGAGCAATTCCGCCTGGGCGCGGACGGCACCATGACCGAATACTCGGTCAAAGGCAATTCGACCTTTGGCGCGGTGGTGGACGAGCAGTTCTCGCGCAAGGGCGACAAGGCGCAGTGGAAATCGACGTCGGAGCAGGGCGAGAAAACCGTCAGCGGCCCGGCCGCCTATCTGCCGCTGAACAGCTCTTTCGAAGTGGCCTCGGTGGCCATCGCCGCACTGGCCAAGGCGCCGGACGGCAAACTGCCGCTGCTGCCATCGGGCACGCTGTCGCAGCGCGTGCTCGATAGCGTGGAAGTCACCAGCGCCACAGGTCAGAAGCAGAGTGTGAATCTGGTCGCGCAAACCGGCGTCGGCCTGTCGCCAGCGTTCTACTGGACCACCACCGGCGACAAGCCACGCCTGTTCGGCATCGTGATTCCGGGCTTTGGCAATATGCTGGAAGAAGGCTGGCAAGCGGCGGCACCGCTGCTGGCCAAGCACCAGAAGGCTGCCGAAAGCCAGATGCTGACCGATATCGCCGCCAAGCTGCAGCATCCGCTGACCGGCCTGACCGTGGTGCGCAATGCGCGCATCTTCGACAGCGAGAAAGCCATCGTCGGCCAGCCCTCCGATATCTATGTGCTGCGCGGCCGCATCACCGCCGTGCTGCCTGCCGGTTCGCCGGTGCGCGACGCCGACAACACCATCGACGCCGCCAACCGCATTGTGCTGCCTGGCCTGTTCGACCTGCACGGCCACGTGGACCGCTGGTCCGGTACGCTGAATATGTCGGCCGGTGTTACCAGCGTGCGCGATATGGGCAACGACAACAAGCAGCTGCAAGCCATGCTGGACGAAACGGCGGCGGGCAAGCTGATGGCGCCGCAGGTGGTGCCAGCCGGCTTCCTGGAGGGCGAGAGCCCGTACAGCGCCAACAACGGCTTTGTCATCAAGGACCTGAAAGGCGCCAAGGATGCCATCGACTGGTATGCGGAACGCGGTTATCCGCAGCTGAAGATTTATAACTCCTTCCCGAAAGCCATCCTGAAGGACACGGTGGCCTATGCCCACAGCCGTGGCATGCGCGTGTCCGGCCACATCCCGGCCGGCCTGCGCGCGCAGGAAGCGCTGGACGCGGGCTACGACGAGATCCAGCACATCAACCAGGTGCTGCTGAACTTCCTGGTCAAGCCGGATACGGAAACCCGTAACCTCAACCGCTTCGTGCTGCCGGCCGAAAAGGTGGCGGACATGGACTTCAATTCCAAGCCGGTCAAGGACTTCGTCGCTTACCTGGCCAAGAAGCAGATTTCGATCGATCCGACCATGTCCACCTTTGCCTTCCTCAAGCAGAAGGACGGCGATGTGAACGAGCCTTACGCGGCGTTCGCGTCGCACATGCCGCCGGACGTGGCGCGCGGCTTCAAGGTCGCCACCATGAAGATCGAGGGCGACGCGCAGCTCAAGCGCTATGAGAAGTCCTACGCCAAGATGGTGGAATTCGTCGGCATCATGTACAAGGCTGGCGTGCCTATCGTCGCCGGAACGGACGATATCCCGGGCTTTACCTTGCATTCCGAGCTGGGGATGCTGGTCAAGGCCGGCCTGACGCCGGCGCAGGCGCTGCAGGTGGCGACCCGCAACGGCGCCCGCTACACGCGCACCACCAATGACCGTGGCAGCATCGCACCGGGCAAACTGGCCGACCTGGTGCTGGTGGACGGCGATCCGACCAAGAACATCGAGGACGTGCGCAAGGTGTCGGCGGTGGTGACCCGTGGCTATGTGATCTACCCGCAGGAGATCGACGCAGCGCTGGGCATCGCGCCGTTCGTCGGCGATGCGCCGAAAGTGGCGAAAAATGCGGCAGCGGTGGCCGAAGTTTACGGCGGCAGTAACGAGGGCGCCCTGAACCGCATTGAAACCAGCGCCCGCAAACGCGATTAAGGCGTAAGGTCGGGTAAAGAAACGGTCATATTAAGAGCGTTTTAAGGGGCAAAACGGATAAATCACGGCAATAGTCGCTATTGCCGTGATTCCGCCTTATACTCTGCACTCATTTTTATTTGTTATCAAATTATGAAAAAGTTTTCCGTCCGTCGCCACGTCCAACGCGGCTTTACGCTGATCGAAATTATGGTGGTGGTGGTCATCATGGGCGTGCTGGCCGCGCTGGTGGTGCCCAAGCTGCTGAGCCGTACCGGCGAGTCCAAAATCGCTGCGGCCAAGGTGGATATCGCCACCATCATGCAGTCGCTGAAGCTGTACAAGCTGGATAACCAGCGCTACCCGACCACCGAACAGGGCCTGCAGTCGCTGCTCGAAAAACCTACCAGCGGCCCGGCTGCCAATGGCTGGAAAACGGGCGGCTACCTGGAGAAAATGCCGAAGGACCCGTGGGGTAATCCCTACCAGTACCTGTCGCCAGGTATCAAGGGCGAGATCGACGTGTTCTCCTATGGCGCCGATGGCCAGCCTGGCGGCACCGGCGACGACGCCGACATCGGCTCCTGGGAAAACTAAGCTCGCAAGGGACAGCAGATCATGCGCGCCGGCCAGCGTGGCTTCACGCTGATCGAATTGCTGGTGGTGATGGTCATTTTGGGCATCACGCTGGGACTGGTATCGCTGAACGCGATACCGGGCCGGCAGCAGTCCTTGCAGCAGGACGCCAAGCGTGTCGCGCTGCTGCTGCAACTGGCGCGCGATGAGGCCATCGTCCGCAACCGCCAGATCGCTTTCGAGGCCACGCCCGACAGCTACCGCTTCCTGGTCCGCAACGACAACAAGCAGTGGGAGCCGCTGACCCAGGATGACCTGCTGCGTGAACGGAATTTCAAAAATGGGCCGCTCACGCTGATGCTCGATCCTTTGCCACCCATCCCTGAACCCACACTGCGCATCGTCTTCGGCCGCGAGCCGGTCGACAAGCCGTTTACACTGAACATGATGGCTGGCGAAGGTGCCAGCGTCACCATACGCGCCGATGGCATCGGCCACTTCACGGTGGACTAGCATGCGCCGCCGCTCCTCCCATCAAGGCTTCACCATGCTGGAAGTGCTGGTCGCGCTGATGATCGTGGCGACGGCGCTGATCGCCTCGCTGCGCGCCGTCGGCAGCCTGACCGCCAACAGCGACGGCCTGCGCGCCAATATGATGGCCACCTGGTCGGCCGAAAACCGGCTGGTGCAGGTGCGCCTGGCCAAAGTCTTCCCGCCGATCGGCAAGCAGACCTACGAATGCCCGCAGGGCGACCTGCTGCTGATGTGCGAGGAGGAGGTCATCGCCAGTCCGAATCCGCGCTTCCGCCGGGTGGAAGTGAGCGTGTATGCCGCTGACCATCCGGAGCGCCGCATTATCAAGCTGGTCCAACTGGTATTGAATTCATGACGTCCCGTGCGCGCGGCTTTACGCTGATCGAACTGCTGCTGGCGATTTCCATTCTGGCCATCATCGCCGTGCTGGGCTGGCGCGGCCTGGATAGCATCGTGCGTTCGCGCGCTACCCTGAACAACGATATGGAGCAGACGCGCGGGCTGCAGCTGGCGTTCGCGCAGATGCAGAGCGATTGCGAAAACCTGGCCAGCAGCACGCTGCTGCGCAACCGGCCCTTCCTGCAGGCGGAAGACAACCGCATTACGCTGGTGCGGATGGTGCTGGGCGAGAACCAGCCGACGCGCTTGCAGGTGGTGTCTTACCGCGTGGCGAACGGCGTTCTGACGCGGCGCGAGTCCAGCTACACGCGCGACCTGACGCAGCTGGATGTGCTGTGGCAGGCGGGACTCAGCGACAATGACCCGTCAGCGGCAGTGGCGCTGCAATCCGGGCTGCAGAATATGTCCATGCGCCTGTGGGTGCCGTCGCCGGGCGCCGCGCCTGGCAGTAACACCGGTTCGGGCGGCTGGCGCAACGCAAACGGTGTATCGACTGCCGGCGGTCCGGGCCTGACGCTGCCGACCGGGCTGGAAGTATCGCTGGTTCAGCAGGCGCAGACGGTGCCGCTGGTGAAGGCTTTCCTGCTGGGGGCACTGTGAAGCTGAAGCGTCAACAAGGCGTGGCAGTCATCACGGCGCTGCTGCTGACTACACTGGCGGTGACGATTGTGACCAGCCTGTTCTGGCTGCAGCAGGTGCAGGTGCGTTCGATGGAAAATCAGCGCTTGCAGTTGCAGACGCGCTGGATCTTGCGCGGAGCGCTGGATCTGAGCCGCTTGATTCTGAACCAGGACGTGATGGATTCGCCGAATTTCACGCAGCTGAACGGTGTGTGGGCGACGCCATTGGAGGAAACCCGGCTGGATGATTACGTGGAGCGCGAACGCCTGCAGGGCGAAAGTTTTAACGCCACGCTATCTGGCCGCATGACGGATGCCCAGTCGCGTTACAATCTAGGCAACCTTGCAAGCAACCGGCAAATCAACACGGCCCAGCTGGAGATGTTTCAGCGCTTGCTGGAGAATCTGCGGCTGGATACCGGCATGGCGCGCGGCGTCGCCGATCTGGTGGCCAACGCGCAGCCAGTGGCGGTGGTGCCGAATACGGGTGGTGGTGGCGGTGGCATCAGCAATCCTTCCAGCGGTGTCGGCGGCGGTGGTGGTGGTCCCAGCAATCCGCAAAGCGGTAGCGGCCCGCAGCAACCGGCCGCGCAGTCGTCGGGCAGCGCGGAGCCGATCGGATTGGTGCGGGTGGAGGACCTGCTGGCGGTGAGCGGTTTTGCGCCGCCGGCGATTGAACTGCTGCGTGACTATGTCATTATCCTGCCGACGGATAAGGTGACGCCGTTGAATGTGAATACGGCGCCTGCCGAGCTATTGTCGGCGCTGGTGCCGGGACTGTCGTTGTCGGATGCGGCAGCCATGGTCAGCGCCCGCAAGACGGCGTATTACCGCGACAAATCCGGCTTTACGTTCGTGCCGCAGATGGCGAACCATAGCGTGAAGGTGGACTGGGACGTGCGCAGCGACTACTTCCTGGCCTATAGCCGGGTGCGACTGGACCGCGCCTCGCTGGAGACGCAGTCCATGCTGGTGCGGCCAGGCAGATTACCGGCTACTACCGTGGCCTGGATAAGGGAATACTAGAACAGCGATGAACGAAAGCGAGCTCCTTTGACTACATTATTTATCCGCTATCCGGCCAAGGCCAGCGTCGACAGCGGCGCCGCCCAGACCTGCCCGTTCGCGCTGGTGGGCGACGGCGGCAACCTGCTGCAGCAGGGCGCATCGCCGCTGGGGAATCTGGCGGACCTGGTTGCCTCATCGCGTCGCGTGGTGCTGCTGCTGGCTGCTGCGGATGTGACGCTGTTGCGCGTCAAGGCGCCGCCGCTGTCGGCCGCCAAGCTGAAGGCCGCATTGCCGGCGCTGGTGGAAGAACAGGTGCTCGGCGATCCGGCTGACTGCGTGCTGGCCGCCAGCGCTGCTGATGAAGAAGGCTTGCGTACTGTGGCCGTGGTGCAGCGTGCGTGGCTGGAGGTCTTGGTCAAAGCCTTGCTGGCGCAAGGCGCCCATGCGGTATCGGCGCTGCCGTCGCAACTGTGCCTGCCGTTCCAGCCGGGCGCTGTTTCCGCCACCGTGCTGCCGGGCGATGCGGGCTACGAGCTGGTACTGCGCCAGTCGCAGCTGGAAGGCCTGGGCCTGACGCTGCCGGCGCAACCGCAGATGGCGCTGCAAACCCTGCGGGCGCTGGCCGGCGAACAGGCGATGACGCTGTATCTGGCGCCGGCGCAGATGGCGCAATTTGCGCCGCTGGCCGCCGAGGTGCCGCATCTGACACTGGAAGAAGACCATTGGGCACACTGGGTGGCGGCCTCGCGCAGCGCGGGCCTGGATCTGGCGCCGGCACTGGGCACGGCCGGCGCAGCGTCGCGTGCGTGGCAGCTGTGGCGCTGGCCGGCGCGTATCGCCGTGCTGGCGCTGCTGGTCAACGTGATCGGTATCAATATCGAATGGATGCGCCTCAAGGGTGAAGCCAAGACGGTGGACCTGTCGATGAAGCAGACCTTCAAGTCGGTCTATCCCAACGAGCCATTGGTCGCCGCGCCGATGGACCAGATGGCCCGCAATATCCGCCTGGCCAAAGCCAATAGCGGTGAAGGTAGCGCCGACGAATTTGTCGCCCTGAGCGCCGGCTTTGGCGCAGCGCTGAGCAGCCTGCCGCGCCGCGACATCATCAGTGCGCTGGAATACAAAGACCGCGCACTGATCGTGAAAGTCAAACCGAATACCGTGGATGCGGCCATGATGGCGCAGCTGCGCTCCGCACTGGCGGGCCGCAAGCTGCATATCGACGAGTCGTCATCCTCCTCCTGGAAGATCCAGCCCGCAACCGCAGGAGCAAAATCATGAGTAAAGCGACACAAGACCTGCGCGCGCGTATCGACGCATTCTGGCAAGTCCGCACCGAGCAGGAACGCAAGCTGCTGCGCATCGGCGGTGCGGTGCTCGGCCTGGGCCTGTTTTATGGCGTGCTGGTTGGACCGGCGCTGGATGGCCGCGCCGAGCTGCACAAATCGCTGCCGCAGCTGCATCAGCAGGCCGCCGAGATGCAGTCCATGGCGCGCGAGGCGCAAGCGCTGAAAGGCCAGAACACCATTGCGCCGACACCCATGACGCGTGATGCGCTGAACGCCAGCCTGGCGGCGCGCGGACTGAATCCGCAATCGCTCAACATCACCGGCGAATACGCCAAGCTGCAATTCACCGGCGCCCAGTATGCCGGCGTGGTGGCGTGGCTGGACGCGGTCCGCACCGAAAGCCGCATCAACGTGGTGGACGCCAGCTTTACCGCGCAGGAGGCGCCGGGCGTGGTGAATGCCGCGCTGACGCTGCGTCAGGAAGTCCGATGAAGCGTGCCGTGCTATGGCTGCTGACCATCGCGCTGACGATGGCCTTGACGCTGCTGGTGTTCTTTCCGGCGGCGTGGCTGGGTTTCATTGTCGAGCAGCGCACCGGCGGCCGTTTGACGCTGGGAGATGCACAAGGTACGCTGTGGCGCGGTTCGGCGTTTATCGGCGGCGCGGCTGGCAACAACAGCCCCGTGACGCCCTTACTGCCGGGCCGTTTCAGCTGGAAGATTTCGCCGCTGGCGCTGGTCGGCATGGTTGACCTGCAGCTGGAGAATCCGGAAGCGCTGGCACAACCGGTGACTTTCCACGGCAGCTGGTCGCAATGGCAGTTGAGCCCATCGGCGCTGCTGCTGCCTGCCGAAGGCCTGGCCGGCCTGGGGGCGCCACTGAATACGGTAGCGCCCAGCGGTACCATGCGGCTGACCTGGACGGCGCTGCAGCTGGCGCTGGAAAACCGCCAGGTCAGCGTCAACGGCCGCACGACGCTGGAGATGACCGACATGGCATCGCGCCTGTCGTCGATCCGGCCGCTGGGCAGCTACAGCATGGCGCTGGACTGGCATGGCCAGCAGGCGCAGTTGACGCTGAGTTCCGTCAAAGGGCCGTTGCTGTTGCGCGGCCAGGGAAGTTTGAATAACGGCCGCCTGCAGTTTTCCGGGCAGGCCGAGGCAGCGCAGGGATACGAGGATACGCTGGCCAACCTGCTGAATCTGCTGGGCCAGCGCAAGCCAGGTAGCGACCGTAACGTCATCGCATTAGAGTTCCACTAAGATAAAGTCCGACTATGAAAAAACAGTCCGTTAGCAAAAACCGTCTTCCTGCGCTGCGCCGCCTGAGCGCAGGTGCGATGCTGTGCTGTGCGATCAGCGCCGCGCCTACCGCCGCCTTGCTGCTGCCAGCCCTGGCGCATGCCGCAGCAGATGACGCCGCGCTGAATTTTGTCGGCGCCGATATTGAATCGGTCATCAAGGCGGTGGGCCACTACACCAACATCACGTTCGTGATCGATCCGCGCGTGAAAGGCACGCTGACGGTGGTGTCGGAAAAACCGGTGACCAAGTCGCAGGCATTCAGCCTGCTGACTTCCGCGCTGCGCCTGCAAGGCTATGCGGTGGTCAGCGGCGACGGCTACGCCAAGGTGGTGCCGGAAGCGGACGCCAAGCTGCAGGCCGGACCAACCCAGGTCGATGCGCCGCAGGCCAAGGGCGACCAGATCGTCAGCCAGATTTTCCGCCTGAATTATGAATCGGCCGCCAACGTGGTGACGGTGCTGCGTCCCCTGATCTCGCCGAACAATACCATCAATGCCAACCCTGGCAACAACAGCGTGGTGGTGACCGACTACGCCGACAACGTCAAGCGCCTGGCGAAAATCGTCGCCGCGCTGGATGCGCCGGCAGTGTCGGACCTGGACGTGATCCCGGTGCGCTACGCAATTGCCAGCGACCTGGCAGCGATGCTCAATAAGCTCATGGATGCTGGCGCCGCCGGCAGCGGCGACGCCGGCAAGACCAGCGTGCTGGCCGACCCGCGCACCAACTCGCTGGTGCTGCGCGCGCCATCGCTGGCGCGCTCCAACCTGGCCAAGTCGCTCATCGCCAAGCTGGACCAGCCTACCCAGGAACTGGGCAATGTGCACGTGGTCTACCTGAAGAATGCGGAAGCGACCAAGCTGGCGCAAACCCTGCGCTCCGTGGTGACAGGCGAGGTCTCGCAACAGAACAATAGCAGCGGCACAGGAACGGGCACCGGCAGCGGTACCGGCCAGCAGAACAGCGGCAACAATGGCGGTGGCTTCGGCAACAACAACAGCGGCAACGCGGGTGGCGGTTCGTCGGGACCGAGCAATCCGCTGCTGAGCGGCTCCGGCAGCCAGCAGCAGGGCGGTGGCGGCGGCGCCGCAGGCTTCATCCAGGCTGACGCCAGCACCAACACCCTGATTATCACCGCGCCGGAATCGGTGTACCGCAACCTGCGTGCCGTGATCGACCAGCTGGACGCGCGCCGCGCGCAGGTCTACATCGAGTCGCTGATCGTTGAAGTCACGTCCGACAAAGTCTCCGAGTTTGGCGTGCAGTGGGTGGGCGCAACCGGTAACTCGAACAGCACCTACCGCGTGGGCGGCCTGCAATCGTTCACCACCGGCGGCACCAATAACACGCTGACCGCAGTTGCCACGGGCAAGGGCGCCACCCTGCCGACCAATGGCCTGTCCATCGGCATCTTCAAGAAGGTCGGCGATGCAATCGGCCTGGGCGCACTGGCGCACTCGCTGGAATCGGACGGCAACGCCAACATCCTGTCGACGCCCAACATGATCACGCTGGACAACGAGCTGGCCACCATCCGCGTGGGCAAGAACGTGCCGATTCTGACCGGCCAGTTCACCACCACCTCCGGCAACAACGCCAGCCCGTTCCAGACCATCGACCGCAAGGACGTCGGCCTGACGCTGAAAGTGCGGCCGCAGATTTCCGAGGGCGGCACCATCAAGATGGCGATTTACCACGAGACGTCCAGCGTGGATACCTCGACGCTGACGGCGCCGAGCGGCATTACGCTGAACACCCGCATCATCGAAAACAATGTGATTGCCGACGATGGCCAGATCATCGTGCTGGGCGGCCTGATTGAAGACACGGAAGGCGACGGCACCGACAAGGTGCGCGGCCTGGGCGACATCCCGATACTGGGCAACCTGTTCAAGTACCAGAAGCGCAGCCGCAACAAGACCAACCTGATGATCTTCCTGCGCCCGGTCGTGGTGCGCAGCAAAGAGCAAAACAGCACGCTGGCGGCCGACCGCTACGACTACATGCGTCTGCAGCAGGAAGCCATCCAGCCGCCGGAAGGTATCCTGGTCAAAGACCTGGGCCAGCCGGTGCTGCCGCAGCTCAAGGATGGCGCACCGCTGGGCGGCGCGTCGATCCGTCCGATTACCCCGGCGCCGCTGCCGAGCAAGGCTGCGCCTGGCGCGGCTGAACCAGTCAAGCAGCAGTGATATGAGTAATCTGCTCCCTTACGCCTTTGCCCGCGACTTCGTGGTGCTGGCCCAGCACAGCGAAGACGCGGAACACACGGTCGATGTGCTGGTGTGCGGCGCCACCGCGCCTGCCGCCATCGCGGAAGTATCGCGCCGTTTCGGCCGCATCCAGCTTAAGAACATGACGCGCGCCGATCTGGAAACCGCGATCGCTGCGGCTTACGCCAGCTCGGGCGGCAACGCCTCGATGGTGGCGGAGGAGTTTGACGCCGACCTCGATCTGACCAAGCTGCTGCAGGATGTGCCGGCGATTGAAGACCTGCTGGAATCGTCCGACGATGCACCAGTGATCCGCATGATTAACGCGCTGCTGACGCAGGCGCTGCGCGATGGTGCATCCGATATCCACATCGAGCCGTTCGAACAGACTTCGGTGGTGCGCTTCCGCGTCGACGGCACGCTGCGCGACATCGTCCGTCCGCGCAAGGCCATCCACGGTTCGCTGATCTCGCGTATCAAGATCATGGCGCAGCTGGACATCGCCGAGAAGCGCCTGCCGCAGGACGGCCGCATCACGCTGCGCATCGGCGGCAAGCCGGTGGATGTGCGGGTCTCCACGCTGCCGACCGGCCACGGCGAACGCGCCGTACTGCGTCTGCTCGACAAGGAAGCCAACCGCCTCGACCTGAACCACCTCGGCATGAGCGAAACCATGCTGCCGAGGTTCGACACTATGATCAATCAACCGCACGGCATTGTGCTGGTCACCGGCCCGACCGGCTCGGGCAAGACCACCACGCTGTATGCCGCGCTGTCGCTGCTGAACGCCACCACCACCAACATCATGACGGTGGAAGACCCGATCGAATACGACCTGGCCGGCGTTGGCCAGACGCAGGTCAATCCGCGCATCGACATGACCTTCGCCAAGGCGCTGCGCGCGATCCTGCGCCAGGACCCGGACGTCATCATGATCGGTGAGATCCGCGACCTGGAAACGGCGCAGATCGCGGTGCAGGCCTCGCTGACGGGCCACCTGGTGCTGGCCACGCTGCACACCAACGATGCCGCCGCTGCCGTCACACGTCTGCTGGACATGGGCATCGAGCCGTTCCTGCTGTCGTCAACCTTGCTGGGCGTGCTGGCGCAGCGCCTGGTGCGCAAGCTGTGCCCGAGCTGCAAGACCTTCGACGGCAAGCTGTGGCACGCGGTCGGCTGCGAACATTGCGGCCACACCGGCTATCAGGGCCGTGTGGGCGTCTACGAATTCCTCGAGACCACGGAGCACATCCGCGCGCAGATACACAACCGCGCATCGGAAGCGGAAATCAAGGCCACGGCCATCCACGACGGCATGCACACCATGCGTGACGATGGCGAGCGTTGGCTGGCCAGCGGCATGACGACCCAGGCCGAGTTGATGCGCGTGACCAAGGACTAAGGCGACACACCATGCCCGCATTTCGTTATGAAGCCGCCGATGCCGGTGGCGCCACCAAAAAAGGCGTACTGAATTCCGACAGCGCCCGCTCGGCGCGTGCGGAACTGCGCGCGCAGGGACTGGTGCCGCTCAAGGTCGATCTGATCGCCACGCAGGTGGATGCCTCGGGCGCCACGCGCAGCCGCGGCCTCGGCGAGCGCCTCAGCGCGACCGAGCTGGCGCTGTTCACGCGCCAGCTGGCCAGCCTGCTGGAAGCGGGACTGCCGCTGGAGCAGGCCTTCACCGCCTTGCTGGAGCAGGCCGAGCGTCCGTATCTGCGCGACCTGATTGCCTCGGTGCGGTCGGAAGTGATCGGCGGCGATTCGCTGTCGGCGGTACTGGGCCGCCATCCGCGCGACTTTGCGGAAATCTACCGCGCGCTGGTGGCGTCCGGTGAGCAGATCGGCCAGCTGTCGCGCGTGCTGTCGCGCCTTGCCGACTACATCGAGCGCCGCAACGCGCTGGTGCAGAAAGTGCGCCTGGCCTTCACCTATCCGGCGATTGTGACGGTGGTGGCGTTCTCCATTGTGATCTTCCTGCTGACCTACGTGGTGCCGCAGATCGTATCGGTGTTTGCCAACACCAAGCAGAAACTGCCGATCCTGACCGTCATCATGCTGGCGGTGTCGGACTTTGTGCGCCACTACGGCATCGTGGTGGCGATTGCCCTGATCGGCGCCTGGGTGATGTGGCGCCGCGCCTTGCAGAACCCGGCGCTGAAACGGCGCTGGCACACCTGGCTGCTGACGGCACCCCTGTACGGCAAGTTTGAACGCAGCCTGAATACCTCGCGCTTTGCCAGCACGCTGGCGATCACCACCGGTTCCGGCGTGCCGATCTTGCGCGCGCTGGAAACCAGCCGCGACACGCTGAACAACGTCGCCATGCGGGAGCTGGTGGAAGAGGCCAGCGATGCCGTGCGCGAAGGCGTGAGCCTGGCGCGCGCGCTGTCGGCGCAGAAGCATTTCCCGCCGATGCTGATACACATGATACGTGCCGGCGAAATCACCGGCGAATTGCCGGCCATGCTGGACCGCGCCGCCGCCGCCCAGGAATCCGACCTGGAACGCCGCACGCTGACCATTGCCGGCCTGCTCGAACCGGCGCTGATCCTGGCCATGGGCGTGGTGGTGCTGCTGATCGTGCTGGCCGTGCTGATGCCTATTATCGAAATCAATCAGCTGGTACGCTGATAAAGGACACCATGAAGCGTTTGCCCTTAATCGTTACTGTTCTCGCTGTGGTGCTGCTGTCGGCATCGCTGGCTTACTGGGGACTGCAGTTGTTCAAGCCGCAGCAGCGCGTGATTGCCGCGCCGCCGCCACCACCGCCCGTGGGCATCGACATGGATGCGGCCAAGGGACTGTTTGGCGGGCAGATCACGGTTGCCGCCGTCAGCAGCTACCAGCTTAAAGGCGTGGTGGCGGCGCGTGGCGAAGACAGCGCTGCCATCATCTCGGTCGATAACAAACCAGCGGAGGCGCTGGCGGTCGGCAAGGAGATCGTGCCGGGCGTGATCGTCAAGGAAGTACACCCGAGGCATGTGATCCTGTCCGAAGGCGGCGTGATCAAACGTCTCGACCTGCCTAGCGGTGACGGCGTCTCCAGCGGCCCCGCAAGCGGTCTGCCTGGCCCGGCGATGTCGCCGCAGCAGCCGGCCATGCCGGCGCCGCCGCCGGTGCAGCAGCCAGTGTTACAGCAAACGCCGCCCCAGGTGCCGGTACAACCACAACAAAATGCACAGACCACGCCGCAGCGTGGCATTGCGCCGATGGGCATTCCTCCCATCCCAACCCACGATAACTAGCAGGGTAGCCCATGGCTTATCTCCGATCACTGGCCGCAGCTTTATGCTGCGGTTTTTTCTTATCTGGCGCCTTGGCAGCGCAGCAGCCGCCGAATGCCACCTCGGTGGCGCCGGATGCGGCCATCAAGCCGCGCCCTAAAGTCGCGCTGGTGCTGTCGGGCGGTGGTGCGCGTGGCTTTGCCCACATCGGCGTGCTGCGCGCCTTGCAGGAGCTGCGTATTCCGGTAGACATCGTGGTCGGCACCAGCATGGGCAGTGTGGTCGGCGGCGCGTATGCGGCAGGCAGCTCGGTGGAACAGCTGGAGCAGCTGGTGCGCCGCACCGACTGGAATGCGGTGGTGGCGGACCGTCCGCCGCGCGATGAGCTGGTGTACCGCCGCCGCGAGGAAGACCTGCTGCTGCCGTCGCGGATCGAGCTGGGCGCGCATCTGGATGGCGTCTCGCTGCCGCCTGCCGCCGCCGGTAACGAAGCGCTGGAACTGGCGCTGAGCCGCGTCCTGCCGCCGGGCGCGCGCGACAAGCCCGCCAATCTGCTGCAGCTGCCGTTCCGTTCCGTGGCGTCCGACCTGGTGACGGGTGAGCTGGTGGAGCTGAACGACACGCCGCTGTTCCTGGCGATGCGCGCCTCGCTCGCGGTGCCGGGCGTGTTCGCGCCGGTGCGCGTCAATCAGCGCCTGCTGGTGGATGGTGGCTTGGTGCGCAACCTGCCGGTGGACGTCGCGCGCGAGATGGGCGCGGATATCATCATCGCCGTCAACGTTGGCACGCCGCTGGCGCAGGAGAAGGAACTGGTCAGCGCGGTCAGCGTGGCGCAGCAGATGCTGCAGATCCTGACCGAGCAAAACGTCCAGCGCTCGCTGAAAGAACTGCGCCCGGATGACATCCTGCTGCAGCCGGATCTGGGCGGCATCGGCTTCCTCGATTTCGCCCGCCATGAGCGCGCGATGAAAGAGGGCGAGGCCGCAGTGCGCGCCATGAGCGGCCGGCTGGTGGCGCTGGCCTTGCCGGAGGCGCAGTATGCGTCGTATGAGCTGGCGCGCTCCTCGGCGCCAGTGGCGATCGACCAGCCGGTGAGGCTGACCAAGCTGGAAGTGGCGCCCAGTGGCCGCATCAATCCGAAAGAACTGGAAATACAATCGGGCCTGAAGCTGGGGCAACTGGTGACCAGCGAGCAGGCCAACAAAGCGGGTAACCAGCTGTTTGGCCGTGGCGACCTGGCACGGGTGGAAACCGAAGTGCGCGATGACGAGAATGGCCGCAGCGTGCTGATTAAACCGACCGAAGCCGAATGGGCGCACAGCCGGCTGCGCGTGGGGCTGGAGCTGAGCAGCGACTTCACCGATAACAATGCGTTTGAGCTCAAGGTCATGCACGTGCTGTCGTCCCTGAACGACTGGGGCGCGGAGCTGCGCACCATCGGCCGTGTGGGCACCGAACGGGCGCTGACCACCCAGTTCTGGCAGCCGCTGGGCGTGGGCTCGCAGTGGTATGTGGCGCCGACGCTGGAATATGGCGCCTCGTCGACCGATCTGTTTGATTCCAGAGGACTGCGCCAGGCCCGCCTGGCCTACGATTATCAGGCGGCGTCGCTGGTCCTCGGGCGTCAGCTGGGACGCTGGGGCGACTTGCGCTATTCGCTGGTGCGCCAGCTGGCCAGGGGCCATTACTCGATACCGGAAGTGCTGGAAAAACAGCGCGAGACGCAGACCGTGCATGCGTTGACCTTCAACATCGATAGTCTGGACACGATCGCCTTCCCCACGCGTGGCACCCTGTTTACGCTGGATTGGCAGCGCGCGGTACAGAAGAGCGGCATCACTTCGCCGGCGCCGACGCAGCAGCGGGTGCAGGGGCTGGAAGCTTTCCATGCCGGCCGCTGGGCTGGCCACGTGTATGCGGAATGGGCGCGCAGCCAGGGTGGCGCGTCGGAGAATAACCTGGGCGGCTTCTTGCGGCTGTCCGGCACCACGCCTGATTCGGTACAGGGCAGCCGTACCATACTGGGGCGTATCGTGATGGCGCGCAGCATCGGCGCCATGCCGGCCGCCCTGGGTGGCGATGTGCGGCTCGGTTTCTCGCTCGAAGCGGGCGGCGCCTACAGTCCGCAGGACCCGCTGCGCTGGGGTTCGCTGAAGCAGGCGGCCAGTGCGTTTGTCGCGGTCGACACCCGTTTCGGCCCGCTGTACTTCGGCACCGGCACCACCAAGGGCGGCAACAGCAGCGCCTACCTGTTCCTCGGCCCTATCTGGTAATACCCCGAACTTATTTGCGGCGCAGGGCGGTGAAGGCGGTGAATTCCCAGGAGCGGAAGCCGACCAGCAGCGTGAAGCCGTCGCGTTCCTGCGGCGCCAGGCGGCGGTCGCTCTGGTGCAGCCGCGACAGCTCGCCCGCCAGTTGCTGGATGCGGCCGACCAGCTCCAGCGCACTGGGCAGCGACAGCCGCGCTGGCAGGCACATCAGCGTTTCGCCGGCGCCGTCGAAGCTGCCGCTGAAGTAGTCGTCGACGGCATGTTCGCGGAAGAACTGTTGTACCGGGCCGTCCGGCAGCCAGCGGAACGCGTTGGAGACGCGCAGGCGGTAGCGGTTCATCGGCTTGAGTTCGATCACGCCCAGCCGGTCCAGCTCGGCCAGCAGGACGATGCACTCGGGCTCGGTCAGCGTATAGGTTTCCAGCACCTGCTCCAGCGTCCAGTGCCCCAGGCAGCAGATCGCCATGAGCAGCAGGTTGGGATTGGCCAGCAGGGATTTTTCCTGCGGCAGCGTCAGACGGTCGGCCTGCGGCGTGGCGTCGGCAGCGCCGCGCAGCACGTCTTCCATCGGCACCCCGGCGGCCTTGCAGATTTGCGCCAGCCGCGACAGCGACATGTCCTGCTGGCCGAACATGCGTTTGACGCTGGACTCGCTCATCGAAATCCGCTCCGCCAGCATTTTGTAGGTGACGCCCGCCGCCCGCATCTGGGTCCGCAGCACTTGCAGCAGCAATTCCGGTGAACTCATTTCCAGCCTTGTTAAAAACAAAAAAGGTATCGTATCACGATACCTTTAGGTCTGAGAGCCAATCTTCGGAATAATCAATTAGTACATCGCAGCTAACTGACGCACACTCTAAACATCGACCGGGAGCGGGAGCCATGACGGGCCCCCGCCGAAGGTCACTGCTCATCCAGATGCCGTTTCGGATCGATTTTGGCCAGCAGGCGTTTGCTGGCCTGGCGGTCTGCCGATTGCGGCTTGGCGTGCGGGCCGGCGCCTCCGGCCCGCAGCTTGGCTGCCACGGCCACCGGGTTGCGCGGCGCCTTTTGCGATGGCTCAACGCGCATCGTCATCTTTTGCCGGGTTGCCAGGGCCTTGTTTGCCATGCCCGTTCCCTACAGCACGTAGCGCGACAGGTCTTCGTTGACCGCCAGCGCATCCAGACGCGCGTTGACATACGCGGCGTCAATCACAATGGTCTTGCCGCTGTCTTCGCTGGCCGTGAAGGACAGTTCTTCCAGCAGTTTTTCCATCACCGTGTACAGCCGGCGGGCGCCGATGTTTTCAGTGCGCTCGTTGACCGAGTAGGCGATCTCCGCCAGGCGGGTAATGCCTTCCTGCGCGAATTCCAGCTTGACGTCTTCGGTCGACAGCAGCGCTTCGTACTGCTTGGTCAGGCAGGCGTCGGTGCTGGTCAGGATGCGTTCGAAATCGGCGATCGACAGCGACTCCAGCTCGACGCGGATGGGGAAGCGGCCCTGCAGCTCGGGGATCAGGTCGGACGGCTTGGCCAGATGGAAGGCGCCCGAGGCGATGAACAGGATGTGGTCGGTCTTGATCATGCCGTACTTGGTGTTGACGGTCGTGCCTTCCACCAGCGGCAGCAGGTCGCGCTGCACGCCGGCGCGCGAGACATCGGCGCCGCCCACTTCCGAACGCGAGGCGATCTTGTCGATCTCGTCCAGGAAGACGATGCCGTTCTGTTCGACGTTCTGGATCGCCTTCTGCTTCATTTCTTCTTCGTTGATCAGCTTGGCCGCTTCTTCCTCGATCAGGATTTTCATGGCTTCCTTGATCTTGATTTTGCGCGCCTTCTTGCGCTGGCCGCCGATGCCGGAGAACATGGACTTGATCTGCTCGGTCATTTCTTCCATGCCCGGCGGCGCCATGATTTCCATTTGCGGACCGGTTTCGGCCAGCTCGATGTCGATTTCCTTGTCGTCCAGCTCGCCCTGGCGCAGGCGCTTGCGGAAGGTCTGGCGCGTGCTGTCGTCTTTCGGGGCGTCCGCGCCGGATGGCGTGAAGCCGAAATCGCGCGCCGGCGGCAGCAGGATGTCCAATACGCGGTCTTCCGCGGCATCTTCTGCGCGCGCGCGGACCTTGGCCATCTCGGCCTGGCGGGTCTGCTTGACGCCAATATCGATCAGGTCGCGGATGATGGTGTCGACGTCGCGGCCGACGTAACCGACTTCGGTGAACTTGGTGGCTTCAATCTTGATGAACGGCGCATCGGCCAGCTTGGCCAGGCGGCGCGCGATCTCGGTCTTGCCAACGCCGGTGGGGCCGATCATGAGGATGTTTTTCGGCGTGATTTCATGCCGCAGCGGTTCTTCCACCTGCTGGCGGCGCCAGCGGTTGCGCAGCGCGATGGCGACCGCCTTCTTGGCCTTGCCCTGGCCAACCACGTGTTTGTCGAGTTCGCCGACGATTTCCTGCGGGGTCATGTTCATGCTGGATCCAGTGTTTCAATGATGTGGTTCAGATTGGTGTAGATGCACAGCTCACCGGCAATGGTCAGTGATTTTTTGACGACTTCCGACGGCGACAGTTCCGTGTTCTCGACCAAGGCCTTGGCGGCCGATTGCGCGTAGGTGCCGCCCGAGCCGATGGCGCCCACGCCATCTTCCGGTTCCAGCACGTCGCCATTGCCGGTGATGACCAGCGTCGATTCGGCATCGGCCACCAGCAGCATGGCTTCCAGACGGCGCAGCACGCGGTCGGTGCGCCAGTCCTTGGCCAGCTCGACCGAGGCGCGCAGCAGATTGCCCTGGTGTTTTTCCAGCTTGCCTTCAAAGCGGTCCAGCAGCGTGAACGCGTCGGCGGTGCCGCCAGCGAAGCCGACCAGGACCTTGCCCTGGTACACCTTGCGCACCTTGCGGGCCGTGCCCTTCATGACGATATTGCCCAGCGTGACCTGACCATCGCCGCCCAGCGCGACCTGCTTGCTGCGGCGCACGCACAGGATGGTGGTGCCGTGAAATTGTTCCATAGTTACCTCAAAGTAATGATGCGGACTGCTTCAAGACTGGAAAATGGGGCTGGGAAACGGAATTGCAAGTTAATACTTGTGCGGGTAGATGCGCGCCAGGCTGGCGTAGCCGAGTAATCTTAACAGCGCCGTGACCAGATGGTTCACGTCGCGCAGGGCGATTTTGCGGCCCTCGCCTTGCGCCGCCAGCGCTTGCAGCACGGAATGCAGCTGGAGTGCGCTGGCGTAGTCGATGCGGGTCAGGCGCGAGCAGTCGAAGACCAGCGCCGGGTACTGTTCAGCATACTGCTGGATCGCCGGGAGTAAAGGCCCCAGCTGATGTTCTATGACGGGCGGCAGCATGAAGCGGTCGGATGAGGCGGCGATGTTCTGCACCGGCGCCATCGCCACTTGCTGTGGCGGCGTGAACGACGGCGGCGAGACTTCAAACGTCACGCAGTAGTCCATGGCCGTGTGCTCGAATTCCTTTTCGCGCTGTTGCAGCTGCAGCAGTTCCAGCAACAGCAGCCACGGCGCTTCGCCGCCTTCGCGGCGGCCGGTGGCGATGCCGTCGCGCAGCAGCGTGGCGAGGGCCGGGGCGCCGACCAGGATCAGTTCGCGCTGGCTGGCTTGCAGCTGGCGCAGCGTGTCCAGCAGCAGCGCGCAACCTTCGGCATCGACGGCGCTGACGCGGCTGAATTCAAGGCGCAGTACCGGGCTGCTGGCAGCTTGCTGGCGCAGTCGCTCCAGTTGTGGCGCGATGTGCTGGTCGAGCACGCCGGACAGGGCAGCGGTGGGCGTCAGGCCGGCCCAGCCAGGCGAGGCGGTGGCCAGCGCGGCCGGCGCATTCCATGGCGGCGGCGAGGTTTCAAACGTGCTCGCATAGTCGATCGACAGGCTGTCAAACGCGTCCTGCTGGCCGCTGACCTGGTACAGGTCGAACAGCATCCACCACGGCGTGCGGTCGCTGTTGAGGCCGGCCGTAGCGGCAACCGCGTCGCTGAGCATCTGCTCGGCGACGGCGCGCTGGCCGTTGGCGTACAGGATGGCGATTTCTTCCACCACGGGCGTGGCGGCATCGGCCACGGCCAGCGGCAGCGCGTCGTCGCCCAACAGCAGGGTGGTGGCGATGGCGTCGAAGGCGTCGTTGCCGGCGGCGCGCGGCGGCCGTACGGGACGCTGGCTGCCCCAGGCGGGTTCGGGCAGGTTGAAGATGTCGGCCGCCATGGCCGATTCAATCGCATCGATCTTCATGGCGGTGGCGCGGGCGATTTCGCGCTGGCGCGCTTGCTGGCTCTGGCGCTCGGCTTCGCTGTTGGCAGCCAGCCGCGCCGCTTCATCGTCGGTGAGCGGCGGCAAGGTCTCGGACTTCTTGAAGATAGAGAACAATCCCATAGCGACATAGTGTAGCCGCAAGCGGCGGCTTTGCCCCATTACCTATCGGACGGACTGTGCAAAACGGCGTAAAAAAAGCACGCGGGGTCAGGCGCGTGCTTTTTGCTGAGATGGAACGATCAGTCGCCGTACAGCTTCTGCTTCAGTTCGCGGCGTTGCTGGGCTTCCAGCGACAGCGTGGCGGTCGGACGCGCGATCAGGCGGGGAATGCCGATCGGTTCGCCAGTTTCTTCGCACCAGCCGTAGTCGTTGTTGTCGATGGCCACGATCGACTGCTGGACTTTCTTGAGCAGCTTGCGCTCGCGGTCGCGGGTGCGCAGTTCCAGCGCGTGCTCTTCCTCGATGGTGGCGCGGTCAGCGGGATCCGGCACCAGCACGGTTTCGCGCAAGTGCTCGGTGGTTTCGCCAGCGTTCTTCAGCAGCTCTTTTTCCAGCGCTTGCAGCTTGGCCTTGAAAAAGGCCATCTGCGCTGGATTCATATAATCCTTGTCATCCATCTTCAGAATTTCTTCTTCGGTCAGGATGCGCTCGGCGGCTGCTGGGGTCGATTTATTAGTTTTGGTCATAACTTCGCTTACCTTCGATACGACAGAGTTTGTCACATTAATCAGCCCGGGATTGTGGTTTTACCCACAAAACCGGGATAGTTTATACCAGACATTGTTCTAAACCGCTAATAAAGATGTCTTTGGGCAGATTTTTGCCGATAAATACCATTTTGCTGCCACGAACGTCGTTTTCTCCCCATTTTGCGCCCAGATCGCTGCCCATAATCTGGTGCACGCCCTGGAACACTACTTTACGATCAGCGTCCTGCATGAACAATACGCCTTTGTAGCGCAGCATGCGAGGACCGTAGACATTGATGAGGCCGCCGAGGAACTCGTCGAGCTTGGCGGTGTCAAACGGACGGTTGCTTTTGAACACGAACGCCGCGATGTCATCGGTGTGATGGCTGTGGTGATGGTCGTGATCGCAGTGCTCCCCATGCGCATGGTCATGCTCATGATGATGGTGATGGCCGCAGTGTTCGTCATGGACGTGGCCGTCTTCGTGGGTCTGCTCGGTCAGCAGGAAGTCGGGGTCCAGCTCCAGCTTGTCGTTGAGGTTGAAGCCTTTGAGGTCCAGCACCTCGGCAATCGGTGCGCGGCCAAAGTCGGACTTGCTGATCGGCGCGCGCGGGTTGATGCGGGTCAGGCGGGCGGTCAGCGCCGCCAGCTGGTCTGCGTTCACCAGATCGGCCTTGGACAGCAGCAGCTTGTCGGCGAAACCGACCTGGCGCTGGGCTTCTTCGTGCTGGTCCAGCTGGTCCATCGCGTGGCGCGCGTCCACCACGGTGACCACGGCGTCCAGCATGTAGTTAGCGCCCACTTCTTCGTCAACAAAGAAAGTCTGCGCTACCGGACCAGGATTGGCCAGGCCGGTGGTTTCGATGACCACGCGGTCAAACTGGATCTCGCCCGCTTCGCGCTTTTGCGCCAGATTGCTCAGCGCCACGATCAGGTCGCCGCGCACGGTGCAGCAGATGCAGCCGTTGTTCATTTCCACGATTTGTTCGCCGCTGTCCTGCACCAGGATTTCGTTGTCGATGTTTTCCTGGCCGAACTCGTTTTCAATGACGGCAATGCGCATGCCATGCTCTTCCTGCAGGATGCGATTGAGCAAGGTGGTCTTGCCGGCGCCCAGGAAGCCGGTGAGGATGGTGGTCGGAATCATAGCCATGTCGCGTTATCAGTGATCGGGGAACCCTAAATGGGGATCAAATGCAAAAATACAACCGGCCGATTATGCCGGAATTTTTGCGGCGCCAGCAATTCGCCTGATTGAGCGATATCAGTACGCGTTGGCTGGCGTTTATTTCAGTTTGGCGCGCGGATGGGCTTTGTCGTAGACCTCGGCCAGGTGCTGGAAGTCCAGCGCCGTGTAGACCTGGGTCGAGGCGATGCTGCTGTGGCCCAGCATTTCCTGCACCGCGCGCAGGTCACCCGAGGATTGCAGCACGTGCGAGGCAAACGAGTGGCGCAGCATGTGCGGATGCACGTGGACCGGCGCGCCGTGCTGGACGCCATGGGTTTGCAGGCGCTGCTGGATCACGCGCGGCGATACGCGTGTGCCGCGTGTGCTCAGGAACAGGGCGTCGCTGCCGTCGGTGGGCGCGGGCCGCACGGCCAGCCACGCCTGCAGCGCCTCCATGGCGGCGCTGCCGACCGGCACGCTGCGGCGCTTGTTGCCCTTGCCGGTGACAATGACTTCGCGGTTGCCGATTTCTACCCAGCCCAGGCCATCGCGGCTGGGCATGCGGTCCAGGCTGGCCAGCTCGGAGACGCGCAGGCCGCTGGAATACAGCAGCTCGAACATGGCGCGGTTGCACAGCTCGGCCGGCTCGCTGCCGGTGCCGGCCGCCGGGCGCGCGGGCGCCACCAGCTGCACCGCATCGTCAACCGACAGCGCGCGTGGCAGCGTCTTGGCGCGCTTGGGCGCACGCACGCCCTGGACCGGGTTGGCGGCCAGCGCCATTTTGTCGCTGAGCCAGTTGAAAAAGCCGCGCCAGCTGGACAGCTTGCGCGCAATCGAACGGGGATCGAGCTGCTGCGCGTGCAGCTTGGCGGCCAGGCGGCGGATCGCGAAATGGTCGATCTGCGGCCAGTCCTGGGCGCCGGTCAGTGTGGCCAGCGCCTGCAGGTCGCGCGCGTAGGCGGCAGTGGTGTGCTTCGACAGCTGCCGCACGCCGCCCAGATGGGCCAGGTAGGCGTCGATCCAGGCCAGCTTGCTGTCTGGAACGTCGCTCATGGCGCCGGGCCTCAGGCCAGCAGCCAGGCCAGCGCGGTGCTGGTGGTTTCGCCGATGTGGACCAGGAAGTCGGTGGCCATCAGCGCAGTGAAGCGGTTGGCGTCCTGCGAGCCCATGATGAGCAGGCCGAACGCTTGCTTGTCGCCCGGCTTGCGCAGCGGGATGATGACGGTGGAGACCACGGCGGTCGGATCGTCCAGCCAGCGCACCGCTTCAAAGTCCTTGTTGGCGCCGCAGTACGGCGCCAGCAGGCTGTTGGCGAAGATGCGGGCATCGTCCGACACGCCCTTGACGAACCACTCGTCGCGGTAGTCGGGCGCGGCGCCCCAGATACGCACGGTCGCCTGCGGCACTTCAAACGCGGTTTTCAGGCCGCTGGTCACCGCGTGTGGTAAGGAACCCACATCTTCCGATTGCAGCAGGGTCTGGGTCCAGCGGTGGAACTTGTTGGCGATGGCTTCGTTTTCGGAAGCCAGGCGCATCAGGTTGTGCATGCGCAGTTCCAGCGCTTTGTATTTGTCGCGCAACACTTCCATCTGGCGTTCCTGCAGCGATACGGCGCGGCCGGTCAGCGGACTGGATAACTTGATTTCTCCCAGCAGCTCAGCGTGCTCTTCGAAGAAATGCGGATGGTCGGTCAGGTATTGCGCGACGGCGTTGGAGTCCAGTGGGGAAGTCATTGAAGTACTTGGTAGGCTAGGTTGAACTGCAATTCTAAACGAAAAAAAACGGACATGGTGGACCCATGCCCGTCATTCCCCAACTCACGCTGGCAGTTCTTGGCGACTGCGCTGGTTAGAAGTTGTGGTGGATACCCACGCTGTAGAAGTTGAAAGTGGCCGCCGGCGTCAGCTTCTTGCGGGTGCCGTCGATGTACAGATAGGTGCGTGGCGACAGGTTGTAGTCATAGCCCAGCGAGAACTGCTTGGTCTTGGCGATGGCTGCGCTGTTGAGCACGTTGTCCGGGGTTTTCTGGCCGAAGCCGGCGCGTATCATGCCGGCGCCGATGTTGTAGTTGGCGCCGATCAGCCAGGCCTTGGTGATCGGATTGATCGGCACGCTGTAGTCCTGGTCCTGGCGCTGGTAGGAGCCCATGAGCTTCAGGTCGGGAATCGGCTTGAACGAGGCGCCGATCGACCACAGCTTGGTGGACACGGCGTTACGTTCATACGCCACATAGGCCGCGCCCGGGCCGTTGGTCACGGTCGCGCTCAGCGAGTACGGGTTGACCGGCGCCATGGTGTTGGCCGGGAATTGCGGCAGGGTGGCCGTGCCGCGGCCAATGATGACCGGGTTGTTGGCAGCCTCCTTGGTGCCGACGGTAACGTTGAGCTGGAAGATGCCGCCGATCACTGGCGTGTTGTAGAACACGGCGTTGGAGAAACGGTTGGCCGAGTTGCCGGCCGGGCTCAGCGGATCGGAGGTATAGCCCGCCACTTGCAAGTCGGTCTGGTAGCCGGCCACGGCCGGCATGCCGGCCCACGGTTCAAACGCGGTGCTGGTTTCCTGGAACGCGGTCAGCGCGCGGCCGATCCGCAGCGTACCGAAGTCGCCCTGCAGCCCGACACGGCTCTGGCCCTGGAACAGGGGACGGGTGGTGTTTTCAATCACGCCGGTGTCCGGCTCGTAGCGGATCTCCAGTTGGAACAGCGCCTTGAGGCCGCTGCCGAGGTCTTCCACGCCACGGAAACCAAGTTTGTTGTTATCGCGTTTGCCGACGGCAGTCACGTCGGTATCGGTGCGCCGCGAAACACCTGCATCCAGCGTGCCGTAAATCACCACGGACGATTGCGCGTAGGCGACAGAAAATACGCCAGTCAGTGCCAGAGCCACCAGAGTTTTTTTCATTTGTGATTCCTTTATAAGTGTAGTTCTCATCCCCACTGCTGCAAGACTGCCGGTTGCTAGAACCTTAATGGCTGGCTGCGGCAATTGTGCTGGAATGGTCGATTGTGACGAGTTGTTTTGGTCGAAAGCCGTGTAAGCCCGGCTTCCTGTTGTATTTTTGAAACGCTTGCCCGTCCCCTTATTTGCCCCGTTCCGAGCGCGATTTGCATGCATCAGGGCATAAAAACAGCTCTAGCGTACAGGTCGGAGCGGGGGAGGGCGCTTGTGGCAGATCAAGCCGCTACGCATATTGTTTGGGCGTATGGCTGGTGTGTGGCGTCAATCGCACGCTAAACTTAGGTTCATATGGCGCCGCAGACAACACAGCGGCGTCCCCCGCTTTCGATGAATCGCATTCATAAAGAGACGATGGCCAATCGAGAAGAGTTAGGGATCATACGTGGCGCCCGTGCCGGAGACGCGGACTGCCAACTGGCGCTGGGCAAGCTCTACTTGTTTGGCGGCGCCGGTCTGCCGCTCAACATGCCAACCGCGCTGCACTGGCTGAGCCGTGCCGCCCGGCAGGAGCTGGTGGAGGCATGGCGCCTGATCGGCAGCCACATTCCCTATGACATTGCCCGGAACTGCCTGCCCGATGTGCTGCGCTGGTATGAGCGCGCCTATGACGCCGGCATCGAACACGCGGGCCTGGTGCTGGCGCAGCTGGTGCTGCAGCATCCGGTGCAAGCCGGGGCCACCGCCTTGCACGGCAAGGCACAACAGGCGCTGGAAGTGGCCGCGCGCGCCGGCCTGACCGAAGCGCAATGGCTGCTCACGCAGCAACACGGCGGCGGTCCGCTCAGCCCTGCCGCAGCGGCGCCGCGCCGCGTGCGTCCTGTCGCGGTACGCCGGCCTGCGCCGCAGATGTGGCGCGCGGACAACGCGATTGCCGCCGCGGACTATCAACGGCTGGACCAGCTGTGGCAGCAAGACCCCACGGCATTCCTGCAAGCGGCACGGTCGTTGCTGGGACCGTTGCTGGCAGAGGCGCCCGCCGATGCGGAAGCGGCGCGCGCCACCGACTGGCTGCCGGGGCCGCAGCAACTCAGCTTGCTGGCCCGCTGCGCCGACCTGCTGCCGCCGGCCGACCTCGACGCCGAACTGCATCAATGCCGGGAATTGGCCGCCTACGCGGGCGAACGCAGCGCCCAGCTGGCGCTGGGCCTGTGGTTTGCCCGCATGGATGGCGACGGCAAGCGGCAGAGCAATGGCATTGCCGCCGTCAACTTCAAGCGCGCGATCCGCTGGCTGACGCTGGCCGGCGAGCAAGGCCTGGCGGATGCGTGGTACGCGCTGTCGCGCATCTATCTGAAACCCGAGTTTTCCCAGCGCTGCGTGGCGGAGGCGCAAAGCTATCTGGAGCGGGCGGCCGAAATGGGCCATTGCGGCGCGCAGCTCGAGTGCGGCATGTACGCGTGGCGCAACCGCCGCACGGATGAGTACAGCGATGTACGCGCCGCCTACTGGCTGCAAAAAGCGGCTGCGCAAGGCTGCGCGGAAGCGGAGACGGCGCTGGCGCGGGTTGCTGCCGCGCCCAAGGAAGCGGGCTGGATGGCAAGCCTGTTGGCGTGTCTGACGCGGGAGCTATTGGAAAGCCAGCCCTTGCTGGCGGCGCGGCTGGAGCTGGCCGCCTTGTTCGGTCTGAGCCGGGCGGAAGCGCTGCTGCTGGATGTGAAGGCGGCTGACCAGGGCCATTGCCTGGTGGTGGACATCCGCGCCAGCTACGGCCGCAGCAAGCGCCGGCTGGTGCTGCTGCGCACGGCGCGCGAGCGGCAGGCGCTGGACCGCATCGTGCGCTTGTTTGAATCCATCGACAGCGGGCCGGATGGGCTGGAAGGCAACTACCGCCAGCGCCTGTACCGGCTCAAGACCTGGCTGCCGGCCGTCGGCGACGACCTGCTGGCTGCCTAGATCTCGATTTCGCCCTCAAACACGGTCACGGCCGGGCCGGTCAGGAATACCGGCTTGCCTTCGCCGGCCCAGGCTACCGACAGCTGGCCGCCGCGCGCATCGACGCGCACCGGGCTGTCCAGCAGGCCACGACGGATGCCGGCCACCACGGCCGCACACGAACCTGTGCCGCACGCCAGCGTCTCGCCCACGCCGCGTTCGAACACGCGCAGCTTGACGTGCTGGCGGCTGACCACCTGCATGAAGCCAGCATTGACGCGGTTCGGGAAACGGCAGTGATGCTCGATCAGCGGGCCGGTCAGTTCCACCGGCGCGGTATCGACTTCCGGCACCACCTGCACCGCATGCGGATTGCCCATGGACACCACCGAGATCAGCACGCTTTCGCGCGCGCCGCCCAGTTCCAGCACCAGCGGCCACAGCGTATCCTGGCCTTGCTGTTCACCATGCAGGCCTTCCGCGTCAAACGGCACGCGAGCCGGCTCCAGCACTGGCGCGCCCATGTCGACCGTGATGCTGCCGTCGATTTCCAGGCGCGGCGCGATCACGCCGGCCTTGGTCTGCACGGTAATCGATTGCTTGTCGGTCAGCCCTTTTTCCGACACGAATTTCACGAACGCGCGCGAGCCATTGCCGCATTGCTCCACTTCGCCGCCGTCGGCATTGAAAATGCGATAGCGGAAATCGCAGCCCGCTTCGGTAGGCCTTTCCACCAGCAGGATCTGGTCGGCACCGACGCCGAAACGGCGGTCGCCCAGCAGCTTCCATTGCGCCGGCGTGAAATCGATGTGCTGGTTGACGCCGTCGATGACAACGAAGTCGTTGCCGGCGCCGTGCATTTTGGTGAATTTCAGTTTCATGGGCTTTTAGTGTTGGCTGTACAGCGAAGGCTCGCCTTGCGGGCGCGTCTTGAAGCGTTTGTGGGTCCAGAAGTATTCTGCCGGCGCTTCGCGCACCCGCTCTTCAATGAACTGGTTCATGCGGCGGGTCGCGGCCACCATGTCCTCACCCGGGTAATTGTCCCACACTGGATAAAATTTCACACGCCAGCCCTGGTAATCGGGCAGGAAGGTGGCGATCACCGGCATCACCTGCGCGCCGGTGGTGGCGGCAATGCGCGCGGTGGCGGTCAGCGTGGCGGCCTGGATGCCGAAGAAGGGCACGAACTCGGCGTCCTTCTCGCCGAAGTCCATGTCCGGCAGCATGAAGTAGGGCAGCTTGTCGCGCAGCGCGCGCAGGATGGGCTTGATGCCGTCCTGGCGCGTGAACAGCTTGACCGGCTTGAAGCGCGCGCGGCCGGCGCGCAGCACCTGGTCAAACGCGGCGTTCTTTTGCGTCACATACATCGACGAGGCGCTGGCTTCCATGGCGATCGAGGCGCCCGCCACATCAAGGCAAACGAAATGCGGGCACAGCAGGATGGTCGGCTTTTCCGTCATCTGGGCCACCGGGATCTCGCCGGCCGGCTCAATCCGGATCAGCTTTTTCAGACGCGACTCCGGCGCCCACCACAGGATGGCGCGCTCCCACACGCTGCGCGAATACGCCTGGAAGTGGCGGCGTGCAATGTCCACGCGCTCGGCTTCAGTCAGCTCCGGCATGCACAGGCGCAGATTGGTCAGCGCGATATGGCGGCGCGAGCGCAGCAGCACAAACAGCAGGCTGCCGATGGCGTCGCCAAAGCGGCCCAGCACCGGCAGCGGCAGCCAGTGCAGCAGCCACATTATTCCTAACATCAATTTCATACTTGTTCTCCCGCCGATGGTGCGTCAATTCCATGCGGCACCTTGTAGCGGTTGTAACTCCAATAATATTGCGACGGCTCGCGCACGATCAGGCGTTCCATGGCGGTGTTAATCGCCTGGGCCTGGTCGGCGCTATCGCCTTCCAGCGTGCCGTCAAAGGGCACGAAGCGTATCACATAGCCTTTGCCGCCGGGCAGACGCTGCGCGTACGTGACGATGATGGTGGCGTCGCCAAGCAGGGCCAGCTTGGCCGGCAAGGTCATGGTGTAGGCGTCGCGGCCAAAGAAAGTGGCCCACACGCCTTCGCCTTCCTGCGGCACCTGGTCGGGCAGCACACCGACTGGCTTGCCTTTCTTGAGGCACTTGGCCAGCATGCGTACGCCGGACATATTGGCTGGCGCCAGCAGCAGGTTGTTGCGCGCGCGGGCGCCTTCGATGAGCGGCTTGAGTGCGGCTTTTTTAGGCGGACGGTACATCACCATGAGCTCGGTGCGCAGGGCGATTTCCTGGGCGACGATTTCAAAACAGCCCAGGTGCGGCGTCATGAAGACGATGCCGCGGCCGGCGTCCAGCTCGGTCTGCACCAGTTCCCAGTTCTCCAGCGTGGCATGGCGCGACACGCGCGCCGGGTCGGCGCACCAGATAAAGGGCAGTTCGATGATGCTCTTGCCGGCCTCCGCCACGGCGGCGCTCAGATGCTGGCTGACGCCGGCCTGGCGCATATTGTCGCGCATGCGGCGGCGGTAGGACGGCGACGTCCAGTACACCACCCAGCCCAGTGCTGCACCGACGGCATGCAAAAATGGCAATGGGAAGATCGAGAGAAAACGGAAGATGGGAACCAGCATGTCGTTTTTGTGCCTGTGTCAGAAGCAAGTTTTTTCAAAAAAGCGTAAAATACCATGAGAGTAGTAGCCGCTGAGTTAATGACAACTTGCGAAGCGGGATATAAATATCGCTAAAGCGTCGCAAGCCATCGTGGTAAGCGACAATTCCGTTTACACCCCTATATCAGGAGCTTGCGATGTCAAATGATTATCTTTTCACCTCTGAATCCGTCTCGGAAGGTCACCCAGACAAGGTCGCTGACCAGATTTCCGATGCCATTCTCGACGCGATTCTGGCCCAGGACCCGAAAGCCCGTGTTGCCGCTGAAACGCTGTGCAATACCGGCCTGGTCGTGCTGGCAGGTGAAATCACCACCCACGCCAACGTTGATTATATTCAAGTTGCGCGCGAAACCATCAAGCGCATCGGCTACGACAACACCGAATACGGCATCGACTACAAGGGTTGCGCCGTGCTGGTCGCCTACGACAAGCAATCGCCGGACATCGCTCAGGGCGTGGACGAAGGCGCAGGCCTGGATCTGGACCAGGGCGCGGGCGACCAGGGCCTGATGTTTGGCTACGCTTGCGATGAAACCGCTGAACTGATGCCGGCCGCGATCCACTACGCCCACCGTCTGGTGGAGCGCCAGTCGCAACTGCGCAAGGACGGCCGCCTGCCATGGCTGCGTCCAGATGCCAAATCGCAAGTCACGCTGCGCTACGTCAACGGCCGTCCGGTTGCCGTGGACACCGTGGTGCTGTCGACCCAGCACGCGCCAGAGATGCAGCACAAGGCGATTGAAGAAGCCGTCATCGAAGAAATCATCAAACCGGTGCTGCCAAAAGAATGGCTGCAGGACACCAAGTACCTGGTCAACCCGACCGGCCGTTTCGTGATTGGCGGCCCGCAAGGCGACTGCGGTCTGACCGGCCGCAAGATCATCGTTGACACCTACGGCGGCGCTTCGCCACACGGTGGCGGCGCGTTCTCGGGCAAAGACCCGTCCAAGGTCGACCGTTCGGCTGCCTACGCCGCGCGCTATGTCGCCAAGAACGTGGTGGCCGCCGGCCTGGCGCGCCAGTGCCAGGTGCAGGTGTCGTACGCGATTGGCGTGGCCCGTCCGATCAACATTACCGTGTACACCGAAGGCACCGGCGTGATCTCGGACGAGAAAATCGCCGAACTGGTGCAAGAGCACTTCGACCTGCGCCCGAAAGGCATCGTGCAGATGCTGGACCTGCTGCGTCCGATCTACGCCAAGACCGCCGCCTACGGCCACTTCGGCCGCGAAGAGCCGGAGTTCTCGTGGGAGCGCACCGACAAGGCCGCCATCCTGCGCGCTGCGGCCGGCCTCAAGTAATCAAGCTCAGCCTTAGCTGAAAACACCAACGCCCCGGATTCGGGGCGTTGTGCTATCTGGCGTGCTACGTTGGCCGCTTGGGCGGCGGCGGGATCGGGTTGGGCGGTTCGTAGCGCCTGGGGTCGTCTTTATGAATCATCATGCGTCCTTTATTGATAGTCGATGGTGCGATTCACCGCTTCCTGCGTGCTGATGCGTAGCGCCTGCGTGAGCAGCAAATCATGCGGAAACTGGCTGACCTCCACACGGTAGGCGCTCCTGAAGCCCAGCAGTTTCTTCTCGAAATCCGCGACTGGAAAATCCGCATTGATTTTCATGCGGACGATGAGCGAGCCTATATCAATCACCATCGCGCTCAGTGCGGTGGCCAAGGCCGTATGGATCTTGAGTTTGTCGGCGACCGCCAGCTGTTTGGAAATGATGGCCAGCAGCGTACTGGCTGACGTGAACATCGGCCATAAAAAAGTATAGTCGCTATTTTTCCAGAATACGAGGCCGGCGAGCGCCGCGCCGCCGGACGCGATGGCGACGGCAATCTTGGTTACGCTGTCCAGCCAGACCCAGCGTGCCAGCAGCGCGGTTTCCAGCTCGGCGGCATAGCTGGCGCGGTACAGCAGGTCATGGGTTTCGTTCCAGATGGCGTCGCGCGGATCGATGGTCATGGCGGCACTCGCGGGCAAAAATAAAATATAGGCCGGCCCTGCCGGCAGCGGTTTGCGCCCCCACAAACGGGCGGATTGTTGTCGCCATCCCGGTTTAACGATGCTAAAATGCATGTTCCGAGGAGCGCTGCGACGAACTTTGCTTCGCCAGGCTCGGAGATCCCCAACTGCGCTCACGTTACTTTTTTCAACTCATGAAAGGAGGGCGTGATGAACGCCGTACTCAAATCCGCTCAAGACTACCTGGTTGCCGATATTTCGCTGGCGCCATGGGGCAACAAAGAAATCAAGATTGCTGAAACCGAAATGCCTGGCCTGATGGCCATTCGCGAAGAGTTCGCTGCTGCGCAGCCGCTGAAAGGCGCGCGCATCACCGGTTCGCTGCACATGACCATCCAGACCGCCGTGCTGATCCAGACCCTGGAAGCACTGGGTGCGCAAGTGCGCTGGGCATCGTGCAATATCTACTCGACCCAGGACCACGCTGCAGCGGCCATCGCCGCCAACGGCACCCCGGTGTTCGCGATCAAGGGCGAAACCCTGGACGAATACTGGGAGTACACCCACCGCATCTTCGAATGGCCTAACGATGCCGCTGGCAACCCGGTCTATTCGAACATGATCCTGGACGACGGCGGCGACGCCACGCTGCTGCTGCACCTGGGCGCGCGCGCTGAAAAAGATATCTCGGTACTGGCCGCGCCTGGCTCGGAAGAAGAAATCTGCCTGTTCAACGCCATCAAGGCCCGCCTGGCCAAAGATCCGGCCTGGTACTCCAAGCGTCTGCCGCACATCCTGGGCGTGACCGAAGAAACCACCACTGGCGTGCACCGCCTGTACCAGATGCACAAAGAAGGCAAGCTGGCCTTCCCTGCGATCAACGTCAACGACTCTGTCACCAAGTCGAAGTTCGACAACCTGTACGGCTGCCGCGAATCGCTGGTGGACGGCATCAAGCGCGCGACTGACGTCATGATCGCCGGCAAGATCGCCGTGATCGCCGGTTACGGTGACGTCGGCAAGGGCTCGGCCCAGGCCATGCGCGCGCTGTCGGCGCAAGTATGGGTGACCGAGATCGATCCGATCTGCGCGCTGCAGGCAGCGATGGAAGGCTACCGCGTGGTGACCATGGATTACGCTGCCGAGCATGGCGACATCTTCGTCACCTGCACCGGCAACTATCACATCCTGACCGAAGCGCACATCCTGAAGATGAAGGACCAGGCCATCGTCTGCAACATCGGCCACTTCGACAACGAGATCGACGTTGCTGCACTGAAGAAGTACACCTGGGAAAACATCAAGCCGCAAGTGGACCACGTGATCTTCCCATCGGGCAAACGCATCATCCTGCTGGCCGAAGGCCGTCTGGTCAACCTGGGTTGCGGCACTGGCCACCCTTCGTACGTGATGTCGTCGTCGTTCGCCAACCAGACCATCGCCCAGATCGAACTGTATGCCAACACTGCCAAGTACCCGGTGGGTGTGTACGTGCTGCCTAAGCACCTGGATGAAAAAGTCGCGCGCCTGCAGCTGAAAAAACTGAATGCGCAGCTGACCGTGCTGACCGAAGAGCAAGCGGCCTACATCGGCGTGACGCAAGAAGGTCCGTACAAGCCAGACCACTACCGTTATTAATCTGAAAGCGGGGCCAATGGCCCCGCTTTTTTTGCAGCGAGAACTTTACATGCGTTTGGTCCTTACCTGGTTAATCAATGCAATTGCCTTGCTGGCAGTGCCTTACCTGATGCATTCCGTCGATGTCATAAGCATTAAGGCGGCCCTCGTCGCGGCGCTTGTACTAGGCCTGGTCAATACGCTGATACGTCCTGTGTTACTGTTGCTGACGCTGCCCGTGACCCTGCTGTCACTGGGCTTGTTCATCTTTATCGTCAACGGCTTCATGTTCTGGCTGGTGGCGCAGTGGGTGGATGGCTTCCACGTCGACAGCTTCCTGTCGGCCGTCGGTGGCGCTCTGCTGTACAGCGTGATTTCCTGGGCTTTGTCTACCTTACTTCTGAAGAACCCAGATGGACAATCCTAATTTCAGTATCGAATTCTTCCCGCCGAAAACGCCGGAAGGCGCGGAAAAGCTGCGCGCCACGCGCACCAAGCTGTCCGCATTAAAACCGAAGTATTTTTCCGTGACCTTTGGCGCCGGCGGCACCACGCAGCGCGGCACGCTGGACACCGTAGTGGAAATCCTGGCCGCGGGTGAAGACGCCGCGCCGCACCTGTCCTGCGTGGGCGGTACGCGCGAGTCGATCCGCGACATCCTGGCCGAGTTCAAATCGCATAACATCAAGCGCATCGTTGCGCTGCGCGGCGACCTGCCGAGCGGCTACGGCGCGGCCGGCGAGTTCCGTTATGCGAATGAGCTGGTGGAATTCATCCGCCAGGAGACGGGCGATCACTTCCACATCGAAGTGGCGGCCTATCCGGAAGTCCACCCGCAGGCGCGTTCGCCGCAGGACGACCTGCAGGCGTTTGAACGCAAGATCAAGGCGGGCGCCAACTCGGCGATCACGCAGTACTTCTACAACGCGGATGCCTACTTCCAGTTTGTCGAGCAAACCAACAAGCTGGGCATCAACGTGCCTATCGTGCCGGGCATCATGCCGATCACGAACTACACGCAGCTGATGCGCTTCTCGGATATGTGCGGTGCCGAGATTCCGCGCTGGGTGCGTTTGAAGCTAGCCAGCTTCGGCGACGATTCGGCCTCGATCAAGGCCTTTGGTCTGGACGTGGTCACGGCATTGTGCGAACGCCTGCTCAAAGGCGGTGCGCCAGGCCTGCACTTCTACAGCATGAACCAGGCCGCGGCGACCACCGCGCTGTGGCAACGCCTGGTTTAAGCGGATTCGGTCACGATGCGGTCCAGCGCCACATCGTGACCGTCGCTGTCAAAGCGCACCTGCAGGCACTGATACGCAATGCCCAGTGTCTGCGGGCGCGGATCGTAACGCGCCAGCGTGCGGTCGTAGAATCCTCCGCCATATCCAAGGCGATACCCTTGCGGGCTGAAACCCAGGCAGGGCACCAGCAGCGCCGGTGGATACGCCGCCTGCAAGCGCAGGTCGGCCGGCACCGCGACTCCCATCGCATCCTTGACCATGGCCTCGCCGATGCTCCATTCGGCAAACTCCAGCGCCGCATGTTTTTCCACCACCACCGGCAGCATCAGCTTCGCGCCCAGGCGTGACAGCTCGGCGTAGGCCGCATGCAGATCCGGTTCGTCGCGCAGTGGCCAGTAGACGCCCAGCGCGGCCGGCTGCGCGGCCTTCCACCAGGCGATCACCTGCGTGCCAATCGCATGGTCCCAGGCCGCGCGCATGCCGCTGTCGATGGCGCGGCGTGCGGTCAGCAGTTGCTTCCGTAAATCCGCCTTCTGTACTGGTGAGTTGGCATCGCTGCGTGGTATTCTTGGAGCGCTGGTCATAATTGATTCAAGTCTTAAGAGAGTTGCACATTGATTTCTGCTTCGAAATGGATTGCCGGCGCCCTCGTCGTTGCCTTAACCTCGTTCGCCCACGCCGACGACACCGATAGCCGCAGGGATGATGATGCCTTCCTGCTGCTGCGCGATGCCGTACGCCAGGACGACGCTTCCAAAGCGGATTTCTACGCCGCGCGCCTGCCCAACTATTCCATCCCGTCGTATGTCGACTATTATCGGCTGAAATCGCATTTGAAGGATGCCGCGCCGGAGGAAATCCGCAGCTTCTTCAAACGCTACGAAGGCCAGGCGATTGTCGATCGCCTGCGCAACGACTGGCTGCTGGAGCTGGGCCGCAAACGCGACTGGGCGACGTTCGACGAGCAGCTGCCGCTGTTCGTGCTCAACGACGATACCCAAGTCAAATGCTATGCGCTGATTTCGCGCGCCCTCAAGGGCCAGAAAGTCGGCGATGAAGCACGCGCCTTGCTGACCGCGCCCAACGGCTACGGCCAGCCGTGCGCTGACCTCATCGCCACCTTGTACCAGAACGGCCAGTTCAACACCGAGGACCTGTACGCGCAATTGCGCCTGTCCGGCGAATACAACGCCACCGGCCAGGCGCGCCGCATCGTCACGCTGCTCGACGGCCCGGAAAAGAAAGCCGTGCAAGCGGTTGATTTGCCGACGGTGGCGGTGGCCAAGGGCATTGGGAATGGCAAGGTCGAACATCAGATCTACATCGTCGCCATCGGCCGCCTGGCCAAGACCAGCGTCAAGCTGGCGGTGCTGGCGCTGAACAAGGCCACGCCGAAGATGACGGCGCAGGAGCAGCAGCAGGCCTGGGCTGCGATTGCGCTGCAATCGTCGTACACGCTGGCGCCGGAAACCAGCGACTACTGGAAGCGCGCCAACGGTGCACCGCTGTCGATCGACCAGATGCAATGGAAGACCCGCATCGCGCTGCGCAGCGGCGACTGGCGCCAGGTCGAGAACACTATCCGCGCCATGCCGTCGGCGCTGCGCAATGAACCGACCTGGGTCTACTGGCTGGGCCGCGCCCTGATGGCGCGCGATGGCGTCAGCAGCCAGCCAGGCGGCGAAGCGCTGCAGCTGTTCCGCAGCATCTCGGAGCAGTCGAATTACTACGGCCAGCTGGCGCTCGAAGAAACCGGCCGGCTGATTACGATTCCCACGCCGGGCCAGCCGATTTCGCAAGCGGAGATCGCGCCGATGGCGGCCAACCCCAACTTCCAGCGTGCGCTGAAGTTCTTCAGCATGCGCCTGCGCTTTGAAGGCACGCGTGAATGGAACTGGGGCTTGCGCGGCATGAGCGAGCGCGATCACCTGGCCGCCGCCGAATTCGCGCGCCAGAACAATATACTCGACCGCATGGTCAACACCTCGGAGCGTACCCGCATCCAGGTCGATTACACGCAGCGCTTCCCGTCGCCGCACAACGACGTCATGCATCCTGCCACGCAGACGCTGGGCCTGGACAAGGCCTGGGTGTATGGCCTGATCCGCCAGGAATCGCGCTTCATCATGGACGCGCAGTCGCATGCCGGCGCGTCGGGCCTGATGCAGGTGATGCCGTCCACCGGACGCTGGATCGCCAAGAAAATCGGCCTCACCGATTTTGCGCAGGAGATGCTGGGCGATGTGCGCTACAACATCATGCTGGGCACGAACTACCTGAACATGGTGCTGGGGAATATGGACGGCTCGCAGGTGCTGGCCACTGCGGCTTACAATGCGGGTCCGGGGCGCCTGCGCACCTGGCGCTCGACGCTGACCAAACCGATGGACAGCACCGTGTTCATCGAATCGATTCCTTACGTCGAGACGCGCACTTACGTCAAGAACGTGATGTCGAATACCGCGTACTATGCGGCGCTGTTTGAAGGGCGGCCGCAATCGCTGAAGGCACGCCTGGGCACCGTGGCGCCGAAAGGCTATACCGAACAGGAAGAACAGGAAACCAGCTTCGTGCCGCGCTGATTCCCCACCCTACAGGAACGACTCATCATGCAGACTACCCAACTTGATCCAGGCCTGTCGCAAGCGCTGGCCGCAGCGCGCTCGCCGGGCCTGACGCTCGTCATCGGCAACAAGAACTATTCGTCGTGGTCCATGCGCCCATGGGTGGCGATGACCGCGTTCGGCATCCCGTTCCAGGAAGTGCGCGTGCTGCTGGACCAGGACGACACCGCCAACCGCATCTGCAGCTACTCGGCTTCCGGCCGCGTACCGGTGCTGCTGGCCGGCGAGGAAATGACCATCTGGGACAGCCTGGCGATCTGCGAATATCTGGCCGAGCAGTTCCCCGAGCTGCATCTGTGGCCGCAGGACGTGGCGGCGCGCGCCATGGCGCGTTCCGTGTGCGCCGAAATGCACGCCGGCTTCAGCGATCTGCGCAACTCGATGTCCATGAATATCCGCGGCAGCTATCCGGGCAAGGGCCGCACGCCGGGCACGCAGGCCGACATTGGCCGCATCAGCGAAATCTGGGAAGAGTGCCTGTCACGTTTTGGCCATCACCAGTTCCTGTTCGGCGACTTCTCGATTGCCGATGCCTACTTCGCTCCGGTGGTGTGCCGCTTCCGTACCTACGGCGTGACGCTGGCGCCAGCGCTGGACGCCTATTGCCAGCGCGTACTGGCCCATCCTGCCGTCGCGCGCTGGATTAACGAAGCCTTGGCCGAAACCGAAGTGGCGCCCAAGCACGACGCTGAAATGCCGGACTGAGACCATGCAGACTTACGTAGTAGGCGGCGCCGTTCGTGATGCGCTGCTAGGCCTGCCGGTCAAGGATCACGACCACGTGGTGGTGGGCGCGACGCCGGATGACATGATCGCCCGAGGCTTCCGCCCGGTCGGCAAAGACTTCCCCGTGTTCCTGCATCCGAAAACGCAGGAGGAATACGCGCTGGCCCGCACCGAGCGCAAAACCGCGCCCGGTTATAAAGGCTTTGTGTTCCACACGTCGGCGGATGTCACGCTGGAAGAAGACCTGGTGCGCCGTGACCTGACCATCAACGCGATTGCGCGCGCAGACGATGGCACGCTCACCGATCCGTACGGCGGCCAGCGCGATATTGAACAGCGCATCTTCCGCCACGTATCGGAAGCGTTTGCGGAAGACCCGGTACGCATCCTGCGTCTGGCGCGCTTTGCTGCGCGCTTCAGTGATTTCCAGGTCGCCCCTGAAACCAACGCATTGATGAAGCAGATGGTGGAGCAGGGCGAAGTCGATGCGCTGGTGGCGGAGCGCGTGTGGCAGGAGCTGTCGCGTGGCCTCATGGAGCAAAAGCCCTCCCGCATGTTCGACGTGCTGCGTGATTGCGGTGCACTGGCGCGCATCCTGCCGGAACTGGATGTCTTGTGGGGCGTGCCGCAGCCGGAGAAATGGCACCCGGAAATCGACACCGGCGTCCATGTGATGCAGGTGATCGACTGCGCCGCCAGACTGGAACGCGACCTGCCGACACGCTTCGCCTGCCTGATGCACGATCTGGGCAAGGGTGTCACGCCGTCCGCAAACTGGCCGGCGCATCACGGCCATGAAGGCATGGGCGTCAAGCTGGTGGAGCAAGTCTGCAAACGCCTGCGCGTACCAACCGAGTGCCGCGACCTGGCGGTGATGACCGCGCGTGAACACGGCAACGTCGGCCGCGCATTGCAGCTGCGTTCCAACACCATCGTCACCTTGTTCGAACGTTGCGACGCCTTCCGCAAGCCGGCGCGTTTTTCGCAGATGCTGCTGGCGACGGAATGCGATGCGCGTGGCCGGATTGGACCGGATGCCAGCTATGCCGATGCAGCGTTCCCGCAACTGGCGCATCTGGAGATGGCGCTGGCGGCAGCACGCGGCGTCAATGCGGGCGAAATTGCGCAAAGCTGTGCCGACAATCCGCAACGCATCCCTGAGCGCGTGCACGGCGCGCGCGTGTCGGCCGTCAAGGCAGCGTTGAACGCAGCTGACGACGAAGACGAGTCCTAGATCAGTGTGGCCGATCTGGTCACGGTGCAGTACTCACCGTGCAGATTGGCCAGCGTCATGTCGTGCACTTCCTGTGCTGTGCGCGGCTCGCCGCTCCAGTCAATGCGGTCGAAAGTAAAGCAGGCGTCTTCCACCAGCCAGACTGTGAATCCCAGATTGCCTGCCATCCGCACCGTCGCGTCCACCGAATTGCTGGTCGAGACGCCCGCGATCACCAGCGTGTCCAGGCCGCGCTCGCGCAGATGCGCTTCCAGTTCCGTGCCGATGAATGCGCTGTTGGTCTGTTTGGCGAACAGCGTTTCGCCTTGCAACGGCAGCACCTCCGGCTTGAACGCGTGGCCGGGCTGGCCCGGCCGGTAGGTCGATGCCGGCTCGGTCGAGTCATGGCGGATATGGATGACGGGCCGGCCTGCGGCACGCCACGCTTGCAGCAGCGCGCCGGCCACACGTTCGGCGTCGGGATGGTTGCGCGGTCCCCAGCTGGGATTGTCGACGGCTTGCTGCAGATCGACCAGCAGCAGCACGGCGTTAAAAGGTAGTGAGTTCATGCAGTCATTGTGCATGGATGCGCTGGATATCGCCATTGCATATAATTGTCTATTTCATTCATTCTGGATATGCGATGGATACAGCCCTTCTCACGCTGCGCCACATCGAAGTGTTCCGCGCCATCATGCAAACCGGCAGCGTGACCGAGGCGGCTGCGCTGCTGAATACATCGCAGCCGACCGTCAGCCGTGAGCTGGCGCGCATGGAGTATGTGTGCGGCATGCGTTTGTTCGAACGTGGCAAAGGGCGGTTGCAGGCCACGCAGGAAGCCGGCACATTGTTCGGCGAAGTGCAGCGCGCGTATCACGGCATGGAGCGTGTGCGGCAGGCGGTGGATGAGATCCGTTTACATCGCGGCGTGCAGGTCTCGGTGATCTGCCAGCCCGGCCTGGCGCAATCGCTGCTGCCGCATGTGTGCAAGGCCTTCCTCGACCACGGCAGCGACGCCGGCATCCGCATTACGCCGCAGGACCAGCCGCTGCTGGGCGAATGGCTGGCGGCGCAGCAGTTCGATCTGGGTGTCATGGAAAGCGGCGTGGCGGTTGCAGGCGTCGAGCACAGCGTGATCTTTGAAGGCCAACAGGTTTGCGTGCTGCCGCCCGGCCACGCGCTGGCCAGGCGCAAAGTCATCAAGCCCGCCGATTTGGCCGGCCAGCCCTTCATCCGGCTGGCGGATGGCGACCCGCAGCGCATCAGCATCGATGCGGCGTTTGCAGCGGCCAGCGTCAGCTACCGGCCGATACTGCAAACGCATAGCTCCGCCGCTGCCTGTGCGATGGTGGCGCAGGGGCTCGGCGTTACCGTGGTCAATCCCCTCATGGCATGGCTGGCGCAAGGCCAGGGGCTGGTGATACGCCGCTTTGCACCAGCGATTCCGTATGCGGTGCTGCTGGCGCTGCCGCGCCATCGTCCGCCGTCTGCGGCCGTGAGCGCGTTTGCCGATGCGGTGCGCCGCAGCGGAAAGCAGTTGGCAAAAGCCTTGGCCGCGGCGCTGAAACCATCGTTTACAATGGACCGCTATGAACCCTGATCTGTTCCAGAATCCGCTGCGCCGTTGGGGCAAGCACAAGGACGGCAAGCGCCGTCCGACCGTGCTGGTGAAAGAGCTGCGCGAGCGTGACCGCCGCCGCATGCTCAGGCACTTCCTGGATCTGGAGGACAGCGACCGCCTGCTGCGCTTTGGCTCCGTGCTGCCGGATGAGCAGATCACCCATTACGTCAACCGCATCGCCTTCTCGCGCGACATGGTGTTTGGCGTCTACAACCGCGTGTTCCGGCTGGTGGCCGTGGGCCATCTGGCGTTTGCGCCGCGTGACGAATCGAAAAGTGCGGTCACGGTGAAAGAGCGCGTGGCGGAATTTGGCGTTTCGGTCAGCCGATCGGCGCGTGGCCTGGGCATCGGCTCCAAACTGTTCGAGCGCGCCGCCATCCACTGCCGCAACAACGACGTCGACACGCTCTACATGCACTGCCTGTCGTCCAACAAGACCATGATGCACATCGCCAAAAAAGCGGGCATGGAAATCCACCGCGATTACGGCGAAGCGGACGCCTACCTCAAACTGCCGCCCGCCAATCCGGCCAGCATGCTGCAAGAAGCGCTGGACGAACAATTCGCTGTACTGGACTACACCCTCAAAGCCAACAGGCGCGCCGCCGTCAAATGGCTGGGGCGCCTGATCGGCCGCAAGTAGGCTTATGACAAAATATCAATCAGCAGACGCTGAAAAACGTCTTTTCTTCCTACGACGTCCCAATATTTTGTTGTGCTAACGCGGAGAGATGCGTGCTTTGCTATCGACAGATGCTGAACCTTTTCCATTAAATCCAAAGGGAAGCGTATCAACACTTTTCCTGTAGCAGTCCGTAGTTCCAACTTGCCTGTATCGGTTATCCCAGAAACATCACCGGTAATTTCTTCTTCGTAGCTTTCAGGCTTTGTGGCTGCTGCGATGAGCGATTTGATGCGTTCAATTTCAGTCGAGTTGCCGTACCAGGAGTATTGTTCGTGCAGAGCGTGCCAGGTGAATTCTGCGGACATCCCTGCTGCTTCAATTTCTTTAATCGCATCACCAAGATAATGCGCGGCCTTGCCGCCTACCGCGTCCACGGCATCGTAAAATTCTTCGTTCTTTGCCGTCAGTAGTCGAAATGTCTGCTGTAATGTCGACTGCAGAAGGCTTTCGCCGGACAGATCGGGAGTGCTGCTACCGGTGATCAAAACGCGAGTCGATCCGCTTGCGATGCCTGCCAGTTTCAGATTCAAAACATCGGCAATTTCCTTACCAGCCCGCCCTTCCGATATGCCATGCCGAATGCGGTACGCTGCGGCCTTCCAGGCTTTGGACAAAGGGTCTGCTATTTTGATGAACGCATCCAGAGAAATTGAACCGTTTGCGCGTGGCCCCATCAGCCGAAGATCGACAAGTTCTCCAGCTTCTTCGGCATAGGCAATCGAGAGATGTTGCAGAGCATCGCTTGCCGCTTGCTGCTGGTTGTCCGCTGCTATTGCCAGCCAAGGATCTTGGGGATTCTGGGCAGCTCTTGCAGCAGTGTCCTCCGCGAACTCGCTAAGCGTTTGAGCATGCTGCTTTAGAAAGTCGATGCTCATATTTTTAACTCCACAAACCCCTTTGGCGTCTTTTCATCGTGCTGAAAACCGAACAGGCCACGAAAATATGCTTGGCGGTGCAGACGTTTTTCTGGTGCAGGCTTTTCCATGTACAGATCCAGACCGAACTGGACCCTGGCGACGTTTCGATCCGTCAGCTTCCGAACCTCATTCCATTGCGCTGAGGTTAATGATACCGACGTTTCTGGATCCCACATGATGCAATCGATGTCAGCCGGACTTGGTTTCGACGTCAGAAAAGATCCATCGATCCAAAGTATAGCCTCTACGTGAAAAGACTGTAGTTTTTGAAGCCATTGTTGGAACGACGCGAACAACAATGCACGCTTCGCATCTGCCAGGAATGGAGTTACCGCAATCGCTTGCAACTCCGCTAATGTGAGCTCGTGAATCCCTGGCGGCAAAAGCGGAGGGAAATCAGCTTTTTTCACATTGGCTCCATTTTGCGAAGTAGCAAACTGCGAAGGGCTTTGGTTTGAATAGCTTACACCAGCGGCAGGGCCGTGGTGTCTTTCACGCGTTGCAGGGCGAACGAGGATTTCACGTCCAGCACTGCCGGGTGGCGCAGCAGCGTCGCCATCATGAAGCGCGAGAAGTGGTCCATGTCTTCGACGTGGACGCGCAGCAGGTAGTCCATCTCGCCAGTCATGGCGTAGCAGGCCACGACTTCCGGCCACTGGGCCACGGATTCGGCGAAGTCGGCGCGTGGCGATGGCGGTGCGTTGGCGGCGCCCAGCGCACGGGCGTTGCTGTGCGCGGCCGCTTCGCTGTGCTTCTCCAGGCGTACGTTCACGTAGGCCAGCAGGCCCAGGCCGATCTTGTCGGGGTCCAGCAGGGCCACGTATTGGCGGATCACACCCGCTTCTTCCAGGCGCTTGATACGGCGCAGACAGGGCGATGGCGACAGGGCGACCAGCTCGGCGACGTCCTGGTTCGACAGGCGGCCATCGGACTGCAATATGGACAGAATCTTACGATCCGTTTTGTCCAGCGCTATTTTGGTCATAAATACCTCGGAAATTCGGAATTAAGGGCAATATTATTGCTCAAAACGACGACGCATGGGAATTGTTTGCAATTTTATGCTGCGAGGGCGGGTCTATACTTGGCGTATTCCTATAAAGGAGACGTGTATGAAATTCCAGCCATGGGATAACCCGATGGGCACGGACGGATTCGAATTTGTCGAATACGCCGCCCCGGACCCCAAAGCCTTGGGGGCGCTGTTCGAGAGCATGGGCTTTACCGCCATTGCCCGGCATCGTCACAAAGATGTGACCCTGTACCGTCAGGGCGACATCAATTTCATCATCAACGCCGAACAGGATTCTTTCGCCCAGCGTTTCGCGCGCCAGCATGGCCCTTCGGTCTGCGCCATCGCCATCCGCGTGCAGGACGCGGCCTTTGCCTACCAGCGCGCGCTGGAGCAGGGTGCCTGGGGCTTCGATAACAAGACCGGTCCGATGGAGCTGAATATCCCGGCCATCAAAGGCGTGGGCGATTCGCTGATTTATCTGGTTGACCGCTGGCGCGGCAAGAACGACGGCCAGCAGGGCGCGATTGGCGATATCAGCATCTACGATGTGGACTTCGTGGCAATCCCCGGCGCGGTCGCCAACCCGGTCGGCCATGGCCTTACCTATATCGATCACCTGACCAACAATGTGCACCGTGGCCGCATGAAGGAGTGGGCCGACTTCTACGAGAAGATGTTCAACTTCCGCGAGGTCCGCTATTTCGACATCGAAGGCAAGCTGACCGGCCTGAAGTCGAAAGCCATGACGTCGCCGTGCGGCAAAGTACGCATCCCGATCAACGAATCGTCGGACGACAAGTCGCAGATCGCCGAGTACCTGGACCAGTACCACGGCGAAGGCATCCAGCACATCGCGCTGGGTACTGACGATATCTATACCTCGATTGAAGCGATGAAGCAGGCCGGCATCGACTTCCAGGACACCATCGAAACCTATTACGAACTGGTGAACCGCCGCTTGCCTAACCACGGCGAGCAGCTGGAAGAGCTGCGCCGCCTGCGCATCCTCATCGATGGGCACAGTAATGACAGCGAGCGCGAACTGCTGCTGCAGATTTTCACGCAGAACGTGATCGGGCCGATCTTCTTCGAGATCATTCAGCGCAAGGGTGACCAGGGCTTCGGCGAAGGTAACTTCCGCGCGCTGTTTGAATCGATCGAACTGGATCAGATTAAACGCGGCGTCTTGCAGGACCCCGGCAAGACCGCAGCATAAGAGTAAGCCGGCAGTAGAGCACACAGACGAAGCGCCGGCGGAGTGTTTGAGTATATTGGAGACAAAATGAATGCACCTCAAAAGGGTTTGCAGCTAGACCCGTCGCTAAAAGGCGATGAGATTACCCTGGACGACAAGTGGACGCTTGAACGCGGCCGCGCCTTTATGACCGGTACGCAGGCGCTGATCCGCCTGCCGATGATGCAGCGCGAGCGCGATCTCAAGGCTGGCCTGAACACGGCTGGCTACATCACCGGCTACCGCGGTTCGCCTGTGACCAGCGTCGATATGACGGCCATGAAAGCCAAGAAGTATCTCGACGCGCACCACGTCAAATTCCATCCCGGGATGAACGAAGACCTGGCGGCGACGGCCGTATGGGGCACCCAGCAAACCAATCTGTTCCAGGATGCCAAATACGACGGCGTGTTCTCCATGTGGTACGGCAAAGGCCCTGGCGTGGACCGCTGCGGCGACGTCTTCAAGCACGCCAACAACGCCGGCTCCGCCAAGCATGGCGGCGTGCTGGTACTGGCTGGCGACGATCACGCGGCCAAGTCGTCTTCGACGGCGCACCAGTCGGACCATATCCTGAATGCCTGCGGCATTCCGGTGCTGTATCCATCGTCGGTGCAGGAGTACATCGACTACGGCCTGCACGCGTGGGCCATGAGCCGCTATACCGGCCTGTGGGTGTCGATGAAGTGCGTGACCGACATCATCGAATCCGGCGCCGTGGTGGACTTCGATCCGGACCGCGTGAAGATCGAGCTGCCGACCGACTTCGATCTGCCCGAAGGCGGCCTGAATATCCGCTGGCCGGACACCGTGCTGGACATGGAAGTCCGCATGAACAGCTACAAGTGGTACGCCGCGCTGGCCTACTGCCGTGCGAATAAGCTGAACAAGATCATCTGGGATTCGCCGAAGCCGAAAATCGGCATCATCACCGCCGGCAAATCCTATCTGGACACGCGCCAGGCGCTGGCTGACCTGGGCATTGACGAACAGGCCGCCGCCGATATCGGTATTCGCCTGTACAAGATCGGCATGACCTGGCCGCTGGAAGCGGATGGCGTGCACGAATTCGCCAAGGGCCTGGACGAAATCCTGGTGGTGGAAGAGAAGCGCCAGATCCTGGAATACGCGCTCAAGGAAGAGCTGTACAACCTGCCGGATGGCCAGCGTCCGCGCGTGGTCGGCAAATTCGACGACACCGGCGAATGGAGCAACAAGGGCAAGACCGGCCACGGCGACTGGCTGCTGCCGGCAACCTATGAGCTGAACCCGGCGCAGATCGCGCGCGCCATTGCTTCGCGCATCGCGCACTACTGTGCCGGTCATCCGGTCGCCAAGCGCGTGCAGGAACGTGTGGCGTTTCTGGAGGCGAAAGAGCTGGCGCTGAAAACCCTGCCAGCCAAAGGCAATCCGCAGACCGACCGCACGCCGTTCTTCTGCTCCGGCTGCCCGCACAACTCGTCAACCAAGGTGCCGGAAGGTTCGCGCGCGCTGGCCGGTATCGGCTGCCACTACATGGTGCTGTGGATGGACCGCGAGACCTCGACCTTCACCCACATGGGCGCGGAAGGCGTGACCTGGGTAGGCCAGGCGCCGTTCACCAACGAGAAGCACGTGTTCACCAACCTGGGTGACGGTACCTACTTCCACTCGGGCATATTGGCGATCCGCGCGGCGGTGGCGGCCAAGGTCAACATCACCTACAAGATCCTGTTTAACGATGCGGTGGCGATGACCGGCGGCCAGGCCTTTGATGGTCCGCTCGACCCGGGCATGATCTCGCGCCAGATCGCGGCGGAAGGCGTGACGCCGATTATCGTGGTCACCGACGAGCCGGAAAAATATCCGTCCGATTACAACTGGGCGCCAGGCGTCACCGTGCGCCATCGCAGCGAGTTGATGGACGTCCAGCGCGAGCTGCGCGACAAGCCGGGCGTGTCGGCCATGATTTACGACCAGACCTGCGCCTCCGAGAAACGCCGCCGCCGGAAACGCAACGAATACCCAGATCCGGCCAAGCGCGCGGTCATCAACGAAGCGGTCTGCGAAGGCTGCGGCGACTGCTCGGTGCAGTCCAACTGCCTGTCGGTGGAGCCGCTGGAAACGGACCTGGGCCGCAAGCGCCAGATCAATCAGTCCTCGTGCAACAAGGACTTCTCCTGCACCACCGGTTTCTGCCCGAGCTTTGTGACGGTGGAAGGCGGCGCGCTGAAGAAGCCGAAGAAAGCCGCCGTGGGCGATGCGCCGATGCCGGTATTGCCGTCGCCGGAGCTGCCTTCCACCGCGCAGCCGTACGGCATCCTGATCACCGGTATCGGTGGCACTGGCGTGGTGACCGTGGGCCAGATCCTGGCCGTGGCTGCCCACGTTGAAAACAAGGGCGCCATGGTGCTGGACATGAGCGGCCTGGCGCAGAAGGGCGGCCCGGTGATGTCGCACGTGCGCCTGGCGGACCATCAGAGCGATCTGCATTCGACCCGCGTGGGCACGGGCAGCGCCGACCTGGTGATCGGCTGCGACCAGATCGTGACCGCGTCGCGCGATGCGCTGTCGCGCATGGGCGAAGGCCGTACGCATGCGATGATCAACTCCACCGGCGCCACCACGGCAGCTTTCGTGAAGAACCCGGACTGGCAGTTCCCGGATGCCTCTTCGCGTGGTGAAATCATCCGTGCCTGTGGCGGCGACAACGTCGATTTCGTCGATGCCGGCCAGATCGCGACCGCCCTGATGGGCGACTCCATCGCCACCAATATGTTCATGCTGGGCTACGCCTTCCAGAAAGGCCATGTGCCGCTGAGCGAAGCCGCGCTGCTCAAGGCGATCGAGCTGAATGGCGTGTCGGTCGCCTTCAACAAGGCCGCGTTCAACTGGGGCCGCACTGCCGCGCATGACCTGGCATCGGTGACCAAGCTGACCACGCCTGCGAAGGTGATCGAGTTCAAACGCATCCAGACGCTGGACGACATCATCGCCAAGCGCATGGAGCTGCTGACCGCCTACCAGAACAGCGATTATGCCAAACAGTATAAATCGTTTGTCGACCAGGTCCGTGCGGAAGAGGCCAAGCTGGGCAAGACCACGCGCCTGACCGAGGCGGTAGCGCGCTACTTCTACAAGCTGATGGCGTACAAGGACGAATACGAAGTGGCCCGCCTGTACACCGACGGCGCCTTCCAGCAGAAGGTGGCGGGCATGTTTGAAGGTGACATCACGCTCAAGTTCCACCTGGCGCCGCCGATCTTCGCCAAGCATGACGCGCAAGGTCACCTGATCAAGAAGCAGTACGGTCCATGGATGATGAAGGCCTTCGGCGTGCTGGCCAAGTTCAAAGGCCTGCGCGGCACGGCGCTGGACGTCTTCGGCTACACGGAAGAGCGTAAGATGGAGCGTGCGCTGATTACCGGGTACCGCAACACCATCGGTGGCTTGCTGTCCAAGCTGAATGCGGACAACCTGGCGCAAGCGGTGGCCATCGCCAGCATTCCCGAAGACATCCGCGGCTATGGCCACGTGAAGGAACGTCACCTCAAGGCGGCCAAGCAGAAAGAAGCCACGCTGCTGGCCAATTTCGGCAAACCCGCCGTGAAAGCCGACACCACCACTGCACCACACGCGGCCTGATTCCGCTTTCATCCCCCCCCCCCTCGACGGAAGGCTGCGGCCTTCCGTTTTTTTTGCCTCAGGCCCGTGGAAAAGTGTGACATTAGGACATCATTGTCAATATAAATACCTAATTTAATAACGATATATGTTTTAAGTTTTTGTATATCTTGATAAATTAGAAAAACGCATAAAGAAGCGCATTTATATTCGTTCTCTTAACGGTTTGCACTTGTTAAGGTGGCACCCTTTAAAAACCCGGACCACTTCAATGAAAACAAAATTCAAGTTGAACCCGCTGGCGGCAGGCGCAATCGCCCTGACGTGCGGTGTCGCCGGCCCTACGTTGGCACAGGCACAGGAATCGTCAGCGGCGGCTACCACGCCGCCAGCTGTTGTTGTCACCGGCTCCCGCATTCCGCGCGCCGGCACGGAAGGCCCATCGGCGGTGACCGTGATCACCGGCGATGACATCGAGAAGCAGGGCTACCGCAATGTGTTCGATGCGCTGACCAATCAGACGCAGAACAGCGGCTTTGTGCAGGGCGCCGACTTCGGCAATACCTTCACGCCGTCGGCCAACGCCATCAGCCTGCGCGGTCTGGGTCCGAACCACACGCTGGTGCTGCTGAACGGCCGCCGCATGGCGGACTTCCCGATTGCCTACGAAGGCACGGTCAACTTCACCAACCTGGCCAACATTCCATCGAGCGTGGTGGACCGCGTTGAAATCCTGAGCGGCGGCGCATCGGCCGTCTATGGCTCGGATGCGGTGGCGGGTGTGGTCAACATCATCCTGAAGAAAAAAGTCGAAGGCTACGATATCAACCTGAAGGCGGGCGACAGCTCGCGCGGCGGTGGCGGCGACAAGCGCGTGCAGTTCACCGGCGGCAAGAGCTTCGACAAGCTTAACACCCTGTTCAGCGTAGAACTGCTGGAACGCGAACCGCTGTGGAGCGCGGACCGCGAATTCATGGCCACCAGGTCCGGCACGCCGACCACGGTCCTGGCGCGCAAGAACGTCAGCACCGGCAAGTATGTGGACCTGGGCGATACCTGCTCCAGCATCGGCGACCTGTTCGGCGGCAGCACCATCAAGTACACCGCCAAAGCCGGCAGCTACTGCGCCAGCCCGAAAGTCGCGCCGACCTACTGGACCACGCAGACCAAGAACAGCAGCCAGAATCTGTTCGGCAGCGCCAACTACGAGCTGTCGCCGGAAATCACGCTGTACGCCGAGGCGCTGTATGGCCAGAACCGCAGCACCAACAATACGCGCGGCCCGTCGTGGACCTCGCGCTCGCTGACCGACAGCTATTTCTGGAACCAGAACACCAATGCCTACGAGGCCTGGACCCGCTACATCTCGCCAGAAGAAATCGGCGGCGTGGACCGCTACAACCGCTTCTGGGATGACAAGGCCAGCTCGCTGTCGTTTGGCGCGCGCGGCACCATCCCTGGCACCACCTGGGGCTATGAAGCCGGCTATACCGCCTCGCTGTACAAGAGCCAGGACCACCGCCCGCGCGCGCTGGCCAATATCGACAGCTTCTTCCTCGGCCCACAGCAGGGCGTGGACAAGAATGGCGTAGCGATCTTCGCGCCTGATCCGGCACGCCTGACCAAGCGCCTGACGCCGCAGGAATTCAACAGCATCACCGATGCCTCAGTCAGCAACGACAAGTCGTGGACCAATACCCTGAGCTTGAGCGCTAACGGCGAAGCGTTCGCGCTGCCTGCCGGTCCGCTGAAAGTGGCAACCGTGGCGGAAGTGGGCAAGCAGGGCTTCTCGAACGAACCGGATCCGCGCATCAACCAGGGCTACTTCTACACCACGCCGGGCGCCGACGTTACCGCCGGTACCCGCAAGCGTTATGCGCTGGGTGCGGAACTGAATATCCCGGTGGTGAAAACGGTGGATGCCACGCTGGCCGGCCGCTATGACCGTTACAGCTTCGCTGGCCGCAACGATGGCAAGTTCGCCTACAACACTGGTGTGGAATGGCGTCCGGTACAGCAGGTGCTGGTGCGCGGCACTTACGCCACCAGCTTCCGCGCGCCTGACATGAACTACATCTACAAGGCACGCGGCACTGGCTACTATTCGCAAACTACCGACTACTGGCGCTGCGCCAAGGCGGGCCAGCCGATCGACAGCTGCGACTACGCCAACTACTCGCCAGGTGCGGACTATGTGCAGACCGGCAGCAAGGACCTGCGTTCGGAGAAGGGCCGTTCGACCGGCCTGGGCATCGTGTGGTCGCCAAGCGCGGACTTCGACGTCTCGCTGGACTATTGGAACATCAAGATCGACGACCTGGTCACCAACCTGAGTTCCGACAAGCTGCTGCGTGACGAAGCGGAGTGCCGCGGGAAGGGCGACCTGACCTCGCCAACTTGCGCCGATGCGATCGCACGCATTACCCGCTACCCGGATAATGCGCTGAACCGTCCGGGTGAGATCAAACAGATCCTGGTGAATCCGATCAATGCGGCATCGACCAAAGTGGATGGCATCGACGTCTCGGCCAAGTATGTTTTCCGTACCAAGGACTACGGCAATTTCATCACCAAGGCCAACTACTCCAAGACCCTGAACAAGCACTCGCGCCAGTTCACCGGCGACCCGCTCGAAAACGATCTGGAGGACATGAGCAATACCGACTGGCGTGACAAGCTCAATGCCAGCGTGACCTGGAACGTGGGCAAATGGTCGAACACCCTGTTCCTGCAGCGCTACAGCAAGATTCCGAACGGCGCCGGCACGGCTTACCTGACGCCGACCACGCGCGTCAACGGCAGTGTGGTGTACCACGTCAACGAGCGCGTTACCCTGTCGGTGGCGGTGAACAATCTGTTCAACCAGGTCAAGGCGGATAACACCGGCGGCTGGCCGTACTACCCGGTGGGTAGCTACAGCCCGATGGGCCGCCAGGGCTGGGTCGAGCTGAACTACCACTTCGGCGGTTAAGACAGATCTACCGCTGGCTTACGCTGATCGCTGGTGTGGCCGAGATACTCGGTCACCCAGTACAGCAGCGCGGCGCCATTGAAGGCCATCCCGGTCAACAGGGCGCCGTGCCAGCCGTGGGTGGCATACATCCAGCCACCCAGCGCCGAACCCACGGCGCCACCGGCAAAGAACAACGCGAAGTACACCCCATTCAAACGGCTGCGCACTTCCGCACCCAGCGAGAAGATGGCGCGCTGGCCCAGCACCAGATTCGCTGCCACCCCCATATCCAGCACAATCGACGCGATCACCAGGATCGCCAGGGCGACATTGCGCGAGCCTGGCACCAGCAGCGGCAACGCAAACGCGATCACGCCCAGCGCCAGTGCGGCGGCGGTGGCCATCAGCGTGTGGCCCTGGTCGGCCAGCTTGCCGGCGATGGGCGAAGCGATTGCACCCGCCATGCCGACCAGCGCGAAGATGGCAATGCCCGTCTGCGACAAATGAAAGGCCGGGCTGGCCAGCATCAGCGGCGTCACGGTCCAGAACAGGCTGAACGACCCAAACAGGCCGGCGTGGTAAGCGGCACGGCGGCGCAGTACCGGCGTTTGCAGGAACAGGTGCCACACGGAGGCCATCAGCTTGGGATAGCTGATGTGGTGATTGGGCATGCGTTGCGGCAGTTTGGCGCGCAGCACGAAGGCGACCATCAGCACCACCACGGCGGCGCCGGCAAACACCACGTGCCAGCTGGTGGCGTCGGCGATCAGGCTGGCCGCAGGGCGCGACAGCATGATCCCGAGCAGCAGGCCACTCACCACCTTGCCGACTGTGACACCGCGCGTCGATTCCTTCGACAGGTGCGCCGCAAACGGCACCACGATCTGCGCGGCCACGGAACCGAGGCCGATGCCCAGTGCGGCCGTCAGGAACATCCAGGCGCTGGTGCTGACCGCCGCCAGCACCAGCATGGCGGAGGTGAACAGCAGGCCGGTGAAAATCAGGCGGCGGTTTTCCAGCAGGTCGCCCAGCGGCACGATGAACAGCAGGCCGATACAGTAGCCGATCTGCGTCAGCGTGACGATCAGGCCCGCCGCTTCGGGCGACAGGCCGGTAGCGGCGCTGATCGGGCCGACCAGGGTTTGCGCGTAATACAGGCTGGCGACGATCAGGCCGGTGGCGCTGGCCAGCAAGGTGACCATGCCGGGGCTGATGTCTTTTTCTTCGTGGTTGCTCATGGTGATGCTCCAGGGGAGATTGCGATGGGCAAATTCTAGGCAAAAGCCGGGCAAAGATAATTAGGGCATAATGCGCTAACACTTTTCACATAATATGAACAATTCGGTGAACAATCAGGTGAACAATCCATGGACAGACTCAAAGCCATGCAGACCTTCGTCCGCATTGTCGAGGCCAACAGCTATACCAAGGCTGCCGAGACGCTGGATCTGCCGCGCGCCGCGCTGACGGCCACCATCAAGAAGCTGGAAGCCTTTCTGGGCACGCAGCTGCTGCAGCGGACCACGCGCCGCCTGTCGCTGACGCCGGACGGCGCCGACTACTTCCACAAATGCCTGGAGATCCTGCAAGCGGTGGAGGATGCCGAGGGCGCGTTTCGCGGGCAGCGTGCAGGCAAGCCGCGTGGCAAGCTGCGGGTCGGCCTGCCGGGTACGCTGGGCCGCAATATCGTCATGCCGCACATCGCCAGCTTCTGTAGCGCCTATCCGGAAGTGGACCTGGTCGTCAGCATGAGCGAGCGCTTTAGCGATCTGACCGAAGAGGGGCTGGACTGCACGCTGCGCGTCGGCATCCTGCAGGACTCGGCCATGGTCGCCAGGACGCTGGGACATATGAGTTGCCTGACCGTGGCCGCGCCGTCCTACCTGGCGGCGCACGGTATGCCGCAGAGCTGGACCGATTTGCATGCGCACCACGGCATCCTGCATTTTTCCGGACGCACAGGCCGGCCCTATGACTGGGACTTTGTGGTCGATGGGCGCGTGGTCACCACGGAAATACGCGGCGCCATCGCCGTCAACGATGCGGATGCCAACCTGCTGTGCGTGCTGCAGGGCATGGGCCTGGCGCAGGCCGCGCGCTACCAGGCACGCCCGCATCTGGCCAGCGGTGCGCTGGTGGAAGTGCTGCACGCCACGCCGTCTACTTCGCTGCCGATTTCGCTGCTGTATCCGCAGGGCCGCATGGCGTCGCCGCGCCTGCGCGTGTTTGCCGACTGGCTGGCGGAATTACTGCGCCGCGATCCGGATTTGCAGGCTTGATCGGTACTATAATCGGCAGCCTTGCTCATGACTTACTTGCCGATGAAACTGAATTCGAAGCTGCTGTCCCTGTTGGCGTTTTTGCCTGTGCTGCTGGCTGCCTGTGGCGGCGATTCTCCACCCGCGCCAGTGCCAGTGACGCCGCCGGTGGTCACGCCACCCGAACCGCCCGTGGTGCCGCCAGTGACGCCGCCAGTCAACCCGCCGGTGACGCCGCCGGTACAGCCGACGCCTTCCGATCCATCCAAGCCTGACTGGTTCACGCTGTTCGGCCGCTGCGAACATCCGCGTACCGGCCAGCAGCCCAACGGCATGCCTTACCTCGATATCCAGGGCACGCTGAACGATGAGCTGCGCTGGATGCATTCCTACATCGACGACGGCTACCTGTGGTACAAGGAAATCCCCACCAATCTGAACATGGCGGACTACAAGACGCCACTTGATTATTTCGCCGTGCTGAAAACGCCGGCTGTCACCGCGTCCGGCCGTCTCAAGGACCGCTTCCACTTCAGCTATCCCTCCGAAGTCTGGAGCGCGATGAGCAACGAAGGCGTGTCGCTGAGCTATGGCATTACCTGGTCGCGCACGCCGACCGGCGTGTTGCCGCGTGTGTGGGTGGTGGCCTTTGTGGAACCGGGATCGCCGGCCGCACTGGCCGGTGCGCGGCGTGGCGACACGGTGGTGGCGGTGGACGGCGTCAGCATGCAGGTCACCGGCGCCGCCGATCTGGCGGTCATCAATGCGGGCTTGTCGCCAAAGACCGCGGGCGAGGCACATAACTTCGTGCTGGCACGCGGCAGCGCCTCGTTACCCGTGACGCTGACCTCTGCCAGGCTGGCGCTGGTGCCGGTACAAAACGTCAAGGTGCTGGAGACGGTCCGGGGCAAGGTCGGCTACCTGCAGTTCAATGACCACAATGCGGTGGCTGAAAGCCTGCTGGCGGACGCCTTCACCGGTTTCCAGAATGCCGGCGTGACGGATCTGATCCTGGACATGCGGTATAACGGCGGCGGCTATGTGCGGCTGGCAGCGGAACTGGCGTACATGATCGCCGGCCCTGCTGCCACTGGGGACAAAGTGTTTGAGACGCTGCAGCACAACGACAAGCAAAAGCCGACGGCGCCGCAGATGTTTTCTTCGACGGCCTATGGCTTTGTGCCGTCCAAGCTGAAATCCGGTACGCCGCTGCCTTCGCTGGGCCTCAGGCATGTGACGATACTGACCACAGCCGGTACCTGCTCCGCCAGCGAATCGGTCATCAATGGCCTGCGCGGCATCGACGTTGATGTCACGCTCATCGGCGGCACGACGTGCGGCAAGCCATACGCATTCACGCCCGCGCCCAACTGCGGCACCACCTATTTCGCCATCGAGACGCAGGGCACGAACAACAAAGGCTTTGGCGATTATGCCGATGGCTTTGCGCCGACCTGCAAGGCCGGCGACGATGTCGGCCATGAGCTGGGCGATGTCTACGAAAGCTCGCTGGCGGCCGCATTGCGCTACCACGTGACGGGCGCCTGCCCCGCAATACCGCTGCATAGCCGCAGCCTGAATGGCCTGCCGCTGAACGGTCCGCTGGAGCTGGAGCGGCCGGAGGGCAAGCAGATATCGATACGCCTGCACGAAGGTCGATAAAGCAGACTATAATTTTTATCGCATCCGATGCCGGTACAGGCATCGGTCGATCAACCTTCGCTACGGAAGCCTCTCCATGATTCGCTCCGCCTTACTGCTTGCCTTTGCTGCCAGCGCACCGCTGGCCCAAGCCGCTCCCGCTTCCGCACCGCTGACCACCATCTCCGAACGCTCCGGTTTCCAGACCACCGGCCGTTATGACGAAGTGATCGCGCTGTGCGCGCAGTTCCAGAAAGCCTATCCGAAAGAGGTGCGCTGCTTTGAATTCGGCCGCACGCCGGAAGGCCGTCCCATGCTGGCGCTGGCGGTCTCGCGCACCGGCGCGCTGACGGCGGAACAGGCCAAGAAGAAGGGCGTGCCGGTGCTGCTGGTGCAAGGCGGGATTCACGCGGGTGAGATCGATGGCAAGGACGCCGGCTTCCTGGCGCTGCGCGAGGCGCTGGAAAACAAGGTGGCGCCGGGTGCGCTGGACAAGCAGGTGCTGCTGTTCGTGCCGGTGTTCAATGTCGATGGCCATGAGCGCTTTGGCAAATACAACCGCCCTAACCAGCGCGGTCCGGTGGAAATGGGCTGGCGCACCACGGGGCAGAACTACAATCTGAACCGCGATTACGTGAAGGCCGATGCGCCGGAAATGCAGGCCATGCTGGCGCTGGTCAACGCCTGGGACCCGCTGGCCTACATCGACCTGCATGTGACCGACGGCGCCAAGTTCCAGCCTGACGTGTCGATCCAGGTGGAGCCGGTGCATGGCGGCGACGAGGCGCTCAAGGTGGCTGGCGCCGCGCTGCAGAAGAACGTGATTGCCGATCTGACGGCGCAGGGTTCGGACCCCAAGTCCTACTATATGTCGTTCGACAAGGAAGACGATCCATCGTCCGGCTTTGTCGACAGCATGTCGACGGCGCGCTTCTCCACCGGCTACTTCCCGATGCGTAACCGCTTTGCGATGCTGGTGGAAACCCATTCGTGGAAGGATTACCCGGCCCGCGTACGCATCACCCACAACACCATCGTGTCCTTGCTGTCGCAGGTGGCCCAGCATGGCAAGGAGTGGCAGAAGCTGACGCAGGAAGCCGATGCGCGCGCGGCAGCGATGGCCGGCAGCGAATTCCCGCTCAGCTACCGCACCACATTCAACGCCAGGACCATCCAGTTCCCGGGCTATGAATATACGCGCGAGCATTCGGAGATTTCAGGCGGCCTGTGGACCCGCTATGACGAGACCAAGCCACAGATGTGGACCGTGCCGCTGCGTGATGAAATCGTGCCGGACCTGAAAGTAGCGGCGCCGCTGGGCGGCTACATCGTGCCGCTGGCCGATGCCGGCTGGGTCGGCGCCAAGCTCAAACAGCATGGCATCAGCTTCAAGGTGATTGGCGCCGGCCAGATGGCGGCCGAGGTGGAGACCTTCCGCGCCACCAAGGCCAAGTTTGGTACGCAGTCGTTTGAAGGCCATCAGTCGCTGGCGGTGGAAGGCGACTGGGGACGTGAGCGCCGTACCGTGGCCAAGGGCGCGCTGTTTGTGCCGATCGCCCAGCCCAAGGCGCGCCTGGTCATGACCTTGCTGGAACCGCGCGGCGCCGATGGCCTGCTGGCCTGGGGCGAATTCAATAACGCCTTTGAGCGCAAGGAGTATATGGAGGAGTATGTCGCGGAGGAGGTGGCGCGCGAGCAGCTGCAGGCCGATCCGGCGCTGCGTGCCGAGTTCCAGAAGAAGCTCGATAGCGATGCGGAATTTAACAAGAGCCCGGCGAAGCGTCTGGAATTCTTCGCCAAACGGCACGCATCGTGGGACGAACGCTACAACCTGTATCCAGTGATGCGTACCGCGCAGAAGTACTAAACTGCGCCGGAAGCGGCGGCGCCCTGTTTTTGCGCCGCCTCTTCCATCTCCTGCTTCAGCATGTCCCGCACCTTGCGCATCACGGCCGCCTGCTGGTCCGGTGACATGGCGTCAAACTTGTCCTGGCTGATGCCGAGCTTTTTCATCATGGCCTGGGTCATGCGTTCGGCGGGCGTCATCTTGACATACTTCTCCAGCTCCGCCGCTGCTGCCGACTGCCTGGTTTCCGCCTGTTTGAGGATGGCGCCGAACCCCGTGTTGCCGTCACTCTTTTTGACTTGCGACGAACTCGCCGCCAAAGCCGAGCTCAATGCGCTGGTATCGATTTTCATTATTTTTCCTTTACCCTGGGTTGATGGTGCTTCCGTTTAGCCGGGGGTAAAGGAAGAACATCATTGCATACTTTGCAACGGAATAATACCCGGAACCGAGGCCGGCGTGGAACAAGGTTCTTCGTCGAAGGCGATATCGCCCAGCGGGTTGGCGATGCCGTCGGCCTTGATGTCCTTGAAGCCGAACAGGTCGCGGTCCATCAGGTGGGATGGCACCACGGTCGACAGCGACGAGAAGATGTTCTCCACGCGGCCAGGGTGTTTTTTCTCCCAGTCGCGCATCATGGCCTTGATCTGCTTGCGCTGCAGGTTTTCCTGCGAGCCGCACAGGTCGCACGGGATGATCGGGAAGCCTTTGACTTCGGCGTAGCGCTCGGTGTCTTCTTCCTTCACATAGGCCAGCGGGCGGATCACCATGTGCTTGCCGTCGTCGGACACCAGCTTGGCCGGCATGCCCTTGATTTTCCCGCCGAAGAACATATTCAGGAAGAAGGTCTCGAGGATGTCGTCGCGGTGGTGGCCCAGCGCGATCTTGTTGCAGCCCAGTTCATCGGCCACGCGGTACAGGATGCCGCGGCGCAGGCGCGAGCACAGCGAGCAGGTGGTCTTGCCTTCCGGGATCAGGCGCTTGACGATGCTGTAGGTGTCCTGGTTTTCGATGTGGAACGGGATGCCCAGCTTTTCCAGGTAGGCCGGCAGGATGTCGGCCGGGAAGTTGGGCTGCTTCTGGTCCAGGTTGACGGCGACGATCTCGAAGTTGATCGGTGCGCGTTCGCGCAGCGTCATCAGGATGTCCAGCAGGGCGTAGGAGTCCTTGCCGCCGGACAGGCAGACCATGATTTTGTCGCCGTCTTCAATCATGTTGAAGTCGCCGATGGCCTGGCCCACCAGGCGGCACAGGCGCTTGTGCAGCTTGTTGTTCTCGTGGGCGATTTTGTCAGCCGCCTTGGCGCTGATGCTCTCGTCGATGACCGCGTTCATGCTTGTTCCTTGATCTTGAATACTTCAACGCCGACGCCTTCGCAATCCGGATAGACGTCAGGCTTCATGGTCGATACGCGTGCGGCGCGTACGCTTGGATGCGCCAGCATTTCGCGCACGATGTCGTCGCACAGGGTTTCCTGCAGCTGCACGTGGCCGCGCGCCATGCGGGTGGCGATGGTGTTGCGCATGAAGTCGTAGTCCACCACTTCTTCCAGCTGGTCGTGGCTCGGCGACGATACCGCCAGTGGGATGTACAGGTCGACGTTGATGAGCAGACGCTGCTCGCCTTTTTTCTCGAACTCGTAGACGCCGATGTTGATCATGACTTCATAGTTGCGCAGGAACAGGCGGCGGCAGTCGTTCAGTTGCGGGTGTATCAGGGCGGACAGCATGGAAGAACCTTCTTTCGGATTTAAGTTATTTAGCCAGGAACATCACATCGCGCGCCAGCGGCATCAAATGCTGGCCGCCATCGACCAGCAGCGTGGTGCCGGTAACGGCGCGCGCGGAGGCGGCGTACAGCACCGCGTCGACGATGTCCTGGGGGGTGCTGGAACGGCCCAGCGGCGTTTGCTGGTGCGCGTTGGCGAAACCGGCCTCGGTCTGGTCACCGGATACCATGGTGAGGCCCGGCGCGATGCCGACCACCCGCAATTTCGGCGCCAGCTGCTGCGCCAGCATGGTGGTGGCGGTGTGCAGCGCAGCCTTGGACAGGGTGTACGACAAAAAATCAGGATTGAGATTGTACAGCTTCTGGTCCAGCAGATTGATGACAACGGCCTGCTGGCCATCCGGCGTGGCTGCATGCAGCGCCTGCGCCAGCAGGATGGGGGCGGCGACGTTGGCGTGCATGTGGGCGTCCAGCTTGGCGATGCTGAAGTCGGCCGCGCTGTCGTAGTCGAACAGCGAGGCGTTATTCACCACACAGTCCACACGGCCCAGCGCCTGTACCGCGCGTGGCAGCAGCTGGCGCACGGCTGCTTCATCGGCCAGTTCGCATGGCAGCAGCGCAGTGCGGCGGCCGATTGCGGCAATGTCATCGGCGACGGCGCGCGCTTCGTCGGCGGAGGCGCGGTAGTGGAGCGCCACGTCCCAGCCGGCGCGCGCCATGCCCAGCGCGATGGCGCGGCCAAGGCGGCGGCCGGCGCCGGTCACCAGGGCCACGCGTCCACTGGGCGTAGTGGGCGTGGCAGGCGCCGGGGCGCCGGATGCTGAGTTGTCCTGTGCTGTCATCATGTTGAACTGGATATAATGCCGGGATGTCCTTACCCGTACCTTCTAGCGACGCGCTGGCCGCGTCCCACGCCTTGCAAAACCTGATTGCCGCCGAGATTGCCAGCAATGCAGGCGCGATTTCCTTCGCCCGCTATATGGAGCTGGCCCTGTACGCGCCCGGTCTGGGCTACTACAGCGGCGGCTCCGCCAAACTCGGCAAAGATGGCGATTTTACAACCGCCCCCGAGCTGTCGCCCCTGTTCGGCGCGGCGCTGGCGCAGGTTGCAGCCGCTATTATCGCCCAAAGCGCGCCGCAGATCCTCGAATTTGGCGCTGGCACCGGCAAGCTGGCGTTTGACATCCTCACCGAGCTGGCTGCAGCCGGGGTGCAGGTCGCGCGTTATTACATTGTCGAGCTGTCCGGCGAACTGCGCGGCCGCCAGCAGGAAACGCTGCGCGATTTCCCACAGGTGGTCTGGCTGGATGCCTTGCCTGACAGTTTTGACGGCGTGGTGTTCGGTAACGAGGTACTGGATGCGATGCCGGTGCACCTGGTCATCAAGCATCCGGACGGCTGGCAGGAATTGCAGGTGACGGTGGCCGACGGCCGCTTCCAATACCTGGAGGTTCCGGCCAGCGACGACTTGCTGCAGCAGGTGGCCCGCCAGATCCCGGAGCATGCGCAGCTGCCGGTCGGTTATGTGACCGAGCTGCACGGCATTGCCTGCAGCTTCATGGCGACGCTGAGCCGCATGCTGATGCAGGGCCGGGCCAATGCCGCCTTCCTGTTCGACTACGGCTTCCCGGCGCATGAATACTATTTCGACCAGCGCGCCACCGGCACCCTGATGTGCCACTACCGCCACCATGCACATCCCGATCCTTTCTACTATCCTGGTTTACAGGACATCACCGCGCACGTGGATTTTACGGCGATGGCGCTGGCGGCCCAGGAGGCGGGCGCCGAGGTGCTGGGCTATCTGAACCAGTCCGGCTTCCTGATCGGCGCCGGCATCGGCGAGCTGCTGCTGCGCACCGATTCGGCCGACGCGGCCGCCTATCTGCCGCAGGCGCGCGCCATGCAGAAGCTGGTGTCGCCGGCGGAAATGGGCGAGCTGTTCAAGGTGCTGGCGGTGGGCAAGGGCGTGGAACTGCCAGACGCCATCGTCCTGCAGGACCGCACCCACCGACTGTAGACGGAAAGGCACAGTGGGCAGAAAAGCAAGTCAAATCCTTGTCTGCTCCCTGAGTTGCAAGCTGTAAGATGGGCTATGATGACTGATTCTGCATCGATTTCGCGCTATGGCAAAGATACACACCCACTATGACAACCTGAAAGTGTCGCGTATGGCGCCACAGGAAGTCATACGTGCCGCCTACAAGGCGCTGAGCCAAAAATACCATCCGGACAAAAATCCGGGGGATGAGAAGGCCGCGCGCATCATGGCCATCCTCAACAGCGCCTACGAGACCCTGTCCGACCCGCAGCGCCGCAAGGAGCACGACGAGTGGATCACGTCCGAAGAGTGGGAAATCGAATGGCTGGAGAGCACCCGCCACGAAGACGGCCCGCGCGGCGACAAGCATAAGCATGACAGCAACTGGCATCCCGAGCACGTCAACGACGCGCCCGTACGGCGTCCGCGCCGCCGCGACTGGCGCATCTGGGCCGGCCTGGCGGCGTGTCTGGCGGCGGGCTGGATAGGCGGCGCCACCATGGTGGCCGAGCCGCAGCTGCTCTCCACCATGCTGAGTTCGGCCTGGGGTGGCAAGGGTAGCATTAATGCCAATGCGGCCACCGAGGACAACGTGTCGCCGCAGGGCATGCGCGATACGCGCGCCGACGCCAGGGCCGAGCAGCGCGACGCCTGGGCCAGCGTGCGCCTGTCCGATTCGCATGTGGCCAAGGCAACGCCGATCAAGGTGGTGGCCATGTCGCAGGTGGTGCTGCCGAGCGCCGGCGCCGAATGCGACAGCGAAACCCAGACCCAGACGCTGGTGGCGCCCAACGGCGAACCCTGGCCGGTCCGGTCCGGCTATATGGAGGGCTTCCCGGTCGGCAACCGCGGCGATGATATGCAATTGACACTGGATAACGGCAGCAACGCCTCGGCCGTGTTTATCAAGGTGTACGACATGGATCGCCGCTCGAATGTGCGCTACGCCTATGTGCAGGCGCACGACAAGTTGTTGGTCGATAAACTGGTCAACGGCAAGTACGAAATCCGCTATCAAAACCTCGACGCGGGCGCCAATCCGGGCGCATGCGCGGCCGCCAACCGCACGGCTGCCGCCGGCGCCGAAGCCGGGGCGTCACCGGTCAACAACTAGCGGCGTGACAGCTTTCCAATAAGAGTTGTCATAGGGGGGGAATCTGATTATCCTAGGGTAACAATCAGGAGAGTGTGTAATGACAGATTCCAACGCCGCAGACGACAACTGGCTGATCGACGAAGACGAGGAAGACACGCCGGCCAGCGGTCTCGGTGCCCCGGACCAGCGCCTGTGGCGCGTGCTGATCGTCGACGACGATGTCGATGTCCACGCCGTCACCCGCCTGGCGCTGCGCAATGTGAGCTTCAAGGGCCGCGAGCTGGAACTGTTCTCTGCCTACAGCGGCCGCGAAGCCTATGACATCCTGCGCGACACGCCCGACATCGCGCTGGTGCTGCTGGACGTGGTGATGGAGACCGACGACGCCGGCCTGCTGCTGGCACGCCGCATCCGCGAAGAGCTGCACAATTCCATCGTGCGCGTGGTGCTGCGCACCGGCCAGCCGGGCCAGGCGCCCGAGCAGCGCGTCATCATCGAATACGACATCAACGACTACAAGGCCAAGACCGAGCTGACCACGCAAAAGCTGTTCACCACGGTGATCTCCGCGCTGCGCGCGTACGAGAGCCTGAACATGCTGGAGCGCAGCCGTATCGGCCTGGGCAAGATCCTGGCCGGCGCCACCAATCTGTACCAGATCCATTCGCTGCGCGAGTTTGCCTCCGGCGTGCTGAATCAGGTCAGCGCGATCCTGGACGTAGGCTCGGACGGCGTGCTGTGCCTGATGCAGGGCGACACCGGCATCACCACGGTGGTAGCCGCCACCGGCGGTTATTCCTCGCTCAACAGCGAAGAGCTGATGCCGGCCTCGCATCCGCTGTGGCCGACCATCGCCAAGGCATTCGCCGAAAAGAAATCGCAGTTTGAGCATCCGGCCAATGTGCTGTTCATCCATACCCAGGAAAACCGCGAGGTGGCGATCTCCGTGACGCCGCCATGGCCGCTGGCGCAGATCCAGCGCGACCTGCTCGAAGTGTTCTGCCAGCGCATCGCGGCGGCGTTCGACAACCTCTACATGTTCGGCCAGCTGCGCAAGGCGCAGGAAGCCACGGTGGTGGCGCTGGCCGACCTGGCGGAGTTCCGCGACAGCGGCACGGGCGGCCATGTGCGGCGCGTGCAGATGCTGTCGTCGGCGCTGGCGCAGCGCATGCATGAACGGGGCGCCTATCCGGACGAGATCACGCCGCAGCTGCTGGAGATGATCGGCCTGGCCTCGATCCTGCACGATGTGGGCAAGGTGGCGACGCCGGACCATATCCTGCTCAAGCCGGGCATCCACACGCCGGAAGAACGCAGCGAGATGCAGCAGCATGCGGGCGTGGGCCAAACCATCCTGGAACGCGCCGCCAATATGGTCGATGGCGTCAGCTACCTGACCTATGGCGCGCAGATCGCCGGCGGCCATCACGAGCACTGGGACGGCAATGGCTATCCGAACCAGCTCAAGGGCCGCGAGATTCCGATTGCGGCGCGCATAGTGGCGGTGATCGATGTCTTCGATTCGCTGCTGCACGAGCGTCCGTACAAAGAGCCATGGCCGCACACCGAAGCGGTAGCCTACATCAAGGACCGCGCCGGCAAGCAGTTCGATCCCGAGGTAGTGGCAGCGCTGCTGGAAATGATCGAGCGCGATCCGAGCATCGGCCGCACGCCCGATTAAAATCCGGGGTCAGTTCTTGCAATCCAACACGAGCTCAGCCGTAGCATGTACTACGGCTGAGCTCGTGTTGGATTGCAAGAACTGACCCCGGATTAGACCCCGGATTAATGCAGCTCAGGCCGCTGCGGCAGTCGTCGTTGCGGCGCTGCGCACCATCGCTTCAAACTGCGCCACGGGCATTGGCCGCGCAAACAGGTAACCCTGGGCTTCGTCGCACTGCTTGGACCGCAGGAAGTCCCGCTGCGCCTGGGTTTCCACGCCTTCCGCAATCACTTCCAGTCCCAGCGAATGGGCCAGCGCAATGGTGGCCGCAACGATCACCGCATCATTCGGATCGCTCTCGATGTCCTTCACAAAGCCGCGGTCGATCTTGATGCGGTCGATCTCGAACAGCTTCAGGTAGCTCAGCGACGAGTAGCCGGTGCCGAAGTCGTCGATCGCCACCTTGATGCCGCGCGAGCGCAGTTCGGTGAGCAGGGTGCGGCTGCGTTCCGGGTCCTGCATCGCTGCTGATTCGGTGATCTCCAGTTCCAGCAGGGCCGGGTCGATGCCGTGGCTGTGCAGCAGGCGGTCCAGGTGCGGCAGCAGGCCAGGGCCGTGGCACTGGCGCGCCGACAGGTTGACCGCCAGGCGCAGATGCTCCAGCCCCGGCGTGCGCCACGCGTGCAGCAGGCTGGTGGCGCGCTGCAGCACCCAGTCGCCGAGCGGAATGATGAGGCCCGATTCTTCGGCAATCGGAATGAAGCGGTCCGGCCCCACCATGCCCAGCTCGGGATGGTGCCAGCGCAGCAGCGCTTCGGCGCCGATGATGCGCTGGGTCGCCAGTTCGATTTGCGGCTGCAAATACAGCTCGAATTCGTTTTGTTCCAGTGCCTGCCACAGGCGGTTTTCCAGCATCAGGCGTTCGTGCGTGGCGGTGTTCATCGCTTCGGAGAAGAACTGGAAGTTGCCACGCCCCTGGCTCTTGGCTGCGTACATCGCGGTGTCGGCGTGGCGCATCAGCGTGCTGCTGTCGTCGCCATCGGACGGGAACATGGCCACGCCCACACTGGCGCCGCTGTGGATGGTCTTGCCTTGCAGGTGGTACGGCGCGGTCAGCGCGTCGACGATGCGCACGGCGATGTTGGAGGCGTCGCCGGGCGTGACGGCGCCGTCGGTGACGACGATGAATTCGTCGCCGCCGAGGCGGGCGATGGTGTCCACTTCGCGCAGCAGTTCCTGAAGGCGCTGCGAGACGGCGATCAGCAGCAGGTCGCCCATTTCGTGGCCGTGGGTGTCGTTGATTTTCTTGAAGTGATCGAGGTCGATGAACAGCAGCGCCGCCATGCCGCCGCTGCGGCGCGTCTGCGCCAGCAGCTGGTCGAGGCGCAGGTTGAGCGACAGGCGGTTGGCCAGGCCGGTCAAGGTGTCGTGGTGGGCCAGGCGGTGGATGCGTTCCTGCGCCATATGCTGTTCGGTGAGGTCGTGCAGGATGGCGACGAACAGGTGTTCGTCCGGCAGCTCCACTTCCGACACCGACATCGCCAGCGGGAATTCGCTGCCGTCGCTGCGCCAGCCCGGCAGTTCGTATTCGTGGGTGACGCCGCAGGCGATCATGCGCAGCAAGCCTGCCGCGTCCAGGCCCGCCGCTTCGCCGACGCCGACCGGGATCAGCTTGTCCAGCGGCAGCGCGGTCATTTTTTCCGGCGCGTAACCGAACAGGCGGCCGGCGGCGGCATTGGCCGACATCAGCGCGCCGTTGCCGTCGACGGTGAGGATGGCGTCGGCAGCTTTGTTGAGGATCGCCTGCAGGCGCGCTTCGCGCTGGCGCAGGCGCGAGGTGCTGTCCTTGACCTCGGCCTGGATGCGCGCGCGTTCGCCGCTAATCAGCATCATCAGCGTGCCGAGCAGGCCAGTCAGCAGCAGGCCGCAGGTCAGCACGGTCCAGCTTTGCCAGCCGCGCTGCTGCTGCAGATAGCTTGGCGTGGGCGCCAGCGTCAGTTCGTAGATGCGGCCGCCGAAATGCAGCTGGCGCTGGTAGTCGCCTTCGTCGACCGCGCGGTGCAGCGTGTCCTGCACCACGCGGCGCGGGCCGTCGTCGTCGGTGTCTTCGAAGCGCACCAGGAAGTGCGGGAACTCGGCACGTTTGAGCGCCTGGTTCAGGTAAGCCTCGAACTGCATGGCGATCAGCAGCGCGCCTACGGCCTGGTGATGGTCGTTGTTGGGGTGGACGGTTTGCAGCAGCAGCAGGCCGGTGCCGGGCATGGCGCGCGCAAATTGCAGCGGCGCGGTGGCGGTCGGCTGGCCTGACTGGATCGCGCGCGTGAGCGCAGCGCGGCGCCGTTCTTCGGACAGGAAGTCGAGTCCCACGTAGTCGCGGGCCGCCGCCGGTTCGACAAACGTGACCACGAAGTAACGGTCGCGCGCTGCGGCGCTGACGAATTGGCCGGCCGGCTCCAGGCGTTCGCGCACGGCGAAGTTGGGATCGACCTGCTGGCGCGCCCACGCTTCAAACGCATGCCGTTCGCTGCCGGCCACGGGCATCAGCCAGCCCATCGACAGCAACTCGGGGCGCTGGTCCAGGTAGCCGTGCGCAAGGTTGCCGAAATCGTCGGCGTTGATCGAGCGGCGCGGATCGTTGAGCGCCTTGGCCATGGCGTAGATGAAGCGTTCGTGCTCGCTGAACTGCGCTTGCAGCAGGTCGCCGGTCTGCTGCGCCTTGAGGCGGAAGGTTTGCAGCTGCTGGCTGCTTTCCCAGCGGTCGGCCTGCAGGTAGATGGCGATGAAGGCGCCGGCCGACAGCAGCAACGGCAAGCCGACCAGCGTGCGGCGGCGCGCCCACAGCGCGCGCGGACGGCCAATCACAATCCAGCTCAGCGGCGCCGCCAGCAGGATGCCGATGGTGTCGCCCATCCACCAGGCCAGCCAGTCGGCGGCAATGGTGTCGCGCTGCAGTATGCCCAGCAGTAGCATGCCGGAAATCGAGATCGTGCTGGAGACCACGGTGGCGCTGACCGCCAGCAGGACGAAGCGCACTACGTCGCGGCCGGAGCCGATGGCCGGGTCGATATAGCGGCGGAACAGGGTGCTGCCGACCCATGCCTGCAACGAGGCGCCGATTGCCGGCGCACAGGCGCCCAGCAGGGCCAGCGCGGTGATGCCGCTGGCGCTTTGCGCCGGATAGATCAGGTTGACGCTGAGCGCGCCCAGCGCCACGCCGGGCAGCAGGCGCGCGCCGCCCACCACGCAGGCGGCCAGGCACACGCCGGCGGGGAGAAAGATGGGGGAGGCATAGCTAGGCGGCAGCGCCAGCAGCAGACCGAGGCGGCCCGCTGCGTAGTACACGGCCCACAGGGCCAGATTGGCAAGCAGGTAGGTAGGCCAGCGACCGCTTCGATTCTTCAAATCCAAGGCTCCAGGGGATCGATTAGTGAATCGATTGTATAGGAAAACATTCAACGTAAAAACAACACTTGCACATTTGCAGTTCGTGCGTTTAAAATCTCGCCCCGAAGCAGACGAACTGTTGACCCAACATCGCAAGGTGAGAAAAGGAGTTGACGGTTCAGAAAAATTGCTTCATACTCTGCGGTTCCTCGCGGAGGGGTGGCCGAGTGGTTAAAGGCGACGGACTGTAAATCCGTTCTCTCAGAGTACACTGGTTCGAATCCAGTCCCCTCCACCAAGTTTTTGCAAGAAGACTGAGTGGCTAGCAGTAAATGAAGAGTTGAATTGAACCAATACCTCGCGGGTGTAGCTCAATGGTAGAGCTGAAGCCTTCCAAGCTTATGACGAGGGTTCGATTCCCTTCACCCGCTCCAGTGTTGTTGCAATGCAGATGTGCAAGCATCGAACGCAGTAAAAACAGCAGTACCCAATCAGCCCTTTTAGCTCAGTGGTAGAGCACTCCCTTGGTAAGGGAGAGGCCACGTGTTCAATCCACGTAAAGGGCACCAGAATTCGCAGTACGCAGTACGGCAGCATTATCAAGACAGTCGGGCAGGTTCCCTGCCAATCACACACATCGTTAGGAGTCTAAAATGGCAAAAGAGAAATTCGAGCGGACCAAGCCGCACGTTAACGTCGGCACCATCGGCCACGTGGACCACGGCAAGACCACCCTGACCGCTGCGATCGCAACCGTTCTGTCGAAAAAATTCGGCGGCGAAGCGAAAGCCTACGACCAGATCGATGCTGCTCCAGAAGAAAAAGCACGTGGTATCACCATCAACACCGCGCACGTTGAGTACGAGACCGAAAACCGTCACTACGCTCACGTTGACTGCCCAGGCCACGCCGACTACATCAAAAACATGATTACCGGTGCTGCGCAGATGGACGGCGCGATCCTGGTGTGCTCCGCAGCTGACGGCCCAATGCCACAGACCCGCGAACACATCCTGCTGGCCCGCCAAGTTGGCGTTCCATACATCATCGTGTTCCTGAACAAGTGCGACCTGGTTGACGACGCAGAACTGCTGGAACTGGTCGAAATGGAAGTGCGCGAGCTGTTGTCGAAATACGAGTTCCCAGGCGACGACCTGCCAATCATCAAAGGTTCGGCACGTATGGCACTGGAAGGCGCCGCTGGCGAGATGGGCGAAGACTGCATCATCCGTCTGGCAGCAGCCCTGGACAGCTACATCCCAACCCCAGAGCGCGCAGTTGACGGTGCATTCCTGATGCCAGTGGAAGACGTGTTCTCGATCTCGGGCCGCGGTACCGTGGTAACCGGTCGTGTTGAGCGCGGCATCATCAAAGTCGGCGAAGAGATCGAAATCGTCGGTATCGTTGACACCGTGAAAACCACCTGCACCGGCGTGGAAATGTTCCGCAAACTGCTGGACCAAGGTCAAGCAGGCGACAACGTTGGTCTGCTGCTGCGCGGCACCAAGCGTGAAGACGTGCAACGTGGTCAAGTTCTGGCAAAACCAGGCTCGATCAAACCGCACAACCACTTCACCGGCGAGATCTACGTTCTGTCGAAAGATGAAGGCGGCCGTCACACCCCGTTCTTCAACAACTATCGTCCACAGTTCTACTTCCGTACGACTGACGTGACCGGTTCGATCGAACTGCCAGCGGATAAAGAAATGGTTATGCCAGGCGACAACGTGTCGATCACTGTGAAGCTGATCAACCCGATCGCAATGGAAGAAGGTCTGCGTTTCGCTATCCGTGAAGGTGGCCGTACCGTAGGCGCAGGCGTGGTCGCTAAGATCATCGCCTAATAGGAAGTAAGATTGCCACCCGGGTGTCCGGGTGGTATAATCCGAATCCTTTGTGGTTTTATGTAGGGGCGTAGCTCAATTGGCAGAGCGTCGGTCTCCAAAACCGAAGGTTGGGGGTTCGAGGCCCTCCGCCCCTGCCACCGAATCTGGTGCAGGGCACCGAAAGTAAAATATAAATGTCTAATCAATCCGTGCAGACCGTCAGCACGTCGAATGACAAGATTAAGGTTGCACTGGCTGTTGTGGTTGCAATCGCAGGCGTGATAGGGTTTTACTACCTGTCGGACAAACCAGCTCTGGTACGCGCAGGCGCACTTGTGGCTGGTTTGGCTTTTGCTGTTTTGATCTTGTGGACTTCGTCGACTGGCCGTGATTTCCTGAATTTCGCTAAAGAAGCTGTTCGCGAGACGAAAAAGGTCGTGTGGCCGACGCGCCGCGAAGCAACCCAGATCACGGGCATCGTGTTTGCCTTTGTGCTGGTGATGGCGGTATTCCTGTGGGGCACGGACAAGACATTGGAATTCCTGTTATACGACGTCATTCTGGGCATACGAAAATAATGAGCGAAAATGTGCAAGACGACGCTCAGGGCGCAGTTCCTGAGCAAGATGCTGGCGCAGCGCCAATCAGCGTACCGGTGAGCAACAAGCGCTGGTACGTTGTGCATGCGTATTCCGGTATGGAAAAAAGCGTGCAGCGTGCCCTGACCGAGCGTGTCGAACGCGCCGGCATGCAAGACCAGTTTGGCCAGATCCTGGTGCCGACCGAAGAAGTGGTCGAAGTGCGCAATGGCCAAAAGTCGGTGACTGAACGTCGTTTCTTCCCTGGCTATGTGCTGGTCGAGATGGAAATGACCGACGAAACCTGGCACCTGGTGAAAAACACCAATAAAGTGACCGGCTTCATCGGCGGCAAATCCAACAAGCCAACCCCGATTCCTGCGCGCGAGATCGACAAGATCATGCAGCAGATGCAAGAAGGCGTTGAGAAACCACGGCCTAAAGTGCTGTACGAAGTGGGCGAGCAAGTCCGTATCAAGGACGGTCCGTTCACTGACTTCAACGGCAATGTCGAAGAAGTCAATTACGAGAAATCGAAAGTGCGCGTCTCGGTCACCATTTTTGGCCGCGCAACGCCAGTCGAGCTCGAATTCGGCCAGGTCGAAAAAGTATAAGCAACACCGTTCGCCAGAACGGGCGACGGTGTCAACACCCTAGTCAATCTGGCACAAGAGGAGCCCCGCCCTGCACAACGCGCATGGTGGGGCGCTACTACTCATATCCAAGATAGGAGCCATCATGGCAAAGAAAATCATTGGTTTTATCAAGCTGCAAGTGCCAGCTGGTAAAGCAAACCCATCCCCACCGATCGGTCCAGCTCTGGGTCAGCGCGGTCTGAACATCATGGAATTCTGCAAAGCGTTCAACGCGCAGACCCAAGGTATGGAACCAGGCATGCCGATCCCAGTCGTGATCACTGCGTTCGCTGACAAGTCCTTCACCTTCGTGATGAAGACCCCACCAGCAACCTTCCTGATCAAGAAGCACTCGGGCGTGCAAAAAGGTTCGCCGAAGCCACATACCGACAAAGTCGGTAAGCTGACCCGTGCTCAAGCTGAAGAAATCGCTAAATTGAAAACCCCTGATCTGACCGCTGCTGACCTGGATGCTGCTGTACGCACCATCGCTGGCTCGGCTCGTTCGATGGGCATCACGGTGGAAGGTCTGTAATCATGGCAAAACTGTCCAAACGCGCACAAGCTATCAAAGCTAAAGTTGATAGCACCAAGAACTACTCGTTCGACAACGCTGTTGCTCTGATCAAAGAACTGGCAACCGCCAAGTTCAACGAATCGATCGACGTGTCGGTACAACTGGGCGTAGATCCGAAGAAGTCGGACCAAGTGGTTCGCGGTTCCGTCGTGCTGCCAGCTGGCACCGGCAAAACCGTCCGCGTCGCGGTATTCGCTTCGGGCGACAAGGCTGAAGCTGCTAAAGCAGCTGGCGCCGATGTGGTCGGTATGGAAGACCTGGCCGAGCGCGTCAAAGCCGGCGACATGCCTTTCGATATCGTCATCGCTTCGCCAGACACCATGCGTATCGTTGGTACCCTGGGTCAAATCCTGGGCCCACGTGGCCTGATGCCTAACCCGAAAGTGGGCACCGTTACCCCTGACGTCGCGACCGCCGTGAAAAATGCGAAAGCTGGCCAGGTTCAGTACCGTACCGACAAAGCCGGTATCATCCACGCGACCATCGGCCGCAAATCGTTCGCTGATGCCGATCTGAAGAGCAACCTGGTTGCCCTGATCGACGCGCTGAACAAAGCCAAGCCAGCATCGAGCAAAGGTGTTTACCTGCGCAAGGTATCGCTGTCGTCGACCATGGGCGCTGGCGTCCGTGTTGACCAGACTACCCTGGCAGCTTAAGTTATATCAGATGGGTGTCAGTTGCCGGCGCGCCCAGCGCGTTGGGGCCTGATACCCACTAGCTAGATTAAGTCCTTGTGTGGCCGTCGCGCCGCATGGGGCAGTTCTTTGGGATGGCTGCTGTGCAAGCAGCAGCCGCAATCAAAGACCGTTGGGCTGGATGCATCAGGCAGGCATCCGGTTAATTGAATGTTTCACCCAACGCAGATGGTGTTCCCGATCAAGTTTTGCAGTCCATTGGACTCCTAACCTCGGACGCCGTTGTTCGAACCGATGGCCGGCAATTCAGCTGGCGATCATTTAAGGAGATTGACCGTGGGTCTCAATCTGAATGACAAAAAGGCCGTCGTCGCCGAAGTTTCCGCAAAAGTAGCAACTGCGCAAACTATCGTCGTGGCCGAGTATCGTGGCATCCAGGTTGCTCACTTGACGCAACTCCGTGCCAAAGCGCGCGCTCAAGGCGTGTACCTGCGAGTGTTGAAAAACACCCTCGCACGTCGCTCCGTTGAAGGCACGCAATTTGCCGCCCTGGCAGACAGCATGACCGGTCCGCTGATCTATTCGATCTCGGACGATGCCGTTGCAGCAGCTAAAGTCATCGCTGACTTCGCTAAAACCAACGACAAACTGGTCATCACTGCTGGTAACTACGCAGGCAAGCAGCTGGATAAAGCAGCTGTTGCAGCGTTGGCGAGCATTCCTAGCCGTGAAGTCCTCATCTCGCAGCTGTTGGGCGTTATGCTGGCACCGGTATCGGGCTTTGCACGTGGTCTGGCTGCTCTGGCAGCGAAAAAATCCGAAGGCGCTCCTGTTGCAGAAGTTGCAGCAGAAGAAGCCCCAGCAGCCTAAGAGGCCGCTGCGTGCCGCCATTGACGGCGGCGCGGGTTTTTTATCAAGTAGCATTCTGATGTATTAACGAATCAAAAATTATTGGAGTTTCAAATGGCAATTAGCAAAGACGACATCCTGAACGCAGTGAGCGAAATGTCCGTAATGGACCTGAACGAACTGGTCAAAGCTTTCGAAGAAAAATTCGGCGTTTCGGCCGCTGCAATGGCTGCTCCAGCAGCTGGCGGCGCAGCTGGCGGCGCAGCTGCTGCTGAAGAGCAAACCGAATTCAACCTGGTTCTGACCGAAGTCGGCGCGAACAAAGTTGGCGTAATTAAAGCAGTTCGCGAAATCACCGGTCTGGGCCTGAAAGAAGCCAAAGACGTAGTTGATGGCGCACCAAAAACCGTAAAAGAAGCTCTGTCGAAAGCTGACGCTGAAGCCGCTAAGAAAAAGCTGGAAGAAGCTGGCGCCAAGGCTGACCTGAAGTAATTCGTTGTACCGGCTGCTAACAGCTTATAGTTAGCGCCACGAGCCAAAGCAGCGGGTAGTTCCCCTTGAAAAAGGGGAAATATCCGGCTTTGGCTCCTTTGTCGTCTGTGTCGTATTTGTAGCGTTTTCCCGACGTTGCAGTTCCAATTGAATCAGCTGGAAATGGTAGAAGTTTCAGGTTTCGTCTGTATGACATGCAGCCGAAAGCCGTTGCAGCATACAGGCAAAACCTGAAATTTTTTCCCTTTCTGTCACTCACGGAGTGTCCATGCACTACTCATTTACTGAGAAGAAACGCATTCGCAAATCATTCGCGAAGCGCGCCAACGTTCACAACGTTCCGTTCCTGCTGGCTACCCAGCTCGAGTCCTACCACAGTTTCCTGCAAGAAGACGTCGCCCCGTCGACTCGCAAGAACGACGGCCTGCAGTCGGCCTTTACCTCGATTTTCCCTATCGTTTCGCACAATGGCTTCGCGCGTCTCGAGTTCCTGTCGTACGTGCTGGGCGATCCTGCCTTTGACGTCAAGGAATGCCAACTGCGTGGCCTGACGTTCGCGTCGCCGCTGCGCGCCAAAGTTCGCCTGGTGATCCTGGACAAGGAATCGCCAACCAAGCCGGTCGTCAAGGAAATGAAGGAGCAGGAAGTCTACATGGGCGAACTGCCTCTGATGACCTCTACCGGTTCGTTCGTGATCAACGGCACCGAGCGTGTGATCGTTTCGCAGCTGCATCGCTCCCCAGGCGTGTTCTTCGAGCACGACCGTGGCAAGACCCACTCGTCCGGCAAGCTGCTGTTCTCGGCCCGTATCATTCCTTACCGCGGTTCGTGGCTGGACTTCGAGTTCGACCCGAAAGACATCCTGTACTTCCGCGTCGACCGCCGCCGCAAGATGCCAGTGTCGATCCTGCTCAAGGCCATCGGCATGTCGCCAGAACAGATCCTGGCCAACTTCTTCGTCTTCGACAACTTCCACCTGCGCTCGGAAGGCGCGGAAATGGAATTCGTGGCCGAACGCCTGCGCGGCGAAGTCGCGCGCTTCGACATCGTCGATCCGAAGTCGGGCAAGACCATCGTCATGAAAGACAAGCGTATCAATGCCAAGCATGTACGCGACATCGACGCTGCCGGCCTGAAACATATCTCGGTACCGGAAGACTATCTGGTCGGCCGCGTGCTGGCCAAGAACATTGTTGATGCGGATACCGGCGAAGTCATCGCCAGCGCCAACGATGAGCTGACCGATGAAGTGCTGAACCGCCTGCGCGACAGCAATGTGTCGGACATCCAGACCCTGTACACCAACGATCTGGACCAAGGCGCCTACATCTCGCAGACCCTGCGTATCGACGACACCGCCGACCAGACCGCTGCGCGTATCGCCATCTACCGCATGATGCGTCCTGGCGAACCGCCAACTGAAGAGTCGGTGGAAGCGCTGTTCAACGGCCTGTTCTACAGCCCGGACCGTTACGACCTGTCGGCCGTGGGCCGCATGAAGTTCAACCGCCGTATCGGCCGTGATGAACTGACTGGCGCCATGACGCTGTCGAACGAAGACGTGCTGGCCGTGATCAAGATTCTGGTGGAACTGCGCAATGGCCGCGGCGAAGTCGACGATATCGATCACCTGGGTAACCGTCGCGTACGCTGCGTGGGCGAACTGGCCGAGAACCAGTTCCGCGCCGGCCTGGTGCGGGTTGAACGTGCCGTCAAAGAGCGTCTGGGTCAGGCGGAAGCCGACAACCTGATGCCGCATGACCTGATCAACTCCAAGCCGATCTCGGCCGCTATCCGTGAGTTCTTCGGTTCGTCGCAGCTGTCGCAGTTTATGGACCAGACCAACCCGCTGTCGGAAATCACCCACAAGCGCCGTGTTTCTGCACTGGGCCCTGGTGGTCTGACCCGCGAACGTGCTGGCTTCGAGGTGCGCGACGTGCACCCGACCCACTACGGCCGCGTGTGCCCGATTGAAACGCCTGAAGGCCCGAACATCGGTCTGATCAACTCGCTGGCACTGTATGCCCGCCTGAATGAATACGGCTTCCTGGAAACCCCGTACCGCAAGGTCGAGGGTTCCAAAGTCACCGACCAGATCGATTACCTGTCGGCGATCGAAGAAGGCCGCTACATCATCGCCCAGGCAAATGCCAAGGTGAATGATGCTGGCCAGCTGGTCGACGAACTGGTGTCGTCGCGTGAAGCCGGCGAGACCATTCTGGTGTCGCCAGAGCGCGTGCAGTACATGGACGTGGCCCCAGGCCAGATCGTCTCGGTGGCAGCGTCGCTGATTCCATTCCTGGAACACGATGATGCGAACCGTGCACTGATGGGCGCCAACATGCAGCGTCAGGCTGTGCCTTGCCTGCGTCCTGAAAAGGCGCTGGTCGGTACCGGTATCGAACGTACCGTGGCAGTCGACTCCGGCACCACCGTGCAGGCCGTCCGCGGCGGTATCGTGGACTACATCGATGCAGGCCGTGTGGTGATCCGGGTTAACGACGACGAAGCCACTGCTGGCGAAGTCGGCGTCGACATCTACAACCTGATCAAGTACACCCGTTCCAACCAGAACACCAACATCAACCAGCGTCCTATCGTCGAACGCGGCGACCGTGTGGCCAAAGGCGACGTGATCGCTGACGGCGCATCGACCGACCTGGGCGAGCTGGCACTGGGCCAGAACATGACCGTGGCCTTCATGCCATGGAATGGTCTGAACTTCGAAGATTCGATCCTGATCTCGGAAAACGTTGTTAAAGACGACCGTTACACCTCGATCCACATCGAAGAACTGAGCGTTGTTGCACGTGACACCAAGCTGGGCGCGGAAGAAATTACGCGCGACATCTCGAACCTGGCGGAAAACCAGCTGGCGCGTCTGGATGAATCCGGCATCGTGTACATCGGCGCAGAAGTGCAGGCCGGCGACACCCTGGTTGGTAAAGTGACGCCAAAAGGCGAAACCCAGCTGACCCCGGAAGAGAAGCTGCTGCGCGCGATCTTCGGCGAAAAAGCCTCGGACGTCAAAGACACCTCGCTGCGCGTGCCTTCGGGCATGGTCGGCACCGTGATCGACGTGCAAGTGTTCACGCGTGAAGGCATCGTGCGCGACAAGCGTGCCCAGCAGATCATCGACGATGAACTGAAGCGCTTCCGTCTGGACCTGAACGACCAGATGCGTATCGTGGAAGGCGACGCCTTCCAGCGTCTGGAAAAAATGCTGATTGGCCAGGTGGTCAACGGCGGTCCGAAGAAGCTGGCCAAAGGCGCCAAGATCACCAAGGACTACCTGGACGATCTGGACAAGTATCACTGGTTCGACATCCGCCCGGCGGAAGACGCTTCGGCGACCGCGCTGGAAGCGATCAAGGAATCGATCAACGAGAAGCGCCACCAGTTCGACCTGGCCTTCGAAGAGAAGCGCAAGAAGCTGACCCAGGGCGACGAGCTGCAACCTGGCGTGCAAAAAATGGTCAAGGTTTACCTGGCCGTGAAACGCCGCCTGCAGTCGGGCGACAAGATGGCAGGCCGCCACGGTAACAAGGGTGTGGTCTCGCGTATCGTGCCGGTGGAAGACATGCCGCACATGGCGGACGGTACGCCGGCCGACGTGGTGCTGAACCCGCTGGGCGTGCCTTCGCGCATGAACGTGGGTCAGATCCTGGAAACCCACTTGGGCTGGGCAGCAAAAGGCCTGGGTATCCGTATCAGCGAAATGCTGGCGCAGCAGATCAAAGTGGAAGAGATGCGCAAGTATCTGACCACGGTCTACAACGAAACCGGCCGTCCGGAAGATCTGGACCGGTTCGACGACGAAGAGATCATGAAGCTGGCGCACAACCTGAAAAAAGGTGTGCCGTTCGCAACGCCGGTGTTTGACGGTGCGCACGAGTCGGAAATCCGCCGCATGCTGGACCTGGCTTACCCTGACGACATCGCCCGCAACCTGGGCATGACCGCCTCGAAGAACCAGGTCACCATGTACGACGGCCGTACCGGTGAAGCGTTTGAGCGTAAAGTCACCGTTGGCGTGATGCACATGCTCAAACTGCACCACTTGGTTGACGACAAGATGCACGCGCGTTCGACCGGTCCATACTCGCTGGTAACGCAGCAGCCACTGGGCGGTAAAGCCCAGTTCGGTGGCCAGCGTTTCGGTGAGATGGAGGTGTGGGCACTGGAAGCGTACGGCGCATCGTACGTGCTGCAAGAAATGCTGACCGTGAAGTCCGATGACGTGAATGGCCGTACCAAAGTGTACGAAAACCTCGTCAAGGGCGATCACGTGATCGATGCCGGCATGCCGGAATCGTTCAACGTGCTGGTGAAAGAGATCCGTTCCCTGGGTATCGATATGGACCTGGAACGCAACTAAGACAGCACGGGCCTCGCTGGCGGTCGCCGGCGAGGCAGTTTAAAGAATTCATCACTACCTGGAGTGATACATGAAAGCACTGCTCGATCTATTCAAGCAAGTACAGACGAACGAGACCTTTGACGCGATCAAAATTGGTCTGGCTTCGCCTGAAAAAATCCGTTCGTGGTCCTACGGCGAAGTTAAAAAGCCGGAAACCATCAACTACCGTACCTTCAAGCCTGAGCGCGATGGTCTGTTCTGCGCCAAGATCTTTGGCCCGATCAAAGACTACGAGTGCCTGTGCGGCAAGTACAAACGCCTGAAACACCGCGGCGTCATCTGCGAAAAATGCGGCGTGGAAGTCACGCTGGCCAAGGTGCGCCGTGAGCGCATGGGCCACATCGAACTGGCTTCGCCAACCGCCCACATCTGGTTCCTGAAATCGCTGCCGTCGCGTCTGGGCATGGTGCTGGACATGACCCTGCGCGATATCGAACGCGTGCTGTACTTTGAAGCGTATGTCGTGACCGATCCTGGCATGACCCCGCTGAAAAAGTGCCAGATCATGTCGGAAGACGACTACGCCGCCAAGTACGAAGAGTACGGCGACGACTTCACCGCCTTCATGGGCGCGGAAGGTATCCGTGAACTGCTGCGCTCGATCGACATCCACCGCGATGCCGAGACCCTGCGCGTGGAACTCAAGGAATCGAAATCCGAAGCCAAGATCAAGAAATACGCCAAGCGTCTGAAAGTGCTGGAAGCGTTCCAGCGTTCGGGCATCAAGCCTGAGTGGATGATCATGGAAGTGCTGCCGGTGCTGCCACCGGAACTGCGTCCACTGGTGCCACTGGACGGCGGCCGTTTCGCGACCTCGGACCTGAATGACCTGTATCGCCGCGTCATCAACCGTAACAACCGTCTGAAACGCCTGATGGAGCTGCGTGCTCCAGAGATCATCACGCGCAACGAAAAGCGCATGCTGCAAGAAGCAGTCGATTCGCTGCTGGACAACGGCCGTCGCGGCAAAGCGATGACCGGCGCCAACAAGCGTCCGCTGAAATCGCTGGCAGAGATGATCAAAGGTAAGGGCGGCCGCTTCCGTCAGAACTTGCTGGGTAAGCGCGTCGACTACTCGGGCCGTTCGGTGATCGTGGTGGGTCCACAGCTGAAACTGCACCAGTGCGGTCTGCCGAAGCTGATGGCGCTGGAACTGTTCAAGCCCTTCATCTTCAACAAGCTGGAACTGATGGGTCTGGCGACGACCATCAAGGCTGCCAAGAAACTGGTTGAGATTCAAGAGCCAGTGGTCTGGGACATCCTGGAAGACGTGATCCGCGAACACCCGATCATGCTGAACCGTGCACCAACCCTGCACCGTCTGGGCATCCAGGCGTTCGAGCCGGTCCTGATTGAAGGCAAGGCGATCCAGCTGCACCCACTGGTCTGCGCGGCATTCAATGCTGACTTCGACGGTGACCAGATGGCAGTGCACGTTCCGCTGTCGATCGAAGCACAGATGGAAGCCCGTACGCTGATGCTGGCCTCGAACAACATCCTGTTCCCATCGAACGGCGAACCATCGATCGTTCCTTCGCAGGATATCGTGCTGGGTCTGTACTACGCGACCCGCGAAGCGATCAATGCGAAAAACGAAGGCATGCTGTTCCCTGACGTGTCGGAAGTCATCCGTGCCTACGACAACAAGGAAGTGGAACTGACCACCCGGATTACCGTACGTATCGTTGAGAATCCAAAAGATCTGACGACCGGCGAATTCGTGCGTACCGTGACCCGTTACGAAACCACGGTCGGCCGTGCCATCCTGTCGGAAATCCTGCCGAAAGGTCTGCCTTTCTCGGTGCTGAACCGCGCGCTGAAAAAGAAAGAAATTTCCAAGCTGATCAACACCTCGTTCCGTAAATGCGGTCTGCGCGCGACGGTCGTGTTTGCTGACCAGCTGATGCAGTCGGGCTTCCGCCTGGCAACCCGCGCCGGTATTTCGATCTGCGTGGACGACATGCTGGTACCGCCACAAAAAGTCACCCTGATTTCGACTGCAGAGTCGGAAGTCAAACAGATCGAGCAGCAGTACGCGTCGGGTCTGGTGACCGCAGGCGAGCGTTACAATAAAGTGGTCGACATCTGGGGCAAGACTTCCGACGAAGTCGGCAAGGCCATGATGGACCAGCTGAAAGTGGAAGACGTCATCAAGCGTGACGGCACCAAGTCGACCCAGGAATCGTTCAACGCGATTTACATGATGGCTGACTCGGGCGCACGTGGTTCGGCCGCACAGATTCGCCAGCTGGCGGGTATGCGTGGTCTGATGGCGAAACCGGACGGTTCGATTATTGAAACGCCGATTACCGCGAACTTCCGCGAAGGTCTGAACGTGTTGCAGTACTTCATCTCGACCCACGGCGCGCGTAAAGGTCTGGCGGATACGGCACTGAAAACCGCGAACTCGGGTTACCTGACCCGTCGTCTGGTGGACGTGACCCAGGATCTGGTGGTGATCGAAGACGATTGCGGCACCAGCAACGGTACCGTGATGAAGGCGATGGTTGAGGGCGGTGAAGTGATCGAAGCCCTGCGCGACCGTATTCTGGGCCGCGTGGCAGGTACCGACATCGTCAACCCTGAGACCCAGGAAACCCTGTATGCGGCCGGCACCCTGCTGGACGAAGACATGGTGGAAGAGATCGAACGCGTGGGTATCGACGAAGTCAAAGTCCGTACTCCGCTGACCTGCGACACCCGCTTTGGTCTGTGCGCCAGCTGCTATGGCCGCGATCTGGGCCGTGGTCTGCTGGTCAACGCCGGCGAAGCTGTCGGTGTGGTGGCAGCGCAGTCGATCGGTGAGCCGGGTACCCAGCTGACCATGCGTACCTTCCACATCGGTGGTGCGGCATCGCGTGCAGCAGTGGCGTCGTCGGTGGAAGCCAAGTCGAACGGCACCATCCGCTTCACCTCGACCATGCGTTATGTGACCAACGGCAAGGGCGCGCAAATCGTCATTTCCCGTTCGGGCGAAGTACTGATCACCGACGACCACGGCCGTGAGCGCGAGCGCCACAAAGTGCCGTACGGCGCGACCCTGATCGTCAAGGATGGCCTGACTGTTAAAGCTGGCACCGCCCTGGCAACCTGGGACCCGCTGACCCGTCCGATCATTACCGAGTACGCCGGTACCGTGCGCTTCGAGAACGTCGAAGAAGGCGTCACCGTGGCCCGTCAGGTCGACGAAGTGACCGGCCTGGCAACGCTGGTGGTGATCGATGCGAAGCGTCGTGGTTCGCTGACCAAGACCCTGCGTCCACAGGTCAAGCTGCTCAACGAAGATGGCAACGAAGTCAAGATTGCCGGCACCGAACACGCCGTAGCGATCGGCTTCCAGGTTGGCGCGCTGATCATGGTGAAAGACGGCCAGGCGGTATCGGTCGGTGAAGTGCTGGCACGTATCCCAACCGAATCGCAGAAAACCCGTGACATTACCGGTGGTCTGCCACGTGTTGCCGAGCTGTTTGAAGCGCGTTCGCCGAAAGATGCCGGCATGCTGGCGGAAGTCACTGGTACGGTCGCCTTCGGTAAAGAAACCAAAGGTAAACAGCGTCTGGAAATTACCGACATGGACGGTAATAAGCACGAGTTCCTGATTACCAAGGATAAACAAGTGCTGGTCCACGACGGCCAGGTGGTGAATAAAGGTGAGATGATTGTTGACGGCCCAGCCGATCCACAAGATATTCTGCGCCTGCTGGGTATTGAAGCACTGGCCCGTTATATCGTTGACGAAGTGCAGGACGTTTATCGTCTGCAAGGCGTGAAGATTAATGACAAGCACATTGAAGTGATTGTGCGTCAGATGCTGCGCCGTGTTCAGATCGTTAATGCTGGCGATACCAACTACATCGTTGGTGAGCAAGTGGAACGTTCGGAACTGCTGGATGAAAATGATCGTGTAAATGCAGAGAATAAGATCCCTGCTACTTACGAAAACGTTCTGCTGGGTATTACCAAAGCGTCGCTGTCGACTGACTCGTTCATTTCGGCTGCATCGTTCCAGGAAACCACCCGCGTTCTGACCGAAGCCGCCATCATGGGCAAACGCGATGGTCTGCGTGGTCTGAAAGAAAACGTGATCGTCGGTCGTCTGATCCCAGGCGGTACCGGTCTGGCCTTCCACCGCGCTCGCAAAGAGAAAGAGCAGTGGGAAGTCGAAGAGCGTCAAGCCCTGCTGGCCGCCGAGAAGGCAGCCATGGCTGGCGCCGATGTGGAAGCAACCGAAACGGTGGCACCGCACGACGGCGAAGCGTAAGCTTCAGCGCAGCACACAGAACGGCACCTTCGGGTGCCGTTTTTTTTCGTCTGTCCTGTGGCGTCACTCTTTATTCATGCCAGAAAGTGGTGTGCTCATGCTAAGATTTAGTCATGATTGCTCAAGCCCTCTTCACTCCCGCCCAGCAAAAACTGCTGGGCTTGCTGTTTGTACGTGTCAATCAAGGATTCCACTTGAATGAGATCATGCGCCTGACGGGCCTGGGCAGCGCATCGGCGCAGCGCGAGCTCAAGCGGCTGCATGAGTCGGGCGTGATTGTGTCGGAAAGGATCGGCAATGTGCGCCGCTTCAAACCGAACAAGGACTGCATCGTGTTTGGTGAATTGAGCGGGCTGGTGAAGAAAACCTTCGGCCTGGTCAGCGTGCTCAACTCGGCATTGGCGCCGCTGCAGCATGTGCTCAATGTGGCGTTTGTGTATGGCGCCACCGCCAAGGAACAGGAGGGCATGGATACCGCCATTGAATTGCTGCTGATTGGCGATAATACGAGTTACGGCGAATTATTATCGCGCCTGCCGGTCGCCGAGCGATTATTGCGCCGTAAAATCAATCCCAACCTGTATTCAATTCCCGATTTTAAACGCCGGCTACGCGAACAGCAGCCATTTATTCTGGAAGTTTTACGCGGCCAGAAAATATATGTTTTAGGCGATGAAACGGATTTGGAAAAAGTCAGCGGCGAAGATTTAACTCAATTGGTCGGATAATTCATGCGGCGTGGAAAAGATAAACAAAAGCGCGTATATCTTCCCGCCTGCGATTCACATTGAATATTACCGCCAAAAGCCGTCAGTACTTTCTGGCAAAATGGTAATCCCATGCCCGTACCGCCGGTGCTGTAAAACGGTTCAAATACATGCGGTAATACGTCATCGGGAATACCCGAGCCGGTATCCGTTACCAATAACTGGCGGTCCGCCAGCATAATCTCCAGTTCGCCCCGCCCTGCGGATTTGATCGCGTGCAGCGCATTCTTGAACAGGTTGTACAGCACGTAGACCAGCAGCACGTCCGAACCAAAGAACGTGAAATCTTCGCTGCGCCGCACTTTGACCTTGTTGCGCATGGCGCTTTCGAACGGGTAGCTGGCCAACGCTTCATCGACACATTTCATGACGGAATGGTTGGCAAAATCACTACGATTGAGCGAACCGGCGCGGGCCGAGGCCAGCATCATGTCGACGATGAAGCTGGAGCGGCTGATTTCCGTTTCGATGTACTGCCCGAGCCCGGCCAGGTATTGCAGCTTGGGCGCCGACATCCGGGGGGCAATCAGGCCATGCGCCAGCGCACTTTGGTAGCCGGCCAGCAATTCCGGCATGCAGCGCGATAGCACGCGCGACTGGTTGCGGATGGTGGCCAGCGGCGTACGCATTTCGTGGGCGATGGTGGCGGCCACTTCCAGCGGATCAGCCAGCAGGTTGTGGCGCACCATGGCCTGGGCAATCAGGCCCAGGCTGGTGGCGACAAACAGCACGCCTGGCGGGTAGAACGACACGCCGTAGTTGCACAGGTAGTCGACCGAGGCAAAGAAGTAGATCAGCAGGCTGACCAGGCAATAGCGTAGCCGGGTTTTCTCGGTGGACACCGCCAGCCGCTGGCGCCGGTACAGCAGCCAGAGGCCGCGTCCAACCACCAGCATGGTCTGCAGCAGGTGCAGCGGATGTAGCGGCCCGGCCTTGGGGTAATAACCGAAGAAATAATCGTAGACGCCGGCAATCAGCCAGTCGCTGGTCAGCAGCAGCACGCCCAGCAATCCGGCAAAGCCATACGACAGCGCTACCCAGCGCCGCTCGCTGTGCTGGCTCGTCAGCTCGGTAATGAAATGGTATAGCGTGGTGGGCAGGAACAGGATCAGCAAATAGCCCAGCTTGGCGAGTGACACCGCCTCGGCCGCCTGCTGCATCTGAAACAGGATGGCCCAGGTGAATTGCCAGCAAAACGTGGCGACGCATAGCAGGAAGAAGGTCAGGCTGATACGGCTGACGCCGCGCGAGTGCAGCACGTAGGCGCCGTAGCACAGGAAAAGCATGGAAACCACAGCTGGCAGGAGGGAATGCATACGCTGAATCCATGACAAGTTGACAGTATGGATCAGTATTGCGCGTGGTGAAGGCGCTTGCTTGCAAATTGCGCGGGCTTTTGCGGCAGATCAAACAAGCCCCATCCGTTCGCCCTTGTAGTGGATGCGCCCGGCCGTCGGGCTGCCATCCACTCAAGGAGAAATCTCATGCTGATGCAAGTTATCGCTCAAACCTTTACGCACTCGCTGACCGCCTACCTCAAGGACTCGAATGCCTACGGCAACACCTACTTTGCGCGTTATTTTGAATGGCAGGGCATCTGCCGCGAAAAATGGTTCTACGAGTGCATTTCGCGCGATATGCTGCAGAAGGAGGGCGTGTTCATCACCAAGCACGCCGAACAAAGCTACTTGCAGGAAACCTTTCCGTTTCAAGAGATTTCTTGCGAGTTGAATGCATATGACGTCAAGAAGTGTTCATTCTGGCTGGAGTTCCGCTTTTATGCCGATGGGAAGCCAGTGTCCGTGGGGCGCCAGCAGATAGTCTTTGCGAGCCATGAACGCAAGATCAAGGCCTTGCCTGCGGCGGTGACTGCGCTGATCCAGCGGTATGTGAAGTAAAAAAAGCGGGCCGTTCAGGCCCGCTTTACAGCTTACTTTTGCGCAGCGATCCAGCGATCGACCTTTTCTTCCAGCAGCGCCAATGGCACCGTGCCGTCGCCCAGCACGACAGCGTGGAAGGCTGGCAGGCTGAACTTGTCGCCGAGGGCCTGTTGGGCACGCGCGCGCAGTTCCTGAATCTTCAGCGAACCCACCTTGTAGCCCAGCGCCTGGCCTGGCCATGCCATGTAGCGCTCGGTCTCGGTCTTGGCGGCGTTGTCGTAGCCCAGCGTGTCTTTCATGTACTGGATGCTCTGCTCGCGGGTCCAGCCCTTGGCGTGCATGCCGGTATCCACTACCAGGCGCACGGCGCGCAGCATTTCATCGTTCAGGTGGCCGAAGTACTGGGCCGGATCGTCAAACAGGCCCATTTCCTTGCCCAGCGTTTCCGCGTACAGCGCCCAGCCTTCGATGAAGGCATTGTTGCCGCCAAATTTGCGAAAATTGGGCAAGCCCAGTTCCTGCATCAGCGCCAGATGGAAGTGGTGGCCCGGTTTGCCTTCGTGCAGGAACAGCGTGGTCATGCCGGTACTGCCGTACTTGCTTGGATCGTTGACCACCGACCAGAACACGCCAGGACGCGAGCCGTCGGCCGCAGGCGAGGTGTAATGGTCGGAGGCGGTGGCGCGGCTCAGCTCAGGTTCCAGGCGCAGGTCCAGCTTGGCTTTCGGCAGCAGGGTGAACATCTGCGGCAGCTTGGTATCCAGCACGTCGTTGAGCTTGTGATAAACGGCCTGGACTTCGTCTTCCGTCTTGAACGGATAGAACTTGGCTTGCGCCGCTACCCACACGGGCAATCCTGCGGCCGGCCCGGTGTAGCCCAGCTTCGGTCCCAAGACTTCAAACTGCGACTGGATACGCGCGACTTCTTTCAGGCCGATAGCGTGAATTTCCTCGGGTTTGAGCGTGGTTGTCGTGGCGTTGGCGACACGTGCCTGATACCAGGTGGCGCCATCCGGCACTGCGCCAAGACCGGTGGTGGTGCGGCAGGCCGGTACATACTCTTTTTCCAGGAAGTTGGCCAGGCGCGCCAGCGCCGGCATGAGTTTGTCGTTGACGGTCTTGCGGTAAGCGGCGCTAAGGCGTTGCTTGTCGGCGTCGGAGAAGGCGGCCGGCAGCTTGGTGATGGGCGTGTAGTAAATATTCGCTTCCGGCGTTGCGCTCACCAGTTGCTTGAATTGCGGCAGCGCTGAAATCATGATGGCTTGCGGCTGGGTCACACCCTTCTTCATGCCGACGCGCATATTGGCGATGGCCTGGTCTATCCATGCCGGCAGTTGCGAGATACGGCTCAGGTAGGCTTCGTATTCCTTGACGGTGCCGAGCGGCTGCGAGCCTTCGCCGCCCGCATAGTTGGCCAATGTCACAGGCATGCTGTCCATCTGGCTGATCGGCAGCAGGTGTTCAGGGAAGCGCTCCATGGCGATCAGGCCGTGCAGCTCGTATTGCAGGATGTCGTAATTGATGCGGTCCTTGTCGTCCAGCTGCTCGCGCTTGATGGCTTGCAGGCGCTGCGCGTATTGACGGTAGAGCTTGAATTGCGCCGCACGCTTGGCGGGGGCAATGCTCAGGCCCAGTTGATCGTCGAAGCGGTTGTCGCCGTTTTCAGTCGCGCTCACGGGTTCAAAGCGCGCGGTCGCGTCGTAGTACTGGTCGGCCAGCGTCAACAGTGCCTTGTGGGCAGGGGCGGCGCTGACTTGCGGCGCAGGTGCTGCGTTGTCAACCGCGGCCATGGCGGCTGGCGAGAACGCCAGCGCAATTGCAGCGGCGAGGGGGGCGAGGATGTTGCGGCAATACGTCATGTCATCTTCCTGGCTGTAACAAAGTTGGCCAATAGCATAAGCCATCGACGGGCAAGCGAGGAACAAAATTTGTATCTGCCGACACATTGTTTTTCTGTGGAAATTTTAAATTCCAATTGGCCATTTTATTTGTCGATAGGATACGGCGCCAGGAGTAAGATAAAAGTCAGCAGCACCAATAACCATAAGGGGAACAGAGATGAATGGCATTCAGAAAGCAGGTCTGGCGCTGGCCTTGATTGCGCCGTTACAAGCCTTCGCGGTGGCACCGACGGTCAGTTGGACTGCATGGGATAACGCCAGCACCGGCAGCTTCGCTTATGGCGCGCAAACCATCACCGTCACCTACACGGGTGACAATATCGGCATGGACCCCAGCGCCTATATCTACGATGTCCCGTCGTCGTTCACCAATGCGGAGGTGACCAATACGCCAGGCAGCAATGGCACCATCCTGATGGTGGGCGGAGCGCAGACGGTCAATCATTTCCACTTCAGCGCGCCGGTGGTCGATCCTTACCTGGTGATGTTCAGCGTGGGGCAGGGCGGCTTGCCGGTCAGCTTCCAGTTCCAGAACGGCAGTTTCAGCATCCTGGCCCAAGGCACCGGGCACTGGGGCGGCGGTTCGCTGACCCAGAGTGGCATGACGGTCACGGGGCTGGAAGGCAATGGCCTGCTGAAATTCCAGGGCACTTACACCGACATCAGCTTCATCACGCCTAATGGCGAGTATTACTATGGGGCGACGGTTGGCGGCCTGACCGCAGCCGTGCCGGAACCATCGACTTACGCCATGCTGTTGGCCGGCCTTGCCCTCACGGGTGTGGCGGCCCGGCGCCGCAAAGAATAATAGCAAGTAGTGCCACGCCATTGGCTGCGCCCCGTGCGCGGCCTTTTTTTATGTTGCCGCTTCGGCGAAGCGGCTTTCGTATAGTGCCGCCACCAGATCGGATTGCGTGACGATGCCGACAAATCGCTGCTCTTCGTCGACGATGGGAATGTGGTGGAAACCGGAGTCGGCCATAAGTGGCACCAGGTCCACAATCGGCGTATCCACCTGTGCGGTGGTCGGATGGTGGGTCATGATCTGGCCAACCACTTCCGCTTTTTCCGTGTGGGTGACGCCGCTTTTGCGCAGGAAGCCTTGCAGTTGCTGGCGGATGCTGCGGTAGTCGTCGAGACCGCCGTGCTCCAAGAAATCGGTCTGGGTCACGATGCCGATGATGCGGCGCGCACGGTTCAGCACCGGCAGGGCCGCCACGCGATGTGCGCGCATCTCCGACCACGCATCCTCCAGCGGAGTGCCGAACTCGGCGCTGATGATGTCGCGCGACATGATGTCCGCACAGCGGATGATGCCGAAGCGGCGCTGGTAGGCGCGCTGCTCGGTCTGCATGAAGATGGACTCGAGATCGTCGCGGCTGATGTCCAGCACCTGGTTGTGCTGCTGCAGCACGGCGTCCAGGTCTTCCGGCTTGAAGCCCAGCCGCACCGTGGGCACGGCGTCTTTGGTCGCGTGCGGATTCGCATGCGGGTTCTGCTGTTGATGCGGATAGCTGCGGCCCGTCAGGTTGTTGTAGGTAATGGCCATCAGCACCAGCAGGATGGAATCGGCCAGCACCGTCAGCAGCACAAACTCAAACCCGGCCGCATGCACGGCGGGGCCGCCGATCACCGTCGTCAGTGCCACCGCGCCGCCGGGCGGATGCAGGCAGCGCATGAAGAACATGGCCGCAATGGCCGAGCCGCACGCCAGTCCGGCCAGCACGGGCAGCGGCAGGCTGTCGCCGAACCAGCGCACGCAAGCGACGCCGGCCAGGCCGCTGATGACGTTGCCGCCAATGACAGACCAGGGTTGCGCCAGCGGACTGGCCGGCAGGGCAAACAGCAGGACGGAAGAGGCGCCGATCGGCGCCACCAGGAAGGCTGCCGCATGAGTCGAGCGCAACAGCAGTTGACTGACGATGGCGGTTAGCAGAATGCCGCACAGGGCGCCGAAGGCAGCGCGGAATTGTTCGCGGCGGTTGGCAGTGGTGGGGCTGGGCAGCCAGCTTTCGAAGAAGGCGCGCATGGACAGAAAATCAAGTATTTAAAATGGAGCATTATCTCACGATTGCACTTTACTGGTGCGAGACCAGTCCCAGCGGCAACGAGGTCGTGATCTTGATTTGCTCCATGGAGAACGCTGACGACACGCCCGTGAGTTGCACGGATTTGATCAACTTCTTGTAAAAGCGGTCATATCCCTCGATATCGCTGGTCACCACCTTGAGCAGATAGTCGATATCGCCACTCATGCGGTGAAATTCCTGCACCTCGGGCAAGGCCGACACGGCGTCGGCAAAGCGCGCAAACCATTTTTCGTCGTGCTGGGTGACGCGGATGCTGACAAACACCGTCACCGGCAGCCCCACTTTGCGGCGGTTGATGATGGCCACGCGGTTCTCGATATAACCCTCCTCCTCGAGGCGCCGCAGCCGTTTCCAGCACGGCGTGGTGGACAGGCCTATCTGTTCGCTGAGTTGAGCGACAGACAATGTTCCATCCCGCTGCAAGGCATCCAGAATGGCGTAATCATAGCGGTCAAGTTGATTCATTCTAAATATCGGCATAAAAGAGCATAAAACCACTACATATTATGACCTGGCGCAGTATTTTGGTACGTTTATTTCACTTGCAGTGCGTAAGCTATGTGGATGACTACCGAAATCTATCTCGATAGCAACGCCACCAGCGTTGTTCTTCCCGCCGCGATTGCCGCCGCCGCTGATGCCATGGGCCAGCGCTACGGCAATCCCAGCAGCACCCACGCGACCGGCCTCCAGGCCAAGGTCATCCTCGACGATGCGCGCGCCTGCGCTACGCGCCTGCTGAACGTGGGCAGCGGCCGCCTGATGTTCAACAGCGGCGCCACCGAAGGCATCCAGACCTCCGTGCTGTCGGCGCTGGTTGCGCTGCGCGAGCGCAAGGACGCCGGCGCCGCCATCGGCAGCCTGCTGGTCTACGGCGCCACCGAGCACAAAGCCGTGCCGGAAAGTCTGGCGCACTGGAATCGTCTGCTGGGCCTGAACCTGGCGCTGCACAAGCTGCCCGTCAATCCCGACGGCACCCACAATCTGAACGCGCTGCGCGATGTCGCCGGCGATGCCGCCATGGTGTGCACCATGGCCGCCAACAACGAAACCGGCGTCATCAGCGATCTGAGCGGCATTGAAGCGGTGCTCGCCGCCAGCGACAGCAAGGCCTACTGGATGGTGGACTGCGTCCAGGGCCTGGGCAAGCTCAAGCTGGATCTGTCGTCTACCCGCATTGATTACGCGCCGTTCTCCGGCCATAAACTGTATGCGCCCAAAGGCATCGGCATGCTGTATGTGCGCGCCGGGACGCCGTTCACGCCGCTCATCATGGGCGGTGGCCAGGAGGGCGGCCAACGCTCCGGCACCGAGAACATGGCGGGCATCGCCGCACTGGGCGCCGTGCTGGCCGCGCTGGAACGCGGCGATACCTTCCGTACCTCCGCCGAGCTGTGCAGCTTCCGCGCGCGCCTGGCGGACAGCCTGCGCGCCGCCTTGCCTGGCATCGTGTTCAACAATCCGTTCGACAAAGCCCTGCCTACCACGCTGAATTTCTCGGTGCCTGGTTTGTCGAGCCGCGAACTCATGGACGTGTTTGATGCGGCGGAAGTGCGCGTCAGCGCCGGCAGCGCCTGTTCCTCGTCCAAGGCTGCGCCTAGCTATGTGCTGGATGCGATGGGTTTGCCGCTGTGGCGCAGCGCTGGCGCAATCCGCATGTCGTTCGGCCCGCTGGCTGACGAAGCCACGATTGCCGCCGCCTGCGCGCGGATCGAACGTTGCGGCGCCGCGTTGCGCGCCAGCTGTCTGATCCCGTCGGAACGCACGGCCGTGCCGCATGACGGCCTGTTGCAGCTGGGCGTGGAAGGCGCATGCAGCTGGATGATGCTGGACGCCGCCAGCCGCAGCTGCATCGTCATCGATCCGCTGCCGGACCACACCGCGCGCATTGAATCGTATGTGCGCTGCCAGAACTATCAGGTGCAAGCCATCGTCAGCACCCTGCCCAACGCTGGGCGGGGCATGCTGATTGATGCGCTGGGCCGCCACTTCAACCGCAACACCGACGCCGACCAATACGGCTGGCCGCAAACCGCCACCACCGTCACGCTGGAAGATGGCGCCACAGTGGGCGCCATCCGGCTTGGCGCCCATGTGCTGGCATGCGTGCCTTGCGGCGCCGGCGATGAACTGCGCGCCTATCTGCTGGGGGACACGCAGGACAGCCACTTACCGGCAACCGCAGTGCGCTTTGCCTTTAGCGCGCGGCCGGCACAGCAAAGCCTGCGCACGGTCAGTGTCGAACAAACGCTGCTGTGCCCAACGCGCGATGAAAAGAATCAGTTCTGCACCAGCATGTGTGCTGAGCCTGAGGCAATGCAAGCTGCCGACCTGCAACTCACCAGTGCAACCCTGGACGCCTTCCTGCAAGCACACCCGGATGCGCGCCTGGTCGATGTGCGTGAACCCTATGAATTTGCCGCCACCATGTCGTCCGCGTTTGCCGGCCGCGTGGCCCAGAGCGTACCGCTGAGCCGCCTGGCCGAGTACGCAAGCGAATGGCTGCGCCATGAGCCGACACCGCTGGTCTTCATCTGCCGCAGTGGTAACCGCAGCATGAAAGCGGCCCAGTGCCTGCGCCGCCTGGGACATCGGCAAGCCTACAGCCTGAACGGCGGACTGGCATTGGCCAGCACCATGCCCCTAGCGGCGTAAGTAGCGATTTTCTTCCTTTACAGGGCCGCGCAAGCGGCCCTTTTTTTCAGCTGACCTCGTATGTACGTCACCGCACAGTCCCATTCCGTGCGCCACCGTACGATTCTCTGTCACATACTCCCATTCGCCAATTGAAGCGAGGTCCAAGTTGAACAAGTCCAATCCCCTGCTGCCCGAGATGGCACTCGGCTTCCGCGAATCCCCCTCCGGCTCCCTGGTGTCCGACGACGATGATGAGGACCTGCCGTTACGTGCAGAGCTATTCAGCGCCGCGCAAATGGCGGCCCACGGCAAGACGCTGGCCAAGCATCACGAACTCAGCAAGCGAGGTGGCCGCGACCGCCTGTTGTCGCGGCTGGCGGAAAATGCCGCCGTCATTGATTCCACCTGCGATGAGCTGACCGCGGCAGTCAAGGCGGGGCGCCAGATAACGCCCGCCTCCGAATGGCTGCTGGATAACTTCTATCTCATCGAAGAGCAGGTGCGTATTGCTCGCCGTCACCTGCCGAAGAACTACAGCAAGGAATTGCCACGCCTGGGCAAGGGCGCGCCGGATGGCTGCCCGCGCGTCTACAAAATCGCGCTGGAAATCATTTCGCACGGCGATGGCCGGGTTGATCCGGAATCGCTGTGCCGCTTTGTCGACGCCTATCAGGAAGTGGCGACGCTGAAACTGGGCGAGCTGTGGGCCATCCCCATCATGCTGCGCCTGGCGCTGATCGAAAACCTGCGCCGCGTGGCCGCGCGCGTGGCCGAAAACCGCATCCAGCGCGATCTCGCCAACACCTGGGCCGACCAGATGACGGAAGTCGCGGAGAAAAATCCCAGCGGCCTGATCTTAATGGTGGCCGACATGGCCCGTTCCAATCCGCCCATCACCAGCGGCTTCGTGGCGGAACTGGCGCGCCGCCTGCAGGGACAAAGCCCGGCACTGACGCTGGCGCTGACCTGGATCACGCACCGCCTCGCCGAATCTGGCCAGACCATCGAACAGCAGATCCAGGCCGAAATCCAGCAACAGGCAGCAGAGCAGGTCTCGCTGGCCAACAGCATCGGCAGCTTGCGCTTCCTCGGCACCATGGACTGGCAGGAGTTTGTCGAGACCATGAGCGTGGTGGAACAAACGCTGCGCCAGGACCCGGCCGACATCTACGGCAAAATGGAATTTTCCACGCGCGACCAATACCGCCATGCGATCGAGAAGATCGCCAAGCGCTCGCGCTTCAGCGAAGTGGAAGTGGCGCAGCAAGCCTTGCAGCTGGCCATGAACCATCACGGCAGCGGCGATGCGCGCCATGGCCACGTCGGCTTCTATCTGATCGGCAGCGGCCTGGCCGCGCTGGAAAAACAGACCGCCATGCGCCGCCCCTGGCTGGAAGCCCTGCAGCACACGACCAGCGCTTCGCCACTGACCTCCTACCTTGGCGCCATTGCAGCCATCGCGCTGGTTTCCACGGCACTGCTGCTGGAGCGGGCCGCATACCACGGCGTGCAGGGCGTGGTGCTGCTGGCGCTGGGCGTGCTGGCGCTGCTGGGCAGCAGCCATATGGCACTGAGCTTCGTGAACTGGGTTGCGACGCTGGTGACCAAGCCAAGACCGCTGCCGCGTATGGACTTCAAGGAAGGCATACCGGCCGACGCGCGTACCATCGTCGTGGTGCCCACGCTGGTCTACAGCAAGGAAAATATCGAAGACCTGTTCGAGCAGATGGAAGTCCGCTTTCTCGCCAACCGCGATCCGAACCTGCGGTTTTGCCTGCTGACCGATTTCGCCGATGCGCGCACAGAAAAAATGCCGGCCGACGACGCCCTGGTCGAGCATCTGAAACGCTGCACCACGCACCTGAACCACAAGTACGCCAACGGCCAGCCACACACGCCGTTCCTGCTGCTGCACCGCCCGCGCCTGTGGAATCCGCAGGAAGGCGTGTGGATGGGCTATGAGCGCAAGCGCGGCAAGCTGGAAGACCTGAACCGCTACCTGCGTGGCGGCGCGCGCGACAAATTCTCGGCCGTGGTAGGCGATACCAGTGAGCTGGAAAGCATCCGCTACGTCATCACGCTGGACACCGACACCCAGCTGCCACGCGACGCTGCGTCGCAGTTCATCGCCACCATGCAGCATCCACTCAACCGCCCACGCGTGGACGTGGCGCGCGGCCGCGTGATCGAAGGCTACGGCATATTGCAGCCACGCGTTGCGGTCGCACTGCCGAGCGAGAACGCCTCGTGCTACGAAAAGCTGTGCGGCGGCGAGCCTGGTATCGATCCTTACACCCGCACCGTGTCCGACGTCTATCAGGACGTGTTCTATGAAGGCTCGTTTATCGGCAAGGGCATCTACGATGTCGATGTGTTTGAACAGGTCCTCGGCGGCCGCCTGCCGGAGAACAAAATCCTCAGCCACGACTTGCTGGAAGGCTGCTACCTGCGCGCCGGCTTGCTCAGCGATGCCCAGCTCTACGAAGAGTATCCGGCGCGCTACAGCGAAGACGTCACGCGCCGCCAGCGCTGGATCCGCGGCGACTGGCAGCTGATCGGCTGGCTCGCCGGCCGGGTGCAAGGCCGCAGCGGCGCGCGCGAGAAAAATCCACTGTCGCTGCTGTCGCGCTGGAAGCTGTTCGACAACCTGCGCCGCAGCCTGACCGCACCGGCACTGGTGCTGTCGCTGATTACCGCCTGGCGCTGGCTGCCCGACCCATGGATCTGGACCGGCGCCGTGCTGGCCGTGATCTTCCTGATGCCGTTGGTCAGCATGGTCTACGATCTGTGCCGCCGTCCGCGCGACACCTTGTGGAGCCAGCATATCCGCGCTTCGCTGCGCCGCTCCGGCATGCAGTTCTCGCATGCGGTGCTGATGCTGGTATTCCTGCCGTATGAAGCTTACTTCAGCATGGACGCGATTCTGCGCAGCTTGTGGCGCACGCTGTTTTCACATCGCCGCATGCTGGAATGGCGTGCCTCCGCGCTGGCCCGTCAGGCGGCGGGCACCGCCAGCACCTGGCGCACCATGTGGATAGCGCCGGTGCTGGCGCTGTTCGTCGGCGGCGCGCTGCTGGGCTGGCGTCCCGCGAGCCTGCCGCCGGCAGCGCTGTTCTTGCTGGCGTGGCTGGTGGCGCCTGCGGTGGCCGACTGGATCAGCCGCCCGATCGAACGCAAACACGCGCAGCTGTCGCAGGAGCAGCATAGCTTCCTGCACAAGCTGGCACGCCGCACCTGGGCTTACTTCGACCAGTTTGTCGGCCCTGAAGACCACTGGCTGCCGCCGGATAATATGCAGGAGCATCCGGTGCAGGTGGTGGCGCACCGCACCTCGCCGACGAACATCGGTTTGGCCTTGCTGGCCAACCTGACTGCGACCGACTTTGGCTACATCACGGTTGGCCAGATGATGACGCGCACTGTCAACACGCTGGACAGCATGGACCAGCTGGAGCGTTATCAAGGTCACTTCTACAACTGGTACGACACCCAGACGCTCAAGCCGCTGCATCCGATCTACATTTCGACGGTGGACAGCGGCAATCTGGGCGGCCATCTGTTGACCCTGCAGTCCGGCCTCACTGGCCTGTATGACGAACCGGTGATCGGCCCGCAGATCGTGGACGGCATCACCGCCACCGCCAACGTGCTGCATGAAACCGTGGGCGATGCCGGCCCGGTACTGGCCGCGCTGACGCCCGCGCCGGACACCGGCAACCTGCAACAGCTGCATGCATGGCTGACGCGCGTGGCCGCAGCGGTGACGGACTTCCTGCCGCAGGCACAAACCCAGGGCGATACCACGTGGGCGCCGTCGCTGGCACAGCAGGTCAACGCCGCGCTGGAAGAACTGAACACGCTGATGCCATGGGCGGCACTGCCGACTGACGTGGTATTCGATACCAGCATGACGCGCATGCCGACGCTACGCGAACTGGCGGCACTGGCCCGTACCTCGGCCAATGCGCAGGTCACCGACCTGGCGCCAGCCGAACGTGAACGCCAGCAGCAACTGGCGCAGCAGTGCGAGCATGGCAGCACCATTGCGCATGAACGCATGCGGGCACTGGCCGACCTGGCACAGCGCTGCGGCGCCTTCGCCCAGATGGAGTATGGCTTCCTGTACAACCCGACCACCAATCTGCTGGCGATCGGCTACAACGTGACCGACCGCCGCCTCGACGCCAGCTACTACGATCTGCTGGCATCGGAAGTGCGCCTGGCCAGCTTTGTCGCCATCGCCCAGGGCCAGCTGCCGCAGGAGCACTGGTTCGCGCTGGGCCGCCAGCTGTGCATCGTCGCCGGCAAGCCGGTGCTGCTGTCGTGGAGCGGCTCGATGTTCGAGTACCTGATGCCGCTGCTGGTGATGCCCAACTATCCAAGCACGCTGCTGGACCAGACTTACCAGTCGGTGATCGATGCACAAATCGATTACGGCAAGCGCCGCAGCGTCCCGTGGGGGATTTCCGAGTCCGGTTATAACACCGTGGACGCCAGTCTGAATTACCAGTACCGCGCGTTCGGCGTGCCGGGCCTGGGCCTGAAACGCGGCCTCGCGGACGATCTCGTGATCGCGCCGTACGCCAGCATGATGGGGCTCATGGTGCAGCCGGAAGCTTCGTGCGCCAACCTGCAGAAGATGGCGGAGCTGGGCTTCATGGGCCGCTATGGCTTCTACGAGGCAGTCGATTACACGGCTTCGCGCCTGCCGCGTGGCCAGAGCCACGCCATCATCCGTTCCTTCATGGTCCACCACCAGGGTATGGGCTTGCTGTCGCTGAGCTATCTGCTGCATGACCGGCCGATGCAGCGCCGCTTTGAGTCCGACCCGCTGCTGCAATCGACGCTGCTGGTGCTGCAGGAGCGCAGTCCGCAGGCTGGCGCCTTCTACTCCAACACCACCGAAATGGCGGCGATCCGCGCCACGGCGCCGGACCAGTCGATGCCGATGCGGATACTGAGCCAGCATTCGACGCCGGTGCCGGAAACGCAGCTGCTGTCAAATGGCCGCTACCATGTCATGGTCACCAACTCCGGCGGCAGCTACAGCCGCTGGAAGGACCTTGCCGTCACGCGCTGGCGTGAAGACAGCACGCGCGACAACTGGGGTAACTTCTGCTACGTGCGCGATCTGGAAGACGGTGAATTCTGGTCCACCACGTATCAGCCGACGCTGGTCGATCCACGCAAGTATGAGGTGATCTTCTCCGAAGGCCGCGCCGAGTTCCGCCGCTCCGACCGCCATATCGACCTGTACACCGAAATCGTGGTGTCGCCGGAAGACGATATCGAACTGCGCCGCACCCGTATCACCAACAAGAGCGACCGCGTGCGCACGATCGAAGTCACCAGCTTTGCCGAAGTGGTGATGGCGCCTGCCGCTGCAGACAATGCGCACCCGGCGTTCAGCAAGCTGTTCGTGCAGACCGAAATTCTGCGCGACGAAAACGCCATCCTGTGCACGCGCCGTCCGCGCGGCGCCAATGAAGTGATGCCCTGGATGATGCACTCCATGAAGGTGCACGATGCGCCGGTCAAGAACGTATCGTTTGAAACCGACCGCTCGCGCTTCATCGGCCGTGGCAATACCGCAGCCGCACCGAGCGCCATGCTCAACGATGGCCAGCTCAGCGGCGGCGAGGGCTCTGTGCTCGATCCGGTGGTAGCGATCCGCTACACCATCACGCTGCAGCCGGACCAGTTTGCGACGGTGGACATTGTCACCGGCATGACCGAGCAGCGCGACACGGCGCTGCACCTGATCGACAAGTACCAGGACCGTCATCTGGCCGACCGCGTGTTTGAACTGGCATGGACCCACAGCCAGGTCGTGCTGCGCCAGCTGAACGCCAGCGAGGCCGATGGCCAGCTGTATGGCCGTCTGGCGAATTCGGTGATCTACCCGAACGCCGCGCTGCGCGCCGATGCCTCGACGCTCATCAAGAACCAGCGCGGCCAGTCCGGCCTGTGGGCGTATGCGATTTCCGGCGACTTGCCGATCGTGCTGCTGCAGATTAAGGACCCGGCCAATATCGAACTGGCGCGGCAGATGGTGCAGGCGCACGCCTACTGGCGCCTGAAAGGGCTGGTGGTCGATCTGGTGATCTGGTACGAAGACCAGTCGGGCTACCGCCAGGCGCTGCATGACCAGATCATGGGGCTGATCGCCTCCGGCATCGACGCGCAGGCGATCGACCGCCCGGGCGGCATCTTCGTGCGCCTGGCCGACCAGATCGCCAATGAAGACCGCATCCTGCTGCAATCGGTGGCGCGCGTCATCATCAGCGATGCGCGCGGCACGCTGGCCGAGCAGATCAAGCGTCCGGCGCCGCCTGCCATGCGTATGCCGCCGCTGATGGCGGACAGCCGTGGCGAGTATGCCGATGCTGGCCCGGTTACGCATCCGGCACGTGGCCTGGTGCTGGAAAACGGCATCGGCGGCTTCACGGAAGATGGCCGCGAATATGTCATCACCACCAGCGCCGCGCAGCGCACGCCGGCGCCGTGGTCCAATGTGCTGGCCAACCCGCAGTTCGGCACGGTCATCTCGGAAAGCGGCCAGGCCTACACCTGGCACGAGAACGCCCATGAATACCGCATCACGCCATGGCACAACGACCCGGTCAGCGATGGCAGTGGCGAAGCGTTCTACCTGCGCGATGAACAGAGCGGCCAGTTCTGGTCGCCGACTGCGCTGCCGGCGCGCGGCAATGGCATCTACATCACGCGCCATGGCTTTGGCTACAGCGTGTTTGAACATACCGAAGCGGGCATCCATAGCGAGATGACGACGTTTGTCGCGGTTGATGCGCCGATCAAGTACACCGTCATCAAGGTGCGCAACGACTCGCTGGTGCAGCGCCGCCTGTCGGCGTTTGGCTATGTCGAGTGGGTGCTGGGTGATATGCGATCCAAGTCCGGCATGCACATCATCACCGAGGCCGATCCGGTCAGCGGCGCGCTGTTCGCCAAGAACGCCTACAACACCGAGTTCAGTGGCCGCGTCGCCTTCTTCAACTGTGACGCCTCGCTGCGCACCGTGACCGCCGACCGCACCGAATTCATGGGCCGCAACGGCACGCTGGCCGCACCGGCGGCACTGCGCCGTTCACGTCTGTCGGGCAAGGTCGGCGCCGGCCTGGATGCCTGTGCAGCGATACAGGCGCCGTTTGACCTGCTGCCTGGCCAGGAGCGCGAGATTGTGTTTGTGCTGGGTGTCGGTGGCCGCCGCAATGCGGACGCCAGCAGCCTGGTTCAGAAACACCGCACGGCGGAAGCCGCGCAGGAAGCGCTGGCTGCCGTCCACGCCCACTGGGAGAAAACCCTGGGCACGGTGCAGATCAAAACGCCCGAGCGCGAACTGGACGTGATCGCCAACGGCTGGCTGATGTACCAGACCATCGCCTGCCGCATCTGGGCGCGCAGCGGCTACTACCAGTCCGGCGGCGCGTTCGGCTTCCGTGACCAGCTGCAGGATGCGATGGCCACCATCCATACGCAACCGCAGCTGCTGCGCGACCAGCTGATGCTGTGCGCAGCGCACCAGTTCCTTGAGGGCGATGTACAGCACTGGTGGCATCCGCCATCGGACCGTGGCGTGCGTACGCACTGCTCGGACGATTACCTGTGGCTGCCGCTGGGGGCATGGCGCTACGTCTCGACCACCGGCGACATGAGCATCCTCGATGAAACGGCACCCTATCTGGAAGGGCGTCCCGTCAAGCCGGAGGAGGATTCCTACTACGACATGCCGGCCCGTTCCAGCGAACGGGGCACGCTATACGACCACTGCCAGCGCGCCATCCGCAATGGCTTGCGCTTCGGCCAGCACGGCCTGCCGCTGATCGGTTCCTGCGACTGGAACGACGGCATGGACAAGGTGGGCGAGCATGGCAAAGGGGAGAGCGTGTGGCTGGCCTTCTTCCTGTGTGAAGTGTTGAAGCGCTTTGCCGAAGTGGCCGACATGCGCAATGACGCGGAGTTCTCCGCCGAATGCCGCGAACAGGCACGCCGCATCGCCGCCAACGTCGAACAGAATGCGTGGGATGGCGAATGGTATCGCCGCGCCTACTTCGACGACGGCACGCCGCTTGGTTCGCACACCAACGAGGAATGCCAGATCGACTCGATCTCGCAAAGCTGGGGCGTGCTGTCCGGTTCTGCCGATCCGCAGCGCGTACGCGGCGCCATGGAGCAGGTCAATCAGCGGCTGGTGCGGCGCGATTCCGGCATCATCCAGCTGCTCGATCCGCCGTTCGATAAGGCGGGGCCGAATCCGGGCTACATCCGGGGCTATGTGCCGGGCGTGCGCGAGAACGGCGGCCAGTACACGCATGCCGCCATCTGGACTGCGATGGCCTTTGCCAAGCTGGGCGACACCGACCGCGCATGGGAGCTGGCCCGCATGATTAACCCGGTCATGCATGGCAGTACCGCGCAAGGTGCGGCGACCTACAAGGTGGAACCGTATGTGGTGACGGCCGACGTCTATGCAGTGGCGCCGCATGTGGGCCGTGGCGGCTGGAGCTGGTACACCGGCTCCTCCGGCTGGATGTACCGGCTGATACTGGAGTCGCTGCTGGGCCTCACGCGCACCGCGACCCATCTCAAGCTGGAGCCGCGCATCCCGCAGGACTGGACCAGCTTCTCGCTGAGCTACCGCTACGCCAGCACCACGTATGAAATCCGTGTGGTGCAGGGCAGCGACAGCAGCACGCCGCAGCTGACGGTGGATGGCGTGGTGCAGCACGAACAACTGGTGGAGCTGCGCGACAGCGGCAGTACCCACCAGGTGGAACTGCTGCTGCCGCGTGCCGGCAAGTCAGACGCCCAGACTGGCGCCAGCGCCTAACAGCGTGGCCACGCCCAGCGCCGCGAAGATCACCGCGGCGATGCCGTGCACCAGTTTGAGCGAGACTTTATTGGCAATCTTGTCGCCGAAATAAACCGCCGGGACGTTGGCCAGCATCATGCCCAGCGTGGTGCCGCAGACCACGGCCACCATGCTGTGGTAGCGCGCCGCCAGCGCCACGGTGGCCACCTGCGTCTTGTCGCCCATTTCGGCGAGGAAGAAGGCGATCAGCGTGGTGAGGAAGACGCCGTATTTGGCCAACTGCGCCTCGTCTTCGTCCAGCTTGTCCGGCACCAGCGTCCATGCCGCCATCGCCAGGAAAGACGCGCCCAGCACCCAACGCAGCAAGTCCGGTCCCATCAGACTGGTAATCCAGGTTCCGATGGCGGCGGCAAACGCATGGTTGGCAATGGTGGCGACGAAAATCGCAACAACGATAGGCAAAGGACGGCGGAACCTGGCAGCGAGTACGAATGCGAGTAGCTGGGTTTTGTCGCCGATTTCTGCGAGGGCGACAATGCCGGTAGAGACGAGGAAAGCTTCCATGATATGTGAAGTACGAGGGCCGGAACGATTAACCAATGATCAAAGCGCGGCTCCGGCCCTGCAATGGCCGCGCATCGATCATGGTCTCGTCAAGCTGTTTAAAGCCACCTGCACCACGGTCTGTGGACCGATTATGTTGACACAGGTTCTTGCGCCGGGGAGGCGCAAGCCGACTACTCCCCACTAACGGGCGTTATCTTAACACATGGCAGATACATGGCTATGGTATTCTGCTTCGCGCTCAGACAACATTGAAAGTATCACCATGATCAAGAAGACTTTGTCCGCCTGCGTGTTGACCGCGCTGTCCGCGTTGACCGCATTGTCCGCCCACGCCGATCCGTTGAGCTATGCACGCTACGACCAGGTGCGTACCACCGACCTGTATCTGGATCTGAAAGCCGACTTCAATCACAAGATCCTTTCCGGTTACGCCGAATTGACGCTGAACTGGATCGACAAGAATGCCCGCACGCTGGTGCTGGATACCAATGAACTGAATATCGCCAAGGTGCAGGTGCTGGCCGCCAATGGCCGCTGGACCGCCGCCTCCTTCATGCTCGACAAGCTGGATGTGGAGAAGGGCCGCGCGTTGCGCATCGCCCTGCCGTTCCAGCCGCAGAAGGTGCGCGTCTACTATCGCACCGCACCGTCGGCCGCCGCGCTGCAGTGGATGGCACCGGAGCAGACCATGTCCGGCAAGCGTCCGTTCATGTTTAGCCAGTCGGAAGAAATCAATGCCCGCTCGTGGGCGCCGGTGCAGGATACGCCTGCCGTGCGCTTCACCTATAGCGCCCGCATCGATGCGCCGGCCGGTCTGCGCGTGGTGATGAGCGCGGAGAACGACCAGAAAGCCACCGGCGCCGGCGGCTGGAAATTCAAGATGACGCAGCCGATTCCATCGTACCTGCTGGCCATCGCGATCGGTGAGATCGAAGTGCGCAACCTGGGTCCGCGCTCCGCCGTGTATGCGGAAGCACCGCGCATCGAAGCCGCCGCCTACGAGCTGGCCGACACCGAGAAAATGATCGCCGCAGCGGAAAGCCTGTACGGCCCATATCGCTGGGACCGATACGACATGATCGTGCTGCCGCCATCGTTCCCGTATGGCGGCATGGAGAACCCGCGCCTGACCTTCCTCACGCCGACCATGATTGCGGGCGACCGCAGCCTGGTGGACCTGATCGCGCATGAACTGGCGCACTCGTGGTCCGGCAACCTGGTGACCAACGCGTCGTGGAAGTATATGTGGCTCAACGAAGGCTTCACCACCTACGTCACCACGCGCATCGTTGAAAAACTGTACGGCGAAGAAGTGGCGGAGATGAACCTGCAAGTGGAACAGGAAGAGGCGCTGGCATCGCTGGCCACCATTCCATCCGCCAAGCAGGTACTGGCGACGCGCGGTCCGGACACCGATCCGTCGGCCTACTCCGATGGCGGCCTGATTTATCCGAAAGGCGCATGGTTCCTGCGTACGCTGGAGCAGCGCGCCGGCCGTGACGTCTTCGATCCATTCCTGCGCGGCTGGTTCGACCAGCATGCCTTCAAGTCGGCCACCACCGAAGAATTCGTGGACTACCTGAAGAAAAATCTGCTGGACGCGCATCCGGAATACATGGCGCAGGCAGAACTCGACGAGTGGCTGTATGCGCCGGGCATTCCCACCAATGCCAAACGCGCCGCCTCGCCACGCCTGGCGGCACTGGATGCCCAGCGCACCGCATGGCTCAAAGGCGAACTGCCGACGGCGGAGCTGAACGGCAAAAGCTGGATCGCGCTGGAGTGGATGCACTTCCTGAACGACATCGACGGCAAGACCACTGCCGCGCAGATGCAGGAGCTGGATCAGGCCTTCGGTCTGGCCAAGAGCGGCAACAACGAAATCGCTTACCGCTTCTATCTGTCGTCGGTGAAGGCGGGCTACAACGTGCGTGAGCCGCTCAACAAATTCCTGATGAGCGTCGGCCGTCAGCGCTTCGTGGTGCCGCTGTACACCGCGCTGCTGAAAAACCCGGCCGATAAAGACTGGGCAAAGTCGGTCTACGTCAAAGCCCGTACCCACTACCATCCGATCACTCAAGCTGCTGTCGACAAGGCATTTAAAAAATAATGAAGATCTCGCGTACCTTTGCAGCCAGCGTTCTGACGCTGGCTGTGCTGGGCGCGGTAGCTGGCACGCCCGTATGGGCGGCGCCGGCTGCTGCTGCCGTTCCTGCTTTTAATCTCGATGCGGACGTCAACCGCGCACTGAAAACTTTCGATGTGCCAGGCATGGCCATCGCCATCGTCAAGGATGGCAAGGTGGTCGTGGCCAAAGGCTACGGCGTGCGCAAGCTGGGTGAGGCGGCGCCGGTGGACGGCAAGACCCTGTTTGAAATCGCCTCCAACTCCAAGGCGTTTACCGCCGCCGGTCTGGCAATGCTGGTTGATGAAGGCAAGATCGCCTGGGACGATCCCGTCACCAAACACCTGCCGGGCTTCCAGATGTACGACTCCTACGTCACCGGCCAGATGACCGTGCGCGACCTGCTGGTGCACCGCAGCGGCCTGGGGCTGGGCGCGGGCGATTTGCTGTGGTGGCCGAGCACGCAATTCAGCACCGACGAGATTATCTCCAAACTCCGTTACATCAAGCCGGCGACTAGCTTCCGCGCCAGCTATGCGTATGACAATCTGCTGTACATCGTGGCCGGCAAGATCATCGCCGAGAAGGCAGGCAAGCCGTGGGGCGAAGCGATGCAGGAGCGCATCCTGACGCCGCTGGGCATGACCGGCACCAGGACCAGCGTGGCCGACATGCTGGCCACCAGCGACTACTCTGCACCGCACAGCAAAATCAACGACAAGATCGCTGTCGTGAAGCCGATGCCGGTGCCGAATGCGGTGGGCGCGGTCGGCATCAACACCAATGCCGAAGACATCGCACGCTGGATGACGGTGCTGCTCAACAGCGGCAAGATGGACAACGGCCAGCAACTGTTCAGCGTCAAGCAGGCCGGCGAGATGTGGAGCGAGCAGACGCCGATGCGTATTCGCGAACCCAAGCCGGCGCTGGCGGCCACCAAGCCGAACTTCTACGCCTACGGCCTGGGCTTCCAGCTGCGCGACTACAAGGGCCGCAAGCTCGCCATGCACGGCGGCGCGCTGCAAGGCTTCTATTCGACGGTGCTGATGGTGCCGGAAGAGAAGCTGGGCATCGCCATTCTGACCAATGCGGAAAACAGCCCGGCCATGGCCTCGCTGTACTACCGCATCCTGGACCAGTACCTGAAAGTGCCGCCGTCCGACTGGATCAAGCTGTATGCGGACCAGGAGGCCGCCATGCACAAGGAAGAGCTGGAGCGCCAGGGCAAGGAAACCACGGCGCGCGCGGCCGCTTCCCAGCCCTCGCTGCCGCTGGCTTCCTACGATGGCGAATATGAGGACGCGTGGTATGGAAAAATCAGCATCCGCGAAGAAGGCGGCAAGCATGTGATGCGATTCGAGCGGACACCGGACCTGACCGGCGAACTCGAACACTTCCAGCACGACAGCTTCATCGTGCGCTGGAAGGAGCGCAACTTCAACGCCGACGCCTACGTGACGTTTGCGCTGAATCCGGACGGCAGTATCGAGCGCATGAAGATGGCGCCGATTTCCACCGAAACCGACTTCAGCTACGACTTCCGCGACCTGAACTTTACGCCAGTCAAAGCGGTCGAGAAGAAGTAACTCAGGCCGCGCTTTCCACGCGGTTGCGGCCTTTGCGTTTGGCGCGGTATAGCGCCAGGTCGGCCGCGTGCAGCAGATCATCCAGCGCGATCTGCGGGCCGGCGGCGCTGGCGACGCCAAAGCTGGCGGTCACGCGCAGGATGTGGCCGTCGGCCAGCGTCAGTGGTTCGCTGGCGATCGCGCTGCGCAAACGCTCCGCTAGCGCGCACGCCTGTTCCTGTGTGCAGTGCGCTGGCATCACCACAAATTCTTCGCCGCCGTGACGCGCCAGGATTTCGCCATCGCGCAGTTCTTCACGCACCACCGAGGCGACGCGGATCAGCACCTGGTCGCCCGTCTCGTGACCATGCGAATCGTTGACGGACTTGAAGTGGTCGATATCAAACAGCACCACGGCCAGCGTCTCGTTGCGCCCGCGCGCGCGGCGCAGCCGTTGCGTGCTGGCCGTGGTGAAAGCGCGGCGGTTGAGCAAACCGGTCAGGTAGTCGGTATCGGCGCGGCGGCGCAGCTCATCGATGAGGTGCTGGCGTTCCAGCTCCAGTTGCTGGCGTTCGATGCTGTTGGTGCGCAGCGTGGACAGGGCGCGCAGCATGTCGCCGATTTCGTCGGCGCGCTGCGAGCCGCTGGAGTCGCGCGAGTAGTCGCCGTTACCGAGGCGGATCACGGCGCGCGTGGCGCGCAGCAGCGGCACGATGACGCGGCGGCGCACTATCAACAGCAGCAGCGTCAGCGCCAGCAGGATCGCCACGCCGGATGAACACACAATCAGCAGCTCGGTGCGCGCATGTTCGTGATCGCTCTGGGCCTGCGTTTGCGCCTCCTGCAGCAGTTCATCGCGCAGCGACAGGATCGGTGTCATGGTCGGCACGTAGCGCTGTGCAAACTGGCCGGTGTCCATGCCGTAGTCGCGTCCCGTGCGACTGGCTGCTTCAATCCCCGCCACCAGTCCCAGGCCGGTACCGAAATAGATTTCATCGACGCGCGCCGTGACCGTGTTGAATCCGGCCGGATTGCCGCCATCCTCGCCCAGCGCCTGGATCTGCTGGCGCAACTGCGCCAGGCGGCCGCGCAGCATTTCCAGCTGCTCGTGCTCGGCGGGGACCAGCGCCTGGCGCTTGGCCAGCGGCACGGTCAGCACGGAGCCAAGCCGGCCCGCATATTCGCGCAGCTCGACGGCGTAGCGTGTTTTAATCAGCGTGCGCGAGATGCGCGGATAGGCGCGCTCGGACGCCAGCGTGTAGCCGCCGACAGCGTCGAGTGCCAGCGGCACCAGTGCGAACATCCGGCCAATGGCGTTTTTCAGCAGTTCCGGCGTGCGCTCGGCCGGTGCTGCGGACGCCAGCGTGTCCACCGTGTTGCGCGCCTCGGCCAGCGCCTGGTACAGGCTCGCCATCTCGACCGGATGCTGGGTGCCGAAATCGTTTTGCAGCTCGCGCTCGAGTTGGATCAGCGCGAGGTCGGTGGCGGCGCGCGCACGCGTCAGGCGGTCACGCCGGGCGGGATCAGCGGGCTGCCTGTCGCCCAGCAACGCGTTGACGGGGCCGCGTTCGAACGAGAGTTTTTCTGCCGCGATCATGGCGCGCTGTGTCAGGCGCAGCGCTTGCAGGCCGGCGCTGGTGTCGTCGTAATGCAGCCACGCTTCTCGCGTGATATGGCCCAGCATGCCGAGGACCAGCAACGCCAGCACGGCGGTGGACAGTGTCAGCAAGCGGGAAATTTTCATGAAAATGGATGAAGCAGTTTACAAGTAAACAATATGCCACAAAGCGGGGCCGAGCGGGGCGGGAATGCGGCACGGGCGACGGCAAATGGTACAATGCCGCCCTTGCGTCGCTGGCTTTGTCTGAGCAGGATGCAAAGCTTGAACGATTACTACCGAGGGAAACGAATGTCTATGCAACGAGTTATGCTGCGCGCCAAGCTGCACCGTGTGACGGTGACGCAGGCGGATCTGAATTATGAAGGTTCGTGCGGTATCGACCTGGACCTGCTGGAAGCGGCTGATATCTGGCCAAACGAAAAAATCGAACTGTATAACGTGAACAACGGCGAACGCTTCGCCACCTACGCGATTCCTGGCCTGCGCGGCACCGGCGAAATCTCGCTGAACGGCGCAGCGGCACGCAAGGCGCAGCTGGGCGACCTGCTCATCATCTGCACCTACGCGCCGATGACCGAAGCGCAGATCGCCGACTACAAACCGAAACTGGTTTTCGTCGACGCGCAAAACAAGATCACCAGCGTCAAGCAGTAAGCTGCAAGACCAAGTCGGCCCTGTGCCGAATTCTGGTCGGGAGAGACCACCATGGATGGTGGCGCCGAAGGAGCAACCGCCCCGGAAACTCTCAGGCAAAAGGACCGACCAGACCACTGTACTCTGAAGAGCCGCCGGCTTCGTCAGCCGGCGCACCGCAGGAGCAAGCGGCGCCATGCTAACGCTATGGCGCGGCGAATCTCTCAGGTTCCAAACAGAGGGGGCGTACCACTCGCATGGTGCGCTTGGTACTCCCACCCCTGACTGTTGATGGAGCCTGCTTCATGAATCAACCTGCACTGCACACGATTGCCGTCCTTGGCGGCGGCATCACCGGCGTGACCACCGCTTACGCCCTGGCGCGGCGCGGCTTTGCCGTCACCGTGTTTGAACGCCACCGCTACCCGGCGATGGAGACGTCGTTTGCCAACGGCGGCCAGCTGTCCGCCTCCAATGCCGAAGTCTGGACCCATCCTTCCACCATCGCCAAAGGCCTGAAGTGGATGCTGCGCAGCGATGCGCCGCTGCTGCTCAATCCTCGCCCGACCTGGCACAAGCTGTCCTGGTTTGCGGAGTTCATCGCCAGCATTCCCCACTACGAAGACAACACCATCGCCACCGCGAAGCTGGCGATCGCCGCGCGCCGCCATCTGTTCGACTGGGCGGAAGAGGAGGGCGTGGAGTTCGACCTGAAACAGCAAGGCATCCTGCACATCTACCGTAATCAGGCGGGCTTCGAGCACGCCGGCCGCGTGTCCGGGCTGCTGGCGGCGGGCGGTTTGCCGCGCCGCGCGGTCACACCCGATGAGATGCGCGCCATCGAGCCGGCGCTGCAAGGCAGCTACTACGGCGGTTACTACACCGAGAGCGATGCCACCGGCGACATCCACAAGTACACCAACGGCCTGGCCGCAGCGGCCGAGCGGCGCGGTGTGCGCTTTGTATGGGGCGCGGAAATCGGCAGCGTGGAAACCGACGGCCGCGTGGCCACGGTGCGCGTCGATCAGGATGGCCGCGAGGACCGCCAGTGCTTCGATGGCGTGGTGGTGTGCGGTGGCGTCGGCAGCCGCGCGCTGGCGGCGCAGCTGGGCGACAGGGTTAACGTTTATCCGGTGAAGGGCTATTCGATCACGGTGCAGCTGCAGGATGACGCCAGCCGCGCCGCTGCGCCGACGGTCAGCCTGCTGGACGATGAGACCAAGCTGGTGACCAGCCGCCTGGGAGCGGACCGTTTTCGCGTTGCCGGTACGGCGGAGTTCAATGGCATCAACCGCGATATCCGCGCGGACCGCATCCAGCCGCTGGTCGATTGGGTGCAGCAGTGCTTCCCGGGCGTGAGCACGCGCCAGGCGGTGCCATGGGCTGGCTTGCGGCCGATGATGCCGGACATGATGCCGCGTGTGGGAAGGGGCAAGCGGCCTAATGTGTTTTACAACACCGGTCACGGCCACCTGGGCTGGACGCTGTGCGCGGCCACCGCCGACCTGATTGCCGGTGTGGTGGAGAGCCAACACTAAGCTGGCTTGCCGCACAAGAAAAAGACGCCTCTGAACTGAATCTCGGGCGTCTTTTATTTATTTGCTACCGTCGATGCGCAGCAACTGCGACATGTACTGCGGCGTGATGCCAAGGAAGGATGCCACCACCTTTTGCGAGATGCGCTGCTCCAGGCCCGGATACTCGCGGCGGAACGCATTCAGGCGGCCCTGCGCCGGCGAGGCGTTCAGGTACAGGCGGCGGCTCTGGTCCATGATGCTGCACTGTGCTGCCGCCAGGTAGTAGTCGCGCAGATGGCTGTTGGCCTGATACAGCGCGCTCACTTGCGACCAGTCCAGGCGATAGCCATGGATGGCGGTTTCCGCCACCACAAAATTCAGCGCCGGATGCGATTCGCGCGAACGCAGCAAATCGTCGTGCGCGGCCACCGGTTCGCCGTCGGTCTGGAAGTGCAGCGTCACTTCGTTGCCCGCCTCGGTAATGAAGCCGGTACGCGCCACACCGCTGTGCAGCCAGTGCACATACTGGGCAGGCGTGCCGATGCGCTGCAGGTGCTCGCCCTTGCGCATGCTGAAAGGCGTGGCCAGCGGCGCCAGCAGGCGCGAGGCTTCGTCGTACAGTTCGGGCGTGACGCCATAGCGGCGTGACACGGCTTCGCGATATTTAGCGCGGTGTTCTAGGAATGCGTTGCTCATACTCAGTGGTTTAGGAGTGCGAATGGCCGGACGGACAATGTTGTATTTTAAATTCCGCTATGTAAATGGCCGTACAAATGAATTTGAAAGTGTAAACGTTTTCACAGTCCCTGGCTCAATATTTGTTGCAGATTAGAATGGAAATTTAAAAATATTTTAAACTTAAAGCAGTTTAACAAATTTCGCCAAGCATGAATTTCGCTGAACTTTAGGGTTACTATTGAAGAACAATTCGACCCTTGGAGACCGGCATGAAAATCACTGATCTCAGCATTGGCAGGCGCCTGTCGTTTGGCTTTGCCGTTGTGCTCGCCATACTCATCCTCAACACCGGCCTCGGCATCTATCGCCTGCAAGGGGTGGCGACCGCGACACGCGCGATGATGGAAACGCCGCTGGCCAAGGAGCGTCTCATTTCGGACTGGTACCGGATTGTATTTGCCGGTATCCGCCGCACCACCGCTGTGGCCAAGAGCGCCGACCCGGCGCTGGCCACCTTCTTTGCCGAGGAGGCCAAGAATTCCACGGCCTACGCCCAAGGCCTGATCAAGAAAATCGAAGAGCTCACCAGCGGCGAGGACAAGCGGCTCATGGAAGAGCTGGTAGAAACCCGCAAGCTGTATGTGAGTTCGCGTGACGGCGTCATGAAGGCCAAGGCGGCCGGTGACGCCGACGGCGCCTCGCGCCTGCTCGAGCAAACCTATCTGCCTGCCGCCAAAACCTACGAAACCATGCTGCAGAAAATTCTCGACCAGCAGCGCAAGTCGATTGACGAAGCGGCCACGCGCATCGACCAGGTCGCCACGGACAGCCGCAACCTGCTGCTCTTGCTGGCCGTGCTGGTGGTGGCGTTTGGCGTGGTGTTTTCATGGTGGCTGACGGCGGGCATCACGCGGCCGATCAACGAAGCCGTGGCGCTGGCCGAGTCGGTTGCAGAAGGCGATCTGGTTGATCGCAGCAACCGTTCCGCCAGCGACTACAGCAAGGACGAGCCGGGCAAGCTGCTGCATGCGTTGAACCGCATGTCGGGCAGCCTGGTGCGTATCGTCGGCGATGTCCGCAACGGCACGGACAGCATTGCAACCGCGTCGTCGCAAATCGCGGCCGGCAATCTGGACCTGTCGTCGCGCACGGAACAGCAAGCCAGCTCGCTCGAGGAAACCGCGTCCTCGATGGAGGAGCTGACCAGTACCGTCAAGCAGAATGCCGACAACGCGCGCCAGGCCAACCAGCTGGCGTCCAACGCTGCTGAAGTGGCGCAGCGCGGCGGCGCGGTAGTCTCGGACGTGGTGCAGACCATGGCGTCGATCGATGCCTCGTCCAAGAAAATTGTCGACATCATTGGCGTCATCGATGGCATCGCTTTCCAGACCAATATTCTTGCCTTGAATGCCGCCGTGGAAGCGGCGCGTGCCGGCGAACAGGGGCGCGGCTTTGCGGTGGTGGCGTCCGAGGTGCGCAACCTGGCGCAGCGCTCGGCCAGTGCGGCAAAAGAGATCAAGACCCTCATCGACGACTCGGTCGGCAAGGTGGAAGCAGGCACGCGCCTGGTTGGCCAGGCTGGGAGTACCATGGAAGAAGTGGTGAACAGCATCGGCCGCGTTACCGCCATCATGGGCGAGATCAGCAATGCCAGCGTCGAGCAGACCCATGGCATCGAGCAGATCAACCTGGCGATCACGCAAATGGATCAGGTCACGCAGCAGAACGCGGCATTGGTGGAAGAGGCCGCCGCAGCGGCCGACGCCATGCAGGTGCAGGCGGCCAAACTGGCGGAAGCGGTGAGCATTTTCAAGCTCGGCGATGCTGCGCCGCAGCGGCCTGTATTGCGCGGCGCGGCGCGGCCATTGCTCGCGTAACTATCATCGGTTGTATTGGTGCAACAGGCTTCGCATTCATGACTACATGATGGCGCGGGCACGGCATTCTGCGCTACAGTGGGACTACCGGAGGCGCTGCCCCAGCGGCGCCCGGAACAACAGTGGGGTGGCGTCCAGTGAAGAATCAAACCGGGATCAGTAGCAAAGTGATAGTGCCGTTCGGCTTTGCCGCAGCGGGTGCGTTGGGAACCGTCGCCGCAGGCTGGAGCGCCTGGGGCTGGTACACCCTGATCTGGGCAGCGCTGCTGCTGGGCGCTGCAGCGTGGCTCACGCGCGATACGGGTTTCAGCCCCGCCAGCGCCACCGGCGACAACGCCATGATCGATGATTACCTGGATGGGCGCGACCGCTTTGCCGACGCGGTGCTGCCCGTCTGGTGCCGCCATATTGAAAACTCGCGCGCGCAGATGGAGGAAGCGATCTCCGATCTGGCGTCGCGCTTCTCCAGCATCGTCGACAAGCTTGACAGCGCGGTGCATGTCTCCAGTGCCGACAGCAAGGGCGACCACTCCATGACCGAGGTGTTTGCGCACAGCGAACAGCGTCTGGGCTCGGTGGTAACCTCGATGAAATCCGCCATGTCATCCAAGCACGCCATGCTGGCGCAGATCCGCGACCTGGAACGCTTTACGCGCGAGCTGCGCGGCATGGCGGAAGGCGTGGCCAGCATCGCCGCGCAAACCAATCTGCTGGCGCTCAACGCGGCCATCGAGGCGGCGCGCGCCGGTCCGGCCGGCCGTGGCTTCGCGGTGGTGGCACAGGAGGTGCGCCAGCTGTCGATGCGCTCGGCGGAGACGGGCAAGGAAATTTCCAACCGCGTGAATCTGATCAGTACCGCGATCCTGGCGGCCAGCCAGGCCGCCGAGCAATCGAGCGAAGCGGAAGACAAGTCCATGCAGTCGGCGGAAGGCATGATCGACGCCGTGCTGTCCGAGTTCCGCCAGATGACCGACTCGCTGGTACAGTCCTCCGACCTGCTCAAGCAGGAGAGCATCGGCATCCAGGGTGAGGTGGGCGAGGCGCTGGTGCAGCTGCAATTCCAGGACCGCGTGAGCCAGGTGATGACCCACGTGCGCCACAACATGGAGAACTTGCCAGGACTGCTGCGCGAGTATCACGAGCGCTATGAGACGAACGGGGTGCTGGAAGCGCCGGACCCGGACCGTCTGCTGAGCGAACTGCAGAAGACCTACGCGATGGCCGAAGAGCACGCGGTACACAGCGGCATCAAGCACGCGGCGCCTACCGCCGCTGCGGCCGACGAAATCACTTTTTTCTGAAGGTAGAGAAGATATGGCAAAAACCATCATGGTGGTCGATGATTCGGCCTCTTTGCGCCAGGTAGTGGGCATTGCGCTCAAGGGCGCGGGATACGAGGTGATTGAAGGACGCGATGGCGTCGATGCGCTGTCCAAATGCACCGGACAGAAAATTCATCTGGTGGTGTGCGACGTGAACATGCCGAATATGGACGGCATCACCTTCGTTAAACAATTCAAGCAGCTGCCCAACTACAAATTCACGCCAGTCATCATGCTGACTACCGAATCGCAAGAGAGCAAGAAGGAAGAAGGCAAGGCCGCAGGCGCCAAGGCCTGGGTCGTCAAACCATTCAAACCGGACGTGCTACTGGGCGCCGTCGCCAAGCTGGTACTGCCATAATTTTGCGGAGGCTGCGATGGCCGATGAAGTCAACCGTATTGCCCTGGACGGCGAACTGACGATCTATCGCGCCGCCGATCTGAAAGTGCTGGTGCTGGACGCGCTGCGCAAGACGCGGATACTGGAAATCGATTTGTCCGGCGTGACGGAGCTGGACACGGCAGGCTTGCAAGTGCTGATGCTGGCCAAGCAGGCCGCTGCCGCCGACCAGCGCACGCTGCACCTGGTGCAGCATAGCCCCGCCGTCGTAGAAATCTTCGAGATGCTGGACCTGGTCGCCTTCTTTGGCGACGCCGTGCTGATACACGCATAAGGAATAGCCATGAATCTGGACGACGCACTACAGACCTTTATCGCTGAAAGCCGCGAGCTGCTGGAGGAGATGGAGAACGCGCTGCTCAATGTCGACCTGGCGGGCGACCAGAGCGAGGCAATCAACGCCATCTTCCGGGCCGCCCATACCATCAAAGGGTCGGCGGGCCTGTTCAGTCTCGATCACATCGTCGCCTTCACCCACGTGGTGGAGAGCCTGCTGGACAAGGTGCGCGACGGCAGTGTGACGCTCAACGATGAAATGGTGGTGCTGCTGCTGTCATGTTGCGACTACCTGTCGGCCATGATGGACGGCCTGGCGGCGGGCCGCGTAGACCAGGACCCGGACACTGCGCCGGAAGGCGAGATGCTCAAGGAGCAGCTGCATCGCCATATGGATGGCGAGGCGGCGCCGCAAGCGGTTCCCGCCGCGCTGGCAGTGCACGCGGAGCCTGGCGTGGAACGCATCGACCAGGAGCGTGGAGATAGCGACTACTGGCATATCTCGCTGCGCTTCGGCCGCGGCGTGCTGCAGAACGGCATGGACCCCATCGCCTTCCTGCGCTACCTGGGCAAGCTGGGGCGCGTGGTGGGGATTGCGACCTTGCCGGATGCCCTGCCGCCGGCCGATGAGATGGATGCGGAGCTGTGCTATCTCGGTTTCGAAATTGCCTTTGACAGCAGCGCCGACCGCGAGGAGATTGCCGGCGTGTTCGAGTTTGTGCAGGATGACTGCGAAATCCGCATCATCCCGCCGCACAGCAAGGTGTCCGAGTATGTGAACCTGATCCGCGCGCTGCCGGAGCAGAAGGTAAGGCTGGGCGAAATCCTGGTCCGCTGCGGCAGCGTCACCGCGCATGAACTGGAAGAGGCGCTGAATCAGCAGTCCGGCAAGCAGGAAGACGCGCCGGCCCAGCAGCTGGGCAGCATCCTGGTTGGCGCGGGCAATGTGCCGCCGGTGGTGGTGGAGGCGGCGCTGGCCAAGCAGAAGCAGGTCAGCGAGCAGAAGGCGCAGGAAAGCCGCTCCATCCGCGTCGATTCGGACAAGCTGGATCGCCTGATCGACCTGGTGGGCGAACTGATTATCGCTGGCGCGCGCGCCAACATGATCGGCCAGCATATCCAGAACACCGAGCTGCTGGAGTGCACCTCCACGCTGACGGGACTGGTGGAAGACGTGCGCGATGCGGCGCTGGAGCTGCGCATGGTGAAGATCGGCGCCACCTTCAACCGCTTCCAGCGCGTGGTGCACGACGTAGCGCGGGAACTGGGCAAGGACATCGGCCTGATTGTCGATGGCGAGGATTCGGAGCTGGACAAGACCGTGGTGGAAAAAATTGGCGATCCGCTGATGCACCTGGTGCGCAACGCCATGGACCATGGCATTGAGCCGGCCGAAGTGCGGGTGGCGGCCGGCAAGTCGGCCAAGGGCATGATCAAGCTGAACGCGTTCCATGAATCGGGCAGCATCGTGATTGAAGTCAGCGACGATGGCGGCGGCCTGCGCAAGGAGAAGATACTGGCCAAGGCCATCGAGCGTGGCCTGATCGACCCGGAACGCAAACTCACCGACAGCGAAATCTACAACCTGATTTTCGAAGCCGGCTTCTCGACGGCGGAAAAGATCACCAACCTGTCCGGCCGTGGCGTCGGCATGGATGTGGTCAAGCGGAATATCCAGGCGCTGCGCGGCAGCGTGGACGTCGGCAGCAAGGAGGGCCAGGGCACGACGGTGACGGTGCGGTTGCCGCTGACGCTGGCCATCATCGACGGCTTCCTGGTGCAGGTGGGATCGTCGGTGTTTGTGATCCCGCTCGACATGATCGAAGAGTGCATCGAGTACGCCACCGAGCCGGGACAGGACTACACCAATTTGCGCGGCCAGGTGCTGCCGCTGGTGCGCCTGCGTGAGCTGTTCCGCATCGGCGGCGCCGGCACGCGGCGCGAGAGCATCGTGGTGCTCAAGTTCGGCAATCACCGTGCGGGCCTGGTGGTCGATACGCTGCTGGGCGAATTCCAGACCGTGATCAAACCACTGAGTCCGATGTTCAGTGAAGTGAAGTGCATCAGCGGCTCCACCATCCTGGGCAGCGGCGAGGTCGCCCTGATACTGGACGTGGCGGCACTGATGCATACCGTCGGCGGCAAGGGCGCTGTCGCGCTGGCAGCGTAAGAGAGGAGCAGCATGAGCACTATCGATACCGCCAATGTGGTCACCTACGGCAGCAGCGCGATTGTGGCCCTGCAGAGCGGCGCCGCGCTGCCCAGCCAGTTCCTGACCTTTATGCTGGGCGAGGAACAGTACGCGGTCGGCATCCTGCACATCAAGGAGATCATCGAATACGGCAGCCTGGCCACGGTGCCCATGATGCCGGATTGCGTGCGCGGCGTCATCAACCTGCGCGGTGCGGTGGTGCCGGTGATGGATTTGTCGGCGCGCTTCGGCCGCGCGCAAAGCACCATCGGCAAACGCAGCTGCATCGTCATCGTTGAAACCGAAGGCGGGGAGAGCGACAGCAAGCAGGTGCTGGGCATGCTGGTGGACGCGGTCAACGCCGTGGTGGAAATCGCTGCCGCCGATATCGAGCCGGCGCCGTCGTTCGGCACGCGCATCCGCCCCGATTTCATCGCCGGCATGGGCAAGTACAACGGCCGCTTTGTGATCCTGCTCGATATCGAGCGCGTGCTGTCGAGCGAGGAGATTGTTGACATGGCGCGCGGCACCGCTGCCGCCGTGGCGTGATGGGTGGGATCTTATGGCCGTGGCGATGATCACCGACCGCGAGTTCGTCCAGTTCCAGCGTTTCATTTACGATGCTGCGGGCATCACCATGGCCAATGGCAAGCAGGCGCTGGTCAGCGGCCGTCTGGCCAAGCGCCTGGCGCACTATCAGCTCGACAGCTATGGCGACTATCTCAAGCTGCTGGAAAGCCGCGCGCAGCCGGCCGAGCTGCAAGTGGCGGTGGACCTGCTGACCACCAACGAGACTTACTTCTTCCGGGAGCCCAAGCACTTTGCATTGCTGCGCGATCTGGCGCTGGAAGCGCGCGACAAGAACCGCGCGCTGCGCGTGTGGAGCGCGGCCAGTTCCAGCGGTGAAGAACCCTACAGCATTGCCATGGTGCTGGCCGATGTCTTTGGCGAGGACGGCGGCTGGGAAGTGCTGGGCACCGACATCAGCACACGCGTGCTGCAGCGCGCGCGCAGCGGCCACTATCCCATGGAGCGCGCATCGCAGATGCCGCCGGCTTACCTGAAGCGTTTCTGCCTCAAGGGACAGGGCAGTGAAGCCGGCACCATGCTGATCGACCGTTCGCTGCGGCAGCGCGTGCAGTTCCAGCACCTGAACCTGAATGCACCGCTGCCCAAACTGGGGACGTTTGACGTGATCTTCCTGCGCAACGTGATGATCTATTTCAGCCTGGAGACCAAACGCCAGGTGGTGGCGCGGCTGCTGGCGCAATTGCGTCCCGGCGGCTATTTCCTGATCGGCCATTCGGAAACGCTGAACGACATCAACGATACGCTGATCGCAGTGGCGCCTTCGATTTATCGCAAGCCATGACGGAGCCTAAACTCATCGATATCTTCCTGATGCCCGGCGATTATTTCGTCGGCGATGCGCAGTACCGCGTGCGTACGCTGCTGGGCTCTTGCGTGTCGATCACGTTGTGGCATCCGGGGCGCCGCATTGGCGCGATGTCGCACTTCCTGCTGCCGGGCCATGGACGGCGCAGGCAGGACCGGCCAGCCGACAAGCCGGGCATGTATGGCGCGGATGCGATGCAGTTGCTGGTGGACGGTATGACGCAGCATGGGGTGCCGCTGATTCAGTGCCAGGGCAAGATCTTCGGCGGCGGCGCCATGTTTCCGCGCAATGAGAAGGTACGCGATATCGGCATGCAGAACGGCGACTTTGCGCGCGAGATGCTGCAAAAGCATGGCATACACGTGGTGTCCGAAAGCCTGTTCGGCGAAGGGCATCGTCAATTAATCTTCACCATCCGTAGTGGCGAGGTGTTGAGCCGGCAGGTTCCGCCAGAACCGGGATGGGGCGGTACGGGAGCAAGGACACAGGAATGAGTGATATCAAGGTCATGATCGTCGATGATTCCGCCGTGGTGCGGCAGGTGCTGAGCGGCCTGCTGAACGCGGCGGCGGGCATTACCGTTACCCATGCGGTGGCCAACCCTTTGCTCGCCATGGAGCGCATGAAGGTGCAGTGGCCGGACGTCATCGTGCTTGACGTTGAAATGCCGAAGATGGACGGCATCACCTTCCTGCGCAAACTGATGACCGAGCATCCGACACCAGTGGTGATCTGCTCGACCTTGACCGAGAAGGGCGCGCAGACGTCGGTGGAGGCGCTGACGGCAGGCGCAGTTGCGATCATCACCAAGCCGCGGCTGGACCTGAAGCAGTTCCTGCACGATAGTGCGGATGAACTGGTGTCTGCCGTGCGCGCTGCCGCGGGCGCCCATGTGGGCAAGCTGGCCAACCGCCCGGCGCCGCCACCCGTGACGGCCAAGCTGAATGCGGATGCGGTCCTGCCGCCGATGGAAGTACGGCCGATGACGGCGACCACGGAGCGCGTGGTGGCGATCGGCACATCGACGGGGGGTACGCAGGCGCTGGAAGAAGTGCTGACCTCACTGCCGCGCGTCTCACCCGGCATCGTGGTGGTGCAGCACATGCCGGAAAAATTCACGGCGGCTTTTGCGGCGCGGCTGGACAGCGTGTGCGAAGTGCGCGTCAAAGAGGCTGCCAATAACGACCGGGTCCTGCAGGGTCAGGTGCTGATCGCGCCGGGTGGCAAGCACATGCTGCTGCGCCGCACCGGGGCGCAGTATTTTGTCGAGGTGGTGGACGGCCCGCTGGTCAACCGCCATCGGCCGTCGGTGGATGTGCTGTTTCGCTCCACCGCGCGCGCGGCAGGCGCCAATGCACTGGGCGTCATCATGACCGGCATGGGGGACGACGGTGCGGCCGGCATGCTGGAAATGCTCAAGGCTGGCGCGCGCACGGTGGCGCAGGATGAAGCCAGCTGTGTGGTGTACGGCATGCCGAAGGAAGCGGTGAAGCGCGGCGGTGTCGAGAAGTCGGTGCCACTGAGTGCGATCTACCGCGAAATCCTGCAACAGCTGCAGTACTGAACATGAACACGCCACCGCTCACCGACATCACCGTTGCTGACGCGCCCTCGTGGGCCGGCCGCCGCGTGCTGGTCGTCGAGGACAGCGTGGTGCAACGCGGTTATCTGGTGGGCTTGCTGCGCCAGCTGAACTTCGGCGAGATACTGGAAGCGGGTGACGGCAACGAGGCCATGCAGGTGCTGGAGCGCCAACCAAGCCCGTTGTATCTGGTGCTGACCGATCTGGAGATGCCGGGCATGGACGGCATCGAGCTGACCTGCCAGCTGCGTGAACGCCGCCTGACGGAAAACCTGATCGTCGTCAGCGCGCGTGATCCGCGCCTGCTGGAGATCATCGAGAACATGGCGTGCGAGGATACTTCCATGGGCTTGCTGGGCACCCTGCTCAAGCCGGTGCAACTGGACTCGCTGACGCAACTCCTGTGCAAGGCCGGTGACCGTGGCAGCGACTGCGCCCCGCTGGCGGCGCCGCAACTGCCGCAGGCTTCGCTGGAGGAGCTGGCGCAGGCGCTGACGCGCAAGGAGTTTGTGCCGTACTTCCAACCCAAGGTCGCCATGCAGACCGGCCACCTGAAAGGTGTGGAAGCGCTGGTGCGCTGGAACCATCCGGAGCGCGGCCTGCTGGCTCCGGCGCACTTCATCGATACGCTGGAAGGCCATCCCCTGATGGCGGACTTCACGATCGACATGGTGCAGCAGGTACTGGAGCGCATACTGGACTGGCAAAGCCACGGCTTGCCGCCGCTTACGGTGTCGGTCAACCTGTCCGCCGACAACCTGGCCGACCGCAGTTTTATCGACCGCCTGATTGCGCAGATTTCCGCATCCGGCGTCAAGCCCGCATCGCTGGTGTGGGAAGTCACCGAAACCAGCGTGATGCGCCAGCTGTCACAGGCGCTGACGAATATGGGCCGCTTGCGCCTGATGGGCTTTGGCCTGGCCATGGACGATTTTGGCATCGGCTATTCGTCCATGCAGCAATTCGCGCGCTGCCCGTTCACGGAACTGAAGATCGACCGCGCCTTCGTCAACGGCGCGGCGCAGTGGCCCAACCGCCACATGGTGCTCAAGAGCGCACTGGATCTGGGGCAAAGCCTGGGCGTGGCCACGGTGGCGGAAGGTGTCGAGACGGTCGAAGACTGGAAGCTGCTGCGCGACCTCGGATGCGACATGGCGCAAGGCTACCTGCTGGCGAAGCCGATGCCAGCGGAAGATCTGGTCGGCTGGATACGGCAGGACAGGCGCAGACTGCGTGCGCTGGCAGGGGACGAATAACCACAACCAAGCTGGGGGACGTGATGCTTTCAACATTGCAGGTCAGGACCAAGATTTTGATATTGCTGGCGGTAGCGATAGTGGCACTGGTGGTCGTGGTGCTGATTGCCTTTGCCGGGATGAAAACCCAGGGCGAGATGCTGAACCAGATCGGCAAGAACCGCATGCCGTCGGTGCAGGCGCTGCAAACCATCAGCGAGGCACAGACTGCGCTGCGCTCCTCCAGCCGCGCCATCGATGCGATGTCACTGTATCCGGAAGAGGTGGACAGCATTACCCACGAAGTCCAGCGCAAGCAGGAAAGCTGGGCGGCGGTCGACAAGGCATGGAAGACCTACGACGCGCTGCCGCAGGAAACCGAGGAGGCTGCGGTATGGAAGACCTTCGTCAAGCAATGGGAAAACTGGAAGCAGCGTGATGCCGTCATTACCGACACCGCCAGCCAGATCGTGCATGCGGATCTGGCCAAGCGCAAGGAGCTGTTCGTGACCCTGCATAACACGCTCAAGGAAAACCGCACCGCGTTTCACGATGCCGAAGATAGCCTCAATAAGCTGGTGACCTTGAATGTCCAGTATGGCGAGAGCGATGTGGCGGGCGCTGATGCGGCATCGGCAACGGCACTGAAGAATATGTATTTGTCTTCCGGCGTGGCGTTGGCGCTGCTGGTGGTGATTGGCCTGTTTATCCTGAATGGCATCATGAAGCAGCTGGGCGGTGATCCTTCATATGCGGCCGACATCGTGCGCCAGGTAGCGGATGGCGACTTGACGGCGGATGTGCAGCTCAAGCCAGGCGACACCACCAGCCTGCTGGCGGCCATGAGCGGCATGATCGAAAAACTGTCGGCGGTGGTGCAGGATGTGAACAATGGCGCCGAGGCGCTGGCGTCGGCATCGGAAGAGGTTAGCGCGACCGCGCAGTCGCTGTCGCAGGCGGCCAGCGAGCAGGCTGCGGGCACGGAGGAAACCAGTGCTTCGGTCGAGCAGATGACAGCCTCGATTTCGCAGAATACCGAGAACGCCAAGGTCACTGACGGCATTGCCAGCAAGGCTGCGCTGGAAGCGGCGGAGGGCGGCGAGGCGGTCAAATCGACGGTGGCGGCGATGCAGCAGATCGCCAAGAAAATCAGCATCATCGACGATATCGCTTACCAGACCAACCTGCTGGCGCTGAACGCGGCGATTGAGGCGGCACGCGCGGGCGAACATGGCAAGGGCTTTGCCGTGGTGGCAGCCGAAGTGCGCAAGCTGGCGGAGCGCAGCCAGGTGGCGGCGCAGGAGATCGAGCAGGTGGCGTCGAGCAGTGTCGAACTGGCGGAGAAAGCCGGCAACCTGCTCGGTGAGATGGTGCCGAATATCCGCCGCACCTCGAATCTGGTGCAGGAGATTACCGCTGCGTCGGAAGAGCAGTCGGCCGGTGTGGGCCAGATCAATGCAGCGGTCACGCAGCTGAGCCAGACCACGCAGCAGAATGCCTCGAGCTCCGAAGAGCTGGCGGCCACCGCCGAAGAGATGAGCGGCCAGGCCGAACAGCTGCAGCAGACCATGTCCTTCTTCAAGCTGGCCGGCGCGTCCCGTCCGATGCGCACGGTGACGGCTCGCAAGCCGCCGCGTGCCGGCCGGGCGCCTGCGGGCGTGTCCAGTCGCCGCATGAACGATGTCAGTGAACCGGATGAGTCGCACTTCGTTAAATTCTAGCGGAAGGTCGCCATGACTACCTTGACCGTAGCGGATGCGCCGCCGCCAGCGCAGCAGGCGCCGGCACAGTTCCTCAGCTTCATGCTGGGCCAGGACATGTTCGCCATGGGCATCCTGGCCGTGCGCGAGATTCTGGAATATGCCGGCGTAACGCCTGTTCCGCAAATGCCGCCAGCGATCTGCGGCGTGATTAATTTGCGCGGCACGGCGGTGCCGGTGCTGAACCTGGCCCGCCGGCTGGACCGCGAGCCTTCGCCCATCGGCAAGCGCACCTGCATCATCGTGGTGGAAGCCGATGGCGAGGAAGGCCCGTTCGTGATCGGTATTCTGGTCGATGCGGTCAACGCGGTGCTTGACATCCAGGCTGCCGACATTGAGCCGCCGCCGCGTTTTGGCGCGGTCAGAGCCGATCTGCTGCACGGTATCGGCAAGGTCAATGGCCGCTTTGTATTGCTGCTGAATGTGCAGCACGTGGTATCAACCTTGCACCTGCAAGAATTCGTCGCGCAAATCCCCTAGGAGACTGTATGTTTTCAACGATAACCGTCAGAACCAAGATCCTGACGCTGATTGGTGTGGCCGTACTGGCATTGCTGCTGGTCGCGGTCATTGCGTTCCAGGGCTTGAAGCGGGAAGGGGAAATGCTGGCGGAAATCGGCAAGAACCGTATGCCATCGGTGCAGGCGCTGATGGCGATTAACGAGGGCAAGACAGCAATCCGTTCCTCCAACCGCGCAGCTGACGCACTTGCCATGTATCCCGAAGACCTGGCAGAAGTGGCGCAGCAGATTAAGCGCCGTGCCGAAATCTTTGCGCAAATAGACAAGGCCTGGAAAATTTACGAAGCACTGCCGCAAAGCCGCGAGGAGGCGGCACTGTGGAAGCAGTTTACGACAAATTGGAGCGCCTGGCGTCAGAAGACCGAGGAATTCGGTACCTTGCTGGGCCAGATGCAGAGTGCCGATCTGGCCAGGCGCAAGGAGCTGTTTGCGGGCTTGCACCGCAACTTGATTGAAAACCGCGGCGCCTTCCACGACGTCGAGGAAAGCCTGGACAAGCTGGTCGCCATGAACGTGCAGTACGGCGACGATGCGGTGAAAGAAGCGGATATCGCCTCCGTCAGCGCGCAGCGCAGCATGTATACGGCGTCGGCTGCCGCTTTGGCGGTGCTGGTGACGCTTGGGCTGCTCATCCTGCGTGGCATCATGCAGCAGCTGGGGGGCGATCCTTCATATGCGGCGGACATCGTGCGCCAGGTGGCGGATGGCGACCTGTCGGCGGATGTGCAGCTCAAGGCCGGCGATACCACCAGCCTGCTGGCGGCCATGAGCAGCATGATCGAAAAACTGTCGCATGTAGTTCAGGAGGTGAATAACGGCGCCGAGTCCCTGGCGTCGGCATCGGAAGAGGTCAGCGCGACGGCGCAGTCGCTGTCGCAGGCGGCCAGCGAGCAGGCTGCAGGCACGGAGGAAACCAGTGCGTCGGTCGAACAGATGACGGCCTCGATTTCGCAAAACACCGAGAACGCCAAAGTCACCGACGGCATTGCCAGCAAGGCCGCGCTGGAAGCAGCAGAAGGCGGCGAGGCGGTGAAATCGACGGTGGCGGCGATGCAGCAGATCGCCAAGAAAATCAGCATCATCGACGATATCGCTTACCAGACCAACCTGCTGGCGCTGAATGCGGCCATTGAGGCAGCGCGTGCGGGCGAACATGGCAAAGGCTTTGCCGTGGTGGCAGCCGAGGTGCGCAAGCTGGCGGAGCGCAGCCAGGTGGCGGCGCAGGAAATCGAGCAGGTGGCCAGCAGCAGCGTGCAGCTGGCCGAGAAGGCCGGGCAGCTGCTGGGTGAGATGGTGCCGAATATCCGCCGCACCTCGAACCTGGTGCAGGAGATCACGGCGGCATCGGAAGAACAGTCGGCGGGTGTGGGCCAGATCAATGCGGCAGTGACGCAGCTGAGCCAGACCACCCAGCAGAATGCCTCCAGCTCCGAAGAACTGGCAGCGACGGCGGAAGAGATGAGCGGTCAGGCCGAGCAACTGCAGCAGACCATGTCCTTCTTCAAACTGGCTGGCGTTTCGCGCACAGTGCGCAGCGCGGCGCCGTCAGCGCGCAAGCCGGCCAGGAAAATGCGCGCCGGTGGCGCGTCCTCAGGCCGCCGTATGCCGGAGATGGAGGAACCCGATGAAACCAACTTCGTGAAGTTCTGAGGATGCCAGATGCGCCGGAGAGCATGGGCTTGTGCGTTGCTGCTTGCCGCAGTGGCTGCGCCGTCGCTGGCGGCGCGTGGCCCCTTGCGCATCTTGGGCGCCGATATTGCGCCGCTCTATTTTGAACGCAACGGCGTCGTCACCGGCTTCTGCGCCGAAGTCACGCGGGAAATCCAGCGCCGTATTGGTGACCGCACCGCCATGCAGGTGGTGCCATGGGCGCGTGCCTACCGCACCGCGCTGGCAGGCGAAAATGTGATCCTGGTGTGCCCCAAGCGCACCGCTGAGCGTGACCCGCATTTCCAATGGATCGGTCCTGTGCTGGAGTCGCGCACCAATCTGTATGCGCTGCGCGAATCGCGCATCAAGCTCGCTACGCTGGATGATGCGCGCACGCTGTCCGGCATCCTGCTGCCGCGGGATTTCTATTCCTACCAATATCTGCAGGACGCCGGCTTTACAAATCTGGAGCCGGTAGGCAGTTCCAAAACCATGTTGAACATGCTGCTGGCGGGACGACGGCCAGCCATGGTGGTCGACCGTGAGCAGCTGCCTGAGCTGCTTGCGCAGGCCGGCATCGCCGAGGAGACGGTAGAGCCAGTACTGTTCCTGATGAACATACAGAGTTACATCACGTTTCCGCCAGACGCGCCAGCAAGCCTGGTCGGCAAGTGGCAGCAGGCGCTGGAACAGATGAAGCGCGACGGCAGCTTTGCAAAATTGCAGAAGCAATGGCTGCACCGTTAGTTTTGGTGAGTTTTGCGCTCCATTATTGGTTCACAATAAGGTGATACAGCCTCCTCAAGGAGTACTCACCCATGTTCGCTCAAATGAAAATGGAGACCCGGCTGCATGCGGGGTTTGGCAGCATCGTGCTGCTGGTGGTACTGATGGGCGTTATCGCCTTCAGCAAGCTGACGTCCCTGCACAATAGCTGGGACGAATTCGAGCACGTCACGCTGGTGCGCAAGAATGCGGTGCTGGAGGGCGTGACGGCACACGGCCATGCGGTGCGCCACTTCAAGAACTACATCCTGCGCGGCGGCGACAACAACCTCCAGTTCCGCGCCGATCTTGCCGCGATTGAAAAAGAGATGGGCAACTATCGCGCAGCCGGCTCGCTCACGCCGGAAGAGCAGACCCTGCTCAGCGAAGTACAGGCCGGCGTCAAAAGCTATGACAGCAGCATGGCGCAGCTGGAAGCCATGCACGAAAAAGGCATGACAGCGCTGGAGATGGACAAGGCCATCAAGGGTGCGGATGAAGCCATCGCCAGTGCGTTCCGCAAGCTGCTCAAGGTGAACGATACGGAGACCAAAGGCGAATCCGAGGCCATGACCGATGTCACCAATTCAGCCAAACAACTCATCCTTGCCATGGATGTGGCGATTGCGATTCTGGGCTGTGTGCTGGCGGTGTGGTTGGCGCGCAGCCTGTCCTCCATCGTGCGCGAGGTGCAACTGGTGGTCAGCGGCTTGTCCAGCGCCTCACAGGAAGTGAGCGCGACGGCGCAGTCGCTATCGCAGGCGGCCAGCGAACAGGCGGCGGGCGTGGAGGAAACCAGCGCCTCCATCGAACAGATGACTGCATCGATTGCACAGAACACCGAAAACGCCAAAGTCACGGACGGCATTGCCACCCAGGCCGCGCTGGAAGCCGCGCGCGGCGGCGAGGTGGTCAAAGCCACGGCGGCCGCGATGAAGCAGATCGCCGGGAAAATCAGCATCATTGACGATATCGCCTACCAGACCAATCTGCTGGCCTTGAACGCGGCGATTGAAGCCGCGCGCGCGCACGAACATGGCAAAGGCTTCGCCGTGGTCGCGGCCGAGGTCCGCAAGCTGGCCGAGCGCAGCCAGGTAGCGGCGCAGGAAATCAGCCAGGTGGCGGCCGACAGCGTGGAGCTGGCGGAGCAAGCAGGCGTGATGTTCGATGCGCTGGCGCCGAATATCCGCAAGACCTCCGAACTGGTACAGGAGATTTCCGCGGCATCCGAAGAGCAAAGCTCCGGCGTGCGGCAGATTAACGGCGCGGTGATACAGCTCAGCGAAACCACGCAGGTGAACGCAGCCAGCTCGGAAGAACTGGCGGCAACCTCGGAAGAGATGAGCGCCCAGGCAGAGCAGCTGCGGCGCCTGATGGCAGTGTTCAAACAGTACACGGTGGACGATACGCCGCGCGCCAGCGCATCCGCCGCACGGCGGCCAACGGTGCTGAAAACCGCCGCCACCAGCCGCCCCGCGCGCAATCTGGGACTGGTGTCCGACAGCGCGCCGGATGAAAGCAAGTTCACCCGGTTTTGACGGCTAAGCGATTGGCAAACCCCGCCATCGCCCAAGTTGGCGGGACCGGGGTGGCTCCAGCAAAAGCTCAGGCTACAGCGGCTTTCAAGCGTCTAGCTCACACTTAGCAGGGCACAGGCTGTTCGAATAGTGACCGTCCGCCCCCGCCCCATTGCAGACCTACGATTTAGGCCAGACATTAGAAAAGTCCATCGTTACTCGAATCAACGACTCGAAGTCCATGATTTTTCTAGCGCACTCAACCTTACCCCACCATCGATCAATCACGTAAATATTGATCGGGTCACGATAATGATACAGATTACTTCCGATCTTTTGATCTGCATTGGCGGGCGCCAAAACGCATGCAAGCCCAAGTGCATAAATTGCGCTTTGAGGAACAGTCATCGACATAGTATCAATGCTGATTTGAAATTGCTGATTGCCGTTGACCGCAACCCCAATACCGTAACCCTCCGGTAGCTCGTCACCATGCGCTAAGTTACAGCGAAATTTCTCATAGATAATGTCAGCGAACGTAACGCCTATTTTTCCTTTGGCGTCCTTGAAAGGGAAAACTGTTTCTTGTAGATTCAGTCCACCGAACATCAACTCGATAACATCCAGATTTTCATTAATGAATCGCCTAAATCGAACGCCGACTTTTTCATCGGGGTAAGTCTTCTTTGCCGTACCGTCGATTGCAACACACGCTGATAGCATTGCCTGATCCAACTCATTCCTGTCTGCCGCATCAATAGAATGTTTTATGTGATCAGAAATCTTCATGTGTTGTTTACTCCTAGTGATCGGGTAATCCTGCTTCTTAGGGCCACAGTAGCTGGCCGCTATTGGCCGGTTCCAGTATGTCAGTAGCTTACCGCTTATGACCACTATCTTTCAATTGCTCTTTGGGGCGTATTCAAGGCGAAGATTGCAATTGGCTGTTTTAAACTCACAATACAATGTCGCCGTCTGATCCAGCTTTCGAAATCTCGACATAGCCCCATCCACAATTTTTTCAGGTTCCCAGCCGTGCGCCAAAAACTCGGAACGAAGCTGCGGCCTAGCGGATTCAGGAACTGGGCATGTGTACGACATTATCATCCTAACAGGACGTGAGCCGGCTTTATTGATTGAAGTACACGTATCCCAATTCACGTGGATTCCAGCAGCACCAGTCAGCACCTCAAGGGCCTCTTTCATGGAAGGTACTGAGTTGTACTGCGTTTCCGCTTGGCTTGACAGCGGCAGGAGTAGTAGCGATGGCATTAGCGTTCGAAGCATCGATACATAATTTGACCTGGCCATTCTCCACTTATCCTCTCACATATATAGCTCAAATTTGCAGTTACGACCCGCAGCTGTTGGCCGAAATCGGGCACCAGCACCACTTTAAGTTACGCCGAAACCCGCTTGACCAAATTTGTGATGACCACCTCCACGGCCTTAGTTTCTCTATGAACTCGAGCTGATGAAATCGTAATAGCGTCTTGTGGCCGCGCACCCGGCACATAGAGCTCAAAGGTTCTAAAGTCATTCTCGACGACTGTACCCAGCGTCAAATTGTTCCGCCACGCTTCAGGGACCGGTTCATAACTCTCAAGCGCAGCAAAGGTTGCGACTCGCGCTATGTTCTCAAGTCCGCTGAGCTCTTCATTATTTCCCACAGATTTCCTTTTGACTCCGTCTGCTGTTGGCCGATTAGCGTTGTCAATCAGGTTCCAACCAGTCATTCGTATCACGGTATCGACCAAGTCCGATGGTGTCAAACTCATCTGCTTTCCCGCCGCTTGGCACGCCGAGCCATTTCAACGCCTCATTAATAGCGTCGCTGGTCGCTATTGCTGTTTTCACTTCACCGTCCTTGTCGATTAGGATATGAGCTTGAGTTCCTTCGCCACCGAAATACTCTGCTTCGATATAAGCAATACGACCAGCGGTCCTGAGGCTGTTAAGTAGCTTCAGCAACCCAGGAAGATTTTTCGTGTTGTTTTCCTCCAGCAAGGCTAAGAACGGTAAATCGTGCTTCTCAAGCGCCGTGTCTCCAAGCGGAATCATCCGCACATTCTGATCTAGTCGCACCACCGATAAGTCTGGTGGAAGTTTGCCCGGCAGAGCATCAGCCATCATAATCGCGGCTTGAATCAAATATCCCATTTTTTTACTTCTCAATGACTGCTTGTGGCCGTTAAGCGCCATGTGGCTGATACACTCCAGCAACGGGCGCACTACGATGTGGAGTAGTGTCGATTCCGCTCTCAATTAGCACTAGTACACCTTGAACAGCGTCCTCCAGGTCATCTTGATTACAGATATATTCGTCAAGCGTGCCGACATGTCGATATGAAGAGCGGTTGAATCCTTCTTCAATGTCGTTGTACCAGATGGCATTCTCTCCAACTAGAGCCACAACCCAAAAGCCGCCTGCAAGGCCGTGCGATTGCGCACTCCATTTCTGAGGTGGGATTTTGATGACCTGCCAAAGTCTAGAAAGCTCAGGGGACATCCTGGACTCAGCCTTAATGACTAAGTCCCATAATTCAACCTCTGAAATAGGTGTCCAATCCATACTTGCTTCCCTTCTTGGTTAGGTCAACGCACGCAAGACATTTTACCCAGTGAAAAACACGGCAGCTGCAACTGAAAAGAGACCAAAGCACCCAAACAAAGCGATAAATGCAGGTCCCACGCCTGGTCGCATGGCCGACAAGACGGCCATGCACGCCTCGAGAAAATATACGATGCTCAAGATGTCGCGCGCGAAGCGAGTCTCTGTCCACATTTTCATTCGGATAAATTTTCGACGATGGACCCAAGGAAATCCATACTTATGGGGCGCTTTCCGCGTGCATCTGCGAATCTGGCCCCATCTCACGCGCTAACGAATGATTACGGCTTAACAAACTTCAGGGTCATGCGGTCGCTCTCGCCGATGGCCTGATACTTGGCGCGGTCTTCGTCCTTGTTGGTATAGGTCGGCGGCAGCGCCCACACGCCGTTCTTGTGGTCGGCCGTGTCCTTCGGATTGGCGTTGATGTCGGATTTGCCGGCCAGCTTGAAGCCTGCCGATTCCGCCAGCTTGATCACGTACTGCTCGTGCATATACCCCGTGCTGGCCTCCGCGTCCTGCGTCTTCGATGCCGGCAGGCGGTGCTCTTCCACGCCCAGGATGCCGCCCGGTTTCAGCACCGTGTACAGGTTGCCGAACAGTTCTTTCATCTTGTCCGGACCCAGTGGTATCCAGTTGTGGATATTGCGGAAGGTGAGCACCATGTCGACGCTGTTCGGCGGCGCCATTTCGTATTTACGGCCTGGCGAGAACACGCCCAGGGCGACCTTGTTATACACCTCCGGCTTGGTATTCAGGCGTGCCATGAAACGCTCGGCGGCCTTGCGTTCGTTTTCGTTAGGCGAGGCCAGGTCATTGCCGCCGGTGATGAGCTTACCCTGGTTGCGCAGGTACGGCGCCAGGATCTCGGTGTACCAGCCGCCGCCTGGCGCCAGTTCCACCACCGTCATATTCGGCTTGATGCCAAAGAAGGTCAGCGTTTCATATGGATGGCGATAGACGTCGCGCTTCACATTGTCCGGCGTGCGCGATGGTGCGGCGATCGCCGCTTTGAGTGCATCGTCGGCGTGCACGGCGCCGGTCGCGCCGAACAGCATAGAGGTGGCCAGAGCGGCCAGTACGTATCGTTTCATGCACAGTCTCCTCATTGTTGGATGGGGGCGACGCAGACGCTCGCCCTGCGCGATCATCGGGCAAGCTTGCATAGAGGTCAAGTAAATTGGGACGAAGGCGCCGGCCCCGCGTGACGAACACACTGCGGACAGTCAGCGGACACTTCGCGGACACTCCGTGGACACCTGAACGGACACTTGGACAGGCAAAACAGACACTTGCACAACATTTATCTATGGCATACATTTTGCAATCTGCAACCCGATCCGGCGCATATATTGCCAATCCCAAGGAACCGGCGACGGATATTCTGATGTAACGTAAAGTAACAAGCGGTATCGTAGTAGTTCAAGCAATAAAAGCAAATAAAAAGCAGAACCTCAGCAGGACCATCGGGCGGCTGGCCCGTAACAATGTGGAGATACTATGGAACGACGTGCATTCCTCAATATCAGTAGTCTGGCTTTGGGCACGATGCTGCTGCCCTCGTTCGGCCGCGCCATCGCCGCGGAAGAACTGCTCAAGCCAGTGGATATGAAATTCAAAAAGGCCCTGGCCGACACCGCCATGACCGCCGCCACGCAGGCTGGCGCCTCATATTGCGACGTCCGCGTGGGCCGCTATCTGAACCAGTTCCTGACCACCCGCGACCTGAATGTCGAAAACGTGGTGAATACCGAGTCGGCCGGCGTCGGCGTGCGCGTGATTGCCGGCGGCGCTTACGGCTTTGCCGCCACCAATGACATGACCCCGGACGGCGTTGCTGCAGCAGCACGCCAGGCGGTGGCCATCGCCAAGGCCAACGCCAAGCTGCAAACCGAGCCGCTGATCCTGGCGCCGGTCAAAGGCGTGGGCGAAGTGGCGTGGGCCACGCCGATCGTCAAGGACTGGCGCACGGTGCCGATCAAGGACAAGGCAGACCTGCTGATTGCCGCCAACAAGGCCGGCATGGACGGCGGCGCGAGCTTCATGCAGTCCTTGCTGTTCCAGGTCAACCAGCAGAAGTACTTTGCATCGACCGATGGCTCCTATATCGATCAGGACATCCATCGCCTGTGGATGCCGTTCTTCGCCACCGCTGTGGACCAGAAAGAGAACAAGTTCCGTACTCGCCAGGGCCTGTCGGCGCCAGTCGGCATGGGCTATGAATACCTGGATGCGCGTCCTGAGCACAAGCTGCAGGCGGCCGGCGGCGTGACCACGCTGTACACCAAGTCCTACGACCTGATTGAAGATGCGCGCCTGGCCGGCAAGCAGGCCAAGGCCAAGCTGAAAGCCAAGTCGGTCGAACCGGGCAAGTACGACCTGGTGCTGACGCCGGAACACCTGTGGCTGACCATCCACGAATCCGTCGGCCACCCGACCGAACTGGATCGCGTGCTGGGCTACGAGGCCAACTACGCAGGCACCAGTTTCGCCACGCTGGATAAATGGCAGACCAAGAAGTTCAAATACGGTTCGGACCTGGTCAACATCGTCGCCGACAAAACCACGCCAGGTTCGCTGGGCGCGGTGGGCTATGACGATGAAGGCGTCAAGTGCAAGAACTGGGACATCATCAAGGACGGCATCCTGGTCAACTACCAGGCTACGCGCGACCAGGCCCACATCATCGGTGAAAAAGAATCGCACGGCTGCTCGTATGCGGACAACTGGGCCAACGTGCAGTTCCAGCGCATGCCTAACGTTTCGCTCAAGGCCGGCAAGAAGCGCCTGACGCCGGACGAAATGATCAAGGACGTCAAGAAGGGCATTTACATCGTCGGCGATGGCTCCTTCTCGATTGACCAGCAGCGCTACAACTTCCAGTTCGGCGGCCAGCTGTTCTACGAAATCAAGAACGGCAAGATCGGACAGCAGCTGGAAGACGTGGCTTACCAGTCCAACACCCAGGAGTTCTGGAATGCCTGTACCGCCATCTGCGATGAACGCGACTGGCGCATGGGCGGTTCCTTCTTTGACGGTAAAGGCCAGCCGCCGCAAGTGTCCATCGTTTCGCATGGCGCTTCCACTTCGCGCTTCAACGGCATCAACGTTATCAACACTGCCCGCAAGATTGGCTAAGTCCCGGAGAGAGAGAAGATGAAATTTCTGAGTCAAGAAGAGACCAAACGTATCAGCGATAAAGTCATGTCGCTGACCAAGGCCGATCAGTGCGAAGTGACGATCAACGGCAGCCGCAAGGGCAATATCCGCTATGCGCGCAACGCGGTTTCGACCGCCGGCCTGATTGAGGATACGCAGCTGGCAGTGTCGGTCGCCTTCGGCAAGAAGCAGGGCACGGCCACCGTCAATGAGTTCGACGAGAAGTCGCTGGAAAAAGCCGTGCGCCGCGCGGAAGACCTGGCACGCCTGGCGCCGGAAAATCCGGAGTTCATGCCGACGCCGTCGAAGCAGCAGTTCAAGGCCACCGAGACGTTCTTCCAGAAGACCGCCGACATCGATCCCGAATTCCGCGCGCAGGTCGCGGCGTACAGCATCGAAAACAGCAAGAAGAACAAGCTGGTGGCAGCGGGCTTCTTCACCGATGGCACGTCGTTTACCTCGGTCGCCAACTCCAATGGCGTGTTCGGCTACCAGCAGGACACGGGCCTGGACTTCACGCTGACCGTGCGTACCGAAGATGGCCGCGGTTCGGGCTGGGTCAAGCGCAGCGTGGGCGATGCAAGCAAGTTCGACGCGCGTGCCGCATCGGATATCGCGATCGAGAAAGCGCTGAAATCGGTGGACGCCAAGGCGCTGGAACCGGGCCGCTACACGGTGATCCTGGAACCGGCTGCCACGTCCGACGTGCTGGCCTATATGTTCAACGCCTTCGACGCGCGTTCGGCTGACGAAGGCCGCAGCTTCCTGTCGAAAAAGGGCGGCGGCAACCGTCTGGGCGAAAAACTGTTTGATGAACAGGTCAACATCTGGACCGACCCTTGGGACAAGGATGTTGCGGTGCTGCCGTTTGATGCACAGAGCCTGCTGGCGCGCGAGCGTCAGGACATCATCAAGAACGGCAAGATCGCATCGCTGGGCTACTCGCAGTTCTGGGCCAAGAAACAGGGCCAGCGCGCGGTGGGCACGCCGGGCAATATCATCATGGCTGGCACCAGCAAATCGACCGAAGAGCTGATCGCCAATACCAAGAAGGGCATCCTGGTGACCCGTACCTGGTATATCCGCATGGTCGATCCGCAGTCGCTGCTGCTGACTGGCCTGACCCGTGACGGCACGTTCTACATCGAGAACGGCAAGATCAAACATCCGATCAAGAACTTCCGCTTTAACGAAAGCCCGGTGACGATGTTGAACAACATCGACGAAATCGGCAAGCCGGAAATCCTGTCGGGCGACGAGTCGCAATTCCAGTTGCTGATCCCGGCCATGAAGGTCCGTGATTTCAACTTCACGTCGCTGTCGGATGCAGTGTAAGTAATACCATCATCAGGAGTAAAAAGTGGAACGACGTTCATTTCTAAAAGTAGGCGCCATTGCTGGCGGTAGCCTGCTGGTGCCGGTCTTCGGCAATGCCATCGCGGCCGAAGAGCTGCTCAACCCTATGGCCGTGCAGCTCAAGAAGTCGCTGGCCGACGCCGCCATGAACGCGGCCACCAAGGCCGGTGCCACGTATTGCGACGTGCGCATCGGCCGCTACCTGAACCAGTTCATCACCACGCGTGACCTGAACGTGGAAAACATCGTCAATACCGAATCCTCCGGTGTTGGCGTACGCGTCATCGCCAATGGCGCTTACGGCTTCTGCTCCACCAACGTGATGTCGCTGGATGCGGTTGCGGATGCGGCGCGCCAGGCAGTCGCCATCGCCAAGGCCAACTCGCGCCTGCAAAGCGAACCGGTGGTGCTGGCGCCAACCAGGGGTGTGGGCGAAGTGGCATGGGCCACGCCGTTCAAAAAAGACTGGCGTGCGGTGCCGATCAAGGAAAAGGCGGAGATGCTGCTGGCCGCGAACAAGGCCGGCCTGGATGCCGGCGCCAACTTCATGGCGTCCATGCTGTTCCAGGTGAACCAGCAGAAGTACTTTGCCTCCACTGACGGCTCTTATATCGACCAGGACATTCACCGTCTGTGGTCGCCGCTGACTGCAACTGCCGTGGATAAAACCAGCGGCAAGTTCCGCACCCGCGACGGCCTGTCCTCGCCGGCCAGCATGGGCTTTGAATTCTTCGACTGCAAGCCGGAGAACCGCATCAAGGCGGCGGGCAATGTCACCACGCTGTACAAGGGCGCCTACGATCTGATCGAAGATGCACGCGCCGCTGGCCGTCAGGCCAAGGAGAAGCTCACCGCAAAAACGGTGGAGCCGGGCAAATACGATCTGGTGCTGTCGCCTGAACACCTGTTCCTGACCATCCACGAATCGGTCGGCCATGCCACCGAGCTGGATCGCGTGCTGGGCTACGAGGCCAACTACGCCGGCACCAGCTTCGCCACGCTGGACAAGTGGAAGTCCGGGAACTTCAAATACGGTTCGGATCTGGTCAATATCGTCGCCGACAAAACCACGCCGGCATCGCTGGGCCTTGTCGCCTACGATGACGAAGGCGTGGCCGCCAAGCGCTGGGACCTGATCCGCAAGGGCATCCTGGTCAACTACCAGGCCACGCGCGACCAGGCGGCCATGATCGGCGAAAAAGAATCGCATGGCTGCTCGTATGCGGACAGCTGGAGCAGCGTGCAGTTCCAGCGCATGCCCAACGTGTCGCTGGAAGCGGGCAAGAAGAAATTGACGCCGGACGAGATGGTCAAAGACGTCAAGAAGGGCATCTACATCATGGGCCGTGGTTCGTACTCGATCGACCAGCAGCGCTACAACTTCCAGTTCGGCGGCCAGCTGTACTTCGAAATCAAGAACGGCAAGATCGTCAATCAGCTGGAAGACGTGGCCTATCAATCCAACACGCAGGAATTCTGGAATGCCTGCTCGGCGCTGTGCGATGAACGCGACTGGCGCATGGGCGGCTCGTTCTTCGACGGCAAAGGCCAGCCCAGCCAGGTCAGCGCAGTGTCGCACGGCTCGCCGACGACGCGCTTCAACGGCATCAACGTAATCAACACCGCTCGCAAGATAGGATAAGAATGATGAAGATGCTGACGCAGGAAGAAGCAAAGCGTATCTGCGACAAGGTGATGTCGCTGTCCAAGGCGGACGAATGCCGCGTGCAGATCAACGGCAGCCGTAACGGCAATATCCGCTATGCGCGCAATGCGGTATCGACTGCTGGCCTGATCGAGAACACCACGCTGAGCGTGAGCGTGGCCTTTGGCAAGCGCCAGGGCACTGCCTCGATCAATGAGTTTGATGAGAAGTCGCTGGAAAAGGTGGTGCGCCGTGCGGAAGACGTGGCACGGCTGGCGCCGGAAAATCCGGAGTTCCAGCCGGCGATCAAGAAGCAGGACTTCAAACCCTCCGCCACCTTCAGCGATGCTACCGCAGCCATCGATCCGGACTATCGCGCCGAAGTGGCCGCCGCCAGCATCAACTCCGCACGCAAACAAGGCCTGGTGGCTGCTGGCTTCTTCAGCGACACCACTGGCTTTGAAACCGTCGCTAACTCGAATGGCGTGTTTGGCTATCAGACGCTGAGCAATCTGGGCTTCACCGTGACCACGCGCACCGAAGATGGCCGTGGTTCCGGCTGGGTAACCCGCTCCGCCAACGATGCGCGTAAATTCGATGCGCGCGAAGCGTCGGAAATCGCGATTGAGAAGGCATTGAAATCGGTGGACGCCAAGGCGCTGGAACCGGGCCGCTATACCGTAATTCTGGAACCGGCGGCGACGTCGGAAATCATTGGCCGCATGTTCGGTGCATTCGATGCGCGCCAGGCAGACGAAGGCCGCAGCTTCCTGTCGAAGAAGGGTGGCGGCAATCGTCTCGGCGAAAAGCTGTTTGATGAACAGGTCAATATCTGGGCCGACCCGTGGAACCCGGATGTGCCGGTACTGCCCTGGGACAGCCAGGCCATGCTGGCGCGCGAACGCACGGACGTCATCAAGGGCGGCAAGATCGCTTCGCTGGACTACACGCGCTACTGGGCTGAAAAGCAGGGTCAGCGTGCCATGGGCCGCCACGGCAATATGATTATGGCGGGCGGCGGCAAGTCGACGGAAGAGCTGATTGCCTCGACCAAGAAGGGCATTCTGGTCACGCGCACCTGGTATATCCGCATGGTCGATCCGCAGTCCCTGCTGCTGACCGGCCTGACGCGCGACGGCACCTTCTACATCGAGAACGGCAAGATCAAGCATCCGATCAAGAACTTCCGCTTCAATGAGAGCCCGGTGACGATGCTGAACAACATTGATGAACTGGGCAAGCCGGTGGTTATCGGCGGCGATGAAGTGCGCTTCCAGATGCTGATTCCGCCGATGAAGGTGCGTGACTTTAACTTCACGTCGCTGTCGGACGCGGTGTAAGGGTCCAGCCGCGTGGCCTCGTACGATTTCTATTTCACCCGCCTGACTTACGAGTCGGGCGACTGGGATGTGGATATCCGCATGCCCAGCAACGTGCTCAATTCGCTGGTCGAATATACGACCTTGCGGGTTGATCCCGTTGAGCGCATCGTCGCGCTGTCTGATCCGAAAATGCTGGAAGCGCCGTTCTGCTACTTCGCCGGCCACAAGCTGGTGCAGTTCACAGCGGCCGAACGCAAGAATCTGGAACGCTACATCAAAGGCGGTGGCTTCCTGTTCGTGGATGACTGCAACCACGATGTTGACGGACTGTTTGCGAAATCCTTCGAGGCTGAAATCGGCCGCATCTTCGGGCCGAAGGCGTTGCACAAGATTCCAAACAATCACCCGATCTATTCGGCCTTTTTCAAGTTCGAAGATGGCCCGCCCAACACTGGCGTGGAGCTGAATGGCTGGGGCGACGATCTGGTGCACGATTATCTGAAGGCGATTGAGGTGGGTGGCCGCGTGCGGCTTTTGTACAGCAACAAGGACTACGGCTGCGAGTGGGACTATGACTTCCGCAACAAGCGTTTTCTCGCGGTCGACAACACCCGCTTTGCGGTCAACATTATTCAATATGCGTTGGGAGCGTAGTTATGGCTGAGGGGATCGCCTGGAGCGAAAATGAAATCGGTGAACTGACCGCCAAGGTCAAGGCGCTGAAGGCGAGCATGGGCAGGGTCATCATCGGCCAGGAAAACGTGATCGACTCGCTGATTATCTGCCTGCTGGCGGGCGGCCATGCGCTGGTGGAAGGTGTACCGGGCCTGGGCAAGACGCTGCTGGTAAAGTCGCTGTCGCAGGCCACAGAGCTGGACTTCCATCGCGTGCAGTTCACGCCAGACCTGATGCCGTCGGATATCGTCGGTACGGAGATTCTGGAAGAGGACCATGCGACGCGCAAGCGCGAGTTCCGCTTCCAGCAAGGGCCGGTGTTCACGCAAGTACTGCTGGCGGACGAGATCAACCGTGCGCCGCCTAAAACCCAATCGGCGCTGCTGGAGGCGATGCAGGAACGCTCCGTGACTTTCGCTGGCCAGACGCATAAGCTGCCCAAGCCCTTCTTTGTACTGGCGACGCAGAACCCGATCGAGCAGGCCGGCACATATCCGCTGCCGGAAGCGCAGCTGGACCGCTTCCTGCTGCGCATCGACGTGGTGTACCCGAGCGAAGAAGAAGAGATCATGATGGTTTCCGCGACCACGCACGCTGGCTTGAAGGACGCGGAGCCGGTGATGGATGTGGCAACGCTGCTGCGCCTGCAGCAGCTGGTGCGCGATATCGAAATCGGTGATCACCTGGTTGCCTACGCCACGCGGCTGGTGCGTGCGACGCGCCCGGCATTGACCACGGTGCCGGCGGTGAAAAAGCATATCGGCTGGGGCGCAGGCCCGCGTGCAGGCCAGGCGCTGGTGCTGGCGTCCAAAGCGCGCGCTTTGATGCAAGGACGGCTGGCGGTCACGCGTGACGATATCGCGGCAATGCTGCTGCCCGTGCTGGCGCACCGCGTGCTGCGCAACTTCGAAGCGGAAGCGGATGGCATCGCGATTGCCGATATCCTGCAAGCGCTGCGTGAGCATATCCGCCCAGACTAAGCTGCGATGTCTTCGACCCTGAATTCGCCGGCTGGCGAGACTACTGCCATGACGGCCATGATGGCCCAGACCAAGGATCTGGAGCTCGTGATCCGTCACGTGCTGGCAGGTCTTGGGCACGGCATCCATGCGGGCCGCGAACGTGGCGCGGGCGTAGAATTTTCCGAATACCGCGCATACGCGCCCGGCGACGAATGGCGCCGCGTGGACTGGAAGCTGCTGGCACGCGCAGACCGCTACTTCGTGCGCGAAGCGGAGCGGGACAGCCATGTCGCTGTCTGGCTGTGGCTGGATGCCACTGCCTCCATGGCGGAGCCCAGCCGCGAAATTCATGGTGTCGATAAACTCTGGTTCGCGCGAACGGTGCTCGCTTGCGTGGCCGCCATTGCGCAGCGTCAGGGCGATGCATTCGGCCTGGTCGTTTGCACCGATGGCAAAGTGGAGTTCACACCGGCCTCGCGTGGGCCGCGCCAGTTGCAGCGCGTGCTGGCGGCTTTGAGCAAGTCCCAGCCACTCGGCAGTCTGCCATCGGCGGATGTACTCAAGGCGAACCTTCACTTTGCCCGCTCACCAAGCATGATCTTCACCGCCAGCGACTTTCTCGACTGGCCGTCGCCACTGAGCGAAGCCTTGCTGCGCTTGCGGAACATGCGGCACGATGTGCGTTTGCTGACCTTGCGCACGCAGGCGGAGGTGGATGCGTCGTTCAAATCCGGCGCTGGTTATCGCGATCCTGAACAGAGCGATGGTCTGCACCGCATGACTAATGCAGACCGTGAACACTACAGGCAGCAAAGCCGAGCGCACTTTGATGGCGTGACGGCGAGCTGCCGTCAAAATAATATCGTCCACTACGAGGCGCGCATCGAGCAGCCTCTGAGTGGCGTCTTGCGCAGCTGGCTGCAGCTGGCGGGAGCGCGGGCAAAATGATCTTGAGTTCCTATCCGTTCTGGTGGCTGGCATTGCCGGTACTGCTGCTGCCGGTCTGGTGGCATCGCCAAAAACGTCAGCGTATCAAGGCCGAGCTACTGGCCACCGCGCGCTTCCTGCCATCTGCACCGCCGCAGCAACTGCGTGTCTGGCAATGGCGCAACAAGCTACTGCTGCTGGTGCGCTGCCTGATACTGGTGGCATTGATCGCCTGGCTGGCGGCGACCATCTTCCCATGGCGCGGCGACACTGTCTTGATCGATCCAGGTGCAGACAAAGCGTGGGCTGAACAGCAGATCGCCGCCGCCGGCTTCAGCGCGGCCTCACGCATTGATCTGCCGCCTGACGTGATGCCATGGTTGCGCCAGAATGAACGCGATTGGCGCCCGTCCGCCAAATTGCTGATTATCGCCCGCGCGGAACAGATTCCTATGCCAGCGCGCATGCCACAACTGAACCACCAGTTGGAACTGCGTACGCAGCCGCTTCGTTCCGCTGCCTCAAACGCCGCTGCCGCGACGCGGGCCGAATACCACGTCGCCATGGTCACCGAGCAGACGCGGGCCGCTGCGTGGGAATCCCTGTTCACCGCTTTCAGTAGCGCAGGCGAAAACGTCCGTCACTACACGCTGACCGGTGAGCCAGACGCCAAGACGGCGCTGATCGTCTGGGACAAACCAAACTCCACGCCACCGGCGGATTGGCACGCCCCGCACTGGTGGATTCCGGCATTCGCATCGCAGCCTGCCGCGTTTCCCGAGCTGGCTAAAGCGGCCGCATTGACCATCAACGGCATTACACTGAAATACATGGACACGCCACGCGGGCGCCTGTGGACCTCGGACGCTTTCCCGCCGCGCGATGCCGACACTGCCCGCACGCTGTACGAAACCTGGCAGCTGATGGCGGCAGCTCCCGCACCGGCTTACGCCACGCCATCCCAGACATTCCCTGCCGCCCGTAGCGTGCTACCAGCCATCTCCAACGCCACGCCAGCGGCCTTGCTGGCCTTTGCCTTGCTGGCGCTTTTCATGATCGAACGGATACTTACCCATGCACGGCGCTTCTGACCAGCTGCATAAGCGCCTTTGGGCCGCGTTATTGCGCCGACGTGCGCCGCAATGGCTGGCGGTACTGGCGCCTCTAGCCATCGCAGCGATTGCGCTGCGAGCGACGCCCGCATACGGCGCCGGAAAGACCGCGTGGCAGCTCTCGCTTGTCGCCATCGTCATTTGTATTATCTGGATCGCCATTGATGCCGTGCGCTGGCGCCGCCGCGTGGCCAGCCAGTGGACGTCCTGGCTGAATGCAGCCATCCCACAACTGGAAGACAGCAGCGCCTTGCTGGCCACCGAAGCCCAAACGCCCATCGCCAGACTCCAGCAGCAGCGGCTGGAAGCGCGCCTGGCCAGCATCCTGACTGCAGACGATTACAAAAATATCGCCAGCACGCATGCACGTTTCGCCATCCTGCCATTGATTCTCAGTTTGCTTGCTGCCGGTGCGGCATGGGCCTACCACAGCCATCCAGCAGGTGCTGTTGCGCCGACCGGCACCGCCAAACAGGTAAATAAGCCCATCGTTGATGGCGAGGTTTACCTGAGCATTACGCCGCCCAAATACACCGGCGCCGCAGCCTTCGAGACCGGCCCGCGTGACATCCAGATCCCGCAATACTCCGAAGTTCGCTGGTGTGTGCGCAATCCGTCTGGCACGCAGCCGGTCGTCGAACTGGGAGATGGGCAGACGCTAGACGTCACCAAGGATTGTGCGCCCATGCACGTTGAAGACTCACTGTTCTGGCGCACTCGCGGCGCCGGTGCAACCCGCTACAACATCCGTGTCACACCCGATCAGGCGCCGCAAATTACCATCGCTGAACCGACAGAACTCATCCACGTCCTGCAACGCGACGCGAAGCTGGTGCAGATCTCCGTCAATGCAAGCGACGATTACGCCATCGTTCGCGCCAGCCTGCACATGACACTTGCGCGCGGCAGTGGTGAAAACATCCGCTTCAGCGACAAGGAAGTGCCGCTGCCGCAATCCAGCGACCCCAAAGCGCGCAGCTGGAAGAAGCAGTGGACGCTGGCGGAACTCGGCATGGAGCCGGGCGATGAACTTTACTTCTTCGTGCGCGCCACCGATAACGCACCGGTGGCTCACACCACCCAGTCGCCGACCTACACCTTGCGCCTGCCTGGCCCGGAAGCAGAAAGCCTGGAATCGACAGCGCTGCCGACCGCGGTCAAGCCGGAGAACCTGCGCAGCCAGCGTCAAATTATCATCGATACCGAGCAACTGGTGGCAGACCTGAAAGCGCATCCCGACATGCCAGCGGCCACGCTACGCAGCCGCAGCGAAACCATCGCCTCCGATCAGGCCAAGCTGCGTCTGCGTTACGGCCAGTTTCTTGGCGAAGAATCCAGCCTGTTTGGCGATGAAGACCACGACCACGAAGAGCATCATGGCGGCGCCGAGCGGCCCGGCAGTGAACTGTCGGTCATGAGGGAATTCGGCCACGCCCACGATCAGGAAGATAACGCCACGATCTTCGATCCTAAAACCAAAGCTGTGCTGAAACGTGCATTGGCCGCGATGTGGGATGCAGAAAAATCACTGCGCGCCATCTCGCCAAAGACCGCGCTGGCCCCGGAGTACAAGGCACTGGAAGCCATCAAGGAACTACAAGCGGCAGAACGCGTGTACCTGCATCGCACCGCCTTTGTGCCGCCAGCGCTGAAAGAAGAGAAGCGTATGACCGGCGACATCGTCGGCGCGATGAGCTACAAACGTGAGCAGGGCGCCGCCAACGACACTGTGCCCGCTGAAGTGCGCGATCTGGTACAAGCCCTGTCACAGCAAGGGGCGTTGCCTGCACTATGGAGCAAGGCAGCACGTGATGCGATTGCCGCACGCATCGCCGACCAGGAGCAAAAACTCAGTGCCCAGCGCGCGGTGCAGGATGTGCTGGACGGCTGCGTGCCTTGCCGTGGCGAGTTGCGTGCGTGGTTGCGCGGCACCCTGACCGATGCACCAGTATTGCTGCAGGCGCGTCCATCGGCAGATACACCATTCCATCAGGCGTGGAGCGGTAAGGAGCAAGGTAAATGATGATGCCGGATGACCTGGCAACGATGGCGCCGCCGCTGGCAGCTTTGGCAGTTGGTGTCGTCAGCGCAGCATTGTACGGACGCAGGAGGCGTTGGACTAATGCCCTGCTGGCATGCGCTGCCGGCGCATCGCTCGCGGTAGCGCTGGCCGACATACGCAAGGAGCCCGGCGCTGCAAGCCCGGTGACAATAGATACTGCTGCTGGCCGTCTCAGTGACGCCGACCGTGTCGCGATTCCCAAGGCCACGAGCGTGCTGCTGAACGGCGATGGCGTACGCGAAGCCGAGTGGCGCGATCTTCCTGCGCGTCCGTTGCAATGGACGCCTGCCGCTGCCGATCTGCTTTGGTTGGACTTTCCACGTTCGATTTCCCTTGGCCGCATCTTCACATTAACGGTGCGGCGGTCGCCAGCGCAGGCGGCCTGGCGCTTGCAACTGCTCGCCGAAAACAAACAGGTACTGGCGGATTCCGGCGTGCCGTCAGCGGCTGCACAGCAGACCTTGCAATGGCTGCCGCCTGTGGCCGAAACCATGGTGCTGCAGGCACGCCTGCTGGACGCGAACGGGAAGACCATCGCGCAAGGTCCCATTCCCTTGCAGGTCAAGGACGCCATACCGTTGCAGATACAAGGCCGCTTTGATGCACCATCGTTTGATGTGCGTGTGCTGAATCAACTGCTGACAGATGGTAGTGCCATATTGGATTGGCGTGTCACGCTCGGCAAAGCGATTACGCGCAGTGAAACCGCGCGTGCTCCCTTGCTCGGGCCGAATGCAATGTTTGTTGACGCCGCCTATGTCGAACATCTGAGTCCATCGGCCAGAGCTGCGTTGATCGCGCAGGCAGGGCAGGGCGTCCCACTGGTTGTCCTGGGTGGGAATGCTGCCGATGCCAGTGTCTGGCAGCGGGATTTTGGCTTGTCCCTGCATCCGCAATCGCCGACGACGGAGACGGAGGACGCGCGCCAGTTCGGCGCAGTACTCACCATGCCGCCAGCAAGCCTGAACCCTGCGGAGAACGTTGTCGAGCCGTGGTCTGTTCTGGCGCGGGATACGAAGAAACAGCCCTGGATGTGGCAGCGTAGTGTGGGCAAAGGGCGCGTGGTGTGGCTGGGTGTGACGGACTGGCACAAGCATGCGATCAATGCGCCGCAAGCCCTGGCGCTGTGGTGGCAGTCGGCGATGGACCGTATTGCGCTTGATAGCATGCAGAAGACCGCCTGGCAGATGCATGATCCCATGCCGGTTCCCGGGTTGCGCAGCGAGGTGTGCGTCCAGGGCGTGAAGCCTGGTGTGGCGCTGAAGGCTGAGGGCTACGCTGCGATGGCATTGCAATCGCGCGCGGAGAAGGCGGATGGCGTATGTGCCGCATTCTGGCCGCAGAAGACAGGATGGCTGCAGTTCACCGCAGAGGGCATGGAGGCTCCGGGCGTGGAGTACATCTATGCGAGTAACGATTGGCCGGCCTGGCAGCGGGCGCTGCGCCGCGATGCGACTGCGCAGTACGCGGCACGCAGCAGCGATACGCTGCGTACACCGGCGGCAGGCCGTACTGCCGCGCAGACGGATCGCCTGTTGCCGGCTGCGCCGTTTGCGGTGCTGTTCGTACTTTGCATGCTGGGACTGTGGTGGCGCGAACAGCGCGAAAACACCAATGCGACTGCGCTTTGATCGGATCGGCACAAAAACAGATCGGCCCTGCACGAAGCTGAGGGCGCGGGGCAGTTACACTGGACCTGTTCCAACTACCGGATAAACGCCGTGTCCATTGATACCCCAGACCGCGATATGCACGTCAGGCCAGGCCTGGGCGCTGCTGCGCATGTGATGCAAGGCCGCGAGCTGGAGATACTGCGCATCCGTGTCGATCAGCCCATGCTGATCTTCATCGACAAGGGTACCAAGACCGTGCGCTGCGGAGACAGCCCATCCGTGCAGGCCTTTCCCGGCCAGGCGATTCTGCTGGCAGGCGGCCATACCGTCGATTTCAATAACGGGGTCCTGGAGGACGGCGAGCCATACGAAGCACGTTGCCTGGTGTTTGATCCAGCGCTGCTGGAAGATGCGTATTACGCCGGCCGTATCGCGACGACCGACGCTGCAGCGCCAGGTCCGGCACAGCTGCTCCGTCAGCCATCGCCGGACCTGGCGGCCGCTTTCGAGAACGCACGCCGCGCACTGGCGCTCACCAGCGCCGTTCCTGACGCCATCGTGCGTCAGCGGCTGCTGGAGGTCATGCACTGGTTGCTGGAAGCTGGCATCGCGCTACATCGCCCGCAAGTCGATCCACGAATTTCGCTCAAGGTACGTTCGCTGATTGTCCGGCGCCTTGACCACAACTGGACCGCCACCAGCGTCGCAGGCCAGCTTGCGCTGTCGGAAGCGACGCTGCGGCGCAGGCTTGCAGAAGAAAGTACCTCGTTCAGCGAGCTGCTGGTGGATGCACGCATGGCCACCGCACTGACGCTGCTGCAAGCCACAACGCATCCCGTGTCCGAAATCGCGCTATCGGTTGGTTACGAATCTTCCTCCCGTTTTGCTGTGCGTTTCCGCCAGCGTTTCGGTTTCTCACCCACTACCGTCCGTGGAAAACGTCTATGTTAACCCTGCACCATCTCGGCATCTCTCAATCTGAACGCGTGATCTGGCTCCTGGAAGAACTGGAGCTGCCATATGCGCTGAAACACTACACACGCGACCCGGTAACGCGGCTGTCGCCACCGGAGCTGAAGGCCGTCCATCCGTCCGGCACGGCGCCGTTGCTGACCACCGAAGAAGGCGTCACCATCGCCGAATCCGGCGCCATCGTCCAGTTCATCCTCGCGCGTTACGGAGATGGCCGGCTGGCGCCTGCCGTGCAGGATGCGGACTTTGCGCATTACCTGTACTGGTTCCACTTCGCAAACGGCAATCTGGTGCCGCATTTGGGCCGCGTGATGTTCTTTGGCCTGGCGGGTGTCGCTGCCAACCATTCTGCGATGGGCTTTGCCCATGAACGCGTGACGCGCGCGCTGGCAATGTTGAATGACCGGCTGGCGGAAACGCCCTGGCTTGCAGGTGCTGAATTCAGCGCAGCGGATGTCATGAATGTATTTGGCGTGACGACGATGCTGCACTTCTCGCCGTGGGATCTGAGCCCTTATCCGCACATCCTGGCCTGGCTGGAACGCGTTGCACAGCGGCCGGCCTATCAGCGCGCCAAGCGTAAAGGCGACCTGGTCTAAAAAAGCCCTGCGAGCCACTGCAGGGCTAAAGCCGGCCCAGACTGCGGGCCGGCATCCTTGGCCGGAATCAGAACTTGTAGTTCACGCCAAACAAGACGGTACGGCCATACTTGGCATACTCCAGCTGACGGTCCTTGCCGTTCGCATAGGTTTCGTAAGCTTCGTTGGTCAGGTTATTCACCTGCAGCAGCACGCCCAGGCCTTTGTATGCGCCTTCGTTGAAGGTGTAGCCGATCTGGAAGTCAACCGGGCTGTCGCCCACCACATAACGCAGCTGGCGGTCGCCCGCGAAGTTGCCGATTTCACCCACGTAGTCCGAGCGCTTGCGCGTACTGACGCGCGTGGAGAAGCCTGCTTTTTCGTAGTACAGCGTCAGGTTGGTGACGTTGCGCGACAAGCCTGGCAACTGGATCTTGCCGATTGTCGAATTGACTTCCTTGATGTCGATACCGCTCTCGGTGTACGAGGTGCTGGCCAATACGCCGAAGCCGTCCAGCGCCGGCGTCAGCATCTCAAACGGTAAGGACAGCGACAGTTCCGCACCTTTCAGCATGCCGCCGTTGCCGTTGTAGGACGTGGTGTACTGGCCCATATTGGTGATCGCGATGGTGCCCGGCGTGTACTGCGAGAAGTCACGCGTTTCGGAGAACGTGTAGATGTAGGTGTCCAGCTTTTTGTAGAAGCCCGCCAGCGCGACGTAGCCTTTTTTGGCGAAGTACTTTTCCCACGAGATGTCGAACGCCTTGGCACGCCACGGATCAAGTTTGCTGTTGCCGCCGCTGCCGCTAGGCAGACGCGTACCGGTATCGACGGTGAAGTTGAAGCCGGCATTCAGCTGGTCCACGCGTGCACGGGCTATCTGCTTGGCCAGCGATACGCGCAAGGTCTGGTCGTTCGGCAGGCCGAACGCCAGGTTCATGCTAGGCAGGACGTCGTTGTAGCTCTTGCCGTCTTCGATCGGATGGGCGGCCGTGGTGGCGTCAGCGTATAGCGATTGCGACGACTGGTTGGTGTGCACCAGCTGTGCGCCGACGTTGCCGCGCACGGATACACCACCCCAGTCAGCGTCGATATTCGCGCGGGCGAAGCTGGTGGTGATCTTCTCCGTCACGTCCCACGCGCGGCTGATGGTACCGGCGTTGTTGGCCAGGCTGTAGTTGATCGGATCGAAGTATTTGGCGATCACCGCCGGCACATTCCACGATGGCACAACGCCGGAACCTGCGAAGCCCAGATCGACCGGCGCATACAGCAGATCGCTGGAAATGGTTGGATTCCCTTTGGCGAACAGCTGGCCCGATGGCTGGCGCTTGGTCTTGGTGCGGTCGCTGTGGTTGATGCCGATGTCGATGTTGCGCAGGTAGTTGTCCAGCACATCCGGCACCGGCAGCGTTGCGACCAGCTTGAAGCTTTTCAGCGTGTCCTTCAGATGCGGCGCGTAGGTGCTGCCGTAGCCATAGATCGAGTTACCGGTGAACAGTTTGGCCGGGTCGCTGTAATTGAGCGTGCCGGCGATCCTGGCGAAGCTGCCGGGCGCCCAGCCCACCGTCATGAGCGGATCGTTGAAGGCGCCGCCGCTGGCGCTCTGCAATTGCAGATTGTTTTCCAGGTAGGTTTCGTCACGCTTGGCTTGCGAGTAGTTGGCATCGGCCAGCAGCGTCCAGCTGCCGAAGTTGAAACGGTTGGCCCAGCCCGCAGTACGGATCTGGTCTTTGCGGTTGTTGTACTGGCCGCGCACCAGCGGGTATGCGCCTGTCGCGGTGCCGCCCAGCAGCGTGCCATTGACCACATTCACGGTGGAGTAGTTGAAGCCCACCGGGTTGTTGCTGCCGTTGTAGCCGCCCAGATTCACTTCGAACTGGTTGTTGGTATCGACCTGCTTGAACTCGGACGCGAAGATGTCCACAGTGCTGGTCCACATTTTCGATGGGCGGTATTCGAGCACGCCAATCAGACCGGTACGTTTCAGCGTGCCGCTCTTCGCCAGCGATTTGACACCGGCGGTGACATAAGTCCCCGCTGGTACGCCGGACACCTTGCTCTGGTCGAACGGCTCGTAAGTGCCGGTTTCGTTATCGAGGATGGGCGACTCCATGTGCGCAATGCCCAGTGCGACGCCGATCGTGCGGTTGGCAAACTGGTCGATGTAGCTGCCGCTGATGCGGTGGCCGGTGTCTTTGGTGTTGGCGATTTTGCCCAGTGAGTTTTTCTCGCCGCGCGCATTGATGGAGAAGGTGCGGTTGCCGAAGGCCAGCGGACGCACGGTCTGCATGTCGATAGTGCCGGACAGGCCCTGGCCGACCAGGCCCGCATCCGGCGTTTTGTAGACGGTGACGGCGCTCAGCAGCTCGGACGGATACTGGTCGAACTCCACGCTGCGGTTGTCGCCGGTGCTGACCTGTTCGCGGCCGTTGAGCAGCGTGGTGGCGAAGTCCGGCGACAGGCCGCGGATCGAAATGACTTGCGCGCGGCCGGCCACGCGTTGCGCCGCCAGGCCAGGCAGGCGTGCGATCGATTCGGCGATCGATACGTCCGGCAGCTTGCCGATGTCCTCGGCGGAGATGGTTTCAACGATGGAGGTCGCGTCTTTTTTGACCGAGATGGCGTCCTCGATGCCGCGCCGGATGCCGGCCACCACTACGGTGGAAACCGGGGCGTCGCCGGCTTGCGGCGCGGCGGCGTTTTGGGCGTGAACGGGCGCGGATAGAACGGAAATCAGCACTGCGCAGGCGGCGGCGACAGGGCTGAGCGGGAGCGCGGCACGCAGGCCGCGCTCTTGGTGATTGAGCTGCATTTTAGTCTCCAGGTGTAGTTCGAATGATCACGTTCTTATGACGTTTCGATTCGATCTTGTATTAAAACTAGAATGCAAGTCAAACAAAGTTTACCGTTGTGTCACGGTAAACCGGGTGCTTTTGGCGTTTACTCGCTTTGTAAATGTACGGAGTTGTATTTGTACTACACAAATATCAATGACTGTGTAGCTTAACTACATTTTGCCCAGTTCAGTACATACGCCGGTGGCGTAATCGAGCATGCCGCGTCGGTCTGCGGGGCGAGCGCCGTGCGCGCCCATGGCAGGATGCCGGCCCAGACCGGCCACTGCATGTCTTCGGCATCGTCTTCCACACCGCCGGCGCGTACTTTGCAGGCTGCTTCGGCCAGTGAAATACGCATCACCGTGGTGGCGGCGTATTCCTTGTCGGAGCCGGGGCGGATCTCCGCCTGGCGGCCCGGCGCCAGCTTTTCCATGAAGACTTCCATGGCGTGACGCGCGGCGTCGCCTTCCACCACTTCAAACCGGCCATAGACCATGGCCGAGCGGTAGTTCATCGAATGATTGAACGCCGACCGCGCCAGCACCAGACCGTCCAGATGCGTGATCGTCACGCAGCACTCGTCGTCCATCAAACGCTTCAGCATGCGGCTGCCGTTGGAGCCGTGGATGTAAAGATGGTCGCCCTGGCGCCAGCAGGCGGTCGGAATGCAGTGCGCGCCTCTGGCGTCACTGAAGGCGATGTGACAGACGTAGGCTTCATCGATGATGGCGTGCAGGGTGGCCGTGTCGTAGTGCGCGTTGGTTGGAATGCGGCGGATGCGGGTACGGTCGGTCGGTGGCTGGTTCATGTCTTCCTTTCAAAAGAAAGCAAATATAATGGCAATGCTGGCTCCTTCAACAGATCCAGGAATAACTATTTTTATGGAGCCACGAATGGATTTCACTTTGCTTATCAACGGCTACGCGGAACAGCACGGTGACGCGGCCTGGCCGCGCCAGCGCCTGCTGCACGAGTGCCTGCGCGCCGCCATCCGCGACGGCACGCTGGCAGCGGGCACCAGGCTTGCCGCGACACGCGCCCTGGCGGAGGAGCTGGGTGTGGCGCGCAATACCGTGCTGTATGCCTATGACCAGCTGACCAGCGAAGGCTATGTGGTGAGCGACCGGCGCGGCACGCTGGTGGCGGCCGTGACACCGGATCGCAAGCCGCCGCGCCGCACGCTGGCCGCGCCGAAGATCGGCCTGTCGCAGCGGGTACGCAATCTGCGTTCCGTGCCGGGCGATGCGGAGCGCATGGGCGCTTTCGTTCCAGGCGTACCGGCGCTGGAACACTTCCCGATGGCGCTATGGCGGCGCATGCTGGAGCGCGCCTTGCGTGGCATGACGGTGCAGCAGCTGAATTATGGCGATCCCGCTGGCGAAGCGCCGCTGCGCGAAGCCATTGCGGATCACTTGCGCGCCTCACGCGGCGTGGTGTGCGATGCCGCGCAGGTCTTCATCACCGACGGTACGCAAAGCAGCCTGGATTTATGCATGCGCGCCCTGGCCGATGCTGGCGACACGATCTGGATCGAAAACCCCGGTTACGGCGGCGCGCTGGCAGCGGCACGCGCCGCAGGGCTGGCCGTGACAGGCATCGATGTGGACGATGACGGCATGGCGCCCAAACCCGACGATTGGATGCTGCGGCCACCCAGGCTGATTTACACCACGCCGTCGCACCAGTATCCGGTCGGCAGTGTGCTGAGCTTGCGCCGCCGCCATGCGCTCATCGAGGCGGCGCGTGTGGCTGGCGCGCTGGTTATCGAGGACGACTACGACAGCGAATTCCGCCACGATGGCGCGCCGCTGCACGCCATGCAGGGACTGGCGGCGGACGCGCCGGTGGTGTATCTGGGGACCTTTAGCAAGACGATGTTTCCGTCGCTGCGGATTGGCTTCGTGGTGGTGCCTGCGGTGCTGGCCGAGGCGTTTGCGGAGATGCGCGCGCAATCATCTGCGCGTGGCCGCGTGGCGGAACAACTGGCGCTGGCGGAGTTCCTGCGCAGCGGCCAGTTCGTGCTGCACCTGCGCCGCATGCGGCGCCTGTATCGCCAGCGGCGCGACGCGCTGGTGGCCGCGCTGGAACTGCATCTGGGTTCAATCGCCACCGTGCATGGTGGTTCAGCGGGCATGCACCTGTCGCTGCGCTTCAACGACGCGCGTATCGATGACGTGAAGGTGACGGCGCAGGCGGAGCGCCATGGCATTGCGGTCAATGCGCTCAGCGAGCATGACACGCAAGGTGATTCGGGCTGGAAGGGTTTGATGCTCGGCTATGCACAGGTGCCAGCCGAGCAGATGGAAGGCCTGGTGAAGCAGTTGGCGGCGATTGTGCACCTTGCGGCGTATGCCGCCAACTGTTCAACGGAGCGTTCAGCGAAGCTTAGAACGCCGTATCAGCACGCACGTAGAACGAGCGGCCGTTCACGCCGATAGGGCAGGTTTCCCAGCAGCGCGTGAAGCCCAGTTTCGGGAAGTCGCCGCCGTTGGTCCATTCGTTCGGCAACTGGTTGAACGCATTGTTCACGCCGACGCTGAGGAAGGTCTTCTTGCTGAAGCCATAGCGTACGGTTGCATCTACCAGCCAGCGCGCATCCCACTTCTGCAGCGGGCTGAAGTTTTCCGCATACACTTCGCCGTAGTAGTTGGCGCGGGTGTTGATGTTCCATGCGCCGGCGGTGTAGTCCGCCGCAACCACGTGGTGTTTGCGCGGTTGGCCATGTTCGATCAGGGTCACTTGCGACTTGTCGAACAGCTGCTCACCCGTCAGCACCGACGACGTCGAATGGCGCTTGGTCACTTCCGTTTTATTGAAGCCCAGCTGGCCCGACAGCACCAGCGTGGATGCGTCAAACTTGCTGGTGTGTTCGGCGACAATGTCCAGGCCACGGGTGCGGGTATCGACAGCGTTGGTGAAGAACTGTGCCTGGCCGACGCCCAGCGGTTTCAGGATGTTGGCGATCGGGCCGCCGCCAGCTTCCGGTGCGATCTCGCTCGAGAACACGATACGGTCCTTGATCTTGATCTCGTAGACGTCAGCGGTCAGCGACATATTCTTCGCTGGACGCAGTACCACACCCATGCTGCCGTTGGTCGAGGTTTCCTCTTTCAGCGGCTTGATGCCGAAGGCCTGGGTCACGGCGCTGCCCTGACGCGCGGTCAGGGTTTCAGTCAGCACGCCGTTATTCAGGTTGGTCGACACGGAGCTGTAGAACTCCTGCTGCACGCTGGGTGCGCGGAAGCCGGTGGACAGGCTGGCGCGGAAGCCGACTTCCTTGGTCGGGTCAAAACGGGCACTCAGCTTGCCGATGACGGTGCTGCCGAAGTCCGAGTATTTTTCGTAGCGCACCGCGCCGGCCAGGGTCAGGTTATCGACTGGCTTGGTTTCCGCATCCAGGAACAGCGCGATGTTGTGACGGCCCGAATCCACAGCGGTGGCCGGGGTGTAGCCAGGGAAGCCCTGGATGCCGGAAGCCGCCGTGCCGCCGCTAGGCGCCTTGATGGCGATGGCCGGGTTGTTGGTGCGGCCGTACTGGTAGGACACCGGATCGCCTGCGACGATCTGGTAGTTGTCCTGACGGTATTCGAAGCCGGTCGCCACGAACACTTCGCCGCCGCCGACTTTCACCGGACCTTTGACGTCGGCGTTGAAGGTCAGCTGGTTGAATTTCAGCGTGCCGGTGTCAGCTTCGCGTGGCGAATCGGCGTAGATGCCGCCGCCTGGTTTTGGTTCATACCAGTAGCTGACGTTCAAGCTGTTCGACTCGTGGAATTTGAGTTCGCTGGCGCCGTAGTTGATGCTGATGTCGCTCTTCCAGTCGCTCGGCAAATCACGGCGGTAGCCAAACGCGAACGAGGCGTCCTTGATGTCGGTGCGGATCTGCGGCAGGAAGCCGTTTGGATAGACGCTTTGCACGGTGCGGTCATCGCCGGCGGAGCGGAAGAAGCCATACGAATCGCTCTTACGTTTCGAAACGCCGCCGAAGGCGTAGAACTCGCTCTCCTTATCGATCGGCAGTGCGCCGTTCCACCAGAAGTAGCCGTCCTTGGTGTTGCTGTCGCCGATGTGCTGGGTCACGCGTGGTGGATTTGCACGCAGCGAGTCCGGGCCGGCGCGGTTGGTTTCGCCGCGCTTGCGGCCTTCCAGCGTCAGGTTGATGTAGCCGCCGTTTTCGCCCAGCGCGAAGCCGCGGTTGGCGCTGGCCGAGTACAGGTCGCCGTCGCCTTCCGAGGTGGTGCCAAGCTGGCCGCTCAGCGAGGTCTCGCCGACGTTGGATTTCAAGACGATGTTGATGACACCGGCAATTGCGTCCGAACCGTATTGCGCGGCTGCGCCATCGCGCAGCACTTCGATGTGGTGGATCGCGCCCAACGGAATTGCATTGATGTCGGTACCAGCCGAACCACGGCCGATGGTTTGCTGCACGTTGACCAGCGCCTGCTGGTGACGGCGTTTGCCGTTGACCAGCACCAGTACCTGGTCAGGCCCCAGCGAACGCAGGGTGGCCGGACGGATCGAGTCGGTGCCGTCGCTGATGAAGGTGGTGGAGAAGTTGAACGACGGGTCCAGCGTTTGCAGCAGTTTGCCCAGTTCCAGCGGGCCGGCGGTTTGCAGGTCCTTGAGGCCGATCAGGCCTACCGGCGCCGACGTGTCCAGCGCCGTCTTGGCCACCGAGCGCGAGCCCAGGACGACCACGGTCTGTTCGTTGGCTTTGGCGCTGTCGTCGGTGGACGTTTGCGCGTAAGCGGTTTGCGCAGCCAACAGCAGGATAGCGCTGGCGAGCATGGTACGTTTGAATTGTGGTGCTCTCTTCATTGTTCTCTCTCTTGGTATCTTGTTGGCGGCTGCGGGTGGGGCCGTTGAGAAAATACTAAAGGGAGGGTTCAGAGAGCGACAACGCGGCATGCACCACATTGTTGCGGATTATGCACATTTATCAATATTTCGTGCGTTGTAACGCAATGTATCGTAAGCTGACCGGCGGCCCGGCACGCAGGTGGTGCAAAGGCGCACAAAAGTGTGGCGCGGACGCATCGGTATGCAGCGCTTGCATATCGATATGCAGAAACCTACTGCTGATCGAGCATCCAGCCTTTGAGGCCATTGACCCACGATTTGGCCGGCAGGTTCAGGGTCTTCTTGATTTCTCCCGCACGCTCATACAACACGCTGAAATCCAGCGACGGCGCATTCTTGAAGGCCACGACGACGATGTTCGCGTCATGCACCTCCGGCAGCCAGACCACGGCGTCGAACACCAGCTCCATGGTCTGCAGGTTTTTGTCGTAGTTGGTGAAGTCGTCGCCAAACACGTTGGTAGTCATGATGCCGCCGTCACGCAGCACGTCGGCGCAGCCCTGGTAGAACTCCTGGCTGCTCAGCACCGGGCCGCGCGCTTCTTCGTCATACAAATCCACCTGCAGGATATCGACCGTGTTGCGGTTGGCCGGATCGAGCACGAAATCCATGGCGTTCATTTCGCGCACGTTCAGGCGCGCATCGTTGGGCGGCAGGGCGAACTGCGATTCGCACATGGCGATCACGTTGGGATTGAGTTCGATGGCGGTCACGCGCGCCTGCGGCAGGCGGCGGTAGCAGAACTTGGTCAGCGCGGCGCTGCCGAGCCCCAGCTGGACGATGTGCTGCGGCTGATCGTTGAATAGCAACCACATCATCATCATCTGGACGTATTCCAGCTCGATGTTGTCTGGCTTGGCGAGTCGCATGGCGCCCTGCACCCATGAGGTGCCCAGGTGCAGGCTGCGCACGCCCTGGAACTCGGTGGTGGTGGCCGGCGGATGGCCGGGCTGGTCGAAACGGACGGCGGGGGATGAAGACTTGGACATCCCGCCAGTTTAACAGGCCAGCGGCAAAATCATGGTCACGGTCAGGCCGCCGCCTTCGCGGTTGGTGAGGGTGATGCGGCCGCCGTGGGCTTCGGCGATTTCTCGCGCCAGCGCCAGTCCCAGGCCGGTGCCGCTGCGCTTGGTGGAGTAGAACGGCACCAGTGCGTTGGTCAGCACGGCGTCGCTCATGCCGGGGCCGCGATCCAGCACGTCGATGCGTACGCCTTCGTGCAGGCGGCGGACTTCCAGGCTGACGTCTTCGGCGGGGGAACCGGATTCGTGGGCGTTCTTGAGCAGGTTGAGGAGCGCCTGTTCCAGCTGGGCGGGATCGAAGGCGCACGCCTCGGACGGCGTTTCGCCCAACTGGGCAAAGACCACCTGATCGCGCAGCTGATCGATAAAGGGCTGCCACTGCTGCACTTCCAGCCGGGGCGCCGGCAGTTTGGCAAAGCGCGCATAGCCAAGGATGAAGCTCTCCAGATGGCGTGTGCGTTCCTCGATGGTGGCGAGGATTTGCGGCAGGCGTTCGGTCTGGCCGCGCCGCACCAGCTCCGCGCCGGAATGGGCCAGCGAAGTTAACGGCGCCAGCGAATTATTCAGCTCGTGGCTGATGACGCGGATGACCTTCTTCCACGTCTGCACTTCCTGGCGGCGCAGCTCCATCGTCAGCTGGCGCAGCAGCAGCAGCTCGTGTTTGCGGCCGTTCAGGTTGAAGGTGCGGCGGGCCAGATGGTAGACCTCTTCTTCATCGATGTCGGCGCCCGCTTCCTTGGTGGTGAACAGGCCATCGCCACCGCGCGCCAGGGCATCCAGCAACGCTGGCGATGCATGGCTGAGGACTTCGGCCAGTTTGTGGCCTTCCAGCTTGCGGCCTTCGTTGAGCAACTGACGTGCGGCGACGTTGGCGTAGACGATAGGACCATTCTCGCTGACCAGCAGCATGGCGACCGGCGTGTTCTGCACCATGGTGTCGAGCAGCAGCTCGCGCTGCACCAGGTCCAGGCGCTGCTGGCGCAGCACGTCACCCAGCGCATTGTGCGCGGCCACCAGGTCGCTGAGTTCATCGTTTTGCGGCCAGTGCAGGCTGAAGGAAAAATCACCATCCTTGTAGCTGATGACGGTGCCCGTCAGCGCGCGGAACAGCGACAGCATGCGCTGCAGCTCGGCGCGGATGGTGATGATGGAGATGGGCAGGACGCACAGCAGGCAGACCGCCATCACCAGGCCTGGATTTTTGGGGAAGAAGTGGTTCACCGCCAGCGCGATCAGGATGCCGACGGTGAGCAGGGTGCCGATCAGCGCCGTCCAGCGCGTGAGCAGCGAGAGCCGCAAGCCGCGATGGCGGTGGGCTTCGTCGCTGGCGCGTTGCCGCGCGATGCGTTGGCTGGCCGGCTCGCGGCCGTCGTCCTGCGGCGCGCTCATTATGGACGAACGATGCCCAGCCGCTCCATGCGGCGATACAGCGCCTGGCGTGACAGGCCAAGTTCCGCCGCTGCCTGCGCCACCACGCCGCCTGCGCGGCTCAGCGCCAGGCTGATGGCGTCGCGGTCGGGCTCACGGCTGCCATCATCGCTGCTGCTGCCGTTGCCAGGCACGGCGGCAGGCAGGCCCAGATCGGCGACCTTGATCGCATCACCCGTTGCCAGCAGGCCCGCACGCATCATCACGTTTTTGAGTTCGCGCACATTGCCGGGCCATGGATGCGCCAGCAGCGCCGCCTGCGCATCCGGGTGCAGCTGCTTTTCGGGGCCGAGGAAGTGCATGGCCAGCGGCAGGATGTCCATGGGCCGCGCTGCCAATGGCGGCAGACGCAGTTCGATCACGTTCAGGCGGTAGAACAGGTCTTCGCGGAAGGTGCCGGCCTTGATCATGGCCGGCAGGTCGGCATTGGTGGCGCTGACTACGCGCACCTTGACCTGGCGCTCGCGGTTGGAGCCGAGGCGTTCGAAACGGCCCGTCTCCAGCACCCGCAGCAGCTTCATTTGGCCGGCCAGCGGCAGGTTGCCGATTTCGTCGAGGAACAGCGTGCCGCCATCGGCCGCTTCAAACTTGCCTTCACGTGCCTTGGAGGCGCCGGTGTAGGCGCCCGCATCGGCGCCAAATAATTCGGCTTCAATCAGTTCGGAAGGAATCGCGCCGCAGTTCAGCACCACGAAGGGGCCGTTGCGTACCGAGGAATTGGCCTGGATGATTTCCGCAATGCGTTCCTTGCCGGTGCCATTCGGGCCGGAGATCAGTACCGGCACGTCGGCGCGCGCCACCTGGCAGGCCAGATGGATCACGCGTTCCGTGGCCGGATCCTGGAACACCATGCCGCGCAGGTCGTGGCCGCGTTCCAGCTCGCGGCGCTGGCGCATCTCGACCTGCACCCGTTGCTGCAAGGCGCGCTTGGCCTGTCCCAGCTCGATCAGGTTGTTGACGGTGGCGATCAGCTTGTGATCGTCCCACGGTTTGGCGAGGTAGTCGGCGGCGCCGGCCTTGATCAGATCCACGGCCGCATTCAGATGGGTCCAGGCGGTGAGCAGTATCACCGGCAGGTCCGGATAGCGGTCGCGGATGGCGCCGAACAGGGCCGTGCCTTCCTCGCCCGACGTGGTGTCGGCCGTGAAGTTCATGTCCTGGATGACCAGGTCCACAGCATGCTGCTCCAGCATGGCCAGTCCGGCTTCGGGCGAAGCGGCGCACAGCGCCTCGATGTCGTGCAGTGAAAACAGCACTTCGAGGGCCACGCTCACGGCGGCGTTGTCGTCGATAATCAGTACGGTAGGCATGCCGCAAGCATAACATTGTCGCGGCATGCCGGGGACTGTCATCATGCACTGCGGGTGGCGGTGGCCGGCGAGATGCTGGCGGCACGCCACGCCGGACCGTAGACGGCGAGCACACCCAGCGCCCAGAAGATGACGGCGCCGCTCAGCAGATAGCCGGCCGGCAGGCGTGGCATCTCCAGCTGGCTGACCAGCAGCTGGTTCAGACCCAGTGCGATCATCACGCCGGCCGCGACGCCGGTGCTGGTGATCATGAAGTTCTCGGTCAGGAAGTAGCGCAGGATGTCGATCCGGCGCGCCCCCAGTGCACGGCGTACGCCGATCTGCTTGCGGCGCTGCGTGACCCACAGGCTGGCCATGCCGACGATGCCGCTGGCGGTGATCAGCAACAGCAGTACGCTGACCGTTACCAGCATCCATGCCATTGCCTTGTCGGCGCGATAGCGGTCGGTGCGGAATTCGTCAAAGGTCTTGGTGCGGACCACCACTGCCGATGGCGAGGCAGCGCGTACTGCGGCTTCGGCTTCCTTCATCACGCGGTCACGCTGGCCTGGTTCGGCGCGCAGCGTGTAGCCATAGCCTTCGTTGCCGGTCAGGCGGGCTGGAACGATGGCGGAGTACTCACCCGCGTCGCCGATCTGTGCGCCTGGCGTCTGCAGTCTCTCGACCACGCCGATCACTTGCGCGGAGCGGGCTTTTTCGCCGGTGCCGAAGTACACCGTCTTGCCAACGTAGCTGCTCTGGCCGGGCCACATTTTCTCGGCCAGAGGACGCGCCAGCAGCACCACCTTGGGAAACTCGTCGCTGGTGTTCTGGTCGATTTCCGGAACTTCGTTTGGATAGAAGTCGCGGCCTTCGACTAGCCGCAGCCCCCAGGGTTTAATCAGCGAGTCGGCGACGGTGTAAAGACTGGCCTGCGCGGTACTGCGGACCTGTTTGCGGTTGGCGGCCAGGCCGGTGTAGTTGCCGGAACGTGACAGCGGCATCTGGCTGGTCAGCGCTACCCCCACTACGCCGGAGACGGAGCGCATGGCGGCCGTGTCGGTGCGCTGGGACGCCAGCTGCTCTTCGTGGCCGCCTTGTTTCAAATGGCGGACATACAGTGCAAACACGTCTGGTTCGCTTTCGACACCGCTGGCGCGGGCCGATACGGCCTGGCGTACTTGCACGATGTGCAGGGCATTGGCCAGGATGCCGAGACTGAGGGCGACCTGCACAGCCACCAGTATCGGGCCGGTTTTATTGCGCAGCAGCGCGGACAGGATAGGACGGATTTCCATAATGGCGCTCGCTTATTGAGATTTAAGTTGCAGGGCCGGCGTTACCTGGCAGGCGCGCCAGGTCGGCAGCAGGCCGGCCAGCACCGCCGACATCACGGCCATGGCAAAGGTGGTGAGCAGCATGACCCAGTCCATATGCGCTACCAGCGTCAGCGCCGAGGACTGCATGGCGATCAGGGCCAGCGCGCCGAAGGCCAGCAGCAGGCCCAGCGCACCGCCGACCAGGCCCACCACCGTAGTCTCGATCAGGAACTGCGTGAAGATTTCACGGCGCGAGGCGCCCAGCGCACGGCGGATGCCGACTTCCGGTGCGCGCACCGAAAACTTCGCCAGCAGCAGGCCGATGGTGTTCACCAGGCACAGGACCAGGAAGCCAAAGGCCAGCCAGGCCGACAGTTTGTTGTCGTTGCCGACCACCTTCATGTAATCCAGCCATTCGCGCACGTCGTACAGCTTATTCGGCGCGGCGCGTTTCAGGCGGCCCAGCTTGCGCTGTTCAATCGCGTAGCTGTCCAGGAAGCTTTGCAGTTCGGCGCGGTCCGAGGCGCTGCGGGTTTCAATCCACGACTGGATCCAGGTGCATTCGGAATCGAGGAAGGCCTGATAGCCAGGGGCCACGTCTTCATAGCAGCTGGTGCTGCCGTTGCGCTGCATTTCGTGGCGGGTGGCGCTGGTGAAGGGGATGAACATTTCATCTTCTTCGGCAAAGGCGCCGTCACTGCTGGCGCCGACGATGCGGTGGAAGCGCGGCACCACGGTCCAGGTATCGAGCACGCCGACGATCTGGTACTGGAAGCCGCCAGCCAGCATGCGTTTGCCTACCGGGTCGGCATCGCCGTAAAGTTTTTCTGCCAGCTTGCGGCTCAACACGATGACGTCGGCGCCGCTCTTGTCGTCGGCGGGACTCCAGCCCTGGCCATGCAGGAAGGGCGAGTCGAACATATTGAAGAAATCACCGGTGGTGGCCAGGCCGCGCGCGGTGAAGGCGCCGATGTCCTTGCGGTCAGGTTCAATCGGCAGCCCCACGCCAAAGATGGCGGTGCGGCGTTCGCCGACTTTGCTGTTGAGCAGATTGACGGCGTCGCGGTAACTCATCTGGCGGTCATTTGGCTCGTCGCCGGGTTTGTAGTTCTCGGCCTCTCCATTGTCCACCAGCGGCACGAACAGGCGTGAACTCTTGTTGGGAATCGGATCGCCGGACATGACGTGCAGGATGGTCAGGGTGGCGATGCTGGCTGCCACGCCGATGGCCAGCGTCAGCACCATGAGTGCGGTCAGCGCCGGGTTGCGGCGCAGGCTGCGCACACCCAGCAGGAAATAGTATTGGAACATGCTGCGCTCCTTAGGCGACGTTGGACAGCGACGGCGATTTGCGCACCAGGTCCGACACCTGGCCATCGATGATGTGGACGTTGCGCTGCGTACGCACGGCCAGCTCGGGATCGTGGGTCACCATCAGGATGGTGGTGCCGGCGGCGTTGATTTCTTCCAGCAGCTCCATCACGCCGCGTGCCATTTGCGTATCCAGGTTACCGGTCGGTTCGTCGGCCAGCAGCAGCTTGGGCGAGCCGGCCAGCGCGCGGGCGATTGCCACGCGCTGCTGCTGGCCGCCGGACAGTTCGGCCGGATAGTGCTTCATGCGCGATGCCAGGCCGACCTTGGACAGCGCATCTTCAATGCGTTCCTTGCGTTCGGCCGCATTGAAGCCGCGGTAGCGCAGTGGCACGTCGACGTTATCGAACAGCGACAGGTCGGGAATCAGGTTGAAGCCCTGAAAGATGAAGCCCAGCTTTTCATTGCGCAGGCGTGAACGGGCGTTGTCGTCCATGCCTTTGACGTTGATGCCGTCCAGGATGTATTCGCCGTCGGTGAATTCTTCCAGCAGGCCGGCGATGTTGAGGAAGCTGGTTTTGCCCGAACCGGAAGGACCGGTAACGGTGACAAATTCGCCTTGTTTGACATCGATCTCGAAACCGCGCAGCGCGTGGGTTTCGATCATGTGAGTACGATAGACTTTGCTCAGGTTTTTCATGCGCAGCATGGAGGGCCTCTTGGGTAAAGTGTTATTGGTTGATCGAGACGCGTTCGGCGTTCTCAAAGGTTTCGGTACCGGCTATGACTATCTTGTCGCCCTGTTTCAATCCGCCGAGAATTTCCACGGCGGAGACGCTGGTGGCGCCCAGCTTGATCGGGGTGCGGATGGCGATGCCGTCGCGGACCACGTAGGCATAACGGCCGCCTTCGGATTCCACGAACGGGCCACGCGACACCATCAGCGTGTTGGGTTTTTCGTCGATGAGCAGGCGCGAGGTCACGCGCTGGTTCTGGCGCAGGCCCGCCGGCTGTTCGCCATTGAAGCGCACGCGCGCCAGTACCTGGTTCTTCACCACCTCCGGCGACAGCGCGGACAGCTTGCCAGTAGTGGTGCCGGTGCCGTAGTTGACTTCCGCATTCATGCCCAGGCCGATGTCGGAGACGTAGGTTTCCGGTACTTCCAGTTCCACCTCAAGGCGCGACAGGTCGACCAGCGTCATGAGCGGCGTGTTGGCTGGCACCACGCTGCGGTTGGTCACGGACAGCGTACCGATGAAGCCATCGACCGGCGCGCGCACCGTCAGTTCATCGACGCGGCGCTGGGCGTTGGACAGTGTGCTGCGCTGCTGGTCCAGTTGCTTGATCTTGGATTCCAGCTCCAGCGCGACGTTGTCGTTTTCCAGCGTGGCCGCTTCCTTGGCGTGGTGGGCGCGGATAACGGCGGAGTTCACGGCATCCTTGGCCTTCTGGTATTCGATCTTGGCGACCGCGCCTTCATTGGCCACTGCGTCATAGCGCTCCAGCGTGCGCTGGGCGGAGACGCGTTCGATTTCGGCGGTGTCGGAGTCGCGCTCGGCCAGCAGTTTCTGTTTGCGCGCCAGGATGCGCTGACGGGCCACATCAGCCTCAATCTGCGCATAGGCGGCTTGCTCTTTTTTGAGCGCATCGGCCAGGTCCGGCGATTCCAGCACGGCCAGCACATCGCCTTTTTTGACGGTGTCGCCCGCGTGAACTTTCAGTTCGACGGTGGCCAACGAAGGTGCGTACAGCGTCGGGCTGACGGCGGCGACGATGCGGCCATTGACGGCGGCATCGCGGATCAGCGTGCCGCGGCCCACTTCAGCGATGCGCAGGCGTGTAGCGTTGACGGAATGGTCGCTGCTGCGCCAGGTGCGCAGGACCGACCAGCCGCCGGCCAGTACGGCCACGGCGATGGCGGCGATGATGAGGCGGCGTTTGGTGGCCTGGCCCTTGGGCGCGGCCATGACGGCGTCTTGGTTGGAGGTGTCGCGTATCATGAGATGGCTCGTTTGTGAGTAGACGAGCAACGTTATGCGAAAAGCGTGCCACCTCGTAAGTGTTTGATTTTAATGATGTTCGCGTCTTGATGTCCGCTGTCCGCAGCGTCCGCAATGTCCGCGTCCGTCCGCCTGGACTTGAAAATCTGGCAAGTGTACGCATCTGCCGGGCTGTCGCCATTTTTCGAGTTCTTCATGACCGATTACCCGTTTGTGCCCAGTGATGTTGCCCTCTACCGCCGCATGGTGTCCGACACCAGTACCGGCGACATGCTGGACCAGCAGACCTGGGATGACTTGCTGCTGGCGGACTACAGCGCCGAGCTGGCGCGCGAGACCAGCATCTTCGGTCAGCAGGAATTGCACCGGCGGTTGTACGCGGACGACGACGTGTCCGCGTCGTCCGCACGCGTGCGTGCGTTGCTGGCGGACGATGCCGCGCGCAAGAAGCTGCAAACCGCCACGCAGGATTTGCGCCGTGCGGACCGCGAGATCAGCGAGACCTTGTTTGGCGAGCCGCTATCCGCCGCGCCGCACTGGGTGCCGTTGCTGGCGTGGCTGCCGGTGGCATTCCTCATGTCCGCCGTCGCCGCGCTGGCAACCGGATGGCCGCTGTTATGGGTGGTCGCGCTGGTCCTTTGGCTGTCGCTGTGCGCGATTCAGGTGCGCTATCACGAAGCCGTGCAGGAGTGGGCATGCGTGCTCAATACCGTGCAGCAGATGCTGCGCGCGCAATCGCTGCTGGCATGGGAGGACGCCGGCCAGGCGGGCAAGCTGAATCGCCGCTTGAGCCGCTCGCTTCTGGCGAGCATGCCGGGCTTCAGCGACTATGCGGACTGGCTATTTCTGAAGAATGTTCGCCACTACTTCCATAGCCGCGATACCGTCCGCGACAACCTCGGTTTCTTGCGTAGCAGCTTTGAACGCATTGCGACGTTGGACGCAGATCTCGCGCTGGCGCGCCATCTGTCGCAAACGCCGCGCTATTGCTGGGCGGAGCAGGGCGATGAGGTGATGCTGAACCAGGTGGTGCATCCGCTGCTGGCGGGGGCCGCGCCGCTGACCGTGGGCATGGCGCAGCAGGGCCTTTTCATCTCGGGCCAGAACGGTATCGGCAAAAGTACGTTGCTGCGTGCGGTGGGACTGAACCTGATCACGGCGCGCGCCTTTGGTTTCTGTTATGCGTCGCATGCGGTCACGCCGCTGCTGCCGGTGTACGCCAGCATGCAGAACGAAGATGCGCTGGGCAGCGGCGAGAGCTTCTACATGGCCGAACTGCGGCGCGGCAAGGAGCTGCTGGAGCAGGCCGCGCGCAGGCCGGCTATCTTCATCATCGATGAGATTTTCCGTGGCACGAATTATCTGGAATCGGTATCGGCTGCAGCAGCGGTGCTGCATACGCTGGCGCAGCAGGGACGGGTGCTGGTGGCATCGCACCATGTCGTGCTGGCGTCTCTGTTATCCGATTGCCTGCGGCCGTGGCGTCTGAGCCGCGAAGGCGATTACTGGCAGCTGACGCCCGGTGTACTGCTGGATACCAACGGCCTGACCTTGCTGACCGAACGCGGTTTCGATCCCGCCATCACCACCAAGGCCGTTGGCTTTGCCCGAAGGGTGGGGGCTACGCTCAGCGGGCCAGCATCAGTATCAGCAGGCGCGGATGAAGTCGACCAGCGCGCGTAATGCCGCCGGTAACTGGCGCCTGCCTGAGTAGTAGAGAAAGAAGCGGCTCGGCGCGGCACTCCAGTCATCAAGGATGGACACCAGCCGGCCGGCGGCCAGGTCATCGCTAACCATCGCCTCGTAGACGTAGGCGATGCCCGCGCCGTCCTTTGCGGCTTGCACCATCAGCGTATCATCGTCGAAGACCAGCGGGCCGGTGACCTCGATTTCCAGCGGGTTGCCGTCGGCCTGAAACTCCCAGGCATAGCGGTTACCGCTGGGGAAACGGCGGACGATGCAGGCGTGGCGCAGCAGTTCGCGCGGCGCCTGCGGCACGCCGCGACTGGCCAGATAGCCCGGCGCCGCCGTACAGACGAAACGCTGCGGCGGTCCAATCGGCACCGCCACCATGTCGCCGGCCAGGCTCTCGCCAAAACGGATGCCGGCGTCGAAACCATCGCCCACGATATCGGCCAGGCTGTCGTCGGTCACCACTTCGATCTGGACACGCGGACAGGCTGCCACAAAACCGGCCAGCATTGGCCCCAGTAGCAGCTGGGCCGCAGGACGTGGCACGTTGAGGCGCAGGGTGCCAGCCGGCTCGCTTTGCAAGGCGGTGACGTCGGCCAGCGCATCGGCGACTTCGCGCAGGGCAGGCGCGAGGCGCGCCAGCAGGCGCTGGCCAGCTTCGGTCGGCGTCACGCTGCGCGTGGTGCGGTGGAGCAGGCGTACGCCCAGCCGTTCTTCCAGCCCGCGCAGCGCGTGGCTCAAGGCCGAGGCGGACACGCCGCGCTCGTCAGCGGCCTTGCGGAAGCTGCGGTGCCGCGCCACTGCGGCGAAGGCATCCAGTTCGTGCAGATCTGGCGTCATATTGATGAATCATGTTCAGTAGTGCATGAAGTATAACCGGGCTTATCACACCGTATCTGCTGGACGATACTGGCGCTTTCATTCAATCAAGGATGCAGCCATGAAGCAGCAACGTCTCGGCAATGCCGATTTCACGATTTCGCCTATCGGACTGGGCACCTGGGCCATCGCCGGTCCGGGCTGGGAGTTCGGCTGGGGCGCGCAGGATGATGCCGAGAGCCTGGCCGCGCTGGAGTATGCCGTCGAGCGCGGCGTGAACTGGATCGACACGGCGGCCGTGTATGGCCTTGGCCATGCCGAGGAAATCGTCGGCCAGCTGCTGCGCCGCGTGCCGGCGTCGCGCCGTCCGCTGGTGTTCACCAAGGGCAGCCTGGTGTGGGACCGCGCAACCGCACAAATCTCGCACTCGCTGGCGCCGGACTCGCTGATGCGCGAGATAGAAGACAGCCTGCGCCGCCTGCAGGTGGATACCATCGATCTTTATCAGTTGCACTGGCCGTCGTTCCCGCCGGGCGGCCCTGATGATGGCATTGAGGCCGCGCTGTCGGTGCTGGCCAGGGCGCGCGAACAGGGGAAACTACGTGCGATAGGCGTGTCCAACTTCGACGTGGCACAGCTCAGGCGCGCCCAGGCTGTGACCGGGATTGCTGCGCTGCAGCCGCCTTATTCGGCGCTGATGCGTGCGGTGGAGACGGACATCCTGCCGTTCTGCGAACAGGCCGGGATTGGCGTCATCGCTTACTCCACGCTGCAATCGGGGCTGCTGACGGGGGCCATGACGCGCGGGCGCATCACCAGTCTGCCGGCCGATGACTGGCGCAAGACCCGGAGTCCGGATTTTCAAGAACCACGGCTGACGCGCAATCTCGCACTGGTCGAAGCCTTCCGCCGCATCGGCGAGCGGCACGGGCTGACACCGGCTGCCGTGGCAATTGCCTGGGTGCTGCGGCAGTCCGCCGTGACCGGCGCCATCGTCGGTGTGCGGCGTCCCGCGCAGGTGGATGGGCTGATCGGTGCGGCGGAGTTCCGGCTCAGCGCGGAAGAAGAGGCCGAGATCATGCCGCTGCTGCCCGAAGGGACGGGGACCAACGTGCCCGAAGCTGCAGCCTGAGCTGACCGCTTGCAAGGCCGTTGACTTTGCCAAAAAAGCCGCCTATGATTTCTCTAGCGACAGAAATTAGAGAAATCATGAATCTTACGCCGACCATTCAGAAATACATCCTCCACTGGGGCGAGATGGGTGCGCGCTGGGGCGTCAACCGCACGGTGGCGCAGATTCATGCGCTGCTGTTCTTGGCCAATCAGCCCATGCACGCGGAAGAAATCACCGAGACGCTGACAGTGGCGCGCTCGAATGTCAGCAACAGCCTCAAGGAATTGCAAAGCTGGGGCCTGGTGCGGATCACGCACGTGGCGGGCGACCGTCGCGATCACTTTGTGGCCTTGCAGGATGTGTGGGAGATCTTCCGCGTGATCGTCGAGGAGCGCAAACGCCGCGAGATCGATCCGACCCTGACCGTGCTGCGCGCCTGCGCGGTGGAGGCGGAGAGCGACGCAGAGCTGGAGCAGGCCACCAAGGTCAAGATGGACCAGGTGCTGGCGTTTCTGGAAATGCTGACCACGACCTATGACGATTACAAACATCTGCCACCGGCCACCATGCAACGCTTCCTGAAAATGGGCGGCAAGGTGGCACGCCTGCTGGGCAGCGATTAAAAAAATTTGATCAATAATTTCTGTTTTTACAGAAATAACAGACGGATATGGCATGAAAGTCCTGATACTCGGCGCCACTGGATTGATCGGCAGTCACGCGCTGCAAGCCTTGCGCATGGCCGGTTGCACAGCGGTGGGCCTGAGCCGCCGCCGTCCTGTAGGCGAGAGTCCAGCGGCATGGCGCGAAGCGGATGCTGGGTGCATGGTTGCGGAACAGGACTGGCTGCCGCTGTTGGCGGGCTTTGATGCGGTGGTCAACTGCGTCGGCATCCTCCGTGAGACGCGCGACGATGATTTCGACCGTCTGCACCGCGCCGCACCGGTAGCCATGTTTGCCGCCTGCGAGCGGCTCGGCGTGCGGCGCGTGGTGCAGCTGTCCGCTCTGGGCAGCCAGCCAGACGCCGCCACCGGCTACTGGCGCAGCAAGGGCATGGCGGACGCTGATCTGCTGGCGCGGGATCTGGACGCAACCGTCATCCGGCCTTCGCTGGTCTATGGCGAGCATGGCGCCAGTAGTATTGTGCTGCGCATGCTGGCCACACTGCCGATCCTGACGATGCCGATGGCGTACCGTGCGAGGGTACAGCCCATCCACGTTGACGATCTGGCCGAGGTTATCGTCAGGCTGGTGATGGTGGAACGTGCCATACCGGGCGTGCTGGCCGTGGTTGGTCCGCGCGCGACCAGCCTGGCTGGCTATCTCGCAGATCTGCGGCGCGGCATGCAGGCTGCACCTGCGCTGGTACTGGCGTTGCCGATGCCCCTGGCCCGCGTGGTGGCACGCGTTACAGCGCGCATGCCGTCCGGCGTGCTGACGCCTGAATCGCTGCTGATGCTGGAGCAAAGCGCCGACGGCAGCAATACCGCCGACGCCCACGCCACTGGCGCGCTGCTGGGTCGCCCGCTGCGTGATCCCGCGCACTTCGCCCGGCCATCGCAACGTGCGGCTGCTGTGTGGGGTTGGGCCGGAGCGGCGCTCACGCTTGCTATGGCTGCATTGTGGCTGTGCACCGCTTTCGTCTCCTGGTTTGTCTGGCCACATGCGGCAAGCCGTGCATGGCTGGCGGCTTGCGGCGTGCCGCCGGACGCGCAGGAAGCGCTGCTGCTGGCGGCCAGTGTGACCGATGCCGCAATCGGCACGCTGTTGCTGCTGCGTCCGCGCCGTTGGCTGTGGGCTGCGCAACTGGCGCTGGTGGGCGGCTACACCGCAGTCATGAGCTACTGCCTGCCGCAATTCTGGCTGCATCCATTTGGCCCGCTGAGCAAGAACCTGCCGTTGCTGGCGTTGATACTCTTGATGTGGAGAGGAAGTAAATGATGGACTATCTGGCGATCAAGTGGCTGCACATCCTGTCCGCCACCCTGATGTTCGGTACCGGCTTCGGCACGGCCTTTTATATGTTCTTCACCAACCGCACCCGCAATGTGCCAGCGATTGCCGTGGTCACGCGGCTGGTTGCCCGTGCCGACTGGTGGTTTACCACGCCATCCATCATCATCCAGCCGCTGTCTGGATTGTGGATGATTCATCTGGCCGGTTTCCCATTGAGCTCCGGCTGGATCGTATGGTCGGTGGCGCTGTATCTGCTGGCTGGCGCGTGCTGGCTGCCGGTTGTCTGGCTGCAGCTGCGCATGCGCGACATGGCATCGGCAGCGGTGCGGACTAACGAGCCGCTGCCGGCACGCTACTGGCATTACGAGAAAATCTGGACCGCGCTTGGCGTCCCCGCTTTCGGCGCGCTGATCGTGGTGTATTGGCTGATGGTGCACAAACCTGTTTAAGGGAGAACAGCATGTCCGCATTAACGCTGTACTACGACGGCAATTGCCGCATTTGCCGGGCGCAGATGGCACGTTTGCGTCAGCAGGATAAAACCGGCGGCCTTGATTTTTGCGATATCGCCGCAGCGGATTTTTCGCCGTCGGCATTGGGCGTCAGCATGGCGGCGCTGAATACGGAGATCCATGCGAGGACAGCGGATGGCCGCCTACTGACCGGCATCGACTGCCTGGTGGCGGCTTACATTGCGATCGGGCGCGGCTGGCAGGTGGCGCCATTGCGGTTGCCAGTCTTGCGGCCGGTGTTTGTGGCGATGTATCGCGCGTTGGCGCGCAACCGCTATCGCCTCTCGGCCTGTGCCGATGGTGCGTGCACGACGGCGAGGCGGCCATGAAAAGGATGCTGCTGGTGCGCTGGATGTATATTGCCGTCGCGGCGCATCTTGTGGTCGGCGTGCTGCTGCCGTTGTGTGCGGGGATGCCGCTGACGGATGAGTACCGTCGCAGCATTGAGGCGTTCTTCTTTGGCGGCGAGGCCTCGCAGGCAGGGCGGGCGCTGCATATGTGGTGGCTGGCGCTGTTTGGCCCGACAGTGCAGGCGGCCGCCATCTGGATGGCCGGCCTGGTGGTGATCGGCGATCAGCAAAAGAACGCCTACGCCTGGCTGATGCTGGCACTGGGCCTCATCGTATGGGCGCCGCAGGACATGCTGATCTCGGCGCGGGCGCATTGCTGGACCAACGTCTGGCTCGATCTGGCAGCCGTCACGCTCATGCTGCCGCCATTGCTATGGCTATGTAAAACAGATCTGGCAAACAAAAATAGAAAGGCAACATGATGATGATTCCCTCGGAAGGCGAATTGTTCAAGAAGATCCTGGGGCCGGCGTGGCGCCAGCTGCATCCTGATATCCAGGCGCGCTTTGATAAAAACCCTTTGCCTGGCAAGCCGCTGTATTACACCGGCAGCCTGTCGGAACTCAGGTGCTCACGCTTCGGTAAAGTATTGGGTTATCTGAGCATGCCGTTCATCAAAGGTGCGCTGATGCCGTATAACGATGCGGACTTCCCGGTTGATATACAGGTGTACTCCCGGCAGAATTGCCCGTCGATTTTCAAGCAGCGCATCTACCGCCTCAATGCACGCAAGCCGGTCATGTTCACGTCCTTCATGTCCGAAAGCGCGAAAGGAGAGGTGCTGGAGTACGTGGGCATGGGACTGGGCATGAAGCTGGTGCTCAAGGTCCGCGACGGCAATCTGCATTTTGAAAGCGATGGCTATTTCTGGGAGCTGTTCGGCGTGCGCGTGCCGCTACCGGACGTGCTCACGCCGGGCAAGACCTTCCTCTGCCATCGTAACAACAGCAGTAACCAGTTCGATATCCGCATCGAGATCCGCCATCTGCTATTTGGGACCACTTTCACGCAGGCGGGCGTGTTCCGGGAGGTGACGCCATGAATACCCATCTGCTGGCATTGCAGTTGATGGCGGCGCAGGGCTGCCTGGGCGCGTTTGATACGCTCTACCATCATGAACTCACCGAAGCCTTGCCGGGCCGGCCGACAGCAGGGCGTGAGCTGGCCATCCATGCGGTGCGCGCACTCATTTATAGCGCCCTGTTTATCGGCCTGTCGTCCTGGGCGTTCCATGGCTGGTGGGCGCTGGTGCTGCTGGTGGTGTTCAGTGCTGAAATCCTGCTGACGCTGTGGGACTTTGTGGTGGAAGACCGTACGCGCCTGCTGCCGGCGACAGAACGTGTCACACATACGGTGCTGGCGATGAATGGCGGCGCGTTCATTGCGTTGCTGGCGATCGGCACGCCGGCGCAGTTGGCCATGCCGACCGCGCTGGTCTGGCAGCCGCATGGCGGCTTGAGCGTGTTCCTGGCGCTGTGCGGCGTTGGCGTCGGTCTGTCCGGCCTGCGCGATGCGTGGGCAGCGCGGGCGATTGGCCGCCTGGCTGCCGCACCTGCCGTGAAATTCGATGACATTGAACGCAGCTTCCTGCTGACTGGTGCGACCGGTTTTATCGGTCAGCGCCTGGTGCGGGCGCTGCTGCGCGACGGCCACCGCGTCACCGTGCTGAGCCGGCAGGCGCGCCAGGCTGCGTGGATGTTTGATGGCCGCGTCGAATGCGTCACCAGCATGGAGCAGCTACCCGTCTCGCGCCGTTTTGATGCCGTGATTAATCTGGCGGGCGCACGCATCCTGGGCTGGCGCTGGACGGCGGCGCGGCGTGCGGTGCTGCGGCAAAGCCGGATCGGCCTGACCCGCAAGGTGGTCAGCTGGATTGCCACGGCTGAACACAAGCCGGCCATGCTGTTGTCGGCATCGGCGATAGGTTATTACGGCACGCAGCCGCGCGGTGACGATACCGTGCTGACCGAGCAGAATGGCCCGCAGCCGGTGTTCATGTCGGACCTGTGCCGCGAGTGGGAGGATGCCGCGTGCGGCGCCGAGGCCCATGGCGTTGCCGTCGCCCGCATGCGCTTCGGCCTGGTGCTGGGGACGCAGGGTGCGCTGCCCATGATGCTGTTGCCCATCAAGCTGGGCATGGGCGGCCCGCTGGGTAGCGGCACGCAGTGGCTGTCGTGGATACACGTGGATGATTTGATTGCGGGCGTGGCGCATCTGTGGCGCACGCGGGCGGCGGGTGCCTGCAACTTCACCGCCCCGGAGAGCCTGACGCAAGCGGCGTTCAGCAGGGTGGCGGCATCGGTGCTGCATCGTCCATGCGGTCTGCCGACGCCTGGCTGGCCGATGCGCCTGGCGCTGGGCGAGCAGGCCGATTTGCTGCTGGAAGGACAACGCGTCGCGCCTGCAAGGCTGCTCGATAGCGGCTTTGTGTTCCGCCATCCGCAATTGAGGGGCGCCTTGCAAAGCCTGGGCTAGTGGCGATAACGGGACGGTTTACTTTTCCTGCTTCAGCGGTTTGCCCTTGTCCATCACTTCGCGGCAGTCGCCTTTGAAGGTGGCGTTGTCGTAGTTGGACCAGCCGTAGCTGTCGACATAGCGCTTGTGCTGCTTGAACTGCCTGCTCAGGAAGCTCCACTCCAGCTTCTCATCGTCGTACTGGATGTTGCCGAGGTCGAGCAGCGTGTGGAAGATGTTCTCAGTGGCCAGCCGCGCCTTGCGGTGGCGCAGCAGCTGCCTCACCTTTTCCGGATAGTGCGCCTTGTACTCGTCCGAATACCAGACTACGGCCGGCACGTGGAATTCAAACTGCGTGTTGTGGCCGTGGAAGGCCAGGTTGCAGGTGCCGTCGTACAGCGTCTGGCCATGGTCGGCCACATAGACCATGGAGCCCAGTTGCTGCGTATCCTTGAGCTGCTGGATGACCTGCGACAGGAACCAGTCGGTGTACAGGATCGAGTTGTCGTAGCTGTTATTGAGCTGCGGCTTGATCTTCAGGTCGGTGTACACCGGCTTGTCGATGCCGAACAGCGAGGGCTGCCACTTGTCGAACTCCTTTGGATAGCGCTGGCTGTAGTTCCAGTGGTTGCCCAGCGTGTGCAGCACGATCAGCTTCTTCGGCGAGGGATCGGCAATCGCGTGCTGCAAGGGCTCCAGCAGAATCTGGTCGAAATTGGAGTTGTTGGTGAAGCCGCCCAGGTTCATGAACTGGATCACATTGGCTTCCTTGGCAAATACCGACACCGGCGTGTCGAACTGGCCAAACGAGATCTGGTTGGACAGCCAGAAGGTCTTGAAACCGGCTTCCATGTACGCGGTGAGGAAGGATTTCTCGTAGAAGCCATCTTTGAGGCTTTGCATGGCCGGCTTGCGCGAAATGATGACCGGCACCGACAGCCGCGTGGCCGATACCGACGTAATCACATCGGGCAGCGACACCAGGTTGGCTTCCTGCCGCAGCAGCGGCGTGGTGTCGCGCGTGTAGCCGTTGATGCCCCAGCGGTCGTAGCGCGACGATTCGCCGATCACCATGATGACGATTTCCGGCGTGTCGTTCTGCACCGGCTGGTGCGCCTTGAAGGTAAAGCTGCTGCTGCGCTGGCCCAGGTCGGCCAGGTATTCGCGCTCGCGGTAGAAATCGACGCCGCGCGCGGTCAGGCCGAACGGCCACGAGGCAGCAAAGTCGCTAAAGGCCAGCGGCGAGCGCAGGCGCCATGGCAGCGCCGGCCACTGCCAGCCCGTGCGGCCGGCGCCGGCGATGGCCGCGTGATCGGGGTCTTTGTCTTCCACCGCATCTTCTTCCTGGGCCTCCTCGTCGCTGGCCGAATCCGCCGAACTCATGCCGACAAAGCGCAGCGCGGAACTCAGCGCCGAGCCGATCGCGGAGCCGGCCGCCGGGCTGGCGTTGGCATTGGCGTTGGTGTGCGCCGCCGGCAGCGCCGGTTTGCCGCGCACGCCAAATTCCCAGCCATAGGCCCACACGGTGGCCAGCACGGCCAATATAGCCAGCGCCATCCAGCGGGGTTTGCCGCGCCAGGCCAGCATGGGACTGCGGCGGGCGGCGAGTTGCACCGCGATCCACCAGGCCACCACGCCGACCAGCACGGCGCCCATGAGCCACACTTTGCGGCCCAGGAATTCCATCGCCTCCTTGGGGCTAGTTTCGGCAATGATGCCCAGGTGGTGGGTGGAAATGCCCTGGCCGTAATAAATAAACAGGTAAATCTCGGTCGGCAGCGCCAGGAAGGCCGGGATCAGCAACCAGTGGAACCAGGCCGGGCGGCTCAGCACGCCCCAGACGGCCAGCCAGGCCAGCGCCTCGACCAGCAGGATGTGGCTCAGTTCGGGCACTTGCTTGCCGAGCAACAGCGGCACGCACGGGACCAGCGACAGCAGCAGGTAGCTGGCAAGCACAAACAAGGGGGCAGGGCGCAACAGGGATCGCATTCGGGCGGCTAGGGCTATGGTATTGTTTGCTATTATCAAGTGTTTCTTGACCTTTCAGCTAGTGTCGGCTTCCCCGCTGGAAGCCGCATTCCGCCGCGAAATTGATTGACTGAGCCTGGGTTCACGTCTATACTCGCGAGTTCTCAATTTATTCTGCACATCGTATACGTTGAATCTGGCTGCTCCATGAGAGTGGCTGTTTGCGCCTCCGACGGCCCAATAAATCGAGAGAAGGTTTTTTGTCCCCGGCATTCTGACCGGGTTGTTAATGTTGTTATTTAGTTGGGTTTAGAACGATGCCAACCATCAATCAACTGATTCGCCAACCACGTACCAAACTGGTCGTGAAGAGCAAATCGCCGGCGCTGGAAAACAGCCCGCAAAAACGTGGCGTGTGCACCCGTGTGTATACCACCACTCCTAAGAAGCCTAACTCGGCACTGCGTAAAGTTGCCAAAGTGCGTCTGACCAACGGTTTCGAAGTTATTTCGTACATCGGCGGTGAAGGCCACAACCTGCAGGAACACAGCGTTGTTCTGCTGCGCGGCGGTCGTGTAAAAGACTTGCCAGGTGTGCGTTACCACATGGTTCGCGGTGCACTGGATACCCAGGGCGTTAAAGACCGTAAGCAAGCTCGCTCGAAATACGGTGCCAAGCGCGCCAAAGCGAAGAAGTAATCTACATTAATTGAGTTGAGCCGGTCGCGAGACCGAGTAAGTGGATGGCTATGATGGCCGCCGCGAGTGACCGCAAGGCACTCAACTGAAGATAAAAGGAAATGACATGCCACGTCGTCGTGAAGTACCCAAGCGCGAGATCCTGCCGGATCCAAAATTCGGCAACACTGATGTCGCCAAATTCGTAAACGTTCTGATGCTGTCCGGTAAAAAATCGGTTGCAGAAAACATCATCTACGGTGCCTTCGAGCACATCACCCAAAAATCCGGTAAAGATCCGCTGGAAGTGTTCGCCACCGCGCTGAACAACGCCAAGCCACTGGTTGAGGTGAAATCCCGCCGCGTTGGTGGTGCAAACTACCAGGTGCCGGTTGAAGTCCGCCCAGTGCGCCGTATGGCTCTGTCCATGCGCTGGCTGCGTGAAGCTGCGAACAAGCGCAGCGAAAAATCCATGCCACAGCGTCTGGCAGGCGAGCTGATGGAAGCCGCTGAAGGCCGTGGCGGTGCGATGAAGAAGCGTGACGAAGTTCACCGCATGGCTGAAGCGAACAAGGCGTTCTCGCACTTCCGCTTCTAATAAAATCGGCCAGATCCTGCGTGGTCTGGCTGTGATACGTTGTTCGAGGCCGGGCTCATTTTTTTCCCAAAAAATGGCGCTCGGTTTTGTCCATTAAACGATTTAGGATTAATTATGGCCCGCAAGACCCCCATCGAGCGCTACCGCAACATCGGTATCTCCGCTCACATCGATGCAGGTAAGACCACCACCACCGAACGCGTTCTGTTCTACACGGGCGTGAACCACAAGATCGGTGAAGTTCACGATGGCGCCGCCACCATGGACTGGATGGAGCAGGAGCAGGAACGCGGTATTACCATTACCTCGGCTGCGACCACCTGCTTCTGGAAAGGCATGGCGAACAACTTCCCAGAACACCACATCAACATCATCGACACCCCAGGCCACGTTGACTTCACCATTGAAGTGGAACGTTCGATGCGCGTGCTGGATGGTGCTTGCATGGTTTATTGCGCAGTGGGCGGTGTACAGCCACAGTCGGAAACCGTATGGCGTCAGGCTAACAAGTACAAAGTGCCACGTCTGGCCTTCGTCAACAAGATGGACCGTACTGGTGCGAACTTCTTCAAAGTGTACGAGCAGATGCGCGCACGCCTGAAGGCTAACCCAGTCCTGATCCAGATCCCGATCGGCGCCGAAGACAACTTCAAAGGCGTGATCGATCTGGTTAAGATGAAAGCGATCCTGTGGGACGACGCTTCGCAAGGCATGAAGTTCGACTACGTCGATATCCCTGCTGAGCTGGCTGATTCGGCTGCCGAGTGGCGCGAGAAGATGGTTGAAGCCGCTGCTGAAGCGAACGAAGACCTGATGAACAAGTACCTGGAAGAAGGCGACCTGACCGAAGCCGAGATCAAAAAAGCGCTGCGTGACCGTACCATCGCTTCCGAGATCGTTCCTATGCTGTGCGGTACCGCCTTCAAAAACAAGGGCGTACAGGCCATGCTGGACGCGGTCATCGAGTACCTGCCATCGCCTATCGACATCGCTGACGTTAAAGGCACCGATGAAGACGACGAGCCAGCTACCCGTAAAGCCGCTGACGACGAGAAATTCTCGGCGCTGGCCTTCAAGATCATGACCGACCCGTTCGTTGGCCAGCTGGCCTTCTTCCGCGTGTACTCGGGCGTGATCAACGCTGGCGATACCGTGTACAACTCGGTAAAAGGCCGTAAAGAGCGTCTGGGCCGTATTCTGCAGATGCACGCTAACCAGCGTGAAGAGATCAAAGAAGTGCGCGCGGGCGACATCGCTGCAGCAGTGGGTCTGAAAGACGTGACCACCGGCGAAACCCTGTGCGATCCACAATCGATCATCACCCTGGAAAAAATGGTCTTCCCAGAGCCAGTGATTCAACAGGCTGTGGAACCAAAAACCAAGGCTGACCAGGAAAAAATGGGTCTGGCACTGAACCGTCTGGCACAGGAAGATCCATCGTTCCGCGTGAAGACCGACGAAGAGTCGGGCCAGACCATCATCGGTGGTATGGGCGAGCTGCACCTGGAAATTATCGTTGACCGTATGAAGCGCGAATTCGGCGTGGAAGCCACCGTGGGCAAACCACAGGTTGCTTACCGCGAAACCGTCCGCAAATCGGTCAGCGATGTCGAAGGCAAGTTCGTCAAGCAGTCGGGCGGCCGTGGTCAGTATGGTCACGCTGTTGTGACCCTGGAACCACAGGAACAAGGTAAAGGCTTCGAGTTCGTCGACGCAATCAAGGGCGGTGTGATTCCACGTGAATTCATCCCTGCGGTTGAAAAAGGCGTGCGCGAAACCCTGAACACCGGTGTTCTGGCAGGCTACCCAGTGGTCGACGTCAAAGTCACCCTGACCTTCGGTTCGTACCACGATGTTGACTCGAACGAAAATGCATTCCGCATGGCCGGTTCGATGGCATTCAAAGAAGCGTGCCGTCGCGCCAATCCAGTCATTCTGGAGCCGATGATGGCAGTGGAAGTGGAAACGCCGGAAGACTACGCCGGTACCGTGATGGGCGACCTGTCGTCCCGCCGCGGTATGGTGCAGGGCATGGACGAAATCCCAGGCGGCGGCGGCAAGATCATCAAAGCCGAAGTACCGCTGTCGGAAATGTTTGGTTACTCGACCACCCTGCGTTCCGCAACGCAAGGCCGTGCAACCTACACCATGGAGTTCAAGCACTACTCCGAGGCGCCTAAGCACGTTATCGACGCGATCGTTACCGCGAAAGCTAAGTAATTCTGTAATTTTTGCGGCCGGGTAGATCATCCGGCCGCACATTTAAAAACTTTGTTCTGAGGAAGAATCAAAATGGCAAAAGAAAAGTTCGAGCGGACTAAACCGCACGTCAACGTAGGCACCATCGGTCACGTCGACCACGGCAAAACCACCCTGACCGCAGCAATCGCAACCGTTCTGTCGAAAAAATTCGGCGGCGAAGCGAAAGCCTACGACCAGATCGATGCTGCTCCAGAAGAAAAAGCACGTGGTATCACCATCAACACCGCCCACGTTGAGTACGAGACCGAAAACCGTCACTACGCTCACGTTGACTGCCCAGGCCACGCCGACTACATCAAAAACATGATTACCGGTGCCGCGCAGATGGACGGCGCGATCCTGGTGTGCTCCGCAGCTGACGGCCCAATGCCACAGACCCGCGAACACATCCTGCTGGCCCGCCAAGTTGGCGTTCCATACATCATCGTGTTCCTGAACAAGTGCGACCTGGTTGACGACGCAGAACTGCTGGAACTGGTCGAAATGGAAGTGCGCGAGCTGTTGTCGAAATACGAGTTCCCAGGCGACGACCTGCCAATCATCAAAGGTTCGGCACGTATGGCACTGGAAGGCGCCGCTGGCGAGATGGGCGAAGACTGCATCATCCGTCTGGCAGCAGCCCTGGACAGCTACATCCCAACCCCAGAGCGCGCAGTTGACGGTGCATTCCTGATGCCAGTGGAAGACGTGTTCTCGATCTCGGGCCGCGGTACCGTGGTTACCGGTCGTGTTGAGCGCGGCATCATCAAAGTCGGCGAAGAGATCGAAATCGTCGGTATCGTTGACACCGTGAAAACCACCTGCACCGGCGTGGAAATGTTCCGCAAACTGCTGGACCAGGGTCAAGCAGGCGACAACGTTGGTCTGCTGCTGCGCGGCACCAAGCGTGAAGACGTGCAACGTGGTCAAGTTCTGGCAAAACCAGGCTCGATCAAACCGCACAACCACTTCACCGGCGAGATCTACGTTCTGTCGAAAGATGAAGGCGGCCGTCACACCCCGTTCTTCAACAACTATCGTCCACAGTTCTACTTCCGTACGACTGACGTGACCGGTTCGATCGAACTGCCAGCGGACAAAGAAATGGTTATGCCAGGCGACAACGTGTCGATCACCGTTAAGCTGATCAACCCGATCGCAATGGAAGAAGGTCTGCGCTTCGCAATCCGCGAAGGCGGCCGTACCGTTGGTGCAGGCGTTGTTGCTAAAATCATCGCCTAATTTTTAAGCGCTGATGTAAGCAGGGGCGGCATGGTTGTGCTACCATGTCGCCCCTGCTGTACCACAATCGTTCTTTTTAAAATTGCTGGCGCTACAAAGTTGCCAGTTCGCTCTTTGAGGGAATTATCATGACCGTTACCAATCAAAAAATCCGCATCCGCCTGAAGGCTTTCGACTACAAGCTGATCGACCAGTCCGCACTGGAAATCGTTGACACCGCTAAGCGCACCGGCGCCGTTGTCAAAGGCCCAGTCCCACTGCCAACCCGCATCCAGCGTTTCGACGTTCTGCGTTCGCCGCACGTCAACAAAACCTCGCGCGACCAGTTCGAAATCCGTACCCACCAGCGCCTGATGGACATCGTTGACCCAACCGACAAGACCGTTGACGCACTGATGAAGCTGGACCTGCCAGCTGGCGTTGATGTCGAAATCAAACTGCAGTAATCGATTTTAAGCAGGCAGCTTCGGCTGCCAGCTGATGATGGGCCCGGACGTGCAAGCGTCCGGGCCCATTGTTTTTAGGTTGGCTTGTTTTTCAGTCGCCACAGCTTGCAAATAGCAATTAAGTAAAAGTATTGTTTTGGTAATTACTATATGATAATTTTATATAAATGAAACTAAAACAGGGAATGCAATGCTGACCGCCAAGCGTTTGAAGGAACTGATGTTTTATTTGCTGCTGCTGGCCGCAGGCCTGGGCGTGGGCTATGCCGCGACCCACGTGCGCGAGTGGATGGCGCCGCGCTACACGGAAGGCGATTATGCCGCCTATTTCGCGCAACACCAGACCCAGGTGGTCATGTATGGCACCAGCCATTGTCCCTATTGCGCCAAGACGCGCGACTATTTGCGTGAGCACGGCATTGCGTTTGCCGATCTCGATATCGAGAAGTCTGACCGCGCGCGCCAGGAATTCGAGCAACTGGAAGGGCGCGGCGTGCCGGTGATCCTGATCGGTAATCGCCGTATTGTCGGCTATCAGCCCGCCACGATCGCTGCGGCCCTTCAGCGCAGCACTGCGCTGGCCCGCCAGTGAGCTGAACTACACGCAGCACCCCGTTGTCGTGTCGGGAGCGCGCGTAGCGGCGTGCGCTCTGCCGTTCATCATCCGCTTGCATCTCTCTTGGAGCCATGAATATGAATAAAAAAATTGGGGTATTCCTGTTCGCCCTCGGCCTGGGCGTGTCGTCGGCGTTTGCCGGCACCCGTTGCACCAATAATTGCGATTACCTGGAGCAATATTGCCTGCGCCATGGTGGCAGCCATCAGGACTGCTACGTCCAGCGCCTGGACTGCTACGACACCTGCTCTGGTATCGACGGCAACTAAGCACCGCTAAGCTCGGGGTCCTGGACCCCGATGTCGCTACCATGGTGCCGGATACACGCCGGCCCATTGTTTTTTGCAGCGGGAACCGCTACAGTCCGTTGCCATGTTAGCTACCCTCGACGCCCACCTGCTTAATCTCAACGACCGCCAGCATCTGCGCGGCTGGCAGCGCTTTGCGCTGGAGTTCCTGTATTTTGGTATCAAGGAAGCGCGCGCCTGCCTGTTTGTCGCGCTGTTCTTTGCGGCCGTGGTCCTGGTACCGCGCGCCGGCCTGCTGGGCGTGCCGCGCTATGACCTGCTGCTGCTCATCGCGCTGGCCATCCAGGGCTGGATGGTGTGGGCCGGGCTGGAAACCTGGGACGAGCTCAAGGCCGTCTGCCTGTTCCACCTGGTCGGCTTCGGGCTGGAAGTGTTCAAGGTATCGGGCGCGATCCAGTCATGGAGCTATCCCGATTTTGCGTACACCAAACTGTTCGGCGTGCCGCTGTTTTCCGGCTTCATGTATGCGGCTGTGGGCAGCTACGTGATCCAGGCCTGGCGCCTGTTCGACCTGCGCATCCGCCATCATCCGCCGTACTGGATGGCGGTGCTGATTGCGCTGCTCATCTACGCCAACTTCTTTACCCACCATTACATCGGCGACTACCGCTGGTATCTGGCCGCGTGCGCGCTGGGCCTGTATGCGCGTACCACGGTGCTGTTCCGTCCGCTCGACCGCGAACGGCGCATGCCGCTGCTGCTGGCATTTGTGCTGATCGGCTTCTTCATCTGGCTGGCGGAAAACATCAGCACCTTCTGGGGCGTGTGGCGCTATCCGAACCAGCTGGGCGCCTGGTCGGTGGTGCATGTCAGCAAATGGAGCTCGTGGTCGCTGCTGGTGGTGATGACGTTTACCATCGTTGCCCATCTCAAGCATGTGAAAGCCCGGATTCACGTGCCGGAATAAAATATCCGCCAGCCTGGTTCGTCTCCAGGCTATGGATACCCCTACCTCTCCCCAACGCGCTGGCCGGTTCGAGTCGGCGCTGCAAAAATGGTTCACGCGTAGCGCGCAAGTGCTGGCGGTGGAACCGATTGGCGACAGCTTCCGCCTGGTCACACTGGGCGGCGGCGCTTTGCGCAACGTGGCCTGGACGCCCGGCGACAAGCTCCAGGTGCAGTTTGGCGGCTGGGTGCAGCGCACCTACACGCCGATAGACTGGGATGCCACCAACGGCCGCACCCGCATCCTGGTCTACCTGCATGGCGACGCGCCCGGCACCCGCTGGGCACGCGCGCTGCGTGCCGGCGACCCTTGCGTGTTCTTCGGGCCACGCCGCTCGGTACGCCTGGCGCCCGGCGCGTCGCCGGTGGTGCTGTTTGGCGATGAAACCTCGCTGGGACTGGCCGCTGCGTTGTCACGCCAGGCGACCTTGCACATGCTGTGCGAAGTCACGGCGCGCGCGGATGTGCTGGCGGTGATTGCGCATCTGGGGCTGGAGCATGTGCGGCTGGCCGCGCGCGGAGAGGGCGCCGCAGGCATGGCGGCTCTGCTGCAGGCCGATCCCATGGCCGACATCGTGCTGACCGGTCAAGCCAGCGCCATCCAGCAGGTCACCCGGATGTTGCGTGAACAGGGCCTTGCCAGCGGGCAGCGCCACAGCAAAGCCTATTGGGCCGCCGGCAAAACCGGGCTCGATTAACGTGCTCTGGCCCGGCTGCCGGATCACGATTGGCTGCCGGCGATGATCGTGTCTTGCTGCGGAATGGCACGTCCTGGCGGGCATGCCGCACGCCGTCCGCTTGCCCGGCGAGGCCGCCCCGGCGCTGTGATCGTTTCTCATTTTATTTGGCGCTTTTGCAAGAGTGGCTGAGTAAATGTGGTCGGACTTGACACAAAAAAACAACAAAAATATGGCAAATAGTTGTCACGGCCATAAAAAAAGTGAAATTTTCCTTTGTGAAGCTTGCAATATTGTGCGAAATTGCGCCCTTGGCGTTGAAAGTGACGGTCGCAGCAAGACGACCGCGTTAATCAGTGCCTTGAGAGAAAGACGAATTTCGAGTAACACGACTTCAGGGAGTAGTTTTGAAACACGAGCAGTTCTTCAAACAGAGCGCGCTGTCGCTGGCGCTCGCCATGGCTTTTGCCAATCAAGCCTCTGCACAACAAGCAGTAGAACCAGAAAAAATCCAACGCGTCGAAATCACCGGTTCCAGCATCAAGCGTACCGCCGCTGAAGCTGCCGGCTCGATCCAGGTGCTGGGCCGTGATGACATCGCCCGTACCGGCGAAACCACCGTGATGGGCATCCTCAGCTCGTCGTCGGCAATCGGCACCGACATCAGCTCGGCCAGCTCGTCCTCGGGCGGCTTCGCCACCGGTTCGTCCGCCGCCGGCATGCGCGGCCTGGGCAAGGTCGCCACGCTGGTGCTGGTCAACGGCCGCCGCATTGCGCAGTACGGCCTGTCCGACGGCGCCCAGCAAAACTTCACCAACCTGGACGCGATCCCGGCTGCTGCAGTGGAGCGCATCGAGATCCTGAAAGACGGCGCTTCGGCCATCTACGGTTCCGACGCCATCGCCGGCGTGATCAACATCATCCTGATGAAGGATTATGTTGGCGCCGAGATCAGCAGCAACTACAAGGAAGCCGACGGCTTCCGCGATATGCGCAACCGCAGCGTGTCGGGCAAGATCGGCTACGGCGATATCGATGAAAACGGCTTCAACACCTATGTGACCTACGAAGCGTACAAGAGCGACGGCTACACGTCGGACGACCTGCGCAACCACGTACCCGACTGGCACCGTCTGACCCCGGGCCGTTCGACCTGGGATAACCGCAGCACCTTCTCGCCAACTGGCAACTACTTCGTGAACGCGACCAACATCGTGGCCGCGCCGGGCTGCCCGGCGGGTAACGTCGATGCCAACGACAAACAGTGCAAGATGGACCTGCTGCCGTACACCGGCCAGACCACCAATGCCAAGCGTTATGCGGTCGCCAGCAACACCCACTTCCGCATTGGCAAAGCCATCGATGCCAACTTCGAACTGACCTACGCCAACGCGTCGAACGACTACATCGTAGCGCCGTTCGGCACCGCCAACGGCGGCACCACCTCTGCCAACAACCTGTGGTACAACGTTTACGGTGGCAAGCTGGTCGGCCCGTTCAACTATCCTAAGCTGCCAGTGGGCCACCCGAACAATCCATACTCGACGCCGGTGGAATACCGCGCCCGTCTGATGGACACCGGCGATGGTTTCAACTTCAACCGCACGGAATCCGACCAGTACCGCGCGATGCTGGCGCTGACCGGTGAAATCGGCGGCTTCGACTGGAAATCGGCATTCGGCCACATGGAGTCGAAAGCCACCAAGGCCACCCGCGCCCCAAGCGCCAAGGGCTACACCGACGCCATCGTCAACGGCACCTACAAGTTCGGCCAGAAGAATGACAGCGCGCTGCTGGAATCGATGTTCCCGGTACGTACCACCGAAGGCAAGGCGAAGATCACCTTCTTCGATGCCACCATTTCGGGTGAAGTCGCGCAACTGCCAGCCGGTCCGCTGTCGATCGCCGTGGGCACCGACATCCGCCGCGAATCGTATGAAATGAAGAGCTCGGACAACGTGCTGAACGGTGAGCTGGTGGGCATCTTCGGCCTGCAGGTCAAAGATGCGGTTGACCACTACGCCGTGTTCACCGAAGCCACCATCCCGGTGGTGAAAAAGGTTGAACTGAGCGCCGCGCTGCGCGCCGACAAATCCAGCCACAGCGAAGCGCACATTTCGCCGAAACTGGGTCTGCGCTACACCGTGACCGACGGCCTGCTGCTGCGTGCCACCGCTGCTGGCGGCTTCCGCGCACCGAACATCGTTGAATCCGGTAACGGCCTGGGCCGTAGCGCAATCAGCACCTCGGTGGAAGATCCACGCCGCTGCCCGATCGCCAACCAGCTGAACGCCCTGGTGCAGAACTCGCCAACCGCGACTGCTGGCGACAAGAACCTGGCCAACATCTACCGCGGTTACGACTGCTCGGGCTCGCTGCCGAGCTTCGCCTCGTCCAACCCGGACCTGAAGCCGGAAACCTCGCGTTCGCTGACCGCCGGTTTCGTCATCGAGCCCGTCAAAAACTGGACCGCTGCGATTGACTACTTCTTCATCGAACGCCGCAACGAAATCGGTACCCGTGGCACCACCGACATCCTGAAAGGCGAAGCCGCGCTGCCGGCCGGCCAGCTGATCCGGGTTGACAATAGCGCCACCGACAACGAGTTCCTGGCCCTGGTGGGCAAGTACGCACCAGGCAACACCATCAACTACGGTGGCGTTGGCAAACTGGGCATGGCGTATGATCCATACGTCAACAGCGGCCGTACCCGCGCTTCGGGCTTCGACTTCGACGCCTCGGGCCGTTTCGACACCGGCCTGGGCCAGGTTCGCATGAAGCTGGAAGGCGCCTACCTGTGGAAATACCAGTCGTTCTCGGTGGCGGACAATGCCTACGGTCCTAACCAGGCTGGCATGTACGCTTCGGGCAATAACACCTTTGCCAGTGGCTACCAGGGCCAGTCGCGCCTGAACGCCAAGTTCCGTCTGTTCCTGAAAAAAGACGCCTGGGATAATGGCATGACCATTAACTACCGCAGCGGCTACAGCAACAACAACGAAGCGTCGCCAACCTACTGCGCTACCCAGAAAGTGGCGGCCCAGTACCTGGACACCTGCGGCAAAGTGGGCAGCAACACCACCGTCGACTACAACCTGGCTTACACCGGCATCAACCATGTCCGCCTGAGCCTGTACATCGACAACATCTTCCAGATGGAAGCGCCGATGCAATGGCGTGATGGCTACCAGCCACAGTTCCGCAAGATTGGCGTTGGCGCAAACTACAAGTTCTAATCAGGTAGTGTGCTAAGCCCGAGGGGCCGGCCTGCCGCAGCAATGCGGTGGACCGGCCCTTTTTTTGCATGGGGCGACGCTTTGCGGCCCGGGCAGGGTGGTGAAATGGACAAGCTGGACCCGGTAGCAACGCCATCTTCCGCACCCGCCGGCCTGCGCCGCAAGCCGCATGGCGCCGTGGTTTGCACGGGGCTTGGCGGCCGCCGCAAAAAACTGACATACCTCGTACTAAGTTGTTGCGTCAAGCCCCAAATCAAGATACACTAGCCGGCTTCGGTATGGATTCATCTTTTTATTGGTCCGTACTAATTTTAGTAGTTCAACATATCCCCGCCCAATCGTAGGTGGGAATTGGAGAAAAAATGAGCCTTGGCCTCCTCGGTCGCAAGGTTGGTATGATGCGCATCTTCACCGATGACGGGGACTCGATCCCAGTCACCGTGGTTGACGTATCGAACAACCGTGTTGCGCAAATCAAAACCCCTGAAACTGATGGTTACACTGCAGTTCAGGTCGCATTCGGTCAACGTCGCGCTTCCCGCGTGACCAAAGCCGTTGCTGGTCACCACGCTAAAGCGGGTGTTGAAGCTGGTACTCTGCTGAAAGAGTTCCGCGTTGACGCTGCCAAAGCTGCCGAACTGAAAGCTGGCGCAGTTGTCGCCGCTTCGCTGTTCGAAGTTGGTCAAAAAGTCGACGTACAAGGTGTCTCGATCGGTAAAGGCTACGCCGGTACCATCAAGCGTCACAACTTTGCTTCGGGTCGTCAGACCCACGGTAACTCGCGTTCGCACAACGTTCCAGGTTCGATTGGTATGGCGCAGGATCCAGGTCGTGTATTCCCTGGTAAGCGCATGACCGGTCACATGGGTGACGTCACCACGACCGTGCAGAACCTCGAAATCGCCCGTATCGATACCGACCGCCAGCTGCTGCTGGTCAAAGGTGCGATCCCTGGCGCCAAAAACGGCCAGGTAGTGGTTTCGCCTGCTGTCAAAGTTAAAGCAAAGAAGGGAGCTTAAACGATGGAACTCAAGCTCTTGAACGCTCAAGGTCAAGCCGCCTCTAACGTAGCAGCTGCCGATACCGTCTTCGGCCGTGACTACAACGAAGCCCTGATCCACCAGATCGTCGTTGCTTACCAAGCCAATGCTCGCAGCGGCAACCGTAAACAAAAAGACCGTGAAGAAGTCCACCACACGACCAAGAAGCCATGGCGCCAAAAAGGTACCGGCCGTGCTCGTGCAGGTATGTCGTCGTCGCCACTGTGGCGCGGCGGTGGTCGCATCTTCCCGAACTCGCCTGACGAGAACTTCACCCACAAAGTGAACAAGAAGATGTACCGCGCTGGTCTGTGCTCGATTCTGTCGCAGCTGGCCCGTGAAGACCGTCTGGTCGTGATCGAAGATCTGTCGATCGAAGCACCAAAAACCAAGCTGCTGTCGCAAAAGCTGACCGGCCTGGGCTTCGACTCCGTGCTGATCATCACCGATACCGCCAACGAAAACCTGGAACTGGCTTCCCGCAACCTGCCGAACGTGCTGGTTGTCGAGCCACGTCACGCTGATCCAATGTCGCTGGTCTTCTACAAAAAGATCCTGGTGACCAAGGCTGCGCTGGCGAAGATTGAGGAGATGCTGGCATGAGCGCATTGAAATTTAGCGAAGAGCGCCTGCTGAAGGTGCTGGTAGCTCCAGTGATTTCCGAGAAGGCCACCATGGTCGCGGAAAAGAACGAGCAGATCGTGTTCCGTGTTACCACCGACGCGACCAAGCCAGAAATCAAAGCGGCCGTTGAACTGCTGTTCAAAGTCCAAGTGGAATCGGTGCAAACCGTGAACCGCGAAGGTAAGCAGAAGCGTTCCGGCGCCCATATCGGCCGTCGCAACCACACCAAGCGTGCTTTCGTGTGCCTGAAACCAGGCCAGGAAATCAATTTCACCGAGGAGGCTAAATAATGGCACTCGTTAAGATGAAGCCAACCTCCCCAGGCCGTCGCGGCATGGTGAAAGTTGTGAACTCGGACCTGTTCAAAGGTCGTCCGTTCGCAGCCCTGGTTGAGAAAAAATCGAAAACTGCTGGCCGTAACAACAACGGTCACATCACCACCCGTCATATCGGTGGTGGTCACAAGCAGCACTACCGCGTGATCGACTTCAAGCGTAACAGCAAAGATGGCATCCCAGCGAAAGTGGAACGTATCGAATACGATCCAAACCGCACGGCCCACATCGCACTGCTGTGCTACGCCGACGGCGCGCGCAGCTACATCATCGCCACCAAAGGTATGGCGGTGGGCGATGCGGTGATGACCGGTTCGGAAGCGCCGATCAAGTCGGGTAACTGCCTGCCGATCCGCAACATCCCAGTCGGTACCATCATGAACTGCGTCGAAATGCTGCCAGGTAAAGGTGCCCAGATGGCCCGTACCGCCGGCGCTGGCGTGGTGCTGATGGCGCGTGAAGGTACTTACGCTCAGGTGCGTCTGCGCTCGGGTGAAGTGCGTCGCGTGCACATCGAGTGCCGTGCGACCGTGGGTGAAGTCGGCAATGCCGAACACAGCCTGCGCAAGATCGGTAAAGCTGGTGCGATGCGTTGGCGCGGTGTTCGTCCTACCGTTCGCGGTGTGGTCATGAACCCGGTCGATCACCCGCACGGTGGTGGTGAAGGTAAAACCGCAGCTGGTCGTCACCCTGTTTCGCCATGGGGCCAACAGACCAAGGGTAAGAAGACTCGCAGCAACAAGCGTACTTCTTCGATGATCGTCTCGCGCCGCGGCAAGAAATAAGGATAAATCATGACTCGTTCATTGAAAAAAGGGCCGTTCTGTGACGCCCACCTGGTGAAAAAAGTCGAAGCCGCGCAAGCGACCAAAGACAAAAAGCCAATCAAAACCTGGTCCCGTCGCTCGACCATCATGCCTGACTTCATCGGCCTGACGATCGCTGTTCACAACGGCAAGCTGCACGTGCCAGTGTACGTTTCCGAGAACATGGTAGGTCACAAGCTCGGCGAATTCGCGCTGACCCGCACGTTCAAAGGCCATGCCGCTGACAAGAAGGCGAAGAAATAATGGAAACCAAAGCTATCCTCAAAGGCGTGCGCCTGTCGGACCAAAAGGGCCGTCTGGTTGCTGACCTGATCCGTGGCAAGAAAGTTGACGCAGCCCTCAACATTCTGCAGTTCAGCCCGAAAAAAGGCGCCACCATCATCAAGAAAGTGCTGGAGTCGGCAATCGCCAACGCCGAGCACAACGATGGTGCCGACATCGACGAACTGTTCGTGAAAACGATCTACGTTGAAAAGGGCCCGATCCTGAAGCGCTTCACCGCGCGTGCAAAAGGTCGTGGCGATCGTATCTCGAAACAATCGTGTCACATTTATGTGACCGTCGGCAACTAAGGAGCCAAGATGGGTCAGAAAATTCATCCAACTGGTTTCCGCCTGGCGGTAACCCGTAACTGGGCTTCGCGTTGGTACGCTGGCAATGGTAACTTTGCCGACATGCTGAACGAAGACCTGAAAGCACGTACCTACCTGAAAGCCAAGCTGAAGAACGCTTCGGTCGGCCGCATCGTTATCGAGCGTCCTGCCAAGAATGCGCGTTTCACCATCTACAGCTCGCGTCCAGGCGTGGTCATTGGTAAAAAAGGCGAAGACATCGAAGTACTGAAGTCGGCGCTGACCAAGATCATGGGCGTGCCGGTGCACGTGAACATCGAAGAAATCCGCAAGCCAGAAATCGATTCGCAGCTGATCGCTGACTCGATCGCTCAGCAGCTCGAAAAACGTATCATGTTCCGCCGCGCCATGAAACGCGCGATGCAGAACGCGATGCGCCTGGGCGCCCTGGGCATCAAGATCATGTCGTCGGGTCGTCTGAACGGCATCGAGATCGCCCGTACCGAATGGTACCGCGAAGGCCGTGTGCCACTGCACACCCTGCGCGCTGACATCGACTACGGCACTTCGGAAGCTTCGACCACCTACGGCATCATCGGTGTCAAGGTCTGGGTCTACAAGGGTGACCGCTCGCCGACCGGCGAAGCCCCTGTGATCGATACCCCGCCAGACGAGAAAAAGCCACGTGGCCCACGTCGTGAAGACGGCAAGCCAGCTGGCCGCCCACGCCCAGCTGGTGCTGGTGGCGCCCGCCGCGCTGCTAAGCCAGCCGAGAAAGCAGGAGAATAATCATGCTGCAACCAGCACGCAGAAAGTATCGTAAAGAGCAGAAAGGCCGTAACACCGGCATTTCGCACACCACCGGCACCAACGTGTCGTTTGGCGAGTTCGGTCTGAAAGCCGTGGCTCGTGGCCGTATCACTGCCCGTCAAATCGAAGCAGCGCGTCGCGCCATGACCCGCCACATCAAACGTGGTGGCCGTATCTGGATCCGTGTGTTCCCGGACAAACCGATCTCGAACAAGCCTGCCGAAGTCCGTATGGGTAACGGTAAGGGTAATCCAGAGTACTACGTCGCTGAAATCCGTCCGGGCAAAGTCCTGTACGAGATGGACGGCGTAGGCGAAGAACTGGCGCGCGAAGCATTCCGCCTGGCCGCTGCCAAACTGCCACTGGCGACCACGTTCGTGGTCCGTCAAGTTGGTCAATAACAGGAGTGAATTATGAAAGCATCTGAACTCCGCGGCAAAGACCAGGCAGCTCTGCAGAAAGAGCTGAACGATCTGCTGAAAGCCCAGTTCGGCCTGCGTATGCAAACTGCTACGCAACAGCTGAGCAACACTTCGCAGCTCAAGAAGGTACGTCGCGATATCGCACGCGTAAAAACGGTAATGAACACGAAGGAAGCAAAATGACCGAGCAAGTAAAGCTGAAGCGTACGCTGATCGGTAAAGTTGTGTCCGACAAGATGGACAAGACCGTTACCGTGCTGATCGAACGTCACGTGAAACACCCTCTGTATGGCAAGATCATCGTTCGTTCGGCCAAGTACCACGCCCACGACGAGACCAACCAGGTGAAAGCCGGTGATACGGTGGAAATCACCGAAGGTCGTCCGATCTCCAAAACGAAGGCATGGACCGTGACCCGTGTGGTGCAAGCCGCACAAATCGTTTAATTGAGAAGCGCGCCGCCAAGCCTGTGGTGTTGGCGGTGTTTTTCAATTAGTTCTTGCAAGCCCGCGAGTTGTATGTAATACTCGTGGGCTTCGTTCATGTAACGCCGCAAAGTGTCTGGCCACAGACGCTGAACCGTGCGGTCAGTATGCAGTTCGAAGGTCAAGCACCCAAGCAGCGGCGCCAGCAGGCGCTTCTGGCGGGACCAAGACTGACCGCAGGTCCGCATTGTGTGGATTCTTCGGCTTAAGTTGGGAAAGAGAATATTATGATTCAAACTGAAAGCCGGCTCGAAGTAGCCGACAACACCGGTGCCAAGGAAGTCATGTGCATCAAGGTGTTGGGCGGTTCCAAGCGCCGTTATGCTGGCATTGGCGACGTGATCAAGGTCACCGTAAAGGTGGCTCAGCCACGTGGTCGTGTCAAAAAAGGTGAAATTTATAACGCCGTGGTAGTGCGCACCGCTAAAGGTGTTCGCCGCCAAGACGGTTCCCTGGTGAAGTTCGACGGCAATGCCGCCGTACTGCTGAACGCCAAGCTGGAACCGATCGGTACGCGTATCTTTGGACCAGTGACGCGCGAACTGCGCACTGAAAAGTTCATGAAGATCGTGTCCCTGGCACCTGAAGTACTGTAAGGAGTCAGTAATGGATAAGATTCGTAAAAACGACGAAGTCATCGTTCTGGCCGGTAAAGACAAGGGCAAACGCGGTGTCGTTTCGCGTCGCGTAGACGCAGAACACGTTGTGGTTGAAGGCGTCAACGTTGCTAAGAAAGCGACCAAGCCGAACCCAATGACTGGCGTTCAAGGTGGTATCGTCGACAAGACTATGCCGATTCACGTGTCCAACGTTGCATTGTTCAATGCAGCGACTGGCAAGGCAGACCGTGTTGGTTTCAAAGATGTCGACGGCAAAAAAGTCCGCGTCTTTAAATCGTCCGGCGAAGTAGTGAAGGCTTAAGAAATCATGGCACGTCTCCAAGAATTCTATAAAGAAAAAGTCGTCGCTGACCTGACCGAGAAATTCGGCTACAAGTCGGTGATGGAAGTTCCGCGTCTGACCAAGATCACCCTGAACATGGGTGTGGGCGAGGCGATTGCGGACAAGAAGGTCCTCGAGCACGCGGTTGGCGACCTGACCAAGATCGCTGGCCAGAAGCCAGTGACCACCAAGGCACGCAAAGCGATCGCGGGTTTCAAAATCCGTGAAGGCTACCCGATCGGTACGATGGTGACCCTGCGCGGCGCCCGTATGTACGAGTTCCTCGACCGCTTCATCACCGTGGCCCTGCCACGCGTGCGTGACTTCCGCGGTGTGAATGGCAAGGCCTTCGATGGTCGTGGCAATTACAACATCGGTGTGAAAGAGCAGATCATCTTCCCTGAGATCGAGTACGACAAGATCGATGCGCTGCGTGGTATGAACATTTCGATCACCACCACCGCTAAGACCGACGACGAAGCGAAAGCTCTGCTCGCCGCCTTCAAATTCCCGTTCAGGAACTAAGAGATCATGGCAAAACTCGCACTGATTAACCGTGAAGCGAAACGCGTAGCGCTGGCGAATAAATTCGCCGCCAAACGCAGCTCGCTCAAGGCCATCATTGATGACCAGTCGAAGTCGGAAGAAGAACGTTACGAAGCGCGCCTGAAACTGCAAGCGCTGCCACGTAACTCGGCCCCGACTCGCCAGCGTAACCGCTGCGCCATCACCGGTCGTCCGCGCGGCACCTTCCGTAAATTCGGTCTGGGCCGTATCAAGCTCCGTGAATTCGCCATGCGTGGTGAAATTCCGGGTATGACTAAAGCTAGCTGGTAATAGGAGAATAAGCAATGAGTATGAGCGATCCTATCGCCGATATGCTGACCCGCATTCGCAACGCCCAAGGCGTTCAAAAAACGACCGTGGCCATGCCATCGTCGAAAGTCAAAGTAGCGATTGCCAACGTCCTCAAGGACGAGGGTTACATTGAAGATTTCGCAGTCGCTGAAGATGGCGGCAAGTCGGAACTGAAAATCGGTTTGAAATATTATGTCGGCCGTCCCGTCATCGAGCGCCTCGAGCGCGTGTCCCGTCCGGGCCTGCGCGTCTACAAAGGCAAAGACGAGATCCCTTCGGTAATGAATGGTCTGGGTGTGGCGATTGTATCGACCCCACAAGGCGTCATGACCGACCGCAAAGCACGCGCTACCGGTGTCGGCGGCGAAGTGATTTGCTACGTGGCCTAAGGAGTAAGACATGTCCCGAGTAGCTAAAATGCCTATCGCTGTGCCAGCTGGCGCTGATGTCGCCATCTCCGCACAAGCGATCACCGTCAAGGGCCCGCTGGGCGTCCTGACCCAGAGCCTGAACGGCCTGGTTAAAGTAGAAAACAACGCTGGTACCCTGAGCTTTGAGCCGTCCAACGACAGCCGCGAAGCCAACGCCATGTCCGGTACGCTGCGCGCACTGGTCAACAACATGGTGAACGGTGTGACCAAGGGCTTCGAGAAAAAGCTGAACCTGGTGGGCGTGGGCTACAAAGCCCAGGCCCAAGGTGACAAGCTGAACCTGTCGCTGGGTTTCTCGCACCCGGTCGTGCACGCCATGCCAGAAGGCGTGACCGTGACCACCGCCACCCCGACCGAGATCGTCATCAAAGGCATCGATCGTCAAAAGGTGGGTCAGGTTGCTGCAGAAGTTCGTGCTTACCGCGCTCCGGAGCCTTACAAAGGCAAGGGCGTCCGTTATTCGGACGAAGTGGTTAAGATCAAAGAAACCAAGAAGAAGTAATTAGGGGCTGACGATGGATAAAAAAGAATCTCGTCTGCGTCGCGGACGTCAAACCCGGATCAAGATTGCGCAACTGAAAGTGAACCGCCTGTCGGTTCACCGCACTAACCTGCACATCTACGCAAACCTGATCAGCCCGGAAGCCAAAGTACTGGTTTCGGCCTCGACCGTTGAAGCGGAAGTACGCGCTGAACTGGCTGGCCAATCGGGCAAGGGTGGCAACGCCGCCGCCGCCGCACTGGTCGGCAAGCGCGTAGCAGAAAAAGCACTCAAAGCCGGTATCACCGAAGTCGCCTTCGACCGTTCCGGTTTCCGTTATCACGGCCGTGTGAAGGCGCTGGCAGAAGCCGCGCGTGAAGCCGGTCTGAAGTTCTAAGGAACGATCATGGCAAAAATGCAAGCAAAAATGGCAAGCGACAAGCCGGATGATGGCATGCGCGAAAAAATGATCGCGATCAACCGCGTGACCAAAGTGGTCAAGGGTGGTCGTATCATGGGTTTCGCCGCGCTGACCGTAGTAGGTGACGGCGATGGCCGCATCGGCATGGGCAAGGGCAAGTCGAAAGAGGTACCAGTCGGTGTGCAGAAGGCAATGGAAGAAGCCCGTCGCAACCTGATCAAAGTACCACTGAAGAACGGCACGCTGCACCACACCGTCCTGGGTCGCCACGGCGCCTCGAAAGTCATGATGTCGCCTGCTAAACCAGGTACCGGCGTCATCGCTGGCGGCGCAATGCGCGCGATCTTCGAAGTCATGGGCGTTACCGACGTGGTCGCGAAATCGACCGGTTCGAGCAACCCGTACAACCTGGTTCGCGCCACGTTGGACGGCCTGGCTAAACTGAGCACTCCTGCTGACATCGCTGCGAAACGCGGCAAGTCGGTGGAAGAGATCCTGGGCTAAGGTGACCACATGACTACGAAAACCCTCAAAGTACAACTGGTGAAGGGCCTGATCGGCACCCGTCAAGACCACCGTGCCACCGTGCGCGGCTTGGGCCTGCGTCGTGTCAACTCGGTTGCAGAACTGCAGGACACCCCATCGGTACGCGGCATGATCAACAAAGTGTCGTATCTCGTTAAAGTAGTTGCGTAAGCCCCGGCTTACTCACGGAGAAATCATGGAACTGAATACCATTCAACCAGCCGACGGCGCCAAGCACTACAAGCGCCGCGTCGGCCGCGGTATCGGCTCCGGCCTGGGTAAAACCGCAGGCCGCGGCCACAAGGGTCAGAAATCGCGTTCGGGCGGCTTCCACAAAGTCGGCTTCGAAGGCGGTCAGATGCCTCTGCAACGTCGTCTGCCGAAGCGCGGTTTCAAGTCGCTCAACGCCACCTTCAAAGCTGAAGTGCGTCTGTCCGACCTGAACCACCTGGCCGTTGGCGATGTCGACATCCTGGTGCTGAAACAAGCTGGCGTACTGAGCGTGCTGGCACGTGATGTACGCGTCATTCTGTCCGGCGAGATCACCAAAGCGGTGAACCTCAAAGGCCTGAAAGTGACCGCTGGCGCGAAAGCCGCCATCGAAGCAGCCGGCGGCTCGGTAGCTTGAGCCACCGCTAACAGCTTGATCGGAGCGAAAATTGGCGACTAATCCACAATTGGCTAAAAGTGCAGCAGCTGGTTTCCCTTGGGGCCGGCTCTGGTTCCTGCTTGGCGCATTGGTGGTTTATCGTATCGGCGCTCACATCCCGGTTCCCGGGATCGATCCGGTACAATTGGCCGCGCTGTTCAAGTCGCAAGAGGGCGGCATCCTGGGCATGTTGAACATGTTCAGCGGTGGCGCGCTCGCGCGCTTCACGGTGTTTGCGCTGGGTATCACGCCGTACATTTCGGCCTCGATCATCATGCAGTTGGTGTCGATCGTGTCGCCGCAGATGGAAGCGTTGAAGAAGGAAGGCGAGGCTGGCCGACGCAAGATCACGCAGTACACCCGGTATTTCACGGTGTTGCTGGCGGCGTTTCAGGCGTTGGGCATTGCAGTCGCGCTGGAGTCGCAGGCAGGTCTGGTGCTGGATCCAGGCTATGCATTCCGTTTCGTGACGGTCGTTACGCTGTTGACCGGAACCATGTTCGTGATGTGGTTGGGCGAGCAAATTACCGAGCGTGGTCTGGGTAATGGCATCTCGATCATCATTTTCGCGGGTATCGCTGCCGGTCTGCCGGGCGCACTGGGTGGCCTCGGCCAGTCGGTGAGCAACGGTTCGATCGGTGCCTTGTCCGCGATCATCATCATGGCCTTGGTGGTGGCGGTGACGTTCCTGGTGGTATTTGTGGAACGTGGCCAACGCAAGATTCTGGTGAACTATGCGAAACGCCAGGTGGGTAACAAGATTTACGGTGGACAAACCTCGCACCTGCCATTGAAGTTGAATATGGCCGGCGTGATCCCACCGATCTTCGCTTCGTCGATTATCTTGTTCCCAGCAACGATCGTGGGCTGGTTTACGACGGGCGCCGATACGGCCAACCCGGCGGTCCGGTTCCTGAAAGATTTGGCAGCATCGATGGGGCCAGGCGAGCCCATCCACGCACTGTTGTACGCCATTGCGATCGTGTTTTTCTGTTTCTTCTATACAGCGCTGGTCTTCAACAGCAAGGAAACAGCAGATAACTTGAAGAAGAGCGGGGCCTTTGTGCCAGGGATCCGTCCCGGTGAGCAGACTGCCCGCTACATCGACAAGATTCTGACCCGATTGACACTGGCTGGCGCCATCTACATCACCTTGGTGTGTTTGTTGCCGGAATTCATGGTAGCCGAGTGGAAAGTACCGTTTTATTTTGGTGGTACTTCTCTGTTGATTATTGTGGTTGTGACCATGGACTTCATGGCCCAAGTACAAAACTACGTGATGTCGCAGCAATATGAATCGCTGCTGCGCAAAGCAAACTTCAAAGGCGGAATTCCGACGCGATAAGCGCGGTTTCAAACATACCGAATGGCAAAAGACGACGTCATACAGATGCAGGGCGAGATCCTAGAAAATCTCCCTAATGCAACATTTCGAGTAAAGCTGGAAAACGGGCACGTGGTGCTGGGGCATATTTCAGGTAAAATGCGGATGAACTACATCCGCATCCTGCCTGGCGATAAGGTGACGGTCGAACTGACACCTTACGACCTGTCCCGCGCCCGCATTGTGTTCCGGACCAAGTAATTTTAGATAATCGAACCTTAGAAGAGAGTTCATCATGAAAGTTAACGCCTCAGTCAAGCGGATCTGCCGCAACTGCAAGATCATCAAGCGCAAGGGCGTTGTTCGCGTAATCTGCGTCGAACCACGTCACAAGCAGCGTCAAGGTTAATAACCGTTATTTATCGAGGAATAACGAATGGCACGTATTGCAGGGGTTAATATCCCAAATCATCAGCACACCGTTATCGGCCTGACCGCCATCTACGGTGTTGGCCGTCCACGCGCGAAGTTCATCTGCGCGCAGACTGGTATTGCGACCAACAAAAAGGTCAAAGACCTGGACGACAGCGAACTGGAAAAGCTGCGCGATGAAGTAGCAAAATTCATCGTTGAAGGCGATCTGCGTCGCGAACTGTCCATGAACATCAAACGTTTGATGGACCTGGGTTGCTACCGCGGTATGCGTCACCGTAAGGGCCTGCCGGTCCGCGGTCAACGCACCCGTACCAATGCACGTACCCGCAAGGGCCCGCGCAAAGCCGCTCAATCGCTCAAGAAATAATCTAGGGAAATCACATGGCTAAGCAACAAAGCAGCGCAGCAGCAGCGCGCGTACGCAAGAAGGTCAAGAAGAACGTTGCCGAAGGTATCGCACACGTTCACGCTTCCTTCAACAACACCATCATCACCATCACCGACCGTCAGGGCAATGCCCTGTCGTGGGCGACCTCCGGTGGTGCTGGCTTCAAGGGTTCGCGTAAATCGACCCCGTTCGCAGCGCAGGTTGCTGCTGAAGCCGCTGGTAAAGTCGCGATCGAATGCGGCGTGAAGAACCTGGAAGTACGCATCAAGGGCCCAGGCCCAGGCCGTGAATCGGCAGTGCGTGCACTGAACAACCTGGGCATCAAGATCACCGAGATCCAGGACGTGACGCCAGTTCCACACAACGGCTGCCGCCCTCCAAAGCGTCGTCGTATCTAATGGCCGGACCGGCGTTGCCGGTCTCGCTGTTACACAATAAAGCTGGTGCAGGAAGCTGGTGACAGCTATACTGCCCGGCTATTGTCGTCTGTTGGCTTGCCAGCAGACTTTAAGCCACGTCTGGCTCTCAGCAGACCAGACTAGCGTTCAGCCCGCGTGGGTTGGAACGTCATTATTTTAAAAAGGAAGTACCGTGGCACGTTATATCGGACCAAAAGCAAAACTTTCCCGCCGTGAAGGCACTGATCTGTTCCTGAAGAGCGCCCGCCGCTCGCTGGACAGCAAATGCAAACTGGACGTCAAACCAGGTCAGCACGGCGTTAAGTCGGGCGCTCGTACCTCGGACTACGGCAACCAGCTGCGCGAAAAGCAAAAAGTGAAACGTATGTACGGCGTGCTGGAACGTCAGTTCCGTCGCTACTTCGCAGAAGCCGACCGCCGCAAAGGCAACACCGGCGAAACCCTGCTGAAGCTGCTGGAAGCCCGTCTGGACAACGTCGCGTACCGTATGGGCTTCGGTTCGACCCGCGCTGAAGCACGTCAGCTGGTATCGCACAAAGCCTTCACCGTGAACGGCAATGTGGTGAACATCGCTTCGTACTCGGTTAAAGTTGGCGACGTCGTTGCTGTGCGCGAAAAAGCCAAGAAACAAGTGCGTATCGTTGAAGCGCTGTCGCTGGCGGAACAAGTTGGCATGCCAGCTTGGGTGTCGGTTGATGCCAAGAAAATGGAAGGTACCTTCAAGTCCCTGCCAGAGCGCAATGAGATCGCTGCTGACGTCAACGAATCGCTGATCGTCGAACTGTACTCGCGTTAATCTGTCGTCTAAGTAGCACCAAAACCCGCCCGCTTTGTTAAGCGGGCGTTTTCACTAATGCCATCAGCCTTATCGGCCTAACGCGTCGAGGGTATTGAAAAGGACATTTCATGCAAAACAGTTTGTTGAAACCACGTATTATCGATGTAGAAGCGCTGGGCGCCGGTCACGCCAAAGTCGTGATGGAACCATTTGAACGCGGCTACGGCCACACCCTGGGCAACGCGCTGCGCCGCGTACTGCTGTCCTCGATGATCGGCTACGCGCCGACCGAAGTGACCATCGCCGGTGTGGTGCACGAGTACTCGTCGCTGGACGGCGTGCAAGAAGACGTGGTTGACCTGTTGCTGAACCTGAAGGGCGTTGTGTTCAAAGTGCACAACCGTGACTCCGTCACCCTGACCCTGAAAAAAGAAGGCGAAGGCGCTGTGCTGGCATCGGACATCGATCTGCCGCACGACGTCGAGCTGATCAACCCGGACCACGTGATTGCTCACCTGACCGCCGGCGGCAAGCTGGACATGCAGATCAAGGTTGAAAAAGGCCGCGGCTACGTTCCTGGTAACGTGCGTCGCCTGTCGGAAGACACCAACAAAACCATCGGCCGCATCATTCTGGACGCGTCGTTCTCGCCAGTGCGCCGTGTGTCGTACTTCGTTGAGTCCGCCCGTGTGGAACAGCGTACCGACCTGGACAAACTGATCATCAACATCGAAACCAACGGTGTGATCTCGCCAGAAGAAGCGATCCGTCAATCGGCGCGCGTGCTGGTGGACCAACTGAATGTGTTCGCGGCACTGGAAGGCACCGAAGCGGCTGCTGAAGCGCCATCGCGTGCACCGCTGGTCGATCCGATCCTGCTGCGTCCAGTCGACGACCTGGAACTGACCGTGCGTTCGGCCAACTGCCTGAAAGCCGAAAACATCTACTACATCGGCGACCTGATCCAGCGTTCGGAAAACGAACTGCTGAAGACCCCGAACCTGGGCCGCAAGTCGCTGAACGAGATCAAGGAAGTCCTGGCTTCCCGTGGTCTGACCCTGGGCATGAAGCTGGAAAACTGGCCGCCTGCTGGTCTGGAAAAGTAATTTTTGTAGCACCGCCCGCTGCATGTCGTAGCGGGCGTATTTAACTGAAACCGGTCCGCGCTCCTGCCTGGCTTGAGCGATCGAAGAACTCGGGTATAAACATCGAAAGGAAGTACCATGCGTCACCGTCACGGCCTCCGTAAACTGAACCGTACCTCGTCCCACCGTCTGGCTATGCTGCGCAACATGACCGTCTCGCTGCTGCGTCATGAAGCCATCAAAACCACGCTGCCAAAAGCTAAAGAACTGCGCCGCGTTGTTGAGCCTATCCTGACCCTGGGCAAGACCGACACCCTGGCAAACAAGCGTCTGGCATTCGCCCGTCTGCGCGACCGCGAAATCGTAGGCAAACTGTTCTCGGAACTGGGCCCACGCTACGCTGCACGTAACGGCGGCTACCTGCGCATCCTGAAAATGGGTTTCCGCGTTGGCGACAATGCTCCTATGGCTTACGTTGAACTGCTGGACCGTCCAGAAGTCACCGCTGTAGAAGACGCTCCAACCGCTGAGTAATCCGGTTCTAGCATCACTGAAAAGCCAGGCCTAGCCTGGCTTTTTTTTCGTCTGTTGCCGAGAAGACGATTGACTTTGAAATAGGAATCGTTATCATTCGCGTTTCGATATAAATGTCAATACTGGGGAACTGATGGATAAGCAAGTCACAATCAAGCCGTTGGCCATTCTGGTCAGCCTGGCCCTGCCACTGCTGGCGCAGGCGCAAAGCGGCGCGGAACAGGCGCTGCCGACGGTGCAGGTCACCTCGCAGAAGATGTCGGACACCACCGAAGGCACTGGCTCCTACACCACCGGCAAGGCGCGCAGCGCAACCCCGCTGGACATGTCGCTGCGCGACACGCCGCAATCCATCACCGTGGTGACCCAGCAGCGTATCGAAGACCAGGGCATGGTCACCGTAACCGACGTGGTCAACAACACCACCGGCGTCTCGGTCAACCAGTACGAAACCCACCGCGCCGGTTTTACCGCGCGCGGGTTCGACATCGACAACCTGCAGATCGACGGCGTACCGACCACCTGGGAGCAGCCATGGTCGTCCGGCGAAGTGCTGAGCACACTGGCGATCTACGACCGCGTGGAAATCGTGCGCGGCGCCACCGGCCTGATGACGGGCGCCGGCAATCCGTCGGCCTCGATCAACCTGGTGCACAAACGCGCCACCAGCAAAGAGCTGAGCGGCACCGCTGAACTGGAAATCGGCAGCTGGAAACAGCGTCGTGGCCTGGTCGATGTTTCGACCGCACTGAACCAGGAAGGCACGGTGCGCGGCCGCGTGGTGGGCGAATACCAGCAGGGCGACAGCTGGGCCGCGCTGCAAAAGAACAAGAGCAAAACCTTCTACGCAACCGTGGAAGCGGACCTGACGCCCAAGACCCTGCTCGTGGCCGGCTTCAGCCGTCAGGAAACCGAACCGAAAGGCCCGATGTGGGGTGGCCTGCCAGTCTGGTATTCGAACGGCCAGGAAGCCAACTGGGACGTCTCCAAAACCACCTCGGCCAGCTGGACCGATTGGCAGACCGCGTACAACAACACCTTCGCGCGCCTGGAGCACACCTTCGACAACGGCTGGAAAGTCACCGCCACCGCCGCCCATGGCGACCGCAAGGCCGACTCGCACCTGCTGTACCTGTCCGGCGTGCCCGTGAAGGGCGCGGACGGCGGCATGTCGCTGTTTGCCGGCTCCTACCTCACCCACACCAAGCAGGACAATTTCGGCCTGATGGCCAGCGGGCCGTTCGAACTGCTGGGCCGTAAGCACGAAGCTGCGTTCGGCTACACCTACTCCAACCAGAAGTTCAACGCTGACAGCCGCACGGCCAACTTCGGCGCCACCTACCCAGCCGTCGGCAATTTCGACCAATGGAATGGCGCGGCCTTCCCGGCGCCGAGCTGGAGCGCACCAGGCTTCTATGAAAGCACCACCACCAAGCAGGACGCGGCCTACGGCGTGGCGCGCTTCTCGCTGGCTGATCCGCTCAAGCTGATCGTCGGCGCCCGCGTCTCCAACTATGACAGCACCGACACGCAGGCTGGCGCCAAAGCGCCGAGCAGGATCAAGAACGACAACGAGCTGACCCCGTACGCCGGCATCGTGTACGACATCAACGACACCTATTCGGCCTATGCCAGCTACACCAGCATCTTCAAGCCGCAGAGCTATAAGGACAAGGCCGGCAATGTGCTGGACCCGGTCCGCGGCAAGGCGGCCGAGACCGGTATCAAGGGCGAGTTCCTGGACGGCCGCCTGAACGCCTCGTTTGCCCTGTTCCACATCAAGCAGGACAACCTGGCGCAGGAAGTGGACAAGATCACCCGTCCTGGCAGCGACCTGCCGGAAGCCTACTATGTGGGCGTGGACGGTGCGACCAGCCGCGGCTACGAGTTTGACGTGAACGGTGAACTGGCCCGTGGCTGGAATGCCAGCGTCGGCCTGAGCCAGTTCCGCGCCAGGCAGGCGAACGGCACGGATTTCAACAGCATCTACCCGCGCAAACTGTTCCGCGTCTTCACCACCTACGACCTGGGCGGCCAGCTCAAAGGCCTGACCGTGGGCGGCGGCGTCAACTGGGAAAGCCGTACTTACACCCGCGACCCGGGCGCACCGGCCGGTACGCCGACCAATGGCAACATCGTGCAGGACGGCTTTGCCCTGGTCAACCTGATGGCGCGTTATGACATCAGCAAAAACCTGTCGGCCCAGCTGAACGTCAACAACGTCACCGACAAGAAGCATTTCGGCATGTTTGCCGCGTACGGCGCGATTACTTACGCCGCACCGCGCAGCACGTCGCTGAACCTGAAATACCGCTTCTAACATTGTCCGCCGGGGCCTGACGGTCTCGGCTTTTTCTTGGGGAAGCTGCCATGCGAGCCTTCTGGACTTTGGTACACCGATATGCCGGCCTGCTGACTGCAGGCTTTTTGTTTATCAGCGGTTTTACTGGCGCCATCATTTCGTGGGACCACGAGCTGGACGACCTGCTCAACCCGCACCTGATGCACGCCCATACGCCGGGCACGCCGCAACCGCCGCTGGCACTGGCGCAACAGCTGGAGGCGCGTTATCCGCAGATCACGGTTTCGTATATTCCGATCGCGCTGGAGGCGGGCGAGTCGATTGCATTCGGCGTATCGCCGCGCGTGAATCCGGCGACGCAGAAACTGTACGAGCCGGGATTCAATCAGATCTTTGTTGATCCGGTAAGCGGAGCGGAATTAGGCAAGCGTGAATGGGGCGCGGTCTGGCCCATTACCAAGGAGACATTTGTTTCCTTCTTATACCGCCTGCATTACACCCTGCATATTCCAGAAATGTGGGGCATTGACCGCTGGGGTGTATGGCTTATGGGCGGTATTGCCATGATCTGGGTTGTAGATAGTTTTGTGGGTTTTTATCTGACGCTGCCTTTACGCCGAAAAGGCGCATCCAAATCCTGGATGGAACGCTGGAACCCGGCCTGGAAAGTTCGCTGGAACGGCGGCGGCAATAAGCTCAACTTCGATTTGCACCGTGCTTTCAGCCTGTGGACCTGGGCTTTGCTGATTATTTTGTCCTTTACCGCCTTTTCGCTGAATTTATACAGTGAAGTGTTTTATCCGGTGATGAGCAAAATATCGAAAGTCACACCCACACCATTTGACGTTATTCCGATGGCCGAACTGCATAAACCCTATACGGCAAAAATCGAATATGCATCGATAATTGAAACTGCTGACAAGGAAGCCCTTCAGCGTCAATGGAGTGAACCAGTAGGCGCGGTGTTTTATACAAATTCGTATAACGTCTATGGTGTGAGTTTCTATAAAGCTGGTAATGACCACGGTGCAGGCGGCGTTGGCCCGGCCTATTTATATTTCGACGGCACTGACGGTAAATTACTGGGCGAACGTCTGCCGTGGAAAGGCACGGCCGCAGATATCTTCGTGCAGGCGCAATTCCCGCTGCATTCCGGCCGCATACTCGGCTTGCCCGGCAGGATACTGATTTCCTTCATGGGCCTGGTGGTGGCGATGCTGAGCGTGACCGGTGTCATCATCTGGTGGCGCAAACGCGCGTCCCGCGTGGTGACTGCGGAACGCCGCGCAGGGGAACTCGCGGAAGTTTAGGAAAGTACATGCCAGAAATTGGCATGTACCAACCATTTTTGAGTCTGTTCTATTGCACGCGGCGGTCGCCGGCGGCCTTGAATTCGGAGCCGGCGTTCCAGCTTGGCGTGACGCCCTGGGCAATCTCCAGCCCAACCTGGAACAGCAGCTGGATATCCTGCACACCGCCGCTGAAATCCCAGTCATGACGGAAACCGTCGCTTGGCTGGTGGTAATCGTGGGTGAAATAGTTATCCACGACTTCACGCGCATAATTCTCCGGTTTATCCAGATACCGGCTGCGTGCCTTGGTATATAAAACTGGCACGCCAGCGCGTGCGAATTCCAATTGGTCGGCGCGATAGAAACTGCCCAATTCTGAGCGTGTATCCTTTTCCATTAAACGGCCTTGGGCCTTGGCATATTTTTCCAATATGCCGTCGATGCTGGAATGGCCAGAAGTGACGTTTTCAATCTGCGCCGTTTTTCCCCAGGCGTTGATACCGTCGATATTAATATTGGCGACAGTATTTTTCAAAGGGTAGAGTGGATGGGCAGCATAATACCTGGCGCCTAACAGACCTTTTTCTTCCGCTGTCGTGGCAATAAACAGGATGGAACGTTTAGGTGCTTTGGACAGGGCTTTATAGGCCTTTGCCAATTCCATTAACGCAGCGACGCCGGATGCGTTATCCAGGGCGCCGTGATAAATCTGCTTGTCGCGGCCGCCGGGCAATTTCTCATCGATACCCAGGTGATCCCAATGAGCGCTGTAAATGACGTATTCATTTTTCAGCTTAGGATCGCTACCTTCAATTTTTGCGACCACATTCCTGGAGTCGACGTTACGGGCGATATTCTCGATATGAAAATCCACCGTGCCGTTTAAACTGACGGGACGAAATTCTTTGCTGAGCGCCTGTTTTTTCAAGGCGTCGAAATCATAGCCGGCCGCCTGCATCATGGCTTTGGCTTTATCCAGTTGAATCCAGCCCGGTACGGCAGGCGCGTCTGGATCGTCGCCGCTGCGCAGCAGGCTGAAGTGTTCAGCGACGCCGCCGCTGCGCACCACATCCCACGGATAAGCTGCCGGCTTTGTTTCATGAATAATCATGACCGCCGCCGCCCCGAGCTTGGCGCCGATTTCGTATTTGTAGGTCCAACGGCCGTAATACGTCATGGCCTTGCCCTTGAACATAGTCGGGTCCAGCTCCGCCGGATTATTCGGATCGGGGATGGCCGGGTCGTTAATCAGCATCAGCAGGGTTTTGCCGCGCACGTCCACGCCCTTGTAGTCATCCCAGCCGTATTCCGGCGCCTGCACGCCGTAGCCGACAAACACGATGTCCGAGTGCTTGACGTCCACCGTGCTTGGTTGGCTGGTCGAATGGGCAACATAGTCATCCGGGAAATTCAGTGCCACTTTCTGGCCGCCGATGGTGTAGCTGAAATTTGGCGCCGGTTTCTGGCCGCGCATCGGCACGGCTTGTACCCAGCTGCCATCCGGGTTGCCTGGCTTCAGGCCGAGCTTCTTGAATTCCTGCTGAATGTAGGCCACGGTCCTGGTTTCACCGGCGGTGCCGGGCGCGCGGCCTTCAAATTCGTCGGAGGCCAGCGTTTGGATGTGGGTCAGCAGGTCCTTGGACGATACGGCGTTCAGCGCCTTGGCCGGTGCTTGCGCCAGCGCGGGCAGGGCGCTCAGCGCCAGGGCGGATAACAGCAGGGGACGTAGAGAAGACATGGGGCTGGGCTCCAGTGACATGAAAAACCGAGTTTCGCATAAATCAATTTTTAAGGCCCGGCTCAGGCGGGAAAAACGCGCCCGGTGTACTATGCCTGTTGCTCCAATGACCAGTTCCTCTGAGAGAAGATTTCATGCCCCGTTTTGCCCGTTTTATCGCGCCATTGCTGGCGCTGATCGCGCTGCTGCTGCAGCCTGCCCGTGCCCAGGAGTTCCTTGATCCGTCCGAAGCGTTCAAGTTTTCAGCGCGCATGGTGGACGGGCATACGGTTGCCGTGACCTTCCAGATTGCCGACGGCTACTATATGTATCGCGAGCGCTTCAAGTTCAGCGCGCAGGGCGCCAAGCTGGGCACACCGCAAATCCCGCCTGGCAAGGTGCATTACGACGATACCTTCGCCAAGGACGTGGAAACCTATCGCAAGGGGCTGACGATTACGATACCGGTCGACGTCAACGGCCCGTTCACGCTGCTGGCGAGCGGGCAGGGCTGTTCGGAAAAGGGCTTGTGCTATGCGCCGCAGGATTACAAGGCTGCACTGACCGGTAGCGGATCGGTGCCTGTGCCGGCGGCACCCGCTGCAACCACACCTGCCGCCGCGCAGGCCGCCCCATCTGCCCCGGCGCCAGCCGCTACGGCAGCGCAACCAGCCGCCGCAAGCGTCGCGCCCGTCGCCACAGCCGCCGCCATAGCCGCCACACGGCCAGCCGAAGGCGCCGTCAACCTTGGCGTCGACGGCGGCAAAGCTGCCTCAGCCGCTCCAGGCGTCAAGATCTACACCGTCCCTAATCCAACCGCCACCGACCTGCCGCAACCTGCCCCTGCTGTCGCAACCACCGTGGCGCCGGCGAGTGAAGCCGGCCGTCTGGAAGCTGCGTTGAAGAGCGGCAAACTGCTGGTCATCCTGCCGTTGTTCGCCTTGCTGGGCCTGGGGCTGTCGTTCACCCCATGCGTGCTGCCGATGGTGCCGATTCTGTCCTCGATCATCGTCGGCGAAGGTGCGCAGAGCAGCCGCAGCCGCGGCCTCGCTTTGTCGGTAACCTATGCGCTGGGCATGGCACTGGTCTACACCGCACTGGGCGTTGCTGCCGGCCTGGCGGGTGAAGGCCTGGCCAGTGCGCTGCAAAATCCATGGGTGCTGGGGGCATTTGCCCTGCTGATGGCGCTGTTGTCGTTGTCGATGTTTGGCTTCTACGAGCTGCAAGTCCCGGCGGCGCTGCAAAGCAAACTGAGCACCGTCTCCAACCGCCAGGCCTCCGGCAAGCTGGCCGGCGTGTTCGTGATGGGAGCGATTTCCGCGCTGATCGTCGGTCCGTGCGTGGCCGCGCCGCTGGCGGCAGCGCTGGTCTACATCAGCCAGTCGCGTGACATCGTCATCGGCGGCGCCGCGCTGTTTGCGATGGCGGTTGGCATGAGCGTGCCGCTGATCCTGGTAGGTGTCTCGGCTGGCACGCTGCTGCCGAAAGCCGGTGTCTGGATGGACGCCGTGAAGCGCTTCTTTGGCGTGCTGATGCTGGCAGTCGGCTGGTGGCTGGTGTCGCCGGTGCTGCCGGGCGCCGTGCAGATGCTGGGCTGGGCCGCGCTGTTGGTCGGCTACGGCATGTATCTGCTCATGAACTCCGGGCAATGGGTCGCTAAGTCGGTCGGCGTGATTGTCGCCGTGCTGGGTGTGGCGCAACTGGTCGGGGTGGTCAGCGGTGGCCGCGATCCGCTGGCGCCGCTCGCGCATCTGGGCAGCAAGGCACACGAGGCGCCGCTGGCCTTCCAGCGCATCAAAACCACCCAGCAGCTGGACGCCGTGCTGGCCCAAACCGGCGGCAAGACCGCCATGCTGGACTTCTATGCCGACTGGTGCGTGTCCTGCAAGGAAATGGAAAAGCTGACGTTCGTCGATCCGCAAGTGCGCGCCAAACTGGCCAACACCGTGCTGCTGCAAGTGGACGTCACCGCCAACGATGCCGACGACAAAGCCATGCTGAAACGCTTCGGCCTGTTCGGCCCGCCGGGCATCATCCTGTTTGACCGCCAGGGCAAGGAAATTCCGAACGCGCGCGTGATCGGCTTCCAAGATGCGGCCAAATTCACCGCATCCCTGTCCGCGCTGAACTGATCAGCCCTGGCGCGGGCCGCCCCAGCCTTCATGCTGGCCGTGGCCCCAGCCACCGTGATGGCCGCGGTGGCGCCAGCTGGCACGCATGCCGCCGCGCTCGCCGCCAAAGCTGTGCTCATCAAACAGCGTCTGCTGCGCTGGATTCAGCTGGCCGTAGAACGCGGTCACCGCCTTCAGATGAGTTTCCAGCATCGCTTCCCGTTTCTTGCTCATGTCCAGTGCCAGCGTCAGGCGCTCCGGCGCCGTCAGTTGCTTGAATGGCTTGTGCTCCGGACGGGCGCCCATGGCTGCCGGCTTGATTGCCGCTTGATAGGTGGCCCAGGCCGATTCCTGCTGCGTGGTCAGTTTCAGCAGGTCATGCAGACGCGCCTGGCGTTTGGCGTACATATCGGCCATCTTGGCCTGCATCTGCTCCTTGCTTGGACGGGCGTCGTGCTGTTTCTGAGCAGGTTTGGCTTCCTGTGCCTGGGCGGCGGCCATGCCCAGTACCGTAAAACCGATCAGTATGCTTTTGCGTAAGGTGTTCATGGTCGTTCCTTCATGGTTGAGAGTTGAATCATCGCGGCGCCATATGTGCCGCGCTGGTCACCATAGTGGCGGCCCAAGGTTGCTCTTACGTTGCGCTCGCCGAAGTTTTTGTATCCAGATGTTTCGCCCCCCGCAATGCCCTATATGGATATACAAGACGATACAATTGGTGCATGGTCTTGCATGGATAATGAGCGCATGGAACCGACATCTACTATTTTGATCGTTGACGACGATCGTGACATTCGCACTTTGCTGGCGGATTACCTTGAATCCAACGGCTACCGCGCGCTGTGCGCCGCCGATGGCGCTGCGATGTGGAAACTGCTGGACGAAGCCCGCCCCGAGCTGGTGGTGCTGGACCTGAACCTGCCGGGCGACGATGGCCTTACCCTGTGCCGCAAGCTGCGCGCGCACTCGACGCTGCCGGTGATCATGCTGACCGCCCGCAACGAGCCGCTGGACCGCATCCTCGGCCTGGAAATGGGCGCCGACGACTACCTGCCGAAACCGTTCGAGCCGCGTGAACTGCTGGCGCGCATCCGCAGCGTTCTGCGCCGCAGCAATGCGATGCCGGTAGGCGTGGGTACGGACAAGGCGCAGCAAATGAAATTCTCGGGCTGGACGCTGGACCTGACCGCGCGCCACCTGCTGAATCCGGACGGCATCGTCATCATGCTGTCGGGCGCTGAGTTCCGCCTGCTCAAGGTGTTCCTCGAACATCCGAACCGCGTGCTGAACCGCGACCAGCTGCTCAACCTGACCCAGGGCCGCGACGCCGATCCGTTCGACCGTTCGATCGATATCCAGATCAGCCGCCTGCGCCAGAAGCTTGGCGAAGACGCGCGCATGCCGCAAATCATCAAAACCGTCCGTAACGGCGGGTATGTGCTGGCCGGCCAGGTCAGCGTGGAGCCGCAAGCGTGAGAGCCTTCCTCGGTTCGATGACCGGACGGGTATTCCTGGTCCTGTTGCTGGGTATTGTGGCGTCGGCCGCGCTGACCCAGTGGCTGGCCGTGAACGAACGCACGCGCGCGCTGGAGCGCTACCGCGACTTCCACGCGCTGGAACGGGCCGAGCAATTGATCACCACCGCCGACGTGATGCCGGAAAGCGCGCGTCCCACCTATCTGGTGGCGGCCAACCGCGGCACGGTGCGGCTGGAAATCAGCGATGTGCCGCAGGCGCAAGGACTGCCGGCGACCGAATTCTCCACCTTGCTGCAACAGCGCCTGGGCGAGCGCTATTCGCTGGGGCCGCTGGCGGAACATCCGGCCGCCTGCGACCAGCCACGCCAGAGCAACAGCATCTTTGCGCCGTCGCAGTGGCGCGGCACCTGTGAAACCATGAATGTGCGCCTGCACGACGGCCAGACGCTCAAGCTGTCGGTGTTGCCGCCGCGCCAGCCGCCGCCATCGGGCCATAGCGAGCTGCTGTCGCTGCTGCCGTTCCTGGTCTCGATTGCGTTCCTGGCCTACCTGGTGGCGCGCATGACTATGCGCCCGCTGAAGCGTCTGGCGCAGGCCGCCAAGGATCTCGGCAACGACATCAACCACCCGCCCGTGGTGCTGAGCGGCGCCGCGGAAATCCGCCAGGCCAGCGCGGCGTTCAACGCCATGCAGGCGCGCATCCGCCAGCACATCACCCAGCGCACGCAGATGCTGGCCGCCATCACCCACGACCTGCAAACGCCGCTGACCCGGCTGCGCCTGCGGCTGGAAAAAGTCAGCGACGCCGAGCTGCAGCAGCGTCTCATTGACGACCTGTCGGCCATGCAGCAAATGGTCAAGGAAGGCCTGGACCTGGCGCGCAGCATGGATTCCACGGAAACCATGCAGGCGCTTGACCTCGACGCGCTGCTCGACAGCGTGTGCAGCGACGCCACCGACGTCGGCCAGCAGGTGGAACTGCGCGGCCGCGCGGCGATGGCGCTGATGGGCCGGCCGCTGGCGATCCGCCGCTGCCTGGTCAACCTGATCGACAACGCCGTCAAGTACGGCCAGTACGCCCACGTGACAGTGGAGCGCATGGCTGGCGCGGCGCGCATCCGCATCCGCGACGGCGGTCCCGGCATTGCCGCGGACCAGATGGCGCGCGTGTTCGAACCGTTCTACCGCATCGAAACCTCGCGCTCGCGGGAATCGGGTGGTACCGGCCTGGGGCTGACCATCGCCCGTAACATCGCCGAGCAGCACGGCGCCAATGTCTCGCTGTCCAACCACAAGGACGGCGGCCTGGAAGTGACACTGGTGGTGCCGGAGTACTACGCCGGCAGCTAACGCAACGGTCTACAGAAAAACTGGCAACTGGTCATATTGTTGCAGTTTTTCTCGTGGATACTATGCGACAATATTTTGCCCCTAGGCACGGCGGCAATATTTTCGACGGCAAAAACATTATTAAAATGAAAAAATCATCCATAGCATCTTTGGTCGGCGCAATCGTGGTAGTGGCAGGGGGCATCTGGTACATGACGCACCAAGGCGCCGAGCCAGCCGGCGCCCACAAGCCGGGCAACGGCCCGCAAGGCCCCACCACCGTCAGCATTGTTGCCCCCAAGCGGCAGGATGTGCCCGTAACCCTGGAGGCCAACGGCACGGTGACGCCGATCAGCACCGTGGACTTGCATCCGCAAACTACCAGCACCATCGCCAAAGTGCATATCAAGGAAGGGCAGTTCGTCAAATCGGGCGAGCTGATGTTCACGCTGGACGACCGTACCGAGCGCGCCAATATGGACAAGGCGCAGGCGCAGGTCGAGCGTGACCGCGCCGCGCTGGCCGACTACGAGCGCCAGTACAAACGCGCGCTGGAACTGCTGGAGAAAAAATTCATCGCCCAGGGCGCGGTCGATACGCTCAAGAGCCAGGTCGATTCCGCGCGCGCGCTGCTGCAGGCCGACGTTGCCGCCGCCCGCTCGGCCAGCGTGGACGCCAGCTACACCGCCATCCGCGCGCCGATGACGGGCCGGGTCGGCGCTATCAACGTCTTCCCGGGCAGCCTGGTGCAGATGACCACCTCGCTGACCACCGTCACCCAGCTGGACCCGATCACGGTGGCCTTCACCTTGCCGGAAACCGCACTGTCCGGCCTGATGGCGGCCCAGCGTCAGGGCGCGGTGCCGGTGCAGGTGACGCTGGACAATTCCAGCGTGGCCATCAATGGCGCGCTGAGCTTTATCGACAACACGGTCGATCCGGTGGCGGGCGTGATCCGCGTCAAGGCGCAGTTCGACAACCGGGACACCAATCTGTGGCCTGGCCAATACGTCAACACCAGGCTGGTGTCCCACATCATAAAAGATGCGACGGTGATACCGCAAAACGCTATCATTAGCAATACCCGCGGGACCTTCATCTACGCGGTGGACAAAGACCAGTCCGCCAAAGTGGTCAACATCAAGCGGCTGTACGCGTTTGGCGAAAATGCCGCCGTGTCCGGCCTGAGCGGTGACGAGCAGGTGATCGTCGACGGCAAGCAGAACCTGCGGCCGGGCGGCAAGGTGCGTATCGCCTCCGCCGACAAGCCAGCCGATGCCAAGGCCGATGGTACTAAGCAGAAAGGCTAAGCGATGAACCTTTCCGAGTTGTGCATCCGCCGTCCCGTCATGGTGGTGCTGTTGTCGGCCACCCTGATCCTGGCCGGCGTGCTGGCGTATTTCTACATCCCGGTGGCGGCGCTGCCGAGCTACAACACGCCGGTGATCAACGTCTCGGCCGACCTGCCGGGCGCCGCGCCGGAAACCATGGCGTCCTCGGTGGCGCTGCCGCTGGAGAAACAGTTCTCCACCATCGCCGGCCTGGCGATGATTACCTCCACCAATACGCTGGGCAATTCCTCGCTGACGCTGGAGTTTGACCCGAGCATTAACGTCAACGAGGCGGCGGTCGATGTGCAGGCCGCGCTGCTGCGCGCGCAGCGCCAGTTGCCGATCGAGATGACGGACCTGCCGTCCTACCGCAAGGTCAATCCGGCCGATGCGCCGGTGCTGTTCATGACCATGAACTCGCCCTCGCTGACCTTGTCCGAGCTGAACGACTACGCCGAAAACCTGATCGCGCCGAGCCTGTCGACATTGCCGGGTGTGGCGCAGGTCACGGTCAACGGCCAGAAGCGCTTTGCGGTCCGCATCCGCGCCAAGTCGGACCTCATGAACGCGCGTAACCTGACGCTGGACGAGCTGCAGCAAGCGATCAAGTCGGCCAACGCCAACACGCCGCTGGGCATTCTGGACGGCCCGAGCCAGACGCTGACCATCCAGGGCAACGCCCAGCTCATGAAGGCGGCCGACTATGCCAACCTCATCGTCGCCCAGCGCAATGGCGAGCCGGTGCGTCTCAAGGATGTGGCCGACGTGCAGGACAGCTTCCAGTCGACCAAGGCGGCCGGCAGCTACAACGGCGAGCGTTCCATCGTGCTGCTGGTGCAGCGCCAGCCGGACGCCAACACCGTGCAGGTGGTGGACGGCGTGCGCCGCCTGCTGCCGCAGTTCAAGGCGCAGCTGCCGGCGTCGATCAACATCAACCTGGTCAATGACCGCTCGGTGTCGATCCGCGAAGCGATCCACGACGTCAACCTGACGCTGCTGCTGACGGTGGCGCTGGTGGTGATGGTGATTTTCCTGTTCCTGCGCCGCGCGGCGGCCACCTTCATCCCGGCCATCACAATGCCGATTTCGCTGCTGGGCGCGCTGGCGCTGCTGTACGCATTCGGCTACTCGCTGGACAACGTCTCGCTGCTCGGCATTACGCTGGCCGTGGGCCTGGTGGTGGACGACGCCATCGTGGTGCTGGAAAACATCGTGCGCCACATCGAGATGGGCAAACGGCCGCTGGAAGCATCGCTGATCGGCGCCAAGGAAATGGGCTTCACGATTATCTCGATTTCCGTATCGCTGGTGGCGGTGTTCATTCCGATCTTCTTCATGCCTGGTGTGATCGGCCTGATGTTCCATGAATTTGCCGTGGTGGTGGCCTTGTCCGTGCTGGTGTCGGCGGCCGTGTCGCTGATGCTGGTGCCAATGCTGGCCAGCCGCCTGCTGCCGCCGGACGCCATCGACCCTGAACACGACAAGGGCAACTTCATCGGCCGCTGGTTCGAGGCCGGCTTTGGCGCGCTGCGCGATTTCTACGCACGCACGCTGGACGTGTCGCTGCGCCACCGCTACATCGTGCTGCTGGCCGCGTTCATCACGTTCGCGCTGACCGCCGTGCTGTACGTGACCATTCCCAAGGGCTTCTTCCCGGAAGAAGACCTGGGCCAGATCCGCGTCAACACCGAGGCGTCCGAAGACATTTCCTCGGTCGCGCTGATGGACTTGCAGGAGAAAGTCGCGGCCGTCATCAAGGCCGACCCGAACGTGCAGGATGTGACTTCGTTTGTCGGCGGCGGCAATACCGGCCGCATGTTCCTGGTGCTCAAGCCGCGCGACCAGCGCAAGAAAATGCCGCAGGTGCTCGACAGCCTGCGCAAGGCCACCAAGCAGGTGCCGGGCATCGCCGTCTATCTGAGTCCGGTGCAGAACTTGCAGCTGGGCGGGCGCCAGTCCAAGAGCCGCTACCAGTACACGCTGCAATCGGTGAGCCCGGGCGCGCTGAACGAGTGGGCGGAAAAATATATGGACCGCATGCGGGCCGACCAGGATTTCCGCGACGTCACCAGCGATTCGCAGAACAAGGGCCTGCAAGCCTCGCTCAAGATCGACCGCGACAAGGCCAACAACCTGGGCGTGGCGATCGGCGACATCCGCACCGCGCTGTACCTGGCCTTTGGTGAACGCCAGGTCTCGACGATTTACTCGCCGGCCGCCAGCTACTACGTGATCCTGGAAGCGGCCGATGCCGACCGCCAGTTCGACAGCGCGCTGACGCGCATCTCGGTGCGCAACAAGAGCGGCCAGCTGGTGCAGCTGTCCAGCTTTGCCACGGTGGAACGCACCATCGGCCCGACTGCCGTGAACCACCAGGGCCAGCTGCAGGCGATTACGCTGTCGTTCAACCTGGCGCCGGATGTGCCGCTGGGTATCGCCACAGCCAAGATCGACCAATGGGCGGCGGATATGCACCTGCCACCTTCCATCATCACCAACTACGGTGGCGATGCCGCGGTGTTCCAGAGTTCGCAGGGCAGCCAGCTGATCCTGATTGTCGCCGCGCTGGGCGTGATCTACGTGCTGCTGGGCGTGCTGTACGAGAGCTACATCCACCCGCTGACGATTCTGGCCGGCCTGCCGTCCGCTGCGGTGGGCGCGCTGCTGACGCTGCGCCTGTTCAACCTGGACCTGACGATGATCGCAATTATCGGCATCCTGATGCTGATTGGTATCGTCAAGAAAAACGCCATCATGATGATCGACTTCGCGCTGCACGCGCAGCGCAATGAAGGGCTGACACCGGACGTGGCGATCCGCCAGGCCTGTATCCTGCGCTTCCGGCCGATCATGATGACCACCATGGCAGCGCTGATGGGCGCACTGCCGATCGCGCTGGGCCTGGGCGCGGGCGCCGAACTGCGCCAGCCGCTGGGCCTGGCAGTGGTGGGCGGTCTGATCTTCTCGCAAGTGATCACGCTGTACATCACGCCGGTGATCTACCTGTTCCTCGACAAGTACAGTGGCACCGGTCCGATGAGCGACAAGGAAATCGCCGACGACGCCGCCACCCCGGCACCGGAACGCGAGGCCGTCCACGCGGTGCCGTTGAAAGCCGTGAACAAGCATTGAGCGGTGACAAGCTGATCTGAACATCGCCTCTTTATCATGGGCAAGTTTTCCAGGATAAAGAGGCGATACGATGCAACGCTATACCGTCACCCTGATCGGCATGGGTCCGCGCGGACTCAGCGTTTTTGAACGCCTCGCTGCCGTCGCGCTGGCCCGCCAGCTTCCCCTTGATATCGTGGTCATCGATCCCGGCGAATGCGGGCAGGGCGCGCATCTGGCGCAGCAGCCCCCCTATTTGCTCATCAACACACTGGCCTGCCAGGTCACGCTGTTTCCCGCTGCTGGCGCTGTGCAGCACGCGCCCGTCTGCGCGACGCCGACCCTGACGGAATGGGCGCGGCAGGCCGGCATCCCCGTCACCGATGCCGACTATCTGCCGCGCAGCCTGCTGGGCGAGTACCTGGGCTGGTGCTACACGCAAATTGCCGCCGCCTTGCCGGCTGGCGCCGCGCTGACCCATCACCGCCTGCTTGCCGTCGACCTGCAGCGGCGCCAGGACGGCCGCTGCGAGGTGGTGCTCGAAGATGGCAGCGTGGTGGTGAGCGACTTTGTGTGCCTCACCACGGGCCATGGCGCCGGCAATGCCTATCCGGCACAGCAGCTGGCGCATATTGCTGCCGGTGCGCGCGTGGCGATCCAGGGACTGGGCCTGACCGCGCACGATGTGATTGCCGGCTTGACTGTGGGACGCGGCGGCAGCTTTGTCGCCAGCGGCAGCGGCCTGCGTTATCTGGCGTCCGGCCGTGAACCGCAGCTGACGCTGTGCTCGCGCAACTGCCTGCCGTACGCCGCGCGCGGCATCAACCAGAAGGGCGTGGACGGCCGTCACCAGCCGCGCTACTTCACGCTGGATGCGGTGGCCATGCTGCGCCGCCAGTCGCTGATCCAGCGCGGCACCACCCAGCTGGACTTCGAACGCGACCTGTTGCCGCTGCTGAAGCGCGAAATGGCCGAGGTTTACCGCGCCACGCCTGGCGCCGCGGCGCGGGACAATGATGCGCTGTTTGCCGAACTGCTGTTTCCCACACAAGACCGGCGGTTCGCCTCGCTGGCCGAATTCCGCCGCTATTTCCGCGACTGGCTGGAACGCGACCTGGCCGAGGCCCGCAAGGGTAATGTGGCCAGTCCAACCAAGGCGGCCACCGACGTGCTGCGCGACGTGCGCGCGGTGCTGCAGGCCGTGGTCGAACATGGCGGCCTGACGCCGGCCTCGCACCGCCGCTACCTGGCGGTATATCACCCGGCCATCAACCGCACGGCGTTCGGGCCGCCGTTGCGGCGCAATGAGGAACTGCTGGCGCTGCTCGACGCCGGCGTCATCGCGCTCCATGCCGGCCCTGGCAACAGCATCGACGCCCATACGCTGCGCACGCCATTTGCCCAGGGCATCGAATGCTGGACAGCGGATGTGATCGTGATGGCAAGACTGGCGGGGTTTTCGCCCAAAACCGACACATCCTTACTCATCCGTAATGTGTTGCAGCGCGGCCTCGTGCAGCCCTATTACAACGGTGATTTCCACCCCGGCGGCCTGGCCATCAACCGTGCCGGCCAGCTGCTCGACGCGCAGGACAAAGTGCAGCCCAATCTGTGGGCGCTGGGCTATCCGGCAGAGGGGCCGCACTACTACACTTACGCCTTGCCACGCCCGCAGCTGCGCTCGCGCCAGGTGTTGGATGCCGAACAATGCGTGATGGCCATGGCCGCTACAATGGAGGGGCATCGGGAGGACCGGCAGCCGTATGAGACCATGGCAGCGCAAATTCATGGCACTCTGTAAAGCAATTGATACATACGGTAACATCCGTCAAGGGCCGTAACTTGTACAGTGGCTACCCTGGAGCGGTTCCCAAAAGAGCGGGACTCTGGCACTATGGCCCCATTTTGACGACTTCTGCGTTCCACAAGGTTTGTATCTTGCACCACGATTCCCACATCCTCTCAGCGCACTCTGAATACTGCGAGACTTGCGGCCAGCGCCTGCCGTCGGCGCAGCAGGGCTATGCGACGTGGGAACGCAAATCGAAGAACAACCGCATTGGTATCGGCATCTCCATCGCGCTGCACGTGCTGGGCGTGCTGTACTACCTGTTTGCGCCGTCGCACAAGCCGGTGCCGCCATCCACCGCCAAGCGCGGCGAAATGGTCTACATCGCGCCGCTGGCCGAACCCAAGAAGCCCAAGCCCGTCACCAAGCCGGAAACGCCGAAAGCCATCAAACCGCCGACGCAGCAGCCGCGCAAACAGGTCGTCAAGCGCAGCGAGCCGGCGCCGGCCGCGCCGAAGCTGGAAACCTACGTGCCGCCGGTGCAGGCCAAGATGACGCCGCCGCCGGAGCAGGATATGTCGGAAATGATCGCCAAGCGCCGCGCCGCGCGTGAAGCGCAAAATCCGCAGCCGACGCCGCAGCCGCCCGCCGAGAGCGAAGCCGACCGCGCCAAGCGCATCGCCATGGCCAACATCATGGGCGCCCAGGGCCGTTCGGCCTCGGGTGAGCGTGAGCAGAAGGGCGGCATGATTGAGATTGTGGACCTGCGCGCCAATTCGGCACAGGTCAAGTTCCGTCACTGGAACTCGAGCTTCAAGCGGGAATGGCTGCAGGATGTGCGCGTCGACCGTGGCGCCGAGCAGGATATTGAAACCGCCGTCGTCAAGCGGCTCATGGAGCTGATTCGCAAGGACTGGCCGGAAGAAGTGCCGTTCCAGTCGCAGCGTCTGGGCAAGACCATCGTGCTGGGCACCCGCCCGTCGGACGAGGCCCAGATGTCGGCGTTCCTGATGAAAGAATTCTTCCCGGATTACCGCCGACGTTAAACCCGCGGCTTACTGGGCCTTGAGCTTGCGCGCCACGTCCAGCGCGAAGTAGGTCAGGATGCCGTCGGCGCCGGCGCGCTTGAAGGCCAGCATCGATTCCATCATCACCTTGTCGTGGTCCAGCCAGCCGTTTTGCGCGGCGGCCTTGAGCATGGCGTACTCACCGCTGACCTGGTAGGCAAAGGTCGGCACCTTGAATTCATCCTTCACGCGGCGCACGATGTCCAGGTAAGGCATGCCGGGTTTGACCATGACCATATCGGCGCCTTCGGCCAGGTCCAGGCCGACTTCGCGCAGCGCTTCGTCGCTGTTGCCCGGGTCCATCTGGTACTGGTTTTTGTCGCCCTTGCCGAGGTTCTTGGCCGACCCCACCGCATCGCGGAACGGGCCGTAGAACGCCGACGCATACTTGGCCGAGTAGGCCATGATGCGGGTGTGGATGTGGCCAGCCGCTTCCAGCGCCTCGCGGATGGCGCCGATACGGCCGTCCATCATGTCCGATGGCGCCACCACGTCCACCCCTGCCTCTGCCTGGCACAGCGCCTGGCGCACCAGCAGGTCGGTGGTGATGTCGTTGATGACGTAGCCGTTGTCATCGATCACGCCGTCCTGGCCGTGGCTGGTGTACGGGTCCAGCGCCACGTCGGTCAGGATGCCCAGTTCCGGGAACGCCTGCTTGAGTGCGCGCACGGCGCGCGGCACCAGGCCGTCCGGATTGGTGGCTTCGATGCCGTCCGGGGTTTTCTTGGCCGCATCGATGACCGGGAACAGCGCCAGCACCGGAATCCCCAGCGCCACGCATTCTTCCGCCACCTTCAGCAGCAGGTCTACCGAGACGCGCTCCACGCCCGGCATGGACGCCACGGCCTCACGCTGGTGTGTGCCTTCGAGGATGAACACCGGGTAGATCAGGTCGGCGCTGGTGACGACGTTTTCGCGCATCAGCGCGCGGGAGAAGGGATCGCGGCGCATGCGGCGCATGCGGATCGCGGGGAATTGCGCAGAAACTTTAGTCATTGCTATCACTTTCTACATCGGGAGGAGGGACGTCTTCGTCGTCCAGCAGTCCCGCCAGTTCAAGGATCTTGTCGTTGGCTTCATCGATGCCCACGCGCTTGATGGCGGAAAACAGCTGTACGGTGAACGGGAAACCTTCACCGTCTTCGTCCACGTAGCTGTCCAGCTTGGCTTTGGCTTGGCGCAGCACGTTGACGGATTCGTTGCGGTTCAGTTTGTCAACCTTGGTCAAAATGCAATGAATCGGCTTGCCGGTCGGGGCGAACCATTCGAGCATCTGCACGTCGAGCTCGGTGAACGGGCGGCGCGAGTCCATAATCAGGATCAGCGCAGCCAGCTGGTCGCGGCGCTGGACGTAGTCGCCCAGCAGGCGCTGCCAGTGCAGCTTGGCCGAGCCGGACACTTCCGCATAGCCGTAGCCCGGCAAGTCGACCAGCAGCGCCTGGATTTCCTCGACGATGGTCGGGTCCTTGCGGTGCTGGGCGACGTGGGCGCCACCGATCGAGAAGAAGTTGATGTGCTGGGTACGGCCAGGGGTCTTGGACGCGAACGCCAGGCCCTTCTGGTTACACAGAATATTGATGGCGGTCGATTTACCGGCATTGGAACGACCTGCAAAAGCAATCTCCGGGACTTGGGTGTCAGGGAGGTCGCGTAATTGGTTAACGGTCGTGAAGAAACGGGCTTGCCAGAGTTTGGACATGGGGGAGTGGGGAAAAAAGCAACAGTTTAAAGCAGGTATTTTTTTAAGCTATTGTACAATGAGTAGTTCCCAAGTGCTTCTACGCACGGTCTGGTGCTGCGCAGGTACACTTTGGTGCACAACTTTTTAGACTCCTACTAGGGTGCTTGAATGAATAGTGTGTTTTCACCTTTTGTAAAATCCCTGCTCGTCGCTTTGATCGCCGTGACGGCCACTGCCTCCGCGGACGACAAGAAGCCAGCCCCTGCCGCTCCGAAAATTGATCCGGCCAAAGGCGCCACCCTGTTTACCGACGGCGACAACGCCCGTGGTCTGCCGGCCTGCGTGTCCTGCCATGGCGCCGGCGGCAATTCCACCATCGCGGTCAATCCCAAGCTGGCTGGCCAGCACGAAGGATATATTTACAAGCAGCTGGTGAACTTTACGACCGCCGACCGGAATCAACCGGTCATGACGACCTACGCCAAGATGCTGACCGATGAGGAAAAGCACAACGTCGCGGCATGGCTGGCAACGCAGCAGCAGAAACCGGGCGCGGCCAAGAGCAAGGATACGATCGAGCTGGGCAAGAAGATTTACCGTGGCGGCATCGCCGAGAAGAGCGTGCCGGCCTGTGCCAGCTGTCACGGCGCGTCGGGTGCGGGTATTCCCGTGCAGTACCCGCGCATCGCTGGCCAGCATCAGGACTACACGGTTGCTCAGCTGGGCCTGTTCAAGGCGGGGACCCGCAAGAGCATCGAGATGGCGCCCATTTCGAAGCGCCTGTCCGACGAGGAAATGAAGGCCGTTGCGGATTACGTAGCAGGCTTGAAATAAACTTGATTTCTCGGCATGACTGAGGAAAAAGAAGGGGGCGGCGGCGTGAGCATGCCGCCCTTTTTGTTGGTATGCTGCGGCTGCCACCATTAATTAAAGAACTTGAATACGCATGAGTAGCCCAAGTACCACCGGCATCCAGCTGAAAACCCGCCGCCCCCTCGTGGGCGAAGTCGTTGAACTGATTTCCTCCATGCGTTTCGCCATCGCCCTGCTGGCGATGATCGCGATTGCCGCCGTGGTCGGCACGGTCATGAAGCAGGGCGAGGCCAGCACCAGCTACATCAACCAGTTCGGCCCGTTCTGGTATGAAGTGTTCCGCAAAATCGGCCTGTACACGGTCTACTCGGCGTGGTGGTTCCTGCTGCTGATGGCCGTGCTGGTGCTCTCGACCTCGCTGTGCATCGTGCGCAACGCGCCCAAGATGCTGAAGGACATGCGCAGCTGGCGCGAGAACGTGCGCGAACAGTCGCTGCTGAACTTCCACCACAAGATGCAATGGCGTTCGCCGCTGGCGCGCACCGCGCTGGCGCAGCAGAGCGCGGCGCGGCTGGCCGACGCCGGCTACCAGGTCAAGCTGGTGGAGAAAGACCATGGCACGCTGGTCGCTGCCAAGCAGGGCGCCGCCAACAAGTTCGGCTACATCTTTGCGCACTCCGCCATCGTGGTGATCTGCCTGGGCGCCGTCATGGATTCGGACGTGCCGATCCGCCTGCAGGAATGGTTTCTCGGCAAAACGCCATTCAATGGCAGCGGCCTGATTTCGCAAGTGCCGCAGGCCAGCCGCCTGAGCACCAGCAACCCTACCTTCCGCGGCAATACCATGATTCCGGAAGGCCAGACCAGCAATACCGCCGTGCTCACACGCCCGGATGGCGTGCTGATCCAGGAACTGCCGTTCACCATCAGCCTGAAAAAATTCACCATCGATTTCTACAGCACCGGCATGCCCAAGCTGTTTGCCAGCGACGTGGAAGTGCGCGAGAACGAGAGCGGCAAAATCACCAAGGGCACCATCGAGGTCAACAAGCCGCTCATCGTCAACGGCGTCGCCATCTACCAGTCCAGCTTTGAGGATGGCGGCAGCAAGCTCAAGCTGACCGGCTTCCCGATGGTGGGCGCCATCAACAACCGCTTCGATATCGCCGGCGAGGTCAACGGCACTACGCCGATGGGCGATGCCTACACGGTGGAATGGTCGGGCTTCCGTCCGTTCAACGTCGAAAACATCGCGCCCACCGATGATGCGCGCGCCGTCAAAAAGGGCGTGAGCCTGGCCGACGAGCTGGACAAGCACACCGGCTCGGCCGGCAAGAACGCCGTCAATAAAGACCTGAAAAACATCGGCCCGAGCGTCAGCTACAAGCTGCGCGACAAGACCGGCCAGGCGCGCGAGTTCAACAACTACATGCAGCCGGTCACCATCGATGGCGCCACCGTGTTCCTGGCCGGCATGCGCGCCAACCCGTCGGACAACTTCAGCTACCTGCGCATCCCCGCCGACGACGGCCACAGCGTCAACGAATGGATGCGTCTGCGCGCCGCGCTGCAGAATGCCGACCTGCGCGCCGCCGCCGCCCAGCGCTACGCCCAGCGCGCCATGCCGCAGGCGGCCAGCAACGACGCGCTGCGCGTGCAATTGCAGGCCGCCGCCGAAAAAGGCCTGACCATCTTCGCCGGTGACGACAAGATGGCCGGCTTTGCCGCCGTCGCCAAGTTCCTCGAAAAAATGCCGGAAGAAGCGCTCAAGAAAAACGCCGACGTCTTCATGCGTATCCTGAACGCCAGCCTGTGGGACCTGTGGCAGATTGCCCGCATCAAGGATGGCCTGCCGGCCGTGGTGGAAGACGAACAGCACGCGCGCTTCCTCAACCTGGCCATCAACGCGCTGTCGGATGCCTTCTTCTACGGCGCTCCTGTGTATCTGCAGCTGGACGACTTTACCCACGTGCAGGCCTCGGTGTTCCAGGTCACGCGTTCGCCGGGCAAGAGCGTGGTCTACCTGGGCTGCCTGTTCCTGGTGCTGGGCGTGTTTGCCATGTTCTACATCCGCGAACGCCGCCTGTGGATCTGGATCAAGGACGACGCAGCCGGCAGCGAAGCACTGATGGCCATGAGCACCCAGCGCAAGACGCTGGACTTTGAGCGCGAATTTGAAGTACTGAAAGAAAAACTGCCGCAATCGGCGGCTTAAGCAGGAGAAAATGATGGAACTGACTCAATCCCGGCAAACTCCGCAGACCTACCAGCAGGCGCCAGGCTACTTCAAGCGCCTGAACCTGATTGACTGGCTATTCGCGGCGGCGCTGCTGGCCGGCGCGGTGTTCTCGCTGAACCGCTTTGGCCATTTCATGGACATCTACGAACAGGGCGTGCTGCTGGGCGCGGTACCGGTGTTTGCCGCGCTGGGCTGGCACTGGAAGCCGGTGCGCTGGGTGATGCCGCTGGTGGCGCTGCTGTCGCTGTGGGCCATTTATATGTACGCGGGCCAGCTGGACAACGGCAGCAAGAAATTCTGGCTGCGCATGATGTTGTCCAGCCAGTCAGCGGTGCTGTGGATGAGCGTGATGTTTGTCATCTCCACCGTGTTCTACTGGATCGGCTTCGTCGGCCGTTCGGGCGCGACGTCCAGCATCGCCACCAAGCTCAGCTGGGCGGCCGTGGTGCTGGGCTGGACCGCGATGATGGTGCGCTGGTTCGAGTCCTACCTGATCGGCGCGGACGTCGGCCACATCCCCGTGTCCAACCTGTACGAAGTGTTCATCCTGTTCTCGCTGATTACCGCGATGTTCTACCTGTACTTCGAGCAGCGCTACGCGACTCGCCAGATGGGACCGTTCGTGCTGCTGGTGATCTCGGCCGCGATCGGCTTCCTGTTCTGGTACACCACCTCGCGCAACGCGGCCGACATCCAGCCGCTGCTGCCGGCGCTGCAAAGCTGGTGGATGAAAATTCACGTGCCCGCCAACTTTATCGGTTATGGCAACTTTGCACTGGCGGCCATGGTTGCCGCCGCCTATCTGCTGAAAACCGCAGGCTACCTCAAGGACCGCCTGCCGTCGGAAGAAGTGCTGGATGACGTGATGTACAAAGCCATCTCGGCCGGCTTCGCCTTCTTCACCATCGCCACCATCCTGGGGGCGCTGTGGGCGGCCGAAGCGTGGGGCGGCTACTGGTCGTGGGACCCGAAAGAAACCTGGGCGCTGATCGTCTGGCTCAACTATGCGGCCTGGCTGCACATGCGCCTCATGAACGGCCTGCGCGGCCGTCCGGCGGCATGGTGGGCGCTGGTGGGCCTGCTGGTGACGACGTTTGCTTTCCTGGGCGTCAACATGTTCCTGTCCGGCCTGCACTCGTACGGTAAGTTGTAAACGCAAGTTTAATATTTGCTCCGGAGGATTGGTGTAAGGTGGAGCCCTGCACAAATCTACCGGAGCCATCATGCTGATCAAGCGCAGCCCCAACGGCATCGACTTGCCGTTTTCTTCAGAAATCACGCCGCGCGCGGTGTACGAATCGCGCCGCTCTTTCATGAAGCAGATCGCCATGGGCGCGGCCGGTAGCGCCGCGCTGCTGGAGATGGCGCAACGCGAAGCGTTTGCCCAGGGCGGCAGCAAACTGCCCGCCAGGCTGAATCCGGCCTACTCGGCGCTCGACAAACAGACGCCGTACAAAGACGCCACCACCTACAACAACTACTACGAATTCGGCACCGACAAGAGCGAGCCGGCCATGTACGCGGGCACGCTCAAAACGCGGCCGTGGACGGTCAGCATCGAAGGCGAGGTCAAGAAACCGGTCACGCTGGACCTGGATGCGCTGCTGAAGCTGGCGCCGATGGAAGAGCGCGTCTACCGCCTGCGCTGCGTGGAGGGCTGGTCCATGGTGATTCCATGGATAGGCTATTCCTTCTCCGAGATCATCAAAAAGGTCGAGCCGACCGGCAATGCCAAGTACGTGGAATTTGTCACGCTGGCCGACAAGAAACAGATGCCCGGCGTTGGCAGCCGCGTGCTGCAATGGCCGTACACCGAAGGCCTGCGCATCGACGAAGCCAACCACCCGCTGGCGCTGCTGACCTTTGGCATGTATGGCGACGTGCTGCCGAACCAGAACGGTGCGCCGGTGCGCATGGTGCTGCCGTGGAAGTACGGCTTCAAATCCGCCAAATCGATCGTCAAGATCCGCTTCGTAAAAGACCTGCCGCGCACCTCGTGGAATTTGTCTGCCCCCAACGAATACGGCTTTTACTCGAATGTGAATCCAGACGTCGACCACCCGCGCTGGTCTCAGGCCTCCGAGCGCCGCATCGGCGAAGACGGCTTCCTGTCGCGCAAACGCAAGACACTGATGTTCAACGGCTATAACGACGTCGCGCCGCTGTACGCGGGCATGGACCTGAAGAAATTCTACTGATGCTGAGCCCCAAACAAGTCAGCTGGCTCAAAGGCGCCATCTTTGTGCTGGCGCTGGTGCCCCTGCTGCGCATGGCTTACCTGACCGTCACCGGGCAACTGGTCGATCCACTGGAATTCATCACGCGCGGCACTGGCGACTGGACCTTGTACTTCCTGTGCATCACGCTGGCGGTGACGCCGCTGCGGCGGCTGAGTGGCTGGAACTGGCTGGTCAAGCTGCGCCGCATGCTGGGCCTGTACACCTTCTTCTACGGTCTGCTGCACTTCACCACCTTCCTGTGGTTCGACCATTTCTTTGACGTGCAAGAGATGTGGAAAGACGTGCTCAAGCGGCCCTTCATCACAGTGGGTTTCATCGCCTTCGTACTGCTGATTCCATTGGCGCTGACCAGCACCAACGGCATGATCAAACGCCTGGGCGGCAAGCGGTGGCAATGGCTGCACCGGCTGATCTACGTGATCGCGCCGCTGGCCATCCTGCACTTCTGGTGGATGAAAGCGGGCAAGCACAACTTCACCCAGCCCATCCTGTTCGGCAGCATCGTTGGCATACTGCTGCTGACACGCGTCTGGTGGGCCATCCGCAAATAAATCCGGGGTCAGTTCTTGCAATCCAACACGAGCTCTACTGCGCAACAGCAGAGCTCGTGTTGGATTGCAAGAACTGACCCCGGATTGGGTTTATTTGATGAGCGATTCCAGCGCGTAGAGGTCGGCCGGGTTTTCGCGCTGGCGGACCAGGTGGCAGACGCTGCCGTCGACGATCACTTCAGCTGCGCGGCCACGCGTGTTGTAGTTGGAGGCCATCGTCATGCCGTAGGCGCCTGCGGTGTGCATCACGAGCAGGTCACCAGCTTCCACCGCCAGTGCACGGTCGCGCGCCAGCCAGTCGCCGGATTCGCAGATCGGCCCGACCACGTCGTAGGTCGCAGCGGCCGCGCCGTTTTGCACCACCGGCTGCATGTCCATCCAGGCCTGGTACAGCGCCGGACGTGCCATGTCGTTCATTGCCGCATCGACGATGCAGAAGTTTTTCTCTTCACCATGCTTGAGGAATTCCACGCGCGTCAGCAGCACGCCGGTGTCGCCGACAATCGAACGGCCCGGCTCGAAGATCACCTTGATCGGCTTGCCTTCGTGACGCGCGTTGCGCCATGCATCAATTTTGGCGAACAGGCGGCCTAGGTAGTCGCCCACCGGCACCGGCGCCGATTCGCCGGCTTCACGGTAGTCGATGCCGATGCCGCCGCCGATATCCAGGTGGTGCAGCTCAATGCCTTCCGCGCCGAGTTGGTCGATGAGCTCGATCAGGCGGTCCAGCGCTTCCAGCAGCGGCGCGTCGTCCAGCAGCTGCGAGCCGATGTGGCAGTCGATGCCGCTCACTTGCAGGTGCGGCAGCCTGGCGGCCGTGCGGTAGGTTTCCAGCGCGTCGGAGAAGGCCACGCCAAACTTGTTGGCCTTCAGGCCAGTGGCGATGTAAGGATGGGTCTTGGCATCCACGTTGGGATTCACGCGCAGCGAGATGCGCGCTTGCTTGCCCATGGCGCCGGCCACTTCGTTCAGGCGGTGCAGCTCGGGGATCGATTCAACGTTGAAGCACAGGATGTCATGCGACAGCGCCAGGCGCATTTCTTCCACGCTCTTGCCGACGCCGGAGAAGATCACCTTGCGCGGATCGCCGCCCGCCGCCAGCACGCGCAGCAGTTCGCCGCCGGAGACGATGTCGAAGCCTGCGCCTTCGCGCGCCAGCAGGTCAAGGATGGCCAGGTTGGAGTTGGCCTTCATGGCGTAGCACACCAGCGCGTCGCGGCCCTGGCAGGCATCGGCGTAGGACGCGAAGTTGGCCAGCAGCCGGGCCTTGGAATACACATAGGTCGGGGTGCCGAACTCGCCGGCAATGGCGCTCAGCGACGCGCCTTCGGCGTGCAGCACGCCGTCTTTATACGAAAATTGGGACATTATTGTTGAGGGGCTGGAGTAACAGGGCTGGAGGACGAAGCAGGGGCGTCGCCGCTCTTGGCTGGCTTAGCCGCTGGTGGCTTGGGCAGATACAGGGGGCCGGGTTGGCCGCAGCCGCTCAGCAATACGCTCAGACACAGGGTGGCTGTGCCGATAATTAAACGGAATGTGGACTTCACGATAAAATCATGGATTATTTTGTGCAGATACTGGAGTGTAGCATGGGCGAATCAGAATTCCTGGCGCAAGCCGAGGCCACCCTTAACGCGATTGAGGCCAAACTGGACCAGCTCAACGACGAAGACGTGCTGGACGTCGAGTGCAGCCGCAGCGGCAATGTGCTGGAAATCGAGTTTATCGACAATGGTTCCAAGATCATCGTCAACAGCCAGGCCGCAATGCAGGAGCTGTGGGTAGCATCCCGTTCGGGCGGCTACCACTACCGGCAGATCGACGGACGATGGATCAACACGCGCGATAACACCGAGCTGTTTGCTTCGCTGTCGGAGATGGTCAGCGCCCAGGGCGGCAGCCAGGTCAGCCTGGCCTGAACCAGGCGCTTGCGCCGGCGGACATGCCAGTCCGCCAGCCTGCCGTCAGAACAGCTCGTTCTTGACGGCGTCCTTGGCTTTTTCTTCGGCCGGGGTGCCATGTCCCGGTGCGTCGAGGTTGTTCACGCCAGCGCCTGGCGGATTCTCCGCGTAGTAATACTCGTCTCCCACCAGCATCACACCTTCCGGCACCGCGCGTTCCTCGATCGGAATATTCTTCAACGCCTTCTGCATGTAGCCGATCCAGATTGGCAGCGCCAGGCCGCCGCCGGTTTCGCGGTTGCCCAGGTTCTTCGGCTGGTCGTAGCCGATCCAGGCAATGCCCACCAGCTTGGCCTGGTAGCCGGCGAACCAGGCATCGATCGAATCATTGGTGGTACCGGTCTTGCCGGCGATATCGCGGCGGCCCAGCACGTTGGCCTTGGCCGCCGTACCGAAGCGCACCACGTCCTTGAGCATCGAATCCATCAGGAAGGCGTTGCGCTCGTCGATCACGCGGTTCTTCTCGTCGCCCGCCACGTCCGGATGGGCTTGCGACAGGATCTTGCCATCGGCATCGGTCACCTTGGAAATCAGGTAAGGGCTGACCTTGTAGCCGCCGTTGGCAAACACCGCGTAGGCGCCCGCCATCTGCAGCGGCGTGACGTTGCCCGCGCCCAGGGCCAGCGTCAGGTAGGGCGGGTTCTTGTCGGCGTCAAAGCCGAAGCGGGTCGCGTATTCCTGGCCGTACTTGGCGCCGATGCGGTGCAGAATGCGGATCGAGATCATGTTCTTGGACTTGGTCAGGCCCTTGCGCATGGTCATCGGACCTTCGTACTTGCCGTCGTAGTTTTTCGGTTCCCACGCCTGGCCGCCGGTCTGGCCGGCGTCAAACGAGATGGGCGCATCGTTGATGACGGTGGCCGGCGACAGGCCGCGTTCCAGCGAGGCCGAGTAGATGAATGGTTTGAACGACGAACCGGGCTGGCGCCACGCCTGCGTCACGTGGTTGAACTTGTTGCGGTTGTAGTCGAAGCCGCCCACCATGGCCTTGATCGCGCCGTCGGTGGTGCTGGCTGCCACGAACGCCGATTCGATTTCCGGCATCTGCGCCACCTGCCAGTCTTTCCCTTCCTGCATCACGCGGATCACGGCGCCACGGCGGATGCGCTTGTTCGGCGGGTTCTTGTCGGACAGCCATGAGCGGCCCATTTCCAGGCCGGGACCGGTGATCTTGATTTCCTCGCCGGACGCGGTGACCGCAGTAATCATCTGCGGCGTGGCTTGCAGCACCATGGCCGCGACGATGTCATCGTTGTCCGGGTGCTCGGCCAGCGCGGTTTCGATGGCATCGTCCGCTTCTTCCTTGTTGTTCGGGATGTCGATGTAGGCTTCCGGACCACGGTAGGCGTGGCGGCGCTCGTAATCCATCACGCCCTTGCGCAGCGCCAGGTAAGCGGCGTCCTGGTCGGCCTTGGTGATGGTGGTGAACACGTTCAGGCCGCGCGTGTAGGTGTCTTCCTTGAACTGCTCGTACACCAGCTGGCGCGCCAGCTCGGCCACGTACTCGGCATGCACGCCGAATTCGCTGCTGTCGGTTTTGACTTTGAGCTCTTCCGCCTTGGCCGTTTCATATTGCTTGTCCGTGATATAGCCCAGATCGTGCATGCGCTGCAGGATGTACTGTTGCCGGGTGCGCGCGCGCTTGGGATTGACTACCGGATTGTAAGCCGAGGGCGCTTTGGGCAAGCCCGCCAGCATGGCCGCTTCCGCGATGCTGATGTCGCGCAGGTTTTTGCCGAAATAGATTTGTGCGGCGGACGAGAAACCATAGGCGCGCTGGCCCAGATAAATCTGGTTCATATAGACCTCGAGAATCTGGTCCTTGCTGAGGTTTTTTTCGATCTTCCAGGCCAGCAGCATTTCGTAGACCTTGCGCTTGATGGTCTGCTCGCTGGACAGGAAGAAGTTACGCGCCACCTGCTGGGTGATGGTCGATGCGCCCTGGCGGCCGCCGCCGCCCATCGCATTGTGCACGGCCGCGCGCAGGATGCCGGTGTAGTCGACGCCGCCGTGCTCGTAGAAGCGGTCGTCTTCAATCGCCAGCACGGCTTTTTTCATGACGTCCGGGATGTCCTTGATCCGCACCAGGTTGCGGCGCTCTTCACCGAACTCGCCGATGAGGACGTTATCAGCCGAGAAGATGCGCAGCGGCATCTTGGGACGGTAGTCGGTCAGCGTGTCGAGTTCTGGCAGGTTGGGATAAGCCATCGCCAGGCCGAACACAACCAGCAGCACGCCTGTCAGGCCCAGGCCGGCAATGGACAGGCCAGCCGTGAGCAGGAAGCGGGACGCAGGTTTGCGCGGTTTGCCGTCCGCCTTGTCGGCAGGCGGCGAGGGTGGAGGTGCCGAATTGGAAGAGGCCATGCAGTACGATCTTTCTATGGAAATGTGCGAGCCATTATAAGCGAGCGCCGCGCCGTACCCTACGACAGTAATATTTCTGCATGAGCAACAAAACAATGGAGTTGCTTTGTTGCTTACGATGGCGAAATAAAGTGTGGCGAAACCCTCACACCAAGGCAATTGTGCACGGTAGAAATACCTTTACACTTAAATAGGCTCGTTTTAATGTACGAGCATATATAAGCCTTCTAAACGCAGGTTTTTAAACGAGTTTCCTTTTATGCAAACAGTTCGACTCTGTGTTCGGATGTACTGCAGAACAGGCGCCAGCCATGACGCCGGAGGAAACGTATGATCGATTTCAAGGCCCTGCTGGGCCAAGGCAACCCACCGCTGGTGGGCATCGACATCAGCACCTCCAGCGTCCGGCTGGTGGAACTGGTGCAAGGCGCCAAGGGCGAACTCCGGCTGGAACGCTACGCCGCCGAACCGCTGCCGCGCAACGCCGTCACGGACGGCAATATCGAGAACATGGACCAGGTGGTGGAAGCCGTGCGCCGCGTCTGGAAGAAGAGCGGCACCAAGGCGCGCCATGCGGCGCTGGGCATGCCGCCCGCCGCAGTGATCACCAAGAAAATTATCCTGCCGGCTGGCATGCCGGAAGACCAGCTGGAAGTGCAGGTCGAATCCGAAGCCAGCCAGTACATTCCGTTCGCGCTGGACGAAGTCAGCCTGGACTTCGACGTGATCGGTCCGGCCGCTAATTCCGCCGAGGATATCGAAGTCATGCTGGCCGCCTCGCGCCGCGAGAAAGTCGAAGACCGCGTGGCGATTGCCGAAGCGTCCGGCCTCAAGGCCAGCGTGATGGATATTGAATCCTATGCCGCGCGCGCCGCGCTGGACCGCGTGATCGCGCAACTGCCCGAGGCGGGCGCGGGCCAGATCATTGCGCTGTTCCAGATCGGCGCCCAGGTCACCCACATTTCCGTGATGCTGGACGGCGCCACCGTCTACGAGCGCGAGCAGCCTTTCGGCGGCACCGCGCTGACGCAGGACATCGTGCGCAGCTACGGCCTGTCCTTCGACGAAGCCGAGGCGCGCAAGAAGACCGGCGACCTGCCGGACAACTACCACGCCGAACTGCTCACGCCGTTTCTGGAAAGCGCTGCGCTGGAAGTCACACGCGCCATCCAGTTCTTCTACACCTCCACCCCGTACACGCGGGTCGACCAGCTGTTCCTGGCCGGCGGCTGCGCGGTGATCCCGGGCCTGCTGGAACTGGTGGCCGCGCGCACGCGCATCTCGAGCGCGGTGATTTCGCCGTTCAAGGGCATGCAGATCGGCCCGTCGGTACGCGAATCGCAGTTGCGGCTGGATGCGCCCGCCTACCTGGTGGCCTGCGGCCTGGCCCTGCGGAGGTTCGACTGATGATACGGATTAACCTGCTGCCGCACCGCGAAGCGAAACGCAAGCAAAAGAAGCAGGCCTTCTATGCGCTGCTGGCGTTGGGCGGCGTGGTGGGCGTGGGTGTCGTGTTGCTGGTGGGCGCCTACAACGCGCGCGCCATCTCGATCCAGGAGCAGCGCAATCAGGTGCTCAAAACCGCGATTGTCGATCTCGACCGGAAGATCGCCGAGATCGCCACGCTCAAGCAGGAAATCGAAGCGCTCAAAGCACGCCAGCAAGCGGTGGAGGATTTGCAGGGCGACCGCAACCAGCCCGTGTATCTGCTGGACGAGCTGGTCCGGCAGACGCCGCCCGGCGTGTATCTCAAGGCGTTCCGGCAGGATGGGCAAAAGGTGGCCGTGAATGGCTACGCGCAGTCGCAGGAGCGGGTGTCCGAGCTGCTGCGCAACCTGGCCGGTGTGTCGCCGTGGCTGGAGCGCCCAGACCTGATTGAAGTGAAGTCCACCGGGCTGGGGCAGGGCAAGACGGCCAAGAAGGTGGTGGAATTCAACCTCAACGTCAACATCAAGCGGCCGCGCGACAAGGACAAGCCGGAAGACGGCGCCAAGGGCAAAGCGCCCGCTGCCCCTGCGGGCGCGCCCGCCAACGTTCCCGCCAGCGGCTCGCCGCCAGCGCACACCTAGGAGCGCCGGCGATGGCCAAAGCCAACCTCAATCTCCATTTGCTGTTTGCGCAGTTCGCCGACCAGTTCCGCGACCTGAATGGCCGCCACCCAGGGCAGTGGCCGCTGGCGCCGCGCGTGCTGTGCGCGGTCGGCGTGACGGCGGTGGTGTGCGTGGCCGGCTATTTCGGCTACTGGAGCTCGCAGTTCGAGGAGCAGGATGCGGGCGCGCAGGTGGAAGCCAAGCTGCGCGACGAATACAAGATCAAGATGGCGCAGGCGATCAACCTCGACGCCTTGCGCGCGCAAAAGGCCCAGGTCGACCAGTACGTGGAGCGTTTGCAGAAACAGCTGCCGAGCAAGGCCGAGATGGCGGCGCTGCTGACCGACATCAACCAGGCTGGCGCCGGGCGCGGCTTGCAGTTCGACCTGTTCAAGCCGCAGCAGGTGGTAGTCAAGGATTACTACGCCGAGCTGCCGATCGACATCAAGGTGACCGGCAATTACCACGACATCGGCGCCTTCACCGGCGACATCGCCAATCTGCCGCGCATCGTCACGCTCAACAACATGGCGCTCAGCACCGGCAAGGATGGCGTGCTGACACTGGAGGCGGTGGCCAAGACCTTCCGTTACCTGGACCCGGAAGAGGTGGCAGCGCAGCGCAAGGCCGCCGCGGACAAGAAGAAGGCGGCGAAAAAATCATGAGGACGCTGACCGCATTGATGGCATTGCTGCTACTGGCTGGTTGTGGCGACAGCGACGTGCAGGAAGTCCGCACCTGGATGAAGCAGGTGGACGCCCAGACCAGGGTCAAGGTGCCGCCATTGGCCGAGCCGAAAACCTTTATCCCGTTTGCCTACGTGCACAAGGATGAACTGGACCCGTTCAATCCCAACAAGCTGCTGGCCGAACTGGCCCGGCAGGCCGCCAGCGGCGGCGCCAGCGGGCTGCATCCCGATACCCAGCGCCGCAAGGAGCTGCTGGAGACGTATCCGCTGGACACCATCAAGATGGTGGGCACCATCGAGAGCAAGGGTGTGCTGTATGCCGTGCTGCAGGTTGACCGCGCTTTGCACCATGTGGTGGTGGGCCAGCACCTGGGCCAGAACTACGGCCGCGTCACCCGCATTGACGATGACAGCGTCAGCCTCAAGGAAATCGTCCAGGACGCCACGGGTGACTGGGTGGAGCGCCTGTCCAGGTTGGAACTGCAGGAAAACAAGGAGACTGCCAAATGAACGCTCATCACACGGCCCGGCGCCTGTTCGCCGCCGCATACTGGGCGCCATTGTTCGCCCTGGCGCTCTGCATGCAGCTGGCGCCCGCGCGTGCTGACGACCGCATCGGCAATGGCATTGAATCGATTACCGCCAGCCAGCAGGGCGCCAACCTCATCGTCAAGATCACGATGACCAATAAACCGGCGGAACCGCTGATTAACTTTGCCATCACCAATCCGGCGCGCATCGTCATGGATTTTGGCGCCACCGTCAATGCCACCGGTAAAACTTCGCAGGAGCTGAACCAGGGCGACCTGCGCAGCGTGAATGTGGTGCAGGCCGGTGAACGGTCGCGGCTCGTCTTCAACCTGAAACGTTCGCTTAATTACGCCACTGCGGTGGACGGCAAGTCGGTCATCCTGACCATTGATGGTTCGGGCGGCATCGCTACCGCAGTGGACGCCAGCGGCTTGCCGGTCAAGGCGGCCACGTCGCCAGCACCGACGGGCCGCCAGATGTTGCGCGACCTGGACTTCCGCCGTGGCGCCAACGGCGAAGGCCGGGTGGTGGTCGATCTGCCCAACAACCAGGTGGCCGTCGATGTGCGCCAGACGCCTACCGGTGTGGTGGTGGACTTCCTGCGCACGGGCGTACCCGACAATCTGCGCCGCCGCCTGGACGTGAGCGACTTTGGCACGCCGGTAGCGCAGGTCACCGCCGTGCCGCAGGGCGAGAATACGCGCCTGACCATCGAGGCGCGCGGCCTGTGGGAACAGACCGTGTACCAGAGCGACACCCAGCTGGTGGTGGACGTCAAGCCGATCAAGGAAGATCCCAACAAGCTGACGCAGGGCTCGCAAGGCTACCGTGGCGAGAAGCTGTCCTTCAATTTCCAGAACGTGGAAGTGCGCGCGGCCTTGCAGGCGATTGCCGACATTTCCGGTCTCAACATCATCACCAGCGATAGCGTCAGCGGCAATCTGACCCTGCGCCTGAAAGAGGTACCGTGGGACCAGGCGCTGGATGTGATCCTGCAAGCCAAGGGCCTGGACATGCGCAAGAACGGCTCGGTAATCTGGATCGCGCCCAAGGAGGAATTGCTGACCAAGGAAAAACTGGAGCTGGAGCAGCGCGCGCAGATTGCTGATCTGGAGCCGCTGAAGTCGGAAATCTTCCAGCTCAATTACCAGAAGGCCGAAGCGTTCAAAGTGGTGTTTGGCCTGGAGGGCGGTGATGCCAAGAACCGCATCCTGTCCAAGCGCGGCAGCGCCATCATCGAGCCGCGCACCAACCAGCTGTTCGTGACCGACATCGCTTCCAAGCTGGAAGATGTGCGCCGCCTGATTGCCAAGACCGACGTCGCCACCAAGCAGGTGCTGATCGAGGCGCGCATCGTCGAGGCCAGCGACACCTTTACGCGCAACCTCGGCGCCAAGCTGGGCTTTTCCGACATGCGTACCATCCGCGGTGGCGATACCGGCTACCAGCTGGGCAACAGCAATACCCGGGTGGCGGTGAGCGGCAATCTGACCGGCGTCGGCGAAAGCACGGGCCAAGTCAAGGTCACAGACAGCAGCTACAACAACACCCAGTTCATCAATCTGCCGGCGGGTAACATCAACGGTGCGCAGGCGGGCAGCCTGGCGGTAAGCCTGTTTTCCTCGGCCGCCAACCGTTTTCTGAACCTGGAGCTGTCCGCGCTGGAAGAAGACGGCACCGGCAAGATCATCTCCAGTCCACGCGTGATCACGGCCGACAAGGCGGTGGCGCTGATCGAGCAGGGCATCGAGCTACCGTACCAGGTGGCGACCAGCAGCGGTGCTACCTCGATCATGTTCCGCAAGGCCAACCTGCGGCTGGAAGTCACGCCGCAGATCACGCCGGATGGCAATGTCGTGATCGACGTTGACGTCAACAAGGACAGCGTGGGCCAGGAAACCCGTTCCGGCTTTGCCATCGACACCAAGCACGTCAAGACCCAGGTCATGGTCGACAACGGCGGCACGGTGGTGTTGGGCGGCATTTACCAGCAAACCGAACGCAGCACCACCGACAAGGTGCCGCTGCTCGGCGACGTGCCCATCCTGGGCTATCTCTTCCGCAGCAACACCCGCACCAACGACAAGACGGAGCTGCTGGTGTTCATCACGCCCAAGATTGTGGCAGACAAGCTGTCGACGGCGCGGTAATTTGATTCACTTTGAATGAGGTGCGCTTCATGAAAAAAATCATTGGATGGCTGGGCGTGATGGCGTGCGCGGGCCTGCTGGCCGCGTGCGGCGGTGGTGGCGGCTCCCCGGGAACGAATAGCAATGGCCAGGCGCCATCGAAGGCGGCCAGCGTGACGCTGACGGCCAGTGCGGCCACGATTGCCTCGTCCGGCCTGGATGGCACGGAAGTGACGCTGACTGTCATCGTCAAAGACGGCGGCGGCAATGCCTTGCCCAATGAAACCGTGAACTTCAATGCCAGCTCGGGCACCATCAGCAACCTGAACCGCCTGACCAACACTTCCGGCCAGGTGGTGGAAAAGCTCAGCGTCAAAGGAGACTCCTCGCTGCGCACCATTTCGATTACCGCCAGCGCGGGATCGATCAACTCGAACACCATCACGGTGCAGGTCATCAGTGCGGTGCCGACGCTGACGCTGACGACGGATTCCGGCACGCTGGCGTCGGCCGGCACCACCGGCAACGAGGTCACGGTCAGCGCGCTGGTGCGTGACGCCAACAATACCGTGATGCCGAACGTCACGGTCGATCTGAAGTCCGACTCGGGCGCGCTGACGCTGACCAACCGCGTCACCAATGCGCAGGGCATCGTGACGGAAAAACTGGGTACCGGCGGTGACGCCACCTCGCGCGCGATCAAGATTACCGCCACCGTGCCGGGGGCCGTGCCAGCCACCACGATCGTCAACGTCACGGGCAACCGGCTCACTATCAATGCTGCGCCGACCATCAATGTGGGCGCCAGCGCTGATGTGACGGTGAAGCTGGTGGATTCGGCCGGCAACGCGCTGGTCGGCAAAACGGTGAACTACAGCTCGAATGCGAATGCGTTGACGGTCAAGGGCGGCGGTACGCCGGTGACCAATTCGGGCGGGCAACTGGTGCTGACCTACACGGCCAGCGGCGGCTCGGCGGACGTGATCACCGTCAAGTCCATGGGCGAGATTGCCTCGGTCGGCATCGCGGTCAATTCCTCCACCTTTGCCATGAAGGCGCTCGATAGCGGCGGCAATCCGGAAACCTCCGCTGCGATCGGCGGCTGCCAGCAGGTGTCTGTCACCAATGCACCAGGCGCCACGGTGACCATCAGCACCTCGCGCGGCACGATTTATGCCGAATCGACGTGCCGCACCACACTGAGCAGTCCGCTGGCGGTGTCCGGCGGTGCGGCCTCGGCCTATGTGAATGCCACCAGCCCCGGCGTGGCGACGCTGACCGCCAATTCCGGCGGCCTCACTACGCAGACCGACCTGGAATTCGTGGCGCCGGTGACCAATGCCACCACCATTTCGCTGCAAGCCGATCCTGCCGTGATCGGCGTGAATACGGCGGGCAGCACCACCCAGCAAACCACGCTGCGCGCCATCGTGCGGGATGGCACGCCGCTCAACAACCTGGTCAAGAACGCGACCGTGGCGTTCTCCATCATCAGCGACCCGAGCGGCGGCACGCTGACCCAGCCGGCCGTGGTCACCACCGGCGCCGATGGCACGGCCACCACCAGCTTCATTGCCGGCACGGCCGCGACAGCGCTCAACGGCGTGCAGATCCAGGCCAAGCTGATCGGCGGCTCCGGCCCGACCGCCGCCGTGAACCTGACCGTGGCGCAGCGCTCGCTGTTCATCAGCGCCGGCACTGGCAATACCGTTGGCGTGCCCAGCACCACGACTTACCAGATGGACTATGCGGTCATCGTGACCGACGCCGCCGGCAATGCCGTGCCCGGCATCAAGCTGACCGCCTCGGTGCTGCCGGTGACGTATTACAAGGGCGTGCAGCAATACACCTTGCCGGCCGGACCGTGGGAACCAGCCAGCCGCACCGCCTGCGCCAATGAAGACCTCAACAGCAACGGCATCCTGGATGCCGGCGAGGATGTCAACGGCAATGGCCGGCTCGACCCTGGCATCCCGGTGACGGTGACGCCGAGCGTGACCACCGACGCCAGCGGCCGCGCCTCGGTGTCGCTGATCTACCCGCGCGACAATGTTTACTGGCTGGATGTGAACCTGACGATACGCGGCCAGGCCAGCGGCACTGAGTCCAGCTACACCTCTCTGGTACACTTGATGGGATTAAGCGCAGATTACGCCATCAAGACGCAGGACCCACCGGGCCGTAGCAGTCCTTATGGTGTCGGTACGCTGTGCAGTAACCCCTTATAGTGGATGTTGAATGCAGAATGTGTTTCTAGTCGGCCTGATGGGGGCGGGAAAAACCACCATCGGCCGCATCCTGGCGCGCAAGCTGGGGCTGAGGTTTATAGATTCTGACCATGAGATCGAGGCCCGTACCGGCGCCTCGATCCCGTGGATCTTTGAAATCGAGGGCGAGGCGAGCTTCCGCCGCCGCGAGGCGGACGTCATCCGCGAGCTGACCGGGCAGGCGGGCATCGTGCTGGCCACCGGCGGCGGCGCCATTCTGAATCCGGACAACCGCGCCTTCCTCAAGGCGCGCGGCACCGTCATCTACCTGCGCGCCAGCGTCAACAGCATCCTGCAACGCACCGCGCATGACAAGAACCGGCCGCTGCTGCAAACCGCCGACCCGCGCAAAAAACTCGAGGAATTGATGGCGGTGCGCGAGCCCTTGTACATGGAAATTGCCGATTTGGTCATCGATACCGGCCGTCCTAACGTACAATCGATGGTTCAGACCATTTTGAACCAGATGGACGCCCTGGCTTGCGAAGCTGCGCCCAACTGCGTCACTCACGCCGAACCATCGATGAACGAACAATCCAACATCCTGTTAAACGTAGATCTGGGCGAGCGCAGCTACCCGATTTCCATTGGTCCCGCACTGCTCAACGACAGCGCGCTGCTGGCCCGCCATGTGAGTGGCAGCAAGGTGGCCATCGTCACCAACACCACTGTGGCGCCGCTCTACCTGGAGCGCATCGAGACGGGGTTGCGTGATGCTGGCAAGCAAGTCACTTCGGTGGTGCTGCCGGATGGCGAGGAGTTCAAGAACTGGGCCAGCCTGATGCAGATTTTCGACCAGCTGCTGGAAACCAAGGCCGACCGCAAGACCACGCTGATTGCGCTGGGCGGCGGCGTGATTGGCGACCTGACCGGCTATGCCGCCGCCAGCTATATGCGCGGCGTCGATTTCATCCAGGTGCCGACCACCTTGCTGTCGCAGGTGGATTCCTCGGTGGGCGGCAAGACTGGCATCAACCACCCGCTGGGCAAGAACATGATTGGCGCGTTCTACCAGCCGCGCGCGGTGATTGCCGACACCTCGACCCTGGAAACCCTGCCGGACCGCGAACTGTCGGCCGGCCTGGCGGAAGTCATCAAGCACGGCGCCATCATTGACGCCGCGTTCTTTGACTGGATCGAAGCGAATATTGACAAGCTGGTGGCGCGCGACAAGGGCGCGCTGGCATATGCGATTGCGCGTTCCTGCGAGATCAAGGCGGACGTGGTGCGCCAGGACGAGCGCGAAGGCGGCCTGCGCGCCATCCTGAACTTCGGCCATACCTTCGGCCACGCGATTGAAGCGGGCCTGGGTTATGGCGTCTGGCTGCACGGCGAGGCCGTCGGCTGCGGCATGGTGATGGCGGCCGACCTGTCGCACCGCATGGGCCTGGTCGATGCGGCTACCGTGGTGCGTCTGCGCAACCTGGTAGCCGCGGCCGGCCTGCCGGTGAAGGCGCCGGACCTCGGCACCGCACAGTGGCTGGAAGCGATGGAAGTCGACAAGAAGAACGAGGGCGGCGCCATCAAGTTCATCCTGCTCAATCCGCTCGGCGCACCGAAGATCACCAACGCGCCGCAGGAGCTGCTGCTGGCGACGCTGGCAGCGCATATCTGACGGGGAGGCTGCGATGTCGCCGGAAGAATACCTCGCGCCGTACGCGGCGCATTCTGAAGGCGGCGTCGGCCGCCGTCATCCCGAGACGGCGCATGCGTCGCGCAGCCAGTTCCAGCGCGACCGCGACCGCATCATCCACTCCTCGGCATTCCGCCGGCTGGAGTACAAGACCCAGGTCTTCCTCAACCATGAAGGCGATTTGTTCCGCACCCGGCTCACGCACAGCCTGGAGGTGGCGCAGATCGGCCGCTCGCTGGCGCGCAATCTGCGGCTCAATGAAGACCTGGTCGAGGCGATTTCTCTGGCGCACGATCTGGGCCACACGCCGTTCGGCCACGTGGGCCAGGACGTGCTCAACGAGTGCATGAAGGATTACGGCGGCTTCGAACACAATCTGCAAAGCCTGCGTGTGGTCGATGAGCTGGAAGAGCACTACGGCGCGTGGAATGGCCTGAACCTGATGTTTGAAACGCGCGAGGGCATCCTCAAGCACTGCTCGCTGAACAATGCGCGCCTGCTGGGGCCTGTGGCGCAGCGCTTCATCGACCGCACCCAGCCGTCGCTGGAAGCGCAGCTGACCAATCTGGCCGATGAAATCGCCTACAACAGCCATGACATCGATGACGGCTTGCGTTCGGGGCTGATCTCGATTGCGCAACTGGAACAGGTGGATTTCTTTGCGCGTCTGTGGCGCGATGTGCAGCTGGCCTTCCCGGGCCTGTCCGGCCGGCGCGCGATTTATGAAACCTTGCGCCGGTTGATCACGGCCTTGGCAGACGACCTGATCGTGACCTCCACCAGCCGCATTGCCGATGCGGCGCCGCAGCATATCGATGACGTGCGCAACGCGCCGCCGCTGATCCGCTTCTCCGATGGCATGCGCAAGGATGCGACCGAACTCAAGCGCTTCCTGCATGCGAATCTGTATCGCCACTACAAGGTCAACCGCATGCGCGTCAAAGCCAGCCGGATTGTGCGTGAACTGTTTGACTCGTTCATGGCGGAGCCGGTGCTGTTGCCGCCGGATTATCAGGACAAGTCCGGCGACGTGAACAAGCAGGCCCGCAAGATCGCCGACTACATTGCCGGCATGACCGACCGCTACGCGATCCGCGAGCACCGCCGCCTGTTCTCCCTCGACGAACTCTGACCTGCCTCAAGCTTCGCTGTTCATTGCTGAGCTTGACCCACGCAATCGTGCGGCGGATGATGGTTGACAGGAGGCGGCCATGGATCAGCAAATCAGCGAGCGGGTCAGTACACTGGAGACCGAGGTTGCCGTCATCCAGTCCACTTACGTGCGCAGGGACGAGCTTGCTGTATTCCGTGAAGAGATGGGCGTGGGATTCGCCAAAACAGAGACAGGATTCGCCAAAGCCAGTGCCAAGACCGATCTGGTATACGCTGAACTCAGTGGCAAAATTGATCTCGTGCGCACTGCGCTCAACGCCAGGATAGACAGCGTGCATACTGAGCTTAGTACCAAGGAGCTCGGCGCCAGGATTGACGCCGGGTTCGCGCGACTCGATACCAAAATTGCGCAATCAACGACTATGTTGCTGAAGTGGATATTCGCCTCCCAGATCAGCGTTGCCGCCATGTTTATCGCGGCGATCAAGTATCTCTAGAACATCCGCTGCTGCGCCTCGCGGCGGTCGCCTACCAGGTCCAGCAGCAGTTTCTTTACCGGTGCGGGCAGGGCAGCTTCGGCAAGCTTGGCGGCGTCACACCAGACGTAGCCGGCCTCGGCCACCATGGCCTGGCGGCGTGCCAGCGTGACCTGGTAGGGCGCAATGTGCAGCTTGTAATGCGTGAAGACATGCGTGACTGTCGACAACCGGTCGTAGGATTCCAACTCACCGAAGCGGCCCACTGCCTGTGCCAGCGCACCGTGGTCAGCATCGGCGACCTCGTCGTCCTCGGCCGCGACATGGCCTTCCAGTTCCGGCAGGGACAGCAAGCCGCCCCAGATGCCGGTTGGCGGCCGCTGTTCCAGCAGCACCTGTCCGTTATCGACTATCGCCAGCATCACGGTGTGCTTTTCCGGCGTCGCCTTTTTCGGCTTGCGCACCGGCAGGTCCTTGGTACGCTGGGTGGCAAACGCCACGCAGCGCGGCTGCATCGGGCAGCGCTCGCACGACGGACTGCTGCGCGTGCACAAGGTCGCGCCCATGTCCATCAGGCCCTGCGTGTACGACTCGATGCCCGTCTCCGGCAACAGCGCTTCCGCGCGCCGCCACATGGCGTCCTCGGTCTTTTTCTCGCCCGGATAGGTGTCGATGCCAAACACGCGCGCAAACACGCGCTTGACGTTGCCGTCCATGATGGCCGCGCGCCGGCCGCTGGAAAACGCCGCAATCGCCGCTGCCGTTGAACGGCCGATGCCAGGCAACTCCGCCAGCAGCACGGGATCGGCAGGGAATACGCCGTCATACTCCGCCACCACGCGCTGCGCGCATTTGTGCAGATTGCGCGCCCGCGTGTAATAACCCAGGCCGCTCCATTGCGCCATCACATCTTCCACCGGCGCGGCGGCCAGATCGCGCAGGGTAGGGAAGCGCTCCAGGAAGCGCGCGTAATACCCGAGCACTGCCGACACCTGCGTCTGCTGCAACATGATTTCAGACAGCCAGATCAGATACGCGTCGGTGGTGTTCTGCCAAGGCAGGGCGTGACGGCCATGGACTTTTTGCCAACCGATCAGATCGGCCGAAAAACTGGGATCTGCAAAATTCTCTACTGCGACTACTTTCATCGTGTTCCTAATTAAGCGGCGGCGTCGAGCGCCACAAACTCCGCGTTGATGGCAATGCTGATGGCGCCAGCCAGTTCGTTGAGACGCATCTTCTGCGCTTCCAGCTCTTGCTGGCTGCGTTCAAACGCATCGATTTTCTGTTCCAGGCTGTCGGTCGCATCGTGGATGCGCTGGATCGACGCCAGCCGGTGTTTCAACTGATCCTTATGCTGCCGGATCTGCGCCTCCAGCGGCGCCATGATGACCTTGAGCCACGCTTCCGCATCGTTGTTGGCGGCCTTGAAGCAGCCGCGCACGCGCGAAGCGATGGTGTCGAAGAACTTCTCCATCAGCACCACGCGGCTGGTGGTAATCAGGGTCGCCGTGCCGAAGGTCTTGTAGTAGATCGCCTCGATGCTGGCCATCTCGTCGCGGTACGGCGCCAGCGAGAACGGCATCGGCAGCGCCAGCGTCAGGCCGTGCTCGCTGGAGAAGCGGCGATACATCACACCCATCATCTCGGTGATCTCGATGGTCTTGCGCTCCGCCGCGTCCAGATTGGCGCGCGTGCGTTCGAAATAGCTGCGCACCGCATCGCGCACGCCGATGAAAAAGCGGCTGCGCTGCATCTCTTCGCGCACCTGCTCGATATCGTCGCGCACGATGTCCATGCCCATGCAGGTGTACAGCTCGGTCGACAGGCGCGTGAAGACCGCGCGTGTCGCCTGCAGCTTGAACAGGCTGGCGTCGAACTCCTTCTTTTCCACATCTATGCGGCGCATCATGTGCGCCACCACGCTGTGGTTCTTGCCGCGCAGGCTCTTCAGCTCGTGCAGCTGCTCGACGATGCCGCGGATGCGCGCGTTCAGCATGCCTTGCTGCGCCGTGCTCAGGGCCTGCAAATCCTCGCTCAGATGCCGGCGCACGATGTCCTTCTTGGCCGGAATCAGCTCATTGAACAGCGCGCCTTCGAGCGCATGCAGGCGGCTGCGTGCCTGCAGCTCGACATCGTGATTGATCTTGCCCACCAGCGCCTTTTGCGCCGACACGGGAAACACCTGGCGCGGCTCCAGCGCCAGGATGTGGGCGACATTGGCCTGCTGGCGTTCGATCTCGGCGTTGACGTCGTCTTCGCTGCGCAGCTCATCCCACATGCTATCGATTTTATTCAGCACCACCAGGCGGCCCGCGCCGGCGCCGATGTGATTGCGCCAGACTTCGATATCGCTCTTGGTCACGCCGGTATCGGCGGCCAGGATGAACAGCACTGCGTGCGCGTTCGGGATCAGGTTCAGCGTCAGCTCGGGCTCGGTACCGATGGCGTTCAGGCCCGGCGTATCCAGGATCACCAGGCCCTGCTTGAGCAGCGGATGCGGGAAATTGATGATCGCATGCCGCCACAGTGAAATTTCCACGTGGCCGTTGTCATCCAGTGTGACCGGCATGTCGGGATCGTCCTCATCGTACAGGCCGTAGCGCTTGGCTTCTTCCACCGGCACATAGCGCGTCTTGCTGACCTGCTTGAAGGCCTCGTGCATGTCGGCGCCCGCGTCCAGGTTCAGCGGCAGCACGGTCCACGCGGCAGGCTGGTCGCGGTAATCGCCGGTGGACAGGTTGTCGGCCCGCGTTTCGATCGGCAGCAGGCGGATCGACGGCGCCAGGCTGGCATCCCACAGCAGCTCGGTCGGGCACATGGTGGTGCGGCCGGCGGCGGACGGCAGGATGCGCTGGCCATATTCGGCAAAGAAGATGGCGTTGATCAGTTCCGATTTACCGCGCGAGAATTCCGCCACAAAGGCGACCGACAGCTTGTCATCCGCCAGCCGGGTCAGGGTGCGGACAATGCGCTGCTCGGTGGCGGCATCGGTCAGGGCTGCGCCCGCCATCCACGTCTGATAGTTTTTCAGCGCGTTGACGACGCCCTGCCGCCAGGCGCTGTACTGTTCAAAATCCCTGACCATCATCTGTCTGCCCTTATTTTTGGCAATTTACACAATAGAAGGTAGAACGCTGCCCTTGTTTGATCTGGCGTATCGGCGCCGCGCACACGCGGCACGGCACACCAGTCCGATCATAGACGAAATAGGTCTGCTGGAAATATCCGGACTGCCCATTCACGCTAATAAAATCGCGCAGCGTGCTGCCGCCCTGGACGATGGCCTCGGCCAGGATCTCGCGCACCGCCTGCGCCAGCTTCTCGTAACGCGCCAGGCTGATGCGCCTGGCCGGCGTTTTCGGGTTGATGCCGGCCCGAAACAGGCTTTCCGACGCATAGATATTGCCCACGCCAACCACGATATCGCCCGCCAGCAGCACCTGCTTGACGGGCGCGCTGCGCTGCCGGGTCTGATCGTACAGCAATTTCCCGCTAAAGCCCGCTTCCAGCGGCTCCACGCCCAGTTCGCGCAGCAGGATGTGGTGCTCCAGGTCGCCATCGGCAGCGTCATGCCACAGCACCGCGCCAAAGCGGCGCGGGTCTTTCATGCGCAGCACCTGGCGGCCGTCCGGGCTGTCCACTTCCAGATCGAAATGGTCATGTTTTTCCGGGGCAATGCCGGGCGCCATGACGCGCAAATGGCCCGACATGCCCAGATGGATGATGAGCGTGCCATGCTCGAAGTGCACCAGCAGGTACTTGCCGCGGCGGCCCGTACTCAGCACCTTGCGGCCCGCCAGCAGCTGCGGCAAGGCGGGCGGGAAGGGCCAGCGCAGGCCCGCGCGGCGCAGCACGACCGCGCGCACAGTGCGGCCTTCGATATGGGGCGCGACGCCGCGCCGGGTAACTTCGACTTCTGGTAATTCTGGCATCTGTCTGGCTGGAGTGGAAAGATAGGCTGGGAATCTGGCCGTAGCGGAATATTTGGTTACACTAGTCAAACTCCGCGCGCGATGCGTTCGGCGTAAAATCTGACGTACTTGCTGACTTGCCAGGATTCCCCTTTGAAAAACGCTTTCGCCATTGTAACCCTCTCTGCCTTGCTGTCGGCGTGCGCTATCGCGCCGCAGAAGCAGGCCGAGTCCGCCGCAACGCCGCAGCCCGCCACGCCTGCCGAACCGGATACCGCCGCTGCAGCGGCCGAAGCTCCGGCCCCCACGCCGGAAGCGCTGCCCAATACCGAGCTGACCGGCGATCTGCTGTTCCGCATCACCAAGGCGGAACTGGAGTTCAAGCAGGGCGACTGGCAGGGGCCGTACATCACCATGATGGCGCTGGCGCAGCAGACGCGCGATCCGCGCCTGGCGCGCCGTGCCGCAGAAATGGCCATGACGGCCAAGCAGGGCGGCGAGGCGATGTCGGCCATCCGTCTGTGGCGCAGCCTGGCGCCGGACTCGGACGATGCGATGCAGTACTTCCTCGGTTTTGCCGTGGCCGGCGATGACCTCAGCGAAGCGGAAGCGATATTCGAGCAACGCCTCGCCAATGCGCCGCCGGCGGCACGTCCGCTGGCCATGTTCCAGATGCAGCAATACCTGCTGCGCGCCAAGGACAAGGCGGCCGCCTATACGCTGCAGCAGCGCGTGCTGGGGCCGTATGACAGCGTGATGGAGTCGCACCTGATCCTGGCCCAGGGCGCGTTTGCCCTGAACGATCCCGTCACTGCGCGCGCTGAAGCGGCCAAGGCGCTGGCCATCAAGCCGGATTCCGAACTGGCCATCCTGACCAGTGCACAGGTGTCGGGCGACATCGACTCTGCCGTCAAAGTACTGACCGGCTTCCTGCAGCAATATCCCAAGGCGAACGAAGTGCGCGCCGCCTACGCCCGCCTGCTGGTGGACAACAAGCAGCTCGACGAGGCACGCAAGCAATTCCTGATACTGCTCAAAGAACAACCGGACAACATTGCCACCCTGTTTGCGCTGGGCGTGATCGGCACCCAGACCAACAATCTGGATGAGGCGGAAAAATACTTCAGCCGTTTCATCGCCGAACTGGAAGCCCATCCCAACGATGAGCGCGACCCGTCGAAAGCCCTGATGATCCTGTCGCAGATCGCCGAACAGCGCGGCGATCTGGACGCGGCCTACAACTGGCTGGACAAGGTCGACAACAGCGATGAAAAAATCTATATCGCCGCCCGCATGAAAATGGCGGCGCTGACTGCGCGCAAAGGCAATGTGGACGAAGCGCGCAAGCAGCTGGCCGACCTCAAGCCCAGCGACCCGAACGATCAGGCGCAGGTGTTCCAGACCGACGCCCAGCTGCTGCGCGACGCGGGCGACCACCGCGCCGCGTTCGTGGTGCTGGAAAACGCCATCAAGCGCTATCCGGGCAATCCCGACCTGCTGTACGACTATGCCCTGGTGGCGGAGAAGCTGGGGCAGGTCGAGCTCATGGAACAGTCGCTGCGCCAGGTGATGATTGCCGCGCCGGACAACCAGCACGCCTACAACGCGCTGGGCTACTCGCTGGCCGAGCGCAACGAGCGCCTGCCGGAAGCCTATACGCTGATCGACAAGGCCATGAAAATGGCGCCCGGCGATCCCTTCATCATGGACAGCATGGGCTGGGTGCAGTACCGCATGGGCAACCTGAGCGAGGCGGAGAGCTATCTGCGCCGCGCTTACGCGTTGCGCAGCGATCCGGAAATCGCCGTGCACCTCGGTGAAGTGCTGTTTGCCAAAGGCGATGTCGATGGCGCGCAAAAGATCTGGAAAGAAGCGCGCGCCAAAGATCCCCAAAACGACGCGCTGAAGAGCACACTGGCGCGCCTCAACCAAAGCCTGTAAATGATACGACCACTACTGATTGCTGTTGCCCTGAGCGCGCTGGCCGGCTGCGCCAGCACGCCTGCCACGCCACGTTCCAGCGCCGCCGTTGCGCCCTACCGCGACAGCGTTGACCTGAATGGCCGCATCGCCATCAACTACAGCCGCGACGGCAAGAAGGAATCGCTGAACGGCACCTTCAGCTGGCATCAAAGCCAGGCCAACACTGACGTCAACCTGATTTCACCGACCGGGCAGACGGTGGCCGTCATCAACGTGACGCCGCGTTCGGCCACGCTGACGGAAAGCGGCAAGCCGCCGCGCACCGCGCCCGACCTGGATACGCTGACGGCGCAGACGCTGGGCTGGACCTTGCCGGTGTCCGGCCTGCGCGACTGGCTGCAAGGTTATGCCACCGACAGCGATGGCAAGCGCTTTGTCGCCTCGCCAGCCAACGACAACGTCATCACGCGCGACGGCTGGAAGCTGGAGTACATGAGCTGGCAGGACGAGAGCGCCAAGGTGCCGCAGCCCAAGCGCATTGACGTCACGCGCATCGCGCTGGGGCAGGCGGTGGAAGATATGCAAATCCGCATCGTCATCTATCCCGCCGGCCAGTAAAATGCACGCATGACTGAACTGAACCATTGCCCGGCGCCCGCCAAGCTCAACTTATTCCTGCACGTGAATGGCCGCCGTGCAGACGGCTATCACCTGCTGCAAACCGTGTTCCAGCTGATCGATCACGGCGACACGCTGCACTTCACGCTGCGCGACGACACGGTGCTGCGCCGCGTGACCGACATGCCGGGCGTGCCGGAACAGAGCGACCTGATGATTCGTGCGGCAACGCTGCTGCAGGCGGAAGTGCTGCGCCGCACGGGCGTGCTGCCGCGCGGCGTCGATATCGCGATTGACAAGGTGCTGCCCATGGGCGGCGGCGTGGGCGGCGGTTCGTCCGATGCGGCCACCACGCTGATGGCGCTGAACAAGTTGTGGAACGCCGGACTGAGCCGGCAGGAACTCATGGATCTGGGCCTGCCGCTGGGCGCCGATATCCCGTTTTTCATCTTTGGCGAGACCGCGTTTGCCGAGGGCGTGGGCGAGGCGTTGCAGCCGGTGCAGGCGCCGGATTGTTGGTATGTGGTTATCGAACCTGGTGTCATGGTGCCAACAGCTGCAATTTTTGGCTCAGAACAATTGACAAGGGATACGCCGGTCGTTAATATAGCGGACTTTTCCAGCCACTCCAGAATAGCGGGGTTTGGAAAGAACGACTTGCAACAGGTAGCAACGAAGTTATTCCCGCCGGTAGCAGAAGCGGTAGAATGGCTAGGTGCTTACGGTGATGCCAGGATGACTGGCTCAGGTGCATGTGTGTTCAGTGCGGTAGCATCCGAGGACGACGCCGACGCGGTACTTGCAAAAGTGCCAGCGAAGTGGAAAGCCTGGAAAGCCAAAGCGCTGCAACAGCATCCGATCATCGCGAAGTTGTAGGGCGGAAAAAAGAATTTGCGAAGCGTGAAAATGGCTGTATAATATTGGCCTGTAACGACGAGCAGTCAGTTGCGTAGGGGAATCGCCAAGCTGGTTAAGGCACCGGATTTTGATTCCGGCATACCAAGGTTCGAATCCTTGTTCCCCTGCCATTCGTTTGTATCTGGACCCGTCGAGGCGTATGTCTCCGGCCAGATAGAGCAAAAGTGAGGCGCACAATGCGCCTCATTCTACTTGTTTCAGTGCCACGCGGCTTCCGCTGGCTTTCTTCAAAATCTTCTACAACTTCTCTGGGACTCCCATGGCTTACGAAAACCTGATGGTTTTTACCGGCAACGCTAATCCCGCGTTGGCAGAAGGAGTCGCAAAAAATCTCGGCATCCCTCTCGGCAAAGCGAACGTTTCGAAATTCTCGGACGGCGAAGTAATGGTTGAAATTAACGAGAACGTCCGCGGTAAAGACGTCTTCGTTCTGCAATCGACCTGCGCGCCTACCAACGACAACCTGATGGAACTGATCCTGATGGTTGACGCACTGAAACGTGCATCTGCTGGCCGTATCACCGCAGCGATTCCTTACTTTGGCTACGCCCGTCAAGACCGCCGTCCACGTTCCGCACGTGTGGCGATTTCGGCCAAAGTGGTTGCCAACATGCTGGAAGAAGCCGGCGTTGAGCGCGTCCTGATCATGGATCTGCACGCAGACCAGATCCAGGGCTTCTTCGATATCCCGGTTGACAATATTTACGCTTCGCCAATTCTGCTGAGCGATCTGCAGAAGAAACACAACGAAGACCTGCTGGTGGTATCGCCAGACGTCGGCGGTGTGGTGCGTGCCCGTGCACTGGCAAAACGTCTGGGTTGCGACCTGGCCATCATCGACAAGCGCCGTCCAAAAGCCAATGTCTCCGAAGTGATGAACATCATCGGTGACGTTGAAGGCCGTAACTGCGTGATCATGGATGACATGGTCGACACCGCAGGTACCCTGGTCAAGGCAGCGGAAGTGCTGAAAGAGCGCGGCGCCAAGAAAGTCATCGCTTACTGCACGCACCCGGTGCTGTCCGGTCCTGCAATCGACCGCATCAACAGCTCGTCGCTGGATGAGCTGGTCGTGACCGACACCATTCCGTTGTCGGACGCCGCCAAGCAGTGCACCAAGATCCGTCAGCTGACCTGCGCACCACTGCTGGCAGAGACGTTCAAACGCATCATCAAGGGCGATTCCGTGATCTCCCTGTTTGTCGACTAAACGGCAAACGACAAGTCAGTTTTTCAGGCGGCGCGCCCGGTTTTCAGCCGGGCGCGCCGTTTTTCCCGAAGCGCGCCTGGTCGCGGGGCGCTTCATAACACGGGGCGCGAGCCCTGTTATTTATTGGAGTTTCACATGAAAGTTGTTGCATTCAAACGCGAATTGCAAGGTTCCGGAGCGAGCCGCCGCCTGCGCAATTCGGGCCAAACCCCTGGCATCATCTACGGCGGTACCGAAGCACCGGTGACCATCGCCCTGGACCACAACGCCCTGTACCACGCGCTGAAAAAAGAAGCGTTCCACTCGTCGATCCTGGACCTGGAAATTGACGGCAAAGCAGAAAAAGTTCTGCTGCGCGACTTCCAGATGCACGCATTCAAGCAACTGGTACTGCACGCTGACTTCCAGCGCGTTGATGCCAACAAAAAAGTGCACATGAAAGTGGCACTGCACTTCGTCAACGCTGACGTTTCGCCAGCTGTCAAGCTGCACGGCGCAACCATCAGCCACGTTGCCAACGAACTGGAAATCGAATGCCTGCCAGCTGACCTGCCAGAATTCGTGACCGTTGACCTGACCAACGTTGATGTTGGCCACTCGGTCCACGTTGCTGACCTGACCCTGCCAAAAGGCGTGACCGCTGTTACCCACGGCAACAACCTGACCATCGCTACCGCATCGGTACCAGCTGGCCACGTTGCTGCTGAAGCTGCTGCTGCTGAAGAAGCCAAGAAGTAATCTGACTTCTTAGTCACAAGAACCCGCCCGCGCTAGCGCCGGCGGGTTTTTTTATGCGTAAGCGTTAACCCGCAACCCGGATGCCGGGGTCTGACCCGACGGGGCGGACCCCTCTCAGCCGCATTGCGGGGTAAAAGTTTGCGATAATCGTATTTATTTAACTGAACACTCCCATGGCAATACGCCTCATCGTTGGCCTCGGCAATCCCGGCCCGGAATACGAACAAACCCGCCACAACGCCGGCTTCTGGCTGGTCGACAACCTCGCCAATGACAGCGGCGCGCGCCTGCAGCGCGAAACCAAGTACAACGCCATGTTCGCCAAGGCCTCGATCGCCGGCCAGGAAGTGTATCTGCTGGAACCGCTGACGTTCATGAACCGCTCCGGCCAGTCGGTCGGCGCGCTGTGCCGCTTCTTCAAGATCAGCGCCGACGAAGTGCTGGTCGTGCATGACGAGCTGGACCTCATGCCGGGCACTGCGCGCCTGAAAAAGGGCGGCTCCTCGGGCGGCCACAATGGCCTGAAAGACATCACCGCCGCGCTCGGCACACAGGACTACTGGCGCCTGCGCATCGGCATCGGCCATCCGCGTACGCTGAACCTGGCGCAGCAGGTGGCGGACTTTGTGCTGCACCGTCCGCGCCGCGAAGACCAGGAGCTGATCGAGCGCGCCATCGAGAAATCGCTGCTGGTCCTGCCACAAATCGTCAAAGGCGAATTCCCCGCTGCTACCACCAAGTTGCACACCGACTGAAAGGACGCACCACCGATGAAACTCTTACCGATCGTTGCATTGCTGGCCGCCGCTGCTGGCGCCGCCCAGGCGCAGGACGCTGGCGCGCTCATCAACGGCATGTATCCGCAACTGGATGCGATCTACAAGGATTTGCACGCGCATCCCGAGATCGCTTTCCAGGAACAGCGCACGGCCGCCAGGCTGGCGGCGGAAATGCGCAAGATCGGTTTTGAAGTCACGGAAAAAGTCGGCAAGACCGGCGTCGTCGCCATCTACAAAAACGGCCCCGGCCCGATGGTGCTGGTGCGGACCGAAATGGACGCGTTGCCGATGGAAGAGAAAACCGGTCTGCCGTACGCGAGCAAGGTTCCCGCGGCCCACAGCTGCGGCCACGATGTCCACATGACGGCATGGCTGGGCGCGGCGCGCGCGCTGGTGGCGCTGAAGGCGCAGTGGAAGGGCACGCTCATGTTCATCGGCCAGCCAGCGGAAGAAACCGTGTCGGGCGCCAAGGCCATGCTGGAAGACGGCCTGTTCAAACGCTTCGGCAAGCCGGACTATGCCTTCGCGCTGCACTCGTGGCCGCTGGCCTATGGCACCATCGGCTACAACAGCGGCGCCGTGTCATCGAATTCCGATGCGATCGAGATTACCTTCAAGGGCCGCGGCGGCCACGGCTCCGCGCCGGACAAGGCGCTCGACCCCATCGCCATTGCCGCGCGCTTTGTGGTCGATGTGCAGACCGTCATCAGCCGCGAAAAAGATCCGAAGGAATTCGGCGTGGTCACCATCGGCGCCATCAATGGCGGCACGGTCGGCAACATCATTCCCGACACCGTCAAGGTGCGCGGCACTATCCGCACCTACAGCCCGGCGGTGCGCGAAAAAATCCTGGCGGGCGTGCGCCGCATCGCCAACGCTTCCGCCGCCATGGCCGATGCGCCGGCGCCGGACGTCGACCTGATCCCGGGTGGCATCGCCATCGACAACAACGAGGCGCTGGTGACCCGCACCGAAGGCGTGCTGAAGCAAGCCTTTGGCGATGCCAACGTCGCGCTCATGCCTGCCATGACGGCCAGCGAAGACTTCTCGCAGTTCATCAACCAGGGCGTGCCAGGCATGTTCTTCTTCACCGGCGTCTACGACCCGAAGGCGATGGCGGAAGCCGAAAAGGGCGGCAAGCCGATCGCCTTCAATCACTCGCCGTACTACGCGCCGGTGCCCGAGCCATCGATCAAGACTGCGGCCCAGGCCATGACGCTGGCGGTCATGAACGTGATGAACGGATCAGGCGCCAAACCATAAAGCCCAGCACGGCCACACCGAGCAGCAGCACGCCCCACAGCAACAGCAGGCGGCGCTGCGCGGCGGAGGCCGCTTCCACGTCGGCGGCCTGATCGCGGGCCTCGCTGCCAGCCTGCTGGCGGGCCGGTCCCACGCTGGCGTATTCCAGCTTTTGCAGCTCGGCTTCCGAAAAGCCGGGCGCCACCTGTTCGATGCTGCTGGCTGCCGGTGTGGCGCGTTCACGGCCCACGGCCAGTTGATATGGTCCATTGCCGTTACCCAGCAACACCAGCGTACCCGGCTGCCAGCTCAGGTGCAGTTGCGGCTGCACGGTGGCCGGCCTGGTGGTGCGCAACACCCATTGCGGTGCATGGACCGGCGCTACATCGAGATCGCCCGAGGCGCGTACCTGCTCGCCCTGCGTGATGCGGTAGAAGGTGGAATTGAGCACCGGATCAAAACGCCAGCCGGGCTGGCCCACATGGCGCGGCGGCACATCCCGATAGATGCCAAGCTGGCCCGCCAGCACCACATTCGCTTCGCGGAACTGCAGCCCCGCCTTGTCCGGCGCGATGGCCACCGGCACGGTGTACACCAGGTCTTCCGGCTGCTTGCCGGCGGTTGGCGACAGCAGGATCTGCTCGCTGGCGGGCGGCGTGTCGGTGCGGACCGGCTGTTCAGCAGTGATGGTGGCGAACTGCAGCGGCGTGCCCGCGCGCCAGCTCAGGCGCGCGTAGCGGAATGCGCGCGGCGCAAAGTCCAGCCGGTCGTTGACCAGCGTTTGCGCTTCGCGGTTGACCAGCCAGTTCAGTTCTGCTGCGCCCACGGTTTCCCAGCGCTTCATGTCACCGCTGACTTCCAGCCACACTTGCGCGCTGTAGTCGCTTTGATCCGCCGGCAGCGTGAAGCGTAGCGCGGTGATCAGCGGTTGTTCGTCCGCCGCCTTGCCAAGGTCCATCACCAGCGCGGACAGGCGCGCTGGATGGGCGGCATTGTCGCTGGCGTCCGGCTTCACCTTCACCGATAGCAGCCGGCCGTCGGTACTGGTGTTGACGTCCAGGTCGAGTTGCGACGCCGGCCCGCCTTTGCTCATGAGCGGGAACACGGCCAGCGGCAAGTCGCGATGGCTGAGCCGCGTCTCCTGCGGCGGCGAGCGTAGCGCAAAGGCCAGTGGTTTGCCGCTGGCATCGAACGCGCGCACGTCATCCAGCATGGCTGAGCGCGAGCGCAGATACACCTCTTTCGGCAAGCGCACCTGCAGCACGCCCTGCCTGGTGGCGGCGGTCAGCGGCAGGACGTGGGTGTAGTCCTGCGGCGTATCGCCGGGCGCAGCGACGGCCAGCGTGGATACCGCCAAGGCGGCGATCAGAAGATGTTTCATGCGTTCTCCGTTTGCTGCGCAGGGAAGGGCGCGAGATAACCAATGCCCACCATCAGCGCGCCAACGCCGAGGAAGGAAACAATGCGTTCAACGCCGCCGACGTTGGACAGGTCCACCAGGAACAGCTTGGCGACCACGAGTGCCAGCAGGGTGGCGCCGGTGATCCACACCGGGCGCAGCGTGCGGCGCGCGGCATGCCGCATCAGCAGCAGCGCCGTCACGCTCCACACCAGCGACAACATGGCCTGCACGAATTGCGAGGCGAACAGCGCGTCGAAATTGTTGGGCACGCCCATGTAGTGCGACACCGTGCGCAGCAGCGCCAGGTTGAACCAGAAGTAGCCGAACAGCGCGATAAACAACGGCTGCGGCGCGATCCAGCGTGGCGGCCAGTTCGGCGGCAATGCTGCCGGATGCAGGCGATAGGCCGCCGCCAGCAGCACGATGGCGAAGCAGGTGCTCAGGTCCAGCGGGTTGAGCAGCGGGACGTACGGCAACGGCAGCATTGCCCCGTTCTGCGTCAGGTTCCACACGAACACCAGCAGCACCGCCCAGCCGCGTGCGACCGGCAGCAGGCGGCGCTGGTACCAGTCTTCCAGCGGCGCGGCCGGCCAGCCGCCACGCAGGCTGCGCTGCATCAGCCAGGCGACGGCCGCCATCATCAGCCATGAAGGGATGAAGCGCGCCCAGCTTGCGCTGGTGGTCCAGTCGGCGTTGCCCGGCACGTCACCGAGCCAGCGCGTAATCCAGTAGGCGCCGACGGGCCAGATCATCAGCCATGGGCCGCCGACGCGCAGCGCATGCAAAGCACGCAGCAGGATGCCGCGCATATTCCAGCCCTCTCTCTGCCAGACGCGCAACAGCCAGTTGCCAGGCACCCACAACACGGCGTAGCCGATCCACGCGACCAGGTCCGGCATGCTGCTACCGTCGGTGTACAGCGCGGCCAGCATGGCGATATTGGCGCTCAGCAGTGCGGCCCAGACTGGCGTGACCATCCAGCGCAAGCCCGGCCAGTCCAGACGGCGTGCCGCATGCACGCTGGCCACGGTGGTCGCCGCCAGCAGGATGGAGTAAATACAGAACGCCAGGAAGGGGCTGTCGAATGGCGTACTGTGCGTCAGCGCGACCAGCCAGGCGGTCAAATCGGATGCCGCGATGCAGAACCACCACAGGGCGGCGCAGGTCAGGGTGATGCGGTAGATGCTGTACAGGCTGGTACCACGCGCGGGCGACTGCTTCTTCAATACCCAGCTGCTGAAGAAAGCCGCCGCCACAATGATTAAGGAGCCCAGCAGCGGACGCTGGAGCAGATTCGCGGAGGCGGAGGAGGGTTGGGTGATGAACAGTTCCAGCAGCTTGAGGCCGGCCACTGCCTGCACCACCAGTGCGACGGCGCCCGCCAACGGCCACAGCATGCGCCGGGCAATGACATACAGTGCCGTGACCGCAACCATCGCGCTGAACGCCAGTGGCGTGCTCTGGGTTTGCGGCGACAGGCGCAGCAGGATTTCGGCCCACGCCCCGGCCACCAGCCACACGGTGGCGCCGATCAGGAATATGCTGGAGAGCAGACGATAATGGCCGCCGTCCTGCTGCGCACGGAACCGGGTCGCCATCAGGAACGCGGTAATCGCCAGCAGCAGGAAGCCCAGCCAAAGATTGGAGTTCATGGCGTTTTCCGGCGTCATGCCGGTGGATGCGCCGATGAAGGACAGCCAGGCGCCAGCCTGCACCAGCAGGCCGAACATCCAGGCCAGCTTCTGCTTCTGGCGCAAGCCGATCCAGACGATGCCAGCACCTTCCAGCGCCCACGCGGCCGACGTCCAGCGGCCATCGAGCGCGAACGGAATCGCCAGCGTGCCGAACACGACGCCGAGCGCGAGGAAGGCATCCGACAGCAGCGTGTACTGCGGTTTGCGCCGCAGGGCCGTGGCCAGGGAAATATAGAACAGGCCCAGCGCCAGTGCCGAGTACGCCGCACCGAAGGGCATGTCGCGCACCAGCGTGAACTGCAGGCCGAAACCGAGCATGGGCGTGCCGAAGATGAGCGTGCCGTCAACGTAGTTTTTCAGCTTGACGGCCTGCAGGCGCGCGTAGGCCAGCGGGATCGAGACGTAGAACGCGAAGAACAGCAGCAGGAACAACTGCACCGACAGATAGTTCTCCGGCACGTAGCGCAGCACGCCCCATGCGGTGCTGATGGTGAAGGTAAAGGCAAATCCCAGCAGGTTCAACGGACGCCACGAGCGCAGCAGCGCCAGTGCGAACACGCCGGCATTCAGCAGCGCATAGTAGGAGAACAGCCCGATATGACTGCCGCCGCCCGTGGATGCCAGGATCGGTGCGGCAAAGCCGCCGGCAATGCCAAAGATGGCCAGCCACATCGCGTCCTGCAGCACCGCCAGCAGGCAGGTGAAGACGGTCAGCACGAACAGCAGGCCGAAGGCCATCGAACCCGGAATCAGGTGGTAGAGGCGGAAAGCGCCAAACGTGACCAGCATGAGCACCGCCAGCGCGGCCCCTTGCACAGGCAGGCTGATGGCAGGGCGCGAGAGGCGGATGCGCCAGCCCCAGGCCAGCAGCGCGATATCGGCCAGGACGATGCCGGCCAGGCGGAACTCGATCGGCACGCTCACACGCGCGGCCGTGTATTTGAGCAGGAAGCTGACGCCGATAAACAGGATCAGCAGACCCAGCTTGGCCACCAGGTTGCCGCCAAACAGCCAGGCTTTTGCATTGAGCAGCCATTGCGGGGTGGGCGCGGGTGGGCGGGGCGGAATGGTTGTCGCGGATGCGGCGGCGGGCGCGGCTTCCTCGGCCGGTGCCGGTGCCGGCGCAGTCACGGCGTCAATCGCTTCGGCAGGCGTGGCGAGATCCGGCTTGCGCCAGGCTTCGTCCGGGTAGGTGTAGTGTGGTGGGGGCGCGGCGGGGACCGGTGCGGCTATGGGCGGTGCGATGGTTTCTTCACGCGCGGCGCCTGGCACTGGCGTCGCGTCCAGCCGTGCGCGCAAGGTGCCCAGCTCAGCGCGCAGATCCCTGATCTGCTGGTGCGCCTGGCGTGCGGCATTGCGCGCCCGCCAGGCGATACCAAAGGTAAATACTGCAAAAACAAATAAAAGGAATTCCATCAAACGGCTCCCTTGAGAATGTCGCAAAGTATCACAAATGCAACATTGCCTCAACCGAAACGCGATAGACGCCCTTTACCTACCTGGTCGCAGAGATCCAGCGGTCGACGCGCTGTTCCAGTATCGGCAGCGGCAGCGTGCCGTCGCCAATCACCACCTCGTGGAATTTCTGGTAGCTGAACTTGTCGCCCAGCGCCTGCTGCGCGCGTGCCCGCAACTCCAGGATTTTCAGCGAGCCGATCTTGTAGCTCAGCGCCTGCGCCGGCATCACCATATAGCGTTCGATCTGGTTGCGTGCGCGCGGCTCGGTCCAGCCCAGCGTGTCCATCAGATAGCTGACCGCCTGTTCGCGCGTCCAGCTCTTGGCGTGGATGCCGGTGTCCACCACCAGCCGCGCGGCACGCAGCATCTCCGCATTCAGGTGGCCGTAATAGGCGACCGGATCTTCATACAGGCCCATCTCCTTGCCCAGCGTTTCGGAATACAGCGCCCAGCCTTCCGTGTAGGCCGCGCTGTTGGGATTCTCGGTGCTGAACTTGCGGAAGTCCGGCAAGTCCAGCTCCTTGAGCAGCGCCGCGTGCAGGTGGTGGCCTGGCACGCCTTCGTGCAGGAACAGGCTGACCATGTCAACGCGGCTGTACTGCTTGGGATCGTTCACGACCGGCCAGAACACGCCCGGATGCGAGCCGTCCGCCGCCGACGGCGTGTAGTGGTCCGATGCCGTCGCGCGCGTCAGCTCCGGTTCCAGATGCAGCTCCAGCTTGGCTTTCGGGATCAGGCTGAAATAGGTAGGCAGCTTGGTCTGCACCTGCGCATAGATGGCGCGGTAGGCATCCAGCACCTGCTCGTCGGTGGTGAAGATGTTGAACTTGGTCTGTTCGCGCATCCACTGTGGCAGCTGTTTCTCCGGACCGTCATAGCCCAGCTTTGGCCCCAGCACAGTCAGCTGCTGCTGGATACGGGCGACTTCTTTCAAGCCTAGTGCGTGCACCTCATCTGCCGACAACGGCAGGTTGGTGCTGTCCTTGATGTGCGCCGCATACCAGGCTGCACCGTTCGGCAACGCGCTCCAGCCACTGGTGCTGCGGCCCGCTGGCAGGTATTCATTTTCCAGGAAGCTGACCAGACGGTTCAACGCCGGTGCGACCTTGCTGTCCACCGTTTGCAGATAGGCAGCAGTGAGTTTCTTCTTGTCCGCGTCCGAGAACGCGGCCGGGAAGCGCGTAACCGGCGAATAGAACACGCTGGTCTCGGGCGACGCCGCGCGCAGGTTTTGCAGCTGCGGCAGCATGGCGGTGGTAATGGCTTTCGGATGCACCACGCCTTTGCGCATGCCGTCGCGCATATTGGCGATGGCCTGGTCTATCCATGCCGGCAGCTGGTTCAGGCGGCTCAAATAAGCCTGGTATTGCTTGACGGTTTCCAGCGGCTGCGAACCGGTACCGCCGGCATAGTTGGCCAGCGTGCTGGGCACGTTATCCATCTGGTTCAGCGGCAGCAGATGGTCGGGGAACGACTCCATCTGCATGGCGTTGTTCAGTTCGTAGCTCAGCAGGTCGTAGGTCAGTTGGTCTTGCGCGCCAAGCTGGTCGCGGTGTACGGTCATCAACTGCTTTTGCATCGAACGGTACAGCGTGAACTGCGCGGCGCGCACCTTGGGTGAAATCGCCAGGCCGATCTGGTCATCGTAGCGGCTGTCGCCATTCGCGGTGGCGAACAGCAGCGGATCGAATTTGCAGCGCGCGGTGTGGAAGGCCGCGGCCAGCTTTGCCAGCTGCTTCTGCGCCTGCGACGGTTTTGCCGCCGTGACCGCAGGCTTGGCCTGCACAGGCAAGGTATAAGCACCAGCCAGCATCAAGCTGGCCACCAGCACAGAAGTACGCAAACGAGACATAAAGATTTCCTGACCTTTAGAGAAGTTGTTCGGGCGCTAAAGCGAATGAGTCTAGCACCAAACAAGCCACCGGCTGCATCAACAATCGTTATCTGTGGCCCGCAGGTTGGCGCGCAGATTCTCGACCAGGCGCTTGCGGCTGCTGCGCGGATATTCAATGGGTGAAAACGGCATGGCAGCGGCAGCGTAAGCGTCGATCAGCTCATGCATCTGCGGCAGCTGCTGCGCTGGGTAGGCGATCTTGCTGCCGTTCTCGCTGAGCTGGGTCAGCTTCTCCTGCAATACCTCCTTGTACGCAATGTGCGCCTCCGACACGGGATTGGCGACGCACAAGGCAAATGTGCCGTTCAGGAAGAACGACCAGGCGCTGTCGGTGCGCGCCTGCAGGCCGCCGGGAATGGGCGTGCCATCGTCGTAAAAGCTGTCGCGTAAACGCCAGGTGCTCAGATTGAGCGTCGCGAGCGCGGCGGCAAACCGGCTGGTGAAACGGTCCTTCAGATTGGCCGAACTATCGCTGGCGATGGCTTGCAGCGCCTGCGCAATCCACACCAGTTGCGATGGGTGGAAATAGCGCCCCGGCTGTGCGCCCGGCGCCGCCATCGCACCGAAGACATGCGAGCGCAGCTCGCCATTGTCGGTGACGACATAGGCTGGCGCCGGAATCAGCCTGTCGCGGATCAGCGCATTGATTTTTTCAATCGACATCGAACTGGCCCGCGCCAGCTGGTTGTCGTTCAGATAGTGCTTGGCAAGATAGATGTCGAGTTCGGTCATAAGCCTCAAAGAAATAACTGTATTTTTATACAGTATTCTTAAAGCAGGCCGGCGTCAAGCAAGCAATGCAGGTACGGCACGCACCGGGGCGGGGAGGGGCCGCACAGGGGCATGGCGTCTCCGGTTTTTTGAAGTGTGGGGCCAAGAAAGGTACAATGGACCCTTGAACGCTGTAAAAGCAAGAAACAGCAAGAATATCCAAAAACGCCCCCTGCGGCTGTTTTCACCAGCCGCTTGCCGGCAATATTGATAATTTAAAGGTTTTTCATGAGTCTCCAATGCGGCATCGTCGGCCTGCCTAACGTCGGCAAGTCCACCCTGTTCAACGCCCTGACCAAAGCCGGCATCCCGGCCGAGAACTATCCGTTCTGCACCATCGAGCCTAACGTCGGCGTGGTGGAAGTGCCTGATCCGCGCATGGCCGCGCTGGCTGACATCGTCAAGCCTGAGCGCATGGTCAACGCCATCGTTGAATTTGTCGACATCGCTGGTCTGGTAGCGGGCGCGTCGCAGGGCGAGGGTCTGGGCAACCAGTTCCTGTCGCACATCCGCGAAACCGACGCCATCGTCAACGTGGTGCGCTGCTTTGAAGATGACAATGTGATTCACGTTGCCGGCAAGGTCAGCCCGCTGGACGATATCGAAGTGATTCAGACCGAGCTGGCGCTGGCCGACCTCGGCACCGTGGAAAAAGCCATCCACCGCGAAAACAAGAAAGCCCGCTCGGGTGACAAGGATGCTGCCAAGCTGCTGGCGATCATGGAGCGCATTGTGCCGCACCTGAACGAAGCCAAGCCAGTGCGCGCGATGGGCCTGGATGCGGATGAGATGGCCCTGATCAAGCCACTGTGCCTGATCACCGCCAAGCCAGCCATGTACGTGGCCAACGTCTCGGACACTGGCTTCACCAACAACCCGCTGCTGGACCAGCTGACCGCCTACGCCGCCACGCAGAACGCCCCGATCGTTGCCATCTGCGCCTCGATTGAAGCGGAAATCGCCGATCTGGACGACGCTGACAAATCCGCTTTCCTGGCCGACATGGGCATGCAAGAGCCGGGTCTGGACCGTCTGATCCGCGCCGCCTACAAGCTGCTGGGCCTGCAAACCTACTTCACCGCCGGCGTCAAAGAAGTACGCGCCTGGACCATCCACATCGGCGACACCGCGCCACAAGCAGCGGGCGTGATCCACACCGACTTCGAACGCGGCTTCATCCGTGCACAAACCATCGCCTACGACGACTACATCCAGTACAAGGGTGAAGGCGGCGCCAAGGAAGCGGGCAAGATGCGCGCCGAAGGCAAGGAATACGTGGTCAAGGATGGCGACGTGCTGAACTTCCTGTTCAACGTTTAAGTCAAACGCATTTAATGCGTGGGTGCCGGGTTGCAAAGGGCCACGCAGATTGACGCTGAGCCCCGTACTGTGCGTTACGGGGCTTTTTTCAGGGTCATCGCGGAAGTCCGGGATGAACCTGCAGTAAACGCAAGAGAGCAGTAAGGAAGAGTTATTGTGTTTGTGCGACCAAACATATTTCTCAACCTACCGCTCTCATGGCAAATCATATTCTTAGCCTCCCGTTCTGGGAAGGCTTTATTGTGTCCTCTGTCGAAGTTGTCGATAACTGCCTGCATGTGCGCTTGGCGGCCGATCCGGGGTGTCCGCTGATCTGTTCCCATTGCGGCACGCCCGCGCCGGGCGTGCACGACACTGTCTTGCGGACAGTGCGCGACCTGCCGATGGGGGGATTGACCGTATTTTTGAGCATGGCGGTTCACCGGCTAAAGTGTCCGAGTTGTGCTGCCGTTGTTGCATCCAGACGATTAGCTGGCTTGATCGCCATGCCCGTGTGTCGCGCCGCCTGGCGCAGTTTGTCGCGCACTGGAGCGAGAAGCTGCCGATTGCGCATGTATGCGAACTGACCGGCCTTCACTGGGGCACGATTCATCAAATTCACCGCCAAGCCTTGGAGCGCAAGGTGGCGGCGTTGCCACCACCCCAGCCAACCAGGCTGGTCATGGACGAATTTGCCCTGTTCAAGGGGCATCGCTACGCCACGGTGGTCCTGGACGCGGACACCCGGCGCGTGATTTGGGTCTGCGAAGGGCGCAGCCGGGAGGCGATTCGGCCCTTCTTTGCCTGGTTGGGGCCAGAGCGTTGCCGGCGCATCCGGGCCGTGGCCATGGATATGAATACGGCCTTCGATTTGGAGGTCAAGCATCATTGTCGACGGGCCAAAGTCGTCTATGACCTGTTTCACGTCATCGCCAAATATGGCCGCGAGGTGATCGACCGGGTACGGGTCGATGAAGCCAATCGGCTGCGCGACGACAAGACTGCTCGCCAGTATGTGAAGCGGGCACGTTGGCTCCTGCTACGCAATCCGGGCAACGTGCCGGCCGACCAAGCACCAAAGCTGGCCGAACTACTTGCGGCAAACCAAGCTCTGATGACGGTCTACGTGATGAAGGCAAGCTTGAAAGAACTTTGGCAGCCCACCGATCCTTGGCGCTGGCGTGCCGCCTGGCGCACTTGGCAATCGATGGCTTTAAGCAGCGCTATCGAACCGCTGGTTCGCTTTGCAAAACGCCTTGCGCTGTACTGGCGGGGTATCTTGGCCCGCATGCGCTGGCCGATGCACACTGGACAGCTGGAGGGAATCAACAACCGGATTAAGGTAATGAAAAGGATGGCCTATGGCTACCGCGACTCCGATTTCTTCTTCCTGAAGATCAAAGCCGCGTTTCCCGGTAATCCGTGAAGAACCTTTTTTCATTGCCATCTGTGCCCCGCTCACAGCCTTTAGCTCAGTGTTAATTCAGTACGATTGCTTCGCTTGGGCATGAATGCTCGTGGCTTGACCGGCATCTCTGATGGACCTATCATTGCATGCAATATGGCCGACGCCTCTGCACTCTGTGTACGCGTCGGTTTTCATTTGCGCGCTCAAATCCTCCCTCATGGCTGTGGCCATAGCGTCCATTTTTCCCAGCCGGAAAATGCCCCTAGATCCTGCAACGAGATTTGCCGGTTGGTCACCGCCGGGAAGTCATTGATCAGTAAAGTTTTGAAGCGCTGGCCCCAACTGGTGTTTGGGCAAATCACGCGTAGCAGCTGCTGCATCAGACAAAAATAGAAAAACGGACGCGCGCTGTTCAGCTGGCTCGGCCAGTCCGCAGACACAGCCGAGCATTCCAGTACATTGATATTCCACAGGCGGCTGTGGTGCGCCGACACATTGCGGATAAAGTTCAGGCTGCGCAGCCATTGAGCGAAAGCCTGGCCAGTAGGCGCCCCATAGGACGCTGCAATGGCCTGCTGGTCGGCGTGCTGCATACCGGCAAAGAGCTTGGACAGCAAACCAAAGTCCCATACCTCAATTGCTGCCCAAATCGGCAAGGTCCCATACTGCTGTTGATGGTGTGCGACTAACGGCTCCTTGCGAGCCCGCTGCAACATGGACTGGTACTTGATCAGCCAGACCTGATGCTGCGTCTTGCCGGAGTCCGGTCCGCTGGCGATCACTTTTTTGGCGAAGTTCCCATGCAGGCATGCAGGGTTTTCGTGGGCGCGTGGATCGCGTTGCCCCAGCAGGTGCGCCAAATCCACCCGCACCGCCATTTCGATGCGTTCTAACGCATCGAGTGCCAGCATGCGAAGTTTTTTGTCGAATACATACAGGCGCGCCACGTCTTCGAAGCGGCTACCCGGCGTAAAGCTATCCAATCGTACGGCCTTGCCGTGTGCCAGGGACGCAGCTGCGTCTATGGCCCGCAAAGGATACCAATAGCCACTCAGTCGGTAATAGCCCAGGCGCTCCAGATAATCGAGCGCCGCCGCAGGATTGTCTACCTGCAGGCCACGTTCCTGCAACTGCTGCAATTGGTTGGCGAATGAGCGCCAAGGCTTGAGCGGCTTCACGCTGCGGCGTCTCCGTCATTAGTGAGTTTGGCCGTAACCTGCACGGGAATCTTCAATACTGGTCAACAGCGGCCGTCTTGAATTCATTGGTGGCGATGTTACGTCCGGAACCATGTTTGCGCAGTCAGACATCGCTCTCTGCATGGTTAATTTTTATGCCAAAATGAGATTGTTATAACACTCTGCCAGGAGAATGTCATGCCGCGCATCGACCTGAACGTGCCTTTTTCTGAGAGGCATGAAGCAGGGCGACTGTGAAAGGCATCACGACTGCTTGGGGCGACCATCTGCGCTTCCGGATGCGACTCGCCTGATGCGGTTGCTAGAGTGCCGGGGCGGTTGTTGGGTATAATCGCTGGATTGCCTGCCTTACCCCTACTCTAGAAAATACTCCTCATGGCTTCTTCCAACGAAAACGTCAGCATGGCGCTGTTCTGCGATTTTGAGAACGTGGCGCTCGGCGTGCGTGACGCTAACTACGACAAGTTCGATATCAAGCCGGTGCTCGAGCGCCTGCTGCTCAAGGGCAGCATCGTGGTCAAGAAAGCTTATTGCGACTGGGACCGCTACAAGTCCTTCAAGGCATCGATGCACGAGGCGAACTTCGAACTGATCGAGATTCCACACGTGCGCCAGTCGGGCAAGAACTCGGCCGACATCCGCATGGTGGTCGATGCGCTGGACCTGTGCTACACCAAGTCCCACGTCGATACCTTCGTCATCATTTCCGGCGACTCCGATTTTTCGCCGCTGGTGTCCAAGCTGCGCGAGAACGCCAAGAAGGTGATTGGCGTCGGCGTCAAGCAGTCGACCTCCGATCTGCTGGTGGCCAACTGTGATGAATTCATTTTCTACGACGACCTGGTGCGCGAGAGCCGCCGTGCGCGCCGTGAAACCAGTAACGACAAGCCGCAAGTCAAGCGGACGCCGGAGGAAGAGCGCGCACGCCGCGATGAGATGGAGAAGCGCCGCAACCAGGCGGTGGAAATCGCCGTCAATACTTTCGAGGCGCTGGTGCTGGAGCGTGGCGACAGCGGCAAGATCTGGGCCTCGGTGCTGAAGGAAGCGATCAAGCGCCGCAAGCCGGACTTCAGCGAGTCCTATTATGGTTTCCGCACCTTCGGCAATCTGATCGAAGAGTGCAAGGCACGCGGCCATCTGGAGTTTGGCCGTGATGAAAAATCGGGCGCGTATGTGTACCGTGGCAGCGGCGTGCCGCAAGCTGCGAGCGAAGCGCCAGCGCCAGCGGATGGCGCCGCACCGGCCGCATCGGCCACGCCAGCCGACGGCGCCTCGCAGGAATCGCGCCGCAGCCGCAATCGTGGCCGCACTGCCGCAGAACGTTTTGCAGAACGCCAGGCGCAGCGTTTGACGCAGCATCCGCGCGCTGCGCAAGGCCCGGTGGACGGTGCTCCAGCCCAGGCTGCGCCAGTGGAAGCCGCGCCAGTCGAGACGGTTGCTGTGGTGCCGGAAGCGGCGGTTGAACTGCCAGTGGACGCTGCAGCATCGACCCCTTCCAGGAAAAAGAATGGCGCCAAACCGCCAGCACGCAAGATGAAGGATGCTGCCAAGAAGGGCAAGCAGGAAGCGCCTGCGGCGACGGCAGAACCGGTTGTACCGGCGCCGGCCGTCAAGCCAATCGCCCCAGCACCGGCACCAGTGGAAGCTGTAGCAGTTGCCGTGGAAGCGGCGCCGGCTGCTGACAAGCCGGCCAAAGCTGCCAAAGGCAAGTCGCAAGACAAACCGCAAGCGAAGCCAAAAGCCAAGCCTGCGGCCGACAAGCCAGCACGCAAACCTGCTGCACCGCGTGCGCCACGTCCACCGAAAGCGGTTGCGCCTGCCGAGGAATAAGTAATGCCCACGTTGTCCGCCATCATGCTGTACCCGATCAAATCCTGTGCCGGCCTGTCGCTCGAGGAAGCGACGCTGACGCCGCTGGGCGTCATGACCGCGCAGATCTACGATAGGGAATGGATGGTGGTGGACTACAACGGCATGTGCCTGACCCAGCGTGAGCATCCGCGCATGGCGCTGATCAAGCCGGCGCTCAAAGGTACGACGCTGGAAGTGCAGGCGCCGGGCATGCTGCGGCTGGAAATTCCGCTGGGCTTGCCCGATCCGCAAACGGCGCCCACGCTGACCACCAAGGTCTGGGACGACACCGTGCTGGCCTATGACTGCGATGCGCTGACCGCTGAATGGTTCACCAAGGCTATCGGTGTGCCGTGCCGTCTGGCGCGCTTCCACGCCAACGCCGAACGTCCGGTCAGCACCAAGTGGACCAATGGCGTGCAGGCCACCACCATGTTTTCGGACGGCTATCCGGTCCTGGTGGCCGGCAGCGCATCGCTGGACGACCTGAACCAGAAATTGCTGGCTGCCGGCCGTCAGGCGATTCCAATGAACCGTTTCCGTCCCAACCTGGTGATCGACGGCATTGAAGCGTTTGAAGAGGATTACGCCGAATCGTTCCAGATCGGCGAAGTGGTGCTGAAGCCCGTCAAGCCATGCCCGCGTTGCCCGATGCCAGCGATCGATCAGGCCACCGGTACTTACGGGCCGGACCCGATGGACATTATGCAAAGCTACCGCGCCAAGCCGGAAGTGGAGGGCGCATTGTGTTTCGGTATGAATAGCATCTTGACCGCTGGTGCAGACCAGCGCGTGCGCGTGGGCCAGGAAATCGAGGTTACACTGGCTTTTTAAGCAAGCTGGGCATTCCCAAGCGGCGCAACTTGGCGTAATGTGGGAATACGCATGAAATCAGGTGAAGGGCCACTATGACGCAGACCGCAACTGGGAAATTACCGCCTCAGCATGAGCACGCCGAAGCGGCGCATGATCTGGCGGCCGAGAACCGGGCTTTGCGCGCGCGGATGGCCTATCTGCTGGAGCAGGCCGAGCGCAACCATTCCATCATGACCCGGCATCAGGCTTTCGATCTGGAAATAGTCGGCGCTGGCAATTTCCCTGAACTGGTGGGCACCATCTTCCGCGTGCTGCCGGTCATTTCCGAACTCGATAGTGTGACGCTGACGCTGATCGATGAAGACGCCGACATCCGCACCGTCATGGGCAAGCTGGATGTGGTGTTTGAAGATTTTCCCGGACTGATTTTTGTCGAGACGCTGGACGAACTGGGCTTTGACCTGGGCCGCCGCAACGCCTACTCGCCCACGCCCAAGTCGCTGCTGGGCATGTACGACGCGCAGCGCCACGCGCGCTCGTTCCCGAATGCGCCGGGCGGCTTGCAAAGCGTGGCGCTGGTGCCGCTGCTGCGCAACAAGCGCATCATCGGCAGCCTCAACTTGGGCAGCTGCGACCCCACCCGTTTTACGCCCAGCCTGGGCACGGACTTCATCGAGCACATGGCCTCCATCATTGCCATCTGCCTGGAAAACGTCATCAGTAACGAGATGCTCAAGTACATCGGGCTCACGGATTCGCTGACGGGTGTCTACAACCGCCGCTACATCGACCGCCGCCTGCTGGAAGAAATCGCGCGCGCGCGGCGCCAGCAGTATCCGATTTCCTTCATGTACATCGACATCGACCACTTCAAGCGCGTCAACGACACCGTCGGCCACGGCGGCGGCGACGAGGTGCTGCGCGAAGTGGCGGCGCGCATCAAGGACGAGCTGCGCACCTCGGACGCGCTGGCGCGTTTCGGCGGCGAAGAGTTTGTGGTGCTGCTGATTGACGCCAACCTGGAAAGCGCGGCCTTTGTGGCCGAGCGCATCCGCGCCAGCGTGGCAGGCAGCATGATTGTGCTGTCGCCATCGCTGCAATTGTCGGTGACGGTATCGATTGGCGTGGCTTGCCTGGAAGTAGGCACGGCGGAGGGCGAAGCGGAAGTCATCGCGCGTGACCTGATCGCCCGCGCCGACGAGTTGCTGTACGACGCCAAGGAAAACGGCCGCAACCGCGTAGTCAGCACCCGAACTGGTTAGCGCGTCAGGCGCTGCTCGGCGCGGTTGACGGCGTCGGCGCCGCCGCGTAGCACCACGACGTCGCCGGCCTGCAAGGTCGTATCCGGCGTGACTTCCACGCCGCTCTTGCCGCGCCGGATGCTGGCCACTTCCGCGCCCGATGCATGCACATCCAGCGAACCCAGCGACCGTCCCACGCACGGCGCGTTGCCATTCAGCGTGACTGAATGCAGGCGTTCCATGTCGGCCTCTTCATCCACATCGCTCATGCCATGGAAGTAGCCGCGCAGCGAGGCATAGCGCTCCTCACGCGCCACCTGCACGCGGTGCACTACGCGGCGCAATGGCACGCCCAGCATCACCAGGGCGTGCGAGGCCAGCATCAGGCTGCCTTCCATGAGTTCCGGCACCACTTCGGCGGCGCCAGCCTGTTTCAGAAGGTCGAGGTCGGTGTCGTCATGTGAGCGCACGATGACTGGCAGCGACGGCGTCAGCTCGTGCACCAGATGCAGCACCTTGAGCGCCGAGCGCGTGTCGGCATAGGTGATGACGATGGCGCTGGCGCGGTAGATACCGGCCGCGACCAGGCTTTCACGGCGCGCGGCATCGCCATAGGACACTTGGGCGCCGGCGGTCTGCGCTTCCTGCACGCGTTCGGGATCGAGGTCGAGCGCGTGGTAGTCGATTTTTTCTTCGGTCAGCAGGGTTGCCAGGCTCTGGCCGCTGCGGCCGAAACCGCACACGATCACGTGCTTGTTGGTGGACATGGTGCGGCTGGCAATCTTGGTCAGCTGCAGCGACTGCATCATCCACTCGTTGCTGGAGAATTTCATCACGATCTTGTCGGACTGGGCGATGATGAACGGCGCCAGCAGCATCGACAGTACCATCGACGCCAGCACTACCTGCACCACCTGCGAATCCATCAGATTGTGCCCCGCCGCCAGATTCAGCAGCACGAAGCCGAACTCGCCCGCCTGCGCCAGCGCCAGGCCGGTACGCATGGAGACGCCATCGGAGGCGCCAAACAGCTTGGACAGGCCGGCAATCAGCGCAAACTTCAGCAGCACCGGGCCGGCCAGCAGCACCAGCACCAGCCACCAGTTGGCCATCACCAGCTTGACGTTGAGCAGCATGCCGATGGTGATGAAGAACAGCCCCAGCAGCACATCGCGGAATGGCTTGATGTCTTCTTCCACCTGGTGCTTGTATTCGGTTTCGGAAATCAGCATGCCGGCCACAAACGCGCCCAGTGCCAGCGACAGGCCGGCGCGCTCGGTGATCCAGGCCGCGCCCAGCGTCACCAGCAGCAGGTTCAGCATGAACAGTTCCTGCGAGCGGCGCTTGACCACGATGGTGAACCAGCTGCGCATCATCTTCTGGCCAAAGAACAGTAGCAGGGCCAGCACGATGATGGCTTTGACGCCGGCCCAGGCCAGCGTTTCGACCAGCGCGTCCGGACGCTCGCCCAGCGAGGGAATCAGGATCAGCAGCGGCACCACGGCCAGATCCTGGAACAGCAGGATGCCGATGATTTTGCGGCCGTGCTCGCTTTCGAGTTCCAGCCGTTCGGTGAGCATCTTGACCACAATCGCGGTGGACGACATGGCCAGTGCGCCGCCCAGCGCAAACGAGGCTTGCCAGCTGATGTGCAGGGCAGCGGGCAGCTGGGTGGCGATGGCCCAGCCAAACAGCATGGTGGCGATGATGGTGAACACCACCTGCGCCAGCCCGAGGCCGAACACAATCGTGCGCATGGCCTTGAGCTTGGCCAGCGAGAACTCCAGGCCGATCGAGAACATCAGGAATACCACGCCGAATTCGGCCAGGCCGTCGGTGGTTTCGCTTTGTTCGGCCAGGCCCAGCGCGTGGGGGCCGATCAGGATGCCGACGGCCAGGTAGCCGAGCATGGGCGGCAGGTGCATCATGCGGAAGGCGACCACGCCCAGCACGGCGCTGCCCAGTAACAACAGGGTTAATTCCAGAGGTGAAAACGTCATTTCAACATCGCCAGTAAAAAAAGATCGTTGTTTGTGGGCCGTGACCGGCACGATTTTGGCACGCTAGGCGCGTTATGTTATGACTGGCAAGTTTTTTGCTTTCTCAATTCGGCTATACTTGGGCATGAGTGTAACCCATGAAAAAACAATGCTGAAAGCTTTTGATGCAAAAACGGCACTGCGTCTTGCCCGAGACACGCTGCAAAACGAAGCGGATGCCATCAACGCCCTGAACGCGCGTCTGGAAAACGACGACAGCGTGGTGCAGGCCATCTCCCTGCTGCTGAACTGCAAGGGCCGCGTGGTGGTGTCCGGCATCGGCAAATCGGGCCATATCGGCCGCAAGATCGCTGCGACGCTGGCCTCGACCGGCACGCCGGCGCTGTTCGTGCACCCGGCCGAAGCGGCGCATGGCGACCTCGGCATGGTCACGGCCGATGATGCATTTATTGCCATTTCCTACTCCGGCGAAAGCTCGGAACTCATGACCATCCTGCCGGTAGTAAAACGCATGGGCAGCAAGGTGATCTCGATGACCGGCAAGCCGGGCTCCAGCCTGGCTACCATCGCCGACGTCCACCTCAACGTGGCCGTGGCCAAGGAAGCCTGCCCGATGAACCTGGCGCCAACCACCTCGACCACCGTCACGCTGGCGCTGGGCGACGCGCTGGCCGTGGCGCTGCTGGACCTGCGCGGCTTCAAGGAAGAGGATTTTGCCCGCTCGCATCCGGGCGGTGCGCTGGGTCGCCGCCTGCTGACCCATGTGCGCGATGTGATGCGCAGCGGCGATGCAGTGCCGAGCGTGACGGCCGACGTCAAGCTGACCGATGCGCTGCTGGAAATCACCCAGAAGGGCATGGGCATGACGGCCATCGTCGATGCCGATGGCAAGCCGGTCGGCGTGTTCACCGACGGCGACCTGCGCCGCATGATTGAAAAAGTCCAGGACTTCACCAAGGTGGTGATCGGTGATGTGATGCACGCCAACCCGCGCACCATCTCGCCGGAGAAAATGGCGGTCGATGCGGTGGCCGTGATGGAGCAGTACCGCATCAACCAGATGCTGGTGACCGATGCTGATGGCAAGCTGGTCGGTGCACTGCACATCCACGACCTGACCCGCGCCAAGGTGATCTGATGACCGAGCTGACTTATGTAGAACGCGCCGCGCGCGTCAAGCTGATGATCTTTGACGTCGATGGCGTGCTGACCGACGGCAGCCTGCACTACGGCGCCGACGGCGAAGCCTTGAAGACGTTTAATGTGCAGGATGGCCTCGGCATCAAGCTGATCCAGGAAGCCGGCATCGACACCGCCATCATCAGCGCGCGCAAGTCGCCGCAGGTGATCAAGCGTGCTGCGGACCTCGGCATCGGCCATCTGCACCAGGGTGGCCACGACAAGCTGACGCCGTTTAACGCGCTGCTGGAAAAGACCGGCCTCACGGCGGAACAGGTCGGCTTCATCGGCGATGATGTGGTGGACTTGCCGATCCTGAAACGCGTGGGCTTTGCCGTGGCGGTACCCAACGGCCGCAAGGAAGTGCTGGAGCGCGCGCATCACGTCACCGTGGCCCAGGGCGGCCGTGGCGCCGTGCGCGAAGTGTGCGAACTGCTGATGCACGCGCAAGGCAGCTACGAGCGCGTGATGGCACAATTCCTGGTTTAACAAGGACAAGTCATGCGTAAAAGAACAGCACACCGCTGGCAGCTGACGCTGATCATGATGATCGGCCTGTTTGTCGCGCTCGGCAGCTTCTGGCTGGTGCAGGTGGTCAACCAGGCCGGGCAGGAAGCGGAAATCGACAAGTTCCGCGAAGAGCCGGACTACATCATTGACCGCTTCAGCATGGTACGCATGAACAAGGCGGGCCAGCCGGCCTACATCATTTCCGGCGACAAGCTGACCCATCGCCCGGTCGGCGACACCTCGGTGATCGACAAGCCGTACGTGCACAGCCTGTCCGGCGAGCAGCCGCCCATGAATATGCGGGCGCAGACCGCCTATGTCGATCAGGGCAATACGCGCGTCAAGCTCAGTGGTAATGTGGACGTGGTCCGGCCTGCCACCAAGCTCACCCAGGAACTGCGCCTGCAGACCAGCACGCTAACGGTGTACCCGGATGAAGAGCGCATGGAAACCGACGCCAAAGTTGATATGCTGTCGGGCCACTCGACCGCGACCGGCACCGGCATGACCGCCAACAACGCGACCCGCCAGATTACGCTGGGCGGCCGCGGAACGATTACGATGCCGCCACGCGCGGCACATTAAAGGAACGATACATGAAGATGAGCAAACTGATGCTGTCGGCTGCGCTGCTGCTGGCGGCCTTTGCCGCACAGGCCGAGAAGGCCGATTCCAGCAAGCCAACCCAGATCACCTTTGACCAGCTGGACGCCGATGACGTCAAGCAGATCAAGACCTTCACTGGCAACGTGGTGCTGACGCGCGGTACGCTGCTGATGAAGTCGCCCAAAGCGGTGGTGACGGAAGATCCGGAAGGCTACCAGTACGTCGTGCTGAACAGTGGCGGTGGCGTGCAGGCGACCTTCCGCCAGAAGCTTGACGGCGCCGGCGACCAGTGGGTCGAAGGCCAGGCTGACCGCATTGAGTACGACGGCAAGACCGAACTGGTCAAGCTGTTCTCGAAAGCGCAGATCAAGAAACTGGAAGGCAGCAAGAATGCCAGCCAGGTCGATGGCGAATTCATTTCCTACGACAGCCGCAAGGAATTCTTCGCGGTCAAGAACTCGCCGAGCGGCGACAGCAAACCGGGCGGCGGCCGCAGCACCATGGTGATCCAGCCATCGAGCAAGCTGGCCGTGCCTGCAACAGCACCGGCCGCACCTGCCACGCCGGCCAACCAGCCTGCGCCGGGGAAATAAGATGGAAGCATCCTGCGGCAGCACCCTGATCGTCAAAGGACTGCAAAAGACTTACGGCAAGCGCCAGGTGGTGCATGACGTCTCGCTGCAAGTCGAATGCGGCGAAGTGGTGGGGTTGCTGGGGCCGAACGGCGCCGGCAAGACCACCTCGTTCTACATGATCGTTGGCTTGGTGCCATCGGACGCTGGCACCATCGATATCAGCGGCACCGACATTTCCTCGCTGCCGATCCACCGCCGCGCTTCGCTGGGCTTGTCCTACCTGCCGCAGGAAGCGTCGGTGTTCCGCAAGCTGACGGTGGAAGAAAATATCCGCGCCGTCCTCGAAATTCAAAAGGTCGACGGCAAGCCTTTATCCAAGGCTGACATTGATGAACGGCTCAATACCCTGCTGGCCGATTTGCAAATCGAAAAGCTGCGCGAGAACCAGGCGCTGTCGCTCTCCGGTGGCGAGCGTCGCCGGGTGGAGATCGCGCGCGCACTGGCGACCAATCCGCGCTTCGTGCTGCTCGACGAACCATTCGCCGGGGTCGACCCGATTGCCGTGATTGAGATTCAGCGCATCGTGCGCTTCCTCAAGGAGCGCGGCATCGGCGTCCTCATTACCGATCACAATGTGCGCGAGACGCTGGGCATCTGCGACCGCGCTTACATTATCAACCAGGGTACGGTGCTGGCATCTGGCCGTCCGGACGACATCATCGCCAACGAGTCGGTGCGGCGTGTCTACCTGGGTGAACATTTCCGTATGTAAGCCTTCATGAAACAGTCTTTGCAACTGCGCACGTCGCAGCATCTCGCGCTGACGCCCCAGTTGCAGCAGTCGATCCGGCTGCTGCAATTGTCGACGCTGGAGCTGCACCAGGAACTCGAACAGCTGCTGACCGATAACCCGCTGCTGGAGCGCCTCGACGATCCGCTCGACCACTCGCTGCGCCTGCTGGCCGATGGCGCCATCAGCCAGCAGGCGCCGGCATCGGAAGCGCCGGCCGAAGGTCCGCCAGGCGATGCACCGGCGGCCGAAGCCGACAGCTACGAAGCACCTGCCGCCGATACCGAAAGCACCACGCCCGATGCCGATATGGACTGGGGCGATTCCGGCCGCAGCAAAAATACCGATGACGAGGAATCGCGTCCGCAGCTGGAAGCGCACCACTGCACGCTGCGCGAACATCTGATGGAACAGATGCGCGTGACGGTGCTGGAAATGCGCGACCGCGCGCTGGTGGAACTCATCATCGATGCGCTCGACGAGAACGGCTATCTGGAAGAATCGCTGGACGACATCCACGCGCGCCTGCCCGAAGAACTGGCAGTGGAAATCGAAGAACTGCAGACAGCACTAAGCCTGCTGCAAAGCTTTGATCCGATGGGCGTGGGCGCACGCAATGCATCCGAATGCCTGGCCCTGCAAATCAAACGCCTGCCCGGCGTACCGTTGGTGACTAGGCGTATGGCCCTGGCCATCGTGGAAAAACACCTCACGTGGTTTGCGCAGCGCGACTTCAACAAACTGAAAAAAGCGCTGCTGTGCGATGACGAAGACCTGCGTGAAGCGCAGGCCGTGATCCGCCAGTGCAACCCGCATCCGGGCGCCGCGTTTGCATCGGATGTATCGGACTACGTGGTGCCCGATGTGATCGTTAAAAAAGCGCGAAATGGCTGGCAGGTCAGCCTCAATAACGACGTCATGCCGCGCCTGCGCGTGAACCAGATGTATGCCAACCTGCTCAAGCAGGGCAAGGGCGAAAGTGCGATGGGCGCGCAGCTGCAAGAGGCCAAGTGGCTGATCAAGAATATGCGTCAGCGCTTCGACACCATCCTGCGTGTCGCCCAGGCGATAGTAGAAAGACAAAAGAACTTTTTCTCGCATGGTGCGGTTGCCATGCGCCCCCTTGTGCTTCGCGAAATAGCTGATACACTGGGTTTACACGAGAGTACTATTTCTCGGGTAACAACTCAAAAATATATGCTGACCCCGCACGGCATGTTTGAGCTGAAATATTTCTTTGGTAGCCATGTCGCCACCGAAGCTGGCGGGGAAGCAAGTTCGACGGCGATACGTGCATTGATCGTGCAACTCACAGGAGCAGAAGACCCGAAAAATCCTTTATCCGATAGTAAGATTGCGGACATGCTGGGAGAACAGGGTATGGTGATTGCGCGACGGACCGTTGCCAAATATCGCGAAGCCCTCAAAATCCCACCAGTCAGTCTCCGCAAGTCTTTGTAGTTACTTGGTTCCTGCGCGCCCGGCAGCAAGGGGTATCGCACTAACCGTTAGAAGCGACTTATCTTTAGGAGTGTGTATGAATCTCACCATCAGTGGACATCATCTCGAAGTGACCGCAGCTATTCGCGAGTACGTGCAGAATAAACTGGAACGGGTCACCCGCCACTTTGATCAAGTGATTGATATTGCTGTCATCCTGACCGTAGATAACCTTAAAGAGAAAGAGAAACGCCAGAAGGCTGAAATCAACCTGCGTATGTCCGGCAAGACCGTCTACGTGGAAAGCCTGTCGCAAGACCTGTACGCCGCCATCGATACCCTGATCGACAAGCTTGACCGGCAGGTCATGAAGTACAAATCCAAAGTTCAATCGCACGGGCACGATGCCATCAAGCATATCCCCGACAGCTACGAACCCGCTGCCTCCGCCTGATTAGCGGTCACAGCACATCAAACAAAGGGCGCTCAAGGACGCCCTTTTTTGCAGTAGAATAGTTAAACGTTTAACTCTCCTGGAGAACCATGAAATATCTGCTGATTGCACTGGCGCTTGCCGCGCCGGCCAGCCATGCCTGCGATGCGCCGCCGCCCGCGCGCAGCGACATCGACGCCAACAGCTATTACTCGGACCAGCATCACTCCGTCATCGATCCGGTGCTGCGGGCCAGGAATATCGCCAACACCAAACCGGTCGAGGACTTCCTGTCGCAGGTGGCGCGCGACGCCAATCAGGGGGATGCTGCGTGCGCGCTCACCTGGTTGAACAGCTGGGCCGGGCAGCAAGCCATGCTGGGCAAGATGTCGAGCGAACAGGCCTATTACGTGCGCAAGTGGACCTTGGGCGGCTTGGCGCTGAACTACGCGCGCATCCGGCAGCAGGCAACGCCGGCGCAGCGTGCGGCCATCGAAAGCTGGTTCAAGGCGCTGGCCGATGCCACCATGGTGCATGCGGACGCCAAGAAGGGCGGCCGCAACAACCACTACTACTGGGAAGGCCTGGCCGTGACAGCGGTGGGCGGCGTGACCGGCGATGCGCGCTATCTGGACTGGGGCCGCAAGGTATTCGAGCATGCGATGGGCCAGATGGCGGCCGACGGTGCGCTGCCTGCGGAAATGGAACGCGCGGGCAAGGCGCTGCACTATCAGGTGTATGCCGCGACGCCGCTGGTGATGATCGCCTCGATACTGGATCTGCACGATGCGCGGCTGGACACGCTGGTGGCGTTCACCGTCGCCAGCTCGGCCGATCCGTCCGGCATCGTCAGGCGCACTGGCGTGGAACAGGAACCGGTGGGCAGCCGCGAGGTGACGATTGTCTACAACCGCCACGAAGGCAAGCCGCCGCCGCCGGCCGGCAAGGCGCTGTGGCAGCCGCGTCTGGGCGGGGCGCTGGAAGTGCCGAACCCGCTGGAGCATCTGCAGTAGAATATTCGCATGAGCGAATATATCCATACCAGCGTTAGCAATGGCACCGGCCTGATCGTACTGGACCGGCCCAAGGCCCTCAACTCCCTGTCACTGGACATGGTGCGTGCGATCACCCAGGCGCTGCTGGCCTGGCGCGATGATGCGGCGGTGGCTGCAGTGGTCATCCGCAGCAGCAGCGAAAAAGCGTTTTGCGCGGGCGGCGACATCCGTTTCTTTTACGATGCAGGCCGTACCACGCCGCAGCACGGCAGCGCGCTGGTGGAGGATTTCTTCACCGAAGAATATTCGCTAAATCATTTAGTTCATTTCTATCCCAAGCCCTATATTGCGCTCATGGACGGCGTGGTGATGGGCGGCGGCATGGGCATCGCGCAGGCAGGTCCGGACGCGCGCGTTCGCATCGTGACCGACAAGACCAAAATGGCCATGCCGGAGGTGAATATCGGGCTGTTCCCGGATGTAGGTGGCAGTTATTTCCTGTCGCGCGCGCCGGGTGCGCTGGGCTACTACCTGGGCATTACCGGCGTCACCATCAGCGCGGCGGATGCCTTGTATGCGGGCCTTGCCGATTACTACGCGCCGCTGGCGGACCGCGCGGCGCTGGAGGCGCTGCTGACCGATACGCCGGGTGCTGGCTTGGTTGCCGCCATCGCGGCGCACGCGCAGCCGGCCGGCGACAGCGCGCTGGCGGCCGCGCACGCTGGCATTGACCGTCACTTCGGTGCCGGCTCGGTGCCCGCCATTATCGCCTCGCTCAAGACCGACAGCAGCGAGTTCGCGCAGAAAACGCTGGCGGTCATCGCCACGCGCTCGCCGCTGATGATGTGCGTCACGCACGAACTCATCAAACGCGGTGCGGCGCTGGACGTGGCCGGCTGCCTGCGCATGGAGCGCGCACTGGTGCGCCGCAATTTTGAAAACGGCGAAGTCATTGAAGGCGTGCGCGCGCTGGTCATCGACAAGGACAATGCGCCGCAATGGACGCCGGCCACGCTGGACGCGGTCAGCGACGAGATGGTGCAAGCCATGTTCCAGCCGGTCTGGCCAGACTACGCGCATCCGCTGCGCCATCTGGACTGAGCGCGGTGGAACTGGACCGCATCGACCTGCAGATACTCAACCTGCTGCAGGAGGACGCCACGATACCGCTGCGCCGCCTGGCCGAGCAGGTGCATGCTTCCGCTGCCACCTGCCAGCGCCGCATCGCCCAGCTGCGTGCCAGCGGCATCCTGCTCAAAGACGTGGCGCTGGTGGACCGCGTGAAAGTGGGGCGGCCCCTGACCGCCTTCGTCACCGTCCAGCTGGCGCAGCAGAACACCGCGCTGCTGAAAATGTTTGAAGCCTTGATGCGCGAAGAGCCCGACGTCAGCGCGTGCTACGAAGTGGCCGGCGAATACGACTTCATGCTGGTGGTGACTGCCGCCTCGATGGAAGCCTTCCAGGCCTTCACGCGCCGCGTCTTCACGTCCAACAACAACGTCAACAACTACAAGAGCCTGCTGGCGATGAGCTGCGCCAAGTTCGAGACCAAAGTCCCGTTATGAAGATTGAATAAGTTTTGCACCGCACCGGTGCAGAATGAAAATTTGTCTCATGGCGCGTCCGTATGATGGGCTCCTCAACTCTTGGAGAGCATCATGATCGACCACGTATCCATCGGCACGCGCGAACTGCCGCGCGCCACCAATTTCTACAGCGCCTGTTTCGCGCCGCTGGGCTATAGCGTGCAGCACCAGGATGACGGCCAGACCATCTACGGCGCCAATGGCCACTGGAGTTTCGCGCTGTATCCGTCGCCGCAGGGAGAATTGATCGGCGCGCGTACCCATGTCGCCATTGCCGCACCGAGCCAGCAGGCCGCCCAGGGATTTTTCGAGGCTGCCATCGCCTGCGGCGCTACCGCCTTGCGCGAACCGGGACTGCGCCCGGACATCAACGAGCGCTACTACGGCACCATGGTGAAAGACCCCGATGGCCACACCATCGAGGTGGTGCACTGGATCAGTTGAATTTCTGCTCGCGGTGGCGCAGCACCACGCGTTCGTTTTCGTTGAAGTAGGCGGCCAGTTTTTCCGCCATGTAGACGGAGCGGTGCTGGCCACCGGTGCAGCCGAGGGCCACCGTCAGGTAGCTGCGGTTGTCGCTCTTGAAGGAGGGCAGCCATTTTTCAACGAAGTTACGGATGTCGTTGAGCATTTCGCCGGCGCTGGCCTGGGCATTGAGGAAGTCGATCACGGGCAGGTCGCGGCCGGTCAGCGGGCGCAAGGTCAGGTCGTAATACGGATTCGGCAGCGCGCGCACGTCAAAGACAAAGTCGGCGTCCATCGGCACGCCGAGCTTGAATGCAAACGATTCAAAGAACAACGTCAGCGGCGCACCGGCGATCGCCACCAGGTCCTTGACCCAGGCGCGCAGTTTATTGGCGCTGAGCTCGGACGTGTCGATCACGTGGCCCAGCTTTTCAATGGCGGACAAGCGTTCGCGTTCTTCCAGAATACATTCGATCAGGGTGCGGCGCGCGGCGGGATTCTGCCCCGGACGCAGCTCGTGCGACAGCGGATGGCTGCGGCGCGTCTCGGAAAAGCGCGCCACCAGCGAGTGGGTGTTCGCCGTCAGGAACATCACCTTGACGTCGTGCCCCTCTTCACGCAGGCGCTTCACATCGGCCGGCAGCGACGCCAGCGACTCGGCGCTGCGCGCATCGACGGCCACCGCCAACGCCTGCAGGCCTTCCTCCATCAAGGTCTTGACCAGGCTGGAAAGCAGGGCGGGCGGCAGGTTATCGACGCAGTAATGTCCCGTGTCTTCGAGGACATTGAGTGCGACAGATTTGCCGGAACCGGAGATACCAGTGATTAGTACGATGCGCATAGCGTCGATGATACCGCAGTAAGGCCAGCCTTGCCCATCGCCGCCTTGGGAAAGGTAGCGCTTCCACAGGGTCAAATTGATAAAGATGCTGAAATGCCATCAAAATTTCTTGCATGTGTGAATGTAAATAATTATCATTTGCGTTCAAAAAAATGAAACCACGTTCAGGGATATGATGAAACTCAGTAAAAAAACCTTGGCGGCCGCACTTGCCGCCCTCTGCGCTGCTCCGGCCTGGGCCGCCGATCTGCAGGATGCCAACACCGTTGTCGTCAGTGCGTCGTTGCGCGAGCACAGCCTGGCATCGGCGCCGGCATTTACCACCATCGTCACCGCGGAAGACATCGCCAAGTCGCCGGTCAACAGCCTGGCTGATTTGCTGCGCGAAACGGTGGGCGTCAACAACCAGACCGATAGCACGGGGCGCGACGAAATCCAGATCCGCGGCCTGGGCGGCAAATACACGCTGATGCTGGTCAATGGCCGCCGCATCTCCTCGGGCGGCGCACTGTGGCGCGGCAGCGATTTCGACTTCAGCTCGATTCCGCTGAACAGCATCAAGCGCGTGGAAATCGTGCGTGGCCCGATGGCGGCGCTGTACGGTTCGGACGCGATTGGCGGCGTTATCAACATCATCACCAAGACGCCAACCCGGAACTGGAGCGGCACCGTGTCTGGCGAGTACCGCAGCATTGCCAGTGGCGACGGCGGCGACCAGCACCGTCTGGGCGCATCGGTGGCTGGCGCGTTCAATGATGCGCTGAGCCTGTCGATTGCCGGCGAAAGCTATGACCGCAAAGCCTGGTTCAGCACCACGGCTGGCGAGACCAAGGTGCCGCAGCTGGAGCAAAAACAGTCGGACAACCTGATCGGCACACTGACCTGGAAATTGTCGGAAACCCAGAGCATCGATATTGATTTTGGCTACAACAAGGACAAGCGCCCGAAAGGCCTGTACTTCTACGCCTTCTATCCGGCCTACAATTTCGAGTCCAAGGACTACCGCGACCAGACCATCACGCGCAACACCTATGGCGTCACGCACAAGGCGCTGTGGAGCTGGGGCAGCACCACGGCTTACCTGAGCCAGGAGAACGCCAGGATCGATGACTTCAACACGCGCTACGACAAGCCGCAGCAGCGCCTGCTGAAAGAAGACAATACCAGCGCCAAGTTCTACGCCAATGCCGACCTCGGCATCAACGCGCTGACTGCCGGTGTCGACCTGCGCCGCCAGACCATCAAGGACCCGCTAAGCTATCTGAAAACTGGCCAGATGAAGACCGAAACCTCGGCCCTGTTCGTGGAAGACGAGCTCAAGTTCAACCCGCAATGGAGCCTGACGCTGGCTGGCCGCGAAGACCATACCGACACCTTTGGCAACCACTTCACGCCCAAGACTTACCTGGTATTCCAGGCGTCGCCCGAGGTGACGGTCAAGGGCGGCGTCAACCGGGCGTTCCGCGCACCGGAAGCCTATCAGCTGGCGACGGAATACAGCATCGTCAGTTGCGGCGGCAGCTGCTACCTGAGCGGCAATCCCAATCTGACGCCGGAGAAAAGCACCAACTATGAGCTGGGCGTGGAGTTCCACCGCAAAGGTTTGAACGCCAGCGCAGTGGCCTTCAAGAACGACGTGAGCGACATGATTGTGGCGCTCTACAATCCCGCCGGTCCATCGAAAAAGTGGGCCAACCTGGCCAAGGCCAAGACCAGCGGCGTCGAACTGCAGGCGGATGCGGTGCTGAATGCGGCCTTCTCGGTCAGCGGCAACTACACCCACCTGAATGCCGATTACACCGATGAAACCGGCAAGTCCACCGAGCTGGATAACCGTCCCAAGCAGATGGCTAACCTGAGCCTGAACTGGAATGCCAACGCGTGGCTGCAAAGCTCGCTGTCGGCGCACTACACGGGCGAGCAGGCGTACGAGGGTGACAAGCTGCCGGCCTACACGCGCGTGGACCTCAGCGCCTCGGCCAAGGTCGGCCGCAATCTCGTGCTACGTGCCGGCGTCAAGAACCTGACGGACGTCAGTCTCGAAAACAAGAGCAAGAATTTCGCGACTTTCGAGCTGGGCCGTAATTACTACGTCAGCGCGGCGTACACGTTCTAAGCCATGCTGCCTGTGCTTGCGTTTGTGCTGACGCTGGCCGGATGCGGCTTGCTGTATCTGAGCCATCGTCATCAGGGCTGGCTGCGGCAGCCGCTGCCGGCCGTGCCTGCACGGACCGGCGGCGGGGCGCTGCTGTTGCTGGCGCTGCTCTGCGCCCACTTCTGCTTCAGTCCGCTGACGGCCCTGTTTGCCTGGCTGGCGATGCAAATGCTGGTGTTCGGCCTGCTGCCGTTTTTCTCTTTGCTGAGGCCGCGTCATGAGTGACAGGAACAACAGGATTTCACCCGACTGGTGGACCAAGACCCTGGCCGGCGCCGTGCTGGGGCTGACGCTGGCGTTTGCCGCGGCCGGCCTGTTTGCGTGGCACGGCCCCGGCGGCCTCAGCGCGCCGAACAAGGCGCAGGCGGTGATGTGGAGCGTCATCTGGTTATGGATGCCGGTGTTCTCGCTGGTGTACCTGTTCCGCACCGGCAGGCAGGCCGTGCTGTGCCTGGCCGTCGCCAATGCGGTGGCCTATGGATTGTGGTGGGTATGAAGATACGTAGCGATATTTTGCGCGTCTACCAGGCGTTGCACACCTGGGTGGGCATCTGCGCCGGCATGCTGCTGTTTATTGGTTTCTTTGCCGGTGCACTGACTATGTTCAAGCAGCCGCTGGATCGCTGGATCAGCGCGCCCGTGCATACGCTGCCCGGGCTGCCGGCGGCGCAGACCGATGCGCTGGTCAGCACGCTGCTGGCCGAGCGTCCGGCTGCGCGCGAGGAATTCGTGCTGCATTTGCAGCAGCATGAAAATATCGCTGCTCCGGTCAGCTGGAGCGAAGGCGCGGGCGGTCGCGAAATCGACCTGTCCGCCAGGCGATGGTACGCGACGCTGGATGTTCATGGCCAGCTGATCGCGCAGCAGGCACTGCCGTCCCTGTTGGCGCAGCTGATTGACATGCTGCACCGTACCGGCGGCGTGCCCGGCACGCTGGGCGACGAGTATCTTGGTGTTTATCTGATGGGCGTGGCGGGTGTGCTCTATTTCCTGGCGCTGGTGTCCGGCGTGATTCTGCTGCTGCCCACATTGGTCAAGGATTTCTTCGCGCTGCGTCCGGGCAAGAACCGCAAACGCTTCTGGCTCGATGCCCACAACGTGGTGGGCATTGCCAGCCTGCCGTATCACATCGTCATCAGCGTGACGGTGATTGTGTTTGCGTTCCACGACCAGTTGTATGGCGGCTTGTCGCGTTTTGTGTACCGCGATCAACCGATGTTCACGCCGCGTGTGGCGGCGGGGCAGTACCCGTTGCGCGAGCTGCGGCCGGCCAGCGAGCTGATCGCGGCGGTGCAGCGCGAGGCGCCCGAATTTGAGGTCACCGAGTTGCTGTACATGGGACTGGAATCACCGCGCCCCATGGTGCGGGCGGCAGTGGCCAGTCCGCGCTATCTCGTGCAGGGCGCCGAGACGGGCTATGTGCTGCTGCACCCGTACACCGGCAAAGTGGTGGACACGTCCATGCTGCCCAGCAAAGGCGACCCGTGGAGCGATATCGTGGCGCCGATGTTCTCGCTGCATTTCGGCAGCTATGGCGGCAGCCTGATGCGCTGGGTGTATTTTGCGTTTGGCCTCAGCGGCGCGTTTCTGTTTTATTCGGGGAATTTGCTGTGGGTCGAGAAGCGCCGCAAGAATCAGGCGCGTGATGGCGCGCTGCCGCAGCAGAAGCTGGCAACGCGGCTCATGGCGGCGGCAACTGTGGGCGTGTGCCTGGGCGCGGTGGCAGGCGTTAGCTTGACCATCGTGGCCGGCAAGTGGCTGTCTGGTGCTGCGGCGAACATCAACGCGGCCTATCTGGCGGTGTACTACGCGGTGTTCCTGAGTGCGTTGGCGTGGGCGTTCTGGCGCGGCGCGGCGCGTGCAGGCAGCGAGTTGCTGGGCTTGTGTGCGCTTGGCGCGTTGGCGATTCCGCTGACCTCGCTGGCCGCGTGGCTGATGCCATCGACCGGGTGGTGGGCGCATGGCAGCGCGGCTGCGTTGGGCGTGGATGCTACCGCGCTGGTGTTTGCCGCCGTGTTCGCGTGGGCGGCACGGCTGGCGGCGCGGCGTGCAGCGCATGGGCCGCGCGACAGTGTCTGGGCCGCGCCGATGCCTTAGTCGCCGCTCATGGCCTGGCGCTGGCGCTCCATGAATTCCTGCAGCGTGTCGATGCCGCGCAGTTGCAGGATGGTGTTGCGCACGGCGGCCTCCAGCAGTACCGCGATGTTGCGGCCGGCCGCCACGGGAATCACGACCTTGCGGATCGGCAGGCCCAGCACATCTTCGGTCGGGAACTGGAACGGCAGGCGCTCCACTTCCTCATCGGCGGCGCCACGGCGTACCAGGTGCACGATGAGTTTCAGACGCATCTTGCGGCGCACCGCCGTCTCGCCAAAGATGGCCTTGATGTCCAGCAGGCCCAGGCCGCGCACTTCCAGCAGATTCTGCAGCAGCGCCGGGCAGCGGCCCTCAATCATATTCGGTGCGATGCGCGAGAACTCCACCGCATCGTCGGCCACCAGGCCGTGCGAGCGCGAGATCAGCTCCAGACCCAGCTCGCTCTTGCCGAGGCCGGAGTCGCCGGTAATCAGCACACCCACCCCGAGCACGTCCATGAACACGCCGTGCATGATGATGCGCTGGGCCAGCTTCTTGGACAGGTACACGCGCAGGAAGTCGATCACCTGCGCGGCAGGCAGCGGCGTCGAGAACAGCGGAATATTTTTTTCGTCGCAGATGGCGAGAATGTCGGGCGGCGTTTCCAGCCCTTGCGCGATGATGAGCGCCGGCGGGCCGCCCGCGATCAGCTCGCCAATCACATGGGTGCGTGTGAGCGACTTGAGGCGCTGGTAATAGTTGATCTCTTGATGGCCGAAGACCTGGATGCGGCCCGGGTGGATGGTGTTTAAGTGGCCGACCTGGTCGGCGGCCGAGGCGACGTCGCCGGAAATCAGGCGTTCGCCGCCCGGAAAGCCGGCGAACCAGCCAAGCTGCAAACTTTCGCGATTGTCGTCGTAAAGCCTTTGTATCGTCAGCGGAGTTTGCAGCATGGGGCATTTCACCAGGTTAGTTAATCTAACCCTAGTGTAACCCCATCGCTGCGGCTCAGCCAGCGGCTTGCAGGCTCGGTTGCCAGTTGATGATGCGCGAGTGCACGGATTTTGGATCGGTGTCCGTGCTCAGCGCGGTGCGGAACGCGTCGTCCGAGAACATCTCGGCGATCTCGGACAGGATCTCCAGGTGCTGCTGGGTCACGTGATCCGGGATCAGCAGGAAGAACAGCAGGCTGACCGGCTTGCCGTCCGGCGACTCGAACGGAATCGGTTCGGCCAGACGTACGAACGCTGCCAGCGGCGTCTTCAGGCTCTTCATGCCCTTGATGCGGCCGTGCGGCACGGCGACACCATGGCCCAGGCCGGTCGAACCGAGGCGCTCGCGCGCGAACAGATTGTCCGAGACGGTGGAGCGGGCGATGCCGCAATTGTTTTCGAAGATCAGGCCGGCTTGCTCGAAAGCGCGCTTTTTGCTGGAGACTTCCAGATCCAGCTGCACGTTTTCCAGGGAGAGTATTTTGCTAAGGTTGTTCATAGTACGACGTCAGATGTTGCAACGCACAAAGGTGGCATGCGAGCAGAATTATAGGCTTGTTTCTGTGCCGTGTAACATGAAATCGCTCGCATCACCGTTGCGTTGGCGCCCACCAAGGGCTGGGCTGCACGTTGGTAAAAATGCACCGAAGAAATGAATCGCTATTTCTGGACAGGATTCTTTGAAAACACCGGTATTTGCTTGGAAACCGGGCCGTTTTTCCGTTTTTTTACGCGTTTTTCAGCCGGTCTGGCCGTATGGCGTGTCCCTCACGCTGATGACACATCATACGCCGGTTTTTCAATTTTTGATTGAAAAAATAATTACAGTTATTGACGTGCGCCACGCAGATTCAGCGGTTTCTGTGCTGTGCTGAAGTTGCTGCGCCATGGATTGATGTCGAGTCCGCCACGGCGCGTGTAGCGCGCGTAGACCGCCAGCTGCTGCGGCTGGCACTGGCGCAGGATGTCGACAAAGATGCGCTCGACGCACTGCTCGTGGAACTCGTTGTGCTCACGGAAGCCGATCAGATAGCGCAGCAGGCTTTCCTGGTCGATTTGCGGACCGGCGTAATGAATCTGCACGCTGGCCCAGTCCGGCTGGCCGGTGACCAGGCAGTTGGATTTGAGCAGGTGCGAAACCAGTTTCTCCTCGACCGGCTCTTCATCAAGCGCGGCTTTCAGGATCTCAGGCGATGGGCTGTAATGGTCGACGTCGATATCCAGGCGGTCCAGCAGCAAGCCGTCCAGCTCGCCCATTTCCACCATGCCGAATTCCTCCGGCTGGGTCAGGATGATGTGGACATTGCCACCGGCGGCGGCCGACAGATCCTGCTGCAGCAGGGCTTTCAGTGCGGCTACGCTGTCGAGCCGGGTCTGATTGAAGGAGTTCAGGTAGAGCTTGAACGACTTCGATTCAATGATGTTGGGCGAATCGGCCGGGAAGGTGATGCGCGCAATGGCCACCTGCGGCTTGCCGCGCTGGTTCAGCCACGAGATTTCATACGCGTTCCAGATATCGACGCCAAAGAACGGCAGCGTGCCCGACAAGCCCAGCTCATCGCGCTTGCCCTGGCGCGGAATCGGGAACAGCAGTTCCGGCGCGTAATCGGTGCGGTAGGCGGAGGTTTTCCCCAGCGGGGACTGGTCGGCGGTATTGGTCATGGCGATATCGGTATTTCAGTGAAGGACGGCATGGTAACGCAAACCACGCCGTCCTGTCCGGGCTAGCCCAGGAACAGTTTATAAACCGGGTTGCTGCTCTCATCCCAGTAGCGGTAGCCCAGCGTCGCCAGGAATTGCGCGAAGTCGCTCATTTCCTCTGGCGGCACTTGCAGGCCGATCACGATGCGGCCGACGTCGCCGCCCTGGCTGCGGTAATGGCACAGCGAGATATTCCAGTTCGGCGCCATCGAATCGAGGAAACGCATCAGCGCGCCCGGACGTTCCGGGAACTCGAAGCGGTACAGCAGCTCGTTGTCGGCCAGCGCGCTCTTGCCGCCGACGAGGTGGCGCAAGTGGGTCTTGGCCAGCTCGTCGTGGGTCAGGTCCAGCGCCTTGAAACCGTGCTCTTCAAAGCGGCGTGCCAGCGCGCCGGATTCATTGCGGTCGGCGATCTGCACGCCGCAGAATACATGGGCATCGTCCTTGTCGCTGATGCGGTAGGTGAACTCGGTGACATTGCGCGCGCCGACCAGCTTGCACAAGCGCTTGAAGCTGCCGCGCTGCTCGGGCAGCGTGACGGCAAACAGCGCCTCGCGCGCTTCGCCCAGCTCGGCGCGTTCGGCCACGAAACGCAGGCGGTCGAAGTTCATATTGGCGCCGCTGGCAATCGTAATCAGCGTTTCGTTTTTGATCGGGTCCTTGGTCAGCGCGGCGCGCTCGATATAGGCCTTGGCGCCGGCGATGGACAGCGCGCCCGACGGTTCCAGAATGCTGCGCGTATCGCTGAACACATCCTTGATGGCGGCGCTGATGGCATCGGTATCGACCAGGATGATGTCGTCCACATACTCCTGCACCAGGCGGAAAGTTTCCTCGCCAGCCAGGCGCACCGCGGTGCCGTCGGCAAACAGGCCCACGTCGGACAGCGTGACGCGCTCGCCCGCTTTCACGCTGCGCGCCATGGCGTCGGAGTCCAGCGACTGCACGCCGATGATCTTGATGTCCGGACGGATCTGCTTGACGTAAGCGGCAATCCCGGCAATCAGGCCGCCGCCGCCGATCGGCACAAAAATGGCGTGGATCGGACCGGAGTGCTGGCGCAGGATTTCCATGCCGATGGTGCCCTGGCCGGCGATCACATCCGGATCATCGAACGGGTGGACAAAGGTCAGCTTCTGTTCTTTTTCCAGCGTCAGCGCGTGGTTGTAGGCATCGGTGTAAGACTCGCCATGCAGCACCACCTCAACGTCGGCGCCGCCGCGCGCCTTGACCGCGTCCACCTTCACCTGCGGCGTGGTGGTCGGCATCACAATGACCGCACGGCAGCCCATGCGCGCGGCGGACAGGGCCACGCCTTGCGCGTGGTTGCCGGCCGAGGCGCAAATCACGCCGCGCTTGCGTTGCGCGTCGCTCAAGTGCGCCATCTTGTTGTAGGCGCCGCGAATCTTGAAGCTGAACACGCCCTGCATGTCCTCGCGCTTGAAGTAAATTCGGTTCTCAAAGCGCTGCGACAGCGTCGGCGCGAGTTCCAGCGGGGTTTCATCAGCGACGTCATAGACGCGCGCGGTCAGTACTTTCTTCAGATAGTCGATAGTCATAGTCTGCAAACAAAGAGTTCAACTGCGGGATTACGATGCTAACTATCCGGCTGGTGACCGGGTGGAGCAGGGGCGCTGGTCCTTGGCGGGGTAGGCTGGGACCGGACTGTTCAAACGTGCGGTGTGTGACTCATTATAATGGACACCTTTCATTGAACCCAAAGAAACGATGGTCGAATCCGCAATTACCTGGCTGCTGCACGTGCTGGCCGCGCCGGCAGTCGGGCTGACGTCGGTCTTTCTCATCGCGCTGGTGTCCGCCACGCTGGTGCCGCTGGGCTCGGAACCGGCGGTGTTTGCCGTCATCAAGGCCAATCCGGAGATGTTCTGGAGCGCGATTGCGGTGGCCACGGTCGGCAATACCATCGGCGGCGCCATCGATTACTACATGGGCTGGCAGGCCAAGCAGAGTTTTGCCAAGGAGCGCAAAAGCCGCTGGTTCCACTGGCTGGAGCGCTACGGCGCCAAGACCATGCTGCTGGCCTGGCTGCCCGGCATCGGCGATCCGCTGTGTACGCTGGGCGGCTGGCTGCGCCTGCCGTTCTGGCCCAGCGTGGCGTATATGGCCGTCGGCAAGCTGTTGCGCTATCTCACCATGACCACCTTGCTGTTGTACGTGCCGGACGGACTGTGGCATCGGATCGGACAAATGTTGGGCTAAATTGGTGCAACTGATCATATTGCCGCATAAGCTAATGCGTAAATTTCATTCAGTTTGAGTCGTTGTTGAGGCATGTTACTGCTCACGGTGGCGCATATTTTCGAATTTTTAGCGGGTTTTGCGCCCGGCGAGTATCCATGGGCGGCCTAAGGCTGTTCCCGCGTGGTGCGTTGCAATAGGCTAGAATGGCCCTCCCGGGTACTGTCTATAGTCTGAAACGCACAATGAACGCCCCTGCACAAATTCAAGCTTTGCTGGCGGAAACGCCCCACGGTCCGGAGGCCACGCGCCTGCGGGAAATTCCTTATAACTACACGTCGTTTTCCGATCGCGAGATCGTGATTCGTCTGCTGGGCGAGGAATCGTGGTCATTGCTGGATGCATTGCGCGGCGCGCGCCAGACCGGCCGCTCGGCCCGTATGCTGTACGAAGTGCTGGGCGATATCTGGGCGGTACGCCGTAATCCGTACCTGCAGGATGACCTGCTGGATAACCCGAAACGCCGCCAGGAACTCATCAACGCATTGCATCACCGCCTGGCGGAAGTCGATAAGCGCCGCCTGAATGTGGACGACGCGGAGCACGATGACGCCTCGCGCGAACGCAGCGTCAATGTGGTCAAGCTGCTGCGTGCTGCCGGCAAGGCGGTGGCGGACTTCGGCGAGGAATTCAAGCAGGTGTATGACCTGCGCAAGCGCACCTACAAGGTGCTGGGCCGCTACACGGACAAGCACAACATCTGCTTCGACGGCATGAAGCGCATCAGCCACGTGACCGATGCGACCGACTGGCGCGTCGAGTATCCGTTTGTGGTGCTGACCCCGGACAGCGAAGAGGAAATGGCCGGCCTGGTCAAGGGCTGTATCGAGCTGGGCCTGACCATCATCCCGCGCGGCGGCGGCACGGGCTACACCGGCGGCGCAATTCCGCTGACGCCGATGTCGGCTGTCATCAACACCGAGAAGCTGCTGAATATGGGCGCGGTCGAGATGAAGGTGCTGCCCGGCCTGGAGCGCGAGTACGCGACCATCTATACCGGCGCGGGCGTCATCACCAACAAAGTGTCGGAAGCGGCCGAGAAAGCGGGCTTTGTGTTTGCAGTGGACCCGACCTCGGCCCACGCATCCTGCATCGGCGGCAATATCGCCATGAACGCGGGCGGCAAAAAGGCCGTGTTGTGGGGCACTGCGCTGGATAACCTGGCGTCGTGGCGCATGGTTGATCCGCAAGGCGACTGGCTGGAAGTCACGCGCCTGGATCACAACCTGTCGAAGATTCACGATACGCCGCTGGCCCGCTTCAAGCTGGAATGGACCCACCCGACCGCGCGCGGCGAAGCCAAGGGCGCGCCGTTCAAGACGGAGATCCTGGAAATTGCCGGCCGCGTATTCCGCAAGGAAGGCCTGGGCAAGGACGTCACCGACAAATTCCTGGCCGGCTTGCCGGGCATTCAGAAAGAGGGCACTGACGGCCTCATCACTTCGTCGCGCTGGATTCTGCACAAGATGCCGAAGTTCACCCGCACCGTCTGCCTGGAGTTCTTCGGCCAGGCGCGCGATGCGATTCCATCGATCGTGGAAATCAAGGACTACCTGGACGGCCTGCCCGCCAAGGGCGAACAATTCTCCACGCTGCGCCTCGCCGGCCTGGAGCATCTGGACGAACGCTACCTGCGCGCGGTCGGCTATGCCACCAAATCGAAACGCGGCGTGCTGCCGAAGATGGCGCTGTTTGGCGACATCGTCGGCGATGACGAAAATGCAGTGGCCCAGGCCGCATCGGAAGTGGTGCGTCTGGCCAACACCCGCGTGGGCGAAGGCTTCATCGCGGTGAGCCCGGAAACGCGCAAGAAATTCTGGCTGGACCGTGCCCGTACCGCCGCCATCGCCAAGCACACCAACGCGTTCAAGATCAATGAAGACGTGGTGATTCCGCTCAACCGCATGGGCGAATACACCGACGGCATCGAGCGCATCAACATCGAGCTGTCGATCAAGAACAAGCTGCAACTGGTGGAAGCGCTGCAGGACTTCTTCGCCGCAGGCAATCTGCCGATCGGCAAGAGCGACGATGCGGACGACAGCGTCGGCGATGCCGAAATGCTGGGCGACCGTCAACAGCAGGCGGAAGCGCTGCTGGCGCAAGTGCACGCGCGCTGGACCTATCTGCTGGCCGGGCTGGACCAGCCGCTGGCCGGCATCACCGCGCAACTGGCGGAACTGGGCCTCGACCGCCTGCTGCCGGTGTTTGAGGAACGCCTGAAAACGCAGCCGCACGCCACGCTGTTCGACGTGGTGCAGGACCGCACCATCCGTGTGACCTGGAAGCAGGAGATCCGTGCTCAGCTGCGTCAGATCTTCAACGGCGCCGCCTACAAGCTGATTCTTGACGAAGCCACGGCCATCCACAAGCGCGTGCTGCGCGGCCGTGTGTTCGTGGCGCTGCACATGCACGCAGGCGACGGCAACGTCCACACCAACTTGCCGGTCAACTCGGATCACTACGAGATGCTGCAACTGGCGCACCAGGCCGTCGCGCGCATCATGACGCTGGCGCGTTCGCTGAACGGTGTGATCTCGGGCGAGCACGGTATCGGCATCACCAAGCTGGAATTCCTGCAGGAAGACGAGATCGCGCCGTTCCGCGATTACAAGATGCGCGTCGACCCGGAAGGCCGCTTCAACAAGGGCAAGCTGCTGAATCTGGAAGGCATGGAAGCCGACCTGCGCAACGCGTACACGCCATCGTTCGGCCTGATGGGGCATGAATCGCTCATCATGCAGCAGAGCGATATCGGCGCGATTGCCAACAGCGTCAAGGACTGCCTGCGCTGCGGCAAATGCAAACCGGTGTGCTCGACCCACGTGCCGCGCGCCAATCTGCTGTACTCGCCGCGTGACAAGATCCTGGCCACCTCGTCGCTGATCGAAGCTTTCCTGTACGAAGAGCAGACCCGCCGCGGCATCTCGATCAAGCACTGGGAAGAATTTGAAGACGTGGCGGACCACTGTACCGTCTGCCACAAATGCGTGACGCCATGTCCGGTCAATATCGACTTCGGTGACGTGTCGATGAATATGCGTAACCTGCTGCGCAAGATGGACAAGAAGTCCTTCAACCCGGGCAAGGCGGCGGCCATGTTCTACCTGAACGCGACCGATCCGGCCACCATCAATGCCACGCGTGCGGCCATGGTGGGCCTGGGTTACAAGGCGCAGCGCCTGGGCAATGACATCCTGAAGAAATTCGCCAAGAAGCAGACCAAGGCGCCGCCGCCAACCGTCGGCAAACCGCCGGTGCGTGAACAGGTGATCCACTTCATCAACAAGAAGATGCCGGGCAACCTGCCGAAGAAAACCGCGCGTGCGCTGCTGGATATTGAAGATGACAAGGTCATCCCGATCATCCGCAATCCGAAGACCACTACGGCTGATACGGAAGCGGTGTTCTACTTCCCGGGCTGCGGTTCGGAGCGTCTGTTCTCGCAAGTGGGTCTGGCAACGCAGGCGATGCTGTGGGAAGTGGGCGTGCAGACGGTGCTGCCGCCGGGTTATCTGTGCTGTGGTTATCCGCAGCGCGGTTCGGGCCAGTACGACAAGGCCGACAAGATGATGACGGATAACCGCGTGCTGTTCCACCGCATGGCCAACACGCTCAACTATCTGGACATCAAGACGGTGCTGGTATCGTGCGGCACTTGCTACGACCAGCTGGCGACCTATGAATTCGAGAAGATTTTCCCGGGCTGCCGCATCATGGATATTCACGAATATCTGAATGAAAAGCAGGTCAAGCTGGAAGGCGTGACGGGCACGCGCTATATGTACCACGAGCCGTGCCATACGCCGATGAAGCTGCAGGAGGCGACCAAGACCGTCAACTCGCTGATCCAGACGCATGACAACGTCAAGATCGAGAAGAACGACCGCTGCTGCGGCGATTCGGGCACGCTGATGGTGGCGCGTCCGGACATTTCGACGCAGGTACGCTTCCGCAAGGAAGAGGAAGTCATCAAGGGCGCCGACAAGCTGCGTGCGGACGGCTTCGATGGCGAGGTCAAGATTCTGACTAGCTGCCCGGCCTGCCTTGGAGGCGTATCGCGTTACAGCGAGGATGCTGGCACCACGGCCGATTACATCGTGGTGGAAATCGCCAAGCATCTGCTGGGTGAGAACTGGATGCCGGACTATGTCAAACGCGCCAATGATGGCGGTATCGAACGGGTATTGGTGTAACGATGGCTTGTGATTTGTGTAATTTGCTGGCGGCGCCGGGTGCGGCGCTGATCTGGGGCGACCATCAGGTGTCGGTGGTAGCGGTGGATGAGGCGGAGTATCCGGGCTTCACGCGCGTGGTGTGGAATGCTCACGTCAAGGAAATGACCGATCTGCCGGTGGCCGACCGCGTACGCATCATGGATGTGGTGTGGGCGGTGGAATCGGCGCAGCGCGAGGTGATGGCGCCAGAAAAAATCAATCTGGCCAGTTTTGGTAATATGACGCCGCACGTGCATTGGCACGTTATCCCGCGTTACCGCGATGATGCGCATTTCCCCAACCCGACCTGGGCTGTGGCGCAGCGTGCGTCGTCGGCGGAAGTGCTGGCAGCGCGTCGCGCGCTGTTGCCGGCGCTGCACGCAGCCATCGTCGAGAAAGTGAAAGCATTATGAGCAAACCTGTCCCTACCGGCCTGACGGTCCACAACAAATCGAAAGTGCTGGACGTTGAGTTTAACGACGGCGCATCGTTTTCGATTCCGTTTGAATTGCTGCGCGTGTATTCGCCGTCGGCGGAAGTCATGGGACATGGTCCGGGACAGGAAGTGCTGCAGGTTGGCAAGCGTGACGTGGGTATCGCTGGCATTGAGCCGGTGGGCAACTACGCTGTGCAGCCGACTTTTAGCGATGGCCACAATACCGGCATCTTTACCTGGGAATATCTGTATAAGCTGGGCAGCCAGAAGGATGTGCTGTGGGCGGGCTATATGGACCGTCTGCATGCCTCCGGTTTTGACGGCGACAGCGGCCGTGAACCGGGCGTCTCGCTGACTGGTCCATCCACGCAGGCGCACAGTCATGGCGGCGGTTGCGGCAGCGGCGGCTGCAAGCACTAATCGCTTACCTGGTCCCGCATCACATACAATATCCGCGCCCGCGCCCAGGGCGATAGTAGGCGGAGCTTCTCAACACTGAACTTCAACGGCCTGTCAGCGCCTGGTGGGAGAGGCATTCGCTTCACGTTTGCATTGAATCTGGCAAAACGCGGGTCTTCCAAACGACGTTTTCTCTCTTCGCGATCACTGATAGAGGATAGGCGTAACTGGTCGAGCTCAGCTTTGCTCTCTGGATCTATTTCCGGTATTTCGATGTCAGCAGGAATTTCAACGCCGCAGAGTTTCATAGCAATTCTCCATTAATTCAAACGGTGTGACCAGTTCGGGAAGTAGATGTTCTCCATCGTTAACAAGCATTCTTAGTAGCTTCAGCTTTCGAGCGTTGGCGATATTTGCACAGTCCCAAGTGAGCAGCACATCACAATGGTAAAAAACCGCGCAAGCAATATGATCTGCTGCGGCTCTGGCTTTTGCTTTTAGACCGCCGCCGCCAATGAGAAGTTCCCTCATACTTTCTATACTTTTGTACTCTGGCAGTTGAGCTAGATGTCGTATAGCGCCTTTACGTTGTAGCACTCGTTGTTGATCATCCTCGCTGATTTCTGCGTGCACATAGTCTGATACGAAAGTGTGCGCGGGGTCGCAACGGGTGTGCCACCAGAGCTGGGTCAGTTGCTGGCAGGCGCGAGTGATGGGGTTGGTACTGGGGGGATCTGTCAGGTGACAGATGATGGAGGTTTCAAGGTAGATGGTTGGCATGATGGCCTCGCTGGCTGAGCTGCAAGCGTAGGCTGCTCAGTTGGCGAGGGCTTTAACTGCGTCAAACGCGCCTTACTTCGGCTGCCAGGTCCAGACGCGGCTCGCGATGTTGACGGCTTTGGGAATCAGCTTTTGCTGGTAGAACAGGTCGGCCACACGCTGCTGATTGGCGACGATGTCGGGCGTCACCGGCGTGGCGCCAAAGCGGGAGCGCTGCATCCACGTGGCGACGATGTCGGCAGGTACGCCGGTCTGCTGCGTCAGCAGGGTGCTGACTTCTTTCTGATGTTCACTTGCCCATTTGCCCGTGAGCTTGACCTGCTCCAGCAGCGCCGACACCAGCTGCGGCGATTGCTCGGCAAATTTGCGCGAGGCGAGATAAAAGCCGTTGGCCAACGGCAGGCCGCTGTAGTCGCTCAGCACGCGCACCTGGTAGGCCTTCTGCGCGGAGGCGAAGTAGGGATCCCATACGACCCACGCGTCAATCCCGCCGCTCACAAATGCCGCACGCGCATCCGATGGCGACAAGTACACCGGTGTGATATCGCTGAACTTCAAGCCCGCCTTCTGTAACGCGGATGCCAGCAGGAAGTGCGAGCCGGAGCCTTTCTGGAACGCGATGCGCTTGCCCTTTAAATCCGCGACGCTGCGCGCAGGCGAATCCTTGGGCACAAACAGCGCCTCGCTATTCACCGGTGCTGGCTCCGCGCCGACATACAGCAAATCGATGCCTGCCGCCTGCGCAAATACCGGTGGCGGTGCGCCCGTGCTGCCGAAGTCAATGCTGCCTGCATTAAGCGCCTCCAGCATCTGCGGGCCAGCCGGGAATTCAATCCATTTGATCTGATGGCCCGGCAGCGATTTCTCTACCGAACCCTGCGTCTTCATCATGCTAAGCAAACCGGCACTTTTTTGAAAGCCGATGCGTATTTCTGCCGCTTGCGTGAACAAGGGCAGGGCGAGCAGCAAGCAAATCCATTTCTTCATCAGTCGTCCTTATGCGCTCTCGCGCTCTATCAATTCGCAGGCCAGCAGGTTCAAACGGGTGTCCTGGCCGGCGTGGGGGAGTATGCCCAGTTGTTCCAGAATGCGCAGCGCGGCGATCTCGCCGATCTCGCGCCCCGGCGGACGGATCGTGGTGAGGCTGGGCATCAGCAATGGCGAGAACGCGTAGTCGCCAAAGCCGACAATCGCGCACTGTTCCGGGATCTTCAACCCGGCGCGCCGGCCTGCCAGTAACGCGCCCGCAGCCAGGTTGTCGTTGGCGAAGATGATGGCTTCGACGGGCCGTGCGCGGCGGGCTGGCGACAAGGCCAGCGCCTCGATCGCCTGCTTGCCTGCGTCGAACGGCGCTTCTGCAGTTGGCGCGTAGATGATGGGCTCAAGGCCATGCTCGCGCATCACCGCCTCGTAGCCATCGCTGCGGTCCACCGCGCTCAAGTCGCCGGCAAGGCTGTTCTGCACGAAGGCGATGCGGCGATAGCCTTTGGCGTACAAATAGCGCGCTGCCTGCTCGCCAACCGCGTTGTTGGAGTAGCCCACCTGTATCGGCTTGCGGCGCGGCTGGTAGTCCCATGTCTCCACCACGGGAATGCCTGCGGTAGACAGCATCTTCTCCGTCGCGCGGTTGTGGAAGCGGCCCACCACTGCCAGCGCGGCGGGTTTCCAGCCGAGGAACGCCTTTACCGCGTTCTCTTCCTGCTTGGCGGAGAAATAGCTGGACGCCAGCAGCAGCTGGTAGCCATGCCGGTTCAGCGTATCGCTAAAGGTTTGGATGGTGTTGGCGAAGATGGGGCCAGAAATGTTCGGGATCACCATGCCCACTACGCGGCCATGCGATGAGGCCAGGCCGCCCGCAAACATGTTCGGCACGTAGCCCAGTTCCTTCACTGCGGCCGCGATACGGGTACTGAGTTTTGCGGAGACGCGTCCCGGTTCGCTGAAATAACGTGATGCAGTGATCGACCCGACCTCCGCCAGGCGCGCGACATCGTGAATGGTTGCGCGTCCTGATCCCCGGCGTTTTCGTGGTGCTGTTGGTTCGCTCATTTACGCATATTCCGAAAAGACATATCGATGATTTTTTTAATTCTTTGACTTCAAATCGGCCCGCCACGACACTAAAAAAAGGGTACCGGTACCACTTTTATTGTAGCGAACGACGTGCGGATAACTAAGCTGGTTCTTCGAGAATGAAAGTAGGTTTTACGCATAAAGGTAGGTGGCGCAAGGGGCGCTTTCAAATCAAGGGATCAGGAAATGAAGAGCAACAAGAAGATTTTTGGCGCACTGACCACCGGTGCTTTTCTGGTGGCGACGGCCTATGCCTCCGCTGCGGAGACCGATCCGGGAGCATCGGTCAAGGATCGCGACGACAGCGCCGCAGTGCCGAGTGTGACTGTCAGCGCCACGCGCCGCAACGCCTCGCTGCAATCCGTGCCAGTCGCAGTCTCGGTTCTGGACGGCGATGCGCTGAACAACGCCAACCGCACCAGCATCGATACCATTGTGCAGGAAGTGCCAAGCGTGACCTTCCGTCAGCAGGGCGGCAACAAGGATACGACCATCTTCGTACGTGGCATCGGTACCATTTCCACCTCGCCTGGCGTGGAGCCGACCGTGTCCACCGTAGTCGATGGCGTGGTGTATGCGCGCCCCGGCCAGGCGACGCTGGATTTGCTGGATATCGAGCACATTGAGATTCTGCGCGGTCCGCAGGGGACGCTGTTTGGCAAGAACGCATCGTCAGGCGTGTTGAATGTGGTGGGCCGCAAATCGTCACAGGCGACCAGCGGCTTTGTGGATGCGTCCTGGTACGAGGGCAATGAGAAGCGCGTGCGCGCTGGCGTGTCGGGCGCGATTCAGCCGGGCGTGGTGGCAGCCTCGGTGACCGGCCTGTATGCGGACTACGACGGCAATATCGATAACGTCCATGCGGGCGGCGGCAAGCTGAATGGCTTTGACCGCAAAGGCGTGCGTGCGCGTGTGGACATCACGCCAACCAGGGATCTGGATATCGCGCTGATTGCCGACTATCTGCGTTCAAATTCCTCGCCGACGTTTACGGCGTATAAGTCGACGGCGGCAGTGTTCAATGCCGGCATTGCGCCCGTGGTGGCGGGCACGGAAAACCGTCAGGTGAATGCGGATATTCCTAGCGATATCCACGACAGGAACAAAGGTTTGTCGGCGCAGGTGGATTACCGTTTTAACGGTTACACGCTGACGTCCATCACGGCGGTGCGCGACTGGGACAACACGCAATACACCAGCACCTCGGCCATCGGCAATGCAGCGGAAGTGGCGCGCATCACGCCGGCGTTTCCCGCGACGCGGGATATCGGCACGGTGGAATTCAGTCAGGCATCGCAGGAGCTGCGCCTGGCGTCGCCGAAGGACCAGTTTGTGGAATATGTGGCCGGTGCCTACTACTTGCATGGCAAGGACCGCGAGACCTATCAGCGCATCGTCAACAACGGCGCGGCGACTAATTCCGGCCGCGCGGATTATGGCGTGAAGAATGACAGCTATTCCCTGTTTGGCGAGAGCACGCTGAACTTCTCGCCAGTCTGGCGCGCCATCGCCGGTGCGCGCTGGACCAGGGACGATCTGTCATACGATCATATACGTACTTCGACGCAGACGGTTGCTTTCCCCGGCGTACAGCCTGCGGTGCAGAATGCAGGCTCCACCAGCGAGGACGGCTACTCAGGCCGCGTCGGCCTGCAATACGATCTGGCGCGTGATGTGAACACTTATGCGACTTACTCGCGTGGCTACAAAGGCCCGGCTTACAACGTGTTCTTTAATATGCTGAGCCGCGACACGCTGGCGCTGAAACCAGAAACATCGGATTCGTTTGAGCTGGGCCTGAAGGCCAGTGCGTTTGACCGCAAGCTGACTGCCAATGTGGCGGTGTTCAGCACCAAGTACGCGAACTACCAGGCCAATTTCTATGACACGGTGGCGGGCGCCGTTGTCACGCGCCTGATTAACGCTGGCGATGTGTCGACCAAGGGTGTGGAGCTGGATATCAATGCACGGCCAACCCGTGCGCTGACACTGAGCGCTTCGCTGGCCTACACCGATGCCACCATCGATAGCTTTAACTGCCCTCCGGCCGCTGCGGCGTCGTGCAATCTGAATGGCAAACCGTTGCCATTCTCGCCGAAGTGGAAGTCGTTCACGCGTGCCAACTACGCGCTGCCGCTGGAGAGTGGCCTGATCGTTGATCTGTCGGCCGACTACAGCTGGCAGGCCAAGACGCAGTTCGATCTGTTCCAGTCGCCGGATGCGATTCAGGGTGCGTATGGCGTAGTCAATGCGGGCATTGCGCTGTCGTCGCCGGTCAGCGGCTGGCGCATTGCGCTGGTTGGCAAGAACCTGGCCAACAAATCGTATGCCACCAATCTGGTGACGTCGACTGGCTATGTCACCCGCGCTGTGCCGCGTGACGATGAGCGTTACTTCGGCATCACCGCCCGCAAGGAGTTCTGATGCCGCGTCAACTCAGTATTGCTGCATTCATGATGCGTTATGGTCACCACGTCGCGGCGTGGCGTCATCCTGAAACCGATCTGGCGTCGAATCCTTTCAAGGTGTTCCGCGAACAGGTGCGCAGTGCGGAACGGGCCTGTCTGGACGCGGTGTTTTTTGCGGATAGCGTGGCGTTGACCGGCGCGCCTTCGCTGGAGCCTTTGACGTTGCTGTCGGCGCTTGCCGCGTCAACGGAACGTATCGGTTTGATTGGCACCGCCACTACCACCTACAACGAACCGTACACGGTGGCGCGGCAGTTTGCCTCGCTGGATCTGCTGTCCGATGGCCGCGCGGGCTGGAATCTGGTCACGTCGGATAACGCTGCGGAAGCAGCCAACTTCGGCCGCGACCAGCATGTGGCGCATGCGGACCGCTATGCGCGGGCGCGGGAATTTCATCAGGTTGTCACAGGACTGTGGAATAGTTGGGACCCCGGTGCGCTGGTCGATGACAAGTCAGGCGAGCTGCCATACGATCCGGCCAGGCTGCACAAGCTGAATCATCGTGGCGAGCATTTTTCTGTTGCTGGACCGCTCAATGTGGTGCGCAGCCCGCAAGGCAGGCCGGTGGTGGTGCAGGCGGGTGGCTCGGAGACGGGGCGCGATCTGGCGGCGGCAACGGCGGAGGTCGTGTTCACCGCGCAGCCGACGCTGGCCAAGGCACAGGTCTTCTACCGCGACATCAAGGACCGCGTGGTAGCCAAGGGCCGCAAGCCGGAGTCGGTCAAGATCATGCCGGGATTGTTTGCCGTCGTCGGCCGCACGCAGGCGGAGGCAGACGAGAAGTTCGCACAGCTGCAAGCGCTGATTGAGCCTAAAGCTGGCCTGGCGCTGCTGGGGCGCATGATCGGCAACTTTGATTTGTCCGCCTATCCGCTGGACGGTCCGCTGCCGGAACTGCCACAGACGCAGGACGGTCAGCGCAGCCGGCAGCAGTTATTGACCGATCTGGCGCAGGGCGAGAATTTGACGATACGCCAGCTGTATGAACGCATTGCCGGCGGCCGCGGGCACTTCACGGTGGTCGGCACGGCGGCAAAGGTGGCGGATCAGATGCAGGAATGGTTTGAGCAGGGCGCGGCGGATGGTTTCAATTTCATGGCGCCCGCGCTGCCGGGTGGTTTGGACGACTTCCTCACGCTGGTGATTCCTGAGTTGCAGCGGCGCGGCTTGTTCCGCACGGCGTACTCGGGCAGCACCTTGCGGGAGCATTTGGATTTATAGGAGATGGCATGAGGTTAGGCAGGATGTTGGTGTTGGCCGTTGCGCTGGCGGCAGGGCAGGCGGGTGCGCAGGAATATTTTGGCGATATGCGCCCTGATGCGCCCGAGCTGGCGGCACGTGGTCCGCTGAAAGTAGGCGTCCGCACGCTGGTGGCTGAGCATCAGGACCAGCTTGACATCCTGCATGCAAACGCAGAACAGCCGAACCCACGCTATACGCGCAAGCTGGTGCTGGAGGTATGGTACCCGGCGCAGTTGGCGGCAGGCCAGAACGAACATACTGTTTATACCGATGTTCTCGGTTCCGGCCCGAATGATCCCAAGCGGCCGAATACGCCGTTCCAGTTCAATGGCCGCGCAGTGCGGGATGCGGCGCCGGTGGCACAAGGCGGCTACCCGCTGGTCATCATCTCGCACGGTTATCCCGGTTCGCGGCTGCAAATGTCTTATCTGACCGAGAACCTGGCATCCAAGGGCTACGTGGTGGTGGCCATCGACCATCTCGAATCCACGCGCGCGGACAAGGCAGGCTTTGCCAGCACGTTGTTGAACAGAAGGCTGGACGATCTGTTCGTGCTGGACACCGTGGCAGCATGGGCCAAACCTGGCAGCGGCAATGTCCTGGCGGGCATGGTAGACGCCAACAACACCGCGTTGATTGGCTATTCAATGGGCGGCTATGGCGCATTGAACACGGTGGGCGCGGGCGTCAGTGCTGCGGCGGCAGCCTATGTCCCCGGTGGCAAGCTGGCGATCAACCAGCAGGGCAATCAGCAATACGAAGCGGCGCGCGATGCGCGCATCAAGGCGGTGGTGGCGTTTGCGCCGTGGGGCGGCGCACACAAGGTGTGGGACGATGCGGGTCTGGCTGGCGTGCGCACGCCGCTGCTGTTCATCAGCGGCGATCAGGATGACGTGGCGGGCTATCAGGACGGCGTGAAGCAGCTGTTCCAGAAAACCGTGCATGCGGAGCGCTATCTGCTGACTTATGCCGGCGGCCGCCACAACTCGGCGCCCAATCCGCCATCGCCAGCCCACTGGAGCAGTGCCGACGATTTTTCTTCCTACTCCGAGCCGGTATGGGATAGCCGCCGCATCAACAACATCAACCAGCATTTCGTGACGGCCTTCCTGGGCATCCAGCTCAAGCAGCAGCCCTTGCAGGCCTACCTGGACCTGCCGCCACTGCAAGCCGATGGCACCATCAAGGAAGACACCGGCCTGTGGCTGGGCTTCCCCAAGCGCGCCGCGCTAGGACTGGAGTGGCGCCACCTGCCGGCGCAGTAATTACTGCAGCTTGCTGTTCTGGCAGCCAGAGCTATTGCATTCGCGCACGCGGTCCTGCAGGAACTGCGAACGCTTGATGGTGGTGCTGGTGGCGCAATCCAGATTGACATAAAAGCCGGTAGGTTCGCGCTTGGAGCAGGTGTCGTTGCGCTGCTTGATCCAGGCCAGCTGGCCGGCTTTCAGCGCTTTCTTGCCATCGGCATCCAGCTTGCTGCTGAGCGCCTGATAGTTGGTGTTCAATTCCTTGTCGGCTTCCTGGTAGACCTTGTTCAGGCAGTACAGGCCGTCGAAGTCGTTTTTCGGGACGTCGCAAGCGGAGTTGGCGAAGGCTGCGCCCGAGGCGCAAAACAGCACAGCGGCAATGATTTTCTTCATATCGAACCTTTGGTGAGTATTAAACTTGCCAAGTTTGCCATGTTTCTAAGCCGCCCTCAAGAGCGTCAGCTTGTATAATGCTGGCAAACTAACAGGCCTGCATACCATGACCAATACCACTCACTTCGGTTACAAAACCGTCGCGGAAGAAGATAAAGTCCGCGAAGTTGCCAAGGTTTTCCATTCTGTCGCCGCCAAGTACGACATCATGAACGACGTGATGTCGGCAGGCCTGCACCGCGTGTGGAAGGCCTTCACCATCGCCAACGCGGCGGTGCGTCCGGGCTTCAAATGCCTGGATATCGCTGGCGGCACGGGCGATCTGGCCAAGGTGTTTGCCAAGCAGGCTGGCCCGACCGGCGAAGTCTGGCTCACCGATATCAACGAGTCCATGCTGCGCGTGGGCCGTGACCGCCTCTTGAATCGCGGCCTGTTGACCCCCACATTGTTGTGTGACGCAGAAAAGCTGCCATTCCCGGACAATTACTTCGACCGCGTCAGCGTCGCTTTTGGCCTGCGCAATATGACGCACAAGGACCAGGCGCTGAAAGAAATGCGCCGGGTGCTGAAGCCGGGCGGCAAGCTGCTGGTGCTGGAATTTTCGAAAGTGGCCGCGCCATTGCAAAAACCATACGATCTGTATTCGTTCAAGATTCTGCCTTGGATGGGTGACAAGATCGCCAACGACGCCGAGAGCTATCGCTATCTGGCCGAATCGATCCGCATGCACCCGGACCAGGACACCCTGAAGTCGATGATGGAAGAAGCGGGCCTGGAACGTGTTACGTATTACAACCTGACGGCAGGTGTGGCCGCTTTGCACACCGGTATCAAAATGTAATGCCTGGAGAGGAAACTATGAACTTGAAAAAAATTCTGGTCGGCGCCCTGATCGCCGCCATGGCGGTATCGATGATCGCGGAAGCGCGCCCGATGGGCGGCGGCAAGTCGATCGGCCGTCAATCGCAAAACGTCAACCGTATGCCGCCGGCACAGCAAGCGCCGCAACAGGCGCCACGCCAGGCTCAGCCTGCGCCGGCGCCCGCCGCGCCACCGGTAGCCGCACCCAAACCTAGTCCATGGAAGGGCATTCTGGGCGGCGCGCTGCTGGGCCTCGGCCTGGGCGCGCTGTTCTCGCACTTCGGCCTGGGCGGCGCGATGGCGAGCGCACTGGGTTCCATCCTGATGCTGGTGCTGCTGGCTGGCGTGGTGTTCTTCATCATCCGCCTGATCCGTGGCAAGTCGCAGCCTGCGGCGCAGCCGGCTGCGTTTGGCGGCAATAATGTGTACCCGATGCAGCCGCCGGCCGCTGGCAATGCGACGCCGGAAATTGGTTCGCGTCTGCAGCCAGCCGCCGCGCCAGTGCAGCCGGCGCACACCCCGTGGGGCGTGCCTGCCGACTTCGACAGCGCCAGCTTCCTGCGTGTGGCCAAGAGCAACTTCATCCGCCTGCAAGCTGCCTGGGACAAGGGTGATTCGGCCGATATCCGCGAATTCACCACGCCAGAAGTGTTTGCCGAGCTGAAAATGCAGATCACCGAGCGTGGCGCGCAAACCGACTATACGGATGTGGTCAGCATCGACGCCCAGCTGCTGGGCATCGAAACCGGCGCCACCGAATACCTGGCCAGCGTGCAGTTCAGCGGCACCATCAAACCGGCGCCGGATGCGCTGGCGGAGCCGTTCAACGAAGTCTGGAACTTGAGCAAGCCGATCAACGGCAATGGTGGTTGGCTGCTGGCGGGTATTCAGCAGCTGGCGTAAACCCCGCAGGGCCACAGAGGGGTCTGACCCCGTACGGGGTCAGACCCCGACGGCGATTCACCGGTTTGGGGTGAAAGCCGGCTAAACTGGTAAGATCAAGGCCGCCCGTCATCGGGCGGTTTTGTTTTGAACGGCTAGAAGATGATTTCACTGAAACCAGGTAGTTTTTCCGCAGCGCCCGCGAGCGCTGCCATCAACCATTTGCTGGCGCAGGAGCCGTGGGCGCGCCAGGAGCTGCAACGCCATGCCGGCAAGGTGGCGGTCATCGACGCCGGCTCGGTCGCGCTGCGTTTGCGCGTGACCGCGGACGGCTATCTGGAGCCGGCGCCGGTGGACGAGGCCGCGCGCGTCACCATCCGCGTCAAACTGTCGGACCTGCCGCTGATCGCGCAAAACCGCGAGCGCGCCTTCTCCTACGTGCAGATCGAGGGCGATGCCGAATTTGCTAACGCCATTTCCAGCCTGAGCAAGTCGCTGCGCTGGGAAGCCGAGCACGATCTGGAAAAAGTCATCGGTCCGGTGGCGGCCGTGCGCGCGGTGTCCGGCGCCAGGGCGGTGTTTGAGGCGGTCAAAAATGGTCATCAAAAGCTGGCGGAAAATGTCGCAGAATTCCTGCTCGAAGAAAAGCAGGTGCTGGTGCGGCCGCCCACGGTTGACGCCTTCTCGGCCGACGTCTCGCGCCTGCGTGACGACGTCGAGCGCGCCGCCAAGCGCCTGGCCAAACTGGAACAGAAACTGGGATCGACATAATGCTGAAATTTTTACGCCTGCTGAAAATCCTGCGGGTATCGGTGCGTTACGGCCTCGACGAAATTGCCATCTCCGGTTTGAAGAAACCGCGCATTACCAAGCTGATCGATACGATATTTTTCTGGCGCGACCTGTCGGCGCCGCGTGGCGTGCGCCTGCGCATGGCGCTGGAAGAGCTGGGGCCGATCTTCGTCAAATTCGGCCAGGTGCTGTCGACCCGCAGCGACCTGATTCCAGCCGATCTGGTGGTCGAGCTGTCGCGCCTGCAGGACCGCGTGCCGCCGTTCGATTCCGACCTGGCCATCGCGCAGATCCGCAAATCGCTGGGCGCCCATCCGGACCAGCTGTTTGCCACGTTTGAGCGCACGCCGGTGGCCTCCGCTTCGATCGCGCAGGTGCACTTTGCCACGCTCAAGGATGGCCGCCAGGTGGCGGTCAAGGTGCTGCGTCCGGGCATGAAAAAAACCATCGATGACGACGTCGCGCTGATGCATGTGGCGGCCGAATGGATCGGCAATGTGTGGGCCGACAGCAAACGTCTGAAGCCGCGAGAGGTGGTGGCCGAGTTCGACAAATACCTGCACGATGAGCTGGACCTGATGCGCGAGGCCGCCAACGCCAGCCAGCTGCGCCGCAATTTCGCCGACTCGCATCTGCTGCTGGTGCCGGAAATGCACTGGGATTACTGCTCCTCCAACGTGATCGTGATGGAGCGCATGCACGGCATTCCCGTGTCGCAGATCGACCGCCTGGAAGCGGCTGGCGTGGACCTGAAAAGGCTGTCGAGCGATGGTGTGGAAATCTTCTTCACGCAGGTGTTCCGCGACGGTTTCTTCCACGCGGATATGCACCCGGGGAACATCCTGGTGTCGGTGGAGCCGGAGACGTTTGGCCGCTACATTGCGCTGGACTTCGGCATCATGGGCACGCTGAACGATTTCGACAAGGACTACCTGTCGCAGAATTTCCTGGCCTTCTTCCGCCGCGACTACAAGCGCGTGGCCGAGGCGCATATCGAGTCGGGCTGGGCGCCGAAAGAAACCCGTGTCGATGAGCTGGAGTCGGCCGTGCGCGCCTGCTGCGAACCGATCTTCGACCGTCCGCTGAAAGACATTTCGTTTGGCCAGATCCTGCTGCGCCTGTTCCAGACTTCGCGCCGCTTCAATGTGGAAGTGCAGCCGCAGCTGGTGCTGCTGCAAAAAACGCTGCTGAATATCGAAGGCCTGGGGCGCCAGCTCGACCCCGACCTTGACCTGTGGAAGACCGCCAAGCCCTATCTGGAAAACTGGATGGCCGAGCAGGTGGGCTGGAAGGGCTTGCTGCAGCGTATGAAAGCGGAAGCGCCACGCTACGCGCACATCTTCCCGCAACTGCCGCGCCTGATGCATCAGGCACTCGAACGTCACGCGGAAAAGCCTAACGACAACACCGAGCTCATCAAGGTGCTGATCGGCGAGCAGCAGCGCACCAACCGTTTGCTGAGTCTGGTGATTTACGCGGGCGGCGCGTTTGCGCTGGGCGTGGCCGGGTTCCAGCTGTACCTACGCTGGCATCACCTGGGCTAAGCGCCATGGCCGATTTCCAGCAGCGTGATCCTTTGTCGCCAGCGTTCTGGGATGAGCGTTTCGAGCGCCACTTTACGCCGTGGGACAAGGGCGGCGTGCCGCAGGCGCTGCGCGATTTTGCCGCCGCCAGCGGCCCGCTGGTCACGCTGATCCCCGGTTGCGGCGCGGCGTACGAGCTGACGTATCTGGCGCAGCTGGGCTGGGATGCGACGGCCATCGATTTTTCCCCGGCCGCCGTAGCGCAAGGCAAGGCCGCGGCGGGCAGCTATGCCGCGCGCGTGGTGGAAGCCGACTTCTTCCAGTGGCAGCCGGCCCAGCCGCTGCAACTGATTTATGAACGCGCCTTCCTGTGTGCGATGCCGCGCGCCATGTGGCCGCAAGTGGCGGCGCGCTGGGCGCAGCTGCTGGCGCCGGGCGCGCTACTGGCAGGCTATTTCTTTTTTGACGAGGCGCCCAAGGGGCCGCCGTTCGGCATCGGCCGCGCGCAGCTGGAGGCCTTGCTGCAACCGTATTTCGTGTGCATGGCCGACGAGGCCGTCAGCGATTCCATTCCGGTATTTGCCGGCAAGGAGCGCTGGATGATCTGGCGGCGGACTACTTGACGTCGATCGGCCGTATGGCTTCACTGTCGCGGCGGTTGGGCACCAGCAGCAATAATAGTGCGCCACAGAACAGCATGGCCCAGCCGGAAGGTTCGGGCACGGCACTGGTGACCGGTACCTGCGTGGCTTGCGGGTGACCTTGTGGCCGTACCGGGAGCAACGCGACGTCGCCAGCCGTGATCGCCGTTGTCGTGGCGCCGCCATCTGTCGCGGCAATCGCCATCGGTGGATGGTCATCGCGCAAGGTCACGCTGGTGCGCTGGTCGGCGTCAATGTAATCCGGCGCGCGCATTGCCGAGGCCGAACCGGCGGCCAGCAATGCAGGCAATAGCAAGAGGGCGGTATACCGTTTCATGCTAACCCTCGCGTGGTAGGTTAATCGTGGCTTCCTGGCATATGGCGGCGCTGGATATATGGACGATAGCGGTAGGCGTTGAGGCCGATCACCACCGCAATGCACAAGATAATGGCGCGAGGACGCAACGGTTCATCCGGCGACTGGGGTGTCAATTTGGTGGCGGCAGCGAGGGCTGGCGTTGCCAGGGAGACGGCAAGGAGGCCGGCGTACAGATATTTTTTCATGAGATTTCCCTAAGAATCAAAGAGTTGGAGCGTCGTCGGTCGGGGACAGCTAACGAGGCGGCGATTCAGGGATTGGGAAATCTACGCAGGTTGGAGCCTATTTAATCATGCTTTGAGACAATCTGCGAATAGATTTTCTCAATGAAATCAATTATGGCACACCCTGGTACAGGCGATAACCGCAGGAAACAGTCAGGTAGCCCGCAAAAAGCTTTATAATTCAGGGTTTTGATGATTTTTGCGGAGTAATAGATGCCGATCTACGCTTACCGCTGCGAAGCATGCGGTTTTGCCAAGGATGTCTTGCAGAAGATTTCCGACCCGCAACTGACGGTATGCCCGTCGTGCAGCAAGGAATCGTTTAAGAAGCAATTGACTGCAGCTGGTTTCCAGCTCAAAGGGTCTGGCTGGTATGTGACCGACTTCCGTGGCGGCACGCCGCCGGCAACGGGGACGTCCACTGGTCCGAAAGCGGACAGCGCCGCACCGGCGCCTGCGCCGGCACCGGCTTCCAGCGGCGGCAAGAGCGAGACCTGACGATCCCATCCACCACGAAGGTATTCGATGCGTAAATATTTCATCACCGGCCTGCTGATCCTTGTGCCCCTGGCGATTACCGCCTGGGTGCTGAATCTGGTCATCAGCACCATGGACCAGTCCCTGTTGTTTGTGCCCAAGGCTTGGCAGCCGAGCACGCTTATCGGCTTCGATATTCCTGGCCTGGGGACGCTGCTGACGATTATCATTGTGTTCCTGACCGGGCTGCTGACCAATAACCTGGTCGGCAATTATGTGGTCAAGCTGTGGGAAAAACTGCTGAACCGCATTCCGGTGGTGAGCTCGCTGTATTCCAGCGTCAAGCAAGTGTCGGATACGCTGTTTTCGTCGTCCGGCAATGCCTTCCGCAAGGCGGTGCTGATCCCGTATCCGCACCAGAATTCGTGGACCATCGCCTTCCTGACCGGCACCCCGGGCGGTGACGTGAGGAACCATCTGGTGGGCGACTTTGTCAGCGTGTATATCCCGACCACGCCGAACCCGACCTCGGGCTTTTTCCTGATGATGGCCAGGAAGGATGTGGTCGAACTCGACATGACTGTCGATGCGGCCCTGAAGTACATTGTTTCGATGGGTGTGGTGGCGCCGGAAGACGCGCCGAAAGTCATCCTCGAAGAAACCAAGATTAACTGAGTAACTTAACCTGAACCGAGAAATAAACATGTCCTCAATGCGTACTCACTACTGCGGCCTCACCACTGAAGCGCTGCTTGGCCAAACCGTCAGCCTGTGCGGCTGGGTACATCGTCGCCGCGACCACGGTGGCGTGATCTTCATCGACCTGCGCGACCGCGAAGGCCTGGTGCAGATCGTGTGCAATCCGGAACAGGCTGAAGTGTTCAAGGCCGCCGAAGCCGTGCGTAATGAGTTTTGCCTGCGCGTGACCGGCGTGGTCAAGGATCGTCTGGCCGGCACCGTCAACACCAACCTGAAATCGGGCAAGATCGAAGTGATCTGCTCGGAACTGGAAGTGCTGAACGCCTCCGTGGCCGTACCGTTCCAGCTGGACGACGACAACCTGTCGGAAACCACCCGCCTGACCCACCGCGTGCTGGACCTGCGTCGTCCACAGATGCAGAACAACCTGCGCCTGCGCTACAAGGTCACGATGGAAGTGCGCAAGTACCTGGACGAACTGGGCTTCATCGACATCGAAACCCCGATGCTGACCAAGTCGACTCCGGAAGGCGCGCGCGACTACCTGGTGCCGTCGCGTGTCAACGCCGGTAACTTCTTCGCGCTGCCGCAATCGCCACAGCTGTTCAAACAGCTGCTGATGGTGGCCAACTTCGACCGTTACTACCAGATCACCAAGTGCTTCCGCGACGAAGACCTGCGCGCTGACCGCCAGCCGGAATTCACCCAGATCGACTGCGAAACCTCGTTCCTGAACGAACAGGAAATCCGCGATCTGTTCGAAGACATGATCCGCAAAACGTTCAAGAACACCATGGACGTCGACCTGCCTAACCCGTTCCCGGTGATGGACTTCGCCGAAGCCATGGGCAGCTACGGTTCGGACAAGCCGGACATGCGCGTCAAGCTGCAGTTCACCGAACTGACCGAGGTCATGAAAGACGTTGACTTCAAAGTCTTCTCGGGCGCCGCCAACATGCCAAACGGCCGCGTGGTCGGTCTGCGCGTACCCAAAGGCGCCGACATGCCGCGTTCGGAAATCGACGCCTACACCCAGTTCGTCGCCATCTACGGCGCCAAGGGCCTGGCGTACATCAAGGTCAACGAGAAGGCCAAGGGCCGTGACGGTCTGCAGTCGCCGATCGTCAAAAACCTGCACGACGCCGCGCTGGCCAAGGTGCTGGAACTGACCGGCGCCGAAGACGGCGACCTGATCTTCTTCGGCGCAGACAAGGCCAAAGTCGTCAACGACGCCATCGGCGCGCTGCGCGTGAAGATCGGCCACTCGGAATTCGGCAAGGCTGCCGGCCTGTTTGACGACGTCTGGGCGCCGCTGTGGGTGATCGACTTCCCGATGTTCGAATACGACGAAGAAGCCGACCGCTGGACCGCGACCCACCACCCGTTCACCGCGCCAAAAGACGGCCACGAAGACTGGCTGGAAACCAATCCGGGCGCCTGCATCGCCAAGGCCTACGACATGGTGCTGAACGGCTGGGAACTGGGCGGCGGTTCGATCCGTATCCACCGCGAAGAAGTGCAGTCGAAAGTATTCCGCGCGCTCAAGATCGATGCCGACGAAGCCCGCCTGAAGTTCGGCTTCCTGCTGGACGCGCTGCAATACGGCGCGCCGCCGCACGGTGGCCTGGCGTTCGGCCTGGACCGTATCGTCACCCTGATGACCAAGTCCGATTCGATCCGCGACGTGATCGCCTTCCCGAAAACCCAGCGTGCACAGGATCTGCTGACCCATGCACCGTCGGAAGTCGACGAGAAGCAGCTGAAAGAACTGCACATCCGTCTGCGTGCAGCCGAGCCGAAAGTCGCTGGCTAATCTGTTTTGCTCAGAAAAGGCGCTACGGCGCCTTTTCTTTTGTCCGTCTATGAAGCCTTACAAAATTCCAGAATCGGTGCTGGTGGTGATCCACACGGCCGATTTGCAGGTGCTGCTGATTGAACGCGCCGACAAGGCGGGCTTCTGGCAGTCCGTGACCGGATCGCTGGACGCGGTTGACGAGCCCTTGCTGGAAACCGCCCGGCGCGAACTGTTCGAAGAAACCGGCATCGTCGCCGACGGCCAGCGCATCGTGCTGCGCGACTGGCAGCTGTCCAACATCTACACGATTTACGAAGTCTGGCGCCACCGCTACGCGCCGGGCGTCACCGAAAACACCGAGCACGTCTTCAGCGTCGAAGTGCCGCGCGATATCGCCATCACACTGAGCCCGCGTGAGCACGTCAACCACGTCTGGCTGCCGTACCTCGAAGCGGCCGACCGCTGCTTCTCGCCCTCCAACGCCGAAGCCATCCTCCAGCTCCCACGCCAACTCTAATCCGGGGTCAGTTCTTGCAATCCAACACGGGCTCTGGCGTAGCGGCCGCTACGCCAGAGCCCGTGTTGGATTGCAAGAACTGACCCCGGATTGTTTGGGACTTTGGCTATGTGCGCCGACGCACACCGCAGGATGCGATCTCGGGAGTAGAATATTCTGCATGAAGATCCGTGTCGCTACCTACAATATCCACAAGGGCGTTTCCAGCATCCGTGCGGAACCGCGTGTGCTGGCGCTGAAACAGGCGATCGGCATGTTTGATGCCGATGTCGTTTTTTTGCAAGAAGTGCAGGGCAAACATGACCTCAAAGCCGCCAAGTACGGGGCTGAGCACCTCGGCCACAAGCACTGGCCCGCTGCGGCGCAGCATGAATTTTTTGCCGGCGAGTCCCGCCATCTGCATGCGGCCTACGGCATGAATGCGATTTACGATCATGGCCACCATGGCAACGCGCTCCTGAGCGCTTTCCCGATCGCCAGCCAGGCCAACCGCGACGTTTCCGATCACGCCTATGAGCAGCGCGGCATCCTGCATTGCGTATTGCATACGCCGCATGGGCCGGTGCATTGCTATGTGGTGCATCTGGGCCTGTTTGAAAGCGGCCGCCGGCGCCAGACGCAGGCGCTGATTTCGGCAGTGCAGGAAACCGCGCCCAATGGCGAACCGGTGGTGATTGCGGGCGACTTCAATGACTGGCGCAATACCCTCAGCGACGAGCTGCGCAACGCGCTGGGCGTGCGCGAGGCGTTTGATGAAATCGGCGGCAATTCGGCGCTGGACGACATCATGCGCAAGCTGCGCCGCAAGGCCAGCGTGACGCCGGCGCGCACCTTCCCGGCCGGCCTGCCATTCTTCCGCCTGGACCGCATCTACGTGCGCGGCTTCAAGGTAGAGACGGCTGAGGTGATGCATGGTAGTCTATGGGCCAAGCTCTCAGACCACGCTCCCATCGTCGCCTCGCTGACGCTGGCGTGAGCGCCAACTATGCGCCCAGTAAATTTTATCGCCGATAACGAAGTCACACTGCTCCACACCGGCACCGACTATTTCCCTGCGCTGGTCGCCGCCATCGACGCCGCGCAGTACGAGGTCTATTTCGAGACCTACATCTTTGCCGGCGACGAGACCGGCCAGCGCGTGCTGTCCGCCCTGGTGAACGCCGCCCAGCGCGGCGTGCAGGTGCGCATGATTACCGACTGGTGGGGCACCGGCCGCCGCCAGGTCAATTCCATGCATGACCACCTGGTCGCCCAGGGCGTCGAGCACCGCATGTTCAATCCCTGGTTCAAGCGCGGCGTCACGCGCACCCACCGCAAGATTTGCGTGGTGGACCGCGAGGTGGCCTACGTCGGCGGCATCAACATCAACGATGATATGTTCTGCGACTACGATCACAGCAAGGCACTGTCGGCGCCGCGCTGGGACTTTGCGGTGCAGGTGCGCGGGCCGCTGGTGGTGGATATCCAGGCGGAAGCCGTGACGCAGTGGCGCCGCCTGGGCAAGCTCGGCATCATCAAGCGTATCGGCCTGTACCGTGACATGCGCAAGGTGCAGAAGATTGCCGCGGCCCACTCGGTGCAGGCCGGCTTTGTGGTGCGCGACAACTGGCGTAACCGCCGCACCATTCAGCGCGCTTATCTGCAGGCGCTGGGCAAGGCGCGCAAGAGTGTGCTGCTGGCCAATCCTTATTTTGCGCCGGGCCGCAAGTTTCGCCAGGCGCTGGCCTCGGCCGCCCAGCGTGGCGTGGACGTGACCCTGCTGATCGGCGTTGGCGAGATCTGGCTGCAGGATGCGGTCGCGCATTCCTTCTATCCCAAGCTGCTGGCGGCCGGCGTCAAGGTGGTGGAGTATCACAAGACGCAGCTGCATGCCAAGGTGGCGGTCATCGATGATGACTGGGCCACGGTCGGCTCCAGCAATGTCGACGGCCTGAGCCTGTTTCTGAACCAGGAAGCCAACGTCGTCATCAAGGATGCGGCGTTTGCGCAAAGCCTGCGCCAGCATATTGAAGACGCGATTGTCGACGGCAAAGTGATCAGCTATGACGATTTCAAGCACGTCGGCCATGTGCGCCGCATCGGCTACGAGATTGCGTTTGTGTTTTATAAGTTATTGATGCGAGTGTTCGCAGTGGGGAAATACGCGTGAGCGAAACTGTACGACTGGACAAATGGCTGTGGGCAGCGCGCTTTTTTAAAACCCGTTCGCTGGCCACCGACGCCATCTCGCTGGGCCGGGTGATCGTCAACGGCGACCGCGCCAAGCCGGCGCGCAACGTCAAGATTGGCGACGTGCTGGAGATCGACAACGGCTCCGATCAGTGGGAAGTCGATGTGATGGGCTTGTCCGATGTGCGCGGCCCGGCCACAGTCGCCCGCAACCTCTACGAAGAAACCGATGTGAGCGTGGCGCGCCGTGTCGCCGTGGCGGAAAACCGTCGCCTGTACCGCGAACCCGGCACCACCATCAAGGGCCGTCCAACCAAGCGCGACCGCCGGGAACTGGACAAGCTGTAACTTAATTTCCCTCCTGCATTGCTGCGTCGCAGCAATAGAACGTCACCTCTAACACAACTGTTTGACATTCACCTGCAAGTGGATAATAGTACGAGCGTTCGCAATTCTTTTCACACACAGTAAATTTAAGTGGAGCAGAATGTTTCTTCTCCATGCTTTTAAAATTTACTTCGGGATGCAATCTTATTAATACGTCAACTAAATTTATGCGCAAAGGCGAGTTAACCCGCGCTGCAATCCTGGATGTGGCTCTCGATCTGGCCAGCCGTGATGGCCTGGAAGGTCTGACCATCGGATTGCTCGCAGATAAGATGAACATGAGCAAATCCGGCGTGTTCGCGCATTTCGGCTCGCGGGAAGACTTGCAGTTGGAAGTGCTGAAGCTGTATCACCACCGTTTCGAGCAGGAAGTGTTTTTCCCTAGCGTCAAAGAGCCGCGCGGCATTCAGCGCCTCAAGGCCATGTTTGCGCGCTGGGTCAAGCGGGTCAGCGTCGAGGTCGCCTCGGGCTGCATCTATATCAGCGGTGCGGTGGAATATGACGACCGTCCCGGTCCGATCCGCGAAGAGCTGATGGCGATGGTTGGCGCGTGGCAGGGCGCACTGCTGCGCTGCGCGAAGCAGTCCATCGAGTGCGGCGATCTGAAAACCGACACCGATCCGCAGCAGCTGGTGTACGAGATGTACGGCCTGATCCTGGCGCTGCATCACGATGCGCGTTTCCTGCGCATCCCAGGCAGCCTGGAGCGTGCCGGCAAGGGCTTTGAACGCCTGGTCGAAACGTATCGCAATCCGCAGTCACCGGCAGCGGTGGTTGCGCAAGTTAATTAATTCAAACACTAAAGTAGTCATCAGGAGAAAACCATGGGTCAATACGTCGCGCCAATCCGGGATATGCAATTCGTTCTGCACGAACTGCTGAAAGTGGAAGATGAACTGAAGGCGCTGCCGAAACACGCGGAAATCGATGCCGACATCATCAACCAGGTACTGGAAGAAGGTGGCAAGTTCACCGCGGAAGTACTGTTCCCGCTGAACCACTCGGGCGACCGCGAAGGTTGCAAACACGACGCTGCGACCAGCACCGTGACCACTCCTAAAGGCTTCAAGGAAGCTTACAAACAATACGTCGACGGCGGCTGGGCAGCGCTGGCCTGCGATCCGGAATACGGCGGCCAGGGCCTGCCGGTGGTGATGAACAACTCGTTCTACGAGATGCTGAACTCGGCCAACCAGGCCTGGACCATGTACCCAGGCCTGTCGCACGGCGCCTACGAGTGCCTGAAAGAACACGGCACCGAGCACCAGAAGAAAGTCTACCTGCCGAAACTGGTGTCGGGCGAATGGACCGGCACCATGTGCCTGACCGAACCACACTGCGGTACCGACCTGGGCATGCTGCGCTCGAAAGCGCTGCCACAGGACGACGGCTCGTGGCTGATCACCGGTAACAAGATCTTCATCTCGGCCGGCGAACACGACATGGCAGAGAACATTCTGCACCTGGTGCTGGCCCGCGTGCCGGATGCACCGGAAGGCTCGAAAGGCATTTCGCTGTTCCTGGTACCGAAGTACCTGCCGAAAGAAGACGGCTCGGTCGGCGAACGCAATCCAATCACCTGCGGCGCCATCGAAGAAAAAATGGGCATCCACGGCAACTCGACCTGCCAGATGAATCTGGACGGCGCCCGTGGCTGGATCATCGGCCAGCCGAACAAGGGCCTGAACGCCATGTTCGTGTTCATGAACGCGGCCCGTCTGGGCGTGGGCATGCAGTCGCTGGGCCTGACCGAAGTGGCTTACCAGAACGCGCTGATCTACGCCAAAGACCGCATCCAGATGCGTTCGCTGACCGGTCCTAAACATCCGGAAATGCCAGCTGACCCGATCATCGTGCACCCGGACGTACGCCGCATGCTGTTGACCGGCAAAGCCTACGCGGAAGGCGCACGCGCTTTCACCTCGTACGTGGCGCTGCAGATCGACCGCGAACTGAATCACCCGGACGAAGATGTGCGCAAAGAAGCGGCTGACGAAGTCGCGCTGCTGACCCCGATCATCAAGGCCTTCATCACCGACAACGCCTGGATCGCTACCTCGGAAGCGATGCAAGTGTTCGGCGGCCACGGCTACATCTCGGAGTGGGGCATGGAGCAGTACGTGCGTGACGCGCGTATCAACCTGATCTACGAAGGCACCAACACCATCCAGTCGCTGGATCTGCTGGGTCGTAAGATCCTGGGCGACAACGGCGCCAAGCTGCGTAAATTCGGCGAGAAGATCAAGTCCTACGTGGAAGAGAACGGCCTGGACGAGAAGATGAGCGAATTCATCACCCCACTGGGCGAGCTGGGCGACAAAGTCACCAAGCTGACCATGGAAATCGGCATGAAAGCCTTCCAGAACGCCGACGAAGTGGGCGCCGCTGCCGTGCCTTACCTGCGCGTGGTGGGCCACCTGGTGTACAGCTACTTCTTCGCCCGCATGGCACAGATCGCACTGGAAAAAGAAGACAGCAGCGACACCTTCTACAAAGCCAAGCTGGCAACCGCGCGCTTCTACTTCGCCCGCCTGCAACCAGAAACCGCAACCCTGATCCGCCAGGCACGCTCGGGCTCCGCCAACCTGATGGCACTCGACGCTGACCTGTTCTAAGCGCTTTTTATTAGGATATAGAGGAAACCCATGACCAACTTCATCGTAAAAAAAGTCGCCGTGCTGGGCGCCGGCGTGATGGGCGCGCAGATCGCCGCCCATTGCATCAACGCCAAAGTGCCTGTGGTGCTGTTCGACCTGCCGGGCAAGGAAGGTACGCCGAAAAACGGCATCGTACTGAAAGCCATCGAAGGCCTGAAAAAACTGTCGCCTGCACCGCTGGGCAACAAGGAACACGCGGCGCTGATCGAAGTGGCCAACTACGAAGACGACCTGGCCAAGCTGGCCGAGTGCGACCTGATCATCGAAGCCATCGCCGAGCGCATGGACTGGAAACACGACCTGTACAAAAAGGTCGCACCGCACATTGCGCCAAACGCGATTTTCGCTTCGAACACCTCGGGCCTGTCGATCACCAAGCTGTCGGAAGGCTTTGACGCGGACCTGAAATCGCGCTACTGCGGCGTGCACTTCTTCAACCCACCGCGCTATATGCACCTGGTGGAAATCATCCCGACCGAGTTCACCAAGCCAGAAATCAGCGACCAGCTGGAAGGCTTCCTGACCTCGACCCTGGGCAAGGGCGTGGTCCGCGCCAAGGACACCCCGAACTTCATCGCCAACCGCGTTGGCGTGTTCGGCATCCTGGCCATCGTTCACGAAGCTGAAAAATTCGGCCTGTCGGTGGACGTGGTCGATGACCTGACCGGCGCCAAGCTGGGCCGCGCCAAGTCGGGTACCTTCCGTACCGCCGACGTGGTTGGTCTGGACACCATGGGTCACGTGATCAAGACCATGCAGGACTACCTGCCGAACGATCCGTTCGCAGCGGTCTACAAAACCCCGGCCGTGCTGGCCAAGCTGGTTGAAAAAGGCGCACTGGGTCAGAAGACCGGCGCTGGCTTCTATAAAAAAGTAGGCAAGGAAATTCAACGCCTGGACTTCGCTACCGGTGAATACGTGGCGGGCGGCGCCAAGGCTGCCGACATCGTGGCCCGCATCCTGAAAGAAAAGGATCCGGTCAAGAAGATGAAGGCGATGCGCGAATCGACCAACCCGCAAGCGCAATTCCTGTGGGCGATCTTCCGCGACGCATTCCACTACATCGCCGTGCATCTGGACACCGTGGCCGACAACGCGCGTGACATCGACTTCGCCATGCGCTGGGGCTTCGGCTGGAACGTCGGTCCGTTCGAAACCTGGCAAGCCTCCGGCTGGACCCAGGTGGCCCAGTGGGTCAAGGAAGACATCGACGCTGGCCACGCACTGTGCAACGCACCGCTGCCAGCCTGGGTGTTCGAAGGTCCGGTCGCTGAAAAAGGCGGCGTCCACACCCCTGAGGGTTCGTGGTCGGCAGTCTCGAAATCGTTCGTGCCGCGTTCGGAACTGGCCGTGTACAAACGCCAGGAATTCCGCGCCCCGGTACTGGGTTCGGGCGAACTGGATGGCCGCAAAGCCGGCACCACCGTGCATGAAGACGACGACGTCCGCCTGTGGCACTCGGGCGACGACGTGCTGGTGATCTCGTTGAAAACCAAGCTGCACGTGATCAGCCCAGGCGTCATCGCCGGCTTCAAGAAAGCCCTGGCTGAAGCCGAGAAGAACTTCAAAGGCCTGGTGATCTGGAGCGCGGATGCCGCCGATGGCGGCGCATTCTCGGCCGGCGCCGACCTGCAATCGGCACTGCCAGCCTTCATGAGCGGCGGCGCCAAAGCGGTTGATCCGATCATCCGTGAACTGCAAGACACCTTCATGGCGATGAAATATTCGAACGTGCCGGTAGTGGCTGCAGTGGCTGGCCTGGCACTGGGCGGCGGCTGCGAGATGGCCCTGCACGCATCCAAGCGTGTGGCGTCGATCGAGTCCTACATCGGTCTGGTGGAAGTGGGCGTGGGCCTGATTCCAGCCGGCGGCGGCCTGAAAGAAGCGGCAGTGCGCGCTTACAAGGAAGCCAAGGGCACCGACATCCTGCAATTCCTGAAAACCGGCTTCACCAACGCGGCCACCGCGAACGTGTCGAAATCGGCGTTGGAAGCGCAAGCGATGGGCTACCTGAAAGAAGACGACGTGATCGTGTTCAACCCGTACGAACTGCTGCACGTGGCGAAAACCGAAGCACGCGCCATGTTCGACAAGGGCTACCGCGCGCCGCTGAAAGCACCGGTGCAGGTGACCGGCCGTTACGGCTGGGCCACCATCAAGGCGCAGCTGGTCAACATGCGTGACGGCGGCTTCATCTCGGCACACGACTTCAAGCTGGGCGACATGATCGCCGAGATCGTGAGCGGTGGTGACATCGATCAGGGCTCCTTCGTGAGCGAACAGTGGATCCTGGACGCGGAACGCCGCGCCTTCCTGGAACTGCTGAACCATCCGAAGACTCAGGAACGCATCATGGGCATGCTGCAAACCGGCAAGCCAGTGCGTAACTAATCCCGGTCATGTCGATTCTGAAACTAGCGTTTAAAGTTTTACTTTTTGTGAGGCCGAGCATCGTGTACGAACGTATCAAGCAGCAAATGATGGACACCCTGCCGCTGGTGCGTACGCTCGGCATCAGGATCGACGAGATCGGCAGCGGCACCGCCAAGGTGTCGATGCCGGATGACCCCAAGCTGCACAATCACCTGGGCACGCCGCACGCCGGCGCCTTGTTCACGCTGGCCGAAACGGCCTCCGGCGCGGCCATGGCAGGCGGTTTCGCGGAATTGATCCTGGGCCTGCGCCCGGTCGCCAAGGAATCGCGCATCCAGTACCAGAAAGTAGCCAAGGGTGCGACGCGCGCCGAAGGCCGCGTCCCTGGCGATCTGGATGCGTTGAAGGCAGAGCTGAAACAGCAAGGCAAGGTCGCGTTCCCGGTGGAAGTCGACATCTTCGACGCCGCCGGCACGCTGGCCGCACAGGTTCAAGTGGATTGGTATTTATCTGAGAAGCGTAGCTAGTCTTCGATCAAAAATTTTTGGAAGAACAAAATGAGCAAACAAATTCAAGAAGCGTACATCGTCGCCGCGACCCGTACCCCAATCGGCAAAGCGCCGCGCGGCATGTTCAACAAAACCCGTCCGGACGACCTGCTGGTCAAGGTAATCCAGTCGGCACTGGCCCAGGCGCCAGGCCTGGATCCGGCGCTGATCACCGACGCCATCATCGGCTGCTCGTTCCCGGAAGCGGAACAGGGCTTCAACATCGCCCGTCAATCGGTGCTGCTGGCAGGCCTGCCACGCACCGTCGGCGGCGTGACCATCAACCGCTACTGCGCGTCGGGCATCACCGCCCTGGCCATGGCGGCGGACCGCATCCGCGTGGGCGAAGCCGACGTAATGCTGGCGGGTGGCGTTGAATCGATGTCGATGGTGCCGATGATGGGCCACCACCCATCGATGAACATGAATATGTTCACCGACGAAAATGTCGGCATGGCCTACGGCATGGGCCTGACCGCTGAAAAAGTGGCCGAGCAGTGGAAAGTGTCGCGCGAAGACCAGGACGCGTTCTCGGTTGAATCGCACCGCCGCGCCATCGCTGCACAGCAGGCTGGCTTCTTCAAGGATGAAACCACGCCAGTGGAAATCATCACCCGCACGCCAGACCTGGCCACCGGTGAAATCAAGGTAAAAACCCGTACCGTCAATACCGACGAAGGCGCGCGTCCGGAAACCAGCCTGGAAACCCTGGGCAAGCTGAAGCCAGTGTTTGCAGCCAAAGGCTCGGTCACCGCCGGCAACAGCTCGCAGATGTCCGATGGCGCCGGCGCGCTGCTGGTGGTCTCCGAGAAGATCCTGAAACAACACAACCTGACCCCGCTGGCCAAGTTCTCGTCGTTCGCGGTCAAAGGCGTGCCACCGGAAATCATGGGCATCGGTCCCAAGTTCGCGATTCCAGAAGCGTGCAAGGCCGCTGGCATCACCCAGGACCAGCTGGACTGGATCGAACTGAACGAAGCGTTTGCTGCACAGGCGCTGGCTGTGATCCGCGACCTGGGCCTGGATACCTCCAAGGTCAACCCGATGGGCGGCGCGATTGCTCTGGGTCACCCGCTGGGCGCAACCGGCGCGATCCGCGCTGCGACCGTGGTGCACGCCCTGCGCCGCAACAGCCTGAAGTACGGCATGGTCACCATGTGCGTCGGCGCAGGTATGGGCGCTGCTGGTATCATCGAACGCGTATAACAACACCCCGCACCCCGCGCAGCCGGGGTCTGACCCCATACGGGGTCAGACCCCTTCGGCCTTGGGGGTAAAAAGGGCGCTGGGGTTGATCCCGGCGCCTTTTTCATTTGGAGACAGATATGGAAATTTTGAGCAGCAAGAACAACGGCATCCTGACGCTGGAATTCAACCGTCCGGAACGCAAGAACGCCATCACCGCCGCCATGTACCAGAGCATGGCCGTGGCTCTGACCGAAGCCGAAGGCGACACCGAGGTGCGCGCCATCCTGATCGCCGGCAAGGCCGACATCTTCACCGCCGGTAACGACCTGGAAGACTTCATGAAAAACGCCCCGACCAGCGGTGCGATTGAAGACCGTTCCGTGTACAAATTCATGATGGCACTGAGCGGCAGCACCAAGCCGATCGTCGCCGCCGTCGCCGGCAACGCGGTCGGCATCGGCACCACGCTGCTGATGCACTGCGACCTGGTGTACGCCGCCGACAACGCCAAGTTCTCGATGCCATTCGTCCAGCTGGGCCTGTGCCCGGAATTCGGCTCCAGCCTGCTGCTGACGCAAATCGCCGGCTACCCGCGCGCTGCTGAAAAACTGATGCTGGGCGAAGCCTTCCTGGCGCAGGAAGCGCTGGAGATGGGCCTGGTATCGAAAGTGCTGCCAGTCGATGAACTGCGCGCGTTTGCCGAAGGCCAGGCCGCCAAGCTGGTGGCACTGCCAGCCAGCTCGATCCGCGTCACCAAAGAACTGATGAAAGCCGCCCGCAAAGCCCCGACGGCCGAAGCCATCGCCGCCGAAAACGTCCACTTCGGCAAAATGCTGTCCGCACCGGAAGCCAAGGAAGCCTTCATGGCCTTCTTCCAGAAACGCAAGCCGGACTTCACCCAGTTCGTCTGATACGCATTCTTAGAGTGTCATTTTACTGGCCGAAGTAACCGCTGTGACAAAAGCTCCGGCCAGTCCAAACTCGATGGTTCCTTAAAGAGGGTATTTGAAACCACGCCTAAATGGCGTGGGCTTAACGCCATGGAAATTTTCATGTGGAAAATATGGCGAATCGGTCTAATGTCAGTTTGAGCGGACTGCGCTCTTCTACGAGCATGAGCGGTATCAAGATCCCTGATTAGCAGCAGCCTCACTATCACTCCTTATCCGTGCAAAGAGGAGTTCAACGGTGGCTGCGCGTCAAGTCAATATCGTAGCGCTTGCTTGCATGGCGTATCGGCCCGCGATACGATCATGATTAAAAGCTTTTGCCACAAAGGGCTGCAACGGTTCTTCGAAACGGAAAATACGTCGGGGATTCAGTCAGGGCACGCTAGCCGGCTGAAGCGTCAATTGGCCGCGTTGGATCAGGCAAAACAGCCTGCGGATATTACAAATTCAGCTTGGCGTCTTCATGCCTTGCGAGGCAAGTGTGACTATCACTAAAGCTGGGGGTGAAAATGACACGCATGCATAATCCACCTCATCCGGGGAGCGTGTTGAGGGAATATCTTGGCGATGTCACGGTATCCGATATCGCTGCGCATATTGGCGTCAGCCGCAACACATTGCAGCGCATAGTGAATGGCACGTCCGCTATCTCGATTGATATGGCATACCGTCTTGGCGCTGCGCTTGGTACGAGCCCGGAGTTGTGGGCTGGAATGCAATTGCAGTATGACTTGTACCAGGCGGGGAAAGAAAAACGTCCAAAGATCGAGCGTATGCCTCTGAGAACGCTAGCTACGTCAGCATAACCTCGGAGGTAATGGATCGCGTAACGCCACCGCCATAGAATGGGACATCTTTCTATGCGGGGATGCCCATGTCGTCTATTCATGTTGCGCGTTCGCTGAGGACGGCTTCTGTCACGGCCAGCGATGTCCACTGCGCCGGCGGTTGCAGGCATGACAGTGATGTGGAGTGCGCGCAGGCGACGCATATCGTGTTTCCCTATCGCGGTGTGTATGTGCGGCGGGTGGGACAGGATGTTGCGGTGGCCGATGGCAACCAGGTGCTGTTCTTTAATGCGCTGCAGGAGTATCGGATCAGCCATCCTGTCGAGGGGGGGGATGCGTGTGTGTCACTTGCGGTCGCCCCCGCTGTGCTGGAGGAGCTGGCGCCCGCAGGGACGCTGCAGGCTGGCGCATTCCTCGCGCAGCATCAGCGCATCGATGCGCAGTCGCAGATGCTGGTAGCGCAGCTGCGGCTGGCGATGCATGATGATGCGACGGAGCCGTTGAAGGCTGAGACTTTGATGCTGTCGCTTTTGCAGCACGCGTTAGGCGGAAGAAGCAAACCATCCAGTCAGGCCAGGCACGGACAACGCCGGCTTGTGGACCGCATCAAGCTAACATTGGCCAGCGACACGGCACGCCGCTGGACGCTCGATGACATCGCTGCGGAGACGGGCGGCTCGCCGGTCTATCTGACGCAGGTGTTCCAGCAGGTTGAGGGCATTCCGCTCTATCGCTATCAATTGCAGCTGCGCTTGCAGCGGGCGCTGGCCGTCATGGCGCAGTGCGGTGATTTGTCGGCGGTGAGTTTTGATCTGGGCTTTTCCAGCCACAGTCATTTCAGCGCAAGTTTCCGCCAGGCGTACGGCTGCTCGCCATCGGCTTTCCGCAAGCTGGCAAATCACTAAAGATTTCGACAGCGGCGGCGCGCGCCATCCGCGATAGTGAACCTTCTGTTCACTTGCCGGAGAATCCCGATGTCCCGTCTCTTAAAAGCTACCAGCGCTGCGCTGGCTTTGCTCGTACCGTTGGCCTGCACGGCCTCCGACCATCTCGATACACCGACCGTGATTGCCGACCCGCGTCTGGATATCGGCGACCTGTATGCATGGACTTCAACCGGCGGCCACCGCCTCAATCTGGTGATGACGATAGTTGGCCACAGCTTTTCCGATAAGGCCGAGTATGTGTTCCATGTCGATAGTGGCAAGGCATTCGGCAAGACCACCCGCACCACGACGGTACGCTGCCAGTTCCCATCAGCGGGCCAGACGCATTGCGAGGCCGGCAGCGATAGCGTTGACGGCGATGCCAGCCAGCCGCAGGGCCTTGAGAGCAGCAAGCGCCGTTTGCGCGTGTTTGCCGGCGTGCGTGATGATCCGTTTTTCAACAACGTCAAAGGAACCCGTGCAGCGTATTCGGTGGTGATGGATGCGCTCAACCGTGGCACGCAGCGCGATGCCGCCGGCTGTCCGTTGCTGAGCCGGGAGCAGTCGGAGATTCTGCTGGAGGAGTGGAAGCACACCGCTGGCGGGCCGCCCACCAATTTCCTCAAGGGCTGGACGCTCGCGTCCATTGTGGTGTCGATTGACTTGCCGCTCGTGACGCAGGGCGGCAAGCTGGTCGCCGTATGGGCAAGCACGCACCAGGGCGGCCGCCAGATCGACCGTGCCGGCAGGCCACTGACCGGTAACGCCTTGCTGGGCACGATCGCTTCGGACGAGGAAAGCGATGCACTGAAGGAGCAGTACAACGCGGCGGCGCCTGCGGCCGGATCGCAATTTGTCGAGGAAATCAGCAAGGGACTGGCGCTGTATGACAGCTTCGATGGCACGTGTGGCAATCAGTGGCTGATAGAGAGGCACGCGTCGTCACCCTCCAGCTATCATGCGCTGGCAGCGCTGCTCGCCGATGATCGTTTGTGGGTCAATACCGCCGCCACGCGATGCACGCAACTGTTCGCCGTGGAACTGCTTGCGCTGAGCCGCGAGCAACGCTGGCGCAACGATTGCGGTGGACGCACGCCCAACTACAACGCGGTCAACATCTATCGCTCTCTGCTGGCGAACGGTACAACGCAAGGCGTCGATGATGGCGTGACGCGCGATGAACTGACGCATTCGGCCGATATCTTCCCCTTCCTGGCAGCACCGGACGGAGAATACAAATGAGCCCGCGCTACGTTATCGCGGTGCTGACGATGCTATGCCAGACCACGCACGCGCATGATTTCTGGCTGCAGCCGGAGCGCTTCCACGCGGCGCCCGGCGAACCGATCCCGTTGACGCTGCAAGTCGGCCATGGCGATGCACGACAGCTTTCGCCGATGCCCCTGCGCCGCATCACACGCTTTGTCGCGATAGCGGCTGATGGCACGGCGACTGATCTGCGGCCATCATTGCGGCTTGAAGGCACAGCGGTGGGCACCTACATGCTGGCGCTGGAGAGTGACAACCATGCGCAGAGCTATTTGCCTGCCGCACGTTTCAACACCCATCTGCGTGAGGAAGGGCTGACACAGGCGCTGATGGCGCGCGTCAAAAGCAACACGACCGGCAAGGATGGATCGGAACGCTATAGCCGTTGCGCCAAAGCCATTATCCAGGTGGGCCAGCAGGCGGCCGGCCGGGTGAGCGAGCCGCTCGGGCTGCCGCTGGAAATTGTGCCTGAGCTGAATCCTTACGCATCGCCCCGCGCCGTCAGCTTGCCAGTGGACGTGCTGTACGCCGGCGCGCCACTCGGCGGCGCCCTCGTCAAGCTGACCAGCCTTGACGCGGACGCCGAGCCGTTTGAAGTGCGCGTCACGGACAGCAAGGGCCGCGCCGCTTTCAGCATGCCGCAGTCGGGGCGCTGGATGCTGGGCGTGGTCTGGACCCAGGCCTGGCCGCCTGGCAGCGACATCGACTATGAAACGGTATTCTCCAGCCTCAGCTTTGGCTTTCAGTAGACCACAACTTGCGCGCCTCGCTGGCGATGAAATCGGGGCGCTCCTCTGGCCAAAACAGCTTGCTGCCGGCGACCATCTGCAAACCTTGCGAATTGCCCAGCAGGCCCGCCAGGTAGCGTCCGCCGGCGGGCGCAAAGATGGTGTCGTCGCTGCCCCACAGGATGCGGGTTGGAATGCGCGAGGCACGCAGCTTGTCGGCCACGCCTTCCAGCACATTGCGCTCCAGTGCCAGCGCATAGGCATGGACCAGATCCTTGCGGCGCTGCGTCGCCACCAGCGGTTTCAGGTAGCAGTCAATGGCTTCGTCGCTGGGATTATTCGGATTCGCAAAGCACTGGCCGCCCAATCCGGTTGCCGAGCGGGCCAGGGTTTTGTCGGCAACCCAGGCTGCCAGCCAGCGGTCGGCGAATACGCCCTGGTGCGCCATGTCGATCACGGGTTTGAGCGCGGCGGGCGGGCAGTCGATTTCCGAATCGCAGTTGGTCAGCAGCAGCGTGCGTACGCGTTGTGGATGACGCGTGATCAATAGCTGCGCCACGGCGCCGCCGCTGTCGTTGGCGACCAGATCGACCTGATCGATTTTCAGCATATCCAGGAAGGTTATCAGCATGGCGACCTGTGCGTCGGGGCTCACGTCTTCACCGGCGGCCACTTCGGTATAGCCCAGGCCAAGGAAGTCGGGGGCGATGCAGCGGCGCCATGGGCTCAGCCTTTCCAGCGCGCCACGCCACTGGAAGCTGTTGAGCGGGAAGCCATGTAGGAATAGCGCCACCGGCCCCGTGCCTTGTTCAACATAGGCGATGCGGCCGAAGCGCGTGACGAGAAAGCGGCGCATGGCGTGGAAGCGGGCGGCGTCGATGGTGTCGGCCGTGCCAACCGTGGTGGCCAGTACGTGGGTGGTCAGGGCGGCCAGCGGAAGTGCCATAAAATCTCTGCGATGCATGGTGAAATCCCGTGTGAAGTGGAAAGCCACAGGATTGCACCGAGGCCGTCAGACATCAATGACGCGCGCTTTCCGGAAACCATAACCTCGGAGGTTATGGTTGTGTGCTGACAACCTGATTACAATTGCTTTCATGGACACTATGACCCCAGCAAACATCGGCGGGCTGTTGCGCGAGTGGCGGCTGAGCCGTCGTCTGAGCCAACTGGATCTGGCGCTGCAGACGGACATCTCGTCGCGGCATCTGAGCTATCTGGAAAACGGCAAATCCAGGCCCAGCCGCGAGATGATCGTGCGCCTGACGGAAACGCTGGCGGTGCCGCTACGCGAGCGCAACAAGCTGTTCATTGCCGGTGGCTATGCGCCCGTGTATCCGGAGACGCCGATCGATACGCCCAAACTGGCGCAGATGCGCTTTGCCATTGAAGCCATGCTGGCGCAGCAGGAACCGTATCCGGCCTTCCTGCTGAATCGGCACTGGGATATCCTGATGGCCAACCAGGCCGCGATCAAACTCAACCGCTACATGATGGATGGCCGGGACAGCAAGCATCGCAATATGCTGCATCTGATCTTCGATCCGGACGATTTACGCCCGGCCATCGACAACTGGGAAGATGTGGCCGGCAACCTGCTGCGGCATCTGCATAACGAAGTGGCGGCCGTGCCATCGGACTTGAAGGCGCGCCAGCTGCTGGAGGCGGTGCTGGCGTATCCCGGCGTGCCCCGGCACTGGCGCCAGCGCGACCTCGGCGCTGCGCCAGCGCCGATCCTGACCACGGCGTTCCGCAAGGGCGAGATGCGTATCAGCTTCTTCTCCACCATCACCACCTTCGGCACACCGCGGGACGTGACGCTGGATGAATTGCATGTCGAATCCTGTTTCCCCACGGACGATACTACCGCCGCATTCTGCCGCAAGCTGACTTGAGTACAAGAATTCAAACCGTTGCAACGACCGGTGCAGGCTGGCGCTGCTCCAGCAGCACCGAGACGCCGAGTACGACGATGCCACCGATCGCCAGCAGCGCACCCACGGGGCCGGTCGATTGCAGGCTCATGCCGTGGGCAATCGCCAGCCCGCCGCACCAGGCGCCAGCGGCATTGGCGCAGTTGAAGGCGGAGTGGTTCAGCGCAGCGGCCACAGTCTGGGCATCGCCGGCCACATCCATCAATCGCGTTTGCACTGCCGGGCAGACCGCAATGCCGCAGCCGATGGCAAACAGGTTGAGGGCCACGGCCCAGACGTTGGCGCTCGAGTAGTAAAACGCCGACAGTGCCGCCGCATTCCACACCAGCGCGCCAAAAATGGTCCACAGGCGCGAGCGGTCGGCAAACCAGCCGCCCACCAGGTTGCCGATGGTCATGCCGACACCCATCATGGCCAGTAGCACCGGCAGCGCGGCCGGCGCTACCTTGGTCACTTCCAGCAAGGTGGGCGTGACATAGGTGTAGACCGCAAACAGGCCGCCGAAGCCGACCGATACCATCAGCAACGTCAGCCACACCTGCAAGCGCCGGAACACGCCCAGCTCACGGCGCGGGCTGGCGTTGCCAGTGGCAATCCATGGCACGTAGCGGCGCACCATGAGGGCCGTGGTCACGCCCAGCAGGCCCACCACGAGGAAGGTCGAACGCCAGCCAAAGCCCTGGCTCAGCCAGGTTGCCAGCGGCACGCCAAAGACGTTGGCGATGGTCAGCCCCAGCAGCACGCGCGACACCGCCTGCGCGCGTTTCTCCGGCACCGCCATGGCGGCGGCGACCAGCGCCGCCACCCCAAAGTAAGCGCCATGCGGAATGCCGGCAATAAAGCGGGCCAGGATCAGCGTGCCATAGCCCGGCGCTGCGGCGCTGAACAGGTTGCCGGCCGCATACAGCGCCATCAGCATCACCAGCATGGCGCGGCGCGGCATGCGCGCGAGGAAGATGGTAATGAGCGGGGCGCCAAATACCACGCCCAGCGCATAGGCGCTAATCATGTGGCCCATCTCGGGCAGGGTGGTGTGCAGGTCGTTGGCCACCACCGGCAGGATGCTCATGGAGGCAAATTCGCCAGTGCCGATGGCCAGTCCGCCGATGGCCAGGGCCAGATTGGCCAGTCCGGCGCCGTGCGGCGCGGTGATGATGGGGGTGTCAGAAATCTGTTCGTGATGCATGGGGAAGCGGCAAAAATGCGAGGCAAAAAGGGTCAACGATAGCACGTTTGGCCCGTTGTTGCTGGCGGCCCGCCGCCAGCTGCACCGCAGGCGCCAACCCGGATTACGGTTCGCCGTAGCGGGTGCGGATCGCGCCCAGCACGCCCTGATGCTCGAGCCGCGTAATGGCGCTGTTGATGCGCTCCAGGTCCGCCGGTGTGGTGCTGGCCTTGTTGAGCATCAGGTGGACGGGCGCGCGCAAGACCACCAGCGGTAACGGGCTGATGGCGATGCCTTGCGCCTTGGCCTCATGGCGCAGCGCGCCGCTGTCGCCCAGGATCAGATCGGCCCGGCCCGCTTCCAGCATGCGCAGTCCCTGCTGGAAGGTGAGGAAGGTGCTGAGCTTGCCGGTGGCGGCCAGGGTCGGCTGCAGCCTGGCGTAGTCGGCGCCGTACCAGCCCACCTTGGGCGCCAGCAGCGACAGTTTGTGGTCCAGCACTGCCTCGACGCTGGTGATGTTCTGGAACTGGCCACGCATGGCGGTGCGCGAGAAGACGCCCACCGATTCATGGCGGTATGCCACGCTGAAGCGCGCATAGCGGCGGCGCTCCGGCGTGTTGGAGGCGGACAACATCAGGTTAAGCTGGCCCTGTTCAAACAGGCGCTGGCGGCGTGCGGTCGGCAGCTCGGCCTGCACCTGCAGCTTGCAGCCGGCCTCCTTGAGTATCGCTTGCGCCAGTTCCCAGTCCAGTCCGCCAGGCGTGGCGTCTGGCTGCGTGTAGAGATAGGGAGGCCATTGTTCCAGCGCCATGCTGAGTTCGCACGCTTGTGGCTGCGCGGCCATGCCCAGCAGGGCGATGGCGGATAACAGATGACGCCCTTGCATGCCGCAACCCTTTTTTGATCTATGGCTACAATTTGCCAGATATGACGTGAATGTCAAGCGGATGTACTTTTCGCATTCAACACCCCCTATTGTGCGCCGCCGTACGCTACAGTTGATACTATTTCGCTTTCTTGGCTTGAAACTATTATGCTGGCTCCCTCCCTGTCGTCTATTCCCGATCCGCAGCAGCACGTGCCGCGCTTTATTGGCACGGGCACGCCCATGCGTGACCTGGTGCAGAGCTACCGCTGGCAGGATACCCCGCTGGGACCGGTCGCCGGCTGGCCCGGCTCGCTGCGCACGGCGGTCAGCATCGTGCTGCGGTCGGTGCACCCGATGTTCCTGTGGTGGGGCGAGGAGCTCACGCAGATTTATAACGATGCCTATGTGCCGTGCTTCGGCGTCGGCAAGCATCCGCTGGCGCTGGGGCAGGGCGGGCGCGAATGCTGGCCGGAGATCTGGTCCATCATCGGCCCGCAGATCGATGAGGTGCGCAACGGCCGCGAGGCGCGCTGGTATGCGGACAATCTGGTGCCGATCTGGCGCAATGGCCGGATCGAGGATGTGTACTGGAGCTATACCTACACGCCGGTGTTCAACGAGCTGGATGAAGTGGGCGGGGTGCTGGTGGTGTGCAGCGAGACCACCGCCAAGGTGCTGGCCGAACGCCGCCAGCACACGCTGGATTTGCTGAACCGCCGCCTGCAGGGCTGCCGCAACGAGGCGGACGTGCGCGCCGCGATCGCCCAGTCCACCATCGACAATCCGGGTGACCTGCTGGACGCCACCCTGCTGAACGGCGCTGAAGCGATTGATTGTCCGGGCGCGGATGTGCTGGTCATCCGTGGCGCCGAGCTGCAACTGTGCGCCGAGCTGGCGCTGGCCTTCAAGCTGTCCACGCGCCTGCCGCTGGATGGCGCTTACCGCCAGTTCCTCGAACAGTTCACGGCCGCCGTGTGCGCCACGCTCAGCCGTTTGCAGAGCGACCGCGCGCTGGCCGAGTCCTCGCGCATCAAGGACGAGTTCCTGGCGATGCTGGGCCATGAGCTGCGCAATCCGCTGGCGCCCATCGTGACGGCGCTCAAGCTCATGAAGCTGCGCGATACCGACACCGTGCATGAGCAGGCGGTGATCCAGCGCCAGGTCGACCACCTGGTGCGGCTGGTGGATGACTTGCTGGACGTATCGCGCATCGCCAGCGGCAAGGTCGAACTGCGCAAGGAGACGGTGCCCTTGGCGGACGTGCTGAACAAGGCCATCGAGATGGCCAGTCCGCTGCTGGAGCAGAAGCAGCACCGCCTGCTGGTGGATGTGCCGACCGTGCGCTGGCATGGCGATCCCGCGCGGCTGGCGCAAGTGGTGTCCAACCTGCTGAGCAACGCGGCGCGCTACACGCCCGCAGGCGGCCACATCACGCTGGCCACGCGCATCAAAGGCAAGACCGTGCAGATCCAGGTGACCGATGACGGCAACGGCATTGCCTCAACGCTGTTGCCGCACATTTTTGACCTGTTCGTGCAAGGCAACCGCCAGCTCGACCGCGCCAAAGGCGGACTCGGCATTGGCCTGGCGCTGGTGCGCAACCTGGTGCAGATGCATGGCGGCGACGCCAGCGCCTACAGCGCCGGCGAAGGACGCGGCAGCACCTTTACCATCACCTTGCCCGATTCGGTGGTGCTGGAAGAGGAGCTGCCGGTGGTGAACAGCAACGCCGCGCCGGCGCTGGAGCAGGGCGCCGGCTTGCGCGTGCTGGTGGTGGACGACAACCAGGATGCGGCCGATTCGCTGGGCGAACTGCTGAGTGCGCTGGGCTACCGGCCGTCGGTGGCCTACGACCCGGCGCATGCGATCGCGCTGGCGTCGGCCGCGATGCCGGACGTGGCCATCCTCGACATCGGCCTGCCCGGCATGGATGGTTTTGAGCTGGCCGGCCATCTGCGCCAGTTGCCGCTTGGCGCTGACCTGAAGCTGCTGGCGCTGTCCGGCTATGGCCAGGAAAACGACAAGACACGCAGCCGCGAAGCGGGCTTTGCCGCCCATCTGGTCAAGCCGATCAATATCGCAGAGTTACAAAATTCGTTGTCATAAATAGTTGCTATTTTCGTAAATCAAAGCTTAAAATAGCTCTCGGGAAACTTTTAGCGCGCCGGGAGCGGGATGAATCTGATTTACAAGAATGAAAAGACGCTGTTCGGCATCATGCTGGCCGTGTCGCTGCTGATCTGGGCCGCGCTGATTATCGGTACGGTCGGCATGGCGCTGGTGTATGGGCTGATCTTTTTCATCAGCTACTGCTTTGCGCAATCGGCGCTGGTGTCCTACCTCAAGGGCACGGCGGTGCAGATCACGCCGGCGCAATTTCCCGACCTGTACCAGCGCATCGAGACCTGCTGCCAGCGGCTCGATCTGGCGCCGGTGCCGGACGCATACCTGCTGCAAATGGGCGGCGTGTTCAACGCATTTGCCACGCGCTTCCTCGGCCGTCATTTCATCGTGCTGTATTCGGAAGTGGTGGATGCGCTGGAAGAGCGCCCGGATGCGATCAACTTCTACATCGGCCACGAGATCGGCCACATCAAACGCAACCATCTGCGCTGGTCGGCACTGCTGGCGCCGGCGGCGTTTCTGCCGCTGCTGGGCGCGGCCTATGCGCGCGCCCGGGAATACACGTGCGACCGCTATGGCTTCCACGCCTGCGACGATTTGAAAAGCGCCCAGGTCGGCCTGGCCGCGCTGGCGGCCGGCGGCAAGCGCTGGCGCCAGATGAGTGCGGGCCAGTACGCGGCGCAGGCGCAGCAGAGCACGGGCTTCTGGATGTCGTTCCACGAGCTGGTCGGCGATTACCCGTGGCTGGTCAAGCGCATGGCGGTGGTGCGCGGACTGGCGCACGGCAACGAAGTGAGCCAGCCCGGCCGTCACGGCCTGGCCTATCTGCTGGCCTTGCTGGTGCCGCGCCTGGGTGTGGGCGGCGCCGGTTCCGTGCTGGCGGTGATTGCGCTGATCGGCGTGCTGGGCGCCGTCGCGGTGCCCGCCTATGAAGAGTACATGACCAAGGCGCGCATGACGCAGGCGATTGCGGTCGGCCATGACGCGACTGCCGCCGTGGAGCGCTATTTCTACGCCAATGGCCGCGGTCCGGCCACGCTGGAACAGGCCGGCTATGCGATGGCGGACCCCAGCCATGCGGTGCAAGACATCGCGGTCGATCCCGGCAATGGCGTGGTGCGCGTGTTCCCGTCGGACCTGAATTACCGCGGCAAGGCTATTGCGTTCACGCCCAGTGTGGACGAGAATAAGCGCGTCGTCTGGCAATGTGCCGGCGAGGAGATTCCGGCCAGCGTGCTGCCGCCGGAGTGCCGCAACTAAACCAAGGACCGCTGTTGATCTCACCGCTGGAAATCGCTGCCAATGCCGTCATGTCGGTTTCCATCGTGCTTGCGGGGCGCAACAATGTGCACTCGTGGTGGCTGGGCATCGTTGGCTGCGTGATGTTCGCGGCGCTGTTCTACAGCGTCAACCTGTATGCCGACGTGGCGCTGCAACTGTTCTTCATCGTCACCTGCGCCATCGGCTGGCTGCAATGGCTGCGCGGCGCCGGCGGCGTGGCGCTGCCGATCTCCCGCGCCCAGGTGCGCGCGCTGGGCTGGATGACCGGCATCGGCCTGCTGGCCACCACTGCCTACGGCCTGATGCTGCAGGCCTACACCAACGCTTACGCGCCGTTCATTGATTCCGCCGTGCTCATGTTCAGCATCGTGGCCCAGCTGCTGCTGATGGGGCGGCGCGTCGAGACCTGGCCGTTCTGGCTGCTGGTGAATACGGTGTCGGTGCCGCTGTACGCCAGCCGCGGCCTGTACCTGACGGCCGTGCTGTATGCGGCGTACTGGATCAATGCGCTGGCGTCGTGGTTCTTCTGGCGCCGCCAGATGCAGGCCCAGGCGGCCTGAGTTACTTTTTCTGGATCGCCTGGCGGTAGGCGGTGGGCGTGACGCCCATGCGCTCGCGGAAGGCGGTGGCAAAATTGCCGGCGTTGTTGAAACCGATCAGCAGCGCGATGTCCTGCACGTCGATGTCGGTATCCTTCAATAATTCCTCGCCGCGGCGGATGCGTTCCTCGCGGATAAAACCGAACACCGTCATGCCGGTCTGCTCGCGGAACACCTGCGACAGCTTTTCGCGGTAGGTGCCGACGCTGCGCGCAATTTCCGCCAGGCCCGGCAGGGCCGCCAGGTTGTCGCTGATGAGGCGTTTGACGGCATTGACCAGCACCGCGTCCGGATCGCTTTCCGCTTCCAGCTGTTCTTCCTCTTCCGCATTGACGGGCGGGCCCTGGTGCTGGCGCTTGGCCAGGTTCAGGTGCACCTGGATGCGCGCGGCCAGTTCGCCGGGCGAGAACGGTTTGGAGACATAGTCCACGCCGCCGATCGACAGGCCCAGGATGCGGTCATCGTCGGCATCGGCGCCGCTCAGGAAGATCACCGGGATGTCCTGCGTGACCGGATTCGCTTTGAGCAGGCGACAGGCGGTATAGCCGTCCATATTCGGCATGCGCACATCCAGCAAAATCAGATCAGGTCGATTGGCAAGCGCGAGCTGGTAGCCCTGCAAGCCATTAAAAGCGACAGAGACCTTGTACGGCATTTCGCTCAGTAAATCCACCAGCATACGCTGTTCAAACGCGGAGTCATCCACGATCAGAATTTTGGAACGAATGCTTTCAAGGGTAGTCGGCATGGCGTCCCCAGAAATATGGTTGATAAAGTTTTATCACTCCCTGTTGCGTATTATGCCTATCTTTTAAATATTTTTGATAGTTTTCTACGCTTGCAAAACAGTTGTCGCTTCCTTCAAAAGCAGGATTTTCTTAGATCCTTAATAATGAATTCGACTGTTGAGCAAGAGCAATGTTGGAGGCTGGATGACTGGCGTACGCGCACGGATCGTAGGGCTGATGACCGCACAGCTGCTGGCGTGGCTGGGATTGCCTGTGGCGGCCGCCAATTTGCAGATCTCCCCGGTGATGATCAATTTGCGCGCCGGTCAGGGCGCCACCGGCGTCACGCTGCAAAACCTCGGCGAACAGGCCGTGTACGGCCAGGTGCGTGTCTACTTATGGGAACAAAAGGATGGTGACGATGTGTTGACGCCCACCCAGGACGTGGTGGCCAGTCCGCCCATCATCCAGATCAACCCCAAAAGCAGCCAGATGATACGGCTGGTACGGCGCAGCGAGCAGCTGCCCGCCAGCGAACTGTATTACCGCGTCCTCATTGATGAGATCCCCAAGGACGATAGCGGCCCCGCCAGCGGCGTCGACATCCGGCTACGGTACTCCGTGCCCATGTTTGTGCTGCCAGCCGACGAACGCGCCGCCCCGGCACTGGCCTGGGCGGTCTACAAAAAAGAAGGCAATTGGATGTTGCGGGTCCGCAACAGCGGCACCCAGCGCGCACAGATCGGCGCGCTGGAGCTGAGCAACGCCGCCGGCCAGCAGTTTGTGATTGCGCCGGGGCTGTTTGGCTATGTGCTGGCAGGCAAGCTGCGCGAGTGGCGCCTGCCCACGTCTGGCGACGCCGATCTGAACGGGACGTTGACGGTGAAAGCCAACGTAAACACCCGCCCCATGAGCGCCAGTACCGTGGCCAGGGTGGATTAGCCCGGCATGGGGTGCCGCCAGTTCTGGGTGCTGTTATTGACATGGCTGGTCATGTGTGGGGCGCTTGCGCAGACCCCGCCATCCCCGCCGCCGCAGGAAGAAGAGCTTTTTCTGGAGGTGATTTTGAACGGCGAAGCAACCGGCCTGATATTGCGTTTTACCCGAGGCAAGCCCTCGGGGCTGCGCAGCAGCGTGCAAAATCTGCGCGATCTGGAGCTGGATCCCAAGCTGTTCGGTGTGGATGGCCAGCAGGAATTTGACCTTGATAGCGTCAAAGGCCTGAGCTATACCTACGACCCGGCCCGCCAGAGCATTGCGCTGCGCATCGACGATGCCTTGCGCGCACCGGTGGCGCTCTCCGGCCGTACCCAGCGCCGCGCCGGCGTGGCCACCGTGACCCCGGGCGCGCTGCTGAATTACGATGCCTTCACCGTGTTCGGCAAGGACCGCAGCACCTCGGTGGCCAATGAGCTGCGCTACTTCAATAGCAGCGGCGTGCTGACCAGCACCGGCATCCTCAACTACAGCAGCCAGCTGCGCCAGTACATCCGGTTTGACACGGCCTGGGTGCATTCCGATCCGGAGACGCTGGAAACCTGGCAGGTGGGCGACCTGATTTCTTCCTCGCTCACGTGGACGCGTTCGCTGCGCATGGGCGGCGTGCAATGGAAGCGCAGCTTTGACCTGCGTCCTGACCTGCTGACCTTCCCGTCTGCTGCGCTCAGCGGTTCAGCGGTGGTCCCCAGCGCCGTCAGCCTGTACATCAATGGCGTGCGCCAGGTCGAGTCGTCGGTGCCGTCCGGTCCGTTCATCATCAACCAGGTGGCCGGCATCAATGGCGCCGGCCAGGCCACGCTGGTGACGCGCGATGCCAGCGGCCGCGCCATCAGCACCACCTTGCCGCTGTATGTCGATACCCGCATGCTGGCGGCAGGCCTGACCGACTACTCGGTGGAGCTGGGCGCGCTGCGCCGCCGCTACACCACGGCGTCGTTTGACTATGCGCAGACGCCCGCCGTGAGCGCATCGCTGCGCCGCGGCCTCAGCGACAGCTTCACGCTGGAAGCGCATGGCGAAGGCGGCAAGGGCGTGCTGAATGGCGGCGCCGGCATGCTGTGGCGGCTGGGGCAGGCGGGCGTGGTGAGCGCGTCGCTGGCGGGCAGCGGCGGTACCGGCCGCGGTGCGCAGGCATCGCTGGGCTACCAATATCTGAGTCCGCGTTTTGGCGTGGACCTGCAAACGCAGCGGGCCAGTGTCAACTATAGCGATCTCGGCACAGCGGAAGGCTCGCCCGTGGTGCGCGCCAGCGACCGCATCAATGTCAACCTGTCGCTGTTTGGCGGCCAGGGCGTGGGCCTGAGCCTCATCAGCGTGCGAACGCCGCTGCAACCGCCGGCGCGTGTTGCGGCGCTGTCGTATTCGGCCACGCTGGGCATGGGCCTGTATTTCAGTGCCAGCGCTTTCCGTGACTTCCGCGACGAAAAATCGCGCGGCGTGTTCTTCAGCCTGAGCGGCACGTTTGGCGAACGCGTGTCGGCCACCGTGAGCCGCAGCCGCCAGCAGGATGTGCAGACCACCACCATGACACTGTCGCGCTCGGTCAGTTATGGCGGCGGCTTTGGCTGGGCGCTGCAATCGGTCAACAACAATGGCACGCCGCTGCGCCAGGCGCAGGGCACGTATCTGGGCAATTACGGCCAGGTCACGGCCTACACGCAGCAGACCGGCGGCCAGCGCACCACCTCCACCGATGTGGCCGGCGCACTGGTGTTCATGGATGGCGGCGTGCACGCGGCCCGCCAGGTCGGCGCCGGCTTTGCACTGGTGTCGACCGATGGCGTGGGCGGGGTGCCGGTGCTGCAGGAGAACCAGGTCATCGGCAAAACCAGCGGCAGCGGCTATCTGCTGGTGCCCAATCTGAACCCGTACCTGCAAAATCAGGTCAATATCGATACCTCCAGCCTGCCGCTGGATGCGCGCATCATCAGCAGCGGCCAGAGCGTGGTGCCGGCGCGCGCGTCCGGCGTGCTGGTGCGCTTCCCGGTCGAGAAGTATGCGGCGGCCAGCGTCATCCTGCAGGACGCCGATGGCAAGCCACTGGCGGCCGGCACCACGGTGCTGCACGTGGAAAGCGGCGAAAGCACGGTGGTGGGTTATGACGGCGTGGCGTTTATCGACCACCTGCAAGCGCTGAACCATGTGCGCCTGAATGTGGAAGGCAAGCCGTGCGTGATCGAGTTCCGCTACGACGCCGCCAACGCCGGTGCCTTGCCGACGCTGGGACCGTTCAGCTGCCAGGGAGTGCAATAATGCTGCGCCGCTGCCTGATCCTGCTGGGCCTGATGCTGGCGCTGCTGAGCGGCCAGGCGCGCGCCGACAGCTGCGCAGTCACGCAAAGCGATTTCGTGTTCCCCAGCGTGAGTTCGATTTCCAGCACCGATGTGTTTGCATCGGCCACCTTCAAGGTCACCTGCACCTGGACCGATTTCCTGGGCAGCCTGCTGACGCCGAATGTCACCGTGTGCCTGGTGCTGGGCGCGGGCAGCAACTCGTCCACCACGGTGACGGCGCCGCGCCAGCTGGGCAATGGCGCAGTCAGGGTCAACTACAACATTTACACCGATGCCACCTATGCTGCCGGCAAAATCTGGGGCGGCTGGGCAGGCACCAGCACGGCGTCGACGCCGATTGTGTTCCAGATGGTCAAGAGCGGCGGCGTCGGCGCGCTATCGCAGAACATCCCGCTGTACGCCAAGCTCACGGCCGACTCCACCCTGTCCAGTACGGCCGTGGGGCCGACCGACCTGCAGGTGACCTCGGACTTCGGCACGGGCAGCGCGGTGCTGCAGTACCAGTTTTCGCTGACCGGCTTATTGGGCTGCCTGGTGCCGCAGACGGTGGTGATGCCGTTCCAGGTGCGCTCCACCGTCATCAACGATTGCAACATCAATATCGGCAATCTGGTGTTCCCGGATAGCAAGTTGCTGACGGGCGCCGTGACCTCCACCGCCAGCCTGAGCATCCGCTGCAGCCAGAACACGGCGTACCGCATCGTGCTGTCGGCCGGCACCAATGGCGCCAGCGCGACCGCAAGGCTGATGAAGAACATCGGCGGGCCCGAGACGATTTCCTATCAGCTGTCCGACACGCTCAACGGCAGCAACTGGGGGGATGGCACGGGAGGTACAACGGTGGTGACGGGAACCGGGGACGGGACGACGGTGACGAAGACGCTGTACGGCAGGGTGCCGGTACAAAGTACGCCGTCGCCGGGAGATTACAAGGACACGATTACGGCGACCGTGCAGTTTTAAGCAGGCGTCAGAAGTAGATGGTCCATTCGCCGGCGGTTTCCTGGCGGACGGTGTTGGCTGCTTTGTCGCTGCTGGTGGCGGCTTGATTGGTGCTACGGGCCGTCAGGTACGGGCTTTTCAGCTGGCAGGCGACGGTAGGTGCGGCTTTGGTGTTGCTGTTGGTATTGGCGGTGGTGGCGGTGGCGTTGTCCGGGGTCTGGACGGTGCAGAATTCCTTCACCTCAAACGTCACCTGCATGGAAGCGGACGCGCTTTTACCGGCAGCGTTGGCCAGCAGCGGCAAGGAGAACAGTACGACAGCGAGAGCTTTAGTAAAAGTTTTCATTTTCACACACGTTTTTGAGGTGCGCAGCAATCTGATGATGGCTACGGAATCCGGTGCAGATCATCTGATTCCGGGGTTCCTGTTGGGTAGCCAGCAAGTCCGCGAAAGTTAATCTACAGGAAGAATTTTATCCTGCAGGAACATTCTCGCGAATATTCACATTTTACATAGAAATTTACGTGTGGAAACAACGTGATTTTTGGAGAGTTTTTGGTGTCGTTTTTTGACCTATGTTGGGAGTAAAAAAAGCGGCCTGAAAAGCAGGTTTTTCATAGGAGAAATGTCGGAAAACGCAGGTAAAAAAAGGAGACGGAATTGGAAGAGGAAAATACACACATTGTCACAGTAGTTGCATCACCTAAAAAAGTCACACTTTCTTGCATCAAACATGCAAGTCACTTGGTCTGAAGGCGTCGCGATCTGACGCATTTTGTTGATAACCCTGCAACGAGGAGTAGCAAAATGAAACATACCGACTTCGGCAGCATGCCCTGCCCGATTGCCCGCAGCCTAGGTAAAGTTGGCGAGTGGTGGAGCATCCTGATCCTGCGCGATGCGTTTTACGGTCTGACCCGCTTTGACGAGTTTGAAAAAAGCCTCAAGATCGCCCCGAACATGCTGACCCGCCGCCTGGCGGGCCTGGTGGAGGGCGGCCTGATGGAACGGCGCCAGTACAGCGCCCGTCCGCCACGCTATGAATACGTGCTGACCAAGGCGGGGCGCGATTTCAAACCGGTGCTGCTGGCCTTTGTGGCCTGGGGCAACGACCACCTGGCACCGGAAGGGGCCAGCCTGCTGGTGGTGAGCCGCGAAACCGGCAAGCCGGCCGATCAGGTGCTGGTGGATGCCAATAGCGGCCTGGCCATCAATGACGAGGACTATATGTTCGCGCCCGGCCCGGCGGCCACGGAGGGAATGCGCTCGCGCCTGATCCAGATCAAGCAGCCAGCGCGCGCCTGAGTTGTCTTAGTGCGTCATTCGCCCGGCGGTTCCAGCTGGGCGTAGACGGCGTTGGCCAGCGTGCCCAGCGCCGCCTTGTCCAGGTTGCCGGACAGGGCATAGCCAAATTGGCCATCCAGCCAGTAAAACACGCTGACCTCGCCTTCCTGCGCAAAGCGGAAGGCGGTGTCGCGGTGCTGTTTTTGCTCGGTCGAGACGTACAGGGTGAGGCGCGCGCCGCCGCCATCCCGGTACATGAATTGCGCCACCGGGCCGCTCTGGCCAGGCAGCAGCCGCCCACCTTCCAGCGTATAGCCTTGCGCCGTCAGTTGCGGCGGGTTCAGCTGCGCGCCCAGACGTTTCGACAGCCATGCCACCAGATGCGCTTGCTGGTCGGCGCCAACCTCGACGGGATGGCGCACTTCCGGCGTGTACACCGCATGGGCCAGCGCCGCACGCGCCGGCAGCGCCAGCGCGGCTTGCTGCACGCGCTCGTCCGTTTGAGGTTGCGTCGCGTCATGCAGCCACCAGCCGGCGGCGCCGCCCGCCAGCGTCAGCGCCAGCATGGCGGCCATGCGCAGCGGCCAGTGCGGCAACTGCAGCGGGCGCCGTTGCAAGGCGCGCGGCACCGGCTCATCCAGCACCGGGTTGAACAGCGCGCGCAGGCCGGCGTTGTGCGCGCGGTAGGCTTGCAGGCGCGCGGCCTCGGCCGGATGCTGGCTCAGGTAGGCGTCCACCGCAGCACGCCGCGCGGGGGGCAGCTGGCCATCGACCCAGGCGTGCAGTTCGGCTTCGGTTACGGGGGCATTCATTTGATCACCTTCAGCGGCGAGGGCAGCGGCTGGCCCTCCATCAGCAAGCGCAGCCGCTCACGGCCGCGCGACAGGCGCGACATCACCGTCCCGGGCGGGATCTGCAGCAGCGCCGCCACTTCGTCGTAGCTCAGCTCCTCCAGCGCGACCAGCAGCACGACTTCGCGCTGCTCGGGCGGCAGCAGGCGCAGTGCGCTGTCGAGGTCGCGCAGGGCGAGGCGGCCGGCGGCCGCGTCCGCCGTGGGGATGGGCAATGTGTCGTCCAGCGGTTCGCAGGCAGGTGGCTGGCTGCGCAGGCGATCAATGTGCAGGTTGTGCATGATGCCGAACAGCCACGCGCGCATATCGCTGCCCTGGCGCCACGAGGACAGCTTGTCCCAGCCGCGGGCCATGGTGTCCTGCACCAGGTCATCCGCATCGGCGGACGAACCCAGCAGCGCCCGCGCGTAGCGGCGCAGGCGCGGGATGCAGTCGAGCAGGCGCTGGCTGTCGTGCATGGCTAGTCTTTGACGACGTGCCAGATGTCCTTGAAATTGTCGCCGTGGCGGTCGCCCGGTTTGGCGTCTTTCTTGAACAGGTACAGCGGCTTGCCCTGGTAGGCCAGCTGTTTGCTGCCGTCGTCGCGCGTGATGACCGAGTATGGCGCCGTCACACTGGCGGATGGCGCGACTGCCGGCCAGTTGTCAATGCAGGGGCCGTTGCAGGCGCTCTTGCCGCTGCCGGCCGTGTCCTTGTCGAAGGTGTAGACGGTGAGGCCGGCGGCATTGACCAGGATGCCGTCCTTCTTCATGACGTCGTCGGCAAGCACGCTGCCGGACAGCAGCACAGCGGTGAGGGCGATGGCAAGTTTCATGGTGTGTCTCCTTGTGTGGGTGAATGTGATTGCGTAAACGTCGGCTGCGGCTGCTTTATTCCATCCTCCCTGAAATTATTTTCATCTTACGCCTGGACGCCAGTCCGGGGCGCGCCGGCCATTTGTAAACCGTGCAAGGTTTAGCATCTGGCAAGCAATGAAAGTGTTGCCTTCACCAAAGTAATTTCCACGTGGAATTAAAAACGCTTTGATATCAGGCACTTAAAGTGGGCATGTAGTACCGCCCGTAAACTGTGGAATAATGCTATAGCGGCGCAACGGCGCGCTGCAGCGACACAGCAGAGGAAACACAATTTGGTGGACATGTTTGCGCTCGACGAAGAGCTGGCGCAGTGGGATTCGGCATTGCCGGAAGTGCAAGGCTCGGAGCGGCTGGCATTAGGGATGGCGCTCGCCTGGCATTTACGCCAGCGTGATCCTGCTCGTGCCCAGCGCTTGTCGGCTGAGATCACGCCCCTGCTGGACACGCTTCATTCCGCCGAAGCCGCCTTACATCGCGCGCGTCTGCTACTGACCGCCGCCGAACCGGAATGGTTGCGCGGCGAACTCGATACCGCCCAATACCACGCCGAACAGGCGCTGGCGCTGTGCGACCAGGCCACGGCCGCCGCGCCCGCCGCAGTGGCCGCCTGCCGCGCCGATGCATGCTGGATACTGGCCTGGGTGTCGAATGACCGTGGCGCCAGCGCCGAGGGTGACCGCTGGCTGCGCCAGGCCGCCGCCGCCGCACGCGCAGCGGCCGACCCGGTGCGGATCGACGTGGTGGACGCCGCCTCCGGCATCTGCGATGCGTTTGGCGACTGGCAAACGGCGCAGCAGCGCTGGAATGGCCGCTTTGGCACCGATCTGATTGGCGCGCATCCGATCGCGGCCGGCTGGATCAGCGATTTCTTTGGCACCTGCGCCTTCCAGCGCAGCGAATACGGCCGCGCCATCGGCCATCTGATGCTGAGTTTTGAAACGGCGCTGGCGACGGGCCAGATCCGCCGCGCCATCATCGTCGCCACCAACATCGGCAATGGCTTCACCAGCCTGAATGCCCATGAAGCGGCGCTGGACTGGATGCAGCGCGGGCTGGATCTCGCGCGGCCCACCGGCTGGCCGCTCAGCATCGGCATGTGCCTGATGCAGACAGCGGAGACCTTGCGCCAGCTGGGCCAGCGCGACGCCGCGCAAAGCCTGCTGCGCGAGGCACTCAACACGCTGTCGCCGCTGTCCGGTTCGCGCGCGTATGCGGTGGCGCTGGAGTATCAGGGCGACCTGGCGCTGGACCTGGGCAACCACGCGGCGGCGCTCGACAGTTTTACCCGCCTGGCGGCGCGCGGCGATGCGCTATGCCAGAATGATTTCCAGAGCAGCGCTCGGCGCGGACAGGCGCATGCGCTGTCGCACCTGTCGCGCGCCGATGAGGCGCTGGCCGCCGCACAAGCCGCGCTGGCGCTGGCACGCGACCATGGCGACGCCTCGGGCCAGATCGCTGCGCTGAATGTGCTGGCCGATATCCACACGCGCCACCAGCTGCCCGGCCCGGAGCTGATGATGGCGCCCAACCCGGTGCTGCATTACCTGCAGCTGGCGCTGGAAATCGCCGCCACCATCGAAGGCTATACGGTGCCTGGCTCGCTGCTGGATGCGGCGGCGCGCGAGTATGCGGCGACGGGCGACTACCAGCGCGCCTACAACATCGCGCTGCGCGCCAATGCTGCGCGCGACCAGACGCACAGCAAGGAAGCCACCAACCGCGCCATCGCCATGCAGGTGCAGTACCAGACCGAACGCGCGCAGACGGAGGGCGAGCATCACCGCCAGCTGGCCGCAGCGGAAGCGCAGCGCGCCGAAGTGCTGCAGCAGACCAGCGCAACGCTGGAGCACCTGAGCGCGATCGGCCAGGAAATCACTGCGCATCTGGATGCCGAGGCGGTATTCCGCGCGCTGGACCGCCATGTGCATGGCCTGCTGGATGCGACGCACTTTTCGATCTTCCTGCTTGATCCGGGCGGCGAAACGCTGACCTGCACCTTCGGCATTGAAGCGGGCAATCCGCTGCCGCCATTCCAGGTGCCGCTGGATACCTCGAGCGCCAATTCCGCCCGCTGCGTGCTTGAGCGGCGCGAGATCCTGATCGAGCTGGATGAAGAGGGCATGACGCCTAACCTGATCCCCGGTACGCTGCCGACACTGACCTTGCTGTTTGCGCCGCTGCGCGTGGGCGAGCGCGTGCTGGGCGCGATGACGGTGCAGTCGCTGCTGGCCAATTCGTATGGCGAGCGCGAACGCCTGATCTTCCGCACGCTGTGCGCGTATGGCGCCATCGCGCTGGATAACGCCAGCGCCTACCGCCAGGTCGCGGCAACGCAGGAGCAGCTGCTGGAAAAGAATCTGGAACTGGAGCAGGCCTACAAGGCGCTGGAAGAAGTCAGCCTGACCGACCAGCTGACCGGCCTGCGCAACCGTCGCTTCTTCCTGCAGAACGTGGATGTCGACGTGGCCATGAGTTTGCGTGGCTATGACACCAGCCTGCACCGCGAGCTCACGGAATGCGACCTGCAGGCGCCGAATGACCTGGTGTTCTTCATGGTCGACCTGGATCACTTCAAGGAAGTCAACGACCGTTATGGCCACGCGGCCGGCGATTCGATCCTGGTGCAGATGCAGGAGCGCCTGCGCGAGGTGTTCCGCGAATCCGATTACGTGATTCGCTGGGGCGGCGAAGAATTCCTGGTGCTGGCGCGCGCCACGCATCGCGATGAGGCGGCCGGCGTGGCGGAGCGTATGCGCCGCGCGGTGGCGGAGCGCGACTTCGTTCTGCCGGATGGCATGTCGCTGTCGAAAACCTGCTCGATCGGCTTTGCCTGCTTCCCGTTCCTGCCGGACAAGCCACGCCTGCTGTCATGGTCGCAAGTGGTGGAACTTGCCGACCAGGGCCTGTACATCGCCAAACGCTCCGGCCGCAATGCCTGGGCGGCCTTGTACAGCACCGCAGCGACCAGGGCGGAAGGCGTGTTCCCGCGCCTGATGCAGCAGCTGGACCAGGCGGTAGCTGATGGCGAGGTGCGGCTGGTCAGCAATCTCACAGGCCCGCTGGTGCTGGGCGGCGAGCGGCGCCGCATCGGTTTGTCCAGCGATCTCGAACTGGGTTGAACCGATGGAAAAAACACGCTGCCGCTGGGCCAATCCGGCCAATCCGCTGTATCTGGAATATCACGACACCGAATGGGGCGTGCCGTGCCACGACGAGCGCCGGTTGTTCGAGATGCTCAATCTCGAAGGCGCGCAGGCTGGCCTGAGCTGGGAGACCATTCTCAACAAACGCGAGAACTACCGTGCGGCGTTTGACCAGTGGGACGCAAAAAAGATCGCCGCCTATGGCCCGGAGAAGGTGGCTGAACTGCTGGCCAATCCCGGCATCGTGCGCAACCGGCTGAAGGTGGCGGCGGCGATCACTAACGCGCAGGCCTATCTGCGTCTGGTCGAAAGCGGCAGCAGCCTGGATAAGCTGATGTGGTCCTATGTGGGCGGCAAGCCGCTCGTGAACAAGGGACCGGTGCCGGCCAAGACGGAGCTGTCGGACCGGATTTCCAAGGACCTGGGCAAGCTGGGGTTCAAATTTGTCGGTTCGACGATCATCTACGCTTACATGCAGGGCACTGGCATGGTGAATGATCATGCGCCGGATTGCTTCTGCCGGAAAGCGCGCAAGTGATGATGCGGGTGGTGCTCGACACGGAATTCAGTGGCGAGCGTTTTGCGCAAGCGTGCGCGCAAGGCGGACGTTTGCATTACATCGCGGTGGCGCCATCGCTGGCACCTGCTGCGGATATCGACGATCCCCGCCTGCGTGCAGCCTGGCCGCTGAATCTGCCGGGCTTCCATCGCGTGATCCTGGGTGACGACGTCACGCTGGATTTGCTGGTTGGCGCACTGGATGCCGTGCTGCCGCAAGTGACCGCGCGCGTCAACGAATTCCATCTCGATGCAGCCGTGGCGCCAGCAATGGCGCGTACTCTGGCGAAGCTTGCCGTGCAAGGCGCGGTGCTGCACGCGCGTGCCGCCAGCGAGGCGCAGGTATGGGCGCTGACGGCAGCCGGCTTCGTGTGCCGGCTGGCCGCCGGCGATGACCGTGCAGAACCCGATGTCGTGGCAGAGTACCGCAGCTACAAGCAGCAGCCTGCTGCTGTGCCGGCGCCGGTGCGGCGTGCGATCGTGATTGGCGCTGGCGTGGCCGGCTCCTCGGCCGCCCACCGCCTGTGCGCGCGCGGCTGGCAGGTCACGCTGATCGAGCGCCACGCGCAGCCGGCGCAGGAAGCGTCCGGCAACCTGGCGGGCATCTTCATGCCGCTGCTGTCCAAGGACGACAACATCCCGACACGCCTGAGCCGCGCCGCCTACCTGTTCGCGTTGCGCGAATGGCGCCGCATGGGCGGCGCCGGCAAGGTGTTTGATGGCGCCGACTGCGGCGTGCTGCAACTGGCGCGCGATGCGAAACACGCGGTGGTGCAGCAGGAAGTGCTGGCGCAGTGGGACTATCCGCAGGAATATGCACGCTGGGCCGACGCACAGGAAGCCAGCGCATTGATCGGCGCGGAAACGCCGCACGGAGGCTGGCTGTTCGGGCAGGGCGGTTGGGCGCGGCCAGCATCGCTGTGCGAGGCCATGCTGGCGGCATGCGGCGACCGTCTGCAACGCGTGTTCTGCACCGAAGCGCTGCAGCTGGAGCGCGTGAGCGATGAATGGCAGGTGCGCGGCGAAGACGGCCAGCTGATTGCGCAGGCGCCGACCGTCATCCTGGCCTGCGGCGCCAGCGCGGGCAAGCTCGAACAGGCCTCCGAACTGCCGCTGTCCAAACTGCGCGGCCAGGTGACGCACCTGCCGGTGGATGCCAGTGCCACGCCACCCGTGCTGCCGCTGGTGGTCTGCCGCGAGGCCTATGTAACGCCGCCGTCGAACGGCATCGTCTGCGCCGGCGCCACCTACGACAACGACGACGATCCCCAGCTGCGCGCCAGCAGCCAGCTGGAAAACCTCACTCGGCTGGCGGAAATCATCCCCGGTGACAATGTCGCCGCGCTGGCGCAGAGCGCGCCGCTGGCGGGCCGCGTCGGCTTCCGCTGCGCTGCGCCGGACCGCCTGCCACTGGCGGGTGCGCTGCCGGATTACCCCAATGCCGGCCGCCTCGAATTCCTGTCCGACGTGCCGCGCCATGACGGCCTGCATTGCTTGCTGGGCTACGCCTCCCGTGGCCTGATCTGGGCGCCGCTGATGGCGGAACTGCTGGTCTGCCAGCTGGAACACGCGCCGCTGCCGCTGGAGGCGGCACTGGTCGACGCGCTGGACCCCGGCCGCTTCCTGCTCAAACAACGCCGCCGTAGCCAGTAGATCATGCAGACCAACCTGTTACTGATCGAGGACGACCATGCGCTCGCTGCGCTGACAGCTGAATTCCTGCGCGTCGAGGGGTATCAGGTCACGGTGGCGCATCGCGGCGATGCAGCGGCTCCACTAGTGCGCAAGCTGCAGCCGGCGCTGGTCATACTGGATGTCATGCTGCCGGATATGAATGGCTATGACGTCTGCCGCCAGATCCGCAACGACTACGCCGGCTTGATCTTGATGCTGACGGCGCTCGACGAAAACACTGACCAGCTGACTGGCTTTGCCGCCGGTGCGGATGATTATGTCGTCAAACCGGTCGATCCGCAGGTACTGCTGGCGCGCTTGCGGGCGCTGTTGCGTCGCCATCCGCAGCGGCCATCGCAGCGCAACCTGCTGCAATACGGCAGCATGACGATCGACCTGGCGGCCCAGCGCGTAACGCTGGACGGCGCTGTCCTGCCTTTCTCCACGGCTGAATTCGAACTGCTGTCGGTTTTCGCGCGCCACCCTGGCGTGCCGCTGGGACGCGAGCTACTGCTGCAGAACCTGCGTGGCCTTGAATATGATGGCTTGAACCGGTCGATCGACATGCGTGTCTCGCGGTTGCGCAAGAAACTGCAAACGCTGCAATGTCCGGTGGCGATCCAGACTATCACGGCGCAGGGCTACCTGTTTGCCATCAGCGATCATGTGGACGCGGTTTAAACCCGGCCGTGGGCTGCTGGTGGCCTTGTGCGCCGGCTGGGCCATGCTCGTCATCTGGCTGATCTGGCTATCCGCGCTGGGCGCGATCCACGTCAGCGAGTATAGCTTCCGGCGCCTGCTCGGTGGCCCTGGCTACCTGGTGGCCCAGCATCTGCGCGCCTTGCCGCCGGCGCAGCGCGAAGCGGGTTTGCAGGCATTGCAGCGGCAGTTCCAGTTTCCGCTCTCGCTGGTGGCGCGCGACGATGTCGACCTGGCCCCCGAGTCCGACGTCATGCTGGCCAATGGCCTGGCGGTGCAGGGCAGCAGCGAGGAAATCGCCTACTATGCACTGGACGAAAAAACCTTGATACAGATGGGGCCTATGTGGGGCAGCGCAGCGATGGAAGACGTCATGCGCCAGCCGGTATTCCTGCTCGCTGGCGGTGCCTGCTTCATACCGTTGCTGCTGCTGTCGCTGTTCATGTGGCAGCGCCGCCGCCAGCGGGAGCGCGCCATGGCGGCACTGATCCACACCATCGGCGACATGGCGCGCACACCGGCCACCGTGCTGCAGGTGGTGGATGCGGAATGGGCGCCGCTGGTGGAGGCCTTGCGCCAACATGCGCGCCAGGTGGGTGCGATGGCCGAACGCCACAAGGAAGTCTCGCAGGCGGTTTCGCATGAGTTGCGCACGCCGCTGGCACGGATGCGGTTCGCACTGGCCTTGCTCGGGCGCGACGCCGATCAGGATACCCGTGTGCGTCTCCAGCAACGCCTGCTGCGCGATGTCGGCCAGCTGGAAGGACTGGTGCGTGCCAGTCTGGCCTTCGCCCGTTTGGCCGACGCGCCGGCGGTGATCGGCCATGAGCGCATCGCGCTGCGTGCATGGCTGGAGGAAGAAGTGGCGGCGCTGGACGGCGGCCGCTGTGGCGCCACGCTGGCCGTGACGGTGGAGGACGACGAGTTTTATGGCGACCGGTCCCTGTTGCATCTGGTCTTGCGCAATTTGCTCGACAATGCCGCGCGCCACGGCCATAGCCAGGTGCGGCTGGAGGCGCACGACCATGGCGCCGGCCAACTGTTGCTGCAAGTGGATGATGACGGCCCCGGTATCGCTTACGAGGATCAGGAACGTATCTTCGAACCATTTGTGCGCCTGTCCGCCGAGCAGGATTCTGGCAGTGAGAATGATGCGGGCGGCAGCTTTGGCCTCGGCCTCGCGCTGGTGAAACGCGCGCTGCACTGGCAGCAGGGCGAAATACAGGTCAGCCGCAGCCCGCTGGGTGGAGCGCGCTTCAGCGTCATGCTGCCACGCCGCCGTCTCTGAGGCACTCGTTACAAGCTGTGACAGCGCTGCGCTGCGGCTGTCACTAGACTGCCAGCAGCCGTCGCAATCCAGCGCGGTGTTCACCTGGAGAGGTCTTCATGACAGTACATCCCCCATTTCACGCATTCCCGCTGGTGCGCCTTGCTGCCGCCATGCTGATGGTATTACTGCTGCCAGCCTGTGGCGGCGCGTCGGATAGCCATGCCACGTTGATGGGTAGCGCGCCCGCGCCGGCTGCTGCGCCGGTCAAGAGCGGCGTTCTGAAAGCGGTAACAACGCGCCTGCCTTACACCGCCGGAACCATTCTGCCCAATCACATCGGCGCCGCCGCCCTGGCCCGGCAGCGCGTCGATTTTTATGCGCAGTGGAAGGCCTTGTACGTGGCGCAGGAATGCGGCAATGGACGCTATTTCGTGAAGGTGAATGCCGATGGCAAGGCGGTTGGCGGCGGCACGGCTGCGGATACCATCACCGTGTCGGAAGCGCATGGCTACGGCATGCTGATCAGCGTATTGATGGCTGACGAGGACAGCGAGGCGCATACCGTGTTTGATGGCATGGTGCGCTACTTCCACGATCATCCTGCCAGCTCGGATGCCGGCCTGATGGCCTGGAATCAGGTCAAAGGCTGCGCCAATGCCGGCGAGGACAAGCGCGGCGACGCCAGCGCCACCGATGGTGATCTCGATATCGCCTACGCACTGCTGCTGGCCGACCACAAATGGGGCAGCACCGGCGCGATCAATTACAAGGCCGAAGCCCAGCGCGTGCTGCGTGCCATCATGGCTTACGAGGTGCACCCAAGCGGCAAGTATCTGCTGTTGGGCGACTGGGCACGTATCGACGACGACCGTACTTATGAATACAGCACGCGCACCTCGGACTTCATGCTGTCGCATCTGAAGGCTTTTGCGCTCAGCACCGGCGACGCGCGCTGGCAGTCAGTCCAGGACCGCAGCTATGCGGTTGCCGATCTGATGCAGCGTAACTTCAGCAGCAATACGGGACTGGTGCCGGACTTTGTCTACCGCCTTGATGGTGCGCCCGCGCCAGCCGCCGCCGATTTTCTCGAAGGCCCCAATGATGGCAACTATTCCTGGAACGCGTCGCGTTTCCCGTGGCGGGTTGCGCTGGATTATCTGATCTATGGCGACCGCCGGGCCTTAGCCATGCTCAAACCGATCAACCGCTGGGCGCGTGCTGTCACCAGCAACGATCCCGCACGTTTTGCCGCGGGCTATACGCTGGGCGGCAAAGTCTCGGAAGCGGAATATGACAAGCTGCCGTTTGTCTCCGCGCTGGGTGTGGCGGCGATGGTGGATGCCGGCAACCAGGCCTGGCTGAACGCGGTCTGGAAAGACCTGCAGGGGCAAACCTTGAAAGACAATGATTATTACGGCAATACGCTGAAGATGATGGGCATGATTGCGATGTCGGGACGCTGGGATAAGCCTTAGCCCTCCAGCCGGTAGGACGCGGGGATGGTTGCGGTGCTTCGGTCACTGCTATAATCGGTCACTGAACAACTATCCCGCGCTGTCCATGGAGAATCGCAATGGATGACCAAGAAGCGCAGCAGCACGAAGGCTCACCGGAGCTGTTCATGTTCCTGGCGTCGACTGTGCATGACATGAAAAACTCGATCAGCGTGCTGAGTGGCACGCTGGAGAATCTGCTCGCCGCCCATCAGAGCACCAGCGCCCCTGAATACAGCCAGATGGCGCACATGCTGTACCAGACCAAGCGCCTCAACGATAACCTGATCCAGCTGCTGGCGCTGTACAAGGACGTCGGCAAACCTGGCTATCCGTTTGATCCGGCGCCGCGCAGCGTGCGCGAGCTGGTGGAACAGGTAGAAGGGCAGGCACGCATGCTGCTGCAATCGCGCGGCGTGACGCTGGATATCGACTATCCGCAGCACGCCATCTGGTCCCTCGACGAAGACCTCGTGATCGGTGTGCTGGTCCACGCCATCAACAACGCCATCCGCTACACGCGCGACCGCGTCCGCATGGCGATCACGATTGATGGCGACTACCTTGAGGTGCGCGTCGAGGACAATGGCCTGGGCTTCCCCAATTCGCTGCTGGAGGCGGGCGTCAACGCCATGGATCCGCAACGCTCGCGCATCAACTTCCTCAACAATAGCAGCGGTCTTGGCCTGTACTTCTCCAGCGAAGTCGCCAAGATGCACAAGCATCGCCAGCGCAGCGGCAGCATCGCGCTGGAAAACGGCGGCACGCTGGGAGGCGGCTGCTTTATCCTGCGGTTGCCATAACGATGAGCGTGGACGTCATGACCTCCTCACACTCGGCTGAAGGCGGTATCGACTGGGGCGAAAAGCGCTACCTGATCATTGACGATTTCGTCGGTATCCGCCAGCTGCTGCGCGAGTCGCTGCGCAACCTCGGCGCCAAACATATCGACCAGGCGTCCAGTGGCGGCGAGGCCATGGTGCTGCTGTCGAAAACCCGTTACGACGTGGTGCTGTGCGATTACAACCTGGGCGACGGCAAGAACGGCCAGCAGGTGCTGGAGGAGGCGCGCATCCGCAACCTTATATTGCCGTCCAGCGTGTGGCTCATGGTGTCGGCTGAAAAAAGCGTGGAGTCGGTGATGGGGGCGGCCGAGCATCAGCCGGATGCCTACATCATCAAGCCGATTACCGAAGGCGTGCTGTTGACGCGCCTGAACCGCGTATGGGTCAAGAAGCAGATTTTCAGTGATATCGACCAGGCCTTTGCCGACAAGGACTACCTGCGCGCGGCCAAGCTGTGCGAAGCGCAGATCGCCCACAATCCGCTGCATGCGATCGACCTGCAGCGCATGAAAGCCACGCTGCTGTTGAAAAGCGGCGATCCCGAACAGGCCGGCCAGGTGTATGAGCAGGTGCTGCAGGACCGCGAATACAACTGGGCGCGCTGCGGCCTCGGTAAAATCCGCATGGCCAACGGCGACCTGGAAGCCGCGCGCATGATGTTCCAGGCGGTGATTACCGATAACCGTTTCTACATCGATGCGTTCGACCAGCTGGCGGAATCCTTTCAGCAGCAGGGCAAAACGGAAGAGGCCTTCGACGTGCTGCAAAAAGCGGCCAAGCTGTCGCCCAATTCCGTGCCGCGCCAGCGCGCGCTGGGCCAGACCGCGCTCAAGCTGGGCAATATCCCGGTGGCGGAAAAGGCCTTCCGCAAATGCATCGAGATCGGCGAGTTCTCGGTGCGCAAAACCGTTGACGCCTATCTTGGCCTGGCGCGCGTGTGCGGCCAGAAGAACGACACCAAGGAAGCCATCCGCCTGCTGAATGCCGCCGTTCACCAGTTCGGCGGCGACCAGGTCACGCTGCGCGCCAAGATCACCGAAGGCCTGGTGTATCACGAGAGCGGCGACTTCCGCCGTGCGCGCAAGTCGGGCGATGAGCTGGAGGCCATGCTGGCCGATGAAGGCCGCCAGCGTCCCGACACTGAAACCTGCCTGGACATGGCGACGCTGCTGTTTGCGGTCGGCGTCAAGGATGCGCCGGTGAATCTGCTGTGCTACGTCACCCGCAACAACCACGACAATGTGCCGCTGCTGGACGATGTGCAGAAGATCTTTGACCGGGCGCGCATGGGCGAGGAGGGCATAGAGCTCATCAAGAATGCGCGGCAGGAAGCCGCCGAAATGATGAACAAGGGCGTACTGCTGTGGAAGACGGGCAAACTCGCCCAGGCTGTGGAGTGGATGCGCGTGGCGCGCAAGGCGCTGCCGCACAATATGCGTATCCTGTTCAACTCCGCGCAAATCCTGATCTCGCATTTGCAGAACAACGGTTACGAGCGCGGTCTGGCCGATGAAGCCATCGGGGTGCTGATGCATGTTGACGCCATCGCACCGGGACAGCAGCGCTTCGCCCAGCTCATGGAGCAACTGGCCTTGCTGGCGCCTGTTTCTGGCGTGGTGGCCGCTGCGGCAGCCAGCGAATATGAGGCGGAAAACGGCCCCGTCCCCGAGAGCACGCGCTGGACCGGCAACTAAACTGACGGCGCCACGCAACAGCGCGCTTGTTTCAGCTTCGCCAAATGATTACACTGATTTATGGCGCAGCCCTGTCTGCGCTTGATTCGCTGTCAATATTGAGGGCAAATAAAGGGCACAAAATATGCGCGATATCGCCATGGAAGTGTATAAAAAAATGAAGGTCGGAGGCGTCGCCTGGATACGGCCAGTCTCCGCCAAAGGTGACACCCTGGACAGTTTTCAGGCCGCCCACGACAGCGCCAGGCTGCTCGAACAGGAGGGCCTGATCGATATCGAGAAAGTGCAGCGTCAGGCCGACGGCCTGATTGACGCCATCCGCATCCAGCGGCTGGCGTAATTCCCGTTACGGTTTATCGGACGCTGGCTTGGCCGGTTTGGCGGCAGGCTTTTTCGCCGCCGGTTTTTTCGCGGCCGGCTTGGTTGCTGCCGGTTTGACCGCCGCTGGCGTTGAAGCGGCTGGCGATGCTGCGGGCGCCGCGCCGGCAGCAGACTTGCTCGCAGCCTGCTGCGCGCTGGCGGCCGCTGCGGCGAATTTGACGGCTGCATCGGTCATCATCGATTCGGACGCCATGGCGGTCGACACGGCCTGCTTGAACTGCTCCTGCAGCAGGTTCCACCAGGCGTTGGGCTGGCTGCCAATGGTGCCGGTGCCTGTACCGGCTGCGGCAGCGGCTTTCGGCGCTTCCGGCTCAGGTGCGGCTTTGGCTGGCGGCTCCGGCGCTTTCGGCGCGGTGGTCGCCTGTTCTTTGTCCGCTTCGCGTGCATGGTGGAAGAAGGCCGAAGCGTATGGATTGGCGTCGAAAATCGACTTGTCGTTGACGCCCGTGTTGACCGCCGAGGCCAGGCTGGCGCCCACGGACTTCAGCGTGGCGATGGTGTCGCGCTGGACTTCCAGCGCCTGTATGCTCCCGCGCAGCATGCTCATATTCAGATTGAGCCAGCTCTCGACCGCTTTGAGGTCGTTGATTTTCTTGTCCAGTTCTTCGACCGACAGGGTCGGCGCCGTCAGGCCTGGTACGCCCATGCTGCCCCACAGGTTTTTTACGAAGTCCAGCGTGTCGTTCATTACTCCAGCGCCGGGGATGTTCGGCATTTGCGGATGCGGCATGAGACTCTCCTGTCAGGTGGGCGTTTTTAGCGCGTTTAGCGTAGCAGATATTTGTACGCCCTTCAAAAGTTTTTGACAACATTTCTGCGTCTGTAAAGCCGAGATGGGCGATCCCGTTTAAACTAGCGGCCATGACGATTGCTTCCCTCCTTGCCCGGCATCGGCGTGTGCTGGTTTTGTGTGCCGCCACGCTGGCGTTGCACTATGCCGCCATTGACTGGGTGGGTGGAAGCTTGAGTGCGCAAACGCACAGACCATCGGCGTTGGCGCCGTCTCTGATGACAGCGCAGTTGCGGCTGGCCTTGCCCAAGCGTGTGGCGACGCCACCGGCACCGGAAGTGCAGCCGCTGGCGGCAGCGCCCAAACCCATTGTCAGGACGAAGCCGAAAGCGCGCGAAGCGGTGGTGGCGCCGGTCAGCGCGGACACCGGCGCAGCAACCGCGCAGGCGGCGGCGGATGCGGCTTCGGTCGTTGCTGCGGCAAGCGACATCGCCCTCAGCGCGCCGGCAGCGGCAGGTGGTGAACAGGCCGGCGCTGCGCAGGCGCAGACCGGTACGCCGCCACCCGCAGTAGCGCAGGGCGAAACGCCGGCCGCCGCAGTGCCGCAGGCCGCACCGCGCCAGGGCATGCGCCGCTACAAGGTCAACCTGCCGCCATCGGCCGTGTTTGAGATGTCGGTCGACCGGGTCGATGCCGACGGCACCAAATGGACGGGGGCTGCCACCATGACATGGCATACTGACGGCAGCCGCTATCGCGCTTCGGTGGAGGCGGGTATCAGCCTGCTGGTCACGCGCATCAACCTGCTGGTGCTGCGCAGCGAGGGCGAAATCGATGACTATGGCATCGCCCCGCTCACGGCCACGGAAAAGCGCGCGCGCCGCCCTGAAACCGCGACCCACTTTAACCGCGACACCGGCACCATCAGCTTTTCCGCGTCGGAGCGCAGTTTCCCGCTGCTGGTGGGGGCGCAGGACAAAGCCACGGTGCCGTTCCAGCTGGGCGGCATCGGCCGGGCCGATGTCAACCAGTTTGGCAGCGACATCGATATACAGGTAGGCGAGGAAAAGGAAGCCACCGTGTTCCGCTTCCAGCTGGTAGGCGAAGAGGAAATCGAGACGAAGATGGGCAAGCTGGTGACCTGGCATCTGAGCCGGCCGCCGAAGCCGGGCACGTATTCGTCCACATTGGATATCTGGCTGGCACCAGGCATGAACTGGTACCCGGTGCAGATCCGTAACACCGAAGCGAGCGGCGCGCTGACCACGCAAACCGTCTCCACTATGAAGATGACAGACAAATGAAGAAAATGACCACCTTGTGCGCCGGCTTGCTGCTGGCGTTTTCCACCTACACCGTGCACGCGGCCGAAGCGGCCAATGGCGAACACCCGAGCAGCAAGCGTCCGACCAGTGCACCGCCATCGGCTGACCTGAGCTACAGCCTGAAAATCAAGCAAAGCGGCCTGTCGCTGAACGGCACCGCCACCGTGCAGTGGCGCGCCGGCGATGGTAAATATTCCATCGCCACCGAAAGCCGCGCCGCCATTTTCGGCAAGGTGGTGGAAAACCGCAGCGAAGGCGCGATCGACGACTTCGGCCTGGCGCCAGCCAGCTTCTACGAGAAGCGCCTGCGCAAGGATCCGTACACCACCAGCTTCAAGCGCGCCGAGAAGACCATTGCATTTACTGAAAGCGACGTCACCTATCCGATACTGGGGGGCGAACAGGATCGCAGCAGCGCCCAGTGGCAGCTGGCCGCGATGGCGCGCGCCACGCCGGACAAGTTCAAGCCGGGCAGCGAATGGCATCTGTTCGTGGCGGGCCGCCGCGACGCCGAGCAGTGGAGCTTCAAGGTGCTCAAGAACGAGACCGTGCAAATCGGCTCGGGCGAGGTCAATACCGTCCACCTGGTCAAGGCGCCACCGCCGGATGCGCAGGGCCAGCAGGTGGACCTGTGGCTGGCGCCGTCGATGGACTGGTACCCGGTGCGCGTGCGCTTTAACGACAACGATGGCGACTTCGTCGACCAGACACTGGAAAAGGTCGTGAAGAAGTAGCCGCCTGCTATACTGACGCCCCCCGCGATAATCAGAATTGTTTGCAAAAAATGCAATGGCGGGGACCACAGAATGGCAAAGAATGATTGAACCTATAACAAGTGATGCAGTGCCAGACAGCCTGCAAGCCCACTTCCAGCCGCACATTTCCGCCGATGAGATCGAGCAGGTCTACCACCTGAAACGCGCGCAGCCGCTGCTGCAGGTGTTCACCGCACTGTTTCACGGCGGTTTTGACGGTGTGCTGGTGCGCTTGCTGGTGTTGCGCGAACTGGCTGGCGACACCAGTTCGACCAGTTTCTCGCGCGCGGACATCAATACCCGCCTGGGCTACCTGCTGCCGGAATCGCTGGAGACGGTGCTGATGCGCCTGCGCACCAACCAGCTGCTGGCCTGGGATGCGCAGCAGGCCGTGTACCGCATCACGCCGATGGCGCGCAACGTGCTGTCGGCCATCGACGCGCTGCTGGCCCTGGGCAAGGAAGAAGACGACAACGCCGAAATGGGCTTCCTGCTGTCGCAGGTGGCTGGCGCCCAGGTCATGGGCGGCGTCACGGTCGATCAGCTGCATCACCTGCTGGGCCGCCTGGTGGAACTGACCGAAGAATTCTCCGATGCGATTGCGTCCGGGTCGGAATTCCGCCTGCGCGCCTCGCAGGCCAAGTGGCATATGGCGTGCGACTGGGTGGAGAAGGGCTCGGAAATCCTGCGCGCCATCACCACCGACGAAAATGCCGACAGCGCCACCCACAAGGCCGCGCAGGCCATCGGCCGCGCCCAGTCGGCGCTGCTGAACATGCAGGGCATGTTCTCGCGCGCCCTGAACCAGATCGAGCGCCAGCGCGTGCACCTGGGCCAGTCCGGCCTGTCCACCACGGACATCAAGCGCTGGCTGCTGGAACACGAAGACCTGGCCTCGCTGGCCATGGACGCCATCGACAAGCCGGTCGTACCGCTGTTCATGACGCCGGCAGAAATGATAGACGTAGCAGAAACCGAATTAATGGCCGACCGCATAAACACCACTGTATCCAATGGCCTGCCGGCCGGCACCGATGCGCCGACCACCGTCAGCGACGGCCCTGCCATGCAGCAGGAGCTGGACGACTGGCTGGCGCGCCTGTCCGACTTCGCCACGCTGGGCAACTTCCCGGCTGCTGCGGACGAAGCGCCGAAATCCATCCAGGCGCACGAGTCGCTGCTGCCGGCATCGTTTGCCGTGGCGTCATACCGCGCCTCGCTGCTGCCGCTGCTGGGCGATGCCGATGAAGCGCGCCTGCAGGGCGCCACCGCCCAACTGGCGCGGCTGCCGGTGACGTTCTCGCCGCAAGATGAAATGGTCAAGCTGCCCGACCTCGAAGTCGCAGCCATGTCCCTAGCCTCCCTTACACTGTCTTTGAATCCGGAAGGCGACAAGTCTGATGAATGATGATGCACAAATCCTGATCGCGCGCCTGCTGTCGCACCAGACGCTGCGCCGTGACGATAAACTGGTCAAGCGCGTGCTGTCGGACGAACAGTTCCGCACCGAAGTCGATGGACGCCTGCTGGCGGTTGGTCTCAAGCTGCTGGACAACGTCTATGCCGACCACGTTACGCTGGCCCTGCACCGCAATATCGAGCCGAAGATTTTCGGCGCCAAGGACGTCTGGCAAAACAATAACTTCGGCCTGTCGCGTGATGGCGTGGCGCTGCTGGTGGTGCTGTGGGCGCAGATCATCCTGCCCAAGCGCGAACGCCAGGAAACCCACCAGCACGCGGAAGACAACCAGAACGATATGTTCGGCGTCGAGAAGCCGCTGCCGCGCGCGGAAGACACCTCCATCGGCATCGCCTACAAGGCGCTGCTGGCCGACTTTGGCGACAAGCTGGGCAAGAAGACCCGTCTGGACATGAACCTCGGCATCCTGTCCAAGCTGGGCTTCATCGAGCGCCGCGGCGATGTCGTCGTCGAAGGCCCGCTGCTGGACCTGCTGATGGATACCGACTTGCTGAAAGAGCGCATCGTCAATGGCGCGCTGGCCGACGTCTTCAAACGTTCGCCGCCGACCATCGTCGCGGTGCCGCGCAGCGAGCCGCCGATTGCGGTCGATGTCGTCGCCACCGACGAAGAAGAAATCCTGCCTGCCTTCGACATACCACCGCCGCCACCGGCGCCGATCGAAGACGACACTCCAGCCAAGGACTAAGCCATGTTTCACATTAAATCGCTAGAACTGGTCCACTGGGATTACTGGCAACGCATCAAGAATATCCCGCTGGACGCCAAGATCATCACCATCGCGGGCCAGAACGGTTCCGGCAAGACCACCTTGCTGGACGCGCTGCGCACCCTGTTTGGTCTGGACTGCTCGATGGGCCGTACCTACAAACACTACGCGCGCCACAGCGGCCAGCAAACCGCCTGGCTGCGCGCCGTGGTGGACAACAAGCCAATGGGCCGCCAGCTGTCCAACCGTCCGTTCCGCAGCTCCGGCTTCTTCAGCGATGATGAAGTCACGCTGTTCTGCCAGATCCAGAAAAACGGCGGCGACTGGAAGCGCCAGTACCTTATGCGTCCGGGTAATGTGCAGATCGAAGACATCGGCGACGCTGGCAACGACTGGCTGGGCGTCGAGAACTACCGTAAGCGCCTGGCCAATGCCGGCCTGTCGCCGGCGATGGCCAAAGTGCTGGCGCTGGAGCAGGGCGAGACCGACAAGCTGTGCGAATACGCACCGCGCCAGCTGCTGGACCTGGTGTTCCAGGTGTTCGGCGACAAGGAAGTGCTGGATGCGTACGACGAAGCCAAGCGCCACCAGCGCGACACCGAAACGGAACTGAAACGCTTTGAAGCGGAGCTGGAAGCCTCCAGGACCAATCTGGAAGGCCTGCGCCTGCGCGTGGCCAACTACCACCAGTGGGAAGACCTGAACAAGGAACGCCGCAACCTGCAGGAAGAAGTGCTGCCGTCGCTGGAGTACCATGAGGTACGCGAGAAGAACGGCAACTTGAGCCGCCAGCTGCGCGAAGCGCGCAAGCCGCTGATGCAGGCCGACGCACAACTGGCCGACAAGCGTTCGATGCTGGCCAGCCAGGCCAAGGCGCTGTCGGATGCGCAAAGCCATGAGACGGTACTGGAGCAGGAACTGACCTCGCTGCAAACCCGCCTCACGCACGTCAACACCAAACTCAAGCCGCTGGAAAGCCTGCTGGAACAGAAGGCCCGCCTGGAAAAACTGGCGGCCGATTCCGGCGCCGACCTGGCGGAAGTAGCGAAGACGCTGCAGGAAAAGGAAATCGAACTGGCCCGCCAGCGCACCGCGCGTGACGCCATTTCGGCCAGGATTGCCGGCGAGCTGTCGACCATCTCCGCGCTGCAGGGCAAAACCGCGATGCCGGAACCGGAAGCACAGCGCAGCATGCGCAAGGTGCTGAACGATGCCGGCATCGGCCATGTCATGTTGTCGGATGTGGTCGAAGTGACCGATCCGAAATGGCAGGGCGCGGTGGAAGGCGTGCTGTCGGGTTACGCGTCGGTGGTGCTGCTGGATAAATCGTCCGATGCCGCCGCTGCCTACCGTCTGGCGGAGAAGGAGCGCTATCGCCACTTCATCGTGCCGGACCTGGTGCATGCGCCGACCATCAAAGACAACTCGCTGATGTCGGTGGTGAACTTCTCGGCCAAAGTGCCTGCATGGCTGGTCGAACAGCTGTCGCGCATCACCCGCGTGGACAGCGTGGATGTGGGCGCAAAGCTGGGCAGCCACGAAGAGTGGATCACGCCGGAAGCCTATCACCGTGAACGCCGTGGTGGCCGCTCGCTGTTTGTGGAAGTTTCGCGCTACCGCTTCGGTTCCGCTGGCCGCACCCAGCGGATGGAAGCGATCCAGAAATCGCTGCCGGCGCTGGAAGCGCAGGAAGACCAGCTGACGCTGCAAGTGTCCAAGCTGGCGACGGAAATCAGCTCGCTGAAAACCCGTCTGGCCGGCGTCGATGCGGCCAAGGAACTGGCAGCGCGCTCGGAGGAATTCGCCGATGCCGCCAGCAATGCCGTGCCGCTGCGCGCGGAGCGCACCGACGTCGGCGCACGTCTGGGCGAGCTGCAAAACCTCATCAAGAATGCCGTGGTCACCCGCACCCGCGCCGACACCACTTGGCAGAACGCGCGCTTCGCGCTGTCGGAAGCGGAAGCTGGCATGCGTCTGAATCACAAGCGCGCGCTGGAACAGCGTAGCGAGCACGCCAAGGCGCTGCTGGCGCTGCGCAAGAGCTGGCGCCATCTGCCGCAGGCCTGGCGCCGTGTGGCACGCCGTGCCGCGCTGGTGAAAGAGCACCAGAACGCGCACCAGGTCAATCTGCGTATCCACAGCCTGGAAGCCAGCCTGGCGCGCAGCGACTGGGAGCTCGATGCGACCGTGATCGACCAGTACCAGCGCCTGAACGACCAGCTGCATTCGCGCCAGTCGGAAACCGAAGAGCGCCGCTACCAGAACAACCGCGCCATCGAAGCGACCGGCAATGCCCGTGGCGCCTACATGGAGCGTCTGCGCTACACCATCAAGACCTATGCGGCCAACATCAAGGAGCTGGGCCAGCTGGCCGGCATCGAGGTGAGCACCGATCCGGTCCGCCTGGAGAACGACGACGTGCAGCTGGCGCAAGCTGGCCTGCACGTGCGCTTCAAGTTCGACGGCAAGGGGGTGATCGGCATGAACGACGGCGAAGCGTCGGGCGGCCAGCAGGTGATGAAATCGCTGGTGCTGCTGATTGGTCTGCTGAAGTCGGAAGAAGGTTCCGGCGGCTTTGTGTTCATCGACGAACCGTTTGCCCACCTGGATATCCGTAACATCCAGCTGGTCGGCGAGTTCCTCAAGAACACCGACGCCCAGTACCTGATGACGACGCCGCTGACCCACAACACCGACGTCTACGATCCTTCGGAACTGACGCTCATCACGAGCAAAAAGAAGAAGGACACGCAGTGGGCGCAGCCGATCTTCGTGCTGCAGCGCCGCCAGCAGCAGGAAGCGGCAGCGAAGGCGGCCTAACCCGCCAGCAGCTGATCCAGTTGCTGCACCAGCAGGGCCGCGGTATCGCGGCCCTTTGCTTTGGTGACGCCTTCCAGATAGGGCGCGCGCAACAGGCGCAGTTCGTCCACCGAACCCGCTTTCTCAACCTTGAGTTGCAAGGTGAAACCGCGCAGGCCCATGGTGCTTTTGATGGTCTTGTTATAGAAGTTGTACACCGACTGGAATTGCTGCACCTGGTCGAGCGCGATCGTGGACGGTGGTGGCAGCGGCAGAGGTAACGGCAGCGGATCGGGTTCCGGCAGCGACGCATAGCTGGTCGCCAGCACGATGTAGTCTTGCGCCAGCAGTTCCTGCAAGGCGCTGTGGTTCAGGCCCAGTCCCGCCACATTGCGCAGCAGTTCTTCCTCGGACCGGTGGCCATCGACGAGCACCAGCAGGGTACGCAAGCGCGACGCAAGCTGGTACTTGCGGGTGGCGATTTCTTCCCTGCCTTTGGTGGTCTTGTCGTAGATGGACGTCTTCATAGCAGTGCAATCTTGTTGCCTTGCGGATAGATTCAGCATACCACCAAATCCACCGCACACAGCAGCTTACAAGATAGCACTGTGGCTTATTTGATGTCGAAAATATCAACCGGGCGCGGCACCGGTTTTTGGCTGCGCCGCCATTGCACCAGCAGTCCGGCATACACGCCGTAGAAGCCGCCCAGCAGGCCAAACAGCCAGGACGAAATCGGGTTGCCGAGGAAGTCCGGGTCCAGCGGCAGGCCGTTATGCATATGCAGATACGCTTCGAACAAACGGTAGATCAGGCGGCTGATGAACAGCATGCAGACCAGCAGCGCGAGCTTGCGGTTCTGTGTGTAGAAGAAGCCTTCCGGACGGTTTTCCAGGCGGCTCAGTTTCATATTGCGCTGGCCCAGCAGGCCACCCACCACGGCGCCGGCCAGCAGCGCCGCCAGCGCGGTCCAGTTACCCAGAACTTGTACCGTCACCGCCAGCAGCATCACCACCATCACCGCCAGCGTGGCGTAGTGGCGCCACAGTTCGGACCTGGTGCGGCCCAGCACGATCTTGAGACGGGAGTAAATACGCCATACCGCCAGCGGCACGAGCAGCAGCAGTACGAGTGTGGTCATTTCCATAATCTGTCCAGGTGCGGAATCGTCAAAACCGTGATTGTACGGCACGGATTGACAATCAAGGCTAGCATGAGCAAACTGAACTGCAGCAGCCCCTGCTTCTGGACCGAAAGGACATCCATGAACAAACCATTGTCTGTGCTGCCCCTGAATTTAGGCCTGCTGGCCGCTTCGCCGCAAGCCGGCGCCCAGCAGGGCGGCTACCGCCTGCCGCCCGCGGCGCTGCAAGACATCGTCGATGCCGCGCGCGCACCGGCGCTGAGTCTGAGCCCGCAACGCAATCTCGTCGCCGTGATTCAAACCCCGCCGCTACCCGGCATCGCCGAAGTGGCGCAGCCGGAGCTGAAACTGGCCGGCTTGCGCATCAACCCGCGCACCTGTTCTTCATCCCGCTTTTCGTTTGGTACGGACCTGGCCTTGCTGGATGTGGCGACGCGCAAGGAAAGCCGCATACGTGGCCTGCCGCGCGGCTTGCGCCTGTCGGACCTGAGCTGGTCGCCGGACCAGCGCTATCTGGCTTTTTCGCACGTGGCCTTGCAGGGCGAGCGCGGCGCGGTCGAGCTGTGGGTGGTCGATATCGCAGACCGCAAGGCGCGCAAGCTGTCGCCGCAGCCCTTGTCCACCGTGCTCACGCGCGGCTTCAACTGGCTGCCGGACAGCAGCGCACTGCTGGTGCACTGGCGGCCCGCCGGGATCGGCAAGCCGCCCGCTTCGAGCGGCGTGCCGTTTGGGCCGATCGAACAGGACAGCACTTCCGACGGCCATGTGCGCCAGTTGCGCACCTACCAGGATCTGTTGAAGAATGAAGACGACGCGCGTCTGTTCGAGTACTACATCACGGTGCAGATGGCGCTCGTCGATGTGCACGGCAAAATGCGGCTGGTGGGCGCACCGGGACCGTTCTCGCGCACCTCGATAGCGCCGAGCGGGGAATATATTCTGACGCAGAGCATGACGCGGCCGTATTCGTACATCGTGCCGGTATCGAGCTTTGGCGAGCGGCTGGAGGTGCGCGACATGCACGGCGAGGTTGTGCACACCGTCGCCAATCTGCCGCTGGAAGAAGGTCTGCCGCCGGGGAACGATGCCGTGTCCGAAGGCGTGCGCCACGTGGCCTGGCGCGCGGACGCGCCGGCCAGCCTGGCGTGGGCGGAGGCCCAGGATGGCGGCGATCCCGCGCGCGAGGTGATTGATGGCATCCGCGATCTGGTGATGCTGCACGCGGCGCCGTTCCGCGAACCGCCGCTGGTGCTGGCGCGCCTGACCATGCGCTACGCCGGTATTGCCTGGGGCCGTGATGATGTCGCGCTGATTAACGAACGGTGGCACAAGACGCGCGACTACAAGCAGTGGATGATCGCACCGGGCCATTTGTCGCGGCCGCCGGAACTGATCCACGCGGGTTCTTACGAGGACCGCTATAACAGCCCCGGCTCGCCGGTGCTGCGCGCCGACCTGAATGGCTTCCCGCGTCTGCTGATCGGCCCCGGCACCACGGTGCTGCTGGATGGCGCGGGCGCCACGCCGGAGGGCGACCGTCCCTTCATCGACCGTCTGAGCCTGACCACCAGGCAGAAAGAGCGGCTGTTCCAGAGCGCCGCACCGTATTTTGAAAACGTCGCGGCCATCCTCAGCGACGATGGTACGCTGCTGCTCACCACGCGCGAGTCGCCGACCGAGCGGCCCAACTACTATCTGCGCGATCTGAACAAGCCGGAAGGCGAGCAGCTCACGGCGCTGACGCACTATCCGCATCCGACGCCGCAGCTGCGCGATGTGTACAAGGAGCAGATCCGCTATCCGCGCGCGGACGGCGTGGAACTGACGGCGACGCTGATGCTGCCACCCGGCTACGACGCCGCCCGCGATGGTCCGCTGCCGATGCTGATGTGGGCCTATCCGCAGGAATTCAAATCCGTCGGCGCGGCCAGCCAGAACACCGGTTCACCCTACCGCTTCAATGCGGTCAGCTATTGGGGACCGGCGGCGTTCCTGGCGATGGGCTATTCGGTGCTGGACAATCCCTCCTTCCCGATTGTGGGCACTGGCGATGATGAGCCCAACGATACCTATTTGCCGCAGCTGGTGGCATCGGCGGAAGCAGCGGTGGAGGAGGTGGTGCGGCGTGGCGTCGCCGACCGCCACCGCATCGCGATAGGCGGCCATTCGTATGGTGCGTTCATGACCGGCAACCTGCTGGCGCACACGCGCCTGTTCCGCGCCGGGATCGCGCGCAGCGGCGCCTACAACCGCACGCTGACGCCATTTGGCTTCCAGTCCGAAGAGCGGCCGTACTGGCAGGCGCCGGCGGTGTACCAGGCCATGTCGCCGTTTAATAACGCCGACAAGATCAAGGACGCGATGCTGCTGATCCATGGCGCGGAAGACAGCAACTCCGGCACCTTCCCCTTGCAGAGCGAGCGCATGTTCCAGGCCATCAAGGGCTTGGGCGGCACGGCGCGGCTGGTGATGCTGCCGAATGAATCCCATGCCTACCGGGCGCGGGAATCCATCATGCACATGCTGTACGAAACCCATGCCTGGCTGGAGAAATACGTGCGCCATGCATCACCCCGGTAGAAGGGGTCTGACCCCGTACGGGGTCAGACCCCAGATCGAAGTCCGGGGTAAAATGGCGCCATGCCCACGCCCCTGGAGTGACGACCATGAAATTATTTCACCGCGCCCCCGATCCCGTGCCGGCGGACGATCCCGTACCGCCGAACGTGCCGCATCCCGTACCGCAGGATGATCCGGTCCCCGACCACAACCCCAGTCAGTCAAACGCCCAGGTGTAGAGCACGTCCAGCGCGTTGTTGGTGCCGGTCTGGAACTGCAGCGTGATGCGCGGGTTGAGTTTGTACTTCAGCTTGACCAGACTGGTCGCCGTGCTCGCACCCTGTTCAAAGCTCAGGTAAGCGCGCGCCGAAATGCGCTTGCCGACCGTGACCACCGTATTCTGCAAGCCCGTCGCCGCGCCTGCGGACGAGGTACCCGCCGCCTGGCCCACGCCCAGTTCATCCACGCCCAGCGCATTGGCCAGCTTGCCCTGGCCGCCGCCGAACAGGGCGCCGGCTGCAGTGCTGAGCAAGGCCATATCGTTGCCCTGCGTGTTGTCGATGCCATGGCCCAGCACCAGCCACGCCAGCTTGTCGCTGTCCGACACGGTGGGCGTTGATACTAGCTTGGCTTGCGGCGCCAGCGCGGTGCCGCGGACTTCCACACCCGCCTCCACATTGGTCTCGCTGAGAGCCTCGCCTTCCGGGCGGCGGCGCACGGCCAGGATGTTGAGGCCGGGATTGTCGTAGGCGCCGGTGAAGTTGATGACGCCACGGTCGATTGCCAGCTTCTGGCCATATGCCGCATACGTGCCGCTGACCACGCGGATGCTGCCGTTGACGCGCGGCGGACGGCGGTCGGCAACGCGGATACGCAGCGTGCCGGCCAGCTGGGCATCCAGACCCTTGCCCTTGAGCGCGAAGTCATTACCGAGATCTGCCTCGACATCGATATTCAGCGGCATGCCCTGCGGCGCTTTGGCGGCAGGCTTGGTTTTACCGACGATGACCACGTCGTCGCTCAGCGTTGGCGTATCTGCACCCGCCAGTTCGATGTTGGCGCGGTCGGCGCGGAATTTGCCATCGAGCTGGAAGTGCTTGGCGTCGCGCGTCAGCGTGCTTTGGCCGCTTAGCACCAGGATGCGGTCCGGGCGCGACAGCACTTCCAGTTTGTCGGCGCTGAGCTTGAGCTGCATGGTGGCCTCGTTGCCGGCGTAGCGTATCCAGCCATCCGCCTGGGCGCTGCCTTGCGTCCCGTCGAAGGCCAGTTTTTGCAGTTGCAGCTGGTCGCCGGTGACGCGCGCCTGCAACTGGCCGTTACGCAGCTTGATGCCCTGGTCCAGCCAGTTGACGCTGAGTTTGTCGCCGCTGATGTCGCCGTTCAGCTGTGGTGCGGCGATGGTGCCGCTGCCGCTGATGGCGGCTTTCAGCGTGCCGTCGATTTCCAGGCCGGGCTGGCCGGCCAGTGGTGCGAGCCAGGCGAGCGAGCCCATATTGGCGCTGCCGCTGACGGTGAAGGTGCTGTCATCGGCGAGGCGGCCGTCGCGTAGCACGGCGCTGCCATCCAGCTTGGCCTGGCCGGCGCGGCTGCCATCGACGTTGAGCTGGACGCGCAGCGTGCCGTCGGTGACATCGGCGCGCGCATCCAGGGTGCGCAGGCCGAGGGCTTGCGGCAGGTCGGCGCCGGTGATGGTGAGGTCGCCCTGTTCGCGGAAGACGTGGACGCCGCCCGCCAGCGCGCGCGTGGTGGCCTGCAGGTTCAGATTCCAGTCAGCGCCGATGGTCATGGAGCTGCGGACGTTGTCGCGCCAGGCGTCGGAAAGCTGGGCGAGATAGTTGACCGGCACACCGGCCGCCTGGCCTTTGCTGCGCCAGGCGGTGCCGGTCTTTTCAAGGTAGTCGATACGCACCGAACCCGCAGGCAGATTGATGGCGGTGCTGCCCAGCACAAGCTGCTCAGGCTTGAGCAGGCCGGCCACGCCGGTGTCTTCCGGTGCGACCAGTTTCAGCGGTGCTGGCGCGGCCAGCGTGAGGGCGAAGCGGCCACGGTTTTGCAGCGTGTCGATGGCGCCGGTCCAGGTGTCGTTGGCCCAGCTACCTTTTACGCGCAAGGCGGCATCGAAGTCCGGATTGCTGGCGCTCAGCTGGATGATGTGGGCCGAGCGCGTGCCGCTGGTCTGCAAGCGTGCCTTGTCGAGCGATATCGCTGGCGAGACGTAGCGCGTGATCTCGATGTCGCTGACCAGCGGTACGTCAGCTGCAATCTCCGCAGCTGCCGCGTTATTGCGTGTTGCGGCGCGGCGCGCTGTGCTGGTACTGGTGCTGGCGCTGACGTTGCTGCCGCTGTCCATCGCGATCGTATTGCCCAGCGTGGCGCTGCCGCGAATGGTGCCGATCTCCTGCTGGCCTGGTGTACGCAGATTGCTGCCGTTGAGTGTCAAGGCCAGCGCCGGACGCGCACTGGTGCCGGACAGCGTGCCGTTGGCGCGCAGCGTGCCGCCGAACTGCGGACCCAGCGCGCCCAGTTGCGGCGCATCGAGCTTCCATTCCAGCTTATCCAGCGCGCTGCCAAAGCTACCCTTGGCTTGCAGGCTGTTGCTGGCCAGGTGAAGGTCGACGTCCGCATTGCTGACACTGCCCTTGGCAGCAGTCAGCCTGGCGTAGCCGGACAAGGGTGCATTGGCAAACATCGATGGCTGCAGCATCAGGTTGACGCCGGCCTGCCAGTCGCTGGCCAGCCGTGCATCGCCAGTGAACGTGGCGTTGATCGCGCCTGCCTGCGCCGCGCCGAAGCTGGCGGGGTTCAGGCGTTGAATGCTGCCCGCCACTTTCAGCTGCGGCGTGCCCTTGACCACGGCGACATCGCCGGCCGCGTGGATCACGCTGTCCGCAGCGCGCTTGGCCGAGGCGAAAGCCAGGCCTTTGGCATCCGCCTCAAAACTGCTGCGCGGCGCGTCCATGCTGCCCGTGACCATGCCGCTGGCCGTGATGGCGCCTAGCAGGTCGCTGCTCACCGCCGACAACTGGCGGGCATCGACCTTCCAGCGCAGTTGCTCGCCGGGGGCGCCGAAATTGCCGCTGACATCGGCCGTATTCTGCGCCAGCGACAAATGGGCATCGACGCCGCTGATATGCCTGGCGTCGGCATTCAGCTTGCCGTTGCCTGTCAGCGCCTGGCCCATCAACTTGCTGGCCTTGATCTGGAAGTCCGCCGCCACTTGCCATGCTGGCGTCAACACGCCCTTGGCATTGATGTCGGCATTCAGGTCGGCGATGGGATACGCTGCACCCAGCGCCGATGGATCAAAGTGATCTGCACGTAGTTTGGCGCTGAATTCCTGCCTGTCTTTGAGGCTGGCCTGGCCGGTGGCGGAGATGCTGCCTTTCTTTGCCTGCAGGCGCACCTGGTGCAGTTGCAGCAGCGCGTCCGCCAGCGTGGCCTGCAGGTCGAGGCGCAGGCCCTTGTCAACCAGCGTGGCCGTCAGCGCCTGCTGCTTCGGCGTGCTGGTGAGCGCAATGTCGCCCGCGACAGCGGTCTTGTCGATGCTGCTGTGGATGTTCTTCAGATCCAGGCGGTCGGTGTGCAGCTTGAAATTGGCGGCATCGATGCCGGCGTCGGGCGCGCTGCGCTGAACTTTGCCGCCGCCCGTGAATTTGCCAGCCTGGCCCAGGTCGAGCAGCACGTTATCCAGCACCGACGCGGTCAGCGTGCCATCCAGGCGGCCGCTGAAAGTCTGCAGCGGCAGGCCGTTCTGGTCCAGCGGCGCTGACTTGCCCTGGTTGGTCAGCGCGAACTGGCCAGAGAGTTTCTGGTCCTTGGCAATGGCGGCGCTGAGTTTCAGGCCGAATTTTGCCTGCGGCCAGCTGGCGTCGAAGCCTGCCGGGTCAAGATCCCGGCCAGTCAGGTCGATGGCACGCAGTATCACCGGATCGAATGGCGCCAGCGCCAGTGCCGCTTCGCCGCTGGCGCCGTTGGCCGCGCCTTGCACCTTGAGCTTCAGCAGCGCCAGGTCGCCGCTGGCCTGCACGTTCACCTTCGCGTTTGCAGCAGGTGCGCTGCCATATGCCAGCGCCGCTTTTCCTTGCAGCGCAAACGGCTTGTTCCCCGCAATGGTCAGCGCGGCCGTGATGTCGCCAAACGCCGTATGCGCGGAGGCTTCCTGCACCTCCCATCCTTGTTGGCCGCCATCCAGACGGACGTGCAGACGTTCGATGACATCGCTGCCAGCGTCGCTGGTCAGCACCAGTTTGTCGAGGCGGCCATCCGAGACGCTCAGCTTGAATGGCAGCTTGAGCGACTCCGGCATGGTGGAAGGCTCCGATGGTCCCGTGCTTTGCACCACCACGCTGCGCGCATGCAGCTCGCTGATCGTCAGACCCTCGGAAAAATACTGCAATGGCGACCAGTTGATGTCGATCTGTTCCGCCGTCACTACCGTGTCCTTGGCGCGGTACACCAGCTTATCCACGTGCATGCGGTGATACAGCGAACCGCTAACGCCCGTCACGCTAATCTGTCCGCCGCTGGCATTGGAAATGCGCTGCACCAGCTGCTGCAAGGTCGATTCGCGGCCCAGCAGCCAGAAGGCGGCAGACACCAGCAGCACCAGCACGGCCAGGACGATCGCCACGCGGCGCGGCCAGCGACGGCGTGGCGCCACGGTGTCCTGAGATTTATCTTGTTCAGTCATCAGAAGGTGAATCCCAGCGAGAAGTGCAAACGATATTTACGAACTGCGTGGCCATACGCGACGTCGACGTTGATCGGTCCCACGGGGCTCTTCCAGCGCGCGCCGACGCCATAACCCGATTTCGGATGCAGGGCGCTGATCGTGTCGCCGGCGTTACCCGCATCGTAGAACACGGCCGCGCCATACTGCGGCTTGAACCAGTACTGATACTCGGCGCTGGCCGTGGCCAGATAGCGGCCGCCGGTGATGGCGCCGTCCTGTGCCACCCCCAGCTCCTGATAGCCATAGCCGCGCACCGACTGGTCGCCGCCGGCGCGGAACAGGTACACCGCCGGCACGCCGTTCTTGTCGCGTGACGTCAGCGCGCCCAGTTCGGCGCGGAAGATCGCATTGGTGCTCACACCCAGCGGCAGGTAGGCCACGCCGCGCGCATAGCCGCGCACGAAGGCTTCATCGGTCAGGATCGGCAGCAGCGCACCGCCTACCTGCGCGTTCAGCGCATAGCCCTTGGTCGGGAACAGCAGGTTGTCCAGCTTGCGCCAGGTGACGCCGTACGTCAGCGGCAAGCTCTTGCTCTGGCTGGACGGGATGCCGCCAATGGTCTTGGTCTCGGTCAGCAGCTCCAGCGTCAGGCTGCGTTCCAGCAGTGGCGTGCCCCAGGCGCGCTTGCCGGCGATGCTGGCCACGCTGGTGACTTCGCCCGAAATATCGCTGCGTTCAAACGATGCGCCGACGCTGTCGTTGTAGCCTTCCGGCGTGACCGGGAAGTAGAAATTGCTGGTGGCGGTCTGCTTCTTGGTTTCCAGCGTCAGCGCGCTTTTCATGCGCAGGCCGAACACCGACAGATCGTCATAGGTCAGCGAGGCACGGTTACCCGTGTTGGTCGAATAACCCAGACCGGCGCTGACGTTCTTGCGCTTGTTCTCGACCACGCGCACCAGCAGCGGCAGGGGCGCCATGGGCGCGGCGGCATTCTGCTCCGGCGTCATCGCTGCGGCATCCAGCTGTTCGCTGAGGATGGCGCTCATGTCAGCGCTGACTTCCACGCTGGCGAAATAGCCGGTGTCCTGCAGGCGTGACTGGTAAGACTGCAGCGCCGCTTCGCTGTAATAGTCGCCCGCATGGATTTGATTCAGGTTGCGGACCACGGAAGCGGGGTAGCGTTTCAGGCCTTCGATGCGCAGTTCGCCGAAACGCATTTCCGGGCCGCTGTCGATCACCACGTGCAGGTTGGCCAGATGGGCTTCCGGGTCGACCGTGGCCTGGCTGTCGACCAGCTGCGCGCGCGGATAGCGCGTCTGCACCACGGAGCGCAGCGTGGCGCGCTTGGCGCCTTCCCACGCCTCCTGACGGAATACCTCGCCCTTTTTGAGCGGCCACGCGGCCTTGAGCGCATTCACGTCGAACTGCTTGTCGGCGGGCAGTTCGGGATTGACGCTAAAGCCTTGCAGTTCAAGCGCGATTTCACCCACGCGGACCGGTTCGCCCGGTTCCACCTTGATGAGCACCTGCGGTGTAGCGGAGTCGCGGTCCACGCGCGCGCTGATCACAGGGGAGTAATAGCCATCCGTCGCCACCAGCGTGCGGATCTGCTCCGGCGCCACGCGCACCAGCCGTTGCAGCTGTTCGCGGTCGATGCGTTCATTGCCGCGAAAACGCAGCAGGTCCAGATTGTGTTCCAGCAGTTCGCGCACCTCGCCGGGGGCGTCGATACGGACGTCATACTTCAAACCTTGTGCCTGCGCCGCCATGGCCAACAGGGCCGTAAGAAGTCCGCCGGATACTTTTGTCACAACTTGTGCCAAAATTCGTGATCCTGCCCGTTTTTTTGCTGGCGATGCCGGTAACATGAGACTCCATAAGGTGTACGCTAGTAAGCATGTTACCGGATTGCCCAGAAAGATGGCGTACTAATAATATTGCTTCATCTGGAAAGAATTATGCTGCCTACCGATACCGCCCTGGTCCTGTTTAGCGGAGGCCAGGACTCCACCACCTGCCTGGCCTGGGCGTTGAAACACTATGCGCGCGTTGAAACCATCGGTTTCGATTACGGCCAGCGCCACGCAGTGGAACTGACCGTGCGCCCGCAACTGCTGCAAAGCCTGCGCGACCAGTCGGCCGACTGGAACGCCCGGTTGGGCGAAGATCACATGATCGACCTGTCGCTGATCTCGGCCATTTCGCAAACCGCGATGACCCATGACATCGCGATTGAAACCCAGGCCAACGGCCTGCCGAATACCTTCGTCCCCGGCCGCAACCTGCTGTTCATGACGGTGGCGGCCACGGTCGCCTATCGCCGTGGGCTGACGGTGCTGGTGGGCGGCATGTGCGAGACCGACTTCTCCGGCTACCCGGACTGCCGCGACGACACCATGAAAGCGCTGCAGGTGGCGCTTAACCTGGGCATGGACACCCGCATCAAGCTGGAAACGCCGCTCATGTGGCGCGATAAAAAGCAGACCTGGGAGCTGGCGCAGGAACTCGGCGGCCAGCAGCTGGTGGACCTGATCCGCAGCGGCACCCACACCTGCTATCTGGGCGAGCGCGGCGCGCTGCACGACTGGGGCTATGGCTGCGGCACTTGCCCGGCCTGCGCGTTGCGCGCACGCGGCTACCACCAATTTGTGGGCGCCGAGGTGTAGATGCCTGCCCATACCCAGGCACGGCTGCGCCGTTTGCTGCAGGATCTGCTGTCGCCAGCGATCCTGTCGGCACTGGTGCTGACCGGCTGCCTGGGTGTGACCGCTGCGCTATGGCATAGCGCCAGTTCCGATGCCGAACAGGACGCCCAGGCCGACTTCGACGGCCGGGTGCGGGAGCTGGTGAATAATCTCGATCAGCGCATGCAGACCTATATTCAGGTGCTGTATGGCGTGCAGGGCCTGTTCGCCAGTTCGGAAAGCGTGGGACGGGATGAATTCCGTACCTATATCCTCGGCCAGGAACTGAACCGCCACTTCCCCGGTGTGCACGGCGTGGGCTTCATGAAGCTGATTGGTCCGCACCAGCGCGAAGAGCATGAAGCGATGGTGCGGCGCCAGGGCTTTCCTGCTTATCGCGTGTTCCCGCCGGGCGAACGCGCCTGGTATGCGCCTATCGTCTACCTGGAGCCATTCAGCGATAACAACCGTCTGGCGTTTGGCTTCGACCCCGCATCGGAAGCGCGCCGCCGCATTACGCTGGAGCAGGCGCGCGATTCCGGCCAGCCGGCGATGAGCGGCAGCATCCGCCTGGTGCAGGAGAGCGATAAGCTGGTGCAGTCGGGTTTTCTGATCGTGCTGCCGCTGTATAACCACGGCCAGCCAGTTGCCACGCTGGCGCAGCGCCGCGCTGCAATCAACGGCTGGGTGTATGCGCCGTTCCGCGTGGGCGATCTGATGGCGGGTCTGGGTGGCCCGCGTGCCGCCGCGCTGGATGTGGAAATCTACGATGGCGACGCTATCGCACCGTCGGCGCTGATGTATGACAGTGCCGCCAATGCGCAGGGCAAGCAGCGCACCACGCGCCAGCAAATCAGCATTGCCAACCATCGCTGGACGTTGCGTATCTCGATGCTGCCCGGTCCTGCCTCGGCGCGCAGCGACAAGGCACAGCAGATTGGCCTGTTTGGCGTGTCGCTCAGCGTGCTGCTCGCGTGCCTGACCTGGCTGCTGGCCCGTGGCCGCGTGCGCGCGCGCGAAGGGCTGCAGCGTAGCAGCACGCTGACCGAGGAACTCAAGGAAGGCCAGTCGACGCTGATGGTGCTGGCCGATAGCGCGCAGCGCAGCCAGGCCATGTTGCGCAGCATCCTGGATTCGACCATCGACGGCATCCTGGTCGATAACCTCAAGGGCACCGTGCTCAATTCCAACCGCCGCTTCCGCGAGCTGTGGAATGTGCCGGAGCACCTGGACTGGCAGAGCGATGGCGCGGTGCTGATGTCGCACATGAGCGCACAGCTACGCCATGCGGGCAGCGGCCTGCGACTGGACGAACCGGCGCAGCTGACGCTGCCCGGCGTGCAACGCGGTACACCGTTCGAGGAAGAGCACGAGGTGCTGCATCTGAAGGATGGCCGCGTGATCGAGAAGCATACGCGCGGCCTGCAGCTGGGCAGCGAGCCTGCGCGCATCTGGTCCTTCCGCGATATCACCGAACGCACGCAGATAGAGCAGCGCGAGCAGACGCGCCGCCATGTGCTGGAGCTGCTGGCGACAGGCGCGCCGCTGCAGACCATCCTGGAAAGCGTGGTGCTGGGCGTGGAAGCGGATAACGAGGATATGTTGTGCAGCATCCTGCTGCTCGACGAAAGCGGCGAGCATCTGCTGGTGGGCGCCGCGCCCAGCCTGCCGGCCTTCTACAACGCCGCCGTGCATGGCCTGACCATCGGCAAGGGCATGGGCGCTTGCGGGCAGGCGGTGGTGACGCGTAACCGCGTGATCGTGGAAGACATCCGCAGCGCGCCATCGTGGGCTGAATACCGCGACATCGCCTTGCAGGCGGGGCTGGTGTCGTGCTGGTCCGATCCTATTTTCAGCGCCAGCGGCACGGTGCTGGGCACGTTCGCGATCTACCACCGCGATGCACGCTTGCCCAGCATGGCGAATATCGCCCTGATCGAGCAGGGCGCACGCCTGGCCGGCATCGCGATTGAACAGGCGCAGGCGGCGGTAGCGCTGCGGGCCGGCGAGGCGCGCTTCCGCAGCCTGTACGACCATGCGCCGGTGGCGTTGTGGGAACAGGACTGGTCCGCCGTGCGCGGCGCGCTGGCCGAACTGGAGCTGTCGGGCGTGGAGGACCTGGAGGGGTATTTGCAGGCCAATCCGAGCCAGTTGCGGCGGCTGGCTTCCCTGGTGCGCATCATGGATGTCAACGCGGCAGCGCTGGAGCAGGTGGCGGCGCCGCCTGGCCGCAAGGACCTCGGCGCATTGACGCTGGCGCAGAACTTCGACGCCACGGCGATGCCGAATTTTGCGCGCGCACTCACAGCGCTCGCGCGCGGGCAGCACTTCTTTGCCTGCGAAGGCAGCTTTGAACGGCTGGATGGCGTGGCGCGCCTCAACGAGCTGACGCTGCTGGTGATGCCGGGCCATACCCACAGCCTGGATTTTGTGATTGTCTCGACGCTGGACATCACCGAACGGCGCCGCATGAACGATGAATTGCGGGTGCTGGCGACCACCGACTTCCTGACCGGCCTGTCGAACCGGCGTGAATTCATGGGACGCCTGCAGGAAGAGCAGGGACGCCTGCAGCGCGATATCGGCGCCTGTGCGGCCGTGCTGTTGCTGGACATCGATCACTTCAAGCGCATCAACGATGAATATGGCCATGCGGCGGGTGATGCGGTGCTGCGCCAGCTTGCGGACCTGATGCGCGACGGCCAGCGCAAGATCGATATGCTGGGCCGCATCGGTGGCGAAGAGTTTGCGATACTGCTGCCGGGGACCGACCTGGATGCGGCGGCGGTGTTTGCCGAGCGTCTGCGTCAGCGCGTGGAGCAGACGCCCATGCAGCTCAACACCGGCGCCGCACTGGGCATCACGGTCAGCATCGGGATTGCTGCTATGGGAGGGAATTATCCGGCCGGGGATTCGGCGCTGATCCGCGCCGACCAGGCGTTGTACTGCGCCAAGCGTGGTGGCCGTAATCGGGTGGAACTGATGGATGTGGAGGCGGATCGGCCGGGGCATCAGGTCCCGGCCGCTTCCGGTTGAATCGTTACACTGCCTGTTGCATGGTTGCTTGTGCGCGGTGCTTGCGTGGGCGGGACACGAAGATCCAGTACAGGCCAACCGGGATCAGCAGTGGCAGCAGCAGGGGCGACACCACCGCCACGGCCACCAGTGCTGCCAGGCCCACGCCAGCGACGGCGAGGATGCCGAGACTGGCGAACAGGATGCACAGGAAGACCGCCACACACACCATCACCAGGCCGGCAAACAGCATGCCCGCGCCGCCGAACACCACCGCCAGCACCGCACCCAGCGGGCCGTCGATTTCATCGCCATCGATATTGACGTACATGCCGTCGCCAAAGACCGCCTGCCACAAGGCAATGGCCAGCAGGAAGATCAGCGCGGCAAAGATGAGTTTTTTTGCTTTGGTGTTCATGGCGTACCCCGTTCGTTGATTTCGTTAATGCCGTTTGGCATGGTTGAACTGTACCGGTGACGAACCGCGACAGCGAACGGATTGCGACAGACCGGCGGATTTGCAGGATGGAACGCATGCCAGCGGCGACGAGCTGGAATAGGCGGGATTAGACCTTGATTTAAAGTTATGGTGGTCTAAACTGATAATCTCACTTGCACATGGAGGGCTTGAACATGGCTTGGCTAGCAATGAGCGAGGGGCAATCGATTCCCTCGGTATGCAAACGAACGAGGCGCCAATGCAGCGCCCGGCGCCTCTCTGGCGGAGGACCGAAAGGCCCGCCATCGGCGCCGCCGACGATACCGCCTATTATCATCACGCCGTTTACATACCAGGTGCCGGAGCCGGCCATCGACCCGCGCATCACACCGCTGAAGCCGCCGATCACGGAGCGGCGACCTTGCATGACCTGCTGAGGTCTCACAACAGGAAATAAAAAAGCCCGCATGCGTTGCGGGCTTTTGCGTTGGAACGGGAAGCTTATGCTTTGCGGCGGCGCGCGACCGCTGCCACCAGGCCGAGGCCGGCCAGCAGCATGGCATAGGTTTCCGGTTCAGGTACGGCCGCAATATAGGAATGGTTGTCCGACTCGAACGCATCCTGGGTGGACGAGAAGGTCACCTTGGTGATGGCGGTGCTGCTGAAGATGTTCATGTAGAAGCCGACGCCCTGGTTGCCGTCCGGCGAGACGGTGGCTGCGGCCGCCATTTGCGCACCGGTGATGGTGGCCAGATGGGTGGCGCCGGCATACAGGTCGACGGAATTGTAATTGTCGGGCGAGCCCATGAAGAAACCAAAGTAGCTTACGCCATAGCCGCCGAACGTGACGCTGGAAGACGATGGCTGGCCGTGCGTGGTGCCGACCGAGAAGAACGCGGTCAGATCGCCTGGCGGCTCGGCAGCGTAGCCGGAGTTGCCGGGATAGGCAATGACTGCTGCCGGGTTGTCGTAGGTGGCAAAGCCGCCCGGCAGGCCGCTATCAAAAGTGACGGTGGCGGTCACGGGCTGGGCCGAGGTCATGCCGCCGGTGGCGTTATAACTCACGCTGGCGTGAGCGCCGAAAACTGCGCTGGCCAGGCTCATGCCCAGCAGGAATTTGCTCATGGTCATCGTGTTCCCCTTTTTATTAGCCACTGGAAATTGCTGATTGCAAATTAATAATACAAATGACTAAGAGGCAATACAAATTGCGAATTAGAACGTTTCGTCGGTAAGTGTGTCTTTTAACGTGGATGTGTGACATCGGGTTCAGAAATTGTGCCGTACGCCCAGCGCTACGCCCTTGAGCGTGGCGCCGGGCTGCACGCCCAGGCTGTTGATGGCGAAATCCACCACACCGTTGCGCCGATTCGACAGATGGCTGTAATACACAAACAGCGCGCTACGTCTGGACAGGGTGTAGTCATAGCCTGCCGTGTAGTGGGTGGCGCCGGTCGCCGCTCCCTTGCGCACAAAGCCGACGGTGACGCCGTCCGCCGCGCTGCCGCTGCCATTGCCCGCATGGCCAATGCCGAGCTTGATGCCGTGGCGGCCGATCTGCTGCGTCAGGGCGGCGTAGACATCGTTGCGCGCCAGCGTGCCGCCTGCCGTTTCGTAGCGCAGCCGTTCGGCGATCAGCGCCACCCGCGTGTCGCCATAGCGGTAGGCGGCGGCCAGCTTGGCGCCGCTGTCATTCAGACCGGGACCCTGGTAGGCGTGATGTTGCTCATAGGCGGCGCTGGCATACCAGGCGCCTTGTTCGTAGATCAGCGCCGCCGAGCTCAGCGATGGGTGGGCGCCGCTGGCCGGGCGCTCCTCGCTGAGGCCGTGGGCGACGCGCAACTGCAATCCATGCCACAGTGGCGTCCAGTAATGCACGCTGTTTTGCTGGCGGCGGTCGAAGGACGCGGTGTCACTGGTGTTGCTGACGGTGGCGCCGGCGCCGTTGCCCATGATGCTCATGTAGCCGGCGGTGGTCGGGTAGTACGGGTCGAGGCTGGCAGTGGCGCCGTTGTAGGGCGTGACCCAGTTACCGGCGAACAGCGTCCCGGCAGCGCCTTCGATGCCGAGCCGGGTATCGCGCGCGGCCGGGCTGCCGGCGCCCGTATCGGGCGACAGCGTGCCTTCGATCTGGAACAGGATGCGGGTACCGCCGCCCAGGTCTTCGCTGCCGCGAAAGCCCAGCACCGAGCGGTAATTGCTGAGCCGCGCGACGGGCGTGCCATCGTTTTGCAGGCGTTCCAGGCCGACGTTGAGCCGGCCATACACCTGTACATCATCCTGGGCGATAACATTGGCGCTCAGGGCGGCGAGCAGGGCGGAAAGAATCTTGTGCATGATTGCCGGGTTCCTATTGTTGTTACGGTGCGAGCCGCTTATTATTTCACCCCCACTTTTCTTTCGACACGACCATAAGTATGAGTATTGAGTACCCCGATGCAGATGACGGCGCCCTGGTGCAAGGTGATCGCCTGTGGCAAGGCAATGGCTGGACCGCGCGCGTGATTAAAAACGAAGACGATGATGGCTGGGCTGTCGCCATGATCAAGGACGGCGAACCGGAACCGGCGCTGGTCGGGCCGTGGACCATGGGCCGCGACAAGAAAAATCCCAAGCCGCTCGACGTCAACGCTTTCAATACCCTGGTCAAGACCGCCAACGAGGTGATCCGCCGCCACGAGCAGCAACTGCACGCTCAGCTGCACAAGAACGTCACAGTGGGAACGGACGATGGCCCGGTCAAGGTTTGCCTGGACATTACGCCCGACGAAGATGACCCTTACGCGACCCTGAGCGCCTTCGATCAGTACGGCGAAGAGCTTGCAAAAGTACGTGTCGCCCCCACCTTTAAACTAAGCGTAAGCAGCGCGTCCGCATGGATAGATAGCAGCTACAAGAAACCTTGAAGAAACTATATGCTTGAAAGCTATTGTTATTGAATTACATAAAAATTTCGTTAAATAAACGTGTAAGTGAATGTAACACTCAATCGTGCGTGCCCTGATTTTTGACGCTCGACTGCTACATTGAAACCTCCTCGCACGGTGTATTTTTTACACCGTTTTTTTTTACCCAAGGAGGTTTCATGAAAACAGCAAAACGCATCGTAAGTGCAGTGGTGATCGCCGGCGCGGCCATGGTGGCCAATGTCGCCATGGCGGCGGATGTCAGCAACCCGGATACCGCGCTGCCATTGGCCGTGGGTGGTGACTACTTCGGTCATACCTTCGCAAACAACAACGCCGGCAACAGCTTCGCCGAGCGTTACACCTTTAACGTTGGCGCCGGCAGCTCGATCTATGCCGATTTGTTCTCCAACGCCAAAGACGCCAACAGCGGTCTGGACATTCTAGGTCTGGCACTGTTCAACGCGGATGGCCTGGTACTCAAGGGTACCCAGACCTCGACCGGCAAAACCGATGTGTGGGAGCTGACCTCGGGTCCGCTGGCCGCAGGTCACTATTTCCTGCTGGTGAGCGGTACTGTACTGTCGAATGCGGTATCAAGCTATACCGGTTCGGCAGCGGTAACGGCCGTCCCTGAGCCTGCCACCTATGGCATGCTGCTGGGTGGCCTGGGTCTGGTGGGCGCCTTGGCACGCCGCAAGCAAAAAGCTTCGGATGCCGCATAAGTTGATGTAACCGCGTTTTTTGCGCGCCAGCCAGGTGGCTCGCGCCGCCTGGCTCTGCTAGTATTTCCTATGCGCATGTACCACATGGTCATAACATAGGAAAACCGATGGAAAGTCGTCTCTCCCGGCTCGAAGCCGTTCAAACCGTGCTGCTCGAAATCGGGCAGAAATCCAGCAGTTGTACCGATATCAGTGAATTCCTCCAGGCCGTGCATGCGGCACTGGGCCGTATCATGTACGCGGCGAACTTTTTCGTCGCGCTGAGCGATCAGCAAGGCCCGGCCAACAAGGTGCGCTTTGTGTATTTCGTTGACGAGGTGGATGATCCGCCGCCGCGCGACGAATTGTTTGAACTGATCGCTGGCGAATCGCCAACCGCCGCCGTGATACTGAGCCGCCAGCGCATCGTCATGACGGCGGCTGAGCATCGCTCCAAACGCGAGGACAATGCCGAATTTGGCATCGGTACGGTTGCCGAGCACTGGATGGGCTGCCCCTTGTTCGACCACAATCACCAGGTGCTGGGCGCCGTGGTCATACAAAGCTACGACAGGGAGCACACCTTCAGCGACGAAGACCAGGCGCTGTTTGCATCGATTGCCAACCACGTCTCCAGCGCGCTGCAGGGCTTGCAGAGCATGGACCGTCTGGAACGCGCCGTGCAGGAACGGACCGCCCAGCTGCAACACGAAGTGGCCGAGCGCCGCCGCGCCGAAAACATCCAGCGCGCGCTGTATGAGCTGGCCAACCTGTCGGCCACCGCCACCGGCGGCAGCCGCCTCAATATGCGTCTGCACCAGATCATCAGCGAACTGGTGCCGGCCAAGAACTTCCTCATGGCCTTGTACCATCCGGATACGCAGGAAGTCAGCATTCCCTATTTTGTCGACGAAAAGGATGACCACGCGCCGGTCAAACGCTTTGACTACGGCAAGGGCATGTCCTCGTACATTTTGCAGCGCAAGCAGGCCATGCTGCTGGACCGCGCCGGTTTCCAGGCGCTGGTGGACAGCGGCGAGATGGAACACCCGCTGGGCAACGTCGAGATCTCCAGCTGGATGGGCGCGCCGATGCTGCTGGGTGACCAGGCCTACGGCGTGATCATCGTGCAGAGCTATGACGACACGGTGCAATATACACAGGCCGATCTCGATATCCTGGCCTTCATGGCCAGCCACGTCGCGGTGGCGATTGCGCGCATGCAGGCCGACCGCCAGATCCGCGTGGCCAAGGAAACGCTGGAACAGCAGAATGCCGCACTGGAAAATGCGCTGACCTCGCTCAAGGATGCGCAGGGCGAACTGGTCCGCCAGGAAAAGCTGGCCTCGCTGGGCCGCCTGGTGGCCGGCGTGGCGCACGAGATCAATACGCCGCTGGGGATTTGCGTCACCGCCACCAGCCACCTGGTGGAGGAGCTGAAACTGACGCGCCAGGACCTGGCCGGTGGCACGCTGGATGAGGATGGCCTGAACCAGTTCTTCGACATCATCGACCAGTCGCTCAAGATCATGACCACCAACACCCAGCGGGCTGCGGCGCTGGTGCGTAGCTTCAAACAGGTGGCGGTGGACCAGTCCTCGGACGATATCCGCAGCTTCAACCTGCGCAAATACCTGGACGAGGTGCTGCTGTCCCTGCAGCCCAAGCTCAAGGGCAAGCCGATCGATGTGGAAATCCACTGCGACGACCAGATCAACATGGCCAGCTTCCCGGGCGCCATTTCACAGATCGTCACCAATATGGTGGTCAACTCGCTGGTGCACGGGTTTGAGGAGGGGCAGTCCGGCAAGATCAAAATTACCGGCAAGGTCGATGGTGATGTCGTCGAGTTCGATTACAGCGATGATGGCGTTGGCATGGACAGCGCCACGCTGGCGCAGCTGTTCGATCCCTTCTTCACCACCAAGCGCGGTTCGGGCGGCAGCGGACTGGGCGCACACATCCTGTACAACCTGGTGACGGGCGCGCTGGGCGGCACCGTCAAGGTGGTCAGCGCGCCGGGCATGGGGTTGCACTACAAGCTGCGCTTCCCCAAAATCAAACGCAAGTGATTACGGCTTTGCTTTGCTGATTTCGACTTCCCAGTCGACGCCGGAGTCGATCTTGTATTTGGCGGCGTAGTTGCCCTGGCTGATGGCCACGGCAACGTCGAGCAGGCTGTTCAGGTACACCAGCGGCTGGCCTTTGGCCACGCCGCCAAAGGTGTGCTCGAACGGCGCTACTACTTTGTTGACCTGTTTGCCTTTGTGTAGAATGCGGACCTGCACTTTGTCGTGCACGCCGATCTTCAGTTCTTCAAACAGCGACTTGGGAATATTGGTCCAGACGTTGCCGTATTTGACGTCCAGCACCGGGATGATGCCGCGGATGGTGTCGCCATTGCGCACCGCTTTCTGATACGCGATCCTGACCACCGAGTCGGCCGGTAGTGCTGGACCAACCTGTTCATAGCTGATGGCGCCCGAGGCCAGGCGCGCGCCCACATACGCATACACGTCGCGGCCGTGAAAGGTGTAGGACTCGCCGGAGCCGGCCAGGCGGTTGACCGATTCATCGATCTCGCGCAGCTCGGCCACGCCATCGCGTTCGGCGATCAGCGTGAACTGGCCATTGTCGGGGCCGACGAAGTAGCGGCCGGCCTTGGTCTTCAGCACCACCGATTTGCGCGTGGTGCCCACGCCCGGATCGATCACGGAAACAAACACGGTCCCCTGCGGCCAGTAATTCGCGGTCTGAAACAGGCGATAGCCGCCGACCCAGATATCGTAGTCGGGAATATTGTGGGTCAGGTCGGCTACCGTCAGGCCCGGATCGACGCCGTAGGCCACGCCACGCATGGCGGAGACGGCGCCGTCGGAGGTGCCGAAGTCGGTTTGCAGCACCAGCGCGTTCTTGGCGGCGAAGGCAGGCGCGGCCAGCGTGGCAAGGGCGGCGCTGAGGCACAGGGCGGTGAAGAGTTTTTTCATGGTGTCCTTGAGGTCAGAAGGTGTAGCGCAGGCGGCCGTAGAAGTATGCGCCATTCACGCCGATCGGGTTGATGAAGTTGTAGGGCAGGGCGCCGCCGTAAGTGGCGTTGTTGGTTTCGCGTACGCGCTGCGGGTAGCGGTCGAGGAGGTTGTCGCCGCCGGCCGACAGCGTCAGCTGTTTGCTGATCTTGTACTGCGCCTCCAGGTCCAGCGTCCACACGGCGCCGAAGCGCTGGGCGTGCACGCCGTCGATGACTTCCGCCGTATCGTCATACGAAAAATCCTTGAGCGGGCCAAAGCGCGTGGCGCGTGCCTGCAGACCCCATTGCGCGGATTGCCAGTCGGCGCTGAGCACCAGCTTGTTCCTGGGCGAGGCATTGCGGATGCGGAACAGGCTGGTGTCGGTAAGCACCGTCAGCGTGGGGTCGATCCTGGCCAGCGCCGCCGAGCTTTGGTGCACCTGGTCGATGCGCGTGTGGTTCAGATTGAGCGCGGCGTTCAGGTCCAGCTTGCCGCCAGCGAATGGCAGGTCGTGATTCAGCACCGCATCCAGGCCGCTGGTGGTGGTGTCGAGCAGATTGGCGAGGTAGGCCACCGACTGGATATCGTTGCGGCCGATGCTGGCCAGGTAGGCGGTGGCGGCGTCGCTTTGCAGATCGCTGGTGCGCGTGATGCGGTCCTTGATCTTGATGCGGTAGCCGTCCAGCGTGAAGCTGGTGTTGCGCTGCGGACGCCAGGCCAGACCGAGCGAGATGTTGGTCGACTTCTCCGGCTTCAGCGCCTGTGCGCCAAACGCGCGCGCCAACGGGTCGCTGGCCGGCAGCAGCGACGCCGTTTGCAGGCCGCTGCCATCGCTGTTGAAGTTGAGCGTGGAGAAGCGGAATCCGGTCTGCACCAGTGCCGGTGCGCGGAAGCTGTTCGAGACCGAGCCACGCAGCAGGAACTGTTCGCTGAATTTGTAGCGTGCGGACAGCTTGCCGGTGCTGGCGTTGCCGAAATCGCTGTAGTCCGAATAACGCGCGGCGGCGCCCAGCAGCAGCTGTTTGCTGATGTCGCTTTCAATGTCGGCATACACGGAGCGTACATTGCGGCTGCCGTCGAACGCGTCCTGTGGACGCAGGCCCGGCCCGGCTTGCGCGCCTGGCGGCGCATCGGTGAACGGACCGGCGGCATACGAGGCGGCGTCGCCCGGTGCGCTGGTATAAGTCTCGCGGATGTACTCCGCACCGAGCGCCAGGTTGACCGGCACGCCCAGATCCAGCTCGCGTGTGAGGTCGGCGTTCAGCGCGTTCTGGCGATAGTCGAACGTGGCCAGGTGGAAGCTGGTCGGGCTTTGCGCGCCCAGCGAGGCGTTGGCTGAATCGCTGACGTTGTAGTGGAAGATGTTGCTGCCGTGGCGGGCGCTGATGTCCCAGTTCCAGCCCGCGCTGGCCAGGCGCACACCGGCGACGACGCTCACATCGCTCTGGTCGCCGTGGGTGACGGGGCGGTAGCCCTGCGGGTACAGCGACAGCACATTCGATGGATCGCCCGGATAGCGGAAGTAGGCGCTGCCATCCGACTTGCGCTGGTTGACGGTGGCGAAGGAATAGGCGTCCACGCCGTCGGCCAATGGCAGCAGGGCGTTGTAGAACGCATAGCCGTTGTGCTGCTGCGCGTCGCCGGATTTGAAGACCACCTTGCCGTCGAGCGCGAGGTCGGCCGGCGTCGCATTCCATGAGGTCCAGCCGGCGTCGCTATAGCCTGCGCGCTGCGTCGGGTTGCGGCTGCGGCTCTCGGCGCCAAAGCGCAGGAAGCCGGCATCGCCGAGCGGTACGCCGTAGTCGGCGTTGACGATTTTGGTCTGACCGTCCGTTTTCTTCTCGTTGGTCGGTTTGAAGTCCGTGTGGTTGGCGCCGTAGCTGACCGAAGCCGTACCGCCAGTACGCTGCTGCTTGAGCACGATGTTGATGACGCCTGCCACCGCGTCGCTGCCGTACTGCGCACCGGCGCCGTCGCGCAGAATCTCGATGTGGTCGATGGCGCCTGGGGGGATCGCGTTGACGTCCACCGGCACCGTGCCGGCAAAGCTGCTTTCCGTGTCCAGCACGGCGCTGGCGTGGCGGCGCTTGCCGTTGATGAGCACCAGCACCTGATCCGGCGCCAGGCCGCGCAGTTGCACGCCGCGTACCGAGTCCGACGCACCGCTTGATTCGATGCGCGGGAAGTTGATGGAGGGCGCCAGCGCCTGCAAGGCCGCACCGACTTCGCCGCTGGACAAGGCGTTCTCCACTTCGCGCGCGCCGAAGCGGTCGATCGGGACAGCGCTGTCAAACACGGTGCGGTTGCGGGCGCGGGAACCGACGATGGTGACCTGGTCGAGGGCGGCAGCGGCGTCGCCGGTGGTAGTTTGCGCTTCGGCGGCGGGCAGTGCAGCCAGCAGCAGCGCGCAGGCCAGCACGCTGCGGCGCAACGGCAAATGAGGGAGAACGTGATGGGGCATCGTGATTTCCTTGCGGAGTCTGGAGACAGACTACGATCTTACGAGCAAGGAAATCCCGCGCCTACTAACAATTGCTAATATGCTTATTCGACGCGCCGCTGTCATCCCGCTTTCGCGGGAACGACGTCAGTCGGGCAGGCGCTCGTTGATGGCCAGCGCTTGATCGATGTTCTTGACCAGCAGATCGACGTACACCGGATCGAGGTGATGGCCGGCCACTTCGCGCAGATGCTCGATGACTTTTTCGATCGGCCAGGCTTCCTTGTAGCAGCGCTTGTGCATCAGCGCGTCGAACACGTCGGCCACGGCCACGATGCGCGCGTACAGGTGGATGTCTTCGCCTTTCAGGCCTTGTGGATAGCCGCTGCCGTCGTATTTCTCGTGATGCTGGTGGGCGATCACGGCAGCCGCTTTCAGGATAGGGCGTTGCGAGCCGTCCAGGATGGACAGGCCGACCGCCGGGTGCTGCTTCATGATTTCCCACTCGGCCGCATCCAGCTTGCCGGGCTTGAGCAGCACAGCGTCCGGCGTGGCGATCTTGCCGATATCGTGCATCGGTGCGGCGTGGCGCAGTACCGCCACTTCGTCTTCCGGCAGGCCCGCTTCGCGCGCCAGCAGATGGCACACTTCCGACATGCGGCGCACGTGGTTGCCCGCTTCGTTGGAGCGCGATTCCACCACATCGCCGAGACGCAGGATCAGTTCGGCCTGGGTATCGGTGATTTCCTGGTTGAGCAGGATGTTGTCGAAAGCGATGGCGACGCCGGAGCAGAATACTTCCAGCAGCTTGGTGTCGATCTCCGAGATTTCTTCCACACCCTTGAGCACCAGCAACGAGGCCTTGCCGCTGCTGTTGGGGAAATAGCCGATGTAGGTGTCACCCTGCACGCGCGAGATCTTGTTGCTCTTGGCGGCGTCCAGCTGGGCCAGTACGTCCGGTGACAGCAGGGTGCCGTCCTCGTCGCCGATCTGGGCCAGGATTTCGTAATCGTTTTCGCCGCTGATGGCGGTGGCGCCGCGCAGGCGCAGCAGCATGCTGTGTTCCAGGCGCAGCAGCGCCACGACCTGCTGCAGCAAGCCATTGGCGAAGTCTTTCAGATTGCGTTGCTGGAAGATATGGGAGGAGGCGGCGATCACGCGCTCCAGGCCCTCACGGTAATTCAGTTGCGCGCGGCGCGCTTCCTCCACCTTCATGATGTCGCGGTAGGCGCGTAGGGCAGCGAAGGTGGTGGTGAACAGCTTGGTGCGATCGAGTTCGGTTTTTTCTTTGTAGTCGTTGATGTCGTAGTTGACGATCACGCGTTCTTCCGGCGCCTGGCCGGGCTGGCCGGTGCGCAGCACGATGCGGGTGAACTGGTTGTCCAGGTCTTCGCGCATCCAGCGTGCCACTTCCAGGCCGCTGTCTTCCTTTTCCATCACGACGTCGAGGAACACCAGCGCGATGTCGGTTTCGCGCGCCAGTACCTCCTTGGCTTCGGCGCCGCTGTAGGCATGCACAAAGCTCAGCGCGCGGCCATCGAGGCGGAAGCGGCTCAGGGTCAGTTTTGTGATGTCGTGAATGTCCGGTTCATCGTCGACCAACAGGACTTTCCATGGCGCTAGCTTAGGCGAGGCAGAGGACAAAAAAGACATATGAACAAGTTCCACAAAATGACACTGACAGAGTGAATTTCCCGATTGTAGTCTTACACACAGCCATTAACAACAGGCAATAAAAATTCCTGTCGCTCTGCACAACACGTGGGTTGTTCTTATTGTACGCCGCGCTGGTTGAGAGCGGCGCGGCATACGTCTTCTGTAGCGCTCATGTGCAAACACAACAATACTTCGTTTTTGGCAATATTGCTATCTAAAAACAAAGATTTTTGTAAAAGTGCAGCATGAACGCAGCAGGTGGTTTGCGGCAGGGCGCAGAGATCCTGCGCGCTACCGTCAGCGCTGGTCGAGGAACGGTAGCAGGTGCGCCAGGAAGTCGTCGGGATTTTCTTCCATCACGAAGTGGCCCGAGTCGGCGATCATCACGCCGCGCAGGTTGGTGGCGCGGCCCTGCATGGTCTGCAGTGGCGCGTCTTTGGTCGCGTGTTCGGCGCCGATGGCCAGCACCGGCATGGTCAATGCCGACTCGGCGCGCAGCAGGTTCTGGCGGATCGTCTCGGGAATCGCCCGGTAGTAGGCGAAGCCCGCACGCAGCGCGCCCGGGGTGGCGTAGGCTTCCGTGTAGACCTCGGCGGCAACGCGGTCGCGGCGGTAGGACCATTTGTCCAGCATGAAACCGATGTACTCGCGCTCCTTGCCGGCCGTCAGCGCTTCGGGCAGGTCGTGGACCTGGTTGAACATGAAGTGCCACAGGAAGATGTTGTCCTCCGGCGCGACGAAGATCGGCGGCGCCGGCGCCAGGCCGGGAATCACGGCCTCGGTCAGCGCCAGCCGGCCCACCACGCCCGGATGGTCGCTGGCCAGCGCATAACCTACCCACATGCCGATGTCGTGGCCGACCACGTCGTAGCTGGCGTGGCCCAGCTGCAGCATGGTCTGGTGCAGCGCGCTGGCAATCGCGCCGGTGTCGTAGCCGCCGGCCGGGCGGTCGGAATGGCCGGTGCCGGGCGGGTCGACGGCAATTGCCAGATAGCCGCGTGCGGCCAGCGCGCGCATGATGTGACGCCAGGTGTACCAGGTTTGCGGCCAGCCGGGTATCAGCAGCACGGGCCGGCCGCTACCGGCGCTGACGCAATGAATGCGCTGGCCGTTGATGCGTACGTAGTCGTGCGTGAAGCTGGTGTCTGGCTGGTCGTTTACTGCGAGTGCTTGTTGCATGGTGTTCCTTGTCAGATCGGTTGGCGGCATCAGGCGATGCCAAGCAGTTGCTGCATCTGCTGCTGGTTGACCGGCGCACCGGCGAAGTCGTCGAAGATCTTGTCGGTGACGGGGATGATGTGGGCGTTGATGAAGTCCACGCCTTCCCTGGCGCCGACTTCCTGGTGCTTCAGGCAGCACTCCCATTCCAGCGTGGCCCAGCCGGCGTAGTCGTACTGGGTCAGCTTGGAGAAGATGGCCTTGAAGTCGACCTGGCCGTCGCCCAGCGAGCGGAAACGTCCGGCGCGGTTTTCCCATGACTGGTAGCCGCCGTAGATGCCTTGCCGTCCGCTCGGATTGAACTCGGCATCCTTCACATGGAACATGCGGATGCGGTCCTTGTAGATGTCGATGAAATCAAGGTAGTTCAGCTGCTGCAGCACGAAGTGGCTAGGGTCGTACAGCATGTTGCAGCGCTCATGCTGGCCGACGCGGTCATAAAACATGTCGAAGCTGACGCCATCATGCAGGTCTTCGCTCGGATGGATTTCGTAGCACAGATTGACGCCTTGTTCGTCGCAGGCATTCAGCACTGGCAGCCAGCGTTTGGCCAGTTCGTCAAAGGCGGTTTCGATCAGGCCGGCCGGACGTTGCGGGAACGGGAACAGGTAAGGCCAGGCAAACGCGCCGGAGAACGTGCCCATTTCGGTCAGGCCGAGACGGCGCGAGGCCTTGGCCGACATCAGCAAACGCTCGATGGCCCAGGCGGTACGCGCCTGCGGCTTGCCGTGCAGTTCGGCGGGCGCAAAGCTGTCGCACATGGCGTCATAGGCGGGATGCACGGCGACCAGCTGGCCGAAGATGTGGGTGGTCAGTTCGCTCAGCACCAGGCCTTCGTCGGCCAGCATGCCGGTGATGTCGTCGCAGTAGGTCTGGCTTTCGGCCGCAGTGGCAACGTCGAACAGGCGCTGGTCCCAGGCGGGCAGCTGCAAGGCCTTGAAGCCGGTGTCGCTGGCCCAGGCGGCAATCGAGGGCAGGTCGTTGAAGGGCGCTACCGCGTCACTGAATTGGGCGAGGTGCAGGCTGGGTCCTTTGATGGTACGCATTTTTATCGGCTCCTATTGTTTGTTGATCGGCAAAGAATAGGGCAAATTTTCCAGATCGTCAAGCGCGGTGAAGCGGCTATACTTGCGGTCCGGGTATTTTTACTGAGGTAGCGATGGCAGGCAGGCCAAGAGAATTCGACCGCGAACTGGCGCTGGCAAAGGCCAGGGATGCTTTTTGGGAGCGTGGCTACGAGGGTGTCGCCATGTCCGATCTGGTGGCGGCGCTGGGCATTGCGTCGGCGCGCATCTACGCCGCGTTTGGATCGAAAGAAGAGTTGTTCCGCGAAGCGATCGCACTGTACGTGGAAGGCGAGGGCGGTTTCGCCACGCGCGCGCTGGCGGAAGAAAGCACCGTGCGCGGCGCCATCGAACGCATGTTGCGCGAGGCGGTGCAGCTGTACACGCGCAGTGGCCGGCCGCAGGGCTGCATGGTGGTGTCGGCAGCCACCAATGGCAGCTTGCAGAATGATGCGGTGGTGGTCTGGCTCAGCGAACATCGCAGCGCCCGCACCAAGTCCATCATCGACCGTTTGCGCGTGGCGTTGAAGGCTGGCGAATTGAAGGCCGGTACCGATGTGGTGGCGCTGGGCGACCTCTATGCTACGCTGCTGCATGGCCTGTCGGTCCAGGCGCGCGATGGCGTCAGCAAGGCGCGCCTGCTGGCCATGACCGTGCCGGCGCTGGCGGTACTGGAGCTGGCGCTGCGCTAATGCCGGCTCTTTTGGCAAGCATGCCAGAACGCCAAGCACGGTGGTCATTTCGCCACGCCTGCTGAACCGTTCTGGCGTCTTTTTTACGGCAATTGATTTCCGCATGGAAATTCGTGCTATGATTTTCTAGCTCCTAATCACTACGAGCTTCCATTTCCTCCGGCCCTGTCCCCGCCGTCTGTGTTAGTCAACGAGACGGTTTATGAAAATCCCTACGCTCAAGATCGGACGCCGCCTGTTGCTGGCTTTCGGTATCCAGATCCTGTTTTTGGCAGCCATCGCCGGCTATGCACTGAACCGCATGCAGGTGCTGGAACACCATGTGACGGAGATCGCCGCAGTCAATCAACGCGAATTCGCCTCGGCGTCCGAAATGCGGAACGAGGTGTCAGAACGCTTTCTGCTGGTCGAACAAATGGCGACGCAACGCCTGCCGTTGCACGAGCAGGACCAGCCTTCCGCGCTGGATGTGGCTGACCAGCGCTACCTGAACAGCGAAGCGGCGCTCAGGGATTCTTTCAGCCAGTCCGGCAGCACCTCGCCTGAAGAATTGCTGGCATTGAACCAGGCCGCGCAACTGCATGACGATGTCTCGCGCATGACGGCCGTGCTATTGCAGCAGTTGCGCGGCGGTGACGTAGCCAGCGCGCGTACCTTGCAGCAGGAGCAGTTGTTTCCGCTGCTGCGCCGGTGGCGCGATGTGCTGCTGCGGCTGGAACGCATTCAGCTCGATCAAAACACCGAGGTGGTGGACCACACCTCCCGTCTGGTCGCACAGGCGCATTGGACCATGCTGGTCGTGGCGGCGTTCGCGCTGCTGGTGAGCGCATCGCTGGCATGGAGCATTACCAGCAGTATCACGCGGCCGTTGAATCACCTGTTGAAGTCCATCGCGGGCCAAGCGTCCGAAATGCCTGCCGCCGTCCAACCTCAATTCGACTAAGGGATAGCTATGAAACTCGGTAACTACAAAATCGGCACGCGTCTGGCGGCTTCCTTTGGCGTGATGCTCTGTATCGTGATCGGCGTGGCGGGCGTTGGCATCAACCGCATGGGCGAGATGGAGCAGCGCATGCAGGACATCATTTCGGTCAATGATGTGGAATCGTCGCTGGCCACGGAAATGCGGGCCACCGTTGACGACCGCATGATCGCGCTGCGCAATGTCGTGCTGCTGCAAACGGACGAAGAGATGCAGCCCGAAGCGGAACGCGTTAAACGCCAGTCCGGCAAGTATGCGAATTATGACGCCGAACTGCGCGGCATCTTCAGCAAGGTGCAGGCCAGCAGCGATGAAGCAGCCGCGCTTGAAAAAGCCGATACGGCCGCCAAAGCCTCCGAGCCTATCGTCGCCAAGGTGCTTAAGCTCGGCCTGGCCAACGACAACGATGCGGCCACGCGTGTCCTCATCAAGGAACTGCGTCCAGTGCAAAACCAGTGGACGGCGGCCTTGACCGAACTGGTAAACATCGAGGTCAGGCAAAACCGTGAAGCGGTGGAGCAGGCGCATGTCGCTTACACCCATGCGTGGATGGCGCTGCTCGGCATCACTGTGTGCGCTGTCGCCTTTGGCGCCTGGATTGCGTATGCCATCACGCGCGGCATCATCGTGCCGATCCAGTCGGCGGTGAAGGTGGCGCAGAATGTCGCAGCGGGCAACCTGGCCAATGAGGTTCAGATCACCGGCCGTGATGAAACGGCGGAACTGCTGCAGGCGCTGGATGAAATGAACGGCCGCCTGCATCGCGTGGTGCATGCGGTGCGCGAGAGCGCCGCCTCGGTTGCCACGGCCAGCAGCGAAATCGCGACCGGCAATATGGACCTGTCGCGGCGCACCGAATCCCAGGCCGGCTCGCTGGAAGAAACCGCGTCAGCGATGGAAGAGCTGACGTCGACCGTACGCCAGAATGCTGAAAATGCCGCGCAGGCGAATACGCTGGCGGGGCAGGCCTCGACCGTGGCCAATCAAGGCGGCCAGGTGGTAAGCCGCGTGGTATCGACCATGCAGTCCATCAGTGACGCCTCCAAACGCATCAGCGAAATTATTGGTGTGATTGACGGTATCGCCTTCCAGACCAATATCCTGGCCTTGAACGCGGCAGTGGAAGCGGCGCGCGCAGGGGAACAGGGACGCGGGTTTGCCGTGGTGGCGACCGAGGTCCGCAGCCTGGCGCACCGCTCGGCAACGGCGGCCAAGGAAATCAAGGCGCTCATCGATGATTCGGTCGGCCAGGTGCATGTGGGACGCCAGCTGGCGGAGGACGCCGGCACGACCATGCAGCAGGTGGTGGACAGCGTGAACCGGGTCACCAACATCATCGGCGAAATCGCGCAGGCCAGCCGCGAGCAGAGCTCCGGCATCACGCAGGTCAACGACGCGGTGGTGGGCCTGGATCAGACCACCCAGCAGAACGCCGCGCTGGTGGAGGAAGCCGCTGCCGCCGCCGCCGCGTTACAGGAACAGGCGCAGGCGCTGACGGCGGAAGTCGGATTCTTCCAGCTGGAGCGTCAACCGCAGCAGGGCAGGCCAGTGCGCCAGATCGCGCCTCAGCGGGTGGTCAGGCTGGGCCAGACGGTTTCGGGTACGCGCATCGCCTCGGCCAGATAATTCACCATCGAGGCGATCTTGGCCGAGACGGTGGAGTGCTGGTAGTAGACGGCGTGGATGGGCTTGAGTTTTTCCTGCATCAGCTGCGGCAGCACCTCCACCAGCCGGCCCGCGCTGACGTCGAGCGCGCTCATGAAGTCCGAGATGCTGACGATGCCCATGTCCTGCAAGGCCAGCTGGCGCAGGGTTTCGCCGCTGGCGGAAGCCAGTGTAGGCGTGATACGTACCGGCTTGCCATCCGGATGCAGCAACGGCCACTGGTTCAGAATTTCCGGTTCGCTGAAGCCGAGCAGCTCGTGCTGCGCCAGGTCGGCGACGGTGTGCGGCACGCCACGCCGGCGCAGGTAGCCGGGGCTGGCCAGCAGGCGGATGCGGCTATGTCCCAGCAGGCGGCTGTACAGGGTTGAGTCTTTGAGTTCACCAATACGGATGGCCAGATCGACGCGCCGTTCCAGCAGGTCGATAAAGCCTTCGTTGCTGCTCAGGTTGAGTTCCACCTTGGGATGCAGTGCGCGGTAGCCCGGCATCAGCGGCACCAGCACATGCAGCATGAAGGGCGTCACTGCATCCACGCGCAAGGGGCCGGCGAGCTGGCCGCGCCGCTCCATCGCCCGGTCTTCCGCCACCCGTACCGATTCCAGAATGGCGCGCGCATCCTTGACGAAATCATGGCCTTCGTCGGTCAGGTCGAGCCGTCGCGTGGTACGGCGCAGGAGCGTGGTCTGGAGCTTGTCCTCGAGCCGCGCCAGCAGGCGGCTGATGGTGGACACCGGCTGCCCCAGACGCTCGGCGGCTGCCGTCAGCGAACCGCTGTCCACCACAGCCAGAAACACGGAAAGTTCATCGAGGGCCAGTTTCATTTTTCCAAATTCAGCAAAAGTATTTTGAGGATTATGCACTTTATTTGGGAAAGTCGGCGCCGCATAATGCGTTCATCAGAAATCTCTTCCGGTGAACCCAAAATGAACACACACACTTCTTCACAACCTGGCGCTGCGCTGCCGCTGCTGGCGCTGGCCATCGGCGCGTTCGGCATCGGCACTACCGAATTTGGCCCGATGGGCATGCTGTTGACGATTGCACAAGGCGTCAACGTCTCGATTCCCACGGCCGGCCTGCTGGTGTCGGCTTACGCGATCGGCGTTACCATCGGCGCACCGATCATGACCCTGCTGCTGGCCCGTTGGCCACGCCGCAAAGCGCTGATTGCGCTGATGGCGATTTTCACCCTGGGTAACGTGCTGTCGGCGCTGGCTCCGGGCTACGCCAGCCTGATGGTGGCGCGTGTCATCACCAGCCTGACCCACGGCGCCTTCTTTGGTATCGGCTCGGTGGTGGCGGCCAGCCTGGTGCCGCGCGATAAACAGGCGAGCGCCGTGGCAACCATGTTCCTTGGCCTGACGATTGCCAATATCGGCGGCGTGCCCGCTGCGACCTGGCTTAGCGACGTCATGGGCTGGCGCCAGTCTTTCGGTGCGATAGGCGCGCTGGGCTTGCTGGCCATGACGGCACTGATGCTGTTCCTGCATGAAGGCAGCGCAGGCAAGGCGCCGAATGTGCGCAAGGAGCTTAAAGTGCTGCTGCGTCCAGTCGTGCTGCAAGGCTTGCTGACCACGGTACTGGCTTCGGGCGCCATGTTCGCGCTGTACACCTATATCAATCCGACGCTGCAATCCTTCACCCATGCATCGCCAGGGTTCATCACGGCGATGCTGGCATTGATCGGCATTGGCTTCACGATTGGTAATTCGCTGGGCGGCAAACTGGCCGACCGTTCGATCGACAAGACGCTGATTGGCTTCCTGCTGCTGGAAGCGGCCACCATGATTGCGTTTCCGTGGCTAGCGCAGACGCAGCTGGGCGCAGCAGCGGGCCTGCTGGTGTGGGGGATCGCTTCCTTTGCGCTGGTGCCGCCGGTGCAGATGCGCGTGATGCGTGCTGCGACCGAAGCGCCGGGCCTTGCATCGTCGGTCAACATCGGCGCCTTCAACCTGGGCAATGCGATTGGTGCGGCGATGGGCGCGGCGGTATTGAATGCCAACCTCGGCTACGCCGCCGTGATGTACGCCGGTGCGGCGTTGACGGTGCTGGCGCTGCTGCTGGTGGTGTGGGCCATGGTACAAAAAAACCCGCAAAGCGCCGGAACGCTTGCGGGCGGAATCAACTAAGGAAGGAAAGACTTAGAAGCTCAGTGCCGGGAAGCCGGTGATGTAGCCGACTGCCGCGCCGTAACGGTCGCGGTAGTTGGCGCGGATCAGCGGATCCAGCGTGGCCTGCACTTTGCTGTGCACCGACTCCCAGTCGCCAGGGTGCTGGAAGTTGCTCATGATGTAGGCGAAGCCGTTGATGTCGTCGACCGCGTGCAGGCCGGTCGATTCTGCGCCCGACGGCGTCGACATGATGCGGGTCAGCGCCTTGGTATCGACGTTGTAGGCCCACAGGAAGTTGTTGACGTGGGTGCTGCTGTCTTCACCGATGAACAGGGTGCGCAGTTTCTCGGAGAACTTGATGTTGTCCGGGTTGGCGACCTTGTCCGCGTTGGCCTTGTTGCCCAGTGCATCAGGCGTGGCCAGGTCTTCGCTGAGCAGGGCCGGTACGGCGCCCATGTCGACCGGGACCCATTCGCTGCTGATGGCCGTGCCCTTGGTGTCGATCTGGCCGCCCTTCATGTTCAGCGCGTAGACGGCGCCGGCGGCCGGGCCTTTGATGGCGATGCCGCCCGAACCGTTGGTCATGGCCGAGCCAATCGCGGCGATGGCCGAGTAGGCGATCTTGTCCTTGGCGTTGACGGTGGTGCCTTCCATTTTGGTGAAGCCCATGCTGCCGCCCATCAGCGCTGCGTAGCGGTGGGTTTCCAGGAAGGCCGCGGCCTTCTCCATGCCTGGCTTGATCTTGATCCAGTTGTAGGTGCCGCTGAACGGGATCTTGGTGAAGCTGGCGTCCGACGGATCGCTGGTCTTCACTTCCATGATGTCGGCTGCCTTGAGCTTGTCGGCCAGGGCCTTGATTTCAGCGCTGGTGGCGCTGCCCAGCTTGATCCAGGTCAGCGTCGCCGAGCCGCCGTTGTCGGTGGTCTTCTGGTTCCATTTGGCGACGTACAGGGTGCCGCTCGACAGGTCCTGCGCCTTGTCGGCGATGAACATGAACAGGCCGCCGTTGGTGGCGTCATCGCCCATCAGCGTGGTGCGTTCGTCCGGCATCACTTGCACCAGCTCGTGCGAGATGCGGCCCAGGCAGTAGTGCTTCTTGCACGAACCGGTGCCGTCGGCGTTGACGGTGATTTCCGGCAGGTGGCCGTAATGGTAAGGGTTGGCCTTGGTGGCGTCGCCGTACAGGTTGGTGCTGAAATTGGCGAACTGGGTGTTCTTCTCGATGGTGGTGGCGTCCGGCTCGTACTCTTCGCTCGACAGGTGGGTGTTCCATGGCGAACGGCTGGCGCCGCAGGTGATCCACAGGCCGTTGGCCGGGCTGGTATCGACGTTGTGGTACTTCACCAGCGACAGCGCGCCGGTGGCCTTGTCCTGGTCCAGCGTCAGGATGGCGATAGGCGACGGCAGCATGCCGTACATGGAATCGCCCTTGACGTTGCGGGTGGCGTATTCAAACTGCACCACGGCGAACACGGCGTTGCCCTTGATGCCGCTGACGGTAGTCGACGCCAGTTTCAGCAGCGAGGTGCCGTCCGGGCAGTCGGAGAAGAACTGGCGCGAATTGGCGTCCGTCTTGTCAACGATCGGCTTGTTGTTGATGTCGTAGTAGCCGCCGGCCAGAATCGTGCCGCCGCTGCCGTTCGGCACTTGCGCGCCGGTGATGAAGAAGGTCTGGTAAGCCAGGTTGTACGGGACGGTCTTGCCGTCCGAGTACAGGGCCTGCATGGCCGAAGCCACGGCGGTGGTCGCCATTTTTGGCGCGTCGGCCAGGGTCGGCGCCGCCATGCCCGAGAAGCTGACGGACATCAGTTGGGCGGTAGGGGCGGCCGTGTCGCCGCCGCATGCGGACAGCAGGGCCGCGGTGGCGCTGCCGCCAGCCAGTGGCAACAAGGGGGCGCTGGACAAGAATTTCAGAAGGCTACGGCGGGAGGAATCGAGTTGCTCGGTCATGGTAGAAGGAATCCTGTTGTAGTTGTGGCCGTTCCATGTGCCTGGCAGAGGGCATCATGCGAAGCAGTGGCTGGGCTTCGACGGCGGCAATATTAGCTATTTGGTATGACAGGACTGTGACATTGCGATACAAAGCGATACAGAACGACACCAAACCGTTGATTGGTAACAAATCGCTTCAACCCGGGCGTGGGGTGGGGAAAAGGGCTATATTGTTTGCATAGACTTCAAGAAGGAGCCGCATCATGCGCCTGAATCCCCGTACCGTGCTGGCGGCCGCTGTGGCGCTGCTGGCCTCGAGCGCCGCGCTGGCGCAAGTGACTGTCACCTACGTCAAGGCCGACGACTACACCGATATGCCGCGCAACGCGATTGACCGCGAGCGCACGCTCAAGGACTTTAGCGATTATTTCAAGACGCTGGACAAGAAACTGCCCGCCGGGCAGTCGCTGAAGATCGAAGTGCTGGACATTGACCTGGCCGGCCGTCTGTATCCACGCCGCGCCGGCGACGATATCCGCATCATGAATGGCGGCGCCGACTGGCCGCATATGCATCTGAAGTACACGCTGGAGCAGGATGGCCAGGTGCTGCGCAGCGGCGACGAGCAGCTGTCGAACATGAACTACCAGGGCCGCCTGGGCGGCTACTTCGACAGCGACCCGCTGCGCTACGAGAAGCAGATGCTGGACGACTGGTTCAACAAATCCATCGTTCCTAAAGTCGCCAAGCGCTGATTGCCTAGTCCAGGCGGTTAGCCTTGGGGAACTTGGCCAGGAACTCCGGCGGCATCGGCGTGACCTGGCTGGTTTTGTAATTGAAGAAGACAAAACCGTACTTGGCCATGGCCACCAGCTTGCCGTCGCCCGGACGCGTGATGCGGAAGATGATGTCGCCGCCGTACTGGTTGAAGTCCATCACGCCGACCTCGAACACCAGCTGGTCGCGCGCATGCGCTTCGGCGCGGTAGGTGGTGGCCAGGTCGGTGATGATGATGCCAGTGCCATCCTGCCCCGTCTCCTGCACGCCATACTCGAACAGGAAGCGCGCCCGCGCTTCGGAGATCATGGAAACCATCGAGTCGTTACCCAGATGGTTGGCGCCGTTGATGTCGGTGACGCGCACCGTGAGCTGCGTGGAAAAAATAAACAACTCGTCCGGGAAGTCCAGTTTCAGGCGGGCCATGCGCATTCCTTGTGTGTGATGCCGCCATTTTAACGCAGTCGGCAATAGCTCTTTAGTGGTAAGACCACGGCAGCAATAGTGTGTACGATCAGCCTACACACACTGAAAGGAGCTGCCATGATTTACGGCCTGACTTACCTGGGCGTCATTCATACGCTTATCAGCCTGGTTGCGGTCGGCGCGGCGCTGGCCGGTTTCGTGCGCGACCAGCGTATTGATCCCGCCAGCGTGCTGGGCAAAGTCTATATCTGGACCACGGTGCTGACCTGCGTGACCGGCTTCGGTATTTACCAGCACGGCGGTTTTGGCAAGCCGCATATACTGGGCATCATCACCTTGCTGGTGCTCGGGCTGGCCTGGCTGGCGGACCGGAGAAGGTTTGGCCGCCGCTCGGTGCAGGTATCGACCATCAGTTATTCGCTGACGTTTTTCTTCCACATGGTGCCGGCCGTGACGGAAACCAGCACGCGCCTGCCACTGGGCGCGCCGTGGTTGCCGAGCGCCGAGGCGCCGGAGCTGCAAGCGATCACCGGCGTCATGTTCCTGCTGTTGCTGGTAGGCGTGACCTTGCAGCTGCGCCGCCTGAAGGCGCAGCCGCAGGCTTAGAGCTGTTCGCTCAGGAAGACCAGCGTGTTGCCGTGGGCTTCGGCTGCGGCGCGCTGGTTGTAGGACGAACGGTGGTTGCAGTTGAAGCCGTGCTCGGCGCCGTCGTAGACGTGGATTTCGACCTGCTCGTTGTCTTCAAAACGCTCGGCGATGCTCTTTACGGCGTCCATTGGAATATGGCTGTCGGCCGCACCGAAATGCATCAGCACCGGCACCTTGATTTCCGGCGCGCGGTCCAGCGCGTTCTGGATGCCGCCGCCGTAGTAGGCCACGGCCGTATCCACCAGGCCATTGGCGGCCGTGTGGTAGGACAGGCGGCCGCCGAAGCAGAAGCCGAGCGCGGCCACCTTGGCGCTGCCCACGGCGTCCAGCCCGCGCAGCACCTTGATGGTGGCGGCGATGTCTTGCTGGGCGGTGGCGAAGTCGGTGGCATTCATGAGTTCCACCGCGCGCTTCCAGCCGGCGTCGTCATAACCGAGTTCGATGCGGGCGCCGTGGCGCCAGAACATGTCCGGCGCCAGCACTACGTAACCGTCGGCCGCATACTGATCGGCCACATTGCGGATATGCTGGTTGACGCCGAAGATTTCCTGGATCAGCACGATGCCCGGGCCTTTGCCGCCGCGCGGCAGCGACAGGTAGGCGCCGAACTTGCCGTCGCTGGTTTCAACATCAATCCACTGTGCGTTGGTTTCCATGGTGCTCCTTGGTGGGTAGGTCAGAAAGCGGCCATCGTACTCCGTTTTGCGCTGGTTTGCAGCGCCGCTCAGTTATACACCTCGCGCGTGTAGACCACCGGTCCGGAGCGGTAAATGCCAAAGGTTTCGCGGCCCGTGCTGCTGGGCAGATAAGGGATCAGTTCGACCGTATTGCCATTGACGACCGTATTCAGGCGCACATCGACCGAGCCATTGCGCGTCAGCGTAGGCGAGGGCGCAGCCAGGCGGAACGTGGCGCGGCCGCCATTCAGCGACAGCGCGGCGTTGTTGTCGGCCAGCGTCAGCGTGGATGGACAGGTGTGGCTGTTATTGCTGCTGGTATCGAGGCCGTTCTGGCAGTTGGTAAAGGTGATCGCGGTACTGATATTGCCATTGCCGCTGGTGGTGACCTGCGGATTGAACACATAGCCGCCGGGCATGAAGTACTGGGCGGTGGCGCTGACCGGCAATGGCGCGGTGGGCGAGCCGTAGGCGTTCGACACCAGCAGGCGGCCGCTGACCACGGACAGCGGCGCTTCGACCGAGCTGGCGGGCGTGGTGCGCTGCGAGCTGGCGTTGTCGGTATCGGCCGCGCGCAGGTAGATGGTGGCGGGCGGCACGTCCTTGGCCGGGTAGGCGTAAGTGAAGGTAAAGGACGGCAGGTTGGGGCTGCCAGGGCCGGGGCTGGCCAGATTGCCGACGCCGTTGCTGAAGTTGAAGCGGGTCGCGCTGTTGCCGGCGCTCCAGCCGACGGCGCCGTCGGCGGCCACCGTGCCGCCATTGCTGCTCCAGGCGCTGATGGTCACCGGACTGGCCAGTGCGCCCGTGTAGTTGAGCGTCGGTGTCGGCGGCGAGTCGCTGTTATAGGCGGTCACTTTCATGAAGAAGAACTGCTTCGAGTTGATGAAGCTGGTGGCGCCGCCGCTGCAGGGATTGACGCCGGCCGGCAAGGACTGGTTGTTATAGATGCAGCTCATGGTGAGGCCGATCTGCGGATTTTGCACCAGATTGTTGATCTCGGTGGTGGTCAGCAGAGCCGTATCGAAATGGTCGGGAATGAAGCGGCTGACGTATTGCTGGCCGGTGGTCTGGAAGCTGGCCAGTGGCGTACTGAGATAGTAATTGTTCGTGCTGTTGTTGGCGGCGCTGCCCAGGCTGGGCACCAGCTGGAGATAGCCGACGTCATTGAAGCTGGCGCTGGCGGTGCTGCGGCCCTGGCTGAAGGCGGGGAAGGTTGCCTTGAGCACGCCCTGGGTATAGCTTTTGGTGCTGGCCGGATTCGCGCTGGTCTGATTGATGACCGGATTGATGACAACCAGCGACGGGGTATTTTCCTTGCCGAAGTTGGTGGTGGGGTTATCGAGACTGTTCACCGCAGTGACGGTAAGCGAGAACGGCTCGCTGGCCCGGGCGAAAATGCCCGTCAGCGGCGCTGCCAGCGGCTGCGGTCCGATGGTCACCGTGTTGGCCGCGTTGACGGCGGTCAGCAGCAGCCTGGCTGGCGCGGCAATGAAGTCGCCATTGCCGGTCGCGCTCAGCGCGCTGGTCGCATAGCTGGCCGTCAGCGTCACCCGGCCCACTTCCGCATATTGCAGCGTATTGGTGGCCAGGCCATTGGCATCAAACGTGAACGGGATGCTGGCGGTGCTGTTATTGCTGCAACTGAGGCTGGTATTGCCGATCTTGACCGGCACCGCTGCCGCCTTGCTGGCCACCGGATCGCTGTAGCTGCAGGACATGGTGATATTGGTGGCCTGGTTGGCGACCAGCGGCACGCAGCTTTGCGGATTGCTCGCCGATGCGGTCAGGGCCTGGATTGTCACTTGCGCGCCGGAAGCCATCGACACGTGATTGCTGCCGCTGACCACCAGCCCGGTGCCGCTGAACACCATATCGCAGGCGGCGCCGCTGCCGCTATTGACGCACGTGGTGGCATTGGTGACGCCGCTCGCCGCCGCCGACAGCGTGAACGTGCCTGCGGTGGCGCTCTGCACGGTGGCCGCGCTGTTGACGCCGCCGCTGATGGTGAAGGTCTTGCCGCCCGGTTGCAGGGTGACGTTGACGTTGCTGGTGTAGTTGGGCGCGGTGCAGGCCGCGTTGGCGCAGGCGGTCACCGTCACCGTCTGCGGCTGGCAGGTCAGGGCTGAACCGCTGTGGTTGATCTGGAAGTGGTGCGGCGCGCCGGCCGGCGCGGCGCCGCAGGTCGGCTGGTAGTTGGGATCGGCCTTCGTGACGCAGCTGCACTGCGCCGCGCCAGGACCGGTGCAGGTGATGGTTTTGGTGACGCCGCTATTCCAGTCGATGTAGATGGAGTTGACCGCCGCATTGCCCTTGATGAAGGCATTGCTGGAGTGGGTGTTGACGTTGCGCGCCACCACGTCGCCATTGATGGTGCCGCCCGAGCCGATGTCGATGTCGCCGGTCATGGTGACGCCGCCGTTGATGGTGACATTGGCCGAGGCCATCGTCAGCTGGCCGCCCTTGACCGTGCCGTTGACCGTGTTGCCGCTGCCGATGGTCAGCGAGTTGTTGGCCGTGATGTTGCCGGTGACGGTGATGGACGATGGATCAAGCGTGGCGGTGGGCGCGGTCAGGTTGCCTTTCAGCGTGCTGCCGGACGCCAGCTGGAACGAGCTGGTGGCGGTGACATCGCCGGTCAGCGATACCGGTGAATTGCTGGTCACGGCAGACGCGGAAATCGGGCCGACGATGGTGGCGTGCGATCCCAGGTCGATCTGGCCGCTGGCGGTCAGCGTGCCGGTGATTTTGGTGGCGGAGCCGCTGCCGATGGTCATGGTGGCGGCGTTGACGTTGGCGATGATGGTCTGCGCCTGGTTGCCGATCTTGAAATTGCCGCCGGCGGTGAAGGTGCCGCCGCTGACCGCCAGATTGGCCGGGTTCATGTCGGCGATGTTGAGGTTGCCGCTGCCCGTGGTTTGCAGCGTGGCGGTGCCGCTCATCTGCAGGCTCTGGTTGTAGCTAAATGAGACGGCCGAACTCACCTGCACCGTGTAGCCGCCGGCAATGATGATGACGTCGGTGTCGTTGGCGTTGGGCAGCGCGGCGCAGTTATAGGTGGTGCCCGTCAGTGGACAGGTTGGCACCACATTGCTGCCGTTGAAGTTGAAGGTGCTTGCCTGCGCCGCGCCGGCCAGCAGCAGACTGGTTGCAATGGCAGCCGCAATGCCGCAACCGCGCCGCAACATGGTTAAAACATTAAGCCACACGGAGAGACCTCTTGGAAGGTGAACTGCCTGAATTATAGGCGGTTACGCTCCGTTTCCGTGTGGCAGTTTTTTAACGTTTTACTTTGCTGAAGGCGTCGCCTGCCTTCCAGGTTTGCATTTTCGGTGCGTTGGCCACTTCATAGCCCAGGTTCAGCGTGAACTGCGCCTGCTGCACCATGCCCGACAGGTCCCAGTCGGCGTGGTATTCATCGCTGGGCTGGTGGTAGTCTTGTTTGAACGCCATGAGGCGTGCGCGCGACTTGTCCTGGTCCTTGACGAAGTCAAAGTAGCCATCGCCCGAGAACACGGCCGAGCCGACGTTAAACGCCGGCACGCCCGCCTTGGCAAAGCTGAAATGGTCGGCGCGGAAGTAGGCGCCCGACAGGTCGGGAATCGCCGGCGCCAGTTTCAGGCCCATCTTTTTGGCCACCACGGCGGCCGCATCGTACAGGCTGCTGCGCTCGGCGCCGGCCACGCCGATGTCGTGCGTCTTGCCGACGAAGTTCATGCTGTCCAGGTTGAGGTCGGCCGTGGTCTTGTCCAGCGGCCAGGCCGGGTTGCGGATGTAGGCGCTGCTGCCGAGGAAGCCGGTTTCCTCGCCGGCCGGCCACAGGAACACCTGGCTGCGCCTGGCCGGATGTTTGACCGCTTCCTGCGCCATGGCCAGCAGCGCGGCCACGCCGGAGGCATTGTCGATGGCGCCGTTCCAGATGTTGTCGCCCTGTTTGTTCTCGTCGATGCCCAGGTGGTCCCAGTGGGCCGAGTAGACCACGGCTTCGGCTTTCAGTTTGGCGTCCGTGCCTGGCACGATGCCGACCACGTTGTACTGCTCGATCTGGCGGATCTTGCTGTTGACTTCCGCATGCATGGTGAGCTTGAGGTCGACCGGACGGAAGTCGCGGCGCTCGGCGGCGGCGCGCAGCTGGTCGAGGTCAAAGCCGCCAGCGGCAAACAGGGCGCGTGCCGTGTCTTCCTGCAGCCAGCCTTCCAGCGGATTGCCGCTGCCGGCCAGGTGGAAGCGCTCGTGCGCAAAGCTGGTGGCGGGCACGCTCCAGTCATACGATGCCGACGGCGTGGTGTGAATCAGCAGCACGCCGGCCGCGCCCTGGCGTACCGCCTCTTCGTACTTGTACATCCAGCGGCCGTAGTAGGTGTAGGCCTTGCCGGCAAAGCGGTTGGGTTCTTCGGCGGTGGGCTGCGGATCGTTGACCATCATGACCAGCACCTTGCCCTTCATGTCGACGCCCTTGTAGTCGTCCCATTTTTCTTCCGGGGCGACCGCGCCGTAGCCGACAAACACCACAGGCGCGTCGATGTTGACGTGCTCCTTGCCGCCCATGGTGCCGATCAGGATGTCGTTGCCGGTGACGGGCGACAGCGTCTTGCCGCCCGCTGTGGTGAAGCGGGCGAAGCTGCCCGGCAGCAGCTTGCTGCCTTCGGCCTTGACCAGTTGGCGGTAGCTGCCATCAGCCAGCGGTTTCAGGCCCAGCACGGCCGCTTGCGTTTCCAGGTAGCGCACGGTGAGGTCGCCGCCGCGCTGGCCCGTGCCGCGGCCTTCGAACAAATCATCGGCCAGCAGCGACAGGTGCGCGCGTAATGGTGCTTCGGCGACAACAGGTTGCTGGGCGTGAGCTTGCAGGGCGAGGCCGGCAGCCAGGGCGATAACTGGAAGACGCATGTTTACTCCATAGTGTGGTGCAGAAGGCGGTAATCTTACTGTAAATCACAAACTAAAGGAGACCTATGCAGACCATCATTCTCACCGGCGCTTCGGATGGCATCGGCGCGGAAATCGCGCGGCAGCTGGCGCGTCAGCATGGCAACGGCGTGGCGCTGGTGCTGGCGGCGCGCAACTCGGCAATGCTGGAGCAGGTGGCGGCGCAGTGTGCCGCATCCGGTGCGCAGACACTGGTGGTGCCGACCGATGTGTCGGTGCAGGCGCAGTGCGTGGCCCTGATCGACGCTTGCGTGGCGCGCTTTGGCCGCATCGATGGGCTGATAAACAACGCCGGCCGTTCGGCGCACGCGCTGTTCTCGGAAGTGGAGAACCTTGCATGGTACGAGGAGCTGATGCGGATTAATCTGTGGGGCAGCGTCTGGTGCACGCATGCGGCGCTGCCTTACCTGAAGCAGTCGCGCGGCAGCATTGTGGCGGTGTCGTCGCTGGCGGGCCTGGTGGGCGTGCCGGGGCGCACCGCCTACAGCGCCACCAAGTTTGCCATGGGCGGTTTCTTTGAAGCGCTGCGGATTGAGATGAAGCCATACGGTGTCAGCGTGACCACGGCCTATCCGGGCGTGGTGGCGACGCAGATACGCCATCGCGGCTTCAATGCGGCCGGTGGCCAGTTGGGCAGCAGCAGCCTCAAAGAAGACAAGGCGATGCCGGTGGAGCAGTGCGCCGCACTCATTGTCGAGGGCATGGCGTCGCGTCGCCGCGAGGTGGTGATGTCGGCCAAAGGCAAGCTGGGTCGCTGGATGAAACTCATCGCCCCGGGGCTGGTGGAGAAGATGGCGCTGGCGGCGCTCAAGGACGATGTAAAACCTTGATTGTCTTATTGATAAAGCCAGGTCCAGCGCCATATGCCAGCCATGTGGAAATTCAAACTCAACTGGCGACGACCTTTATTCTACCTGCTGCTGCCGGTATTTCTGGTCATGGTACTGCTGGGTCTTCCGCTGCCAGTGGCGCCGCCACCGGCCACCAGACCGGCACAGGAGCAGTCCGATACGGTGCGTAAAAAGAAGGAAGACTAAGGCCTTGTGCCCTGATCGGTAGTGATTGTAAGAAATTGTAATGGCCGTCAACTGGGTGATCGGCCATCGCGTTTTTTGCTCATGCGACACAGGAATTGTCCTGATGCCGAAACTCCGAAAAGGAATTAATCATGTCCAAAGTAATCGCTACTCTGATCGCCGGCCTGTTCGCAACCGCAGCATTCGCTCAAGCGCCTGCCACTCCTGCAGCCGCACCTGAAGCCAAACCGGCCGTAGCGGAACAAACCGCAGCGAAACCAGCCGCCAAACACAAAGCCCATCACAACAAGGCTAAAGAATCCAAGACTGCGGAAGCCAAGCCAGCCGCCGCAGCAGCACCAGCACCAGCCGCCAATCCAGCGGTAGCCGCAGCACCGGCAGTCAAGTAATTAACGATATAAACCGTATAAACTAAATTTACCAAATCGAGGATTGAATCATGAAAAAAGTTATCGCTACCCTGATCGCCGGCCTGTTCGCTTCCGCTGCTTTCGCTCAAGCTCCAGCCGTTTCGGCATCCGCATCCGCCGCCGCTTCGACGCCAGCCGCATCGGCTCCGGCAGCATCGGCACCAGCTGCCAAGAAAGCCAGCAAGCATCACAAGAAAGAGAAAGCCGCCAGCGCCTCGGCATCGGCAACTGCTTCGACCCCAGCGCCAGCCGCTTCAGCGCCAGCTGCCAGCAAGTAATTTAAGCTAGTGCCGGACGTACCGCCCCGGACCCTTCGGGCCTGGGCGGTGCAAGAGAGAAGACGGATTCCACCTCCGTCTTCTCTGCGTTACGTTAACCGATTCAACGATTCAATTCCTCTGCAGTTCCTCCAGAAGGGTGCGATGGAAGACCACCGGGTCTTCCATCTGTGGCGCATGTCCCATGCCCTTGAACTCCACAAGCCGCGCCTGCGGTATCCTGTTCGCCGTCTCCTTGCCCAGCACATCGTAATGGCCCAGCTTCGCCTTGACGTCCGGCGGCGCAACATCCTTGCCGATGGCGGTGGTGTCGGCGGTGCCGATCAGCAGCGTAGTGGGCACCTTGAGCAGCGCGAATTCGTAGACCACCGGCTGTGTGAAGATCATGTCGTAGATCAGCGCGGAATTCCACGCCACCAGTTTGTGGCCCGGACCGGCGTTCAGGCCGGCCAGCATGTCCACCCATTTTTCGTATTCGGGCTTCCAGTTGCCGCTGTAGTAGGTAGCGCGTTCGTAGGCGCGCACGCTGTCGGCCGACAGTTTCAGTTCCCGCGCATACCATTGATCGACGCTGGGAGCTGGCACGCCCAGCGCCTTCCAGTCTTCCAGTCCGATCGGATTGACCAGCACCAGGCGCGAAACGGCGTCCGGGTACATCAGCGCATAGCGTGTGCCCAGCATGCCGCCGGTGGAATGGCCGATCACGACGGCTTGTTTGATGCCGAGGTTTTTCAGCAGTCCGTCCGTATTGGCTGCCAGCTGCTGGAAGCTGTACTGGTAGTGCTCCGGCTTGGACGAAGCGCAGAACCCGATCTGGTCCGGCGCCACGACGCGGTAGCCGGCCCTGGTCAAGTCGGTGATGGTTTGTTCCCACGTCGCGCCGCAGAAGTTCTTGCCGTGCAGGAGAAGCGCAGTCTTGCCATTGGCCGCTCCGGTCGGCGCGATGTCCATGTAGGCCATCTGCAGGTTCAGGCCCTGCGAGGCGAAACTGTACTTGTGGACGGGATGCGGATAGGTAAAACCTTCCAGCTGTAGGCCATATGAGGCGGCAGACGCGGTGCCGGCGAAGAGGGCGGCGGTGACGAGGATACGCATGGGATGTGCTCCGGAAACGACAAAGTCTTCACTATAGGCTGCTCGCAAAAAGCCTGCATTTCAGCGTGAAATCATGTAAAAAACCGCCTGTTCGGCCCAGACAGAGTAAACTACGCAACAATTTCTTTCGCAATTAGGCGATTCGAACAATTTTGTGAGTGACGCCATGTCTGCATCCCCAGTATCCCCAATTGCCCTTTTTTCCGACCTCGATCTTGGCGCGCCGCTGCTTAAAGCGCTCAATGACGTCGGCTACGAGTCGCCATCGCCTATCCAGGCCGCGACCATTCCCCTGCTGCTGAATAACCAGGACGTGCTGGGCCAGGCCCAGACCGGTACCGGTAAAACCGCTGCCTTTGCGCTGCCGATCCTGGCGCGCATCGATATCAAACAGACCACGCCACAGGCGCTGGTGCTGGCGCCGACGCGCGAACTGGCGATCCAGGTCGCCGAAGCGTTCCAGACCTACGCCGCCCATATCCCTGGTTTCCACGTGCTGCCGATCTACGGTGGCCAAAGCTACGCCCCGCAGCTGTCGGCGCTGCGCCGCGGCGTGCATGTCGTGGTCGGCACCCCAGGCCGCGTGATCGACCACCTGGATAAAGGTTCGCTGGACCTGTCCAAGCTGAAGACGCTGGTGCTGGATGAAGCCGACGAAATGCTGCGCATGGGCTTTATCGACGACGTCGAACGCATCCTGCAAGAGACGCCGGAGTCGCGCCAGACCACGCTGTTCTCGGCCACCATGCCATCGGCGATCCGCCGCATTGCCAATACCTATCTGCGCAATCCGAAGGAAATCACGGTGGCGGCCAAGACCGGCACCAATGAAAACATCCGCCAGCGCTACTGGCTGGTGTCCGGCATGCACAAGCTCGACGCGCTGACCCGCATCCTGGAAGCCGAGAACTTCGACGGCATGATCGTTTTCTCGCGCACCAAGCTGGGTACCGAGGAACTGGCGCAGAAGCTGCAGGCGCGGGGCTTCTCGGCCGCCGCCATCAACGGTGACATCCAGCAGGCGCAGCGCGAGCGCACCGTGCAGATGCTCAAGGACGGCAAAATCGACATCCTGGTGGCGACCGACGTTGCCGCCCGTGGCCTGGACGTGGAGCGCATTTCGCACGTGGTCAACTACGACGTGCCGCATGATCCGGAAAGCTACACCCACCGTATCGGCCGTACTGGCCGCGCCGGCCGTAGCGGCGAGGCGATCCTGTTCATCACGCCGCGTGAAAAAGGCCTGCTGAAGATGATCGAACGCGCCACGCGCCAGCCGATCGGCCAGCTGGAACTGCCGACCATCCAGGCGGTCAACGATGTGCGTATCGCCAAATTCAAGCAGCAGATTACCGACACGCTGGCGGAAGGCGGCCTGGAACAGTTCCAGTCGCTGATCGAGGCCTTCGAGCAGGAACACAATGTGCCTGCGCTGGAAATCGCCGCCGCGCTGGCCAAGCTGGCGCGTGGCGACGTGCCGCTGCTGCTGGATAAAAAACAGCAGACCCAGTGGGAAGAGCGTCCGGCGCGCGCCAGCGCATCGTTCGATCGTCCGGAACGCGGCGATCGCTTTGACCGCGGCGACCGTGGTGACCGTCCTGACCGCAGCGAGCGTTTCGGCAAGAAGGAACGCATCCCGCGCGAGTCCGAGCCAGGCATGCGCACCTACCGCATCGAAGTGGGCTACCAGCACGGCGTCAAGCCGGGCAACATCGTTGGCGCGATTGCCAACGAAGGTGGCATCGACTCCAAGAACATCGGCCGCATCGAGATCTTTGACGACTTCACCGTTCTGGATATGCCGGACACGCTGAGCCGCGACGCGCTTGAAATGATGGGTGGCATCCGTGTCGCCGGCCAGGCACTGCGCATCAGCGTGGATGGCGAAGGTGCGCCAGCACCGGCGCCAGCTGCCGCGCCAGCCCGCGCTGCCAAGCCAGTGCCGGCCCGCGCCGCCAAGCCAGCCGGTTCGCCGCTGGACAAGACGGTGCGCGCCGCTGCGGAAGACGTGGAAGAAGCGCCGGCCAAGAAGAAAAAAGACAAGCCAAACAAAGTCTCCGTGCCGATGACGGCTTTCCGCGTTGAAGTGGGCCGTGCCAACGAAATCACGCCAGCCAATATCGTCGGCGCCATCGCCAACGAAACCGGCCTGGAAGCCAAGTACATCGGCCGCATCGAGATCTTCGATAACCACACCATGCTGGAACTGCCGGACGGTATGCCGGAAGACATGTTCCGCAACCTGGGCAAGGTCTGGGTCGGCGGTGCGCAGCTGAAGATCAGCCAGGCTGACCGCATGCCGCCGGAATCGGGCAAGCACACGCCGCCGAAGAAGCCGGTGCCGGGCGCCAAGCCGAAGTCGAAGAAGTACTAAACACCACGGGGCCGCAAGGCCCCGTTTTCATTCCGGCCTGCGTGCACTTGGCCGGTGCGCGGCGCGTGCTGCAATGCACCACGACGTCACGGCGATTCGCCACGGTGGTGACGGCGCCATAGGGCGCACCGGCCCGCACCGGGGCTGGCCCGCTTATTGCATCCGTGATAGCAACAGATTCTCTTATCAGGAGGGTAGATGCTATTGCGGAATGATCTGCTGCACTATACGCATCCGTCGCCGCGCACCGTTCGCGTCCTGTGGATCGCTCCCGGGCAGGGCCACGCCTATGTGTTTGACGTGGCGGCGGTGTCGGCGGAGGTGGAGCTGGTGCCGCTGCCGGTGCTGCTGGCTGATATCCAGGCCGGCCACGCCAGCGTGCTGGCGGCCGATCCTTATCTGATGGTGGTGAGCCAGGAGCTGCTGCCGCCCAAGCATCTGCAGTTGCGCGCCCGCGCGTGGCAGATCATCGCGCCGCTGGTGGCGCAGGAACCGCAGATCTTCGAAGCGCGCCAGCGCGGCCAGATGGTGTCGCTGGCGACGGCGGCGCATGGCGTCTCGCACCCCACCATTTACCGCTATCTGCGCCGCTACTGGCAGCGCGGGCAGACGCCCAATGCGCTGCTGCCGGATTACGGCAACTCCGGTGGACGGGGCAAGGTGCGCCAGTCGTCGGCCGATGTCAAGCGCGGCCGGCCGCGCAAGAACGCCGCAGAGGAAGGCGCCGGCCTGAATGCGGACGAGGAGATACGCCGCACCTTTCGCGTCGCCACGGCTTGCTATGCGGCCGCCAATGCCAGGTTTTCGCGGCTGGGCGCCTACCAGCAGATGCTGGCGGATTTCTTTGTCGAGCGCCGCATCGATGCGGAGACGGGACGCGTGCTGACGTCCGGCCCGGTCAGCGCGATTCCTACCTTCGGCCAGTTCAACTACTGGCTCGATCACGACGACGACCGGCCGCCGGAAGTGGCGCGCCGTCCGGCCGGAATGACACCTTCACCAGCGCTGCAGCCGCCGCTGGACGCGTGCCGGCTGCCGCCGGGCCGGCCCGGCGCCGGCTTTTATCTGGACGTGGTGCGCGCAGACGTGCAGCTGGTGTCGCGCGCGGACCGCCAGCAGCTTGCAGGACGTCCCTTGCTGTATGTGGTCACGGATATCTTCAGCCGGCTGGTGTGCGGCCTGTATGTGGGCTTTGGCGCGGCGCAGTGGCCGCAGGCCATGCTGGCACTGGCTAACTGCGGCGCTGACAAGCAGCGCTACAGCCAGCAGTATGGCCGCCACATCGAAGCGGAGCAGTGGCCGTGCCGCCATCTGCCGGACACGCTGCATGTCAGGCCGGCGCTGACATCGGGCTGGAACGGCGATCCGCTGCTGAACAATTTCAATCTGCGCTGCTTGGCGTCCGACGATGGCCCGGATGACTGGCGCCCGGTGCTGGAAAAGCGCTTCCGCCTGCTGGCGCCGGACGCACAAGGCGCGCCATGCCGGCTTGATGGCGTCATGCATGTGGAGCAGTTCACGCGCATCATCATCGACTGCATCCTGTACTACAACAACCGCCAGCCGCTGGCGCATGCGGGCAAGGCGACGCCGCGCCAGTTGTGGGACTGGGGCCGCGAACACCGTGCGGGCGGATTAAAGATCTATCCTGAGCATCTGATCCGCTGTAGCCTGATGCCGGTGGCGCAGGCCAGCGTGACCAGTGATGGCATTGCGCTGTTCAACCGCCTGTACACGTGCGCGCGCGCCATCAGCGAGCGCTGGTTCGAACGTGCGCGCCTGCGCGGCGCCTGGCATATCAAGCTCGCTTACGATCCCGAAGATATGGAGACGGTCTATTTTCTCGATCCGTCTTCTCCCATGCAGTTCCACGCCTGCCATCCGATGGCGGCGCCAGTGCGTACTACTACGCAGGGCGTCGCCAGCTTCGTCAACTGAATCCTTTCCAACGCTGTGCATCACGCTGCGCGCTGCATCGTTAAGGTGCGGCGCGTTGTCGTGCGCCAAAGCGTGCCTGCGAATAAAGTCTGTTCGCTTATCCAACCTTGTTTGCGGTCTGGCCGCACGCAGCGCGCTGCGGCGAAACAGGTTTATTTTTTGACCATGCTGTGGCACGCCGTTTGCTAAAGAGGAGCTATGGGTTAGCAAGTCGCCCAAGGATCTTTCAGCAGACTGGTGAGGAAGCAGATGGATAGTAAAACAGTAAAACCGTTTAAATCGTTTAGCGCATTAACGAGGAGGGATTTTCTGTACCGGGCTGCCGCCGTGGGCGGCACCGGCTTGCTGTTGAATACCATGAATGCCTGGGGCATGGGCATCGCCTCGACGGCGTCGGCGCCACCGGCGCTGAGCGGCAGCGGCAAAGGCAGGAAGGTGCTGATACTGGGTGCTGGCCTGGCCGGCATGACGGCGGCCTATGAGCTGGAAAAGCTGGGCTACAAGGTGCAGATACTGGAAGCGCGTGCGTTTGCCGGTGGCCGCTGCCAGACCGCGCGCAAGGGTTTCAGCCTGACGGAGCTGGGTGGCGAAAAACAGATCTGCGCGTTTGACGAGGGCCACTACATCAATCATGGTCCTTGGCGTATCCCGCTGCACCATCAATCGACGCTGCACTACACCAAGCTGTTTGAGGTGCCGCTGGAAGTCATGGTCAACGATAACGACCATGCTTACGTCTACTCGGAAAACGCGGGACCGTTTGCCGGCAAGCGCCTGCGCGTGAAAGAGGTCAAGGCCGATATGCGCGGCCATGTGTCGGAGCTGCTGGCCAAGTCGGTCAAGAACCATCAGCTGGACCAGGCGCTGACGGAAGATGACCAGCGCCTGCTGCTGGACTATCTGGCGCATGAAGGCGCGCTGACACCGGGCGAGCTGCAATACAAGGGCCGCAGTGGCCGTGGCTACGCGGTGAATCCAGGTGCGGGCCTGTCGCCGGGAGCGGGCACGCCATCCGATCCGCTGGGCTTCAAGGATTTGCTGGCGTCGAAGCTGGGCCACGTCTACAGCGCGGTGCAGGATTTCCCGATGCAGAACACCATGTTCCAGCCCGTGGGCGGCATGGACGCGATTGCCAAGGCATTTGAAAAACGCGTCGGCAAGAACATCCGCTACAAGGCGGAGGTACAGACCATACGTCAGAACGACAAGGGCGTGACGGTGACTTACAAGGACACCGGCAGCAACAAGCTCAGCGCCATCAGCGCCGACTACTGCCTGTGCGCGATGCCGCTGTCGGTGCTGCGCCAGATCGATACCGATTTCTCGGACAAATTCAAGCAGGCGGTCGCCTCGGTGGCGTATGCGCCGGTGGGCAAGATCGGGCTGCAGATGAAGCGCCGCTTCTGGGAAGAGGATGACCATATCTACGGTGGCCACATCATGACTGACCTGAAAGGCATCAACACCATCTCGGTGCCTTCGTATGGCTTCCAGAAAAACAAGGGCGTGCTGCTTGGTTACTACCAGTACCAGACGGCGGCTATCGAGACCAGCGCGCTGTCGCTGAAAGAGCGCGCCGATTTTGCGCTGGCGGCAGGGCAGAAGATCTTCCCGCAGTACACCGAGAACTTTGAGACGGCGTTCTCGGTGGCCTGGCACCGCGTGCAGTACAACCTGGGCGGCTGGGCCGAGTGGACCGACAAGACGCGCGCTGCGGCATATCCGGTGCTGCTGGAAGGCGAGGGCCGCATCCTGCTGGCCGGCGAGCATCTGAGCTATCTGACCGGCTGGCAGGCCGGGGCGATTGAATCGGCGTGGCAGCAGATCGCCAGGATCCATGAAAGGGCCAGCGCATGAAACTCGCATCAATGATGGCCGTGGCGGCGGCGATGCTGCTGTCGCCTGCACAAGCACAGGAGGTGGATGGCAAGGCGCTGTTCCTCAAGAACTGCGCGGCCTGCCACCAGTCCAGTGGCAAAGGCATACCGGGCGCCTTCCCGGCACTGGCGGGCAGCAAATTCGTGCAGGGCAAAAGCACCGACGTCGCGGCCGTGCTGCTGAAAGGCCGTGGCGGCATGCCGGACTTCAGCGATTCGCTGAGCGACCGCGATATCGCCACCGTGCTGACCTTTGTGCGCTCCAACTGGGGCAACAAGGCGGACGGCCTCACGGAGTCGGATGTCGGCTCGCTGCGCACCACGCTGGGCGTGGACCCGTTCGGCAATTCCCTGATGTCCAACAAACACTGAAAGAGATGAACTCCATGAAAAAAGTATTTGCCACCGTGTTGATGTGCGCTGCTGTGGGTAGTGCGGCGGCCGCGCCGAAAGCGGACATCGTGCGCCACAAGATTCCCAATTCCGATTTTCCGATTGCGCTGGCGGTGACGGTGCCTTCGACCGCCACGATCCACTTCATCAGCGGCCAGGTGCCGGCGGTGGTGGATGCGGCAGCGGCGCCGGATTCGCTGGCGGCGTTTGGCGACACCAAAACGCAGTCGGAATCGGTGCTGAAAAAGATCAAGGAAATCCTGCAGGGCATGAAGCTGGAGATGTCGGACGTGGTGAAGATGCAGGTGTTCCTGGTCGGCGATCCGGCCAAGGGCGGCAAGGCCGATACCAAGGGCTTTATGGAGGCTTACACCCAGTACTTCGGCGGTAGCCAGCCCAATCTGCCGGCGCGCGCGGTGGTGCAGGTAGCGGGCCTGAGCAATCCGGGCTGGCTGGTGGAGATCGAGGTCGTCGCAGCGAAAAAATAGAACAGGCCACAGGCATTCAGCAGTTTTCTTTTTCATTCAAACGGGGATTTAACTATGCATAAGGCCATACTCAAGACCGGCGTTGCAGCCGTGCTGTCCACCCTGGCGTTCGGCGTCGCGCATGCGGCCGATCCGGCCGCCGATGATGTCGCCGCCTCGGCCGATGCTGGCGCCGCACCGAATGTGGGCGCGGTGATCGTCACCGGGACGCGTTCCAGCGGCATCAAGGTGGAGAACAGCGCGTCGCCGATTCAGGTGCTCGATTCGGCCTCGCTGCAGCGCACCGGCCAGCCGGACCTGATCCAGGCGCTGGCGCAGAATCTGCCGTCGTTCACGGCGCAGGCGTTTGGCGGCGACACCGCCAACCTGACGTTGTCGGCGCGTTTGCGCGGCCTGAGTCCGAACAATACGCTGGTGCTCATCAATGGCAAGCGCCGCCACGGCACCGCCAACCTGGCCGTGCTGGGCGGCCCGTACCAGGGCGGCGCGGCGGCTGACCTGAACTACATTCCCGTATCTGCGATTGACCATATCGAGGTGCTGCAGGATGGTGCGGCCGCGCAGTATGGTTCGGACGCGATTGCGGGGGTGGTCAACATCATCCTGAAATCGAACAACCATGGCGGCACGGCGACCGTCAACGGCGGCGGCTATGTCGATGGCGGCGGCCGCACGCTGGATGGCTCGGCCAATATCGGTGTCGAGCCGTTTGCCGACGCCTATCTGAGCCTGACGGCGGAATCGAAGTATCACGGCTATAGCGACCGTGGCGGCATTGACCCGCGCGTGGTCGACCCGGCCAATATGGCGGCCTATCCGACCATGTTCCAGCATCCGGGCTATCCGCATGTGAACCACATCGCGGGCGACGCGCAGTATCACCTGAATGTGTTTGCCGCCAACTTCGGCTGGGACTTCGCGCCGGACAGCCAGCTGTATGCGATTGCCACCGCCGGCCGCAAGGAAGCGCGCGCGTTCGAAAACTACCGCCTGCCGAGCCGTCTGCCGAAGATTTATCCGAACGGCTTCTCGCCGAAGGAAACCATGAAGGAGGAGGATTTCGCTTTCACGGCGGGCGTCAAGGGCAAGCTGGCGGGCTGGAATACGGACTTGAGCTCGACCTATGGCCGCGACAAGGCGCGCATCGGTGTGGCCGATTCGGGTAACGTCTCGCTGTTCAACGACACCGGTTCGACGCCGACCAACTTCAGCGCGGGCACCTTCATTGCGAGCCAGCTCACCACCACGCTGGAGGCCAGCAAGGAGTTTGAGATCGGCTGGGCCAAGCCGCTCAATATCGCCGCTGGTGTCGAGCACCGCATCGACAAGTATGAGATTGAAGCGGGCGACCCGGCCTCGCGCTACAAGGAAGGTTCGCAGTCCTATCCGGGCTTCTCGCTCACGGATGCGGGCAGCCACCGCCGCACCAACCAGGCGGCGTATGTGGACTTTGCCGGCAACCCGGTGACTGACCTGACGGTGGATCTGGCGGCGCGCTATGAGCACTTCAGCGATTTCGGCAACGCCAAGGTGGGCAAGATCACCAGCCGCTATGACTTCTCGCCGGCGGCAGCGGTGCGCGGCACCTTCTCGAACGGTTTCCGCGCGCCGACGCTGGCGGAGGAATACTATTCGGCCACCAACGTTGGCCCGACCACGGCGTTTGTGCAGCTGGCGCCAAATTCGGCCGGCGCCAGGCTGGTGGGCGTGGATGGCCTGAAGCCTGAACGTTCGACCAACCTGTCGCTGGGGATCGTGCTGAACCCGGCCAGCAATGTGGCGATCACGCTGGACGTCTACCAGATCAAGATACGCGACCGCATCGTCGGTTCCGGCGCGCTGTATGGTTCGGGCGGTTCGGTGAATTCGCCGGCGGTGACGGCGGCCATCAAGGCCAATGGCAATGTACTTGACAGCACGGTGAGCCAGACCGGTATCAACATCTTCTCCAATGGCGTGGATACGCGCAGCCGCGGCCTGGAGTTTGTGACGACGATTAACTCCAACTACGGCACGGCCGGCAAGGTGGACTGGTCGATTGCCGCCAACTACAACAAGGTGGAAGTCACCAAGATCAACCAGGCGCCGGCGCAGCTGCTGCCGCAAACGCTGCTCGACAAGACGGCGATTTCGGACCTGGAAACGGCATCGCCGCGCATGCGTATGAATCTGGGTGCGCTGTGGAAGATCGGTAACTGGACCGTCAACCTGCGCGAGGCGATTTATGGCAAGTCGTCGGAGTACGGCAGCGAAGATGGTTCGGTGTACCACAAGACGGAGATTGCGGCCAAGGGCATCACCGACCTGGAAGTGGGCTACAAGATCAGCACGGCGTGGTCGGTGGCGATGGGCGCGAACAATCTGTTCAACACCTATCCTAACGGTGTGAATCCGGCGCTGCTGGCCGACCAGCGCGCGGCGGGCGACAATGCGGCGGTCAACATCCTGCCATCGTTCTCGCCGTTCGGCATCAACGGCAGCTACTACTACGCGCGCGCCAATTACAAGTTCTAAGCGGGGGTTTAGTTCTTTGGGCCGTCCTTCGGGGCGGCCTTTTTTTTGGTGTAGCATGGCGGCTCGAAAATCAGGAGTACGGACATGCTGAAAAAAATGCGCAGCAGATTGCAGGCGGCGGTGGAGGGCAGTGCCGGCGGCGTGGTGACGACGCCGATGACCTTGGAGGATTATCTGGCGCTCAACGGTCCGGCGCCGGCGCAGCAGGTGGCGTATGGCGCTGCGCCATCGCAGTTTGCGCAGCTGTTTCTGCCGGCGGGCGCGGGACCGTTTCCGCTGGTGGTGCTGATCCACGGTGGCTGCTGGACCCAGGCATTTGGCGGCATCACGCAGATGCGCAGCATGGCCGGCAGCCTGGTGGAACAGGGCATCGCCGTGTGGAATGTGGAATACCGCCGCTACGATGAGGAGGGCGGCGGCTACCCGGGCATGTATCAGGATGTGGCGACGGCGCTGGATTTGCTGCGCACCCTCGCGCCGCAGCACCAGCTGGATCTGGCGCGCGTGGTGCTGGTGGGGCATTCGGCGGGCGGGCATCTGGCGCAGTGGGCGGCGTCGCGCGCGCGGCTGCCGCGCAGCAGTCCGCTGTATGTGGCCGATCCGCTGCCGGTGCCGGTGGTGGTCAGCCTTGGCGGCCTGGCCGACCTGCGCCACGAGGAAGCGCTGATCAAGACCAGCTGCGAGCGCGATATGGTGCAGCTGGCCGGTGTGGCCAGCGCGGCGCGGCCGGATATTTTCAGCGATACTTCGCCGGCCGAGATGCTGCCGGCCGGTGTCCGCACGGTGCTGATCCACGGTGAACTCGATACCATCTCGCCGCCGCGCGTGGGGCAGGATTATGCGCGCCGCGCGCAGGCGGCCGGCGATGCGGCGCAGTTGCTGGTGCTGCCGGGCGCCAGCCACTATGACGAGGTGGCGGCGACGTCGCCGTCATGGTCCATCGTGTCGGCACAGATCCGCCAGGCGCTGGGGCTGGCGCAGTAAGGGCGCTCCGGCGGCGTCAGAGCTTGCGGCCGACCGGGTACTTGATGGCGTTGAGGACCATCTTGTCGACGGCGGCGGCGTGCAGGTCGACGTCCATCTTGTCGGCCAGCTGCACCAGGTAGAGCAGCACGTCGGCCAGCTCGTGGCGGATCGCCTGGCGCTGGGCGTCGCTGATTTCATCGGCGGCGCCGGTGGCCAGCCACTGGAAGTGTTCGGCCACTTCGGCCACTTCCACGGAGAGCGCCATGGCCAGGTTTTTGGGCGTGTGGTACTGTGCCCAGTCGCGTTCACGGGCGAACTGGCGGGTACGGTCACGGAGGTCGTTGAGGTCGGAGCGGGCATCGGTCATGGCCAATATGGTAACACCGCCGTTTGTGCGTTTCATCCCCTGTTTTTGACCGTTTGTCGCACGGCCGCCCTTGCGCGCATGGGAATGACTATAGTGGCAACACTATCACTTCAAGGATTTCCACCATGCGCCGTACTATCTTTGCTCTTGCTGCTCTTTCCATCCTCGCCGGCTGCGCCGTGATTGTCGTGCCGGATGGCGACGGCGGCATGCAGTACAAATCCGCGTTCGGCAGCAATGCGGTGGAGGGCAATGGCCAGCAGGCGACGGAAAGCCGCGAGGTCAGCACGCTCGATGGCATCGATGTGAATGGCCCGATGCAGGTGGAGATCCGTGTCGGCCAGGCGCCGTCGCTGCAGGTGGAGGGCGACAGCAACATCCTGCCGCTGCTGCGCACCGATGCCAGCGGCGGCACGCTGCGCATCTGGATCGATGGCAGCGTGCGTACCAGCCATCCGCTGCGCATCACCTACACCACGCCGGAGCTGCGCCAGGTCAGCGCCAACGGTTCGGGCAATATGCACATCAGCGGCCTGCATGGCGGTCCGCTGAGCCTGTCGCTGAACGGCTCGCGCGCGGTGCGCCTGGACGGCAGTGTGAGCCGGCTGGACGCGCGTCTGAACGGCTCGGGCGGCCTCAATGCGGGCGGCCTGGAAAGCGGCAGCACGGTGGCGCGCCTGAGCGGTTCGGGCCAGCTGGCGCTGGGCCGCGTGAACGGCGAACTGCTGAACCTGGAGGTGCAGGGTTCGGGCGGCGCCAGCGCCAGCGGCAATGTGCGCAGCATGACGGTGCGTCTGAATGGCTCCGGCAGCGCCGACCTGGCCGGCCTGACCAGCCAGAGCGCGGAACTCAATACCAATGGCTCGGGCAGCATTTCAGCGGCGGTGACGCAGTCGCTGGTGGCGTCCGCCAATGGCTCGGGCAGCGTGACGGTGTATGGCAATCCGTCGCAGCGCAGCATCAGCGGCAAGCGCGTCAGCGTGGTGCAGTAAGCCCGCGCCGTCAGCGCACCTTGAAGAAGGCCATGGTGCTTTGCAGCTGCTCGGCCTGACCGCTCATTTCTTCGGCGGTGGCGGCCAGTTGCTCGGAACTGGACGCGTTCAGCTGGGTGGTCTGGCTCAGCTGGCTCATGGCGGCGTTGATCTGGCTGGCGCCGGTCGACTGTTCTTCCGAGGCGGCCGTGATTTCCTGCACCAGGTCGGAGGTGCGCTTGATGTTGGGCAGCATGGTGTCAAGCAGGGCGCCGGCCTTTTCAGCCAGGTTGACGCTGCCGGAGGCCACCTGTTCGATTTCCTGCGCGGCCACCTGGCTGCGCTCGGCCAGCTTGCGCACTTCGGCCGCCACCACGGCAAAGCCCTTGCCATGTTCGCCGGCGCGCGCCGCTTCAATCGCGGCGTTGAGCGCGAGCAGATTGGTCTGGTAGGCGATGTCGTCGATGATGCCGATTTTGCGGGCGATCTCGCGCATGGCGCTGACGGTGGAGCGCACCGCATCGCCGCCTTCGCCTGCTTCCTGCGCGGCCTTGCCGGCCATGCCGTCGGTGACTTTGGCGTTTTCCGTGTTTTGCGCGATCGAGGCGGACATCTGTTCGATGGCGGCGCTGGATTCTTCGGCGGCCGCCGCCTGTTCGCTGGCGCCCTGTGACAGCGATTGCGCGGTGGCGCTGACTTCCTCGGAGGCGCTGGCCAGGGCCTCGGCGCCGTCGTTGACTTCGGTGACCACGCGCGCCAGGTTGCTCAGCATGGTGTGCATGGCGGCCAGCAGGCTGCTGGTGTCGCCGGGCTTGAGCCGCACCTGCACCGTCAGGTCGCCGCTGGCGATGCGGTTGACGATGTCGGCCGCGTAGTCCGGTTCGCCGCCGAGCTGCCGCAGCAGCACGCGCGTGATGAGGCCGGCGATCAGCGCCACCACCAGCAGCGTGGCGACGGCAATCACGATGGCGTTGCGCACCGCCGTCTTCTTGGCGGCCACCGCGCTGTCGGCGCCTTGCTGGCCCAGCGCGACGTTGTAGTCAAAGTGTTCGTCGATGGCGGCCTGCAGCACCTGGATCGCCGGGCGCGCCTGCTCCAGCAGGACGCGCGCCTTGTCGTTGTGGTTGGCGCGCGACTCCACCAGCACTGCGGCGATCTGCGGCTGCACCTTGGTCCAGGCGTCGCGCTCTTTTGCGAGGATGGCCTTGTCCTTGTCGTCGGAAATCAGCGCCTCGTATTTCTTGAGGTTCTGGTCCACCAGCACGCGCATCTCGTCGATGCCCTTGTCGATCTCGGCGAGTTTTTTGTCGTCGGTGTTGAGCACGTGCTGGTTGACGCGGATGCGCAGGCGCAGCACGCTGTCGCGCAGGCGGTCCAGCGTCACCACGCTGGGCACGGTGTTGACGGTGGAGTAGTTGGCGGCCTCGTATACCTGCTCCATTTGGTACTGGCTGACGCCGGCCAGCAGCACGATGCCGGCCAGCGCGCTGGCGGCCAGCAGGCCCATTTTTTGTGCGACGCTCAATCTCATGACAGTGCTCCCCTTGGTGGGTGGCTTATGCGGCGGCCACGGCCGTGTTGCGGTGTAACTGTTCAATCAGCGCGGCCACCGGCATCGGCCGCGCGTACAGATAGCCTTGCATGCAGTTGCAGTCGTGGGCGATCAGGAAGTCGGCCTGGGCCTGCGTCTCGACGCCTTCGGCCACCACGCGCAGCCCGAGGTGGGCCGCCATCGCCAGGATCGATTGCACCAGCGCCTTGCTGCTGGCGTCGTCGGGCGTGTCCATAATGAAGCTGCGGTCGATCTTGAGTTCGTACAGCGGCATTTTTTTCAGGTAGGCCATGCTCGAATAGCCGGTGCCGAAATCGTCGATCGAGAAGCGCAGGCCCAGTGCCGTCAACTGGTGCATGCGGGCGATGGTGTCGTCCATCTTGTCGATCAGCAGGCCTTCGGTCACTTCCAGCACAAGCAGCTGCGCCGGCGCGCCGCTGTCGGCCAGCGCCTGCTGCACCTGCGCCACAAAATCGCTCTGGCGGAACTGGGTGGGGCTGACGTTGACCGACAGCGGCATGGCCAGGCCGGCCGCCTGCAGCTGCAGCACGGCAGCGCAGGCCTGGCGCAGCGCCCACGCGCCCAGGTGGATGATGAGCCCGGATTCTTCCGCCACCGGGATGAACACGCCGGGCGGCACCATGCTGCCGTCGGCCAGCGGCCAGCGCATCAGCAGTTCGCCGCCCACTGCGCGGCCGTCGCGGTCGACCTGGGCCTGCACGTGCATCTGCAGTTCGCCGGCGGCCAGCGCGGCCACCAGGTCGCGTTCCAGCGTCAGGCGGCGTTCCACTTCGGCCTGCATCGCGCTTTCAAAGAAGGCGATGCCGTTGCGGCCGTCGGACTTGGCGCGGTACATGGCGGTGTCGGCTTCGCGCAGCAGGTCTTGCGCGCTCTGGCCGCCGGCGCCGCTGCGCGGCAGCATGGTGACGCCGATGCTGGCGGTGGAGTTGTAGGTCTGGCCTTCGATGCTGAAGTCCTGGCCGATGGTGGTGCGGATTTTTTCGGCCACCGTGAGGGCGGCGTGGCTGGCCTCGTGCAGCGTGTGCGACAGGTGGCCCAGCAGCACCACGAATTCGTCGCCGCCGATGCGCGCCACGGTGTCGGCCTTGCGCATCAATTTGCTCAGGCGGTCGGCCGCGTTGCACAGCAGGGCGTCGCCGATCGCGTGGCCGCGCGCGTCGTTGATGGTCTTGAAGCGGTCGAGGTCTATGAACATCACGGCGCTGTAGGTGGCGCCGCGCTCGGAGCTGGCCAGCAGCTTGTCGATGCGGTCCATGAGCAGGCGGCGGTTGGGCAGGCCGGTCAGCACGTCAAAGAAGGCCAGGCGGTGGATGTCGTCCTGCGATTTCTTGCGCTCGGTGATGTCGCGCTCGACGGCCACCCAGTGGGTGTTGACGCCGCCCTCGTCGGCAAACGGCACCAGTTCGGTTTCCACCCAGTAGGGCTCGCCGGCCTTGGTGTAGTTGAGCAGCTCGGCGCGCACGGTTTCGCTGCGCGCCATGGCGCGTTCGATGTCGGCCACCACCGCCTGTTCGGTGGCGGGGCCGCGCAGCATGCGCAGGTTCTGGCCCAGCACCTCGTCGCGCCGGTAGCCGGTGCGGCGCTCGAACGCGGGATTGACAAAGATGATGTGCTGCGACGGCGCGGCGGCGCCGGCCTGCTGGTCGACTTCGGCAATCAGCACCATGTCGTTGAGGCGCGCCAGCGCGGCCGAGGTCAGGCGCAGTTCGGCGTTGAGCGCGGACAGCCGGTCGAACGAGCGTTCCAGGTGCTGCAGCAGCACCGCGCATGACAGCGTCAGCACGGCGGTCATGAACATGAAGTTGATCGAGATGATGGCGGCCTTGAGGAAGCCGTAGTCGGGCAGGCCGGCCAGGTGCAGATTGACGTTATCGTCAAAGCCCAGCACCATCACGGCCAGGCCGGCCAGCAGCAGCGTCCACAGCGCCGGGCGCAGGCCCAGCAGCAGCGCCGCCAGCACCGGCACCGCCAGCAGGTAGATCTGGCTGACCGGGCCGACCTTGAGCAGCAGCGCCACGCCGACCACCATGGCCACGGCCAGAAAGTTGACCACGCGCGCGGTGTAGCCGAGCCGGCGCCAGCGCCAGATCACGCCGATCCACACCAGGGCCAGCGTGTCGACGATCGCGATCGACCACATGCCTTCGCTGACGGCCAGCAGCACGCTGGGGATGGCGGTGACCATGCCCAGGATGAACACGACCAGCAGCAGCCTCGCAAAGATTTGCGCGCGCCAGTGCGCTATGTCGTTTGCCACAGCCACAGGGGACACCTCCAGGATGCGTTGCGGTTCTTATGTCACCGATACTACCCGCATTCGCACCGTGTGTCACCGGGGCAATTAGTTGCTGGATTAATCGCCGGCCTTGACGTTGCCGATGCCGGCCACCGACTTGTTGACGGTTTTCGGGTGGCCGTAGTAGGTCAGGCTGCCGATGCCCTTGGCCACCGCGTTGAGCGTGTCGGTGGCGTGCACGCGGACGTCGCCCACGCCTTCAAACTGGACGTCGACGCGCTCGGCCAGGACTTGTTTGGCGTCCACTTCGCCCACCCCGCGTGCGAACAGGCGCAGGTATTTGACCTTGCCGCTGGCCGCCAGGTGGCCGGCGCCCTGGTAGCTGATGTCGAGGCGCTCGCTGTTGACGTTGTTGATGATGGCTTCGCCGGCGCCTTCCACCTTGACCCGGCTCAGCGCGGGCAGCGTGATGCTCAGGCGCGGTGCGCCCTTGGCGTTGCTGAGCAGCTTTTCCGGCAGCGAGATTTGCAGTTCGTTGTCGATGACTTCGGTCTTGAGCGCGGCCACGAAGCGCTCTTCGCCGCTGACCACCACCGACTGCGCCTGGCCCACTTCGACGTTCATGGAAAACGCCCCTTTGGCGTTGATGGCAATGAAGGACGGCAGCTTGCGGGTGGACTCGGCCGCCTGCGCGGCGGCGCTCACGGCAAACAGGGCGGGGATCAGGACGGCAACAGCGGTACGGCGCATGATAATTCCTCGGTAAGGTTGGCAAATTCGACACATTAATTTTACTGAACTTGCCCGGGCCTGCCGAAGAGTTTGCGACGAATGGTGGATTTCCGGCGCTGTGTTGTTGGGCGGCGACTGTTTTCCACTATAGTGGTGGCCATCTGTGGTTTTTTTGCGCGAGGTGTGTATGCCGAAGTCCAGCCAGTTCGCTACCGTGATCCGCGTGGTCAGCGGTAATTTCATGGAGATGTTTGATTTCTTCCTGTTCGGCTTTTATGCCAATGCAATTGCGGCGGCGTTCTTCCCGTCCGGCGACGAGCTGGCGTCGCTGATGCTGACCTTCATGACGTTTGGCGCCGGTTTCCTGATGCGTCCGCTGGGCGCCATCCTGCTGGGCGCCTATGTCGACCGCGTGGGCCGCCGCCAGGGCCTGATCGTCACGCTGGCGCTGATGGCCATGGGCACGCTGCTGATCGCCTGTGTGCCGGGCTATGCGACGCTCGGCTATCTGGCGCCGGCGCTGGTGCTGATCGGCCGACTGCTGCAGGGCTTCTCGGCCGGCGTCGAGCTGGGCGGCGTCTCGGTGTATCTGTCGGAGATGGCGACGCCGGGCCACAAGGGCTTTTATGTGAGCTGGCAGTCGGCCAGCCAGCAGGTGGCGGTGGTGGTGGCGGCCGCGCTGGGCTTTGCGCTGAACCAGTGGCTGGCGCCGGCCGAGATCAGCGCCTGGGGCTGGCGCATCCCGTTCTTCATCGGCTGCCTGATCGTGCCGGTGCTGTTTGTCATCCGCCGCTCGCTGCAGGAGACCGAGGCGTTCATGGCCCGCAAGCACCGGCCGGAAGTGCGCGAGATCTTCCAGTCCATGCTCAACAACTGGGGGCTGGTGATCTGCGGCATGCTGCTGGTGGCCATGACCACCGTGTCGTTCTACCTCATCACCGTGTACACGCCGACCTTTGGCAAGAGCGTGCTGCACCTGAGCAGCGCCGACGCGCTGCTGGTGACGGCCGCGATCGGCGTCTCCAACTTCCTCTGGCTGCCGGTCATGGGCGCGCTGTCGGACCGCGTGGGGCGGCGCCCGCTGCTGCTGTGCTTTACCGTGCTGACCATCCTGACCGCGTATCCGGCGCTGCACTGGCTGGTGCAGTCGCCGGGCTTTGCGCGCATGCTGGCAGTAGAGCTGTGGCTGTCCTTCCTGTACGCGAGCTACAACGGCGCGATGGTGGTGGCGCTGACCGAAGTCATGCCGGCCGAGGTGCGCACGGTGGGCTTCTCGCTGGCCTACAGCCTGGCCACGGCGCTGTTTGGCGGCTTTACGCCCGCCATCGCCACCGGCCTTATCGAGTACACCGGCGACAAGAGCGCGCCGGGCTGGTGGATGACGGTGGCCGCCGTGTGCGGCCTGTTTGCCACGCTGATGCTGTACCGGCGCCAGGACCGCCAGCAGCAGCACGCGGCCTAGGCGCAAAAAAAACGCCATCCCGCGGATGGCGTTGGCCTGGCAGGGGCGGCGCGGTGCGCTGCTGCTGCTGCGCTTATTTGTTGCTCAGGCATTCCTTCATGAAGGTTTTGCGTTCGTCGCCTTTTTTGCCGGTGGCATCGGCATTACATTTCTTCATTTTGTCCTGCTGCGTCAGCTTGGGCGCTTCGGCGGCCGGCTTGGCGCTCAGGCACTCCTTCATGAAGGCCTTGCGCTCATCGCCCTTTTTGCCGGCGGCGTCCGCATTACAGGTTTTCATCTTGTTTTGCTGGGCGGTCGGCTCGGCCGCCAGCACGGCGCCGCTCAGCGACAGGATCAGGCTGGCTACGAACAGTTTCTTCATGGGGCACTCCCTCGGTTGGACATGAACCCACTATAGCTGACATCCAAAATTTACAAAAGCACATGCCGTAAATCATTTAAAATTAGCAATATTGTCAATTTTGGAGTGATAATGACCACCCGTCGTGATGCGATCAAATTCTCTGTGCTGGGCGCCTTGCTGGCCCGCTATCCCCTGGCTTATGCCCAGCAGGCCGCAGGCCTGACGCCGGCCCAGTATGCCGCGCTGCAAAAAGCCCATCGCACGCCCGGTGCCGTGGTGCGTACGCCCACCCTGTACATCGATGCACGGCGTGGCAAGAAAGGGGCCAACGGCAAAACGCCGGCAACGGCGCTTGCTTCGCTGGACGAATTGGCTGCGCTGACGATACCGGCCGGCTCGGTGATTGCGCTGGCCAATGACTCCGTGTTTGAACTGAGCAATGCCGTGACGATAAGAAACCTCAACGGCACCGCGGACAAGCGCACCTACCTGACCAACTATGATCCGGGTGGCGCACCCGACACCTTGCCCAAGGTGCGTTACCGCTTCCAGCCGAAAGCATCGGACTGGGTGTGGGATGATAACCCTACCACCCAAGGCTGGTACTTTGCGCATCCCAATAACCGTAAATTTGACTATGCCTATGTGCGCTTTGGCGATGGCCACTGGGGCATCTCGTACTCGTATCAGCAGGATTACACGGCGCTCAAGAATGTGAAGTATGCCTACGTTTCCGATAAGTACACGAAACGCATTTATGTCAACGCGCCTAAGGAATCCAACCCGACCGATTATTACCAGGGCATCACGATTGCAGGCGATGAATTCGGCTGCCTGATGCTGCTGCGTTGCGGCTCGTATGTGACGGTGGAGAATATCGATTTTGAAGAGGCGCCCAACCTGATTGGCATCGGTTCGTTCGACACTATCCAAACCAATATTACCGGTTTCGAAATGAGTAACTGCCATGGCGAAAACGTGATGGGCTTGATCGGCAGCTATGCCGATGACCACGCCTTTACCGTACAAGTCCATGTGCACGATTGCTCCTTGCAGCACTATGCCAGCGGCGGTGTGCGGCTGGGGAATAACCTGGCTGACTGCCTGATCGAATACAACTGGTTCTATGACGGCGGCAAGTGCTGCACCTCGGCCGGGGCGGTGTATCTGCAGGAGCGTCCCACCAGCAAGGCGCCGATCAGCGGCACGACAGTGCAGTACAACTTTGTCGACACCTATGCCCAGGGCATCGGCGACCATCCGCACGATGGTGCGGGTCTATATTGTGAGATCAATAGCGACGGCTGCAAGGTACAAAAAAACATCGTCATCAATTGCCGTACTGCGCTGCAGGACAACAGCGGCAAGTCCAACGCCTTCCTTGGCAATCTGCTGCACTGTGATTGTGCATTGATCGTTACCAAAGGCACGGTCGCCAACACCAATCTGACCTTTGACGGCAATACGGTGTATTCCACCAATGGACGCCGTAGTTATCCGTCGTCCTCGACGCTGCCGAATTGGTTCGATGCGGTGATTGGCTGGCATGTCGATTTTTCGAAAAACAACGTTGCGTCAGGTTGCTCACTGACCGCACGTGCCAATGTTATTCGTGCTGCCGGTTTCGGAGCAGGCCAAGCCGTGTTTGGTATCGAATCTTGGGGGGGGGTGGCCAAATTGAATTTAGAGGGCAATTCGGTGTCGCACGACGTGCCTTTCTGCTACCTGCTCAAAGGCCTGTACGAGGATGGGAGCCCGGCAGGTTTGATGGCCAGGGATCCGGCCGGGACCATCCGCCTGGATCTGGAAACGCTGCCTTCGTCGTCCTACTATGTTGCAGGCGTGGGCACGATCGACGGTACCGGTTCGTCTTCCCAGCGGTCATTGCTGGACCAGGCGCTGGGGTTCGGCAGTCCGCGCGGCGCCATCGTCGGCTGATGTAAATCCGGGAAACAAAACGGAACGCACGTCACGTAAAAATAATGCAACAATAATGGCCTGCTTATTTTTTTGGAGACACACGATGCGCGTTCCTTCCGTTTTTGCCACTTCCCGCCTGCTGGCGCTTGGCCTGGCGCTGGCCGCCACCGGCCTGGCCCAGGCCGCCGCCACCACCGCTGAAGCGGAACTGAAACCGACCCAGGGCAACAACGTCAGCGGCACCGTGCGCTTTGCGCAGCAGGATGGCAAGCTGACCATCGACGCCGACGTCAAGGGCCTGACCCCGGGCGTGCACGGTTTCCACCTGCACGAGAAGGGCGACTGCAGCGCGCCGGACGGCACCAGCGCCGGCGGCCACTTCAATCCAGGCAGCCAGCAGCACGGCGATCCGGCCCACGCCATGCATCACGGCGGCGACTTCGGCAACCTCACGGCGGACGCCAGCGGCAACGCCAAGCTGCACCTGGTGGTGCCGACCAGCCAGATCTCGCTGGACGCGGGCGCGGCCGGCAATGTGGTGGGCCGCGGCCTCATCGTGCACGCGGACGCGGACGACTTCATGACCCAGCCAACCGGCAACTCCGGCAAGCGCCTCGCCTGCGGCGTGGTCGCTGCCAAGTAAGCGCCGCTTAGAACTCCTGCACCGTCGGGCGCAGCACGATTTCGTTGATATCGACGTCGGCTGGCTGCTCGATGGCGTAGGCGATCGCGCGCGCCACCGAGTCCGCCGGGATCGCCAGTTTGTAGAACTCGTTGACGAACTGCGCGCTTTGCTGGTGCGAGCTGCCCAGCTTGAGCTCCGTGTCCACCGCGCCCGGTTCGATGGTGGTGGTGCGGATGCTGCCGCCCACCTCATGGCGCAGCCCCTCCGAAATCGCCCGCACCGCAAACTTGGTGCCGCTGTACACTGTGCCGCCCGGGCTGAATACTTTCAGGCCCGCCACCGAGGCAACGTTGATGAAATGGCCGCTGTTCTGCTTGCGGAACTGCGGCAGCGCGGCGGCAATCCCGTACAGCACGCCTTTGACGTTGATGTCGATCATGCGGTCCCATTCCTCCACCTTGACTTCGTCCAGCGGCGCAATCGCCATCAGGCCTGCGTTGTTGACCAGTACGTCGATGCGGCCATACACGCTGACTGCCGTGTCGATCAGCGCCTGTACCTGGGCGCGGCTGGTGACGTCGGTGGCCACTACTGCCACCTTGCCGCCGGCGCTGCGGATGTCGGCGGCAATCTGTTCCAGCCGGTCGGTGCGGCGGGCCGCCAGTACCACGGCGGCGCCGCGCGCGGCCAGATGGCGCGCGGTCGCTTCGCCCAGACCGCTGCTGGCGCCGGTGATGACGACGACCTTGTTTTCGATGTTGTTCATTTGAGGCTCCTTGATGGTTGGTTGATGAGCCCAGTATAGGAAGTTCGATTATGGGAATAAATGGAAATGATATGATTTGAGAATTCCAATTTCAGGAATTCTTATATGCTCAATCGCCTGGAGATGTTGCGCATCTTTGTGGCTGCGGCGGAAGCGCGCAACTTCAAGGAGGCTGCCGCCCGGCTGGGGATCTCGCCGCAGGCGGTGACGCGCGCGGTGCAGGATCTGGAGGCGGCGCAGGGCGAGCTGCTATTCCACCGCAATACGCGCGGCGTGCAGATCACCACCTATGGCGAACATCTTGCCGCGCAGGCGCGCGATAGCGTGCAACGGCTCGATGCCTTGTTTCAGCCAGCAACGGAAGCGGCGCCGTTGCAGCCGGAAGGGCTGGTACGCTTGACGGCGCCGGTGGCGCTGGGCCGTCGCCTGATCTTGCCGGTGCTGCACCGACTGGGCAATCAGCATCCGCTGCTGCGCTTTGACGTGCAGCTCAGCGACACGCATGCGGATGTCGTGGACGACCGCATCGATATCGGTGTGCGCTACGGCTCGCTGCATGACAGCCGCTACGTGGCGCGCCGCGTGGCGTCGCCGCCGTTCCGTACGGTGGGCACGCCGGAACTGGTGGCGCAATACGGCAAGCCAAAGACGCTGGAGCAATTGCATGAGCTGCCGACGACCTCGCTGCGTGATCTGAGTACGGGCAGGCCGTGGCCATGGTATTTTGCTGGCGGCCAGCACATTTCGCCGGTCAATCCACGCTTTCTGAGCAATGACTCGGAAGCGGAGTTTGAGGCCATCCTGGCGGGCCGCGGCTTCGGCCAGTTGCCGGGCTTCATGGCCGATGAACATATCGCCAGCGGCCGGCTGGTGCCGGTGCTGCAGAAACTCCAGCCCGACGCCTGGGACATCTACGTCTACCGACCCCAGCGCGGCCCCGTGCCCGCGCGCATCCGGCTGGTGTTCGATGCGCTGGTGAGCAGCCTGGGTATGGGGTAGCTCGCACGCTTCCCTGTGGCGAGTCTTCTGTTTTTCCTTCTATTTTGTTCTGCTTTTTTCTGAAATCTTCTGCTTTGAACTTTTCAGGAGATTTCAGATCTAAATAGAGAAAAGCAGAAGGAGAAATCGAATGAAATCCACAATGACCCTGCAGGTAGACACCGATACCCTGCTGCAGCTGATCTCCGTCCTGAAAATATTCCGCTTCCGCCTTGAAGACGTCGCGTTTGATTAAGCCGCCTTGGCCCCGGCGTCGGCGCGGCCGCAGTAGCGTTCCACATAGGCCTGGTGCGTCGGCAGCTGCACCACGGTGCGGTCGATCCGGCCCTTGATGCCGCCGAGGAAAGCCTTGAGCTCTTCATCGGCCATCAGGTCCGCCGTCTGGTGGTGCGACTTCGGCATGATGCCCTGGCCCAGCATCACCTGTATCCACGAGTTTTCCGCAAACAGCTCGTTCGGGATGCGGAACACGCGGCCGGTTTCCTTGAACAGGTCAATGCGGTGCTTGAGCGACTCCGGAATGCGCATCTCGCGCGCATCGATCCAGAACTGCGCATCCGTACGGTTGTTGACGTGGTAGTGCAGGATGATGAAATCGCGGATGTGGTCGATCTCGCGGTTGCACTGGGCGTTGTACTCGTCGATATCGGCCTGCTGGATGCCATCCGACGGGAACGACTGCATCAGGCGGATCACGCTGCGCTGGATCAGGTGGATGCTGGTCGACTCGATCGGCTCCAGGAAGCCGCTGGACAGGCCGATCGCCACCACATTGCCTTTCCAGGTATTGCGGCGCTGGCACGGCTTGAACTTGATCACGCGCGGTTCAATCAGCGTCTTGCCTTCCACATTGGCCAGCAGCTGTTTGTGCGCCGTCTCCTCGTCCAGATGGCGGCTGGAATACACAATCCCGTTGCCGACGCGGTGCTGCAGCGGAATGCGCCACTGCCAGCCGGCCTGGTGCGCCATCGAGCGCGTCAGTGGCACGGCGTCGCCGACCGAGCTGGTCTGCACCGCAATTGCGCGGTCGCAGAACAGCCATTGCGACCAGTCTTCCACCTCTTCCTGCATGGCGTCGCCAATCAGCAGCGCGCGGAAGCCGGTGCAGTCGATGAACAGGTCGCCCTCAATCACCTGGCCCGAGGCCAGCGTCACCGAGCGCACGTCGCCGTTGTCATGCTTGGCGTAGCTGACGATTTTGCCTTCAATGCGCTGCACGCCGCGTGGTTCGCTGAGGCGGCGCAGGTATTTGGCGTAGCGGCTCGCATCCAGGTGGTAGGCGTAGTTCATGCCGTTGTTGGGCAGGTGGGCAAAGCGGTTTTCCAGCGAGGCCTTGAGCTCCAGGCAGTAGTCGCCATAGTCGCCGGCCACGCCGCGCTCCACGCCCTTGTGCCAGAAGTGCTGGAAGCCCGCAGTCCAGTGGTCGATGCCGGTGGTGCCGAACGAGTGGATATAGTCTTGCTTGACGTCGCGCCAGCTTTCAAAGCTGATGCCCAGCTTGAAGGTGGCCTGGGTTTCGGCCATGAATTCCTGCTCGTTGATCTCCAGCACATTGTGGAAGTTCATGAGCGTCGGGATGGTGGCCTCGCCCACACCCACCGTGCCGATTTCTTCCGACTCGATGAGTTTGATGTCGAGCAGCTTGCCCAGCACCTTGGAGATGCCGGCCGCCGCCATCCAGCCGGCCGTGCCGCCGCCGCAGATCACGACGCGCCGTACCGGCTGGCGATTGTTAGTGTCACGCATGGTTGTCTCCTTTAGCGGTTCAGTCTTTTGAGTAGTTGGGTACGCAGCGCGCGGGCGCCGTCTTCCGTGAGCGGCGCCAGCGCCCCGCGCGCATTGGGCGGTATGTGGGCGGCCGTGTGTTCATCGGCTTCAAAAATGTAGTGACGGAAGATCTCCTGCCATGCCTTGCGCTGGGCCGGCGGCAAGTCGCGCATGGTCAGGAACGCTGCCATCAGTGCATTGGTGGGCGTGTCCATGAAGTCGGGCGATTGCCGCCACCAGTAGTTGATGAGCACATTGAACGGATCGAGCGCTTCAATGTGGTGCCACCACATGCTGGGGATGAACAGCGCGTCGCCCGGTCCCAGCTCGGCGGTCTGCGCATGCTTGAGCGCCTCGGCAAAGCGGGGGAACTGGTCGAAGTCGGGATTCAGGAAATCCACCAGGCTGATGGCCTGGCCGGCCGGCGTGAAGTCCACCGGTCCCACGTACAGATTGGCCAGCTGCTCGGGCGGGAACAGTGTAAAGCGCCGGTGGCCGGCCGCCACCACCGCCACATTGTCCGGCAGGTCGTAGTGGGCGGCGATGCGCGTGCGGTTGCCGATCCAGATGCTGGCCAGCGCGTCGCGCCGCCCGAGGTCGAGGTCATTGAACTGGCGGAAGCCGGGCAGGCAGGTGTCGATGGTGGTCGAGCCGACGTAGATGGTCGGCGCCGGGTGCATGGCGCTTTTGGCTTCGATCTCGTCCAGCACCCCGGTCAGCTTGGCGTGCACGGGCTGGAAGTTAAAGCCGCTCAGGTCGCTGTTGTAGAAGAAGCGGCCGGCCGCTTCCGGTCCGCCCAGCATGGCGCCGATGGTGGCGCCCTGGTAGTAGCGGCGCAGGTAGTCGCTGCCGGCGCGGTCGGATTCGCGCGCCGCGCGCACCATGGGCCAGCTCGACGCCAGTCCGCGCAGCACCAGCGGCGCGGTGGCGCTCAGGAGGGCGTCAGTCAGGTCGGCCGGACCGAGGCCGCTGACTTCGCGGATGGCCTCAGTCATGGCGCGTGGCGTTCTTGCGGTCGATCAGCATGCGGAAGTTGGACAGCGATGCGATCACCAGGTAAATCGCCTGCAGGTGGCCGGCCTGGTGCAGCTTGACGATGGCTTCGCCGCTGAGCGCCTGCAGGCGGTCTTCGTTGATGGTGTAGAAGCCGACCAGGCGGTTCTGCGAACCGTCGTTGAGTTCCACATCCAGCACAAAGCTTTCCAGCAGCTCGTGTTCGAGCAGCGCGGCAACCAGGCCCGGCGTGCCTTGCAGGCCCTGGTGGATGGCCAGCAGCATCGAGTTAGCCTGCTCCAGGAACTCGGTGCTGCCGCCATGCGGCTTGAAGACTTCGACGCCCTCGCTGCGGCTCACGCGCGGGTGCTCGAGATCGACATTCACCATGAGCTCTTCGCCGCTGACGCCGATCAGGAACGGCTGGCGGTCGTGCAGCAGCGGGATGTAGGGCGCGTCCCAGCGCTCGCCGCGCAGGAACAGGTTTTCGCCGTCCTCAAAGCCGAACAGCGCGATCGGCTCGAAGCCCAGGCCATCGGTGGTCTTGCGGAACACGATGGGATAGCAGGCCTGGACGTCGCGGAATTCGGACGGGAAGGTCGGCACCGACATGAGCTGGTCGCCCAGCGCGGCGCCACGGCGGGTGATCACGCGCAGCTCGCGGTGTTCGAGGTTGTTGAGCAAAACTGGATGGGCCATGGGGTCTCTCGTTCTAGATTTTTTGCAAGCCGTGACGCTTGATGTGGTGGATCAGGGCGCGGTTGTCCGGCAGCGCGCCCAGCATTTTGCGCGCCAGACTGGCCGCTTCATGGAAATAGCCGTCCGCCATGGCCGCTTCCTGCGGTTTGGGCGCGCGGCTGAAATCGCTGCGGAAGCCCATGCCGTACAGGATGTACTGGTAGCTGGCGGACGGGAACACTTCTTCGATGCGGTAGAAATCGCTGCGCGACGGCGCCCGGTGCTGCCACAGCGTCAGCAGCTCCTGCAGACGCTCTGGCACCTTGGCCGGGTCCGTGTTGTCGCGCCAGTAGGCGGTGTCGCGCCGCTGGCTCAGCACGTAATGCAGCTTGAGGAAGTCAATCACGCGTTCCCAGCGGTAGGTGAACGCCTCGTTGAAACGCTTGGCGACGATGTCCATAGCCGCGCGCGTGGCCGGCAGTTCTTCGCTGACCATGGCAGCCGACATCTCGACGATGGCCAGCGCCGACGCTTCCAGCGGCTCGATGAAGCCGGCCGACAGGCCGATCGCCACGCAGTTGCGGTGCCAGAATTTCTCCCGGTAGCCGGGGTTGAAACGCAGCTTGCGCGGCGTCGCAATGTCGGTCTGGCCGCTGGTGCGCGCGATGTAGGCGCGCAGCTCCGCCTCGGCCTGGTCGTCGCTGATGTAGCGGCTCGCATACACATGGCCGACGCCGCGCCGGGTCGGCAGGCCGATGTCCCAGATCCAGCCGGCGCTTTGCGCGGTGGAGCAGGTGTGCGAAGCGATCGGGTAATCGTCAGCCGGGTAGGGCACTTGCACTGCCAGCGCGGCGTCGTTGTACAGCACATGCTGCTGCGGGACCAGCGGCACGCCATAGTGCTGGCCCAGCAGCAGCGACTGCATGCCGGTACAATCGATGAACAGCTCGGCCTCAATGTCGCCATGCTGCTGCGTGCGCAGCGCGGCAATGTCGCCGTTGTCATGCGACACCACGCTCAGCACATGGTCGGCGACGTAATGCACGCCGAGCTTTTCCTGGCAGTGCTGGCGCAGGAACAGGCCGAACTTGCCGGCATCGAGGTGGTAGCCGTAGTTGGCCACGGCTGCATACTCGGGCGTCACCACCTGCTTGGGCGCGCGGCCCTGCACGCACAGCAGCGGCTGATAGCTGACCAGGTCGGCAAACGCGCGCTGCGGGTGCTGCGCCTGCCATTGCGCCGGCAAGTCCACTTCGCCATAGCCCTGCGGCAGCGAGAATGGATGGAAATAGCTGTCGTCCGCGCTGCCATCCACCCAGCCATTGAAGCGCGAGCCTTGCTTGAAGGCGGCGTCGCACGCGCGGAAGAAATCGGATTCGGCCACGCCGATGCGGCGCAGCGTATCGCGCATGCTGGGCCAGGTGCCTTCGCCGACGCCAATCGGCGCCACGTCCGGCGATTCGATCAGCGTGATGTGCAGCGCGGCGGGCGCGGCGCGGTGCTCTGCCGCGATCAGGCCGGCGGTCAGCCAGCCGGCGGAACCACCGCCTACGATCACGATACGTCTCAGCATACAGTCCCTTATTACGTAATGGCGTACGAAAATTCTAACCGAAAAAAGGCCGCTGTCCTCACAGCGGCCTCGCAGTCGCGTCGCTACAACGCTTAGAACTTGTAGCGCGCGCCGATCATGTAACGCGGTCCACCTTGCGTCACCGATTCCAGCTGCTGCTGGGTGCGGCTATGCACGCGCTGGATCTGGTTGGTCACGTTGATGCCTTCCAGCTGGAAGCTCAGCTTCTCGTTGTAGGCATAGGTCAGGCTCACGTCCACCTGGCCATACGGTTCCACATATTGCGGGTTTGGTCCCGAACCGTCAAACGTCGACGACAGGAACTGGCCGCGCCAGTTGTAGGCCAGACGGCCGGTCCACTTCTTGTCCTCGTAGATACCGATCACGTTGTACGAGTTGGACAGGCCCACCAGCGCAAACTGCTCGCCCACCGCATTGTTGTCGTAACGCAGACCCGAGTGCACAAAGGTGTAGTTGGTCGAGACGCCAAAGCCGCTTTCGCCGAACATGTGCTGCAGGTTGAGCTCGGCGCCGTTGAGGCTGGCCTTCTTCTGGTTGGAGAAGGAGGTGATCTGGAACTGCGCGACCGGATCGCTCGGCTGGCCGACGATGGTGCCGTTGACATCGCCGTTGACCCCTGGCGGCGTCACGCCTGGCGCGGTCGGGTGGTTCTTGAAGATGTAGTTACGGATGCAGGTAGTGTCGGTATTCGCGCAGGCGCTGGCAATCGCCTCGTTCCACAGCGCGCCACCCACCGGCGTGTGCAGATTGAACGGCGTGGCAAACACGCGCGACTGGCCGGCGTAGTTTTCCAGGTTCTTCTTGAACAGGCCCAGCGACACAAAGTTCTGCTTGCCGTAGTACCACTCGTAGGACAGGTCGAAGTTTTTCGACTTGACCGGCTTCAGCGCCGGGTTGCCGGCCGAGCCGGTGCCGCCGTCGGTCCGCACCAGCGAGTTCAGCGTGGTGCCGCCCTGGATCTGGTCATAGCGTGGACGGCCAATCGTTTCGCCATAGCTGAAGCGCAGCTTCTGGTCCGAGGTCAGCTCGATGTCGGAGTCAAAGCTGGGCAGCAGGTTGTGGTAGCGGCCAGTCAGGGTGGTGAAAGTCGGATCGCCAAACGTGATCGGGAACTCGTTCTGCGACACCCAGCTGATCTTGGTGGCGGACGGCACCAGCGCGGTCGACACCACGTCGGTCTTCTCGTAGCGCACGCCCACCGAGGTGTGGATCGGCAGCCTGGTATCCCAGTCGGTGTTGAACTGCAGGTACAGCGCCTTGGATTTCTCTTCGGTGCGCGCATCGTTGTCGAAGTAGTTCTTCGGCATGTACAGATTCGGCTGGCCGGACGCATTCGCCACCACCTGGCGCACCTGCGCGAAGTTGAAGGTGTAGAACTGGTTGAACAGGTTCGGGTTGCCGCTGCCGTCGATCTTGTCGAAGTACTGGCGCAGCGTGTCAGGGTGCCACAGGCTGCTTGGGTAGTCGGAGGGCTTGGTGGCGCCGCCCCAGGTGTCGCGCTGGTTGTTGGAGAAGGCCGAGCGGTTGTCCACCTTGGTGTAGTTGAGGCCGAACTTGACTTCGGACGCTTCCAGCACTTTCCACGCGCCCTTGGCCTGCAGCTGCTCGACTTCACCCTTCATATAGGAATTGGTGAACACCGAACCGGTGACCTGCTGCGGCTTGCCGACAAAGTCGGCGCCCTCGATGCTGAGGACCGGGAAGTCGTGGCTGAAGTCGGCCGTGGTGTTGCCGCGGCTGAAGCTGGCGGTGCCCAGCGTGTTGCTGGAACCGAACGGGCTGTCGGCGCCCGACACGGCGGTCGAGTGGTGCGCATCAAGTTCCATGCGCAGCGTGCTCGATGGCTTCCACACGGCGTTAAAGCCCAGCGATTTGTTTTGCGTCTTGGTGGCGAAGTCGGCCGCGCCCATGGCAATGTCGCTGTTCGACACGAACTCCTTGTACACCAGCGGGCTCGACGGCGAACCCGAGGTCCAGGCGCTGCTCGACGGCCCAAAGTTAAACCAGGCCGAAATGTCGTTGCGCTTGGTCTGCAGCTTGTTTTCCGAATAGGTGTAGTCGAGCGTGGTGACCAGCGTGTCGACCGGCTTGTACTGCAAGGTCAGCTGGGCATTGGTGCGCTGGCGTTTGACGCCGTTGAAGTTGTAGTTCAGGTTTTGCGGCACCGAGTACAGATTGCCGCCGGTCGGGCGGTTGGTGATGACGCACGCCGGGCAGCTGTCGCTCGGGCCTTGCGGGATCACGCCCCAGCTGTTTTCATCGCCGCGGAACGGGCCTTTCCAGCCATTCGACACGGCCGCATTGTTGAAGCCCAGGTTGCGTTCCTGGTAGCTGCCGGTCAGCGCCACGCCAAAGGTGTTGTTGGCAAAGGTGTTGGAGTAGATGCCCGACACTTCCGGCGTCAGCGAGCGGTTGGCCTGGATGTCGTGCGGCAGCTTGTCGTTGGAGGTGTCATACACGCCCTTGGCGCCAATGCTGGCGTGCAGGCCCGGACGGTCGAACGGTCGCGCGGTCATCACATTGAGCGTGGCGCCGATGCCGCCGGTCGGGGTTTCCGCGCGGCTGGTCTTGTACACCTGGATCTGCGAGATCGCTTCCGACGCCAGGTTGGCGAAGTCGAAGGCGCGGCCGTTGAGGTCGCCCAGATTGGAGGTCGGCATCTGGCGGCCGTTGAGCAGCACCATGTTGAAGTCGGGACCGACGCCGCGCACGGTGATCTTCTGGCCCTCGCCGATGTTGCGGTCGATCGACACGCCGGAAATGCGCTGCAGCGATTCGGCCAGGTTGGTGTCAGGGAATTTACCGATGTCTTCCGCCACAATGCCGTCGACGATGCCGTCGGAATTGCGTTTCAAATTCATCGACGAGAACAGCGATGCGCGCAGACCAGTCACTACCACGCTCTGGACGTCCGCTGGCGCATCGGCCGCCTTGGCCGGCGCCTCTTGCGCGTACACCTGCGCGGCCGCAGCCGCGCAGGCGCTGGCTACCGCCAGACTCATCAGTGATTGCCGTGCTTTAGGATAATGCATGTTATCTCCTGTTTTTATATGAACAACTCCGCCTGCCTACTCTGCAAAACTTGGAAAGCTTTCCAATCCTGTGATGAATATAGCATCGATCAAAAATCAAAGTCAATTCGCAGCGCAGCAGATTGCTAGTAAACCAGTAGCCAGGGGCGCCAAGTGAGGCAAATTGGCAACGTTTCCAATTGATTTCCACCAGCGCCGGGCGTTGACAGCGGCAGCGCGCGGGTGCGATCATCTGGTAACGTTTCCATGTGTGAGGCTTCCGGATGACACGACGCACCTGCTGGACCCTGGCAGCGTTGCTGCTGGCGCCAGCCGCGGCCACCGCCGCCCCCTTTGTCTGGCCCCACGGCGCCCGCGCCGCAGTCAGCCTGGCCTACGACGACGCGCTCAACTCGCAGCTCGACCAGGCCATCCCGACGCTGGACAAGTACGGCCTCAAAGGCAGTTTCTACCTGCAGCTGTCCAATCCGGCGGTCGAGCAGCGCCTGGCCGACTGGCGCCGCGCGGCCGCCCACGGCCACGAGCTGGGCAACCACAGCCTGTTCCACCAGTGCGCGCGCAGCGCGCCCGGCCACGACTGGGTGCAGCCGCAGCGCGACCTCGACACCACCAGCGCCGCGCAGATGCAGGACCAGGTGCTGCTGGCCAACACCATGCTGTACGCCATCGACGGCCAGCGCGAGCGCACCTACACCGTGCCGTGCGGCGACGTGCTGGCGGCCGGCATCAACTACCTGCCCGGCCTGCACCAGGGCTTTGTCGCCATCAAGGTCGGCGGCGCCGCCGTCACCCCGGCGATGCCGACGCTGGACCCGTACGCGGTGGGCGTGTATGCGCCCGAAGGGCAGAGCGGGGCGCAGCTCATCGCGCTGGTGCAGCAGGCCGCCGCCCAGGGCACCATGGTCAACTTCACCTTCCACGGCGTCGGCGGCGACTATCTCACCACCAGCGCGCAAGCGCACGAAGAGCTGGTAAAGTACCTGGCGCAGCACCGCGACCTGTACTGGACTGACACCTTCCTCAACATCATGACTTACGTGAAAAGACAACACCGTGGCGACCATTAAAGACGTGGCCCGCCTGGCGGGCGTGGGACTGGGCACCGCCTCGCGCGTGGTCAGCGGCAAGGGCTCGGTGTCGCCGGCCACCTTGGCCAAGGTGCGCGCCGCGATTGACGAACTGGGCTTCCGGCCCTCGCACGCCGCGCGCACCCTGCTGTCCGGCAACAGCAAGATGATCGGCGTCTACATCCCCGTGCTGAGCGGCACCTTCTACACGCCGATCCTGCAGATCATCGACACCGAGCTGCGCGCGGCCGGCCTGCACATGGTGGTGGCCTTCGGCGCCGGCCTGGGCGGCGCGCGCCAGCAGGCGATTGAAGGCGTGGCCTTCCTGGTCGAACGCGGCTGCGACGGCCTGATCCTCATGACCAACGTGCTGCAGGAAGAAGACCTGAGCGCCATGGGGCCGCGCCCCAAGCCCATGGTGGTGCTGAACCACCACTTCGACAGCATTGCCGCGCAATGCTTCACGGTCGACCACCAGGCGGGCGGCAAGATCGCCGCGCGCACCCTGCTGGACCATGGCCACCGCGACATCGCCATCGTGGCCGGCCCCGGCGGCCTGCCCGACAACGTGCTGCGCGTCACCGCCTTCAAGCAGGAGCTGGCTGCGGCCGGCGTCGATACCAGCGCCATGTGGATGGTGGAAAAAGACTTCTCGCCGGCGGGCGGCTGGTCGGCCGCCAAGGAGCTGGTGGAATCGGGGCGCCGCTGCAGCGCCATGTTCTGCGCCAACGATGAAATGGCGGCCGGTGCGCTGTCCTATTTCCAGGAGGCCGGCATCCGCGTGCCGCACGAGATTTCCGTGATCGGCTACGACGACACGCCAAGCGCCGAATTTTCCGCCCCGCGCCTGAGCACCGTGCACATGCCGTGGCGCGAAATGACGCAGAACGGCGTCAGCGACCTGCTCAACCGCTGCTACGACCTGCAGCGCCCCGTCACACGCCGCTACCCCGTCACCATGACGCTGCGCGCCTCGCTGGCAAGAGTGGGCCAAATAGGTAGATAGACGACGAAATTAAGCGCAATGCGCCCGTCATATCAGAGTGTTGATGTTGCCTTGTGTAAAATTGCATTCACTTGCGGAATTTTGAAAGTGAACGATGGGTGGGGTTGAGCAATATCCAAAGGAGCTTCGTACAGCGGAGCATGAGCGAATTTGTTATCGCCGTAATGAAGCAGTGCGCTTGGGCGCGATGGGCGAACTGCGTAGTGAAAGCCTGAAGGGCCTTGCCTTGTCCGGCGGAGGTATTCGCGCCGGCTTTATTGCGCGCGGATTGATGGAAAAGCTTGCCGAGAGAAAGATGCTGGCTCACTTTGACTATATGTCCTCCGTTTCAGGCGGTGGATATGCCGCCTGTATGCTAACTGATCACGTTGGCAATTTAAAGAAAACGCCGACGTTCACCCCTCAAAACTACAAGCTGCTGGCTCCCTCTTATCAATGGGCCATGATCGTGGCGGGCGGGCTGCTGGACCCCCTCCTCAATTTCCTGCTGCTGTTTGCTTATATTTGTATTCCTGCATGGGCCATTTTCGCGAATGAAGGTAAAGAAGGTAAAAGCCACGCAAGTTTGTTGTTTATTCTGGGTTGTTTGGGGGGAGGGCTGGCCTATTATTCGGCACGTATGAAGTGGTGGACTGCCGCTTCCACCCAAGCACGCGAAAGCGCCGTGATACGGCGGGCCGTCATCCTGATGTTTTTTTGTTTTTTCTCAACGTTCTCTGCAGCAATTTGGATATCTTTCTGGTGGCTGATAGCAATAATTGTCGCGTCCATGCTGGGGAGCGGCGCATTTGTGGCAGCGCGCCCGCACCGCTTCCGGGACTCTGCCAACCCTGCATTTCGCTGGCTTTTGCTGGCACTGCTTTCTGTGCTCGCAGTTGGCACGGTACGCTGGTTTGCTCAATCTTCATGGTTTTTGCCTGTGGATTTTGGGCTGGCGTTAGCAGGTTTGCTAATTGCAATGTACCTAAAAATTTCCTGCCAAAATGGTATGAATTTAATCTTTCGTGCCTATCGGGCCTGTCTGACGATCCGTTTTCTGCCATTTGCAACTTGGCTGACGAAAAAGCGCCCATTTCATGCTACTGGGCAATCGTGGAATCCATACCCCATCATTAATGCGACGGCCAATGTAGGGAGTCATCTGGAAACATTTGAATTGACGCCACTGTATTCTGGGCATGAATTTTCTGGCTACCACCGTACGCAAGCTTGGCTGCCGCAACTGACTTTGGCCGATGCTATGGCAATTTCAGGTGGCGCGATCGACTTTATCAAGAAAACTGCGACAGTGCGGTCATTGCTGGGAGCATTAATTGGTGGCACAGACTACTGGATTCCCAAACAGGGAAGAGCTGATCAGTCAGCCATGCTGAGCCTGGAACGGTTGCTGACGATAGCGGGAAGGAATCCCGCGCAGGCAATTCGTCTCTCAGACGGAGGTTTTGTGGAAAACCTCGGGGTTCTTGCTCTGGCAAAACGGCGAGTACAGAGAATTGTTTGTCTCGATGCTGGTTATGATCCCGATTTTAAGTTTGAAGACTTGCGCAAGCTATGCATCATGCTGCAAACGCAGGGGCTGGGGTGGTTGGAAATTCAGGGCATTGAGCTAGGCGCCCAAGCACGCCGCTTCCGCCAAAACACATCCAATATCCTGTACGGGAAACTGCATTATCCTCAAGGGCCTGATTTTGCGGCAGAAACGGCTGACTATGTCCACATCAAGATTAGTGGTGCGCGTCATCCAATGCAGGGTAAGTATGCGGACTTTCCGCATTTGACTACGCTAGACCAGCGTTTAACCGCAGAGGAAATCGTCGAGCTCTACAAATTAGGCCATGAGCTGGCTGATGAGTTGTGTGACAGTCCCGCACGAGATGTGCTTCTGCGTTAGCAGGACACAGGTCTAGGCCCCATCAGCGCATGATGCCATATCAACGACTCAGCATTGGAACAAGTGTGGCTCTTGTGCGCGTATATCGCAGATCATCTTTGCACCTTGCTCCAAGTGGTTTAGTGCCGTTTGGTAAATAGCGGTTTGCTGCCATATGGCCTGAGTGAGAGCCGATCCCACTTTTGGTATCGGGATGAGCACCTGCGCCAGTTCCGCCGTGCGGATGCGGTTGTGCGAGGCTGAAGTGCCCGAGGTCAGGCTTTGGATCTGCTTCTGCACGGCAGCCGTTTGCATCAGATAGGCCAACAGATAGGTGTGCTGGGACTGCTTTATGCGCATCACTTCAAACTCGGTCGAGCACAAGGTCGGCACGCCAAACTCCGGCGTGATGCAGATGCGCGGAATACGTGGGTTCAGACGCGACAGCAGCAGCTCGCCCGCCTGCGTCGGCATGCCCGGCATCTTGGGCGCATGGCGCAGCGCGCTCGTCATGTCCAGGAAACCTTCGCCCAGCACGTGCAGCACCGAGATGAAGGCCCAGCCTTCCTGCCATGGCGTGGGGCGGCGCGTGTCGCCGAGGAACTCGACCAGTTCGCCCAGCGGCGTCAGCTGGTAGTCAGCGTTCTGGCGCAGCACCGCCACCGTTTCAACGCGGCGTGCGCTGTAGTGGCTGGCGGTCCACGGCCCCTGCAGCAGCATGGCCTCCGGCACCACCACGCACGATGGCGCCGCGTTCAGCACGACGGCCGCGGTGGCGCCGTCGTGCGCGGCCGTACGGCGATAGGCATCCATGATGGCCGGCAGTTGGTTCACGCCCTGGCGCACCTTGACCTGCACCCCTTTGCGCGACGACACCTGGAAGCCCAGATCGGTGGCGATGCCCAGCAACGCTGCCGCTGGCGCCGGCGTGCGGCCCTTGCGCAGATACAGCACCGACGTGCGGGTGCGTGTGCCCGCCTGGGCAAACGTGGTGGACGGCAGATCGATCACCGCCTTCACCGTGGCCATGCCCGCCAGATGCTTGCGCAAGGTCGCCGCCACGCCTTTGGCGGACACCACGCCATCCGGCACCACCATCAGCAGGTGGCCGCCGTCACGCAGCAAGGTCATGCAGCGGTCGACAAACAGCAGCTCGGAATCGATCATGCCGGTGGACGAACGCGGCGCGCAGAAGAATGGCGTATTCTCTGCACAGCGCTGGCTGATGGCGTGCTCCGGATAGCGCGCGCCAAACGGCGGATTGGTCAGGATCACATCGACCTCGCCGTTGCAGGCATCCAGCGCCGAACCGCGCTCCAGCGAATTGCCCAGCGTGACGCGGTGCTGCTCGACATCGAACAGCGCCATATTGATGGTGGACAGGCGCACCATGCGCTCCACCTTGTCCTGGCCAACCAGCCGCAGGCGCTGCGGCGGCAGCGTGCCGGACTGGCGCGCGCGGCGGTAGGCCGCCGCCAGGAAAGAACCGACGCCGCAGGCCGGATCGGCAATCAGCCAGTGGCGCCCGGGATCGGGACGCGCCGCCAGCTCGCGCTCCAGCTCAAGAAACGCCATGTCCGCGATCAGGTCCACCACTTCGGGCGGCGTCATGTACTGCGCGTCTTCCGTATTGCCGCGGAAGTTGTCGCGGATGAAGTGGCCGAAGGCCTCGTTGAGGATGTCGAACGGCTGGCCGGCGCCGCGCAAATCAAACGCCAGGTCGACGCAGTCGCGGATCAGCGCGATCAGCTCGCGCGCCAGCGCTTCGTCGCCCGTACGCAGCGCCAGCGCCGGCCGGGCGCCAAAGATGGAGCTGCCGTCGGCCAGCGTGTACTGTGGCAAGCGCGCGGCCGCGGTGAAGGCCGCGTTGAGCGCAGCGATCAGCTGCGGCGCGTCGGCCCCGGGAAAAGCCGGGATGGCGCCGGTTTTGAACGCCAGATACGCGGCAAACAGTTTCGCCACCTCGTCCAGCTTGGCGTTGGCGTCATCCAGCCGGCCCGAGCGGTGAAAGCTTTGGTGCAGATCCCACAGCGCGGCGTTGATGCGTTCGTACACCATCGCCAGCGAGGTGCCGACGGTCAGCGTGTTCATCGCGCGCCGCGCTGCCGGCCGGTGTAGGGCAGGGCAAACAGATACAGGCCCGACAGCAGCATCAGGAACAACGGCGGCAGTGGCGCATAAGTGATCCACGGCGGTGGCTCGCCCGGCGCCGTCGCCCGCGCCACGAAGTTGGCGATCACCGTCAGCGTGAACAGCATCGACAGCCAGCGGTGGCTCTGGCGGATGGCGTGGGCCCAGCTCATTGCGTGTTGCTCCGCGCTGCCTCGATCATCTTCCAGCCGTTGCCGGACGGGTCGCGGAAACCGGCATCGACCTTGCCGTAGCGCGCCACCGGCTCCTGCGTGAATTCGACGCCGGCCTTGCTCAGGCGCTCGTAGGCGGCGCGGCAATCGTCAACCTGCAGTACCAGCGGCGGCATCGCCCCCTTGGCCACTAGCTCGTGCAGCGCCTGCGCGGTGGCGGCGTCATGCACGGGCGCCCCGGGACGGAACAGGCCCAGCTGGAACGATGGCTGTTCGGCCAGCTGCACCGTCAGCCAGCGGTAATCGCCGTTGCGCACATCGGTATGCACCACAAAACCAAGTTTCTCGTAAAACGCCAGCGCTTCATCCTGATCGCGCACATAGATACCGGCTACATCGACACGTTGATTCATATCCCCTCCGTTAAAGTGAGATCACAGTTTGCCAGTGGCTTTCTGGCGGCGCTTCTCCAAAACTGCGATATTGAGGTCAGGCCGCTCGGCGCCGCGCATCACGCATTCCGGGATATGCGCGGCTGCGTCCGGCGCCGGACGCGTCGTCACACGCAGCTCGCCAGGACTGGCGCCCGTGATATCGCGGAAAATGCGGCCGAACGTGCCCAGGCTGGTCCAGCCGGTTTGCAGGGCGATATCGGTAATCGGCAGGTCGGTGTCGCGCAGCAGCGCGCTGGCGCGCTCGATGCGGCGCGTGAGCAGATAGCGGTGCGGCGGCAGGCCGAACGCCTTCTTGAACTCGCGCGCAAAATAGGCCGGCGACACCGCGCTGACCTCGGCCAGGCGCCCGACCGGCCACTCCTCGTGGGGCGCGCCATCCATCCGGTCCTTCGCCCGCAGCAGTCGCCGCAGCAGCAGAGGGCTCTGAGCCATCCCGTCCTCGCAAATCTGGCAAGCATAGCAAAAACGCCACCCGAGGGTGGCGTTTTTGCTATTTATTTTCTGTGAACCCGAGTCGACCAGATGATCCTGGATGATGCCGGCGGGCGGCGACGGTTTATTTTTTTGTGTCTGGATAAATTTCTACCGGACGGTTATAAGCCTTGAGTATCTTCATGACCGCAGTATTCTGCGCATATTTTTTCCTGAGCCTCAGCAAATAGGCATCTGCCCCCTTGCATTGTTCAAAGTCAGCGCACTCGTTCCGCCATTGGGCCATGTATCTTACGTCGGCGGGAAGTAAGTTCTGTGCTTCGCTTGGTCCCTTTTCACGGCACTCGTTGGTCCAGCGCTCAACCTTCATTGAGCGTATTTCCTCGCCTTGGGTATGGAGACGCAGGCAAGTATTACCTCTTGTATATTGAAGGACGCAGTCAGACTTCCCAACGCTGCAGTAATCAACTTCGGCGTACCCCGCCTGGACAAGCAGCCGGTCCAAACCATCATAGTCCCCAGTTGACGCATGGGCAGCAGGATCTGCGCGCCAGCCATCGGCATAAAGCTTTGTTCGGACGGTGATGAATCGGTCTCCGGTTTGGAGCGCAAGCGGTCTGGATTCGGCCAGCGAGGCAAGCCCGGCGAGAAATACCATTGCAATCCAGGTGTGTGTCATTTGCTGCTACCTCCAGCAGCCTTATATGCCACCTCAAAGTGTTCGAACGTGACATGAGGCTGGTCATGACGGCCGGCTTGACCGCGATCCATAGGGAGCGCAGCCCATGGTTTTGATGCCGCAGAGAGGCTGGACTCGATGTCTCCTTCCTTGATTTTATCGATGACACCGAGCCCGCGAAGAATCGAGACGGCAATCAGATCTTGAGTCTGCGGTGTAAAGTCAGTTAGTCCCATGCGGTGCGCGCCGTGATCTTGCCACGTTGCTTTGTTAATCTGATACATGCCAGCTGCCGTCGTGACGCCATCGTAACCGGGGCCAGGATGCGTTGAAAAGTCCGTAAATCGCCAAGGGTCGTTGCGCCGGCCTTTGACTGCGCCGTACTTGAAGTCATAGCCACCGCCTTCTGCATCGGCAATGGCTTTCAGGAAGGCCTGAACGTTAGCGTTCTTCAGGTATTCCTGGTTTTCAGCCAACCGTTGCTCTTTGCTCAGCTTGATCCTTACGGCCTTGGCTTCAGCATCTTCGCGTAGCGTTGTAGTTCGGGTTGCACGATGGTGAAGAACCCGCCCGGATGGCGACGTCAGCGTAGTCGTCATATGCACCTCACGCGTAGATGTGAATGGCTTCTGCCTGGGCTGCCGCTGTCAGCAGATGCGTGTGCCCCTGGGCGTCTGTTGTTCCGAACTCGACCTGTCCGTCCCGCCGCTGCAAGGCGTATTCAGTATTGGCAAATGGCTCGCCGCTCTCTTCGTCGATCAGGATGTATCGGTCGTCAAACATCGTCCCTGCATCGGCCCATACCTCTGCTGCTATCGACCGTTCTGCCGCTTGGCGCGCATCAGCTGCTGTTTCGCCAATGACCTGATATCTGACCGATTGGCTCGGCAAAAGTCGGGGAGGACTGAGGCATCCGCAGATGCACAAATCGTTCTCCAGTGCGACATTTTTGTCACTCCATAGTTCTGGAATTCGGGGAGCGATACATTGGATTGTCCCCTGAGACTTACATGCAGGGCAGAAAATTAAATCGCCTTCAAGCGCGATGATGACACCGTGAATGCTGCCGTGACTGCTGGCCGAGATAACCTTACCGCCCGCAGTGGTTGATGCTCCCAGAGTGATTGTGTGGCGTTTCATCTCGACCCTTCCAGTAAGCATAGACGGCAGCAAGGGAACTGACGTGTTTTTTGGAAAGTATTCATCGAGTGGGGGAGCTGGTATTGTGAAAACGCAAAGAGAAGTGCTGTGATTTCCAGCTAATGCCGCAAACCACAGTGATTTATCCGGGCGGCAGCTGATGAATTACTTTTTGGAAATAAAAAAGAGTTACACACTTTTGCATGTAACTCTTTGATTTCTTCAGAATATTCTTAGTGGCCCAAGGCGGGTTCGAGCCACCTATACGAGGATTTTCAATTCTCTTGTTAAGCTGCCAGCGCCCACTTCCGTATTTTGAATGCGACATCTGCAGGGTCATTGTTGCAAAACTGTGCCACTCCAGCGTCCTCAACCTCTTTCAGCAAATCAGTAGTTTTTTTTGTTGTTACAACCTCTGCTGACGTTGTTGGTTCGGGAAGGATGACAAAAAGCGCGGGTTCTGTTTTTCGCTGCGATAGTCTGTGAGCGATCGTTATTTGTAGTAATGAAGAGTGGATATGGTTCTGCACTGTCGAAAAGGACGCATATCGCGCGGAAACGATATTTCCGTAGCTGTTACCGTTGTCTAAACCGATTTGCAGATTTTTATTACCGATCACGACTGAGCGGCCAGGCACAAAAGGATCGGGGTTCCTCCCATCAAAAGATTTTAGCGTCCTTAACATTATTGCGTAGGCCCAATCATCGTCCATAGGGGCGTCCCGATGCTGGATATCTTGCCAAATCGCACCGGCTTGCCGTTTAAGCAAATTAGTTAGTTCGACGTTTATGTCATGAGTTGCAACGTAACCGCAAGGCACTACGCGCAAATGAGGGGTGCCGCTGTCCAAAGATTTTAATGCCTTATGGAAACTCGACCGAATTGCTATTTCTGATCCGTCAAAAAGATCTCTGGTATCAGATGACGTAATGGCGTCGCCATATAAGTGACTTAACTTTGAAAGCGACGGAAGCCACTTTAAGTGAGGTTCTGAGTCGCCTTCGATTGCAGCCGCAACACCAACAATGAATTCTTGTTGGCTACCCAAGTCTGGACGAAATGCGATAGTCGCCCATTCACCAGTAAGCAAAGGCTGAGGTGACGGCGTTGCTCGATTTAGAAGTTCTAGAAGATCCATCAGATTAACCTCTCACAACTAGCCGCAAATGCTGGCCCTGCTGCTCGGCCCCTCATATAATCCATGATCGTATCGATTTCATCGTTACCAAGCAAGCCAGGCAGTAACGACGAAATTTGGATCAGAATGCTATCCCAACTAGACTGGGCTTTCTCATATTCCATGATCGCATCTGCTCGCCATTTTGCTAACTGCGACCCGTTCAAAAAATTTTGTGCAAGCAATGCCAATTCGTTCCGTGGATTCTGGTCTGGCCATGAGGTGTGCCAATACCTGCTTCCCCCAACGCAGCCTTGGTCTATAGCTAAGTATTTCAGGTCATCTTCATACAGAAAGTTGCCTTCGTGTCGATCATTGTTACCTGTAACATGATCTACTGTTGCAAGCCTGACGCAAAAGGTACTCTTGTAGAACGCATCGCTTTGCTTTCGTGAGAAACTCGAAAGCTTTCGGATATACCGAAATGGTTGCGCATTTTGCTCAAAGGATGTTATCCAGCAAGCAGCCAAACCAGAGTTTGGATCAATGAAATCACTTAAATCTCTTTCAAGATTAGGTAATTCACGCTTCGACAGGAGCAGAATACCACCTCTTTTCGGCTGTCGAACACCACGCAGAGCATTGACGATGTAACCTATTGTTTCGTTAGCGACGCCGCAGCTATTTGTTTCGTAGAGTTTAATGACAGCATCTTCCGAGTCAGTACCGTCGGGCCAAAGCACCCGACCGATGAATATCGGCTGTGCCGCTTTTTCAGCCCCGTCCAGCATACCTCCAATGGGGGCCGAGAAACCGCGATAAGAGTCTGGGGCTAATATAGGAATCATCTTGGTCGGAATCTCGAATGTAATAGGGGCAGAGTCGCTCATCACTGAAGAGAGCGTTCACCGAGTGTGTCCATCATCGAGCACCTCAGGGATGGCTTCAAGATACTAGCAGAATGCCCTCCAGCAATGCAAAAAGGGTTACAAGCTCATGCTTGTAACCCTTTTTGAAGATACTCTGAATTCTTGGTGGCCCGGGGCGGAATCGAACCACCGACACAAGGATTTTCAATCCTCTGCTCTACCAACTGAGCTACCAGGCCAAGGGCCGCAATTATAGCGGGCGGTTGCCGGATTTGGCAAGTCTCTGAATCCACTTTATTGACAGCCCTATGGGCCGGGTATAAATTTGGCCGTTTAGGCAATCTCATCCGGACAGGGGCGATATGAACAAGGCAACGTGGTGGTTGGCGGGTTTGGCAGTGGCAAGCGCTGCGCATGGCGCGGAATTGACGCCGGTGCAACAGCAGATGCGGTCCATCTACCAGGAACTGGTGGAGACCAATACCACCAACTCGATTGGCTCCTGCACCGTGGCGGCGCAAAAAATGGCCAAACGCCTCAAGGCGGGCGGTTTCAAGGACAGCGAACTGCAGGTCATCGTGCCGCCGGGCGGTCCGAAGAAAGGCAACCTGGTCGCGCGTCTGAAGGGCGACGGCAGCAAGAAGCCGCTGCTGCTGCTGGCCCACATCGACGTGGTGGAAGCCAACCGCGAGGACTGGGAGCGCGACCCGTTCAAGCTGGTCGAAGAAAACGGCATGTTCTACGCGCGCGGCGCCTCTGACGACAAGGCCATGGCGGCCTCCTTCGTCAACAATATGCTGCTGTATAAAAAAGAAAAGCTGCCGCTCAAGCGCGACATCATCCTGGCGCTGACCTGTGATGAAGAAATGGTACCGTCGAAGTTTGACGGCGCCGAATACCTGGTCAACCATCACCGCGCGCTGATCGACGCCGAAATCGCCCTCAACGAAGGCGGTGGCGGCCTGCTGGACAAGGACGGCAAACCGGTACGCCATGGCATCCAGGCCGGTGAGAAGGTCTATCAGAGCTTCCAGCTGGAAGTCACCAATCCGGGCGGCCACAGCTCCGCGCCGCTCAAGGACAACGCGATTTATCACCTGGCCGATGGCCTGTCGCGCCTGGGACAGTTCGCCTTCCCGTTCAAGCTGTCGCCGGTGACGCGCGCATTCTACGAGCGCATGGCCAAGGTAGAAACCGGCCAGGTGGCGCAAGACATGCAAGCCATCCTGCAGGACCCGCCGGATCAGGCCGCGCTGGACCGCCTGTATGCGCTGAGCCCATCGCACAACTCCACCGTACGCACCACCTGCGTCGCCACCAAGGTGGATGCGGGCCACGCCGACAACGCGCTGCCGCAGCGTGCGCGGGCCACCGTCAACTGCCGCATCCTGCCGGGTGAGCCGATCGCCGAGGTACAGGCGACGCTGCAGCGCGTGGTGGCCGATGACAAAATCAAGATCACGCGCATTGGCGACGGTGTGGATGGCCCGATGCCGCCGATGACGCCAACGCTGATGAAAGCGGTGGAAGCCATCAGCAATGACATGTGGCCGGGCGTGCCGGTGATTCCGACCATGTCGACCGGAGGCACCGATGGCCGCTTCCTCAACAACGCCGGCATCTGGACCTACGGCATCAGCGGCATGTTCCACGGCCCCGAAGGCAGCGGCGCCCACGGCCTCAATGAGCATATCCGCGTGAAGTCCCTGTACGACGGCCAGGAATACCTGTACCGCCTCGGCAAACGCCTCGCCACCGAACAATAAACAATCCGGGGTCAGTTCTTGCAATCCAACACGGGCTCTGCTGTAGTTGTGACTACAGCAGAGCCCGTGTTGGATTGCAAGAACTGACCCCGGATTTTATTCAGGGACGATGATGCGCCAGCGCCAGGGCTTGAGGAAGGCGGGGCCTTCGTCGCCGGCCAGTCTGTATTTCTGTAGCTGGCCGGTAGGGTTGACGATCACGCGCACGTGGTTGGCGCCTTGCTGGCGCTTGAAGGCAAACAGTTTGTCGTTGCCGGTGTCGAGCAGCTGCACCGCGCCGCCGGCCGTGCCGTTCCACAGCGCCGGGTTCTGTTTCTTCAGCGCGTTGAGGCCGGCGAAGAACAGTTCCAGGTCGATGTTGTTCCACTCGATGGCGTCTTTTTCAAAGAACGCCAGCTTTTTGTCCAGCCGCGCTTCCTGGCCGTTGTAGGTCAGCGGGATGCCGGGCAGGGTGTAGCTCAGCACTGCCAGCGCGCCCCACGCGGGACCGTACAGTGCTTTGTCGGTGCCCTGCCAGGAGTTGATGTCGTGGTTGCTCGTGAACTGCAGACGGTAGGCGTCGCGCGGGTAGGTTTTCGGCGGATTGCTGACATACGCGCGCAACTCGGCGGCGCCAGCTTCGCCCTTGCCGATCTTTTTCATGATGTCGTTGAGCGACCAGTCGTAGCTGGCGTCGAACGCGCGCTCGTGCAGGTCGGCGGCGTCGCCTTCGGCCAGCATGAATACGGGCTTGATCTTGTCCAGCTGCGCGCGGGCCTGGTCCCAGAATGCCGTCGGCACCATGCCTGCCACATCGGCGCGGAAGCCGTCCACGCCGACGTCCTTGACCCAGAACGCCATGGCTGCCGTCATGGCGGGCCACAGGTCCTTGTTGCTGTAATCGAGGCCGATGACGTCAGCCCATTCTTCCGTCTCGCCCGCGCCGTTCTTGAAGCTGACGGCGGCGATCTCGCCCTGGTCGTTCTTCTTGTACCACTCGGGATGCTGGCTTGCCCATGGGTGGTCCCACGCCGTGTGGTTGCCGACCCAGTCCAGGATCACGTGCATGCCCAGCGCGTGCGCCTGTTTGACCAGCTTGCGCACATCATCGAGGCTGCCGAATTCCGGGTTGACGGCGCCGTAGTCTTTCACTGCGTAGTAGCTGCCCAGCGTACCCTTGCGGTTTTTCTCGCCGATCGGGTGCAGTGGCATCAGCCAGATGATGTCGACTCCCATGGCTTTCAGGCGCGGCAGGCTGGCAGCGAAGGCGTTCAGCGTGCCTTCCTTGCTGTACTGGCGCAGGTTGACTTCATACACGTTGGAACTGCGCGTCCACGCCGGATGTTTGGTCTCGGCGTGGGCGGCGGTGAACAAGGTCGCCAGTATCAGCGAGGCGGCAAGCTTTTTCATAACTCTCCTGTTTATTGTTTCAGGGTGCGTTCAAACAGCTGGTAGATGCGGCGGTATTCGTCGTACCACGCTTCCGGATGCACGAAGCCGTGGCGCTCCAGCGGATACGATGCCAGTTCCCAGTTGTCTTTTTTCAGTTCGATGAAGCGCTGGGCCATGCGCACCGAATCCTGGTAGAACACGTTGTCGTCGACCATGCCGTGGGCGATCAGGATGTGACCTTTGAGCTTGTCCGCATATTCAATCGGCGACGAGACTTTGTATGCTTCCGGGTCCAGCTCCGGCGAGTTCAGGATGTTGGCGGTGTACTCGTGGTTGTAGGTGGTCCAGTCGGTCACGGGACGCAGCGCCGCGCCAGCCTTGAACTGGTCCGGTGCGCGCAGCAGCGCCATGAAGGTCATGAAGCCGCCGTAGCTGCCGCCATAGATGCCGACATTGGCCGCGTCGCCCTGGTGCTTGGCCACCATCCAGTTCAGGCCATCGACGTAGTCTTCCAGTTCCGGATGCCCCATCTGGCGGTAGATGGCGGTGCGCCAGTTGCGGCCATAGCCCAGCGAGGCGCGGTAGTCCATGTCCAGCACGATGTAGCCCTTCTGCACCAGCAGGTTGTGGAACATCTGCTCGCGGAAGTAGACCGGATAGCGCTTGGTCACGTTCTGCAGGTAGCCGGCGCCGTGCACGAACATCACCACCGGATATTTTTTCCCCGCTTCCAGCGTGGCCGGGCGATACAGCTTGGCCCAGACCGGATCGGCGCCGTGGGTCGATGGCACGGCGACGATTTCCGGCTGTATCCACTCGCGCGCCTTGAAGTCGGCGCTGCGAGTGTCGGTCAGCTGGGTGATGGCGCCGCCGCTGCTGCTGACGGTGCCGATCTGCGTCGGCATGTAGGCGGTGGAGTAGCGCACCAGCAGCTTGCGGCCATCCGGCGACAGCGCGAAGCTTTCCACGCCGCCCAGCGCGGTCAGTTCTTTCAGCGCGCCGTCCTTGGTATTGGTGGAGCAGACTTCATACGTGCCTGGCAGTTTTGGGTTGCACATGAAGTAGGCGGTCTGGCCGTCCGACGACCAGGTGACGCTGGACTCTTCCCATTTGCCCGAGGTCAGCGCGCGCGCTTTGCCGTCGGCTGCCTGCAGATACAGGTGGGAGTAGCCGCTTTCCTCCGACTCGTACCACAGCGTGCTGTTGTCCGGCTGCCAGCCGAAGTCGTTGCCGCGGTTGTTGACCCAGGCGGCGTCGCTCAGGCGGTGCAGCGGTTTCAGTTTGGCGGCGGCCAGGTCGACGCCGGCGATCCAGCGGTCCTTGTTGTCGATGGCCTGCGCCATGACGGCGACGCGCTGGCCATTGGCGCTCCAGCGGATGGATTCTTCACGGCCTTCGAAACGCACGCCGCGATTGCCTTTCAGTGCATCGAGCTTTTGCGCGCTGCGCATGGCGGCCAGCGGATCTTCCTTGATGCCCGGCAGATCGTCCAGCGACAGCTCGGTGACTTTGCGTGTGGCGACTTCCACCAGTTTCAGTTCGTGCTTGAGCGGACCGGCTTCGCTCACGCGTTTGCGTTCGTCGTCGGTTTCTTCGTAGCCCGATTCGGTCACGTAGCGCGGCATTTTGCCGATGCGGCGCTTGTCGCCATCCTTGGCGGCGGTGACCACCAGCAGGTAGCGGCCGTCCGGCGACAGCGAGCTGGTTTCGATGGTGACTTTGTCGCCCAGGTAGACCGGCAGTGGCGCGCGGGTGGCGTCGGCGGCGCGTTCGGCGTTGCGCTGGTCGCGCGTTTCATCCTTTTCCTGTTTGACGCGGGCCAGCGTGGACATCAGGCGCAGTTGCATGTCGCGGCGGAAGTCGGCGTCCGGCGCGGCGTCGGGATCTTTGGCGGTGCGCAGCAGGGCGACGGGTGAGACCAGGCGCTCGGCGCGGCTCCAGCTGAACCAGTCGCTGCCGACGCGGAACTGCACGTGGTTACCGTCGGCCGCGTACTGGGCGTCGGCGGCGGCCGTGGTGCCGCGCACGATTTGCGTCAGGACGCCGGTTTTCAGGTCGCGTTCAAACAGGTCGCCGTTGCGCAGCAGGATGGCGCGCGTGCGTTCGCGGTTGTAGACCGGATCGGCGCTATCGAGATTGGCCAGCTGCTTGTCGTCCACCTGCCTGGCGGCGGCGCCGGCGATCTGCCAGGTGTCGCGCACGGCGGAACCGCTGCGTTTCTGCTTGAAGTAGATCTGGCGGCTGTCCCAGCCCCACCATGCGGATTCCACGGGGTTGCCGATCCAGTCCGGATTGGCCATGGCCTGGTCGAGGGTGATGGGCGTTGGTGCGGCGTTGGCGACGCTGGCCGTGATGGCGGTCGCTAGGAATGGCAATACAAAACGCATCGGTAGTTTCGCTTGTAGATGGAGTGAACGGGAGCGCCGGATCGCGGCACGTCCCAGATTCTAGCCCAAGCTTTAACTACGAGCCATCTTGTCGGTTTGGCCATGGCCGGCGCTGGGGCCGCCGCGCCGTGGCGCGCGCCGCAGTGCCCACAGCAGGATGGCGCCCGCCGCCAGGTACAGCACGATCAGCGTGGCCAGCATGGCGGCGCTGTCGCCCCAGCGCAGCATGCGTTCGCTGAGCGCCGGCCCGACCGCGCCGCCCAGCAGGCCAACGCTGCCCACCAGCGCGATGCCGGTTGCCGCGCGCTGGCGGTTCAGCATGCCGGTGAGGATGGCGATCAGCAGCGGCGACGCCGAGGCGATGCCCAGCGACGCCAGCGTCAGGCCGGCCAGCGACCAGGTGAGACCATTGTCAGCAGCGATCGCCATGCCCAGTCCTCCGGTGGCCAGCACCATGCAGGCGATGAAGTGGCCGCGCCGCTCGCGCCGTCGGTCCGAGTCGTAGCCGATGAGGACCATGCCGACGACGCCGGCCAGATTCGGAATTGCTGCCAGCAGGCCAAGCTGCATATGGCTGCCCGCGCCCCAGCGCTGCAGCAGCGTCGGCGACCAGAACACCAGCGCGTAGCTGGCCGCCATCAGCAGCAGGTTGGCCACGGCCAGCAGGGCGATGGACGGCTCGCGTAGCAGCGACCAGATGGTGCTGGCGGCGGATGGCGCCTCGGCAGGCTGCTGATGGTGCTGCAGCGCCGCAGCGTCATTGAGTGCTTCCTCATCGCGCTCCAGGTCCTGTTCTATCATCTGCTGTTCGAAGCAGGACAGCCAGCGCGCATCTTCCGGCTTGTCGTCCAGATAGAAGTAGGCGATCACGCCCAGCAGTATCGCCGGCAGCCCTTGCATCAGCAGCAGCCATTGCCAGCCATCCAGCGGTCCCAGGCCGCGCATATACTGCAGCGTGGCGCCGCACAGCGGACCGGCGACGACGCCCGCCAGCAGCGCTGCCGACGCAAACACCGCGATCACGCGCGCGCGCCGTGCCGAGGGATACCAGTAGGTCAGATACAGAATCACACCGGGGAAGAAGCCCGCTTCAAACACGCCGAGTAAAAAGCGGATGATGTAAAACTCGACCGGCTCGCGCACGAAGGCGCTGGCGGCGGCGGTCACGCCCCAGCACAGCATGATGCGCAACAGGGTTTTGCGGGCGCCGATTTTTACCAGCAGCAGATTGCTGGGCAGCTCGAACAGGCAGTAGCCGATGAAGAACAGGCCGACGCCCCAGGCGTACACCTGTTCGCTGAAATCCAGGCTGGCGCCCATTTGCAGCTTGGCGTAGCTGACGTTGACGCGGTCCAGGTAGGCCACGCCGTAGCACAGCATGAGCAGCGGCAGCAGCCGCCAGCTGACTTTACGATAGATGGCGTCCATGCCGGCGGCGCCACGCAGATGAATGATCTTGGCGCCATGGTTCATGATGCGAGGGCCCTTTGTGCTATTTGTGTCACGGTGGCGAGATCGGTCTGCATATTGGCGATATTAGCTGCACGATATTGCATAAGCAAGCTTTAGAATCGTGCGCAATCTTTCAAAACAACAGTGCCAAAATCGGGTCCGCGTGATGCTGCATTGCGCACCAATCTGGCGCACTCTGACAGGTAAACAGGCTAACTATGATCAAACGTATCGGATGGACAGTGGTGTTGATGGCGGCCGTGCTGGTGGCGGTGGTGGCGTGGCATACCTGGCGCCTGCCGTCGCGCCAGATCGGTGTGAAACCAGTTGCATCCCTGGCGCTGGAACGCGATGCGGTGGCGGCGCGGCTGGCCGGTGCGCTGAAGTTCCGCACCATTTCCGAAGGCACGGCCGGCGATCCCCATGCGGAGGAATTCGAGCGCCTGCAGGCCTACCTGGCGCAAGCCTTCCCACGCTTGCATGCGACGCTGAAGCGTGAGCTGATCGGCCACAGCATGCTGTTTACCTGGCAGGGCAGCGACGCGGCGGCCAGGCCAATGCTGTGGGCGGCGCACCAGGACGTGGTGCCGATCGCGCCTGGCACCGAGAGCAGCTGGCAGCAGCCGCCGTTCGATGGCGTGGTCAAGGACGGTTTTGTCTGGGGCCGTGGTTCGTGGGACGACAAGGGCAGCCTGGTGGCGCAGATGGAAGCCATCGAAACGCTGCTGGCCGCGGGCTATCAGCCGCGCGTCACCCTGTACCTGGCCTATGGCGCCGACGAGGAAATGGGCGGCGGCCAGGGCGCGGTGGAAATCGCCAAGCTGCTCAAGTCGCGCGGCGTGCATCTGGATTATGTGCTGGACGAGGGCATGCTGGTCACGGAAGGCATCATGAGCGGCATCAGCAAACCGGTGGCGCTGATCGGCGTCGCCGAGAAGGGCTATGCCAGCGTCAATCTGGCGGTCAGCACGGCGCCGGGCCACTCGTCGATGCCGCCGCAAAAAACCGCGATCGGCATGATGAGCGCGGCCCTGGCGGAGCTGGAGCGCAACCAGATGCCGGCCGAAATGACCGGCGTGGCGCGCGAGATGTTCGACACCATCGCGCCGGAAATGCAGGGCATGAACCGCGTGGTGCTGTCCAATCTGTGGCTGTTTGCGCCGGTGGTGCGCAAGCAGCTGGAGCAGTCGCCGGGCACCAATGCCGTCATGCGTACCACCACCGCGCTGACGGTGGTGCATGCCGGCAACAAGGACAATGTGCTGCCAGGCCGCGCCGATGCGGTGGTGAATTTCCGCGTGCGCCCCGGCGATACGGTGGGCGGCGTCATGGAGCATGTGCGCCAGACCGTCAACAACGAGGCGGTGCATGCCACGCTGGATGGCGGTTCATCGGAGCCGTCGCCGGTGTCGCCCGTGAATTCGGCGCAGTATGCGCTGATTAACCGCACCATCCGCGAGGTGTTCAGCGATGCGGTGGTGGCGCCCGGCGTGGTGATCGGCGCCACTGATGCGCGCCATTACAAGGACGTGAGCGAGCATGTGTACCGCTTCTCGCCGGTACGCGCGGGCAAGGACGATCTGCCGCGTTTCCACGGCACCAACGAACGCCTTGGCGTGGACAACTACCTGGAAGCGGTGCGCTTTTACGTGCAGCTGGCTAAAAACGGCAGCGCGCCGAATCAGACCGGCGTCGCGCCGTAGCCCATGTGGCCCTGGCGCGGCCGCAGTTCCGGCCGGGATGCCGCGTCGTCGTCATCCTGCGCCAGGAATTTGCTGCCGATCTCAAACCACTCTTCGCTGGAGATGACTTTCTGCGCCAGCGGCAGCAGCTCCTGCTCCTCCTTGTCGAGCCGCTTCAGCAGGTTCTGGCAATACAGGTCCACGGTCTTGCACAGGAACTTGCCTTGCGACGCGCTGCGGCGGGCGGCGCGGCGCAGGCAGCGGTAGACCGCGTTGAGCATGGCGCTGCCGCGGCTGCTCAGGCACTCGAGGTCATTCATGAGCGCGGTGCAATTGGAGTCGGCCGCACGCACGGCCGGCATCAGGCAGGCTTCCACCTTGCGCTGGTGGCGCGCTTCGGCAAAGCTGGCTAATTGTTTGAGCTGGGATTCAATGAACACAGGATCAATTTCCTGCGGACGGCGCGCAATCGACTGCACGTATTGCAGCAGACGCGAAATGAAGTGGCGTTCTTTTTTTTGTTCGATAGAAAGTGTCAACAAGACATAGGTGGCAGTAAGCATAGCGTTTCCCGTATTTCGTGTGACTTCGGCTGCGCGGTGGTCGTCGCATAGGAGCCAACGCGGTCCGAGGTGAAGCTGCTACCTTAGCGCGCTCGGCAGGCTCATACAACACCGAGTTACAATTGTTCACAACTGGTTGTGAGGCAATACAAAGCGAAGCATTACCGGCGAGGAAAACGAATTGGGTACACGTCAAGCCGGCCCGCAACGTGTACTTTTTCACCTGGCTGAGTAAGCGATTATGCCTTTTTTCCTTGATTGAAAATACGCGATTTATTGCGTTTGCGAGAAAAAATTTCTATCGGCTACGGCGCAGGATAGCCACAGCATCAATACTGCGCTGCCGCAAGTTCGGGGTCAGTGCCGACATTCGGACATGAGCTCGTGTCCGAATGTCGGCACTGACCCCGAACTGGGTTATGCGGCGCGTGGTGCGCCCAGGTAGAGGCTGCGCGGTGCAGCAAAGCCCGCTTTGACCTGGCGCGATGTGTCGTCGGTCAGCACTTCATCCTGGTTGGCTTCGAGCGCGGTGACGATGGCGTGGGCGATGTCGGCGGGCGCGGATTTGGGCGCCTCGATGCCGGCCGTCATGTCGGTGTCCATATAGCCCATGTGGGCGCCCAGCACGTGGGTGTTTTGCGCCGCCAGCTCGCCGCGCAGGCCGTTGGTGAGCGCCCACGCCGCCGCCTTGGAGGCGCTGTAGGTGCCGGTGCTTGGCAGGCTGGCCCAGCTCAGCGCGGACAGGATGTTGATGATGGCGCCGCCGCCATTGCGGCCCAGTACGGGTGCAAACGCGTGGCTCAGCGCCAGTGGGGCGAAGAAGTTGACTTCCAGCTCGTTACGGGCGGCGCTCAGCGCGTCTGCCGTGGTCACGCCGCTGCCAGTCGAGATGCCGGCGTTGTTGATTAGAATGGTCAGGTCGGGAATCGCCCGCACCGCAGCGGCAATGTCAGCGGCATTGGTGACGTCAAGCCGGATCGGCGTGACGCCGGCGATGTCCACCGTGGCAGGGTTGCGGGCTGCGGCGTACACCTTGCGCGCGCCGGCGGCGACTGCGGCTTGCGCCAGCGCTTTGCCCAAGCCACGGTTGGCGCCGGTAATGAGGACGACGGCATTGTTGAAGTTCATGATGTTTCCTTTCAGGGTTAAGTAAAAACTACAATATGACCGGTCGTCTTGAAAACGGCCGAAAAAAATCCGGCGCAATAAATCAGCGCAACAAATGCTGCAATACCACCTGGGCGAAGCGTTCCAGCGGCGCAATGCTGTGGTCAGCCTTGGCGCGCAGTACGGCGCCTTGCCATGCATCCGTTACAAAGCCGGCCAGTGTGGCGGCCGGCAGGGTATTGCTGATGCTGCCGTCCTGCTGGCCTTGCGCAATCACGTCCGCCATCAGCGCGGTGGATGCGGCATAGTTTTCCTGCATGGCGCTACGCATGGACGGGATCTGGTTGGACAGCTCGGCGCTGAAATTGCCCATCAGGCAGCCGAAGTTATAGTCGTTGACCGTGTTGGCAGCGATCATGCGGGCATAAAACTGCTGTATCCGTGCCAGCGGCGGCAGCGTACTGTCGCTCAGGATGGCGGCGATCTGCGCCGCGCCTTCCACATAACGTTGCAATACTTCCAGCCCCAGCGCTTCCTTGCTGGTGAAGTGGTTGTAGAACGAGCCCTTCGGTACACCGGCAGCGTCGGTAATGTCCTGGACGCTGGTGGCGTTGAACCCTTTGCTGTGCAGCAGGTTCAAGCTGGTGCTGACGATTTGCTCTTTGACGTTTGCTTTAGCCATGACGTAAATATGACCGGTCGTCTTAATTAAGTCAAGAACTTTTTGCGGCAGCGCGATAAGATGGTTGTTATCAACTTTGAAAGGGAGGTCTGCCGTGCGCCAACTGCCAACGCTGCTGCTGTCGCTGCTGCTGGGTTTTCCATTGTTGACCCAGGCTGCGCCGCTGGAAGTGAAAATGTGTATTTTCGATCATCCGTTCCCGCCGATGACCAATCCGGACGGCTCTGGCCAGGCGCAGGACGTGCTGCGCCGCGCATCGAAACTGCAACCGGTGGTGATCCAGAATATCGTGGCGCCGCGTTTCCAGTGCATGGAGCAGCTGCGTACCGGCCAGGTGGACGCCATGCTGGCCGCGTTCATTGAAGACCGTACCTCCTACAGCGCGTTTCCGATGAAGGGATCGCAGCCCGACGCCAGCCGCGCCGTGGGCGATATCAACTTTACCGTGTCGCGCCGGCGCGGCGGCGGCGTCGACTGGGATGGCAAGCAGTTCATCAACCTGGGCCAGCAGCCGGTGGGCACGCAGCCGGGCTTGCTGCATGTGTCGCTGCTGCGCCAGCTCAATGTGGTGATCGACGACAGCGCCAGCAGTCCGGAACAGGCGTTTGCCATGCTGGCGCAGAACCGCGTGGCGGCGGTGGTCACGCAGCAGGGCGAGGGCGAGCAGATCATCGCCCGCAAATACAAGGGCGAACTGGAGATGCTGCCCACGCCGCTGATCGCCACGCCGATGTACCTGATCGTCAATAAAATCTTCTACAACAAGAACCAGGCGCAGATCGACAGCTACTGGGATGCGATACGCCAGGTCCGCAATGGCAGGTAGCAGAACGTAACAGACCTACGCCCTTGTTCCGCTCTCTTGGTATGATGCACGGCACCCGGCCACAAGCCGGTATTTTTCTAATAACATCGGAGAGCACCGAATGAGATTTCCACTGCTGCTGCTGGGCGCCGTCATGGCATCCAGCGCTGTGGCCGCGCCGCGCGGCTTCACTGTAGAAGACATGGTCAAGATGGAGCGCGTGGGCAGCCCCGTGCTGTCGCCGGACGCCACCCGCGTGGTGTACACCGTGCGTTCCACCGATCTGGACAAGAACCGTGGCAATACCCAGATCTGGCTGCTGGACCTGCGTAACCCCAAAGCTGCGCCGGTGCGCCTGACGCAGGCCGGCGCCAGCAGCATGGATCCGGAATGGTCGCCGAATGGCGATGCGATTTACTTCCTGTCGGGCCGCTCCGGTTCGTCGCAGGTCTGGCGTCTGCCGCTGAGCGGCGGCGAGGCCAGCAAGGTCACCGACCTGCCGCTGGACGTGGACAACTTCCGCCTGTCGCCGCAGGGCGACCGCCTGCTGTTCAGCATGGCCGTGTTCCGCGACTGCGCCGACCTGGCTTGTAGCAAGCAGCGCCTGGACGAGCAGGCCAAGGTCAAGGCCAGCGGCAAGGTCTACGACAAGCTGTTCGTGCGCCACTGGGACACCTGGGCCGATGGCCGCAACAATGTGCTGTACTCGGCGCCAATCGACGCCAGCGGCAAGGTCAGCACGCAGCCGGTGAACCTGAGCGGCAAGCTCGATGGCGACGTGCCATCGAAGCCGTTTGGCGATCACGACGAATATCACTTCAGCCCGGACGGCAAGAGCGTGGCCTTCTCGGCCCGCATCGCCGGCAAGACCGAAGCGTGGTCGACCAACTTTGACGTCTACACGGTACCCGCCACCGGCGGCGAGCCGAAGAATCTGACCGAAGAGAACAAGGCCTGGGACACCAAGGCCATCTACTCGCCGGACGGCAAGACGCTGGCCTATGTGGCCATGGACAAGCCGACCTTTGAAGCGGACCGCTTCCACCTGGTGCTGATCGATGTCGCCAGCGGCAAGAAGCGCACCGTGGCCGATAGCTGGGACCGTTCGATTGCGGACTTCCGCTGGACCCCGGACAGCAAGGCCATCCTGGCCACTGCCGACGATATCGGCCAGCACCGCCTGTTCTCCATCGACGCCGCCAGCGGCAAGGTGACGGCGCTGACCGGCAAGGGCTATGTCAGCGGCTTCGATGTTGCGCGTGACACGGTGGTGATCGCGCAAGCCAATCTGGCATCCGGCGCGCAGCTGTACAAATTCAAGCTGGGTACTTCGGCTGAAAAAGCCGAGCAGCTGACCCGGCTCAATGAAGCCGCGCTGGCCGACGTCAAGTTCGGCGAGTACGAGCAGTTCTCCTTCACCGGCGCCAATGGCGATACCGTGTATGGCCACGTGATGAAGCCATGGAACGCACAGCCGGGCCAGAAATATCCGGTAGCCTTCCTGGTGCACGGCGGTCCGCAGGGCAGCTTCGGCAACTCGTGGAGCTACCGCTGGAATCCTCAGGTGTACGCGGGCGCTGGCTATGCGACCGTGTTCATCGACTTCCACGGCTCGACCGGCTACGGCCAGAAGTTTACCGATGCGATCAGCGGTGACTGGGGCGGCAAGCCGCTGGAAGACCTGCAAAAAGGCCTGGCTGCCGCAGCGCAGAAATTCCCATGGCTGGACCGCGAGAACAGCTGCGCATTGGGCGCGTCTTACGGCGGCTTCATGATGAACTGGATCCAGGGTAACTGGTCCGATGGCTTCAAGTGCATCGTCAACCACGACGGCGTATTCGATACGCGCGGCATGGCTTACGCGACCGAAGAAATCTGGTTCACCGAGTGGGAAAACGGCGGTCCGTATTACGAAGTGCCTGAACTGCACGAGAAATTCAATCCGGCGCTGAAAGTGAAGAACTGGAAGACGCCGATGCTGGTGGTGCAGGGCGACCTGGACTTCCGCATCCCGACCGCACAGGGCCTGGGCACCTTCACGGCGCTGCAGCGCCGCGGCATCCCGAGCAAATTCCTGTTCTTCCCGGACGAGAACCACTGGGTGCTGAAGCCGGCCAACTCGGTACTGTGGCACCACACGGTGATCGACTGGCTCGATACCTACATCAAGAAGCAGTAAGCATTCCGCATAACGCCCGCAGTTGCGGGCGTTTTTACTTTCAGGGACACCTTCATGAAAAAATATCTGATCGCTGCGGCGGTGACGCTGGCATGCGCCGGCGCGCACGCTGCCGCCGAGGCGCCGCGCGCCGAAAACGCTTATCTGTCGCAGCAGGACGCCGCCGCCCGCGCCGCGCGCGTGAGCAATGTCGACTACACGCTGGCGTTCGCGCTGACCGGCAAGGAAAGCTTCAGCGGCACCACCACGCTGAGCTTTGACCTCAGCGACGCTTCGCAGCCGCTGACCATCGATCTGGACAAGGCCAGCATCAGCAGCGTCACCGTCAACGGCAAGGCCGTTACGCCGCACTACAATCAGTGGTTCATCACGCTGGCGGCGCAGGACCTGGTGGCCGGCCGCAATACCGTCACCATCGCCTACACGCGCCTGCACAGCACCAACGGCGAAGGGCTGCACCGCATGGTCGATCCGGTCGATGGCCGGGTTTACACCTACTCGCATTTTGAACCGGCGGCCGCGCACCAGATGTTCCCGGTATTCGACCAGCCGGATCTGAAAGGCACGTATCAGGTGACCGTCACCACGCCGGCCGACTGGATCGTCTCGTCCACCACGCGCGAGACCGGCGTGCAGGACATCGAGGGCGGCAAGCGCTGGACCTTCCCGCGTTCGAAAAAACTGAGCCCGTATAACTTCTCGATGCACGCCGGCCCGTACAAGGTATGGGAAGACAACAGCGGCAAATATCCGATGCGTTTGTTTGCGCGCCAGTCGGTGGCGGCGCAGGTGTCGCCGCAGGACTGGTTCAAGTACACCAGGCAGGGCCTGGCTTTCTTTGATGAGTACTTCGGCATTCCTTACCAGTTCGAGAAGTACGACCAGCTGCTGGTGCCGGACTTCCTGTACGGCGCGATGGAAAACGCCGGCGCCATCACCTTTGCGGAAGGGCGCTTCCTGCACAAGGAAGAAATGACGGCAGCGCAGAAGCAGTCGCTGGCCGGCGTCATCATGCACGAGATGGCGCACCAGTGGTTTGGCGACCTGGTGACCATGAAGTGGTGGAACGGCTTGTGGCTCAACGAGAGCTTCGCCTCCTTCATGGGCACGCTGGCGACGGCGGAAGCGACCGAGTTCACCAATGCCTGGCAGGGCTTCTACTCGGGCGGCAAGCAGGCGGCCTATGTGCAGGACCAGCGCGTGACCACGCACGCGATTGAAACGCCGGTGCCGTCGACCGCCAATGCCTTCGACAATATCGACGCCATCACGTATTCCAAAGGCGCCTCGACGCTCAAGCAGCTGCGCCATTTGCTGGGCGAGGAAGTGTTCCGCCAGGGCGTGCACAACTATCTGGTCAAGTACCAGTACCGCAATGCGACGCTGGATGATTTCATCGGCAGCCTGGGCCAGGCTGCCCAGCGCGATCTGAGCGGCTGGACCAGGGAATGGCTGTACCAGGCTGGCGTGAATACCATCGCGGCCGACTTCAGCTGCGCGGGCGGCAAGATCAGTGCCTTCACGCTGCGCCAGAGTGCGGCCAGCAAGGCGTTGCCGGTCCTGCGCGAGCAGCGTGTGCAGATCGGCCTGTTCCGGCTGGGTGCACAGGGTCTCGCGCTGAGCAAGAACGTGGCGGTGACCTACCAGGGCGCGGCGACTGCAGTGCCTGAACTGAAAGGCGCGGCGTGCCCGGACCTGGTGTATCCGAATTATCAGGACTGGGGCTTTGCGCAAGTGCAGCTGGATAAGAAGTCGTTCGCCACCGCACAGGCCAGCCTGAGCAAGGTGGATGATCCGCTGCTGCGTTCCATGCTGTGGCAAAGCCTGTGGGATGGCGTGCGCGCGGCCAAGCTGCCGCTCAACGAATTCCTGCAGACGGTGCTGGTCAACGCGCCGGCGGAACAGGACTACACGCTGCTCGGTGATGTGGTCGGCAAGCTGCACCTGTCGATGGACTATCTGAACGCGATGGGGCCATCGGCCGCCGCATACAAAGCCAAGGTCGGCGTGCAACTGGAGCAGATGGCGTTTGCCGCCACGCAGGCGGCCAGTGCGGACAAGAACTTCCAGCGCCGCTGGTTCGGTACCTACCTCGATGTGGCCAGCAGCCCGGCAGCGCTCAAGCAGCTGGCCGACATCCTGGACGGCAAGCTGGTGGTGCCAGGATTGAACGTCAGCCAGGACGTGCGCTGGGACATCCTCAATCGCCTGAACCGCTATGCCTATGCCGGCAGTGCGGAGCTGCTGGCGGCTGAACAGGAACGCGACAAAACCGACAGTGGCCAGCAGGCGGCGATTGCCGCCACCGTGGTGCGTCCGGACGCTAAGGTGAAGACCGAATGGCTGGCGGCGATTGCCGACCTGCAGACCAAGCTGCCGTTCTCCAAGGTACGCACGGCGATGAACAACCTCTATCCATCCGAGCAGGGTGCATTGAGCGAGCAAACCGCAGCGCAGCGTCTGGCCGGTCTGGCAGCGGTCGACAAGGCCGCCGGCCCGGTCTACATGCGGGCCTATGGCGCGGCCATGATACCGGCCACCTGCACGCCGGCCAGCGTCCAGCGCCTGGAAAGCGCGATTGTTAAATTCAAAGAATTGTCTACCAGCACTTCACGTTCTCTTCAAGTAATAAAACAGGAAGATGCACGTTGTGTTGCTATCAAGAAAGCAATGACGATACATTAATTGGGAGGCATTTTTGCAACAAAAGCCAGCCGGGTACGGCTGGCTTTTTTTATGCGCGCCATTCCTTGCGCGTTGTGCGAGAAAGACGCCAAATTGGCAGAAATTGCTTCTTTATAAGTAATATTTAATTCGATACATTAATTTTGAATATGGATGGCTTTTTGCACAATTACAACGGAAATACAATTATTTGAGCATGATTTTATGACAGCGTCATGACGTCACTTTCATAGTGGAGGCCGGATTAAATTTGGTTCCTAGGCAAGATAATTAAACAATAAACGTTAATATTTCATTACTTGAACCTGGTGGTTTTGGCTATATTGATTGTTACTTTCTAAAAAAAGTAGACAAGGGCATTAGCCTGGCAATCGACTGGGCGGGCCATGGCTCCACACTCAACCAACAAGGCAAGAGAATGAACCACTCCACAAAATTCCAGGCAGTCCCGTCTACGCCCGGGCTGAAAAAATTGGCTGCCGCCGCGATCGGCGCGATTGCGCTGATGGGTGCTGCCCCAGCCATGGCCGATACCATCAATTTCGAGTCCCTCGCGCCGACTGTTTTCGGTGGCACCGAGGTGTTTAGCGAAGCGGGCTACAACCTGACGGTGATCGATACTCCGGTGGCCGGTCCTGGCGGCACGGGCTTTGCCGGCGTCATCATCAACGGCCTGGATCCCAACTCCTGCGACATCGCTGCCTGCCCAGTGGGCAACTCCAGCCATTTCTACGCGGGCGTCAATGACGGCAGCCTGAACCTGGCGCGCGGCGACAACAAGGCGTTCACGCTGCAAAGCCTGGACTACGGTTTCGTGGCGCCGGTCGGCGGCCTGGCGAGCTACTCCTACGGCCAGCTGACCGTGGTTGGTCAAAAAGCCGGTGGCGGCACGGTGTCGGCCTCGTTTGATTTCCCGGCCCTGGTGGGCGGCAATTCGCCGTTCGTAACGGCCAGCCTGGCGTCGAAGTTCGGCAATACCCTGTTCAGCAACGTCACCATCAGCTCCTGCATTTTCAGCGGCAACGACTGCGTGAATCCTGCCGGTAACCAAGCCCAGTTCGCGCTGGACAACGTGATCCTGGCCGCCGTGCCTGAGCCGGAAACCTACGCCATGATGGGCCTGGGTCTGGCCGCGATCGGCCTGGTGGCGCGCCGTCGCGCTCAAAAGCAAAACAACGTTTAAGCAAGGGTAGCTCTCCATGAAACTGAAACTTCGTCCCGTCTCCACCGCCGTCCTGCTGATGCTGTCGGCGCTGGCCACCACCGCGCACGCTGAAGAAGAGCGCCGTTCCTACATCGTGCAACTGGCCGACAAGCCGGTTGCCACCTATACCGGCCAAGTGGCCGGCCTGGCCGCGACCATGCCAACCCAGGGCCAACGCCTGGATGTGAGCGCCTCCGATGTGCAGGCTTACATCAGCTACCTGGAAACCAAGCAGAATGACGTCATCAGCACCATCGGCAACGCCGAAGTGACCCACAAGTACGACGTCGTGTTCAACGGCTTTGCAGCCCTGCTGACCGACGCCGAAGTGCGCGCGCTGAAGAAAAATGCCGGCGTTGCCGCCATTACCGCCGACTCCATCATGCAGCTGGACGACAGCTATGTGAACACCTTCATCGGCCTGGACAAGGCCGGCGGCCTCTGGGAACAGCTGGGCGGCAAGGGTGCGTCCGGTGAAGACATCATCATCGGTATCGTTGACGGTGGTATCTGGCCAGAGAACAACAGCTACGCCGACCGCGTCGACAGCGACGGCTATCCTAGCCATTCCGGCTCGACCCTGGCCTACGGCCCGCCGCCAGCCAGCTGGAAGGGCAGCTGCGACACCGGCGAAGGCTTTGGCCTCAACAATTGCAACAACAAGCTGATCGGCGCGCGCTACTACAAGCCGTCCTCGCAAGCCCTGCACTGGACCGAGTTCAACTCGGCCCGTGACTCGGTGGCAGGCGCAGAAGGTTCGGGCGGCCACGGCAGCCACACCTCCAGCACCGCCGGCGGCAATGACAAGGTCGCCACCGTCAGCGGCGGCGTCAGCCTGGGCCGCACTTCCGGCGTGGCGCCACGCGCCCGTATCGCTGCGTACAAGGTCTGCTGGACCGACGCTGCCACCGCCAAGAACGGTTGCGCGACGTCCAACAGCGTCTCGGCGATCAACCAGGCGGTCAAAGACGGCGTCAACGTCATCAACTTCTCGATCGGCCCAAGCTCGGGCGGCGGCGCTTTCAACGAAGCGACCGAACAAGCGTTCTACGGCGCCGCTGCAGCAGGCGTGTTTGTGGCAGCGTCGGCTGGTAACTCCGGCCCGACCTCGACCGCTCCTGCGCCAGTGGCCCACATCAGCCCATGGCTGACCACGGTCGGCAACTCGACCCATGACCGCATCTATGTTGGCGACGCCATCCTGGGTAGCGGCGTCAGCGTGACCGGTGCATCGAGCAACGCCAACACCCCGTCGGCACCGCTGATCCTGTCCAAGGATGCCGGCCTGCCAGGCGCCAACCCAGCGCAGCTGGCCCAGTGCTTCGGCGGCGCGGATGGCCAGGCAGCCCTGCTGGACCCAAGCAAAGTCAGCGGTAAAGTGCTGGTCTGCGACCGCGGCAACAACGTGCTGGTCAACAAGAGCGCCAACGCCAAGACGGCCGGTGCGGTGGGTGTCATCATCGCCAACGTCGACGGCGGCGCTGCCACCATCATCAACCAGGCGCACAGCGTTTCGACGGTCCACATCACCAAGGAAAACGGCAAGATCGTCAAGGACTACGTAGCCGCCAACCCATCGGCCAACAGCGCCCTGGGCAACCTGCGCGCTACCTTCGACCCAACCGTCAGGGCGCCGATCATGAACGGTTCGTCGTCGCGCGGTCCTAACGTCGCCAGCGCCAACATCCTGAAACCGGACGTGACCGCACCTGGCACCGACATCCTGGCTGCCGTGACGGCCGACCTGACCCGGGCGCAGCACGATGCCGTGGCAGCCGGCGGCGTGGCGCCAAGCGCGGACTGGGCGTTCTACACCGGTACCTCGATGGCGTCGCCACACGTGGCTGGCGTGGCTGCGCTGCTGAAACAGCGTCACCCTGACTGGACCCCGGCTGCCATCAAATCGGCGCTGATGACCACCGCCTATGACACCTACACCGACGGCCTGAACACCGGCGTGGCCTGGGACAGCACTGCCAAAAACACCGGCACGCTGCCATGGGCACAAGGCGCCGGCCACATCGCGCCAACGTCGGCGGCCGATCCTGGCCTGGTGTACGACATCGACCCAGTGGAATACGCACGCTTCCTGTGCGGCCAGGGCCTGATCTACTCGCCGGCACAGTGCACCTCGTTCGGCGGCCCGATCACGGCACAGAACCTGAACCTGGCATCGCTGACCGTCGGTAACGTCCTGGGCGCTACCACCCTGACCCGTACCGTCACCAACGTCGGCACCACCACCGCCACCTATAACGCCACGGCGGCTGTGCCTGGCTACACGGTTGTGGTGTCGCCATCGCAGCTGGTACTGGCGCCAGGCGCCAAAGGCACCTTCACTGTGAAAGCGACCCGTACCGATGCACCTATCGATACCTGGGTCTACGGCAAGCTGACCTGGAACGATGGTTCGCACACCGTACGTAGCCCGCTGACCCTGCGTGGCAGCGCCCTGGCGGCGCCAGCCTCGGTATCCAGCGAAGCGACCTCGGGCAGCAAAACCCTCACCGTGGGTACCGGTTTCGCCGGCGCCATGAGCGTGGCGAAAGGTGGCCTGATTGCACCGTCGCAGGAAACCCGCACCATTGTGCAGGCCTCCAGCCCATCGACCGCCAACGCGCAGTGCACCGGCACCGCCGGCACCGGCGTCAACGTGCACACGGTCACCATCCCGGCCGGCACGATTGCCGCACGCTTCTCGCTGTTTGATGCGGATACCCAGGGCGCAACCCCTGGCCTGAGCGACCTCGACCTGGTTGTGGCCAAAGGTGCGACCATCGTCGGCAGCAGCGGCGGCGACAGCGCCAACGAGTCGGTACAACTGCTGAACCCAGCAGCTGGCGACTACAAGGTGTGCGTGGTGGGTTATGCACCAAAAGGCGGCTCGGCAACCTACGCGCTGTCGACCTGGCTGGTACAGCCAAGCTCGACCGGTGGCAACTTCAAGGTCATCGCCCCGAGCTCGGCCGCCATCGGCGGTACTGCCAGCGTCGGTCTGAGCTGGTCTGGCCTGCCAACCGGCAAACGCTATGTGGGCGCGCTCAACTTCCTGCTGGGCGGCGTCAAGCAAGGCACCACGGTGATCGATGTGGACACCACCGATCCGCTGCCACTGTTCCAGAACTCCCGCGCGAAAGACCAGCTGGCGTTCTGATCAGAGTAACGTGATCCGATCAACCCCGCGGGCAGTACGCCGCGGGGTTTTTTTATTGGCTGTTGGGTGGGCTGAGCAGGGGACGGGAATTGAGCACGCACTGGCCGGCGTTGCAGCTGGCGCCCGGATCGCTGATGACGGAGCAGGTTGACATCATGTGTTCGCGCGCATCGTCGGCGCGGCGCGCGGCCGCATGCTGTTCGACCAGCGTCTTGAGCTGGCTGCCGTCGCTGTTTTTGCTGGACCAGGCGATATAGTTTTCCGGCCCGCCGCAGGCCTTGGCGCCCACGCCCAGCGTATGGCACTGGCTGCTGTTGTCGCAACTCAGATTGGTATTGGCGGACTGGATTTTTTGCCACAGCGAGACAGTGGTGTCCGGCGCGGGCGGCTGGGCCACGGCGCACGCGGTGAGGACGAACAGGCTGGCCGTGGCCAGGCGCAGGGAGCGGAGGCGGGGTAGGGTTTTCATGGTTGCATCATGATCCAAGGACAGGTGGATTACAAGGGTTCGCGCAGCCGCGCTTTGCGGGCCACGGCGTCCGGGCCGAACAGGATGGTGAATTCTGCCGGCGCCTGCTCGGGCCGCGCTGCAGGATATGTGTAACGCCACATTTCATAACCGCTGTCGAACCTCACCGTGTGGGCCGGACCGAGCCGGGCGCGCATCTGCGCCGCGCTGGCATGGTCGGCGGCGATGGCGGTATCGTCGGGCGATGGCGGGCCGTCCATGTCCTCAAAGCTGAGCAGGGTGTCGTCGGACCAGTTGTGGTCCCACAGCGGTGCATAGTAGCTGCGGTCCAGCAGCACCTGGCAGTCGCAATAGGGCAGCGTGGCGGCGCTTTGCGTGCCGCCGGCGTACAGCGCCTGGAATGGCAGCGTGGCCTGGCGTTCGCCGTCGCGCAGGGTGACGGCAAACACGGGGCGGTCCGAGAAGAGCAGATAATTGCCATCGGCGGTGTTGCAGACACGGCTGGCGTCGGTGAACAGCTCGCCCAGCCAGGCGAAGAGCTTCGCATTGTTCGACAGCAGGCCGGCCTCGACCCCGACCAGGCATTCCAGCCGCAGGTCGCCCAGGCGGCGCATACCTTCCGGCACGCCCGGACTGCGCACCTGTGCGCGCCAGGTCAGCGTGCTGGTTTTGCGGCTGGCGATCAGCGCCGCGTCTTCCTTGAGCGCCTGGGCGTTGCGCTCCAGCGTGAACGTGTGGTCGCCAGCGATGCTGACGGGAAGCGCGATACTGTCGCCCACCACGCGCATGGTGAGTCCATCCAGCTGGGTGGTGGGCAGGCGTGGCAGCAGCTGGAAGCGCAGGCTGGCCTGCGGCGCCAGCGCATGGTGGCGTTCAAAGCTGTCCATGCCGGCGATCATCTTGCGGTAGGACTTGTCGACCGGATCGCGCGTGGCGGACACGGTGACGCTGGGGGCGTTCTGCGCGACGGCGCCCCCGATTGCGGTCAGCAGTGAAATTGCCAGTGCCAGTTTCAAACGTGCCTCCTGCAAGCAGAGACTCCATGGTAAAGCCTGCCGCCGGATGGCGGCGCACCATTCAGGCGTCGCTGTGCTGCTCCAGCCAGCGGATCAGGTCGCGCCCAAACACGCGCGTGCGGGCGGTATCGACCTGGCGCTTCTTATAGGCTTCGTGGCTGGCAGGTCCGGTCAGGCTGCGTTCATAGCTGGCCTGGTCCATGAGCTGGATCTCGTACTCAAAAAAGAAGCCGACGTCGTAGTCCTGCTCGGGCGCGGCATCCAGCTGCTGCACGTGGATCATCTTGCGCGCCGTGACCTGCACGCTGTTGAAGCCGACGCCGCTGTGCGGATTGTCGCAGCGCGTCTGCGGCTGGGCGATGTCCTCCAGTTCCGCATCCATGGCGCGCAGCAGATCGAGCGGGTACTCCTTGCTATGTTCGAGCTGCGCGCGGTATTTGCAGAACACCTGCTTGGCGGCGTCGATATCGAGCAGGGTATTGCGCGTGCGTTCCGCGTCGACATTGGTCACCGACAGCAGGTGGGCGCGCTGCAAGGTGCGCAAGGCCAGCAGGCATTCGCTGCGCGTGGTGAATACCAGCCGCACGCCCAGATAATCAAAGATGTCCGCGGCCAGGTAGGCGGCTTTCTGCAGCAGCTTGAGCAGGATGCTGTTGCGGCCCTTGTTGTCCTTGCGGTCGTAATGCAGCAGCGGCAGGCAGATGTCGCCGTCGGTCAGATAGTATTGCCCGCCATCGCGCTTGATGACTTCATCGAGCGCGCCAAACACCTGCGCGCGGATGGCATGAAAGTGGCGCAGCTTGAGGTTGTTGTCGATGTAAAAAATGCCGTGCATGACCTTGAGCACGGCGCAGGCCCACATGCGGCGCGCGTCCACATGCTGGCCGCGCAGCGAGGCATACACGAGCAATTGCAGCGGATCGTCGGGAGCGCTGACCTCGGGCGGGATCAGGTGTTGCTGCGACGGCGACAGGAAGGTGCTGCTGATGAAGTCCACCGCCTCGCGGTGCGCGCGCCGTATCAGTTCCTGGGCGGCGGGCTGCTCGAGGTCAAAGCCGTATTCGCGCACGAACTGGCGCGCGTCGTGCAAGTTGCGCAGGGCCAGTTCGCCGAGGTCGATGGCCGAAACGCCATTGGCGATGGCGTTCAGATAGCTCCAGTTGAGCGATAGCTTGTCACGGCTCCGGAGCGAGGCTCGGAGTTCAGTCATGTCGTCTCCCTACCGCATTGCTTTTATTTTAATATCGTTTCCGTCTGTAACCTCCAGCGTACCATGACTCATGGCGCACGATAGCGCTTGTCATGGAATGGTCACAATGGACGCGTATGCTGGTGCGCTTGCGCGCCCGGTGCGCGTCACCCTTGTTATCTTCAGCACAGGAACCATGATGAGCATTGCGTACACCGACGTTAACGACACCCTGCGCCGCGTTTCCCTCTCGGGCCGCCTCGATATCGCCGGCACCGATGCCATCGCCCTGCAGTTTGCGGCGTTGACCGCGTCGGCCCGGCAGCGTGCCGTGGTTGACCTGAGCGCCGTGGATTTCCTGGCCTCGATCGGCATTCGCGCCATCGTCGCCAATGCCCGCGCCATGCAGCAGCGCGGTTCGCGCATGGTGTTGTTTGTCGGTGAAAATGGCCCGGTCGCCAAGACCCTGTCCACCACCGGCATCGATGTGGTGATCCCGATGTTCAACGACCTGGCGCAGGCGGAACAGGCAGCCCTGGCTTGAACGTCACGCTGAATCACGCCGTGCTGATGGTGACGGCGCAAGCTGCGGAACTGCGTCGCGCGGCCGCCTGGCTGCACAGCGAGGCCGGCGCGCGTGCGGTGCCGGAGGAGGATATCGCCCGCCTCGATATGTGTCTGCACGAGGCGATGGCAAATATCCTCGACCATAGCGGGCTGGCGCCGCAGGCGCAGATCGCACTGCGGCTGCAGGTGCAGGCGCAGGCGCAAAGTGCCGTGCTGACCATTGCCGACGGCGGCGCCCCTTACGATCCCACGCAGGCGGCGGCGCCCGAGCGCCCGCGCACGCTGGAAGACACGCTGCCGGGCGGCCTGGGCGTGGTGATGCTGCGCAGTCACTCGGACCAGCTGGATTATGCCTACCGCGATGGCCAGAACTGCCTCAGTGTCACGGTGCGCTGGGGCGCGGCATGAGCACGTCCGGCATCACGCGGCGGCCGTTCCGCCGCAGCGGAGAACGGCGCCACGGACTGGATCATCTGCTTGGCCAGCAACGTCATGAAAACCGCCACGTCGAACGCCGGCGCGAGGGCATGGACTGGATCGGCCTGTTCCGCCAGGCCAGCGCGGATGCGGTGGAAGCGGCGCTGGCGGAAGCCGATGTGCTGGAGCTGGCGGCCGGTGCGCCGCTGCTCAGCTACGGCGAAACCAACCACAATGTGTACATCCTGCTGTCCGGGCGGCTGGACGTGCATCTCGATGGCGACAGCGGTTCCGAGCGCGCGATCTCGGTGGCGCCGGGGGAGCTGATCGGCGAATTGTCCGCCATCGATGGCGAGCCCGTATCGGCGCTGGTGATTGCGCACGCGCCGTCGCAGGTGCTGCAATTGTCGCGCGACCTGTTCTGGCAGAAGCTCATGACGCTGCCCGGCGTCGCCAGCAATCTGATGACCACGCTGACCGGCCGCATGCGCCGCTCCAACGAAGCCGCGCTCAAGGCGCAGCGCGCCGCGCTGGAGTTGCAGCACTTGCGCAAGGAGCTCGATATCGCGCGCCAGCTGCAACTGAGCATGCTGCCGCTGCAGCGGCCGCTGTTCCCGGAACGCAGCGACCTGCATGCGTGCGGTCTGATGGAACCTGCTTCGCACGTGGGCGGCGATTTGTTCGATGCCTTCTTCATCGACGATCACCTGCTGTTCATCTGTATCGGCGATGTCTCCGGCCACGGCGTGGCGGCGGCGCTGTTCATGGCGCGTACGATAGGCCTGCTGCGCGTGCTGGCCATGAGCATCACGGAACCGGAACAGCTGCTGGCCACGCTTAACGACCGCCTGTGCGCAGGCAATGACACCAATCTGTTCGTCACCATGTTCTGCGGCTTCCTCGACGTGAACACGGGTGTGCTGCGCTACTCGAACGGCGGCCATTGTCCGCCCATGGTGCTGGCGGGCGGTGTCGCCAGCCTGTTGCCGATACCGAAAGGTGTGCTGGTGGGCGCGTTTCCGGGCTTGGCGTTCAGCGCCATGGACACCGTGCTGGCGCCCGGCGATACGCTGCTGTGCTACACCGATGGCGTCACCGAAGCGGCCAATGAAGATGGCGTGGAATTTTCCGAACAGCGCTGCCTGGAGCTGCTCGCGCACTGGGAGGATGCGCCGCTGCCGGTGGCGCTGGACCTGCTGCGGCTGACCGTCAGCACCTTCACCGGCCAGCCGGTGCTGGATGACGACTGCACCCTGCTGGCCATCCGCCGTCCGGCGTGATCTGTGCCCTGTTGGCCTTAATTTTATTATAATGGCGGCTTTGTTGCTGATTTTCAACTTCCGCCATGACCCTCCCCAGCACCACACGCATTGCCATTCTGGTGCCTTGTTATAACGAGGCGGTGACGATTGCCGCCATCGTGCGCGACTTCCAGGCCTGCCTGCCGCAGGCGCAAGTCTACGTGTTCGACAATAACTCCAGCGACGACACGGCCCGTATCGCGCGCGAAGCCGGCGCCATCGTGCGCAACGTGCCGGAGCAGGGCAAAGGCAGCGTGGTGCGCCGCATGTTTGCCGATATCGAGGCGGATGCCTACATCATGGTGGACGGCGACGACACTTACGACGCCAGCATGGCGCCGCAACTGGTGGCGCGCCTGCTGCAGGACGGGCTGGATATGGTGGTCGGCAACCGCGTCAGCACCGAGCAGGCAGCCTACCGTCCCGGCCACCGCTTCGGCAACGCCATGCTCACGGGGTGTGTCTCGTTCCTGTTTGGCCGTACCTTCACCGACATCCTGTCCGGCTACCGCGTATTCTCGCGCCGCTACGTCAAATCGTTTGCGGCGCATTCGGCCGGTTTTGAAATCGAGACCGAGCTCACGGTGCATTCGCTGGAACTGCGCATGCCGGTGGCGGAAGTGGCCACGGTGTATAAATCGCGGCCGGAAGGCTCGGTCAGCAAGCTCAATACCTATCGTGACGGCGTGCGCATCCTGTCCACCATTTTGCGCCTGTTCAAGTCCGAGCGGCCGCTGGCGTTCTTCTCGCTGTTTGCCGTCGTCAGCATGCTGTTGTCGGTGATCCTGGCCGAACCCTTGGTGCAGACTTATCTGCAGACCGGTCTGGTGCCGCGTCTGCCGACGGCCGTGCTGTGCGCCGCGCTGATGCTGTTTGGCGTGATCCTGCTGGTGTGCGGCATCATTCTGGATGCCGTGACCAAGGGCCGTATCGAGCAGAAGCGCTTTGCCTATCTGGCCCATCCGGCCCCGGCCTTGCCAGTGCATGAGTAAGCTTGCCGGCCAGTTGCTGCGCTTTGCCGTGACCGGCGTGATCGGCTTCGGCGCCGATGTGGCGGTGCTGTATTGCGCGCTGGCCCTGGGCTGCGGTCCCTATCTTGGCCGCCTGCTGTCCTTCCTGGCGGCGGTCTACGTCACCTGGCGCATCAACCGCCGCTACACCTTTACGTCGTCCGGCTCGCCATGGCGCGAGTGGTGGCGCTACTTGGGCGCCATGTCTGGCGGGGCGCTGCTGAACCTGGGCGCGTACACGCTGACCCTGTGGCTGCTGCCGCCAGCCGCATGGCTGCCTGCGCTGGGCGTGGCGATCGGCTCGCTGGCCGGCATGGCGCTCAACTTCCTGAGCGCCAAATTCTTCGTTTTCAAATCCTGAGTCCTTCATGAAATTTCCCCGCTTTGCTTTTCTGGACCATCCGCGTGCCGGCCTGATTGCCGCCGTGCTGGTGCCGCTGCTGTTTGGTGTGCTGTCGATGGCATTTGGCCAGGACACCAACTGGGATTTGCGCAACTACCACCTATACAACGGCTATGCGCTGATGCATGGCCGCATCGGCTTCGACATCGCGCCGGCGGCATTCCAGACCTACTTCATTCCGACGCTGGATGTGCTGTATTACGTACTGAATCACGGCCTGTCGCCGCGCCTGGCGGGCTTTGTGCTGGGCTGGCTGCACGGCCTGAACTTCGTGCTGCTGGCCGCGATTGCGCGCCAGTTGCTGGGCAACCAGCGGCTGGCCTTGCTGCTGGCCGGGATGGGCATGCTGGGCGCAGGCTTCCTCAGCGAGTTGGGCAATACCATGGGCGACAATCTGTCGGCACTGCCGTTGCTGGGCGCGCTGTACCTGATCCTGCGCCACTGGGATGGCTGGTCGCGGTGGCAGGCGCGCAGCGTGTGGATGCTGGCAGTGGCGGGCGCGCTGAGCGGCCTCAGCGCGGGTCTGAAACTGACCAATGCAACCTATGCGGTCGCGCTCTGTCTCGCCCTGCTGGGCGTGACGCTGCCGTGGTGGCAGCGCCTGCGCCTGTCGCTGGTGTTTGGCCTGGGCGTGCTGGCGGGACTCATGGCCAGCGCCGGCTGGTGGTTCCTCAAGATGTGGCAGACCTTCGGCAATCCGCTGTTCCCGCAATTTAACAGCATCTTCCGCAGCCCGCTGGCGCCATTGAATGGCGTGCTGGATACCCACTTCCGTCCGCTCAATATGACGGAAAACCTGCTGTGGCCGTTTATTTTTGCACGCGATGCACACCGCGTTTCGGAGCTGACGCTCAAGCTCATGATCTGGCCTGTGCTGTATGTCGTGGTCCTGGCGTTTGCGCTGCATTGGCTGTGGCGCCGTGCGCGCGCAGGCGCCACGGCGCCGGTCACGCCGCTGTTGTCTGCGCGGGCCGCGTTTGTGCTGCTGTTCTTTGCGATTGCCTATCTGGTCTGGATGCGGATGTTCAGCATCTACCGTTACCTGATCCCGCTGGAGCTGCTGGCGCCATTGCTGCTGTGGCTGCTCTGGCAAGCGGTATGGCCCACGGCGCGGCGCCTGGCGGGGGCGGTGCTGGCAGTGCTGGCGCTGATGGTGTTGCAGGCGTCGACCTGGGGGCATGCGGGCTGGACGGAAAAGGGCTTCAGCGCCGAGGTGCCGGCGTTTGCCACGCCCGCGTCCAGCATCGTTTTCCTGGCCCACTGGGACCCGCCGACAGGCTGGATGTCTACCTTCTTCCCGCAGCCGGTGCAGGTGGTGTCGATCGGCACCGGTTTCCCGGAATCGCCGGCGTGGCGCGCGCGCATCGATGCCGCGATGGCGGCGCGTCCCGGCCCGCACTACGTGCTGCTGAACAGCGCCAAGAACGAAAAGGACAGCACGCGCCTGCACAAGCTGGCCGCCGTGCAATGGCTGGGCCTGACCGATGATGTGGCCGGCTGCAACCGTCTGGAACAGCTCATGCACCGCGTACGCTTCCAGGTCGAATTGCGCCGCTTGCCGACCGGCGGCTGCACCTTTGACCTGCTGCCGCAGCACCGCATGGACCTGGCTGCCGTGAATCGCGAACTCGTGGCGGCCGCCAGCAACCATGTACGGTCTTACGGCCTGGAACTGGATGCTGCCAGCTGCACAACTTATCCCGCTGCGATAGGCGATGAGCCTTACCCTTACCAGTTGTGCCGCGTGAAAATATTGCCCAAGTAGCGAGCACGGTAAAGATAAAGTGGCTGCGCGCCACTTATCTTTACTACAATAGTGGCACTTTCACCCAGAACTGGAGCTGGCATGTCCTTCCTGATTGTTCTTGCTGCGTTAGTGTTCCTCATGCTGGCCGCCTACCGCGGCTATAGCGTCATCCTGTTTGCCCCGATTGCCGCGCTGGGCGCGGTGCTGCTGACCGATCCAGGCGCCGTGGCGCCGGTGTTCAGCGGCATTTTCATGGACAAGATGGTGGGCTTCGTCAAACTGTATTTTCCGGTGTTCCTGCTGGGGGCTGTGTTTGGCAAGCTGATCGAGCTGTCGGGCTTTTCCGAATCGATTGTGGTGGCGGCGATCAAATACATCGGCCGCTCGCGCGCCAACGCCGTTATCGTGCTGGTGTGTGCGCTGCTGACGTATGGCGGCGTGTCGCTGTTTGTGGTGGTGTTTGCCGTGTACCCGTTTGCGGCCGAGCTGTACCGGCAGAGCAATATCCCCAAGCGCCTGATGCCGGGCGCGATTGCGCTGGGCGCGTTCTCGTTCACCATGGATACCTTGCCGGGCACGCCGCAGATCCAGAACATCATTCCAACCACCTTCTTCAAGACCACTGGCTGGGCCGCGCCGTCGCTGGGCGTAATCGGCTCGATTGCGACGCTGATTGCCGGCCTGGCCTTCCTTGAATGGCGCCGCCGCAGCGCGATGGCGAAAGGCGAGGGCTATGAAGCTGCCGTGCCAGCGGCCGCCTCGGCGCCCGCCGCCGCCCCTGCCGCTACCGGCACAGCGTCATCCGGCGCCACCCGCAGCGGCCTGCCGCATCCCCTGCTGTCGCTGGCGCCGCTGGTGCTGGTGGGCGTTGCCAACTTCGCGCTGACCAAAATGATTCCCACCTGGTATGGCGACAACTATGCGCTGACCGCCGACGCCTTGCCTGGCCTGCACGCACCGGTCAGCCTGACCATCAAGTCGGTGGTCGGCATCTGGGCGGTGGAAGGCGCGCTGTTGCTGGGCATCCTGCTGACTATTGTCACGGCGTTCAAGCGCATCAACGTCAGCTTTGCCGAAGGCACCAAAGCTGCGGTCGGCGGTGCGCTGTTGGCGGCCATGAACACTGCGTCGGAATACGGATTTGGCGGCGTGATTGCAGCGCTGCCGGGCTTTCTGTCGGTGAGCCAGGCGCTGCGCAGTGTGCCGGACCCCCTGGTGAATGCGGCAGTCTCCGTCACCTCGCTGGCCGGTATTACCGGTTCCGCGTCGGGCGGCATGAGCATCGCGCTGGCGGCCATGTCGGACCAGTTCATCAAGGCGGCTGACGCGGCGCACATTCCGCTCGAGGTGATGCACCGCGTGGTGGCCATGGCCAGCGGCGGCATGGACACCCTGCCGCATAACGGCGCCGTCATCACGCTGCTGGCGGTGACCGGCCTGACGCACCGCCAGTCTTACCGCGACATCTTCGGCATCACTATCATCAAGACGCTGGCGGTGTTCTTTGTGATCGCTGTCTACTATCTGACCGGACTGGTGTAAGCAGCGCGGCAGGATACTGCTTCTGGCAGCGCGTGCAGAAAAAACTGCGGCGATTGGTCTTGCCCAAGTGCGCCTTATGGAAAGGGATGTCGCAGCGCGGGCAGATGCGTTTGGTGTGCGCCAACCAGTGCTGCTTGAGCACCAGGGCGCGCTTCCACTTGAGAAAGTCAAAACTGTATGCGCGTGCCTGCGCCACCAGCTCGCGCAGCTTGGCCGCCGGTAGCGCGCCCACCCTGGACAGCGGATGGACGCGGATGCGGAACAGCACTTCGTTCTTGATGATGTTGCCCACGCCAGAGAAAATGTCCTGATCGAGCAGGGCGTCGCAGACCAGCATGTCCGGCGCGGCGCGCAGCTTCTTCAGCGCCTGCGCCGGATTCCATTGGTCGTTCATGACGTCCGCGCTCCAGTCGTACTGGGCGTCCAGGTCGGCGTCGATGGTTTTGACGGAGCAGGTGTAGAAATTCAATTCCTCGCCATCGTCAAAGCCGAGGCTCAGGCGCGGCTGCGCATCCTTGCGCTCATTGATGCGGTAGGTGCCGAACATCAGCAAATGGATGCGCAGCGCCAGGGTCGGCAGCTGTATCAGGAAATGCTTGCCCCAGCTGCGCAACGCCACAATCGGCTGGCCGGCCAGGGCGTCGAAATCGATACCCTTGCTGTTGCCGCTGGCGTGCGTGATGGTGCGGCCGGCAAAGCCTGCGGCCTGTTCACGCAAAATAACGATGGATGGTCCTTCCGGCATGGCCTGCCTCCCGAACTTGCAGGCCTCCAGTGTGGGCGCGCGGCAGCGCCCGCACTGTACGTTACTTCACCGAGCCGTCCAGCATCTCGTGAATGCTGTAGCTCATCATGGCCAGAAACGCCACCAGGCACAGATACAGCACGCCGTAGTTGATGCGGGTGTCGCGCGGCACCGTGTAGTAGTCGGCGCCTTTGGCCGGATCGCCCCAGATGGCTTCCTTGAGCTGCGGATAAGCCAGTACCGCAATCAGTATCAGCATCGGGCTGGGATGGTAGAAGAACAGGCCCGCCAGCAGCGGCACGCCGGCCAGCCACACTTTCGGTGAAATGATGGCGGTGATGCGGCCGCCGTCCAGCGGTGAAATGGGAATCAGGTTGAACAGGTTCAGCATGCAGCCGGAATAGGCCAGGGCCAGCAGCAGGTTGCTGTCGCTATTGCGCGCGAAGTAGTAGCAGAGCATCGCACCGGCCGTCCCGGCCAGCGGTCCGGCAAAGCCGATATAGGCTTCGGTCTCGACGTCGTGCGGGACTTCCTTGAGCGCGATCCAGGCGCCGACGAACGGGATGAAGGTGGGCGCACCGACCTCCAGCCCACGGCGGCGCGCGGCGACGTAGTGCCCCATCTCATGGACGAAGATCAGTCCCACAAAGCCGACCGCATAGCGCCAACCAAATACCCAGCTATACACCACCATCGAAATCAGCATGGTGCCGCAGGTGGTCAGCAGCTTGCCCATCTTGCCTGCAGCAAGCAGCCATACAATCAGCTTGCCCATGGCTTTATTCCGGCTTGCTCAGGTCGACCGCTGCGGCCTTTTCTTCGCGCTTGCGGCCAAACAGTTTGTAGAGCCAGCTGCCGGCAGCTGCGACGCCAATCAGGATGAATTTTTTCAGGGCCAGCAGCACGGCAAAGATCTTGCCGAAGAAGCCCAGCTTGGCCGCAACGCCGCCGGCCACCAGCGCAGCAAGGCCATATTCCGCCACCTTGTCGGTGCTGGCGTTAAAGTCGGTGTAGCGGTTGCCCGGCGTGAATTCGGTGAAGCCGGTGACCTTCTTCATTTCAGTCTTGATCTGCGCAATCTGTTCCATGCCGGAGACGGCGTTCAGCACCAGCACGCCCTCGCGGCCCAGTACGCGGATGTTGTAGTTCAAGCCATTGTCCTTGTCGCCGTCGGTATGCAGCTCCTTGGCCCAGTACAGCTTGTGCTGTCCCTTGTCGTAGCTGGGCTGCTCGGCCCAGCCCACCAGCGTCATCGGCGCATAACCCTGTTCCTTGCGGGTCTTGTTGTTCTCGACCATGGCTTCCTGGATTTCTTTGAGCAGGTCGGTGTAGTTGATCTTGTCGGCGTCGTCGTCCTTGACGTGGCCGTCCTTGTCATAGGTGACGATCACGCCCCAGCCGGCGGCGCTCAGCGGATTGACGTCGGCCGGCAGGATCATGCCCAGCGTCTTGGCGCCCGGCGGATTGCCCCAGCCCTCGGTCAGCAGCTTGCCGGCATCGGCCGGGTCGAGGTAGCGGAAGTTGGCCGGCAGGTCGAGCGTGGCGATATCGCCTGGCAGCTTGATTTTGCCTTCGCGGAAGGTCAGCGTGGCGAGGAACTGCTGGGCAGTCATTTTAGGGGCTTCGTCGGCAGCGACGGCGACGGCCGGCAGGGCGGCGGTCAGGCTCAGACAGAGCAGGGCGGCAATAAAGCGGCGCATGAATACTCCTTGCAAGAAAATCAGTATCCTACAGGAAATACTTGCGAAGTTGGTAATTATTTATGACATTGTCGTCATCATTGATTCGTGGCAGTATGCCTGGTCACGATACGGGGGATGGATGCGACATCAGATCACGCTGGCCTGCATGGCCTGGTTCATCAGCGGCAGTGTGCTGGCGCAGGCGCCGTCGGCGGAAGTCCGCAAATTCCTCCAGTACGACCAGCCGCTGATCGCCCTCACGCATGTGCGTGTCATCGATGGCACCGGCGCCCCTGCTCAGGAAGACCGCACTGTGCTGCTGCGCGACGGCCGCATTGACGCGATTACCGATGCGCGTACGGCGCCGCCGAAAGGCGCGCAGGTGATCGACCTGACTGGCCGCAGCGTGATTCCCGGCCTGGTGGGCATGCACAATCACCTGATGTACACGGCGTCCATCAACCGCGATGACGAGGGCAGGACGCCGCCGCCCGGCATGTTTGTGACCGAGATTGCGTTCAGCGCGCCGCGCCTGTATCTGGCTGCTGGCGTGACCACCATGCGTACCACGGGCAGCGTGGAACCGTACACGGATTTGAATATCCGCCGCCAGATCGACGCATTCAAGATCCCGGGTCCGCATCTCGACGTCACTGGCCCCTACCTGGAGGGCAAGGACACTTTCTTCCCGCAGATGGCGGTGCTGACCGAAACCGAACACGCGCGCAAGACGGTGGATTTCTGGGCCGGCGAGGGCGTGACCTCGTTCAAGGCGTATGTGAAGATTTCGCAGCCGGTGCTGGCTGCGGCGGTCGATCAGGCGCACAAGCATGGGCTGAAAGTCACCGGCCATTTGTGCGCGGTCGATTATCGCCAGGCTGCAGCGCTGGGCATCGACAACCTGGAACACGGACCGGTGTTCACCGATTCCGAGTTTGTCGCCGGCCGCGCGGCCGATGAATGCCCGGCCAGCAGCGCGGTGGCCGCGTCGTGGGAACAGCGCGAGATCGGCAGCCCGGAAGTGCAGGCGCTGATTGCCGATCTGGTCGCGCACAACGTCGCCATCACTTCCACGCTGCCGGTATTTGAAGCGTTTGTGCCGACGCGTCCGCTGTTGTCGCGCCAGCAGATGGCGCTGATGTCGCCCGAATCGCTGCGCAGCCATCTGGAAGCGCGTGCGCTGGCCTCCACCACGCCCGGCTACGCCGCGCGCCAGGAAGCGCTGCTGAAAAAAGAGATGGCGTTTGAACTGGCCTTTGTGCGCGCGGGCGGCCTGCTCCTCGCCGGCCCGGACCCGACCGGCAATGGCGGCACCTTGCCCGGCTTTGGCGACCAGCGCGGCGTACAGCTGCTGGTGGAAGCCGGCTTTACGCCGCTGGAAGCCATCCGCATCGCGACGCTCAACGGCGCCCGCTACATGGGACGCCAAGACAGCATAGGCTCGATCGCCCCCGGCAAGCACGCCGACCTGGTGGTGCTCAAGGGCGATCCAACCCGGCGTATCGCCGATATCGAAAACGTGGAGATCGTGTTCAAAGACGGCTACGGCTATGACCCGGCCCGGTTGAACGCGTCCGTCCGCGGCATGGTCGGCATACGCTGACCGTTTTTTATGATGTAACCAAGGAGGCTAGCTTGAAGAAAACCATGCTTGTAATGTCGCTTATCGCGGCGTTTTCGGCTGTCGCCGCACACGCGGCGAGTGGTCCTGAGTTTGACGCAAAACGTCTGTCGCAGGATGTGAAGGTGCTGTCGTCGGATGAATTTGAAGGCCGTGGCCCGAATACCGCCGGCGAAACCAAGACCGTCGCCTATCTGATCGAGCAGTTCAAAGCGGCCGGCATGCAGCCGGGCGGTGACCTGGTCAAGGGCAAACGCGCCTGGACCCAGGACGTGCCGCTGGGCCGCTTTGAAATCAAAGGCCCGGTCAAGCTGACGCTGAACGATGGCAAGGCTACGCAAGAGCTGAAGCAGGGTGACGACCTGGCCGTGCGCGCCGCCATGAACGGTTCCCGGCTGGTCGACTTCAAGAATGCGCCGCTGGTGTTTGTCGGCTATGGCGTCACCGCGCCGGAGCGCAAGTGGGACGATTTCAAAGGCCAGGACCTCAAGGGCAAGCTGGCCGTGGTGCTGATTAATGACCCGGATTTCGAAACCGGCACGGGCGACTTCGGCGGCAAGGCCATGACCTATTACGGCCGCTGGACTTACAAGTATGAAGAGATGGCACGCCGCGGCGCGCTCGGCACCATCATCGTGCACGAAACCGCACCGGCATCGTATGGCTGGAACACGGTGAAGAACTCGAACACCAACGTCATGTATGACATCGTGCGCAAGAAGCCATCCGACTCGCACGCTCCGATGGAAGCCTGGATACAGCGCGACCTGGCCGTGGACCTGTTCAAGCGCTCCGGCCTGGATTTCGAAGCGCTCAAAAAGCAGGCGCAAACCCGCGAGTTCAAACCGGTTGAGTTGAAAGGCATCACGCTGTCGGCGAACTACGCGGTGGATGCGCAAGTCATCACTTCGAAGAACGTGGTGGCACGCCTGGCTGGCGCCAAGAAGCCGGATGAAACCGTGATCTACAGCGGCCACTGGGACCACCTGGGCGTTGGCCTGCCGGATGCCAAGGGCGACAAGATCTACAACGGCGCGGTCGACAATGGCACCGGCATCGCCGCGCTGCTGGAACTGGCGCGTGCTTATGGCAAAGCCCCCGCACCGGCACGCAGCGTAGTATTCCTGGCCGTGACGGCGGAAGAGAAAGGCTTGCTGGGTTCCGAATACTACGCGTCGAATCCTGTGTATCCGCTGGCGACTACTGTTGGCGTCATCAATATGGATGCCCTGAGCCCGTATGGCCCGACCCACAACTTCACCATTTCCGGCAGCGCCAAGCTGGATCTGCTGGACCAGCTGGTCGCCAAGGCCAAGCAGTGGAACCTGGTGTATGCCCCGGACCCGAAACCGGAAGCAGGCCACTTCTTCCGCTCGGACCATTTCCCGTTCGCGAAAAAAGGTGTGCCGGCGATTTCGTATGGCTCGGGTGATGACATGGTCGATGGCGGCCTGGAGGCAGGCAACAAAATCGAAGAAGCCTATGTGACCAATAACTACCACCAGCCTTCCGACGAGTGGAGCGCCAACTGGCCATTCACCGGCATGGCGCATGACCTGGGCATGCTGTACTCGCTGGGCCGTGACCTGGCGGATTCCAAGGACTGGCCTAACTGGTCCAAGGATGCCGAGTTCCGCGCTGCACGCGATGCCAGCGCTGCCAAGCGCAAATAAGCTTGACCAGATTATCGGCCCGCTTGCTGCGGGCCGATATTTTTAGCCAGAAACGCATCAATACGCTGCCACAGGTCGATGCGGTTCTTCTGCGTCCGCCGGTCTTCGCTGGTGGTTTCGTAGCTCAGCCACTCGGCGCCAGGATTCACGGCGCTGATGGCTTCATATAATTTTCGTCCCTGCGCGTACGGGACTTCCACATCGTCCTTGCCGTAGGCGAGCAGCACTGGCTGTTTGAGGCGCGCCGTATCCTGCGGCAGCAGACGCGCCACGCCGGACCAGCTGATACCGCATTTGTACACCGTCGGATCCTGTATCAGTCCGATCAGCGCGGCCTCGCCACCGAGGTTGCTGCCGGCGATGCAGACGCGCGCCGGATCGGTATAGCCTTCCGCCGCCGCCCATTTGACCGCATCGGCAAGATCGTTCTGCATGGCCCGGCCCCACTGGCCATCGCCGGCCGCGCTGTGCTGCAGGCCGTAGCCGGTGCTGCCGCGTACATCGGGCTGCAGTACCGTGTAGCCGCGCGAGGCCAGGAACTGCACTTCCGGATTCCACTGCCACAGGCCATTGCGGTGCCGTGGATTGGCGGCGACCAGCACCACGGTCGGCAAATTTTTCTTGTTGGGCAGCCCCGGCGCCGTGACGAACATCGGGATCTGCATGCCGTCGCGCGCCTTGTAGCGCACCATGGTCATGTGCGACATCTGCGCCGGATCGATGTCCGGTGTCGCCTCGCCCAGCAGGATCTGTTTTTTGGTGACGGTGTTGTACAGCAGGTAGCCATGGCCCTGCACATCGGAGTGCGTATCGATGATGACGTAGGGCGTTTCGCTGCGGGCGCCGCGCGAGACGATGTTGACCATGCCTGGCAGGAGCTGGTCGACTTCCTGCTGGATCGCCTTGATCTGCGCATCGAACCAGACGGTGATTTCCGCATCGGTATAAAAGCGGAAGCCGCGCATCTTGGTGTCGCTGACATCGAAGTAGCCGGAGACGTCGAAACCCGGTGCGGATATCAGCAGCTTGGGATTGGTCAGCTTTTCGCCGACGTCGTAGCGGTAGATGCCGGTTTCGTTGCTGCCGTTGCGGGAGCGCACATACAGCGCATTGTCCACATACAGCAGCGGTTCGTAGCCATCGGGCGCGTTTTTGTCGAAGCTGTTCAGCAGACGCCATTCGTCCTTGTCGCGCAGGTAGATCAGGATCTGGTTGTCGCGCTGGGCCGAGATGACGCGCGCGTCGCCGTTGGCGTCGAACAGCCAGCCAAACGCGCCGTGCGGTGCGCGCATGTCATACAGCCTGCCGTTGTGGGTGTCCAGGCGTTTGAGTTCCATGCCTTCCGGGCTGGATTCGATGACCAGCAGGTCTTCGTTTTTGAAGCGCGGGAAGCCATGCAGCGTGATCTCGCGCAGGTAGGTCTGGCTGGGCAGATCGTTCTCGGCAAAGGAGGGGCGGCGCACCAGCGTCTCGGACAGGCGGATGCTGTTCTTGCCATCGACATCCACCGCATACAGTCCGGGCTTGCCGGCGTCGCCTTCACGATCGACGTTGGTCACGGTGAAGAACAGGCGCTTGTCGCTGACCCAGTAGAACAGATCGACGTCGGCGTTGGTGAAGCTGGCAATCGGCTTGCCGGTGCGCGTTTCGGGATCAACGATGGTGAGCATGCTGCGGCCCGCCGGTGACAGCTTGCGCACGGCCACCCATTTGCCGTCGGGTGACATGACTGCGCCGGTAATCGCTGGCCGCTTGAAAAACTGCTCGGCGGGGATGGGCGCGGCATGCGCGGCATAGGCGGCGGACGCAAAAGCGAGTAAGAGACTGACACGCAGCATGGTGGAGGGCTCACGGTATGGAAACGATACCGGCCACAATATCGCAGCATTAAATTTTTGGCAATGCCGGCGTTTTGGGGCGGCGCCCAGCAAGGATTTTCGTTTGATGCTAATATTTAGCATCCTAAGTATATTTAATCGAGCCAGAGATGAGCAGCTACGACAAAACCCTGATGTCCCTGACCCACACGCTGATCCATGTGGCACGTTCTTACAAGGGTGCGGCCGACGCCTTGACGGCGGATTTCGAACTGTCGCACGCCAGCGCATGGCCGCTGCTGATGATCTCGCGCCTGGGCGACCGTGTACGTCCCAGCCAGGTGGCGGACGCGGTCGGCATCGAACCGCCGTCGCTGGTGCGTATCATTGACCAGCTGGTGGCGGCCGGCCTGGTGCTGCGCCAGGATGACGCGAGCGACCGCCGCGCCAGGATACTGGCGTTGACGCCGGAAGGCACGCAGATGGCAGCGCGGCTGGAGAAGGCGCTGATTCCATTCCGCCGTGAGCTGTTCAAGGACATGCCGCAAGCCGATGTGGAAGCGGCGGTGCGGGTGCTCATCAAGCTTGACCAGGTGCTGGCCGAGCGCAGTGCGCCATGAATGCGCCCAAGATGAGCGAGATGCTGTTCTCGCTCAAATGCTTCATGGCTTCCATGCTGGCGCTGTATGTGTCGCTGGCCGCTGGTTTGCCGCGCCCCTTCTGGGCCATGATGACGGCGTACATCGTCGCCAGCCCGTTGTCCGGCGCGGTGCGGTCGAAAGCGCTGTTCCGCGTGTGCGGTACGCTGATTGGCAGTATCGCCACCATCATCATGGTGCCGCGCATGGCCAATGCGCCGGAGCTGTTGTCGCTGGCGCTGGCCTGCTGGGTGGGCTTGTGCCTGTATATCTCGCTGCTGGACCGCACGCCGCGTTCTTATATCTTCATGCTGGCCGGTTATACGGCAGGCCTGATCGGTTTCCCCGCGGTGGCGGATCCGTCGGCTATTTTTGACACGGGTCTGGCGCGTGTGGAGGAAATCACCATTGGCATCCTGTCTGCCACGGTGGTGCACTCGCTGGTATTCCCGCAAGGCGTGGGGCCGGTGCTGCTGGGGCGCCTGGACCGCGCGCTCGCCGACGCGCAGCGCTGGATGGCGAATGTACTCAAGCCTGGCGACGATCAGGCGCAGGCCGCGCATACCCGTCTGGCGCTGGCGGGTGAAATCAGCGAGCTGCGTGTGATGTCGACCCACCTGCCGTTCGACACGTCGCAGCTGCGCTGGACTGCCGGCATGGTGCATGGCCTGCATGACCGCCTGACGGTGATGGTGCCGCTGCTGCTGGCGGTAGAAGACCGTTTGAATACGCTGCGTGAAGTCGATCCCGGCAGCCTGCAACCATGGACCCAGCTGCTGGACGATATCGCCGCCTGGGTAGAGGCGGGCCGCGAAGCCGATCCGGCGCGTGCCGCGCAACTGCGTGCACGGCTGGTGCAGCTGAAGCCTGCGCTGGCAGCCCATGCCAGCTGGAGCGAGATCCTGCGTCTGAATCTGGCGCAGCGTCTGGACACCCTGATTGAGGCCTGCGAGGACGGTCTGGAATTGCGCAGCAATGTGAGCACCGTGATGCAGGGTGGTGTCGCCAGCTACACGCCGCACCTGACGCCGGCCATTCTGCACCGCGACCATGGCATGGCTTTCCGGTCGGCGCTGGCTGCCGTGGTGGCGATTTTGCTGTGCTGCGCGTTCTGGATTTTGACCGCCTGGCCATCCGGTGCGGCAGCGCCAATGATGGCCGGGGTGTTGTGCTGTTTCTTCGCGACGCAGGACAACCCGGTGCCGGCGATACGCATGTTCCTCAAGTGGACCGTGATATCGATGCCGGTGGCGGCGTTCTACATCCTGTTCGTGCTGCCTGCGGTGCACAGCTACGAAATGCTGGTGCTGGTGATCGCGCCAGTGTTCCTGATCGGTGGCGTGTTCATGCCGCGTCCGGCCACGGCGGGGGCCTCGCTGGCTTTCCTGATCGGCGTGGCGGGCACCTTGTCGTTGCAGGACACGGGGACGCTGGATATTCCTGGTTTCCTGAACAGTATGACGGCGCAGCTGTCCGGCTTTATCGTCGCCGCAGTCATCACCAGCTTGATCCGCACGGTGGGTGGCGACTGGATGGCCAATCGCATGCTGCGCAAGGCTCGCCGTGAAGTGGCGCAGATGGCGCAGGCCGCGTCGCCACCGCCGCTGCTGCATATCTCGGCGCGCATGGTGGACCGGATTGGGCTGCTGATGCCGCGCCTGGCGATTGCCCACCCGACGCCGGAGGCGCGCGCCACTGCGATGGATGGCCTGCGTGAACTGCGCGTTGGTCTGCATGTCGCGCAGCTGTGCGGCTTGCAGCAGGCGCTGGAGCAGGCCGGCGTGGCATTGCGGCCGTTGCTGCAAAAGCTGGGCGCTTATTTTGGCAGTGGCGGCCATGCTCATGGGCAGGCGCCCGCTGCGCTGCTCGATGGTCTGGACAGCACCTTGCGTGCAGTGTGTGCGGTGTCGCCGGCTACGGCCGGTGAAGCACGCACGCAGGCTGCAGCCGCGCTGGCAAGCATGCGGCGCGACCTGTTCCCGCGTGCCGCCGCCTATCAACCGGAGACTGCATCGTGATTGCTGAATTGAGTCTGTACGGACTATACGTACCTACCTTGCTGCTGCTGTCCATACTCGCGCTGATCTGCACGCGCGTACTGGGCCGGCTGCTGATGCGGGTTGGCTTCTACCGCCTGGTGTGGCATCCCGCGCTGTTTGAATTTGCGCTGTTCTTTATTTTCCTGGGCAGCTTCTCTACATTGTTGATGAATCGGGGCTAAACATGAACCTCAAAACTCCTTTACTGGCCACTGGCCGGTTTATTGTGACCATGGCGGCAGTGGCTGTCGCAGGTGTGATGGCGTGGCGCCTGTGGCAGCACTATGAGGTGGAACCCTGGACGCGCGATGGCCGCGTGAAGGCGGATGTGGTGCAGATAGCGCCAGACGTCACCGGCCAGGTGACTGCGGTGCTGGTGCATGATAACCAGCAGGTGAAAGCCGGGCAGGTGTTGTTTGAAGTCGACCGCGCGCGCTTTGAGCTGGCGCTGCGCCAGGCCGAAGCCGCAGTGCAGGCGCAGCGCGCCACGCTGGAGCAGGCGCAGAAGGAAGCGCGCCGCAATACCGATCTGCGTGATCTGGTATCGACTGAAACGCGCGAGCAGGGTTCGTCGCGCGTGGACCAGCTGCGCGCCGCGCTGGCGCAAGCGGTGGTGAATCGCGATGTGGCCAGGCTGAATCTGGATCGTACCCGTGTGGTGTCGCCGGTGAATGGCACGATTTCGAATCTGGATCTGCGGGCCGGCTCCTACGTCAGCACAGGACGCGCGGTGATGGCGCTGATCGACAGCGATTCCTATTACGTGGAAGGCTATTTTGAAGAAACCAAGCTGCCGGCCATCCGCGTCGGCGATGCGGTGGCGGTGCTGCCGATGGGCGCATCGCTGCGCCTGAGCGGCCATGTGGAAAGCCTGTCCGGTGGCGTGGCGGACCGTGACCGCAGCACCTCGGCGAATCTGCTGTCCAGCGTGAATCCGACCTTCAACTGGGTACGTCTGGCGCAGCGCATCCCGGTGCGTATCAAGCTGGATGCGCTGCCTCATGGCGCCCGCCTGGTGGCCGGGCAGACCGTGACGGTTGATGTGCAGACCAAACACTCGTGATGCGGAGGATGCGATGAACTCCCTGAAAATACTCGGTGGCCTGACGCTGCTCGCTGTCCTGGCGGCTTGCAGCACGGTCGGCCCGAATTACAAGGTGCCGGAACAGGCGGTAGCCCAGCGTCCGCAGGCTGGCGCGGCTTTCATCGGCACGCAAGAAGCGTCGTTCAAGCCGGAGCCACTGCCTGCACACTGGTGGCGTCTGTATGACGATCCCGTACTTGACCAGCTGATTCAGAAAGCGCTGGTGGCCAATACCGACCTGCGCGTGGCCTCGGCCAACCTGGCGCGCACGCGTGCCGTGCTGCAGGAAGTGGAGGAGGGCGAGAAACCGGTGGTCAGCGTGAGCGCGGCGCCGGGTGTCGGCCGTTCTTCCGGCGTAGTCAAAGGTTCGCCAACGGCGCTGCCGGACAAATGGACTTACGACGCGGGCGTCAGCGTCTCCTACCAGGCCGACATGTTCGGCAAGATCGCCCGCGCCGTGGAGGCAGCCAATGCCGACACCCAGGCTGCACAGGCGGGCGTGGACCTGGTGCGCGTGACCGTGGCCGCCGATACTGCGCGCGCCTATGCCGATGCCTGCTCGGCGGTGCGCCAGATCGCTGTGGCACAGCAGGCGGTGGATCTGCAGCAGAAATTCGTCGCGCTGACGGAGCAGCGCACGCATGCCGGCCGTGGCACCGACATCGATGGCGCGCGTGCCCGCAGCCAGCTGGCGCAGTTGCAGGCCGCCTTGCCGCCGCTGCAGGCGCAGCATCGTACCGCGCACTATCGCCTGGCGGCGCTCACGGGCCTGACGCCGCAAGAGATGGACATGCATCTGCTGACCTGCAAGGTCGCACCTCGGCTGACCACGCAGATTCCGGTTGGCGATGGCGCCGCACTGCTGCGCCGCCGTCCCGACATCCGCCAGGCCGAGCGCAACCTGGCTGGCGCCACCGCGCGCATTGGCGTCGCCACGGCCGACCTGTACCCGAGCATCAGCCTGGGTGCATCGGTGGGCAGCACGGGCCTGCTGGACCATTTCGGCGCCGGCAATGCCTTTCGCTGGAGCCTTGGTCCGCTGATTTCGTGGACGTTGCCGGACACCGGTTCCGCGCGTAGCCGCATCAGGCAGGCGGAAGCCGGTACGGATGGTGCGCTGGCGCGCTTTGACGGCACGGTGCTTAACGCCTTGAAGGAAGTGGAAAGCGCGATGACGGTCTACGCGCGTGAGCTGGACCGCAATGCAGCGCTTAAGACGGCGCGCGACCAGAGCGCGCTGGCGTCCGAACAATCGCACCGTCTCTATCAGTATGGACGCACGGACTTCCTGACGGTGCTCGATGCCGACCGCACGCTGGCCGCCACGGATGCCGCGTGGGCCGCGTCCGATGCGGCGCTGGCTTCCGGCCAGGTCGCGCTGTTTCTGGCGCTGGGCGGTGGCTGGGAGCAGTAGCAACAATGGTATGCTATCGCCTTCGTTTATAAGGAGTGAGCATCATGGGACTGGCGGATCAGTTACTCAAAGCCGGCTTGGTCGATAAAAAGAAGGTCAAAGTCGTCAATCAGACCAAGAGCAAGCAGCAGAAGGATGAACGCCGCAGCGGCGTGGAAACCGTGGATGAAGTGCGTCTGGCGGCGCAGGAGCAGCAACGCGCCAACGCCGAGAAAGCGCGCCAGGCCAACGCCCAGCGCGATGCCGCCGCCCAGCAGAAGGCCATCGCCGCGCAGATCACGCAGATGGTGCAGCAGAATAAGCAGAGCAAGGGTAACAACGGCGATATCGCCTACAACTTCACCTTTGGCACCAAGATCGAGCGTATCTATGTGACTGCCGCGGTGCGCGAGCATCTGGTGGCCGGCCGCCTGGTCATCATCGGCGAGAATGGCAGCTACGAGCTGGTGCCGCGCGTGATTGCCGACAAAATCGCCGAGCGCAATCCGGACATCGTGGTGCGCGTGAAGCAGGCCAGCACGGAGGTCGAGGAAGACGATCCGTACGCAGCCTACAAGATCCCTGATGATCTGATGTGGTAAAACCTAGCGCGGCTTGCCGAACACCTGTGTCCAGTAGATGATGCCGGCGTTCGGTCCCGGCGACCTGCTGTAGGCCGCGCCCATCTCGGTGAATTCCGGGGTCATGATGTTGGCGCAGTGGCCCGGGCTGGTGAGCCAGCTGTCCAGCGTCTCCTGCGGTGAGTGCTGGCCCGCCGCGATGTTCTCGCCGATGCGCGACCATGCATAGCCTGCGCGTCTGGCGCGGTCGCCAACCACGCTGCCATCTTTGGCGGCGTGACTGAAATACTGCTGCGTCGCCATATCGTTGCTGTGCGCTAGCGCAGTCTCTCCCAGTTGCTGGTTCCATCGTACCGGAGGCGCCGGTGGATAAGACTGTTCGCCGCAATTGCGTGCCGTGGCGCGCGCTGCATTCACACCATCGAGCAGGATTTGCCCGGCTTCCCGCCAATCCTCCATCAATATGGAAACGCCCGGCGTGGTGGGCGGTGGCATGCCCGCAGGACGCGGTGGTGCAGCTTGTGCGAGTACCACGGTCCATTCATTGCCATTGCGTGAGCTGCCGATTTCCGTGTAACCGCTCTTCAGCAGCGTGCCGCAGTGCTGCCACAATATGGTTTGCATGGCGTCCTGCGGCGTGCGCGGCCCGGTGACCGTAATGGCGTCCGCTTGCACGCTGTTGTAGCCGGCCCGCTCCAGCGCTGCCGCAAGTATCGTTGCGGGAGCGATGCGGATAGTGGACAGCTGCGGTTGCGGCGCGAGTGCAGGCAGCGGCTGCGCGCGCTGGCCCTCGCAGATACCTGGCGCAGCACGGTAGGCATTAATCATGGTCATGAGCTGTTCGGCATCCGATTGCGGCGCGGCGCTGGCGGCGCAGGAGATGGCGAGCAGCGGTGCTACGTAGCGCTTCATATCACTTCCAGTGGATGATGCCGGCTGCCGCGAGGCGCTCGAAATAGGCTGCAATATCTGCTTGCGGCACAGCCATGTAGCGGCCGCTGATGATGTCGCGGATGTCGCTTACCGAGCGGCGGCCGTCGGCCAGATTCATGGTTTCGTACAGGATCAAATCGCCGTGGCCTTTGAATTCCGGCATCGGAGGACTCTTCAAGCCGCGTGCCTTTTCCATCTCCTCCACGTGGTCGTAGTAGTAGACGCTCAACGGTCCGCGGATGGCGGCCGATGGTTGCGGAATGCGCGGGTCTCGCTGCTGCGCGGCGGGTACGGATGTCTGCTGCGCCTTGATCTGCTCCGTCAGCGTGCGCGTGGCAGCCGCGGTGGATGGCCAGCGCTGGGCCAGGGTTTGCAGGCTGCTGGTGTTCATGGCCAGCGTTTCGCGCACAGCCAGTGCGCCATCGCGGTGATCTTCGCTTAGCGCCGCGCGCAGGCGTGCTTGCGCCAGTTGCTGCTCGCCTTGATAACGGGAGATGGCCAGTAGCCGTGGTGCTTCGGCTTCCGGCAGGGCCGCCAGCGTGTAGGCAATGCCGGCGCCCAGATAGGTCACGCGTCCCAGTTTGGTCGCATCCAGATTTTCCGGCTGGTCCTTGTTGGTGTGGATGGTGACGTCTGGCCAGTCGTGGAAGTACAGCATGGGAACGCCCCACGCCTGGAACACTTCATGGTCGCTGCCCAGCTCCACATTGCGTACGTCGCCCAGGAACAGGTCGCGCGAGGCGCCTGGCGTGACGAAGCCGGCGTAGCTGTCGCCGCCACGCTCCGCATACTGCGCCGAGGCGGTGCTGACTTCATCGAAGAAGGCCTGGCCGATATCGTTCAGCACATGCGGCAGCGTTTGTGCAGTGCGCGACAGGTGGAAGGTGCTGTGGGTGCTGCCCAGCAGGGCGCCCACCATATCCATGTGGATGCCGCCGACGATGCGGTTTTTCAGTTCGGGATGGCGCGCCAGCCAGGCTTGCGAGCCAGCGATTTCCGGTGTCCACAAAAAGCGTATGCTCAGGCGGGGACGGGCAATCGCGCCGGATTGAATCGCCTGGTTCAGTGCGCGCGCCACTTGCAGAATCGCGGCGCTGCCCGATGCATTGTCGTTGGCGCCGGCCGACTGGTGGCACAGGTGGGCCGTCAGTATCACTTCGCCGGTGTCTGGCTCGGTGCCGGGAATGGTGGCGGTGACCACATCCAGACTGGCGGGCGCCATGCTGGCGCGAACCTGTGCGTGCAGGGTGATTGCTTCGCCAGCGCTGAGGCGCTTGCGGTAGTCATTGGCCTGCCGCTTCGAGAGCATGAAGGCAAACCGGTTCTGCGTCTGGTATGGCGAAAGATGGCCCCAGCGTACCAGGTCCGTGTCGTCGCCCGACCATGCGCTGGTCTGGTTGGGGAAGTCAGACAGGATGCCTGCTGCGCCGCGCTCTTCCACCGCCAGCCTGTGCACCAGCGGCAGCGGCCCGCTGGCCAGTACCAGCTTGCCTTTGATGTCCTTGCCTTCGTAGTCCTGCGGCGTGGTGCCGGCGCCGACGCTGAGCAGTTGCGCCTGGACGTCGGCATTCTGGCTGTAGTCCGCCAGTGCCACCGGCAGTTGCGGGAAACGGGCGATGGGGCGTGGCTGGGGCGATACTTCGTCCAGCTGCGCGTCCTGTGGATTCCAGCCGCCATAGCTGCGGAAGTGGGCATACTGCGTACTGCCGTCGGCGGGGAAGTGTTCGACCGCCGCGTCGCGCATGCCGGCGTTGCGCGCCTGCTCCTGCATCCATTTGGCCGCTGCCGCATAGCCGGGCGAGCCGTGCACACGGTGGAAGCGGCCCAGTGTGCGTACGGTTTCCAGCGCGGCCTGGCCGTCAACGTTGGCGTGGATGGCTTCCGGCACAGCGTTGGGCCAGAAGGCAATGTGGCGCTCGGCCGCCATGGCGGAAGCGGCGGCGAACAGCACGGCAAGCAGCGGCAGTTTGGACAAGGCGGCTCCTGATCGGTAACGTGGCGTGACCGGTCATCTTGTCACAGCGCCGCTGCGGGCGCAACGGGGATTACAGGTAGCGGGCCAGCAGGGCGCGGTCCAGCGACGGATCCAGTGCGATGCGGACGATATGGCCGCTGCCCGGCGCCACCTGAATTTCCGCACCCTGGTCGGACCGCATGCGGGTCAGCGTGATATCGCGGTTGCCTTGCGGGTGGATGACTTCCAGGCGGTCTCCCACGGCAAAGCGGTTCTTCACCTGCACGCGCGCCCAGCCGTTTTCCACGCCCAGCACATCGCCGATGTACTGGCTGCGGTTGGCCTCCGATGCGCCGCGCATATAGTTCTGGTGCGCCTGTGTGTGGTGGCGCTGGTAGAAACCATCGGTATAGCCGCGATTTGCGAGGCCTTGCAGTTGGCCCAGCAGGTCGATATTGAACGGCCGGCCTGCGACAGCGTCGTCGATCGCCTGGCGATACACCTGCGCCGTGCGCGCCGCATAGTACAGCGACTTGGTGCGGCCTTCGATCTTGAGCGAGTCGACACCGATCTTCACCAGGCGCTCGATATGCTCCACCGCGCGCAGGTCCTTGGAGTTCATGATGTAGGTGCCGTGTTCATCCTCCATGATGGGCATGAGCTGGCCGGGACGTTCGGCTTCCTCGATCAGGTAAGCCTGGTCAGCCAGCGGATGGCGCGGCTGCTGGTGCAGCGACGAGAACGGACGCTGTTCGGCCTCCGCCAGCGCTTTGTGGAACTGCAGCGGGATCACGTTGAAATCGCCGCTGGCGTCTTCCTCGGCGTTCTGCACCTTGTAGTCCCACCGGCAGGAGTTGGTGCACGTGCCCTGGTTGGGATCGCGGTGATTGAAGTAGCCGGACAGCAGGCAGCGGCCGGAATAGGCGATACACAGGGCGCCGTGCACAAACACTTCCAGTTCCATTTCTGGACATTGCTGGCGGATCTCTTCGATTTCATCCAGCGACAGCTCGCGTGACAGGATCACGCGGGTAAGGCCCATGCGGTGCCAGAATTTGACGTCCGCCCAGTTGACGGCGTTGGCCTGCACTGACAGGTGGACCGGCACGTCCGGCCATTTGTCGCGCACCATCATGATGAGGCCTGGATCGGCCATGATGAGCGCATCCGGCTTCATGGCGACGACCGGCGCCATGTCGCGCAAATAGGTTTTGAGCTTGGCGTTGTGGGCGAAGATATTACTGGCGACGAAAAACTGCTTGCCACGTGCATGCGCGCCGTCGATGCCTTCTTGCAGCGCCTGCAGGGTGGAGAAGTCGTTATTGCGGACGCGCAGGCTGTAGCGCGGCTGGCCGGCGTAGACGGCGTCGGCGCCAAAGTCGAAGGCGGCGTGCATTTTATCGAGCGAGCCGGCGGGTAGGAGGAGTTCGGGAGCTTGACGCATGGGGACAAAAAGCTGGAGACTTTATAGCCTCAACCTCTCTCAATCTTTGCGCCAGATCAAAAAAACGATACATGACTTCTTTATTGACCACGCTATGGCCGGTGTTTTTGCTCATCATCGCTGGCTATGTGATGAAACAGCGTTCCTTTCCCGGCGACGGCTTCTGGCCCGGCGCTGAAAAAATCAACTACTTCATCCTGTTCCCGGCGCTGCTGTTTTCCAGCCTGGCCAATGCGCCGCTGGATAACCCGGCCTTGCCGCGCGTGCTGGGCGCGGTGCTGCTGGGCCTTGGCGCGTGCAGTATTGGACTGGTGATCGCGTGGCGGCTGTGGCGCTGGCCGGCTGCCCGCTTCGGCGTGCTGGCGCAGGGTGTCTTACGCTTCAATACCTATCTGGGGCTGGCGGTGGTCGGCAGTCTGTTTGGCAAGGCGGGACTGGTGCTGGCCGCCGTCATCATGGCGGTGTATGTGCCGACGGTGAACGTGCTGTCGGTGCTGGCTTTTACTGCAGGGCGCGGCGCCAGCCTCAAGGCGCTGCTGTTGCCGATTGCGCGCAACCCCCTGATCCTGGCCTGTCTGGCAGGGGCGGCGTCCAACCTGGGCGGCCTTGAGCTGAAGTGGGGATCGGACAAACTGCTAGCCCTGCTGGCCAATACCAGCTTGCCGCTTGGTTTGCTGAATGTGGGCGCTGCGCTGAATCTGCGCGAGCTGCGCGGAGAGCTCGGCGCGTTGACGGCGAATTCGCTGGCGCGGCTGGTGGCCGCGCCGCTGGTCGCTGCAGTGTGCGCGCAGCTGCTGGATTTGCCGAAGCTGGAAAGCGCGATCCTGATCTTGTTCTTCGCGCTGCCGACGGCGCCAACTTCCTACGTGCTGGCGCGCCAGATGGGCGGCGATGCCCACCTCATGGCGGGCATCATCACGCTGCAAACACTGTTGTCGGCGGCGACGCTGGTGGTGGCGCTGGCCTGGATTACTTAAGCTGCCAGCACCGCTTCCAGTTTGTCGAAGGAGCCGCTCCAGCCTTGCGTCATGCTGCTGCGGTGTTCAAGGAAGACGGCCAGTTCTTCGGCGGTCGCCTTGCCGGCGACATCCCAGGTCACAGTGACGCGCGTACGGTTCGGGCCTTCGGCGTTGAACTCCACCTTGGTCCGCATGGTCTCCGGCCAGGTTGGCGCCATCGGGTGACGCGAGATGTTTTCGTGCTCGTCGCAGAACTGCTGCGTGTAGACCAGCAGCTTGGGGCGCTGGATTTCCTCGTATTGCGCGCGGCCGTACATGGTGATCATGGGATTGCTCATGCAGTAAAACGAACCGCCGCCGGGACGGATGTCGGCGCGCAGGAAGCGCATCTCCATGCCTGCGGGCGGCAGCCAGCGCGCCAGGTGCTCCGGCGTGGTCCACATATCAAACACCACGTCCTGTGGCGCCTCGAAGCTGCGGTTGATGACGAACTTTTCCTCGTCTTCCAGGCGCTTGCCCAGGTATTCGGCCAGACGGTCCCAGGTCGATTCGCCGTTGGCGTGCCTGATGAAGGTGCGGGTTTGCGCTGCGGTTTCGGCGTCGGCCAGGGCCATGGTCATGTCCATGCGGGTTTTGCCATCCACTTCGTCGAACAGCACGGTGACGCGGAACAGGGGCGGGCGGTCGGCATTGCCGCCGTGGTCGTAGACCAGCTTACGCAGCGGTTCCACTTCGTGGTACAGCGTGCTGTTCGGATAGTCGGTACCGTCCGGGCCGTGCATGGTGTAGGTCCAGTGGCCGCCGACGCGCAGGTCTTTGCTGTGCGTGGTGATCGTGAAGCCGCGCGGCCCCCACCACAGCGCCACCTGGGCCGGGTCGGTCCAGGCATCCCACACTGCCTGTAGCGGGGCGTCGTACATGCGGACGATGCGGATTTCATTCGGGGCGCTGAACTCAGACATTTTCATCTCCTTGAGGTGGTTTTTTTGCAGTGACGGTTTTCAGGTAGGCATCCAGGCGATCAAAGCTCTCTTCCCAGAACACACGGTATTGCTCCATCCAGTTGGCCGCGTCTTTGAGACCGTCGCCGTTGAGCTTGCAGGAGCGCCATTGCGCCTTGCGGGTTTTGGTGATGAGGCCAGCCTTTTCCAGCACTTGCAGGTGCTTGGTGATGGCCGGCAGGCTCATGTCGTCCAGAAATGGCTGGGCCAGATCGGAGACGTTGGCTTCGCCTGTCGACAGCCGCGCCAGCATGGCACGCCGGGTTGGGTCGGCAAGTGCGGAAAAGGTTTGGCTGAGATGGTCTTGCATCGAATTTCACCGATAAGTTAATTAACTTTGTGGTTAAATATAGGTCGAAATTCGATAAGCGTCAAGAAAAAATCCCCATTCAGGAGAACGGGGCGGCGGCAGAACTACTTCACCAGCGGCATCTCGCCCTCGCTGACGGTCTCGCCCGGCGTGATATTGCCGAAATAAACGTCCAGATCGTTTGTCGGCCGGAAATTGCGGAGTTTGACCTGGTAGGTCCTGGCGTCGATTTTCTTGAAGCTGCCGGGGAAGCACAGGCTCACCAGTTCCTTGGGATCGTTCTTGATGACGTTGAGCGTGAAATCTTCGATGCCGTTTTTCCAGGTATTGCCGGTCTTGAGGATGTAGGCCACCTTGGAGGAGGGCAGGACATCGGAATAAGGATCGTGCGTGGCGAGTTTTTTCCAGCTGGCGAGAAACGCCGCGTCGGTGCAAAAGCGTTTTTCAGTGTCCTTATCCATGACCCAGTCGCCGGGGCCGCCGCTGATGAATGGTTTGTATTCGTGGTGCACGCGCACGACTTTGTTGGCAGGGAACTTCTGCTGCCATACGTAGTTGACCTGAATATCCCAGATGGGTTCGATTTCCGCAGTCGGCCCCTCACCGATCAGGTGGAGCTGTATGAGCTGCTGGCGCTGCTGTGCAGTGAGTTTGGCCACCTTGCGTTGCTCGCCAAAGGCGGGGGTGTAGGCAATCTGCGCGTCGCTGAGCCCGGCTTTTTTGAGCTGGGCAGTGACATCCTTGCCATTGAGCGAGGCCTGCACCACGGTGCGGAAGCTCACGGGCTTGCCGTCCACCTTGATGGAGAAGCCGCCGGGCTGGCCGTAATAGGACTCGCTCGGCAGGTTGGAGGCAGGGTAGGCGGGCAGCGGGAAGATGATGGTTTCTTCCACCTCCGCCGCAGATTCGTTGACGAATTCATAGTCCACACTAATCAGCGTGTAGCTGACATTGAGGACTTCCTTTTTCATGGCGATGGCGTCGGTCTTGCCGAACACAATGCCACCAGCGCTGACAGCGCCGATGCCGTCGTTGGCACTGGCCAGGAGGGGGAACAGCAGCGCTGCGGTGAGGACAGATTTCATGGTTGGCATATTGGCAAAAGTAAATGGCTGCCAATATACCTAAAACCGCCTGTTCCGTGCGGCCGGTAGCGCCCGTCTCAGCGGAAGTACTCGCCGGCGCGCTCTGGCTGGTACAGGATGTCCAGCAGACGCACTTTCACCAGCTGGCCGTCTGGACGCGGCCAGTCGATGGTGTCGCCGACGGACAGGCCCAGCAGGGCGGCGCCGATCGGGGTGAGGATGGAGATGCTGTCTGGCTGTTGGGCCATGTCCTTGGGATAGGCCAGCGTCAGCGTGCGTACTTCATCTGTGCCGGTGATTTCAAAGCGGACGGTGGAATTCATCGTCACGACGTCGTGCGGCATTTCCTCCGGTTCAAGGATGTCGGCGCGTGTCAGTTCGGCGAGCAGGCCGCGGCTGGTGGCGGTCTCCGGCCTGGTGGCGTGGATCAGGGCTTCGATCCGCTCGGCGTCGAGCGATGAGATGGTGATGTTGGGCTGCATGGATACTCTCCTGTTTTTCGTTTTCAAGATGCGGGAAACGGAAGGTGGCTCGGAGAGGCGACACAGACGACCAGCCCCGCCGAGCCTTAGGAAAGCCAGGCGAGATTGCGGTTGAAGCGCAGGCCGTTGCGGCGCGCGAAGGTGGCGACCATGTTCATCATGGCCGGAGTATAACGCCAGAAAACAAAAACGCCACCCGAAGGTGGCGTTTTCTGTATTCTTGGTGGCCCGGGGCGGAATCGAACCACCGACACAAGGATTTTCAATCCTCTGCTCTACCAACTGAGCTACCAGGCCAAGGACCAGAATTATAGCAGGTCGTTGAAAAAGCGCAAGGGCCGTTTTCGAAATCCTACAAACGCTATAATGGCTGGATGAATAAGCCCACCTCCCCCGCGGCGCTGCGCGTGATCGAAAGTGATGTTTGCATAGTTGGCAATGGCGCCATTGCCAAGACCGCAGCGCTGGGCCTGGCCCAGGCTGGCCTGAGCGTGACCTTGCTGGGGCCGCCGCTGCCACCGGCGCCGCCGGCATCGGCCGATCCGGGGTGGGATGCGCGCGTCTATGCGCTCAATCACACGGCCAACCGGCTGCTGTCTTCTCTTAAAGTATGGGATGCACTGGACCACGCCCGCGTGGCGCCGGTGGACGCGATGATCGTTCATGGCGATGGCCCGCAGGCCGGCGGCCTGGCTTTCGATGCCTACGGCGCCCACACCGGCACGCTGGCCTGGATACTCGAAGACCGCAACCTGAATCAGGCGCTCGACGCCGCGCTGCGCTTTGCCCAGAACGTCAGGATCGTGACCGGCCGCGCCACCGGCCTGCTGCGCGCCGCCGATAGCGCCACCGTGCATCTGGACGATGGCGGCAGTATCAAGGCGCCGCTGGTGGTGGGGGCCGACGGCGCCCAGTCCTGGGTGCGCGGCCAGTGCGACATCGGCCTCGATTACCGCAGCTACGCGCAATGCGCCGTGGTCTCCAATTTTGAATGCGAAAAACCGCACCATGGCGCAGCCTACCAGTGGTTCACGGGCACCGAAGGCATCGTGGCCTTGCTGCCGCTGCCTGGCAATAAGGTATCGCTGGTGTGGTCGGCGCCGGAAGCGCTGGCCGATACGCTGCGTGCCGAGTCGGCGCAGCAGATCGCCGAGCGCCTGGCCGTTTTCGCCCACGAAAAACTGGGCGCCCTGACGCCGCTGCAGCCGGAGCTGGTGCGCGATTTTCCGCTACGCCTGATGCGTCCTCACACCATGATCGCGCCGCGTGTAGCCCTGATCGGCGACGCCGCCCACGTGGTCCATCCGCTGGCCGGCCATGGCATGAACCTGGGCTTTGCCGATGTGGCGCAGCTGGTGAAGACGCTATCGGAACGCGAGCCGCAGCGCGGCATCGGCGACGACCGCGTGCTGGCCCGCTACGAGCGCGCGCGCAAGGAGGATGTGCTGCTGATGCAGCTCACCACCGATGGCCTGGCGCGCCTGTTCGAGACCGATATCGAACCCTTGCGCGTAGTTCGCAATTTGGGATTAAACTTGTTGGATAAATTACCTGTGCTGAAGCGCCGTTTGATCTCGCATGCCATGGGCAAGTGAGCCGTGCGCCCGCATTTACCGGAGAAGTTATGAGAAAGAGTAAGTTCGCTTTGCTGTCGCTGTCCTTCCTGATGGCGTCCTGCGTCGGCGCCCAGACCCCGCCAACCACGGACCAGATCAAGAAGCTCATCGAACCGCGCCTGGGCATGAACGTCAAGGTCGATTCGGTCACCGAAACGCCGTACAGCGGCTTGTACGAAGTCCGCATCGGCAATGACATTCTGTACACCGACAAAACGGCGACCTACGTATTCAATGGCTATGTGTTCAATGTGACGACGGGCGCCAACCTGACCCGCGAGCGCATCGACGAAATCAACAAGATCAAATTCTCCGACCTGCCACTGGACAAGGCCATCAAGTCCGTCAAGGGCGACGGCTCGCGCGTGATCGCGGTGTTTGAAGATCCTAACTGCGGCTATTGCAAGCGTCTGCGCCAGACTACGCTCAAAGAGACCGACAACGTCACCATCTACACCTTCATGTACAACATCCTGTCGGATGACTCCTTCGTCAAATCGAAGAACATCTGGTGCTCGCCAGACCGTGCCAAGGCATGGGATGACTGGATGATCGGCGGTAAACCGGCTGTCGTCGCCGCAGAATCCTGCGCGTCGCCAAACGAGGAAGTGCTGGCGCTGGGCCGCAAGCTGGGCATCTCCGGCACGCCGGCGATCTTCTTTGCCGACGGTTCGCGCATCCCTGGCGCGATCGACGCCAAGACCCTGGAAGAAAAGCTGAACAAGACCAAGCAGTAAAAAAGCTGTACCACCGCAGTCCAAAACGGGAGACTTGAATGATCACTTTGAACATCAATGGGAAAGATGTACAGGTAGACGCCGATCCGTCGACGCCTATCCTGTGGGCCTTGCGCGATAACCTGAATATGACCGGGACCAAGTTCGGCTGCGGCATGGCGCTATGCGGCGCCTGCACGGTGCACCTGGCCGGTCAGCCGATCCGTTCGTGCGTGACGCCGATTTCGGCGGCCGAAGGCCAGAAGATCACCACCATCGAAGCGATGGAGAACGACAAGGTCGGCAAGGCCGTGCAGGAGGCCTGGGTCAAGATCGACGTGCCGCAATGTGGCTACTGTCAGAGTGGCCAGATCATGAGTGCGACAGCGCTGCTGCGCACCAACAAAAATCCTTCCGACGCGGACATCGATAACGCCATGAGCGGCAATATCTGCCGATGTGGCACGTATCAGCGTATCCGCACCGCCATCAAAGACGCTGCCAAAGCGATAGCCTGAGGAGACCACCATGCGTATCGAATGGCTTAATCAAGGTACTATCGCCAGCGCATCGTTCTCTGGCATGTCGCGCCGTGGTTTTATGAAAGCGGGCGCTGTCGCGGGCGGCGGCCTGGTGCTGGGCTTCGTCATGCCGGGTGCGGGCCGCTTTGCCAATGCGCAGCAGCCGCCGGCCAAGGTGTATGAACCGAACGCTTTCCTGCACATTGCACCGGACAATACGGTGACGGTGCAGGTCAACCGTCTGGAGTTTGGCCAGGGCGTTCAGACTTCGCTGCCGATGCTGATTGCGGAGGAGCTGGAGGCTGACTGGTCGCAAGTACGCGGCGCGCTGGCGCCGGCTGGCGATCAGTATAAAGACCCGGCGTTCGGCATCCAGATCACTGGCGGCTCGGGCAGCATCGCGCACTCCTTCACGCAGTACCGCGAGATCGGCGCCAAGGCGCGCGCCATGCTGATTGCGGCTGCGGCCGAGCAATGGAAGGTGCCAGCGGATCAGATCAAGACCGTCAAGGGCACGCTGATTGGTCCGGCCGGCCAGAAGGCGACCTATGGCGCCATGGCGGATGCCGCCATGAAGCAGCCGGTGCCCGCTACCGTCAAGCTCAAAGATCCCAAAGACTTCACCATCATCGGCAAACCGGTCAAGCGCCTGGATGCGCGCGCCAAGTCGACTGGTAAGCAGCAGTTCGGCATGGACTTCAAAGCGCCGGACAGCAAGGTCGCGGTGGTGGCGCGTCCGCCCGTATTTGGCGCCAAGGTGGCCAAGTTCGATGCCAGCAAGGCCAAGGCCATCAAGGGCGTGATCGATGTGCTGGAAGTGAAGACCGATCGTGGCGGTAGCGGCGTGGTGGTCATCGCTGATAGCTACTGGCAGGCCAAGACCGGCCGTGAAGCGCTGGCCATTGAGTGGGACACCAGTGGCGTGGAAAAAGTCAGCAGCGACAAGCAGCTGGCCGAGTACAAGGTGCTGTCGCAAAAGCCGGGCAATGTGGTGCGCGCTTCGGACACCTCAAAGCTGGCTGGCGCGGCGAAGAAAATCTCTGCAGTCTATGAATTCCCATATCTGGCGCACGCGCCGATGGAGCCGCTGAATTGCGTGGTCGATCTGCGCAAGGATGGCTGCACCGTCTGGGCCGGCTCGCAGTTCCAGACCGTGGACCAGGGCGCGATTGCCGCTACCGCCGGCCTGAAGCCGGAGCAGGTGGTGCTGAATACCATGATGGCTGGCGGCGGCTTTGGCCGCCGCGCGGTGCCGACCTCGGACTATCTGGTGGAGGCGGTCAACATCGCCAAGGTGTGGCAGGCCGCTGGCCACAAGGAGCCGGTGAAAGTCATCTGGAGCCGCGAGGATGATATCAAGGGCGGCTACTACCGTCCGTCGCATGTGCACCGCGCGAACATTGGCGTCGATGCCAAGGGCGACATCGTGGCGTGGGATCACGTCATCGTTGGCCAGTCCATCGTCAGCGGCACCATGTTTGAACCGATGATGGTCAAGAACGGTGTTGATGCGACCATGGTTGAAGGCATGGGCGAGCCGTATGAAGTGCCGCTGAATCTGAGCGCGCATTCGGTCAAGACCAATGTGCCGGTGTTGTGGTGGCGCTCCGTCGGCTCGACCCACACGGCATTTGTGATGGAAACCCTGATCGATGAAGCGGCACATGCCGCCAAGATGGATCCTGTGGTCTATCGCAAAAAGCTGCTGGGCGAGAAGGGCAAGCGCCACATCGCCGCGCTGGAGCTGGCGGTAGCCAAGTCGGGCTACGGCAAGAAGGCACTGCCGAAAGGCCAGGCCTATGGCGTGGCCGTGCACGAGTCCTTCAACACCGTGATTGCTTATGTGGTGGTGGCCTCGGTGAAAAACGGCCAGCCCAAACTGCACAAGGTCACGGCCGGCGTTCACTGCAACCTGGCGGTCAACCCGCTGACCATCGAAGCGCAGATTCAGGGCGCGGCGCTGATGGGCCTCGGCATGACGCTGCCGGGGGCGGCCATCACGCTCAAGGACGGCGTGGTCGAGCAGCAGAACTTCAGCGACTACACCGTGGCGCGCATGACCGATATGCCGAAGATCGATGTGTACATCGTACCATCGACCGATGCGCCTACCGGCATGGGGGAACCGGGCCTGCCACCACTGGCGCCGGCCTTCGCCAACGCACTGTTCAAATTGACCGGCAAGCGCCTGCGCAAACTGCCGTTCGATCTGGCCAGCGCCTGAGCTGGATGGCGCTAACTGGCATCCTGCTCGCAGCCGGACGTGGTCGACGTTTCGATCCGTCCGGCGTTCAGAATAAACTGCTGCAAACGCTGGCGAACGGTGAGACAGTCATCGCCGCCAGCGCAAAGAATATGCTGGCCGCGCTACCGCGTGTGCTGGCTGTGGTCCGTCCCGGCGACGACAAGGTCGCCGCGCTGCTGGGGAGCCTGGGTTGCGAAGTGCGCGTGTGCGCCGACGCTGATCTGGGCATGGCAGAATCGCTGACGACCGCCATCGAATTTACCAGGGGCGCCGAAGGGTGGCTGATCGGTCTGGGCGACATGCCCCACGTTCAGCCGGACACCATGCGCGCATTGGTCGCTACAATAGAGCGTGGCGCGCGCATTGCGGCGCCTGTGTATGAAGGACGGCGCGGTAATCCGGTCGCCTTCAGCGCTTATCACTTGCCGTTGCTGCTGGCGCTGGAAGGCGATCAGGGCGCGCGCGCGATTTTAAAAAGCCATGCGGTGAGCGAAGTGGTGGTCGATGATGTCGGCGTGATACGCGATATCGACACACCGGGCGATCTGTAGACAGGACTGAAGATGAAAAAACCGAATAAAAACCAGGCGGCGATCGCCTATACCATCGTGGGCCACGACCTGGCCGCGCACTTGTTCCATGTCTCGGTGACGGTGGCCGCGCCTTCTGAGCTGGGGCAGATCTTCGCGCTGCCGGCCTGGATCCCGGGCAGCTATATGATCCGCGAGTTTTCGCGCAATATCGTCCGTATCCGCGCCGAGTCCAAGGGCGAAGCGGTCGAGCTGACCAAGCTGGATAAGCATTCCTGGCAGGCCGCGCCGCTGGCGGACCGCAACGCCGCGCTGACCGTGCATTACGAGGTGTATGCCTGGGATTTGTCGGTGCGCGCTGCGCATCTGGACCAGAATCATGGCTTCTACAACGGCACCAGCGTGTTCCTGCGCGTGTTCGGCCAGGAAGACCAGCCGCATGTGGTGGATATCCAGCGCCCGGCCGATGAAGCTGCGGCCAACTGGCGGGTTGCCACCTCCTTGCCTGAGCTGAAAGCGAAACGTTATGGTTATGGCACGTATATCGCGTCCAACTACGATGAGCTGATCGACCATCCGGTGGAGCAGGGTGACTTTGCGCTGGCTACGTTCAAGGCGCATGGCATCCCGCACGACATCGTCATCACCGGCCATGTGCCGAATCTGGACCTGGCGCGCCTGAGCGCCGACCTGAAGAAAATCTGCGAAACCCAGATCGCCTTCTTTGAGCCGAAAACCAAAAAAGCGCCGATGGACCGCTATGTGTTCATGACCATGGCGGTGGGCGACGGTTATGGCGGTCTGGAGCATCGCGCCTCGACTGCGCTGATTTGCGCCCGCGCCGACCTGCCGAGCACCGCGTCCAAGAGCAGGGAAATCAGCGACGGCTACTTGCAATACCTGGGCTTGTGCAGCCACGAATATTTCCATACCTGGAACGTCAAACGCATCAAACCGGCTGTGTTTGCGCCATATAACCTGCAAGTCGAGAATTATTCTCCGCTGCTGTGGTTGTTTGAAGGCTTTACCAGTTACTACGATGATTTGATGCTGGTACGCGCCGGTATTATCGCTGAACCGGCGTATTTCAAATTGCTGGGTAAAACCGTGGGCAGCGTATTGCGTGGCGCCGGCCGTACCAAGCAAAGTGTGGCGGATTCGAGTTTTGACGCCTGGGGGAAATACTATCGCCAGGATGAAAATGCACCGAATTCCATCGTCAGTTATTACACCAAAGGTTCGTTAATTGGCCTGGCGCTGGATTTAAGTATTCGCGCGAAAACCGGCGGTAAAAAATCGCTGGATGATGTAATGCGTGCTTTATGGCAGCGTTATGGTCGCGATTTTTATACAGGCGGCGGCCGTGGCGTGACGCCAGCTGAAGCTGAAGCATTGTTTGATGAAATCAGCGGTGGCCGCTTCAAGGCATTCTTCGATAAATATATCCGTGGTACTGAGGATTTGCCACTGGCTAAATTGCTGGCGCCATTTGGCGTTAAATACGGTGACGAGCGTAAATCGTCGAAACCGAGTTTTGATGCCAACTTGGGCCGCGATGGCAATGACTGCAAACTAAATGCTGTCCATGAGAATGGCGCAGCCCATCAAGCCGGCCTGTCGGCTGGCGATATTCTGATTGCCGTAGATGGCTTGCGGGTTACTGCCACCAATCTGGATAATCTGCTGTCCCGTTACGGGGTTGGTGACACCGTCCAGGTGATGGCTTTCCGTCGTGACGAATTAATGAGCTTCGATTTGACCCTGCAGGGTGATCGCGTTCCGGGCATTACCTTGAGCCTGGATTCCTCTGCCAAGAAATCTTCCGGTCCATTGCGTCCAAGCGCAAGCCGCTGATTTTTCACCTCAAAAAGGCCGCTTCGCTGTGAAGCGGCCTTTTTTTGCCTCTGATTCATGCCAGTTTTTAGCACGTAAAAGCCAACAACGAGCATGTAAGCCGGTAATTCACCGCCGCGTCAAATTTGTGGTTTAGAATCGTTGAAAACCGTAAATCGTAGACCGGGACGCCAGTGATATTGCTCGACCCCACCACCGTAATTGTTATGGCAACGCTCATGGCCGGCGCGATGAGTGTCGTCCTGTATTCTGCCTATTTGAGTTTTCCCAAGGAGATTCAGGGAATGCGGGAATGGGCCTTGGGCTTGGTGTTGCTGGTAGCTGGCGCTATTTTCTTTAGCCTGCGCGGCAATTCCTATATTCCAGCGCTATGCGCGAATGCAGTATTAATCTGGGGCCTGGGATTAACCCTGATCGGTACGGAGAAATTTTACGAGCGGCCGCAGTCTTGGTATTTATTTCATGGCGTCTGGCTGGCAGGCATGCTGGGCGTTACTTATTGGATGGTTGTTGAACCTCATTTCAGCGCTCGTGTTGCCACATTTTCTTACCTGGTATTTATATTTTATGCTCGCCAGATTTATTTAATCTGGAAATATGGCGAAGCGCATTTTTCCACGCGCTTTTTTGGCGTATTAATGGCGTTCCAGGCACTGGTGGTATTGACCCGGGGGTTGCTGGCCACGCTGCATGGCGAATCGCACGTTAATCTGCTGGCGATTGGTCCATTCCAGAGTATTTATCTGGCCACCGCCCATTTCATGATATTGATGATGACGGTTGGTTTCATGACGGTTTGTACGCGTCGCCTGCAAACCATATTGGAACGCCGTTCTACGCTGGACCCGCTGACGCAGGTATTAAACCGCCGTGGATTTGCCGATATTTATACCAAAGAGCATGCCTTGATGCGCCGCGAAGGCACGTTTATGACCATGCTGAATATCGATATCGATTACTTCAAGAAAATCAATGATTGCCATGGCCATGCGGTTGGCGATCGCGTGCTGATTGATGTGGCCGATGTTATCGGCAAAGCGTTGCGTGTTTCCGACCACGTGGCCCGTTTTGGCGGTGAGGAATTCGTGGTGCTGCTGCCCGCCACCGGCCTGGACCGGGCGCTGCACATCACCGAGCGTATCCAGTTTGCGCTGCGCCAGCCGCGCGACGGCGTGCCAAATTACACCGTCAGCATCGGCGTCGCATGCCAGACCAGCCCGGAAGAAAGCCTGGATGGCATTCTGATCCGTGCTGACAAGGCAATGTATTGCGCAAAAGACAGAGGGCGCGACCGTATCGAGATCGCGCCGGATGCGATCGTGGCGCTGGTCGCCGCCCGGGCTTAGTTGCTTAGTTGAAAAGACGGGCCAGTTCGGCGCCGGGATCTGGCGCGCGCATGAAGGCTTCGCCGACCAGGAAGGCGTGCACGTTGGCGTCGCGCATGGTTTTGACGTCGGCCGGGGCCAGAATGCCGGATTCGGTGATGACCAGCTTGTCCGCAGGCATGCGGTCCAGCAGGCCCAGGGTATTTTGCAGCGACACCTCAAAAGTACGCAAATTGCGGTTATTGACGCCAAGCAGACGGGTTTTCAGCTTTAAGGCGGCCGTCAGTTCGTCGCCGTCGTGGGTTTCCACCAGTACGTCCATGCCCAGTTCATGGGCGACCGCTTCCATTTCCGCCATCAGGCCATGGTCCAGCGCCGAGACGATGAGCAGGATCGCGTCGGCGCCCATCGCACGGGCTTCGTAGATCTGGTAAATGTCGATCATGAAGTCCTTGCGCAGCACTGGCAGCGAGCAGGCGGCGCGCGCCTGCTGCAGATACGCCACCGAGCCCTGGAAAAACTGCTCGTCGGTCAGCACCGACAGGCACGCGGAGCCATTGGCTTCGTAAGTCGCAGCGATGTCGGCCGGGCGGAAGTCGGCGCGGATGACGCCTTTCGATGGCGATGCCTTCTTGATTTCAGTGATCACGCCTGCATGGCCGGCATCGATCTTGGCCCGCAGGCTGGCTTCAAAGCCGCGCAGGCCGGCGCGCAGCTCGGCATTGGATTCCACGTCGTCGCGCAGACTGGCAAAGCTACGGTATTTTTTGGCCGCGGCTACTTCATCAGCTTTGACCGCGAGGATTTTGTTCAGAATGTCAGACATGATTAATGTTGCTCCGAGAGGGCGAGGCGCGCACCGAGGGCCAGGAACAGGCCGCCCATGGTACGGTTCAGCCACAGCGATACACGTGGCTTGATCTTCAAGCGCGCACTGGCAAAGGCCGTGAACAGCGCCAGGCCGTGGCAGTACAGCATGCCGTTAAAGTTGAAGATGCTGCCCAGGATGAGGAAGGCCAGCGGCTTGTTGCTGGAACCGGCCGAGATAAATTGCGGCACAAACGCCAAAAAGAACAGCGCCACTTTGGGATTCAGCACATTGGTCAGGAAGCCCTGGAAGAAGATTTTGCGCCAGGCCAGCGGCTGGGCAGCGCGCGCCGCCAGCTCGGTGGATGCTGCTTCGTCGGCTTCATTGCGCAGTTTTGCACGCAGCATGCCGATGCCCATGTAGATGATGTAGGCCGCACCGATCCATTTCACGACCGTGAATGCGGCTGCGGACGTCGACAGCACCGCCGACAGGCCGAGTGCCGCAGCACAGATGTGGACCATGGTGCCGGCACCGATCCCCAGCGCGGCAGCCGAGCCGGCACGCCAGCCCTGGGTAGCGCTGCGCGTCATGATGAGCAGTGAGTCGGGACCGGGCATGATGTTCAGCAGCAGGCCCGAGATGATGAACAGCGTCAGGTCGTGGATGCCGAACATGGTCAGTTCCCCCGGCCGAGCAACTGCGTCACTTCGACAAACTGTTCGATCTTGCGCACTGCCGCGCCAGAGGTAATCGCTTCACGCGCGCGCTTGAGGCCATCTTCAATCGAGCTGGCCACGCCCGCCGCGTACAGAGCAGTCGCCGCATTGAGCGCCACGATATCGTAAGCCGCACCTGGTTCGCCGCGTAGCGCTTCCATCATGCGCGCCTTGGATTCGGTGGCATCGGCCACGCGCAGGTTGCGGCTGGCGATCATTTGCATGCCGAAATCTTCCGGATGAATTTCGTATTCGCGGATCTCGCCATTCACCAGCTCACCGACCAGGGTCGATGCGCCCAGCGACACTTCGTCCATATTGTCTTTGCCGTAGACCACGATGGCATGCTGCGCGCCCAGACGCTGCAGCACGCGCACCTGGATACCCACCAGGTCGGCGTGGAATACGCCCATCAGGATATTCGGTGCACCGGCCGGATTGGTCAGCGGTCCCAGAATATTAAAGATGGAGCGCACGCCCAGTTCTTTGCGCACTGGCGCCACATGCTTCATTGCGGCATGGTGGTTGGGTGCGAACATGAAGCCGATGCCGGTCTGCGCGATCGACTGCGCAATCTGCTCAGGTTTCAGGTTGATATTCGCGCCCAGCGATTCAATCACATCCGCGCTGCCAGACGACGACGACACACTGCGGCCGCCATGCTTGGCCACGCGCGCGCCTGCGGCGGCTGCCACAAACATCGCGGTGGTGGAGATATTGAACGTGTGCGCGCCATCGCCGCCGGTGCCGACGATATCCAGCAGGCCGGTGGTGTCGGCCATCGGCACCTTGGTGGAGAACTCGCGCATGACCGTCGCGGCGGCGGCGATTTCGCCGATGGTTTCTTTTTTCACGCGCAGGCCCATGGTCAGGGCCGCGACCATGGTCGGGGACATTTCGCCGGACATGATCTGGCGGAACAGGTGCAGCATCTCGTCGTGGAAAATCTCGCGGTGTTCGATGCAGCGTACCAGTGCTTCTTGATGGGTGATAGGCATGGCGTTTCCTTAATCAGCGTACGAGGAAGTTCTTCAACAGTTGATGGCCGTGTTCGGACAGGATGGACTCGGGGTGGAACTGCACACCCTCGATGTCGTATTCCTTGTGCCGTACGCCCATGATTTCACCGTCGTCGGTCCATGCCGTCACTTCCAGGCAGGACGGCAGCGAGCTACGCTCGATGGCCAACGAGTGATATCGGATCACTGTGAAGGGGGAGGGCAGATTTTTGAAAACGCCCACGCCCGTATGCGCGATTAAAGAAGTTTTGCCATGCATGACCTGCTTGGCGCGGATTACCTTGCCGCCGAACGCTTCGCCAATGGCCTGGTGGCCAAGGCACACGCCCAGTATCGGTTTCTTGCCGGCGAAGTGCTTGAGCACTGCAATCGAAATACCCGCTTGCGCAGGATCTTTCGGTCCTGGCGAAATGCAGATGTGGTCCGGGTTCAGCGCTTCGATCTCCGCAATCGTGATTTCATCATTGCGGTAGACGCGCACGTCTTCACCCAGTTCGCCGAAGTACTGCACGATGTTGTAGGTGAAGGAGTCGTAGTTGTCGATCATCAGCAGCATATTAGAACTCCCCATCCAGACCATCTTGCACTTGCTCGGCAGCGCGCAGCACAGCGCGCGCCTTGTGTTCAGTTTCCTGATATTCCATCTCGGCGATGGAGTCGGCGACGATGCCGGCGGCGGCCTGCACATACAGGTTGCCGTCCTTGATCACGCCAGTACGAATCGCAATCGCCACGTCCATCTCGCCACCAAACGACAGGTAGCCGCAGGCGCCGCCGTAGATGCCGCGCTTGGAGATTTCCAGCTCGTCGATGACTTCCATGGCGCGCACTTTCGGCGCACCGGTCAGCGTACCGGCCGGGAAGGTGGCACGCAGCACGTCCAGATTGGACAGGCCGTCTTTGAGCTTGCCCTCAACGTTGGAGACGATGTGCTGTACGTGCGAATATTTTTCGATGACCAGGCGGTCGGTCACCTTGACGCTGCCGATCTCGGAAATGCGGCCCAGGTCATTGCGCGCCAGGTCAATCAGCATCACGTGTTCGGCGATTTCTTTTTGGTCGGACAGCAGTTCCTTCGCCAGTTCGGCATCGCGCTCCGGCGTGGCGCCGCGTGGGCGGGTGCCGGCGATAGGGCGCAGCGTGACTTTTTTCTCGCCGTCGGCGGCCGTCTCGTTACGCACCAAAATCTCTGGCGAGGCGCCGACGATCTGCATGTCGCCGAAATTGTAGAAGTACATATACGGCGACGGGTTCAGCGAACGCAGTGCGCGGTACAGGCTCAGTGGCGAATCCACATAAGGCTTGCGGATGCGCTGGCCGATCTGCACCTGCATCAGGTCACCGGCCATCACGTATTCATGCGCCTTGGCGACGGCCTTCAGATAGTCTTCTTTCGGGAATTCGCGTACGGCTTCAGTGCGCACCGAGGAGCTGGTGACCGGCGCTTCCACGCCACGGCGCAGCATGATGCGCAGGTCTTTCAGGCGCTGGCGTGCTTTCGAGTAGGACTCGGGCTGCGTGGTGTCGGCGTAGACAATCAGATACAGCTTGCCGCTCAGGTTATCGATGACGGCCAGTTCTTCGGTCACCATCAGCTGGATGTCGGGCAGGCCCAGATCATCTTTCGGCTGGCTGTTGGCCAGCGTTTTCTCGATATGGCGCACGGTGTCGTAGCCGAAGTAGCCGGCCAGACCGCCGCAGAAACGCGGCATGCCCGGACGAATGGCGACTTTAAAGCGCTTCTGGTAAGCCTCGATGAAATCCAGCGGATTGCCTTCGTGGGTTTCGATCACCGTGCCGTTCTTGACGATTTCGGTACGGTTGCCAAAGGTGCGCAGCACCGTGTTGGCGGGCAGGCCGATGAAAGAGTAACGGCCGAAACGTTCGCCGCCGACGACCGACTCCAGCAGGAAGGTATTCTTGCCGGCGTTCTGGGTCTGGGCCAGTTTCAGGTATAGCGTGAGCGGGGTTTCGAGATCGGCAAAAGCTTCCGCGATCAGGGGAATACGGTTGTAGCCATCCGTGGCCAACGATTTGAATTCGAGTTCGGTCATGTGTGCTCTCCATGCCGCCGGAAAAAGGAGGAGGTACCAGCGGTGGTGGGTTCAAAAAACCTGTCGCGCGCAAGCGGGCGGACGACAGCAATCAGTGCGGCTTAGTTTTGCCAGGATTGCCAGCGTCGCCACAGCCAGGCCTCAATCGAGCCTGGTTGGTTGACGTTGTGTTTTTTGGTGAGAGACGACATGTTGGTCAGTTGTTCAGCTATTGGTTTGATGTGAACGAATCAGGCTAGCCGCTTCTAGCAGCGTGGCTACTATACCATCGGAATCGGTTTCGTGTATAGATTCTCCGTGATTGTAACCATAAGGCACGGTGAGCACCGGGCAACCCGCAGCCCGTGCTGCTTGCGCGTCATTCGAGGAGTCGCCAATCGCCACTACCTGCGATGGCGGCAGGTCGAAATCGGCGCACACGGTTTGCAGCGGCAGCGGGTCCGGTTTCTTGCGCGGCAGCGAGTCGCCGCCGTAGACCACCTCAAAGAACTGGTCCAGGCCTTTGAGTTTCAGCAGCGGCGTGGTGAAGCTGATCGGCTTGTTGGTGACGCAGGCCAGGCGCAGGCCGTTGGCCTTCATCGCGCTCAGGCCTTGCAGCACGTCCGGGAACAGTGTGCTGTGATTGCCGTTAATGGCCAGATAGTTGCGCTGGTAGGCGTCCATCGCCTGCTCGAACGCGGCGTCAACGCGCTGCGCGTCCCAGTCCAGCGCCAGGACGGCGCGGATCAGGTTTTCCGAGCCCTTGCCGACCATCAGGGCGATCTGCTCCTGGGTGATCGGTGCGAGGCCCAGTTCGGCGCGCATGCTGTTGATCGCGACGTGGAAGTCGGGGATCGTGTCCAGCATGGTGCCGTCGAGGTCAATGATTGCGGCGCGTACGCCTGCCAGCACGCTCATCGGCTTAAACCTTGGCCAGGTTGGCGCGCATGGCGTCGATCACGGCCTTGTAGTCTGGCTGGCCGAAGATGGCCGAGCCGGCGACGAAGGTGTCGGCGCCTGCAGCGGCGGCGGCGGCGATGTTGTCGATCTTGATGCCGCCATCGACTTCCAGCAGGATGTCGCGGCCGGATTCGTCGATGAGGCGGCGTGCCTCAGCGATTTTCTTGAGCGCCTGTGGAATGAAGGACTGGCCGCCGAAGCCTGGGTTGACCGACATAATCAGGATCATGTCGATCTTGTCCATCACGTGTTCCAGGTAGCTCAGCGGGGTAGCCGGGTTGAAGACCAGGCCTGCTTTGCAGCCGTGGTCGCGGATCAGTTGCAGCGAACGGTCGATATGGTCCGACGCTTCCGGGTGGAAGGTGATGATGTTGGCGCCGGCCTTGGCGAAGTCCGGAATGATGCGGTCGACCGGCTTGACCATCAGGTGCACATCGATAGGCACATCCACGTGCGGACGGATTGCCTGGCACACCAGCGGGCCGATGGTCAGGTTGGGAACATAATGGTTGTCCATCACGTCAAAGTGGATGATGTCGGCGCCGGCGCTAACGACGTTGCGGACTTCTTCACCCAGGCGGGCGAAATCGGCGGACAAAATGCTGGGAGCGATGCGGAAGGTGGTCATGGCGTTGGGGTGGCAATAAAAAAGATGCGTTATTTTACGCTGGTCCGGGCCGCTGCGCCTGTTTTCAGACGCGCCGTCCTTGCATACAGGGCGGATTTGCGGTGCAATGGACATCTGACGATATACAATCGCCAAGTTTACTTTTTAGCCAGCCTTAAGGAACGTCGATGTCCACTTATGAATTTACTGTGTCGGTCAGAACGCAGTACCTGCCGGAACAGTCGGACCCGGAACGCACGAATTTCGTGTTTACGTACTCGATCACGATCAAAAACACGGGCACGGTGGCAGCGCAGCTGATCTCGCGCCATTGGATCATCACCGACGCGAACAACCATATTGAAGAAGTGCGCGGCCTGGGCGTCGTCGGCCACCAGCCGCTGCTGGCGCCGGGCGAGCAGTTTGAATACACCAGCGGCGCCGCGCTGCAAACGCCGCAAGGCTCCATGGTCGGCGAATATTTCTGCGTGGCCGAGGACGGCCACCAGTTCGAAGTCAAGATTCCAGAATTCGTGCTGTCGCTGCCACGCACCCTGCACTGATTACTTCTTCCCCTTCATGGTCCACCAGACGATGAATACCAGCAGGAAGAACGCCACGCCTGCCTCAACCATCAATAGCCACATAGTTATCCTTTTATGTCTTTAACACGCCGTAGTCTACTCGTTCCACTGAGCGCCGTCGCGCTCGCGCTTGCTGCTTGTACTTCCGCTCCGCTGCCGCCGGAAAAGCCGGCCCAGCCGCCGGTGCAGCCGCAACCGCCAGTACAGCCACCGGTGCAGCCGCCGACGCTGCCGGCCCAGCCACCCAAACCAGCCACATTGCAGATGGTGCCAGCCACCTTCGCTGCGCTGCCAGGCTGGGACAAGGATGATCTGCGCGCCGCCTGGCCGGCGTTTATGTCGTCATGCACGGTGCTCATCAAGCAGCCCACATGGAAGGAGGCATGCACTATCGCGCGCACCGTCAACGCCAGTGATGAACGCGCGATTCGCACCTTCTTTGAAGCTTTCATGGAGCCCAACCAGGTCATCGCGCCGGATGGCGCCACCGATGGCCTGATTACCGGCTACTACGAGCCGCTGCTGCGTGGCTCGCGCAAAAAGGGCGGCGCCTATCAGACGCCGCTATATAAAGTGCCGGACGATATGGTCACGATTGACCTGGCCGGCGTGTATCCCGAACTCAAAGGCATGCGCCTGCGCGGCAAGGTGGTGGGCAAGAAGGTGATTCCTTACTCGACCCGCGCGGAGATTGAATCCGCCAATTTCACGGGCAAGGAATTGCTGTGGGTGGATGATGCGGTGGAGTCCTTCTTCCTGCAGGTGCAGGGCTCGGGCCGGGTGCAGCTGGATAATGGCGACACCGTGCGTGTGGCCTATGCGGACCAGAACGGCCATCCCTATAAATCCATCGGCAAGTATCTGGTGGAGAAAAATGAGCTGACGCTGGAACAGGCCTCGGCGCAAGGCATCAAGTCGTGGATCGCCGGTCATCCAACCCGCATGCAGGAGCTGTTCAATGTGAACCCGAGCTATGTGTTCTTCAAGGAAGAGCGCTTGCCGGACCCGAAAGTCGGGCCGAAAGGCTCGCTGGGTGTGGCGCTGACGCCGCAGCGTTCTGTCGCGATTGACGCGACCCAGTTGCCGCAGGGCGCGCCAGTATTCCTGTCCACCACCCAGCCGAACAGCGACATTCCGCTGCAGCGCCTGGTCATGGCGCAGGACACGGGCGGGGCGATTCGTGGCGCCATCCGGGTCGATTACTTCTTCGGCTTTGGCGCTGAAGCGGCCGAGAATGCGGGCCGCATGAAGCAGCGCGGCAGCGTCTGGGTGCTGCTGCCGAAGAAGTTTTAATGGAGTACCAGCACGGGCAGCGAGGTGTGCGACAGCACGCTTTGGGTTTCGCTGCCCAATAGCAGTTTGCTCAAGCCGGTGCGGCCGTGCGATGCCATGACGATCAGGTCGCAGCCATATTTTTTGGCGGCCTGGACGATCTCGTCGGCGGGATTGGTAGACGTCGCCACGATGCCTTCAAATGGCACACCGGCGGCGCTGGCTGCAGCTGCCACCTTGTTAATGTGGTCGCGTGCGGTGCTTTGCATCTGTACTTCATATTGGCCGGCGTCGATCACGGCGGCGCCGTCGCCGAGCGTCGGCATGAGCATGGGTTGTATCACCGTCACGGCAGTAATGCGCGACTGATGCAATCTGGCGAATTCCATTACCGTCGCGGTTACCTTCTCGGATAAATCGGAACCGTCGGTAGGGAAAAGTATGGATTTGAACATGGCTGACTCCTGTCGATGAACACTGGAGCCAGCCTACTGGCTACTCAGCTTTTCTGGCGCACGGATGGCGAAAACGCCAACAAGAGCATGAGCACCATGCTGCCGGCCGCAACGCAGGCCAGTCCGGTGCGAATGCTGAAATGCTCGCCGAGGTAGCCGGCCGACAGCGCGCCGACCGGCGCAATCGCCACGGTCAGAAAACGCATGGTGGACACCATGCGCCCCAGGTAGGCATCCGGCGTGACCTTCTGGCGTAGCGTGGTGTAGGGCATCAGGAATAGCATCACGCCACAGTCCAGGAAGAAGGACATGGCGGCGCAGGCCATCGCACTGGCCAGCGGGTAGCCGAACAGATTGGCGGGAATCAGCGGCGTCATCGTATAGGCAAACGCGCACAGGCCGACGCCGATCAGCATGGCGCCGGTGGGGCCGTAGCGCTGGACCAGTGGTTTCAGCATCAACGAGCTGACCAGCACGCCGATACCGCCGACCATTTGGGCTACGCCCAGCATGCCGGCGCTCATGCCCAGCTCGCGCGTCGCGAAAATCACGTGCAACGCGGCAAAGCCGTAGAACAGCATATGCCACAGACCGGAGGCCCAGGCCAGCGCGCGCAGCAGGGGATGGGTCCAGATAAAACGCAGGCCGTCGAGAATATCGCGCAAGGGATGCTTGTTGGAGGGCGGCGGTTTGGGATCGTTGGCTTTCAGATTGCGCAGCAGGCCGATGGATACGATAAAACCGCAGGCATTCAGCAGCACCGCATAGGGCGCGGTCAACCATTGAATCAGCACGCCGGCCAGTCCGGGCGCCAGCAGGCGCGAGCCGGAATCGGTGGCGGCGAACTTGGACTGGGCGTCAGTCAGCTTGTCGCGGCCAATCAGATTGGTCAGGAAGACCTGTTCAGCGCCGCCGCCCACCACGCTGCATGAGCCATTGATGAAGGACACCGCATACATCCAGTGCACCGACAGCACGCCCAGCCACCACGCCAGCGGAATGCTGGCCAGCGACAGCGCCTGGATGGCTTTGCTTGCTAAAAGAATGGGCAGCTTGCGGTTGCGGTCGAGGAATACACCGGCCGGCAAGCCCAACAGCGCAAACGGCAGGGCTGCGGCCGCGCCCATCGTACCCATCTGCGCGGGCGAGGCTTTGAGCATTAATACGGCGCATAGCGGAATCGCCAGCGCGCTGACGTAGCTGCCAAAACCGTTGAGGATGGCGCTGGCCCAGTAGCGGCGGAAATCGCCGTTGCGCAGCAGTTCGTCGTTGCGGAAGGAGTTAAAAATGGGAAGCTCTTTGGTGCGGATTGCCGAATTTCAATCATACCAGTGACAGGGATAGGCGCTACAATCGATGAGTCATATTCCACCCTGGAGGAGCAACCCATGCAGTATGAAGACCTGATCGTAGAAGTGCACGACAAAGTAGCCCTGATCCGTCTGAACCGTCCCAAGGCCCTGAATGCGCTGAACGACCGCATGATGAACGAGCTGGGCGATGCCTTATATAAGTTCGACGCGGATCCCGCCATCGGCTGCATTGTGCTGACCGGCAGCGAGAAAGCCTTTGCGGCGGGCGCCGATATCGCTGCCATGGTGGACTACACCTATCCAGACACCTATCGCGACAACTATATAGGCCGCAACTGGGAACATATCCTGCGTGTGCGTAAGCCAGTGGTGGGCGCGGTGGCCGGCTTTGCGCTGGGCGGTGGCTGCGAACTGGCCATGATGTGCGACTTTCTGGTTGCGGCGGACAGCGCCAAGTTCGGCCAGCCGGAAATCAAGGTCGGCGTGGTGCCGGGCGCCGGCGGCACGCAGCGCCTGCCGCGCGCGATCGGCAAGGCCAAGGCCATGGACATGCTGTTGACCGCGCGCACCATTGATGCGGCCGAGGCCGAGCGCATTGGCCTGGTGTCGCGCGTGATCCCGGCGGACAAGCTGATTGAGGAAGTGCTGGCGATCGCGAAGCAGATCGCTTCGATGTCGACTTCGGTTGCGATGCAGATCAAGGATTCGGTCAACCGCGCCTTTGAAACCACGCTGTCGGAAGGCGTGACGTATGAGCGCCGTCTGTTCCAGGCAGCGTTCGGCACGCCTGCGCAAAAAGAAGGCATGCAGGCTTTCCTCGAAAAGCGCTTGCCAAACTTCGAAGGTCTTTGATATGATTCTGTCCCTCGCAAGACAACGCAGACGCTGCAAAGCGAAAACGAAGAAAAGCGAGGGGTTGACGAGATGTACGAAATGCTTCATAATCTCGCTTCTGTGCTGATGAACAAAACGCTTCTTCAGCTAGCAATACAAGATGATCTTTAAAAATCAACAGTCGATAAGTGTGGGCATTTGATGCAGTGCACGCGGAACTTCGGTTCCGCGAAACTAAAAGCATTAAATGCTCCACAAGAAATAAGCAGTAGTAATACTGTCAGTATTTTGAGTGAGCGAACCATGGTCAGCAATGATCATAAAACAGAGATTAAACTAAAGAGTTTGATCCTGGCTCAGATT